>NZ_JBIRQH010000002.1:0-706010 GCF_044333095.1 Streptomyces sp. NPDC021100
ACATGATCAGGCGGAGGCCGCCTCAGCGTCCGACGAATGCTCAGGTCAGCGACCCAGTTCGAGGCACATTTCGACGCCAGGGGTTAAAGAACAAGGTGAGCGGGTGTTCCCGATCCCCGGTTCCGGGGCGGGCAGGCGGCCTGCGCCGGCCCTGTGTCAGGTCCGCGCCGGCCCGGCCGCCCTGCGCGACCTGGCGGCGGAGAAGTGCGGTCCGGCTTGAGGACCAGGGCCACCGCTTCGGACTCCTGCCGCCGCTCACCCACGACGAGCCCGGTTCCTACCGCAGGATGTCCCGGAGGCGGGCGAGGTCCCGGTCGGTGAGGCCGGAGGGGCGCAGGACGGCGTTCCAGCCGTCGGCGTACGCGGCCCGGTAGGTGTGGCCGTGGCCGTCGGGTACCCCGGTGGCGAACGGGAGGTCGGCGGTCACCTGCCAGAACGTCACGAAGGGGACCCAGAACATGCTCTCCAGTACGTCGTGGCCCGGAGCTTCGCCGATCCAGTCCGGCTCCGCGTACATCAGTCGCGGGCTCCACCAGACGATGGGGTCCGAAGCGTGCAGGAGGTACAGCACCCGGGTGCCCTCCCACGGTGTGTGCGACGGCGGGGCGGCCACCGCGGCATCGGAGGCGAAGCGCACGGTGCGCCCGTTCTTGTAGACCGGCTGGATCTCGGGGCTGCCGGCCTCGCGGTGATCGCTGAACTCCCGGAACAGGGCGTTGAAGTTGGGCGGGCCGACGAAGAGCGCGCCCTGGGTGCGGTTGCGGAGGTCGTACTCCCCGCTGAAGGCGGTCTCCCCGCCGAACGACCCAAGGCTCTCACCCGCGACGTACAGCCGTGGCCTGCTGTCGGCCGGGAGCTTGGACCAGGCGTCGTAGACCGCGTCGAAGAGTTCGCGGCCCGCCTCGCGGGCCTTGGACCGGTCGACGAGGTACGACATCCACGACGGCAGGTAGGAGTACTGGAGCGCCACGGTCGCGGAGTCGCCGCCGGTGAGGTACTCGAAGCCGTCCACGGCGGCGGGATCGACCCAGCCGCTGCCGGTCGTCGTCATGACGAGGAGGTTGTGGCGCCGGAGCCCGCCGGCGCGGCGCAGGTCGGCGACCGCGCGGGCGGCCCGGGTCTCGGTGTCGTCCGCCGTGTGGAGCCCCGCGTACGAGCGGACGGGCTCCTGTGCCGGGCGGTGGGTGAACCGCTCGATCTCGACGGCCGAAGGGCCTCCGGCCGCGAAGGCGCGCCCGTTCCTGCCCAGCGAGTCCCACGGCACGAGCGAGCCGGGGCCGCCTGATCGCAGGGCGGTCACCGGTCGGCGCACCCCCTCCTCGGTCCGCCTGTCGCGGAGCGAGAACGCCTGGTTCGCGGCGGCGACCAGACCGTCGAGGAGCAGACCGCTGAAGAGCAGGACGAACACGACGGCCACGAGGATTCCGCCGACCGCCTTCGCGGCCCGCTCGCCGGTCCAGCGGCGAAGGAGGCGGACCGTCCAGCGGTGGGCCCGGCGGATACCGCGGGCGGCCAGCAGGATGATCCAGAACAGGACGAGCGCCACCAGGGGCATGGCGATCGTCTGGAGCCGGCTGTGGTCCGTGACGCCCAGCAGCCGGCGGATCCGGTGCTGCCAGTACTGCCCGAGGCCGAACGCGGTGCCGAGCAGGACGAGTGCGGTGACGAGGAAGATCCGCCAGGACCGGCGTCGCGCGGGACGCGGTCCGCGGTCGGCGAAGGCCCGCCAGATCCACGCGGCGGTCACACCGAGCGCGTAACCGATCGCGGCGAGGATCCCGGAGATCACCCCTTGGAGGATCCCGGCGCGCGGCAGGAGCGACGGGGTGAAGGACAGACACGCGAGGAGCAGCGCTCCGCAGGCGCCGGGCAGGGTGGTGTGCCACGTCGCAGGCTGTGCGCCGGCCTCGCGCCGCCGGCCGTCACCGGGTGGCGGCGCGCCCGCCGCCGTCGGCTCCTGGTTCATGGGCCCTCCGGCCGGGTCTTCACGCGCGTCAGGGCCGTTCGGTCGCCGGCCTGCCGTTCCCGTCGGGTTGCCGGGGGGTGCCGCCGCTCCCGCCCGCCAGTGACGACGGCACGAACACCCGGTAGCCCCGCACCGGGTCGTATCCGTGGATCTCCTTGGTGTCCAGGGCGTCCATGAAGTCGAGGATGTCCTCGCTGAACTCCTGTCCCGGGACCAGGATCGGGAAGCCGGGCGGGTACGGGGTGACGAAGATGGCCGACACGACCGGCAGCCCGGCGTCGACCCGGCGTCGTGCCTCGTCGGCCGGCACGAACTCGCACAACTCCTCCCGGTACGCCATGTAGTAGGCCCTGCGCATGTCCCCGTCGGCCGCGGCACCGGCGGGGTCGGCGCGGAACGTGGCGTGGAACCGCGAGAAGTCCGGCAAGGGCGGGTGGTCTTGGGCGAGTTGACGGACCCGGAGATCGAAGGCGCGCTTCCGCTCGGGCGTCATCCGGCCGGTGGCGGTCTCCAGTTCCTCCGCGATCCCGATCAGCGCCCTCAGCAGCCGGGCGACGGCGGTGCGGGTCGTGCCGATGTTCGTCATGGCCAGGACCGTGTTGCGCGTGGTCTTGTTGACCTGGATTCCCCAACGGTCCATCAGGTGCACGCGTTTGAAGGTGTCGCCGTCGATGCCGGTCGCCGAGATCTCGATGGTCACCCGGCACGGGTCGAGGACGAACTCGTCGACGCCCCATGCCTCTTCCATCGCCACCGGCCCGGCACGGACAGGGCACTCGGTGCCCCACGGCCGGTACTCGTCCGGGATCAGGTCGCCGCTGGAGAGCACGGTGAAGTACCGTGCGAGGAGAGGGTGTTCCGCGATCCGGTCACGGAGTGTCATGGCGATCTCGACCTGTCGCGCGACCAGCTCGAAGCCTTCCAGCTCGACCTGCCGCCGGCCGACGTCGAGGGATGCCAGCACCTGGTAGTTCGGAGAGGTCGAGGTGTGGGTCATATACGCCTCGTGGAACGCCTCCTCGCTCCGCCGGACGAAGTCGTCGTCGTAGACGTGGATCATCGATCCCTGGCGCAGTGAGGTCAGGGTCTTGTGCGTCGACTGCGTGGCGTACGCGCGGATCCGCACCTCGTCCGGGTCCGGGAGCAGCGGCTCCCGCACCAGCTCGTCGTCCGTCATGCCCCGGATCCGCTCCCGGTGCCGCTCGTACTCCCTCCGGTACTCCGCCGTACCGAAGCGCTCGGTCAGCCGGGCCGCGGCCGCCATGGCGGTGCGCCGCCGGTAGACCGGGTGGAAGCGGGCGAACGCGAACCAGGCCTCGTCCCAGAGGAACACCAGGTCGGGCTTGATCGCGAGGCACTCGGCCATCACCCGTTCCACGTCGTACACGACGCCGTCGAAGGTGCAGTTGGTGAGCGAGATCAGGGCGACCCGGTCGAGCCTGCCCTCGCGCCGGTAGGTCAGCAGGGTCCGCTTGATGTCGGCCAGCGGGATCGCGCCGTACATGGAGTAGGCGTCGATCGAGTAGCTGTCGAGGTAGGCGACGTTCGAACCGGCCAGCACCTGCGCGTAGTGATGCGACTTGTGGCAGTTGCGGTCCACCAGGACGACATCGCCCGGGGCCACGAGGGCCTGAGTGACGATCTTGTTCGCGGTGGAGGTCCCGTTGGTCACGAAGTAGGTCCGCCGCGCACCGAAGGCGCGCGCGGCCAGGTCCTGCGCCTCCCTGATCGCGCCTTGTGGTTCGAGGAGCGAGTCCAGTCCCCCGGCGGTCGCCGATGTCTCGGCCAGGAAGATGTTCAGCCCGTAGAAGTCGCACATGTCGTGGATCCACGGCGAGCGGACCACCGAGTTCCCGCGCGACACCGGCATCGCGTGGAACACCCCGGCCGGCTTGCGGGCGTAGTCGAGGAGGGCCGAGTAGAAGGGCGTCCGGTACCGCCGGGCGACCCCGCGCAGAATCGTCAGGTGCAGGTCCAGGACGTCCTCCTGCTGGAGGAAGACCGAGTCGAACTCCCGCCCGACCTGCGCCGTGAGCTGTTCGACCGACGCCTGCTCGACGAGGTGGAGGTCCACCTCCGGCCGTACCTCGCGTACCTGCCGGGCCAGTGCGCGGGCTCGCTCCGCCGCGGTGAAGCAGTCGAGGTCCGGATGGCCGGCCGGGGGCACGAGCTGGTGCAGCCACGTCAGGTCGGCAGCCGAACGGTTGCGGAAGTCGGGCCTGACCACGACCGCCTGGATCCACGGGTTGACGAGGATCGCCACCGTCGCGTCGACGAAGCTGGGCACCGCGACGATGTCGTACACGAACGCGTCCTCGCGACGGCGCACCGCACGCAGCTCGCGGCGGATCCTCGTCTCCTCCGCCTCGGAGAGATCGGCGACCACCAGCACGTCGAACCGGGGGCGCCGGTCCTGGGCGGGGCGCGTCGCGTCGGCGCTCCCGTCCTCCGTCCCCGTCACGGCGGCCGTCGGGATCGGCACGTCGCCGATCAGGCCGCGGCCGATCCGCTCCGCCGTCCGGCTCAGTTCGAGGTACGACTCGGATGCCTGCCCGCGCAGCGTTTCGGCCACCTGCCGCCCGGGACGGCTGAAGTAGGCGGCGAGCACCTCGACGTCCGCGAGCGTCCGGTCGAGGACCGCCTGCGCCTCGGCCCGCTCGGCGGCGCCGAGGCCGGGCGCCGCCAGTCTGCGGGCGGTGTCCGCGATCGACCACCAGAGATCGGTCTGCAGTTGCGCGACGCTGTTGTAGGCGGAGACTCCCTGCCCGGCCGCGGCGTGATCGGTTCGCCGCGCCGCGGGCCCGGCGGATGCCGTCGACGGTTCCATGAGGATGAACTCCCTGGCCTCGGCGTGTACAGGGCGATGCTAGGTTCCCCCGCCCGCGGCCGCATTCCGGCCGTCGGCCCCGGCTCGACGGCGGCGGGCCGGGGATCGTCGGCATCCGCGTCGAAGACACGGCGCGGGCAGCCGCTCTCTCCGCGCTCCCTCGAGGGCACGCGTCACCCCCGGGGCTCCCTGCCCCGGACGTCGGTACGGCCGAATGCCAGGTCGACGATCCGCCGCCAGTTCACCGGTGGCGGAGGTACGACGACGCCCGGGCGGTCGCGTGGCACCAGGACCCGCAGCGCGCCCCGGCGCAGCGTGCACACGACCGGGGTGGGCATGCGCAACGCCTCCCCGTCGATCGCCACGGGGATCTCGTCCGTCTCCGCGGTCACCTCGACCCTCCGGGCGGTGAGCACCGTCAGTCCTGGGGACCAGGTGCCCCGGACGGCCAGGTCGGCCGCTTGTGCCGCGTCTTCGACGCGGATGCCGATCACTCCCAGTTCGCCGCCGTCGAGCCGGGGCCGGCGGGCACCGCTACTGAGCGCGTCGGGTGAGGCGTAGGGGTTGTTGCTGACGAGCAGTGCCTGCTGGGACGAGAGCCGGGTGTCGTCGGCCCGCGCCCGCAGGCGTCCTACGCCCTCGCCGAGCAGGAGGTCCGGCGTGCGGGCCAGCGCCGTGCCCGCCTTGTCGTCGCGGTACTCGGGCCGTTGCACGATGTCGGCGTAGACCCCGAAGGAGACGGTGTTGACGAAGGCCCGGCCCGCGACGTCGCCGAGGTCGACGCGGAGTTCCTCGCCGTCGGTCAGGGCGTCGAGGCAGCGGGAGGGGTCGGAGCGGTCGAGGCCGAGGTCCATCGCGAAGTGGTTGCGGGTGCCGGCGCAGACCACGAGGAACGGCAGGTCGTGCTCGGCGGCGACCGCCGCGACCAGGGCCTGGGTGCCGTCGCCGCCCGCGACGCCGAGCAGGTCCGCGCCGTCCGCCACGGCACCGCGGGCCAGTTCGGCGACGTCGGCCGGCGCCGACGGGTCGAGCAGGATCACCCGCGCGCCGAGCTCCCGCGCCCGCTCGGCCAGGGCGAAGCGGCCGACCTTCCCTCCCCCGGACTTCGGATTCATGATCAGGACCGGATGTTCCGGCCGGGACGCGGGAGCCGCCCGCATCCACCGCTCCCGAGACGATCTGCGCAGCGCCTCCCGGGCGCAGGCCAATGCCACGCCCCAGCACAGGACCAGGATCAGCGCCGTCAGCCAGAGACCGTCGTGGGCGAAGAGGACGAGGACGGCGACGGGCGCGGCCACCGCGAGGAGCGCGCCGAGCAGCCGCGCCGGGCCACGGTACGCCACGAACCACCACGCACCCACGGCACAGATGATCAGCCCGAGGAGCCCGGCCCCGACGACCACCAGCCCGCCCTCGCCCAGTGCCGGCACGAGAACGGCCAGCGAGCCGACCGCCGCGAGCACCGCCAGGCGCGCGAGCAGCCGCGCGGGCCCGCCCGCGTCGGAGCCGGTCTCATGTGTCCTGCCCATGGGATGCCCTTCGCGCCGAGTCCGGCCGTGGCCGGTCCGAGGACCAGCCTGCACACTCCCGGACCGGAGGGCATCCCCGCAGGGCCAGGAGGTTGAAGCGGACGGGTCCGCGCCCGCGCCACCGGCCCGCTGCTCGACCGCGGCCCCGCGGAAGTTGAGCGACGGCGGCGGCAGGCGGGGCCGGACCGGGCCGTGCACCTGCGTACTCGTCCACGGCACGCACAGCGCGGGAGCGTACTGGCCGCCCGTCGCGCAGGAGCTGAGCCTGCGCGGCCACCGCGTGGTCGCCGTCGATCTCCCCCCGCACGGCTCGCAGGCCTTTGTGCCGGAGTCGTACCAGCGCTTCGGCAAGGACCGGACGACCGCCACGAAGCTCCAGGACCGGATGATCGCGGAGGCGGATGCCCGCACGCCCCGCAACCGCTTCCAAGTCCTCGACTTCCCGGCCGCCCCCCATCGGCCCGCTCGACCCCGCGCCGGTGGCGGGCGCACTGGCGGCGCTCGCCCCGTAGGCGACGCCGGGGCCCGGGGCGGCCCCATGACGGCCCCGGGCCGGATCCGACGTCTACTTCACGATCGACTTCCAGTCCGGGGACTGCGCCGGGTCGAGCCCGCGCAGCCGGGCCAGGACGTCCGGGTCCTGGACGTCCAGCCAGTCGGCCAGTTGCTTGAAGGAGACGCAGCGGACGCCGTCGCGTTTGCAGACGGACTTCACGACGTCCTCTATGGACTTCATGTATATGCCGCCGTTCCAGTCCTCGAAGTGGTTGCCGATGAACAGCGGCGCCCGGCTTCCGTGGTAGACGCGCTCGAAGCCGTTGAGGTAGCCGTCCCGGGTCAGTTTCCGCCACTCGGCGTACTTCTTCGGGTCGCCCTCGGTGTTGTCACCGGACTGGTTGTAGAGGAAGTTGAAGTCCATGGACAGGACCTGCTTCTCGCTCTTGGGGTAGGGCAGGAGCTGTAGCGGGAAGTTCCATATGCCGTCGATCTGGGACGGCCATATCTGGAAGTCGCCGGGCGAGCTGGCGTCGTAGCGCCAGTCGAACTGCCGCGCCGCCTTGAGCAGGTTCTTCTGACCCTCCAGGCACGGCGCCCGGCCGCCGGCCAGCTCCTTCTCGTAGTCGAAGGGGAGCGGCGGCAGGTCCTTGTAGCCGGTGTTCGTCTTCCAGTGCTGGACGAAGGAGTACGCCTGCTCGATCTCGCTCTTCCACTCCGTCTCGCTCCAGTCGCCGCCGCCCTTCTTGCCGCAGAAGTGGCCGTTGAAGTGCGTGCCGATCTCGTTGCCGTCGAGCCAGGCCCCGCGGAGTTGCTGGAGGGTGTCCCGGATGTGGGCGTCCGTCGCGTAGGAGATCGCGGATTCGCCCGGCTTGTGCTGCGGGGGCTTGTACAGGGTCGCCTTGGACTTGGGCAGCAGATAGGTGCCGGTGAGGAAGAACGTCATGGTGGCGTTGTTCTCCTTGGCGACCTCGCGGAAGTGCGAGAAGAGGTGGTCGTCGCCCTCCAGGGCGCCGTCCCAGGAGAAGACGACGAACTGCGGGGGCTTCTCCCCCGGCTTCAGCTTCTCGGGCTTCGGCTGCTTCGGCTGGGGGCCGGTGTAGGACGTGGAGCCGTCGCCGAGCACCTTGACCTTGCCGTCCCACTTCTCCTCCGGCTTGCGGCGGTTCTGCGGCCGGCTCTTGTGGGCGGAGGCGGAGTCCTGCGACGCGCTCCGCGAGGGCGACGCCGAGGAATCCTTTCCGCCGCCCTTCCCGCCGGAGTCTCCCCCGGAGTCGCAGCCCGACAGGCCGAGTGCGACAGTGGCCGCGGCGACCAGGGCCGTCGCACGCTGCATGGTCCTCTTCGACACCTTCGTACCCCCTGGCACCAAAACACACATTCCGGCCCCAGTATCACAGGGGCCACTGCTTCGACTTCCCCCCACCCTGTCTCCATTCGGACATTCACCATCAAAAGCGGCATAATCCATGGGTGGTCAGGGCGCGGGGAGACCAGTGGGTCCGGCCGGGGAAACCGGACCGGGCCCACCTCCCGGCCGCGCGGCGAGCGGTGCCCGCCCGCCGCGCGGCGGCACCGGTCAGGTGCGGTAGGCGTAGTAGACCGCGTCCGGGTAGGACGCGATGATGCTCGCGACCGACTTCCGGTAGGTGTTGGTGGAGTGGTACGTGAGGTACGGGAGGCCGTACCGGCTGCGGTACGTCACCATCATGGAGTGGTCCTTCGACCCGTCACCGTCGAAGTCCATCTGCATGACGTCGCCGACCTCGAGCTGGTAGACGTTGGCCAGGCTGGTGACGCGCTTGGAGTTGAGCGCGTACCACGACCACTCGTTGACGCCGACCCAGCTGTCGGACTGGTCGGAGGAGCCGTACCACCACTTGCGGTAGTCGTCCGCCGGGCCGGTCTCGGGCTTCCAGCCGCCGGCCTTCAGGGCCTGGCTGAGGAAGTTGGTGCAGTCGCCGCCGGCCTCGTTGAACTTCCGGTAGGACGGGTTGTAGTTCCGCCAGTACTTCTCGGTGTACGCGGCCATGGCCGCGTAGTCGACGCCGGCCTTGGCGCGCTTGGGCACCGACTGGTTCGTCCACGCCGTGGAGGCGCGGGGGGCGCTGGGCGTGGGGCCGAGGGAGGCGACGCGCTTCCGGACCGTGGGGTCGTTGATGGCGAGGGGACCGTCGTCGTCGGTCGTCAGGGCCGTGAGCTCCCAGGTGCCGCCCGGGCGGGCGGTGAAGCGGGCCTCGTGCCGGGCCTTGAAGCCGGTCGTGACCGGCTCGTCGCCGCGGACCTTCTTGTACGTGAGCGTGGTGGTCTCGGTGAGCCGCACGACCGCCCGGCCGCCGGCGGAGCTGGTCCCGTCCACGGTGACCTGCGTGTCCGCCTTGGTGTACGCCTCGTGGAGCCCGGCGAGCCGCTTCTTGCGCGCCTGGAGGGTGGTCAGCCCGGCCTGCTCCGTCTTGGCCGCGGCCGCGGCCAGCCGCACCTTGCGGTCGAGCTGGGTGGCTATTCGCGGCGTCTTCACCGAGTCGAGCAGCGCCGACGTGCGCTCGGTCAGCAGGGTGTCCGCGGCCCGGCCGAAGGAGGCGATGGTCGCCTTGTCCACCGTACCGGCCTTGGGCGCCGCGCTCGCGGCGGAGGCGGGCACCAGCACCGCCGGCACGGCCATGGCCAGCACGGCTCCGACGGCTGCTCTGAGAGTGGTTGGTTTCATGAAGTTTCCCCTTGTCACCCGGTCCACACGGACCGGGCACGGAATCTTCGCACGAGCCTCCGACGCCCGGAATGCTGGCCCCCGCATCCATCCCGGCCCCCGTGACGGCCCGTCCGCCGGGGCCGCCCCGGGCCCGGCGGACGGCGGAAAACCGCTGCCCCGGAGGGACCTTGTGACCTAGGGTCCAGACATGACGAGACTCCGCAGGGCGGCCTCGGCCGCCGCACTCGCCTGTCTGCTTCCCCTGACCGCGACCGTCACCGCCGCCTCCGCCGCCACGGAGGCCCCCGGGACACCGGCCACCGTCACCGCCGCTCCCCCGGAGGCGAGCACCGCGCCCCGGCTCCCGGACCCCACCGGGCCGTACGCCGTCGGCCGTTCGACCTTCCACCTCGTCGACCACGGCCGCAAGGACCTCTGGGTCCCGGAGGCGGACGGCCGCGAGCTGATGGTCGACATCACCTACCCGGCACGCCCCGGAGTCGGCCCGACCGCCCCGTACGCCACCACGGAGGAGGCCCGCCTGCTCCTGAAGAACCGTGAACTGGACAAGGTCATACCGGCGGTACGGTTCAGCGCGACGCGCACGCACAGCCGCGTCGACGCGCCCCCGGTGGGCGGGCGCCATCCGCTGGTGGTGCTCTCCCCGGGCTTCAGCGTCGCCCGCTACACCATCACCGCCCTGGCCGAGGACCTGGCGAGCCGGGGATACGTCGTGGCCTCGATCGACCACGCCTACGAGTCGGTGGGGACGCTGTTCCCCGGCGGCCGGATGCTGACCTGCGTGGCGTGCGAGAAGGCCAGGACGGAGAAGGACTTCCACGCGGCCGTGGCCAACCGGGCCAAGGACGCCTCCTTCGTCCTGGACCGGCTGACGGGGGCCCGTTCACCCTGGAAACACGCCGATCTGATCGACCGTCAGCGCGTGGGTGCGGCCGGGCACTCGCTCGGCGGCGCGACCGCGGCGGCCGTCATGGCGGCCGATCCCCGGGTGCGGGCCGGTGTGAACATGGACGGCTCCTTCCAGGGGGCGGTACCCCCCGGCGGGCTCGGCGGCCGGCCGTTCATGATGCTCGGCACCGACGACGGGATCCACCGCCCGGGCGGTGAGGACAAGTCCTGGGACGAGGCGTGGCGTCGGCTGGATGGCTGGAAGCGGTGGCTGACGGTGGCCGGCGCGGACCACTTCTCGTTCTCCGACTTCCCCTTCCTCGGCGACCAGTTGCTGCCGCCGGGGACCCCGTATCCGGGCTCCGGCCTCTCCGGCCGGCGGTCGCTGGACATCACCCGCTCCTACGTCGCCGCCTTCTTCGACCGGCATCTGCGGGGGATCCCGCAACCGCTGCTCGCGGGCCCGACGCGCGCCAACCCGGAAGTACGGTTCAACCGGCCCTGACGAGGGAGTGACAGGTGACGGCGGTCCGCCCCTCCGATGGGCAAGCGGCGCTCGCGGCACGGCTGTCGGCCGAGGACGGGATGGAACCGGCCGTGCACGAGGGCCAGTTCCACCGTGTGCTGGTCGGCGCGCGGCGGGTGGTCTGCCTCCCGCGCACCCCGGCCGCGGCGGCCCGGCTCCCCGCCCGCGCGGCGGTGCTGCGGGCGGTCGGCCGGGCGGGCCTGCCGTTCGCCGTCCCGTCGCCGCTCTGCGTCGAGGACGGCACCGGCGGGCCGGCCCACCTGGTGCTCACCCGGGTGCCGGGCGCGCCGCTGGAGCCGTCCGCGCTCGCCCGGCCGAGGCCGCCGACGCCGCGGCCCGGCAGTTCGCCGCGCTGCTGACGGCGCTCGGCCGCGCGGGCGGGGAGCCGGGGCCGCGCGGGGAGCTGCCGGAGGCCCCCCGCGACGAGTGGCGCCGGTTCGCGTCCGGGGTCCGCGCGGAGCTGTTCCCGCTGCTGTCCGCCGCCGGACGGGCGCGGGCGGAGCGGGAGCTGGCGGCGGCCGAGGCGCTGCCGTACGTGTCGGGCGCCCTGGTCCACGGCGACCTGGGCGGCGAGAACGTGCTGTGGGAGACGGAGGGCGGGCTCCCCGTGCTGCGCGGGGTGGTCGACTGGGACGAGGCCGCGATCGGCGACCCGGCCGTGGACCTGGCCGCCGTCGCCGCCTCGTACGGCGACGCGTTCCTGCGGCGCGTGGTGGCGTCGGCCGGCCCCGCCCTGTGCGGTGCGGCCGGCCGGGTGGCGGCGGTCCGCGGGACCTTCGCGCTCCAGCAGGCGCTGTCCGCGCTCCGGGACGGCGACGCGGAGGAACTGGCGGACGGGCTACGGGGTTACGGTCACGCCTGAGACAGCGCGCCGAGCCCCTCCCACAGGTCGTCGGCGTTCATGACGGGGTGCAGTTCGACCTCGGCCTCCATGCCGAGGAAGAACTGCTCGACGAGTGCCGGCATTTCGGCGGGCTCCCGCATCTCGAAGACCAGGAAGCAGGTGCGTCCGCCGTCCATGCAGGTGAAGTAGGCGGCTTCGGGGCGGAGCCGGTCCAGGACGCCCCGCATGGTGTCGGCCATGGTGCCGTTCCTGATCGCCTCGTTGGCGGCGGGGGTGTCCAGCCGGGCCCTGAGCAGAGTACGCATGGCGTTCTCCTTCGGCACGGCGTGCCGCGCCCGGCGCTCGGGTTCCGCGCCGGTCGGAGCGCGGGACGTCCCTTCCACGGTCCCTCCGGGCGGCCGGGGAGGCAAGGCCGGGCCTCAGGGGGGAGGCCGCGGCGGGGCCGCCCGGCGGAGACCGGCCACATCGGCTCAACCTGACCTGTACATGACCCCCTGGCAGTGGTGGCATGTCTCGCGCAGTCACTCGGCGGAGCAGCTGGAGGCATCCCCATGTGGAAAGCGGCACTCATCGGCACCGCGGCCGTGGCACTCGTCGCCACCGCCTTCTCCCCCCAGGCCACGGCGGCCGAAGGCACGCCGCCACCGGGCAGAATCCAGATCGACGTGGTCTCCGTCAACGGATCGGGCTGCCCGGCCGGGACCGCGGCCGTCGCCGTGGCGGGCGACAACACGGCCTTCACCGTCTCCTACAGCAACTACCTGGCCCAGGTCGGCGTCGGTTCGAAGCCCACCGACTTCCGGAAGAACTGCCAGCTCGGCCTGAACGTCCACGTCCCGCAGGGCTACACCTACGCCATCGCCAAGGCGGACTACCGCGGGTTCGCCCATCTGCAGAGCGGGGCGACGGGCCTGGAGAAGGCCAGCTACTACTTCCAGGGCATGCAGCAGACGACCTCCACCAACCACCGCTTCAGCGGCCCCTTCAGCGACGACTGGCAGACCACCGACGTGACGGACGTCGACGCCCTGGTCTACGCGCCCTGCGGCGTCCAGCGGATCCTCAACGTCAACACCGAGCTGCGGGTGAGCGCCGGCACCTCCGACCCGGCGTCGACCACCAGCTTCATGGCGATGGACTCGGCCGACGGCAGCGTCAACACCCTCTACCACTTCGAGTGGAAGCAGTGTTCCTGATCCGTGCCTCATCCGTGCTTCCGGGCGCGGCGCTGTGGGAGGGGACTTCATGCGCGGACGCACCAAGCTCAGACCGGCCGTGCTCGGCGGCGCCGTGGCGGCCCTGCTGACCGTCGCGGCCCCGCCGGCGGGCGCCACTCCGTTCGGGGTGCCGCCGCCGGACAAGGTCGTGATCGACGTGGTGACCGTCAACGGATCGGGGTGCCCGGCGGGGACCGCGAACGTGGCGGTGTCGCCCGACAACACGGCCTTCACCGTGTCGTACAGCGACTACGTGGCCCAGGTGGGCGTCGGCTCCAAGCCGACCGACGCCCGCCGGAACTGCCAGCTCAGCCTGAACGTCCACGTCCCGCAGGGCTTCACGTACGCGGTCGCGCGGGCGGACTACCGCGGTTTCGCGCACCTGGAGAAGGGGGCCGCGGGGCTGGAGCGGGCGAACTACTACTTCCAGGGGATGCAGCAGACCTCGTTCGTCAACCACCACTTCACCGGTCCGCTCAACGACAACTGGCAGACGTCCGACACCACGGACATCGACGCGCTGGTCTACGCGCCCTGCGGGGCGATGCGCTACTTCAACATCAACACCGAGCTGCGGGTGGACGCCGGCACCTCGGACACCTCCAAGACGTCCAGCTTCCTGATGATGGACTCGACGGACGGCAACATCAGCACCCTCTACCACTTCGCCTGGAAGCAGTGCCCCGCGGAGTGAGACGTCCCGGGGTACGGACCGGCCCGCCCGGCGACGGACGACGTCGCCGGGCGGGCCGGAACCACGGGGAGGCCGGGCAGCGCCTCAGTCGTGCGCCTCGGCCTCCACCGGCTTCGGGATCAGGAAGGACGTCCCGATCGCGAGGGCCAGGATCACCACACCGGCGATCATGCCGGCGACGTAC
This sequence comes from Streptomyces sp. NPDC021100, assembly GCF_044333095.1. Lineage (NCBI taxonomy): Bacteria > Bacillati > Actinomycetota > Actinomycetes > Kitasatosporales > Streptomycetaceae > Streptomyces > Streptomyces sp. NPDC021100. The sequence continues at coordinate 13,881 of NZ_JBIRQH010000002.1, forward strand.
CCGCCGGGCGAGGACGCGTCGGATGGCGCCATGGCCGTCTTGACGGCGTAGAGCGCGGCGAAGCTGAGCCCCGCGCCGAGGTTGAAGGCGCCCGCGTTCAGGCCGGGCAGGAAACCGGGGTTCTCCTTGGGCGAGAGCACGATGCCCAGTCCGTTGAGGACGATGTTGGCCACACCCGCGTAGGTGACGCCCACCAGCAGCGAGGTGACCAGCAGCAGGACCCGCGAGTCGGCCGGCACGGTCACGATCATCAGGACGACGGAGATCACGGCGCCGACGAGGCCCAGGCGCAGCACCCGTCCGTAGCCGTAGGTGGCGGCGAGCCGTCCGGCCACCGGTCCCATGGCCAGTCCGGCGAGCGCGTACGGGGTGAGGGTCCACCAGGCGGACTCGCTCGCGCTCATGCCGAGGCCGGCCTGCGCGTCCTGGGCGAACGCCGGGATCAGGCCGTTCATGACGGCGAACACGCCGGTCATGGTGAGCACGGTGGTGAGCAGAGTGGCCCAGGTGGCGCGCTGCTTCAGGTGGTGGGTGGCGACCAGCGGGTTCGGCGAGCGGTCCTCGGTGCGCCAGAAGAGGGCGAAGGCGAGCGCGGCCACCACGACGAGCCCGACGACGAGCGTCCAGTCGGCGGCCTCCAGCTTCCCGGCCTCGTTGAGGGCGACGAGCAGCGAGCCGACGGAGACGACGAGGAGGCCGACGCCGGGCCAGTCCATCCGGTGGGCCGACGGGACCCTGGTCTCGGGGGTCATGGTGGCGACCATGACGGTGGCGATGAGGGCGACGACGGCCATCGCCCAGAAGACGGCCTGGAAGCCGTGGTGGTCGGCGAGGTAGCCGCCGCCGAGGGAGTCCACGCCCGCGATGCCGCCGTTGACGGCCGTGATCACGCCGAGCAGGGTGCCGTAGCGCTTGGGCTCGGGCACCTCGACGCGGAGCATGATCAGGGCGAGCGGCACGGTCGGGCCGGACGCGCCCTGGATGACGCGGCCGAGGAAGAGGACGGCCACGCTGTGCGCCAGCGCGGCGACGACGCAGCCCACGGCCATCAGGGCGAGCATCCCGATCAGCACCTTGCGGCGCCCGAGGATGTCGCCGAGGCGCGGGAGGAACAGGGAGAACAGCGCCGCGGAGGTGAAGAACGCGGTCTGGGTGAGACCGATCTCCGCGGACGTGGCGCCGAGGCTGTCCTCGATGCTCTTCAGCGCGGGGCTGAGCATGCTCGCGTTGAGCTGGAAGGCGATGCAGGCCGTGAGGAGGGCGGTGACCAGGACGGCCACCCGGGTGGTGCGGCCGGCCGGGGGGCCGGTGGTGCCATCGGCGCCGCGATGGCCGGTGTGAGAAACGTTCATGCCTCGACGTCTTCGTGGGGGGCGACTCCCGCTGTCCGATGGGACAGCGGCGGAGCGGAGCGCGTCGGGTGTGCGGCATCGTCTCCGCCGTCCGCGGCGCGGGCCGTTCCGTCGGCCGGAACGAACCTGGTCACGAACCGCCCGTACGTCCAGTCCGTGCCCAAAGGTACCTGTTGTGGACCGTTGACCGGAGTCGGCCGTTCCGCTCCAGGGCCGGACAGCTCCCTCACGTCACCCGGTGACGCCCACGTCGTCACCGACCGCTACGAAGACCCCGGGAAGGCCGCCGCCTCCCGTCAGGCGGCGCCCATGGTCTCCGCGAACGCCTCCGGATCGGCGTCGAAGCCGCGGAGGAGCGGGCGGAACGACCACAGCCCGGCGGCGTCGCGGACGAACTCGCCCACCGTGGCCGCGGTGGACCCGCCGACGGACGCGAAGTCCTCCTCCGCCAGCACCTCGTACCCGGCCACGATCTGCACCCGGGGCGCGGCCACGTCCGCGAAGGTGAGCCGGCCGTCGGTCTGCTGGGCGGCCACGCCGACGACGACGCGCCCGTTGGCGTCGGCCATCCGGAAGAGCTCGACGGTCATCACCTCGTCCCAGCCCAGCCCCTTGCCGTTGCGGCTGTCGCGGTTGAGGGTGACCGTACCGTCGGGCGAGCGGCGGCCGAAGTGCACGAGCTGGGCCGGGGCGCCGTGCGGGTCGTCGGCCCTGAGGACGGCGATCACCAGGTCGAGGTCGTGCGGATCGGCGCCGTAGGGCGCGGGATCCCACTTCAGCCGCACCTCGGCCTTCTCGATGCCCTTGCCGAAAACGCTCACGCGTCGTCCCTCCCCGCGGTCCGGTGCCTGTGTCCCCACATGATGGCGTGCGGCGGGGCGGCCCCGGAAGGGGAATCGGACGGCACCGCACGGTGGGGGGACGCGGAAGACGGACGGCGGCCGGGGCGCCGGGGTCAGGACTTCCGGTAGCACCGCCGCATCCACGGCAGGGCCGTGGACCACAACCGCCGCCACACCGGCCCAGGGAGGAACCGGCTGCGCTCCTCCCGCGCCACCCGCCCGTACGGGTGCTGGAGCAGCCGGGTGGAAGGGGCGGCGTAACGGCGGCGGTACTCCAGGGCGACGACGTGCTTGACGCTCTTGTAGCCGTACTCCTCGGGGGCCACCAGCCGCACGGGGGCGCCGTGGGCGGCGGTCAGGGGTGCGCCGTCCAGCCGGTCGGCCAGCAGGACGCCGTCGTCCTGGGCTGCGCGGCGCCGGCAGTCGCGGTAGCCGTCCAGGCCGGTGACCAGCAGCCAGCGGGCGCGCGGATGGGGCCGGACGGTCTCGGCGATCAGCCGTTCGACCGCGTGGAAGGGGACGCCCTCCCAGGTGAGGTCCCGCGCGCTCCAGGTCGACACGCAGTGCAGGTCGCCGTGGCGGGTGCGGCGCGGGGCGGCCCGGCGCAGCAGGTCGTCGAGGTCGAACTGGGCGGGGTGGGCCACGTCGCCGCCCACGGCCAGGACCGGCCGCTCGGGGACGGTGACGTGACGGCCGGCGAACTGCGGGGGTCCGAAGCGTTCGAAGGCGGTGACGTGCTGGCCGGGGGGCAGCGGCCGGTCCGGTCCGTGCCCGCGTTCCCCGTCCCCGGTGCTCACAGGGTCTGTGGGGTTCATGGGACCAGGCTGCCACCGGGGCGGGGTCGGCGCCCTCCGGGAGCCGCGGGCTTCGGGGCGGTAGGCGCCGGTTCGTCCCGCGAGCGCCGGACCGCCTCCCCGGCCACTTCTCTCCTGACGTCTTGTCAATGCAATGTCACATTACTACGTTACGCATCACACAGCGCTCAGCGGCCGTCTCCCCCAAGCACCCCGTATCAGGGGGCAGTTCGGCCTCTTCTCACATCCCCCCACATATCCCCCCACTCTGGAGACAACGGTGTCCCGACACAGACCTGTCCGCCGCAGCCTCGCCGCCGGCGCCCTCGCCGCGGCCCTGTTCGGCCCGGCCGTTCCCCAGGCCGTCGCCGTACCGGCGGCCCCGCCCGGCCACCCGGCCCCGAAGACGGCGGCGGCGGCCGGTCCGGACTCCGGGCACGACCGGGCCGACCGCCTCGCCCGGGCGCCCCGCCCGGCCGCCCGCCCTCTGCCGGCCCCCGGCGGCCTTCCCGACGGCCGGGTGGCGGGCGCCCGTACGCCCACCGGTCCCGGCACGACGTCCCACCCGGGTCTGGCCCCCTGCACGCTCGACGGCATCACCGGCCTGGGGCCCGAGGCGTTCGCGGACTTCCTCGCCGATCCGGCCGTCACGGCGGACGGCTGCCTCCGCACCCTCATCTGGACCTGGGACGCCCGGCTCGCCCCCGTCATGTCCAAGGCGCACGTCCAGGCCGTCTCCCGCCGGATATCCGCCCTCGCGCCCCGGCACGACGGCCGCGACGGCAGCCACCTGCTGGAGATGCTCACCTACCTGCACGCCGTCGTGTACCACGACTTCTCGCGCCCGGAGATCGACGTCACGGACCCGCCGACCGCCGAGGCCATGCGCCGCGCGCTCAGCGCCTTCGGCGGCGCGGCTCACAGCTTCGACGTGACGCGCTCCAACGCGGAGAGCCTGCGCGAGGCCCTGTACGCGGGCAGCGGACCCGGCCTGCGGCAGTCGCAACTCGGCCTGATCCGCAAGGTCCTGGCGACCATGGACCCGTACCACACCACGACGTACAAGGACCCGTCCTGGGCCGGCGCCGCGCTCGCCGGGCTGTCCGTCAACTACCTGGGCCTGTACCCGGGCAACAAGGACACCGCGTTCCGCACCGTCGTCACCCGCAACGCCGCGTACCGCGAGGCGTTCCGCAAGTTCGCCGGCTACACGCACCTGAAGGGCACGCCCAACGAGTGGGTGGTGCGGGACGCCGTCGCCGAGTACGGCCGCTTCGGCGAGGTCGACGCGCTGCGCAAGGAGACGGTGTCCGGCCTCGGCGCACTGCTGCCCGTCGTCGAGCGGAACTTCGGCGCGCTCGGCTCACCGTGGGCCAAGGCGGCGGGCTGGCTGGTCTACTACCAGTCCTGTGCCGCCTACAGCGTCTGCAAGCCGGACATCGAGCGGCGCCTGTTCCCCGTCACGTACACCTACGACGGGGGCGGCATGAAGGTGCGCACCGCCCTGGACCGGGCCACGGTCGACCGGCTGTACTACGCGAGCAAGCAGGTGAAGGCCCAGTTCCACCGGGTGCTCGGCACCGACAGACCTCTGACGGGTGACGTCAACTCCACCCTGAACATCGTCCTGTACGCCTCGCGCGCCCAGTACGAGGACTTCCAGCCGCTGCTCACCGGCCTGAGCACGAACAACGGCGGCATGTACATCGAGCAGGGCGCGACCTTCTACACGTACCAGCGGCGCGTCCCGCAGGACTCCTCGCTGACCCTGGAGGAGCTCTTCCGGCACGAGTACACCCACTACCTCAACGGCCGGTGGGCCGTGCCCGGCCTGTTCGGCGAAGGCCCCTGGTACCAGGGCGACCGGACCACCGCGATGGACGAGGGCACGGCGGAGTTCTTCGCCGGCGCCACCCGCGGCGACGGCGTCAAGGTGCGCAAGTCCCTGGTCCGCGGCGTCATCAAGGACACCGCGAACGGCGGCCCGCGGATGAGCGTCGACCGGCTGCTGCACGCCACGTACGACGGCGACGGCTTCCGCTTCTACGACTACGCGGGCACCTTCTTCGAGTTCCTCTGGACCGAACGGCCGTCGCTGCTGCGGGAGATGTACGGCCTGCTGCGGGCGGACGACCCGGCCGGGTTCGACGCCTGGCGCGATCGGATGGGCAAGGACGCGGGGCTCCAGCGCGCCTACGACGCCTTCCTCGACCAGCGGATCGCCGAGGTGGACCGGCTGTACGTGCCCAGCACCGACGTCATCCCCAACGACCGGCTGCGGGACGCCTCCCCCGAGGCCGTGCGTGCGTCCCTGGTCTCGGCCGCCTCACTGACGCCGGACTGCGTCGCGGGACCCGACCCGTCGGTGCGGCGCTTCGTGTGCACCGGCCGGATCACCGCGCGGCTCACGGACGCGGCCGACCCCGACCGGGTGTTCCGCGACATGTCGGGCACGGTCGACTACTTCATCCTGGAGCGGGCCCGGCCGGCCTCCACCAACCTGGAGGAGATGAACTGCTCCTTCGGCCCGGTGGACGTCTGGTCCGACGGCCGGGGCGGGACCGCCGACTACTCCTGTGAAGGGCCGCTGCGCAGCTGAGCGGCCGCACCGGGCGGGCCGGCGGCGGTTGACCGCGCCGCCGGCCCGCCCGGTCACCGTTCGGCGCCGGTCTCCGGTTCCATCGGCGGTTCGACGGGCGCCTGCGGCTCGGGGCGCACCAGGACGGCCCGGGCGACGGCCGGCGCGAAGAGGGCGGACGGCGGTACGACGAGCCCCGTCATCGCCCGGAAGGCGGCTCCGACGACCGGGTCGCCGGTGGCCCTGCGGACGACCCGGGACATGTACCAGGCGCCGGGCCGGTCGACGGCCCGGACCCCGGCCGCGTTCCCGACGGCGGAGGGCAGCAGCCGGTCGCCGCCCGCGGAGATGTTCCACGGCGGGCGGACGGTCGCGCACAGCGCCCGCTGCACCCGCCGGGTCGTCGGGACCCGGCGGGTGTCGTCCAGCGCCTCCCGCAGGGCCAGGGCGCTCAGCGCCGCCACGGACATGCCCTGCCCGTAGACGGGGTTGAAGGCGCACAGCGCCTCCCCGGCGGCGAGGAAGCCCGCCGGCCGGCGGCCCGGAAGGTCGTAGCGGCGGCGGACGTTGGCGGTCGCCCGGTAGCCGTGGGCGGGGGTGAGCGGCTCGGCCTTGTCGATCCACTCGCCGAAGACGGGGTGCGGGAGGCGGTCGGCGAAGGCCCGGAACCCGGCGTCGTCGGTGGGTGGTTCGCAGCCCCGGAGCCCGGAGAGCAGGACGGTCCAGCGGTCCCCCTCCATCGGCAGGATGAGCCCGCCGTACGGCTGGGTGGCGTCGGGGACGATGTAGATGCCCCGGAACGGAACGTCCGCGTTGCCGCCGGCCCGGTAGAAGCGGGTGGCGTAGGCGAGTCCGGTGTCGATCCGCTCCTCGTGGGGCGGTTCGGCGCCGAGGTCCGTCAGCCAGCCGGGGGCCCGGGAGGAGCGGCCGGAGGCGTCCAGTACCAGGTCGGCCGCCAGCGTGCCGGGTTCCTCCCCCGCCCGCCCGGCGCCCCGGGCCCGGAGCCGGACGCCCCGCACCCGGTCGGCGTCGCCGGCCAGACCGGTGACCTCCGTGCCGTCGACGAGCCGGATCCGGGGATCGGCCAGGACCCGGCGGCGTACGACCCAGTCGACCAGCGGACGGGACGCGCTGACGAAGCGGATGGTGGCGGGGGTGCGGCGGTACCACCGCCCGGCCTGCCAGTGCAGCAGTTCGTCGGGCATCCCGATCGCCGGGGCACCGTGCCCGCGCAGCTCGTCCATGACCCCGGGCAGCAGCCGGTCCAGCGCCTGCCGCCCGCTCTCCAGCAGCACGTGCGTGTGCCGGTCCTGCGGCAGCCCGGCCCGGTGATCCGGCCCGTCGGGATAGCGGTCGCGTTCGACGATGGTCACCGTGTCGGCGTGATCCGCCAGCACATACGCCGCGAGCAGCCCGCTCAGGCTCCCTCCGACCACCACCGCGTGCCGCCCCGGCGCCCCTGCCGTCTCGCCCACGCTCAACCCCCAACTCCGGCCGCCCCCGCTCCCGCGGCGGAGCGGACTCCTTCCCCCGAGCAGGGCCACGTTACCGGGCACGCGGGCCTCACGGGGTGGCGGTTCCTCCGCTCCCGGCCTCCGCGAGGAGCGCGGCGACCCCGTCCAGGAAGCGCCGCAGGCCGAACTCGAAGACGTCGTCGAGCTCGAACTCGTAGGGGACGGCGGTGAACCGCGCCATGGCGGGGAAGCGTCCGCCGGCCAGGATCCGCCGGAGGGCGGGTTCCTGGGTGTCCATCCACGTGTCGCCGTCCATCCCGGTCAGGTCCTCCGCCTCCTGCTCGGCCTCGATGTCGACGGCGGTGCCACGGATGTAGTTGACCAGCGTCAGGTGGGTGGAGAAGACCGTCGCGGCGTCCAGCCCCCGGCCGTCCAGGGCGCCGAGCACCCATTCGGTGAACGGCAGGGCGCTGGGCACCAGTTGGGGGCGGGTCACCGAGAGGGCCGGGGCGAGCCAGGGGTGGCGGCGGAACACCCGCCACAGCAGCCGGGCCGCGACGGTCAGCCGCTCCCGCCAGTCGTCCGGCGGTACGTCCGGGAACGGGGTCCGGGCGAAGGCGGCCTCCATCATCCGCAGCAACAGGGCGTCCTTGTCGCCCACATGCCGGTAGAGCGACATGGTCGCCACGCCGAGACCGGTGGCGACCCGCCGCATCGAGACGGCGGACAGCCCCTCGGCGTCGGCGACGGCCAGGGCGGCCTCGACGATCCGTTCGAGCGAGAGCCCCTGATCCGTACCGCTCCCCCGCCGGGCCTCGGCGGCCTGCCGAACGGCGGGACGGCGGTCGGCGGTCCCCGGACGCCGGGGCGGCGGGGCGACGACGGTGCCCACCCCCGGGACGGCGTGGACCAGCCCCTCGTGACGGAGTTCGGTGAGCGCCTTGGTCGCGGTCGCCATGGCGACACCCCACTGCCGGGTGATCTCGCGCGTCGAGGGAACCCGGTCCCCCGGCGCCAGCTCGCCCGTCGCGATGCGCCTCCGGATCTCCCCGGCGATCCGCCCCGAGCGCGACCCCGTACCCCGATCCACGTTTCCGCCCCTCCCGCACTAGTGCACCTCGAAGGGCATCACCGTAGCGGTGGAGGGCGGGTGACGCCCCGGCCGGCCGCCCGGCGCGGTACATCGCACCCCCGGCGCACTAGTGCATCAGCACCTCAACACACCCTTCTGAACAGCGAGTTCACCGAGACGAGACGCCTTGCCGAACCCCGGCGTACGCCGTACATTCCTCGCCATGCAGAACACCGACATCCTGATCTCCGGCGGAGGCATCGCCGGCCCCGCGCTCGCGTACTGGCTGGGCCGGGCGGGCTTCTCCGTCACCGTCGTCGAACGGGCGGCCGCGCCGAGGTCCGGCGGCCAGGCCGTGGACCTCCGCGGCGCCGGCCGGACCGTCGTGTCCCGGATGGGGCTCCTGGAACAGGCGCGGGGGCTCGGCCTCGACCAGCGCGGCTTCGCCTACGTCGACGCCTCCGGCCGGATCTCCGCGCGGATGACGGCGGACAGCTTCGGCGGAGAGGGGATCATCTCCGAGATAGAGATCCTCCGCGGCGACCTGGCCCGCCTGCTGTACGAGGCGACCGGACCCGGGCAGGACACCGAGTACCTGTTCGACGACACGATCACGGAGCTCGTCGAGGACGAGCAGGGCGTCACGGTCGCGTTCCGGTCCGCGGGCACCCGCCGGTTCGGGCTCGTCGTCGGGGCGGACGGCCTCCACTCGGCGGTGCGCGGCCTCGCGTTCGGGCCCGAGCGGGAGCACGTCCGGCCGCTGGACCTGTACACGGCGTGGTTCACCGCCACGGACGGTCCCGACCTCGACGGCTGGTTCATGATGCACAACGCGCCCGGCGGACGCGTCGCCTCCGCACGGCCGGGCCGGCGGCCCGGCGAGATCAAGGCGGGCCTGAGCTTCCGTTCACCGCCGCTCACCGTCGGCCGCCAGGACGTGGCCGCCCAGCAGGCGCTGCTCACCGAGCGCTTCACGGGGGTCGGCTGGGAGACGCCGTACCTGCTGCGGGCGATGCGCGACGCGCCCGACTTCTTCTTCGACTCGGTGGGCCAGGTGCGCCTCGACCGGTGGTCCCGGGGCCGGGTGGCGCTGCTCGGTGACGCGGGGTACTGCCCGACGCCGCTCACCGGGCTGGGCACCAGCCTGGCGCTGGTCGGCGCGTACGTCCTGGCGGGCGAACTGGTCGCCACCGGCGGCGACCACCGGGTCGCGTTCCCGCGCTACGACCGCGTGATGCGGCCGTACGTCGACCGGGCCCGGGAGCTGCCGCCCGGCGGCGCGGCGGGGTACGCGCCGATGAGCGCGCTGGGCATCCGGCTGCGGAACCTCTCGATGCGCCAGGTGAACCGGTGGCCGATGCGGAACCTGCTGGCCGCCCAGTTCGCCAAGGCGGGGGACATCGACCTGCCCGAGTACCCGGTCGCCGCGGGGCGGTGACCCGCCGGCCGCCGGGTCCCCGCCGGTGCCGGTCCGCCCCCGTCGTCCGCCCGCCCTACGCTCCGCCGCGTGGCGGGTCCGTACGGCCGACGGCGCACGGTTCGTACGGGAAACGGACCATCGCGTCGACTCACCCGAAAGATGATCCGCTCATGGATGAGGACAATGACGGGGAGGAGCATGGCTCCTGTCCGCCAACCGGCTCTCCATGGGAGCGGCACATGACGAACCCCGACCCATCGGCACGGCGTCTGCGCACCCGCGTGAATCTCCACGGTGACCGCGCCGCCATCCGCCTCACGGGCGAGGTGGACCTCGGCACCGCACCCGGACTGCGCCGGACCATCTGCGCCTGCCTCGGCCGGCACCACCCGTGCGCCCTGGACCTGCACCTCGCCGAGGTGAGCTTCTGCGACTGCACCGGACTGAACACCCTGCTGTGGGCCCGGCTGAAGGCCGCGGACGCCGGAGCCGCGCTCGTCGTACGGGGGCCGCTGCAGCGCGGCGTCGCCCGCCTCCTGTCGGTGACCGGCACCGATACGGTGCTCGGTCCCGTAGCGGCCGCCTGAGCGGCCGCGCCGGCCGCGCGCCTCACGGCCCGGTGGGCACGCGGTAGACCACCAGGGCCTCGTTCTCCTTCTCCAGGGTCAGGCCGCCCGGCACCGGGGCGGTCTCGCCGTCGTACGCGAAGTGCGCACCGGAGTGCAGCCCGCCGACACGCAGCCGCCGCAGACGAGCGGTGCCGAGGACGGGGGTGCTGCGGATGCCGCCCGTCAGGGCCGCCGTCAGCAGGCGGGTGCGGGCCAGTCGGCCGGCGGAGACGATGCGGACGTCCAGGACGCCGTCGGCGAGGTCGTGGCGGCGCACCGGGGCCGCGCCGAGGCCGCGGTAGGTGCAGTTGCCCGCGAAGACCGTCCAGACCCGGCGGCGCCGGCCGTTGATCTCCACGGTGATGGGCCGGCCGGTCCGCAGGACGTGCACGGCGGCCAGGATCCCGGCGGGCCAGGCGCCGATCCGGGAGGCCCACCGCTCGCGGATCCGGACGAGCTCCGGGTAGGCGCCGACGCTGAAGGTGTTGAGGAACCACCGTTCGTCGCGCTCCAGCCCGCCGCGGATCCGCACCATGTCGACGGCGACCGCCTCCCCGCACTCGACGGCCCGGCAGGCGTCGCCGAGGGTCTCGATGCCCAGGTCGTAGGCGAAGTGGTTGCGGGTGCCGCCCGGCAGGACGGCCAAGGGCAGCCCGTGCCGCCTCGCGACGGCCGCGGCGGCGTTGACCGTGCCGTCGCCGCCCAGGACGCCCAGCGCGCCCCCGAGCTCCCGCGCCCGGTCCGCCGCCTCCTCCAGGGCCTCCTCCAGCGAGGGGCCCGGCCCGTCGGGGTCGGTGCCGACGGTCAGGAACTCGGCGCGCGGCAGGACGGAGCGCAGGGGGTCGACGACGTCCGGGCGTTCGGTCAGCCGCTGGCCCGAGCCCGGGTTCGCCACCACGACCAGTCCTTTGCCCTCCGTGAGGGCGGGCGCGTCCGCCTGCGGCCGGGCGGGCGGCGCGAGCTGCCGACGGGTGGGCGCCAGGCCGCGTACGGCGAACGCGGCACCCGCGCCGAGCGCCGCCCCGATCAGCACGTCACCCGGATAGTGGACGCCCGTATAGACGCGGGAGAAGCAGACCGACGCGGCGAGCGGGGCCAGGGCGAGCCCCCAGCCGGGGTTCTCCAGGGCGACGCCGGTGGCGAAGGCGGCGGCGGACGCCGAGTGCCCGGAGGGGAACGACGTGGTGATCGGCTGGCGGGCCAGCCGGCGGACCAGGGGGACGACGTCCAGCAGGGGCCGCGCGCGGCGTACGGACCGTTTGCCGAGCGTATTTACCGTGGCCGAGGCCAGGGCGAGCGACGCGGCACCGCGCAGCGCCGCCCGCCGGGCCGGCCTGCCGCCCAGTACAGCCGCTCCGGCCGCGAGGCCGAACCACAGCAGGCCCCGGTCGGCGCTGCGCGACAACCGGGGCAGTACGCGGTCGGCGCCGGGCCAGTGCCGGGTCGCCACCGCGCGGAAGGCCGCTTCGTCCCATGAACTCACCGCTTTGCGCATGCGCCACGACTACCCCGGCGGGGGATGTTGATGCGGACGCGCCGGAGGGCGGCGGCATCCGGTTTCCGGTGCCGCCGCCCTCCGGCGGTGCGTTTTTCGCTCTCCGTCAGTACGCGGAGTTGACGTTGTCCATCGAGCCGTACTTGTCGGCCGCGTAGTTGCAGGACGCGACGATGTTGGCCACCGGGTCGTAGATGTCCCAGGACGTGCCCTCGACGTGGTACGCCTTGAACGTCGGGTCGATGATCTGCAGCAGACCCTTCGACGGCACACCGTTGACCGCGTTGACATCCCAGTCGTTGATCGCGTGCGGGTTACCCGTCGACTCCCGCATGATGTTCCGCTTCACACCGTCGTAGGAGGCCGGGATGCCCTTGGCCTTCATGATGTCCAGGGCCTGGGAGATCCAGCCCTCCAGGTCGTTGCCGTACGCCTTCGGGGCGGGGGCGGCGGGGGCTGCCTTGACCGGCTTACGGGCGGTGGAGCGGTTCGCGGCCTGCTTCTCCGCGCGGTCCTTGTCCGCCTTCACCTTCGCCGCCGCCTCGGCCTTGGCCCGCGCGGCGGCCTCGTCCGACTTGTGCGCGGCCTCGCCCTGGCCCTGACCCGCGAACGCCTTGGCCTCGAACGCCACCGGCTTCACCACCGGACGCGCGTCCGCCATCGCCGGACCACCGGAGACCACCGAGAACGCGACCGCGGCGGCACCCGCGGCACCGAGACCGGCGGCGGAGAACTTGTGGACCTTGGACAGACGGGTATAGCCGGAGTGAGTGGAACGCATGGAGAGGTGAACCTTTCGGATCGGGGAACCGCGACGGGCCTGGACCGGCGCAAAGAAAAGCGCCGTTCTCGGTCGGACGGCGCCGTGCGGTCCCACCATTCTTAGCGGCGCTCGAAAACCCCGACAAGCACTGTGACCTACTCCCCCGCATCGTTCACCGAGTCAGGAAAGACCGGGTAATCCCCGGGAAATGCGGGAGCGCCCAGCACTAAAGAGACCCGTATGTGATCGAGGCCCTATGCGCGGCCTCACACCCCGGGCCCCTCCGGATCACTCAGGGCGAGGGTGCGCATACGGGCCGGTGGCGGCCGCGTGCGGCGCCGCGCGACGGCGCGTTCCGCGCGTGTGCGCCAACTTCCCGCTCCGTCACGCCGGTTGCGGCGCATCGGCCGGGGTGGAGCGGGCATGCGGTCCGGTGCCCACCGGCGGCACGGAGCCGGCAGCGATGGGCGTCAACGGCATGGACGGTTGTGAGACCGGGAGGTGAACGATGCTCTGGTGGAGCTGGTTGATCATTGCGGCCGTGGGCCTGCTCGTCGTGGCCGGCGCCCTGGCGGGCGTGCAGGCGCGGAGGCGGGCCGGAACGGTGATCGTGGTCCGGCGCGGGCACCGGGCGGGCAGGGGAGGCACGCGGTGGACTCGCTGATGCTCGCGTCCGAGCTGGCCAAGCGGCCGGTGGTGACCCTCGACGGGGAGGCCGTCGCGGAGATCAAGGACACGGTTTTCGACGGCGCGGCCGGGCAGATCACCGGGTTCACGCTGAACGGGCGCGGCCTGCTGGCCGGCCCGCTCAAGCAGAGCCTGCCGTGGTCCTCGGTGCACGCGCTGGGCCGGCACGCGGTGATGATCCCCGGGCGGGAGGCGCTGGCCGAGCCGGCGGCCGTCGTGGCCTCGGGCGAGGCGGCGCACGGCGCGGTGCCGGGGGCGAAGGTGCTGACGGAGGAGGGCGTCGAGGCGGGCAGCGTGCTCGACGTCGTGGTGGCTCCGGACGGCCGCGTGGTCGGCTTCCGGATCTCCGCCACCGAGGCGTTCGTCCACCGGGAGCACGGGCGGAACAGCGTCTTCGTGCCCCGGGGTGAGGCGCTGGCCGTCTCGGGGCGGGCGCTGGTGGTGCCCTCCGACGCGCCCCATTTCGTGGCGGACGACCTGCCCAGTTTCACCACTCAGGTCGAGATCTTCGCCGCGAGGGCGACGGCCGTCGGGCGGCAGACGTTCGGCGAGCAGCCGGCGCACGGCGGGCAGCGGACGGACGTCGGCGCGGCGGAAGGAAAGGAGCACCTGTGATGATGCTGTTCAGCGGGACGAAGGGCCTGCCCGTCGTGACGGCCGACGAGGCGGCCGAGCTCGGCACCGTCGAGGCGCTGGCCGTCGAGGCTCCGCTGGGGCTGATCGGTCACCTGCGGCTGTCCGGCTCCGGCGGCCCGGCCCGCAAGGGCCGGGCCTGGCTGCCCTGGAGTCTGGTGCGGGCGGTGGGTCCGGACGCGGTCATCGTCCGCTCGGCCGCGGAACCGGTGGTGGCGCGGGAGCCGGACCACCACGAGATCCTGGGCCGCCGGGTGCTCACCGACCGGGGTGACGAGCACGGCACCGTCAAGGACGTCGCCTTCGACCCCGCGACCGGGCGCATCGGAACGGTGCACACCACGCAGGGGAACGTGTCCGGGCACCGGCTGCTCGGACTGGGCGACTACGCCCTGGTGGTCCGCGCGGAGTGACCGGCCGGCCGGCCCTCGGGGCGGACGGCCCGGTCCGCCGTCCGCCGCACCCCGCGGGCCGCCGCCGGAACCGGCGCGGCGGCCGGGCGGGGCAGGACCGCCTCGACCGCCCCGGAGCCCGTCATGACGTCCACGGGGGCGGGGGCGTCGGCCAGCCGCCGGCGGGCGGCCCGCAGCGCGTCGGCGATGTCGCGGGTACCGGTGGTCACGCACAGGGTGTAGGTCACGTCCGCCAGCTGCCGCCGGATCGCCGGGTCCGCCGGCCGTGCGGTCGCGGAACGCTGCAGTGCCGTGTGGCGCTCGACGAGGTCGCGGAGAACGGCGGGGTGGGCGAGCAGCATGGATTCCTCCCGGAGGGATGTGGGCAGGCGTACCGACCAGGAAGCGCCTGCCCCGGATCCCGGCGCCCATTCCGTTTCCGTTCACCGGTGCCTTCCGCTTCGCCGCAGGCACCGGCTTTTCCCTGTCGTCCCGGGGCTCCCCCGCGCCCCTGGAGGACCGCGTTCTCCGGGAGCCCCACCTCGTCCGGGGAGAAGCACAAAGGGCATTCCGCCGAGGGCATCAGTTCCGGTCTCGCGGATACACGTACCGGCATGAGCGGGGAACTCGCAGCCGTGGAAGAACTGTTGACGGGAGCGCGGACGCGCCGCCAGGTGGTCCGGGCCTACCGGCGGATCCGGCCGGGAGACGGGCCGGGGCGGGACGGGCCGTACGCCCGTGGCGCCGCCGCCGGCTACCGGTGGGCGCTGGGCGCGCCGGGCGGGGCGCCGGTCACCGGCGCCACCCCGCACGGCGGGGTGAGCATGGAGACGCTGATGGCCGAGGTGGACGCGGCCGTGGTGCAGCTCGACGATCCGGCGCAGCCGCCCAACGCCGCCCTGTACACCCAGGGCGCGCATGACGCGCTGGCCTGGATCTGCGGTCTCAGCGACGACCATCCCTGACGGCGGGACCGGAGGCGGTACCGCGGGGACGCGCGGTGGCTCAGGCCGGGACCAGGGTCGTCACCAGCACGTCGCGGACGGCGGGACGGCCGGGGTCGAGGGGGCGGACGGGCGAGACCTCGTGGAGGGTGGCCCGGTCGTCGCCCAGGAGCAGGGTGCCGGGCCGGGTGAGGGTGACGGCCAGCAGCCGGTCGCCGTCCGGGGTGTACACGGCGCTCTCGCCGCCGGTGGCGTTGTCCCGGGCGACGGCGAGGGACGAGACGAGCGTGACGCCGTCGCGGTGCCGGCCCTCGGGGGTCGGCCGCCCGTCGCCGTCGGCCGAGGCGAGGACGCGGAAGGGGTGGACGTTGGCCTTCCACTCGGTGACCGTGTCCAGGGCGGTGGCCATGCGGCCGAGCAGCCGGAGGAGCGCGTGCAGCACGGGGTCGGCGGTGAACTCAGGGCTCAGGGGCTCGAAGTGGCGGTCGACGTCGACGTAGAGCGGGTTGCTGCGGTCGGGCTGGACGAACGGGACGTGGTCCAGCGGGCGGATCGTGCCGGTGGCCGGTGTCACGGCGAACTGGCCGTAGCGGCGCAGCCGTCGGGTGCCGTGGGTGGCGGCGTACGGGTCGGGGGCGAGCCGGTCCCAGTGGGAGGCGAACGCCGCCCAGCGTCCGTCGGCGGTCCGCGCGTCGAGGCGGGCGCGTACGTCGGGGGCGGGGAGCAGGTACACGCCCTCGGTGGCGAGAGCCCGCCGGGCGGCCTCCACCGGGTCGGCTTCCGTGCCGGGCGGGGGTGCCGGGTCACCGGGCCGGGCGGTCGCGCCGGTCTTGTCGGTCTTGTCGGTCTTGTCGGTCACATGGTCCACGGGTGGTCGCCTCCCTCGGTCGGCGGGCCGTTCCCGCCGGGGCGGGACGCGGTGGCCGTGCCCGGGCCGTCGTGTGGAGGAACCGCCCGTGGGACGCGGACGGTTCCGCGGCGGCCGTACCGCGCTGCGGACCGGGCCGGGGCCCGGCCGGGGTCCTCTCGGTCCGGGTCCCGGCCGGGGTCTCAGTCGCGGTCCTCGTAGCGGGCCAGGGCGAGGCCGAGGGTGAAGAACGTCGGCGCCCATTCGCCGACGAAGATGCCCCAGCGGTCGGCCCGGGCGGTGCCGGCGCTCTCCGCCTTCAGCGACCCGGCCCAGGCCACCACCGTCAGGGCGATGGAGCCGAAGGCCATGCAGTAGGCGTGCTCGCTCCGCAGGCCGGCTTCGTGCAGTTTCTGGACGATCATGCTCCTTCACCCTTTCGTCGGGGGACATCGAGATCGTCGTTCCAGCGTGCACGCCCGCCTTCCGGGCCGCATCTCGGGCCCGGCGGGACGCTCGCCGCCGGGCCGCGGGAGGCCGTCGAGGCCGGGGACGGGTCACCAGGGGTGGTCGGGAGCCTCATCGGGCTCGGTGACCCAGCCGGCGGCCAGGATCAGACCGGACTCCCGGTGCACGGCCAGGAAGCCGAAGGGGCGCTCGAAACTGGCGGAGACGTGCCGGGAGCGGCGCGTCGGCACACCGGCCGCGGCCATCCCGAACGCGGTCACGGCCGCCGCCTCGAACCCGCGGGCGGTGAAGGCCGCCACGATGTCCTGCCGCGCCGACGAGACCGCCAGCGGGACCGGGCTGATGCCCGGGAAGTGCCCGGTGGAGCGGTCGACGGCGGTGCGGAGGCCGAAGGCGCCCGGGCGTTCGAGGAGGTCGTGTCCGGCGCGGACGGTGAACCGGGCGGTGGAGGTCACCAGGACCGGGGCGCTGTCCCAGCCGGTCGAGTCGGCGACGGTGACGCCCGGGCCCGGGTTGCCGTAGGGCAGGGCGGAGCCGGCGACGGTGGTGTGGTCCCCGGCGAGCACACCCGGGCCCGCCGCGAGGACGTCCGCGCCCGCGACCCCTTCGGCCCCGAGCAGCAGGTGCACGTCCAGGCCGTTGTCGCCCCGGATCTCGGCGACGGTCAGCGGTCCGGCGGGGGTGTCCGGCGCGACGCGGACCGCGTCCAGGTCCCCGCCGCTCCGGTACAGGCCGGTCAGCCGGCGGCCCTGCCAGGGGCCGGTCTCGGGGGTGAGCCAGCCCTCCGAGAAGGGCCTCGTCCACCGGGTGCGGACGAGCAGGGCGCCGGCCAGGACCATGGCGAGGTCGGGGCCGGCCGGCACGGGCATCGACGGGACGGCGCCGTCCGTGTGCGCGGCGGCCCAGGCGTCGAGCGCGCGGCCGTCCCGCTCGGCGTCGCCGGTCAGCTCGCCGCGCACCCCGCCGGGCAGCCGCGCCTCCCACACCGGCCGGACCGGCACGTCCCGTCTCGTCCACAGGCCGACGGCGGCGTCGACGCCGTCGGCCGCGCGCAGCAGCTCGACCAGCCGGCGGCCGCGATCCGCCGCGTCGGCCGCTCCCGGCAGGCCCAGGACGCCGCGCAGTTCGGAGCGGGCCGGGCCGTCCGCGCCCGCCGCCAGGAAGGCGAGCAACGGCCAGACGGCAGCCGCGGAGAACACGGTTCCGCGCCCCTCGCCCGGTCCGACGGCGAGGCGCGCCCAGTCGGCCGTCAGCTCGTTGACGGAACGTATCGATTCTTCGTCGGGTCCGGTCGGCACCGGGTCCCACCCCATTTCGTTCACGGACTTCTGTTCGCCCCCGCATGCGCTCATGGGCGTCGCGAAGGTCATGGACGCCGTGGGCGTCCGCCGGGTTCCGCCGGGCGCGACGTGGCGGGCCGGTCAGGGCCGTTCGAGAACCAGGTGGCTCCATGTCGCGTCCGCCCGGCCGAGCTGGTCGCCGCCGTGCCCGCGGTGCAGGGCGGCGAGCCCGTGCCGGCGGGCCAGGGCGGCGGCCTCGTCGGCGGCGCGGTGCCCGCGCCCGGCCGACGCGGCGGTGTCCCGTCCGCTGCCGGCCGCGAGGTCGAGGACGGTCCCCGGCCTTCAAGGAACAGGTACGGCACTTCGCGGTGCACCTCGGCGAAGTCCGCGCTCTCGTCCTGCCCGGCGAGCACATCGGCGGCCTCGCCGTAGCCTGCGGTACCGGGTAGGGGCGGGGGTCCGGTGGACGTCTCGTCACGCATGACGCCGTACTCCAGGCGCTGTCGAGGACCGTGGTGCGGGCCATACTCGGTCACCGGCCGCCTTGTGGCCTCCGGCGGCGGCGCGGGCAACGGGCGGTCACGGCGTCCCGCAGTCCGTTCCGCAGTCTCCGGGCCGCCGGGGCACTCGCCGCGATGAGCAGCCCGGAGAGCAGGTTTCCGAACAGGTCGTGGGTGATGAAGTCGTACACGGCGGTCCGGCGCGCGTCGGCCGTGCCGGACCGCGCGCCGTGCTCCTTCGCGTACGCCGAGGCCACCGACGTCCGGCACCACCCCCCGGCTACCGGCGTCGTGCGAGGCCGCCGCGCTCCGCCGCCCTCGCGGGCGGGCCGGGACACGGGCGGTCCGGTACCGCCGCCCAGTCTGCACCGGCGCGGGGCGGAAGGGAAGCGGGCGGGCGGACGTCAAGGCGCCCGGGAGGCAACGGTGTTCAGGCCCGGGGTACGGCCCCTGGTCACCCGTAGGAGATGTGCGAGCAGATGTCGTCGTCGGCGGAGCGGGCCTCGTCGGTCACCCGGGAGGGGACGGTGGAGGGTGCCGACGCGGAGGGTGAGGGAGTGCCCGGTGCGGGGTGGGAGGCGTAGGAGGTGCCCAGGGTGACGTCGATACCCGGTGTGGAGGCGGAGCGCAGTTCCGCGCCCGGGAAACGGTCGGCGACGGTCCGCGCGCGGTCCTGGAGGCCCGGGCCGTAGGTGACGACGGTCGTCCGCTCGCGAGACGGCGCGTCGCCGGTGCCGGTGACCGTGAAGCCCGCGGCCCGCAGCTCGCCGGCGGCCCTGGCGGCCAGACCCGGGACGTTCGTGCCGTTGTGCACGCCGACGCTGATCCCGGCGCCGGAGGCGGGCGAGGGTGAGGGCTTCGGGCTTCTGCCGGCGGTCTCCTTGCCGTCGAGGGTGCGGTCGTGCCGCAGCGCGTCCCACAGGGCGTCGGCGTCGGGCTGGACGATCGCCACCCGGTTGCCCTGGTAACGCCAGGGCACGGTGACGAACTTGGTCTCGTGCAGGTCCACGTTCTTGAGCGACATCGCGAAGGAGAGCAGCTTCCGGGCCGAGTCGAGGCCCGGGTCGACGGTCAGGGAGCGGGTGGCGGCGTCGGCCAGCGGCAGCAGGGTGGTGGGGTCGAAGCCCTCCCCCTTCACCTTCTTGATGAGGGCGCCGACGAAGGCCTGTTGACGCCGGATCCGGCCGATGTCGGACCCGTCGCCCAGGCCGTGCCGCAACCGCACGTAGTCCAGGGCCTTCTGGCCCGACACGGTCTGCGGCCCCTTGGCGAAGATGCGCTCGCCGCGGGATCCGCGGTGGGGGTTGAGGTCCCCTTCGTAGACGTCGCCGGGCAGGCACACCCGCACCCCGCCGACGGCCGAGGTCATCGCCGCGAATCCGGCGAAGTCGACGACGACGGTGTGGTCGACGCGCAGTCCGGTGAGTTTCTCCACCACGTTCTGGGTGCAGGCGGGGTTGCCCTTGGCCGTGAGTCCCACGGAGAAGGCGGAGTTGAACATGGCGCCGGACTGCGGCTCGGTCCATCTCCCGTCCGGCAGGCGGCAGGGCGGGATGTCGACCAGGGTGTCCCGGGGGATGGACACCGCGACGGCGTGTCTGCGGTCGGCGTAGACGTGCAGGAGGAACGCGGTGTCGGAGCGTCCGACGTCCCCCTCTCCCCCGCCGAGCGCGCTGTTGGCCCCGGACCGTGAATCCGAGCCGATGACGAGGACGTTCCGGCCGCCCTGCCCTTCGGCGGGGCGGTTCTTGGACAGTCCCCCGGCGTCGAAGCTGTCGATGTTGCCGTCGAGCCGGCAGTAGAACCACACCCCTCCCGCGAGGAGCACGAGGACGCAGGCCGCGGCCGAGAACGCGAGGACGCGTATACGGCCGCGCCGCCGCCGCTTCACCCGCGTGGTGCGCCGGTCCGGGGGTGCGGTCCGTCGACTCGGCCGTACGGTCGGTGAACTGGGGCTCGCGGTCTGTCGACCCGGGCCTGCGGTCCGTCGGCCGCCATGACGCCCGGCACTCGTGGCGCGCGTCATACGCACACCTTCATCCGCTTCCTCCACAATTTCATGGTTGCGCAATATAGCAAGTATGAATGACGGCGCGACCGGGCGGCGCCCGGGCGGGGCGCGCGCCTCCGCGCGGCGCCCGAACCGGACTTCGGCAGGCCGCCCGGTGGGTAGGAATTTTCGGGGCAGACCGCTCACCTGGCCTTGCGCCCACCCCCCGCTCCCGCCCGCAGCGATGACGAGGACCGTGCATGCCGAGCGCCGACCCCACGCGGACCGAAGACCGAGCCGCCTTCGAAGACGTCCTTGAACAGGGCCTGAGTTCGCCGCGGATCACCGAGGCGCTCCGGACCACGACCGCCGTCTCCGCCGACCGACTCCGCACCTGGGCACTGCAGTCCCGCGCGGAGATCGCCGCCGCCGCGATTCCCGAGTACCGCGCCTACCTCGAAGCCCGCTCGACGCGCCGGCGCGGGGCACCGTCACCGCTCGGGAACGGACTGGGCGCGCTGGCCGTT
Source organism: Streptomyces sp. NPDC021100 (assembly GCF_044333095.1). NCBI lineage: Bacteria > Bacillati > Actinomycetota > Actinomycetes > Kitasatosporales > Streptomycetaceae > Streptomyces > Streptomyces sp. NPDC021100. The sequence goes on from NZ_JBIRQH010000002.1 coordinate 34,527, forward strand.
CTCATCCCGGCCCTCGCGGCGGCCGCGGCGGCGGCGTTCCTCGTCCTCGGCTACGGCTTCCGCCTCCTCGGCGTCCAAGCCCGGCTCGCCCGCGGCCTGCAGGCCGCCGGCTGGACGGCGGTGGCGGTGGCGGCCGCGGCGGTCGTGCTCGGGGTCGTCGCGGTCCTGGTGATCGCGGTACGCAACCGCACGGCGCGGCCCGCCGCTTCGAGCGGCGAACGCGTGGCGGAAGCGCGGGCGGCTTGGCAGCGGGCGCTGCTGGAGCGCGGGGTACTGCCGTTCCTGCGCCATCAGATAGAGGAGGCGGGCCGTCCGGAGTGAGGGCGGTCCGGCTCGGTTTCTTGCTTGCGCAACTATGAAACTATAGGGTCCCAGCCGGGGTTGTCCCATCGCGTCGCCCCGACCGATCACCCATCACCTGGAGGACGTTCATGGCAGTGACCCTGGCCAAGGGCGGCAATGTCTCGCTGAGCAAGGAGGCGCCGGGCCTGACCGCCGTCACCGTCGGCCTCGGCTGGGACGTCCGCACCACGACCGGCGCCGACTACGACCTGGACGCCTCCGCCCTGCTGTGCGACGCCAACGGCAAGGTGCCGTCCGACCAGCATTTCGTCTTCTTCAACAACCTGCGGAGCCCCGAGGGTTCGGTCGTCCACTCCGGCGACAACCTGACCGGCGGCGGTGACGGCGACGACGAGCAGGTCCAGGTCGACCTGGCCGCCGTCCCGGCCGAGGTCGACAAGATAGTCTTCCCGGTCTCGATCTACGATGCCGCCCAGCGCGGCCAGAGCTTCGGCCAGGTCCGCAACGCCTTCATCCGCGTGGTGAACCGCGCCGACGGCCGCGAACTCGCCCGGTACGACCTGACGGAGGACGCCTCCACCGAAACCGCCATGGTCTTCGGCGAGCTCTACCGCCACGGCCCGGAGTGGAAGTTCCGTGCCATCGGCCAGGGTTACGCCTCGGGCCTCGCGGGCATCGCACAGGACTACGGCGTGCGGGTCTGAGCACGGCGGAGCGGGCGCGGACGTGCGGCGGGGACGACGCCGAACCGAACGCCGTCACGACAGAGCCACCGCCGCGGCACCCCGGCGGAACGCCGTGACCGGCAGCGGACCGACAGCGGACGGGCGCGACCGGACACCGGTAGCGTCACCGGAATGACCGCGCCCTCCGCGAACCTCCTGTCCCGCGCCTTCGAAACCCCCGGTGAGCCGCCCCTGCGACCACTTCCACCCGTGGTGGCGGACCTCCTGCGGGCCCTGGGAGCCCCACCCCGCCTGGCAGCGCACCTGCGCGCGGTCCACGACGTCGCGGCCCGCCTGACCGCCTGGGTGCGGGACCGCTACCCGGACACGCCCGTCGACCACGACGCCGTCCTCTTCGGCGCCGCCACCCATGACGTGGGCAAGATCCTCCACCCCGAAGAGCTGACGGGCCCCGGCTCGGCCCACGAGACGGCGGGCCGGGACCTGCTCCTGAGCCACGGCTTCACCCCGGCGACGGCCCGGTTCGCCGCCACCCACGCGAGCTGGGACGACCCCGCCGTGACGATCGAGGACCTCCTCGTCAGCACGGCCGACAAGGTGTGGAAGGACAAACGGGTCCCGGACCTCGAGGACAGACTCGTCCGGGAGTTGACCGCCATGACGGGCAGGGAACCCTGGCAGGAGTACCTCGCACTCGACGACCTACTGACCCGCCTCGGCGCGGACGCCCCCCCAACGGCTGGCCTTCCAGGCGGCGTTCCCGGTGAACGGGTGAAGCTACCGCTCGAAGCGGTGGCACCACCGGATCTCGCCTTCGTGCCATTCGTCAGTGGGAACGAGCCCCGCGGCGGCGGCTACGGCGGCGGACGCCCGGTGTTCGGGGTGGACGTGCGCGATGACGGTCCGTACCGACTGCCGTCCGAGCCAGTCGACGAGCCCTCGGGCCGCTTCGGTGGCGATTCCCCGTCCCTGCCACGGAGTCCCCACCACCCAGGCGATTTCGGCGTTGCGCCCGGAGCCGGAAGCAGTGACCGTGGCCTGGACGGTTCCGGTCAGGCAGGGCTCGTCGCGGAACCGTATCACCCAGTTCAGCCAGGAGACGGCCGGGTCGGGGGAGCCCGACATCATCCGCCGGTAGCGCGAACGGAGAGCTCGCGGGGAATCCGGGGTGCCGCCGATGAACGCATACAGGGCCGGATCGGACAGAACAACGGCCATTTCCTCGGCATGCCCGACCCGCAACGGCAGCAGATCCAGCCGCTTCGTGCCGATGGCCTCGGCCGCCATGCCGTTCATGACGCGGCCGCGATCGGGGCCTGGGCACGCGTGCCCCTACGCGAGCAGCACTCGTGGTGGCGATTCCCGGGCACGGACATCTCCTTGAAGCCACCGGCACACGCGCCGGCCGAATCGAACCTTCCCACGGTCTCACCCACCCAGGAGCACAGCGAACCGCCCTCCCCTCTCACTCCGCCGGCGTCGGAGCCGGTCTGAAGTCCCTCGACCACGCGAGCGCACGAGGGCGTGATCGGCGGGCTCGAAACTCGATGCCGCCCGCAGCCTGAGCCGCCTAGGATTCGAACACCCGACGCGGCCTGTCGCGACGCCGAATCGACCCTTCCCTGGAGACGACATGAGCAGTGCCCTTCTCGTGATGGACGTCCAACGGGCCGTCGTGGACATCGCGGTCGACGACTCCGGATACCTGCCCCGCCTGCGCAGGGCGATCGACGGGGCGCGAACGGCGGGTATCCCTGTGATCTACGTGGTCATCGCGCTGCGGCCCGGTTTTCCCGAGGTCGGGACGCGCAACAAGCCGCTGGCCGCCATCGCGAGCGGCGGGCTCTTCGTCGAGGGCGAGCCGGGCACGGAGATCCACCCTGATGTCGCGCCCCGGCCGGGCGAGGTGGTGGTGACGAAGAGGCGGGCGAGCGCTTTCTCGGGCAGCGACCTGGATGTGGTGCTGAGGGCGCGCGGTATCGACGGCCTCGTCCTCACCGGCGTCGCCACCAGTGCCGTGGTGCTGTCCACCGTATGCCAGGCGAACGACCTGGATTTCGGTCTCACCGTCCTCTCCGACGCCTGCGCGGACACCGACCCGGTACTGCACCAGGCCCTCACCGAGCGGCTGTTCCCGCAGTGGGCGGACGTCGTCACCGTCGACGACTGGCTCAAGACGGTCGTGCTTGCGTAGTGACGGAAGGCGCGGAAGGTGACGGTACCGGCTTCGTCGTGCGCGAGTTGAGCATGGCGGACGCCGCCACCGCGTCGGAGGTGCACCGCGTCGGCCGCCGCGCCTACGCGGTCGAGGCCGAACTGATCGGTTTCACCGGCATTCCGGCTCTGCGGGAGAGCCTGGAGGAGATGCGGGCCCAGCCCCTGCGGTGGCTCGGTGCGGTCACCCGGAACGGTCGGGTCGCCGCGTTCGTCGCCTGGCAGGAGCTCGGCGAGGAGACGGCCGTCGATGTGCACCGCGTGTGCGTCGATCCGCGCTGGTTCCGGCGCGGGCTGGCGTCGCGGCTGCTGCGCCACCTGCTCGACGAGCTGGCCCCGGAGCACGACGCGCTGGTGAGTACGGGCGCGGGCAACCATCCGGCCGTGGCGCTGTACCGGCGGCTCGGTTTCGTCCGCGTCGGTGGTTTCGAGCCGGTTCCGGGGGTGGCCCTCGCCCGGTTCCGGCTGACGCGGAAGGACGGAGCAGACGTCCACGGCACCGCATCCGGCGCCGCCGGTAGGGGTGTGCGCAAGCGGCGCACTCCAACGGGCGAATGACGACTCCACGCGTAGTACTCTCAGCGCAGTGGCTCGTCCTTAGTACTACGACCGGAGTACCTCGCATGGCACGACGTAACGACCAGCGCCGCGCCGCCCTCGTCGACGCCGCGATCGAGGTGCTGGCGCGGGAAGGCGCACGCGGGCTGACGTTCCGGGCGGTGGACGGTGAGGCGGGGGTGCCCGCCGGGACCGCGTCCAACTACTTCACCGGCCGGGACCAGTTGCTCACCCAGGCCGGCGCCCGCGTCTACGAGCGGCTCCAGCCCGACGAGGCCCTGATCGCCCGCCAGCGGGCGGCCGGCCGCGACCGGGAGACCTACGCGGAGCTGATGCGCGAGGTCGTCGGCCGCGTCGCCTCCTTCCGGACCGGATACCTGGCGCTGCTCGAACTGCGGCTGGAGGCCACCCGCCGCCCCGAGTTGCGCAAGGTCCTCACCGAGCGGGTCCGGGCGGACCTCGACGCCAACCTCGCCTACCACGCGGCCTCCGGCCTCCCCGGCGACGCCATGGCGGTCAAGCTGCTCTTCGCGACGCTGAACTGGGTGATCGTCGAACAGCTCACCCTGCCGGACGTCTTCTCGGAGGCGGAGCGCGACGAGCTGGTGCGGGCCGCCGTGGAGCGGATCGTGGTGGAGGAGGAGTAGGCGGCCGCCGGCCGGTGCGGAACAGCGGAGTATTCGAGTGCCCGTGCGAGTGCCGTTCCGGTAGCCTGCCGGTCATGTCGAGCCCCGAAGCATCCAGGGTGGGGGCTGCCGGTCACGCCGTCAGCCCCCTGCACCACTGAATTCCGCCGTCCTTCCGGACGCCTGCCGGACGCGTGCGCCCGTGGGTGCTGACCGCGGTGACGAGACGAGCCTTCCCGCCTCTCCTCACCTCGGAGCCACTCGATGCCCCTCCCCTTGTATCTACTCGCCCTGGCGGTCTTCGCCATGGGAACGTCCGAATTCATGCTCTCCGGCCTCGTGCCGGACATCGCCTCCGACCTCGGCGTACCGCTCGGTACGGCGGGCGCGCTCACCCCGGGCTTCGCGGTCGGGATGGTCGTCGGCGCCCCGCTCGCGGCCGCGCTCACGCGCGGGCGGCCGGGGCGGAACAGCCTCCTCCTGTTCGTCCTCGGGTTCGCGGCGGCGCATGCCGTGGGGGCGGTGACGACGAGTTTCCCGGTCCTGTTCGCGACCCGGGTCGTCGCCGCGCTCGCGAACGCGGGCTTCCTCGCCGTCGCGCTGACGACCGCCGCCGGCCTGGTCCCGCGCGACCGGAAGGGGCGAGCGCTGGCCGTCCTGCTGTCGGGGACGACGCTCGCCACGATCGCCGGCGTCCCGGCCGGAGCGCTGCTCGGCACGCTGCTCGGCTGGCGGGCCACCTTCTGGGCGGTGGCGGCGCTCTGTCTGCCCGCGGCCCTCGGCATCCTCATGGGTCTGCCCGCCCGCCCACGGCAGGGGGACGCGGCCGGAAAGCCGGCCCTCCGCTCGGAGCTCGCGCGGCTGGGGAGCCCCCGGCTGCTCCTGGTGATGCTGCTCGCCGCGCTGGTCAACGCGGCGACCTTCGGGAGCTTCACCTTCCTCGCTCCCGTCGTGACCGACCGCGCCGGGCTGGGCAGGCTGTGGGTCCCGGCCGTCCTGATGCTCTTCGGGGCCGGTTCCCTCGCCGGTGTCACCCTCGCCGGGCGGCTCGCGGACCGGCGCCCGGGCCTGGTCGTCGCGGCCGGCGGCCCGCTGCTGCTCGTCGGCTGGCCGGCGCTGGCCCTCCTGGCCGAGCGGCCCGCCGCCCTGCTCGTCCTCGCGTTCGCGCAGGGCGCGCTGTCGTTCGGGCTGGGCAGCACGTTGATCACACGGGTCCTGTACGAGGCGGCGTACGCCCCCACCATGGCGGGCGCGTACGCGACCGCCGCCCTCAACGCCGGTGCCTCCGTCGGTCCGCTCGTCGCCGCCACCACGCTCGGCACCGGCCTCGGGCCCGTCGGGCCACTGTGGGCGGGCGGCTGCCTCGTCGCGGCGGCGCTGTCCCTCGCGCTGCCCTTCCGCGCGGTGTTCTCGGGTGAGGAGAGTGAGGAGAGGGGAAACGGCGAGGCGGTCCGCTGACGCCGCCCACGTCCGCTCCCCACCGGACGACGGACCCGGCCGCGTCCGCTCCCCACCGGACGCTCGCCCCCACGCCTCCGCCCCGACCCACGGCCGCACGGCCCGTCCTCTTTCCGCCAAGTTCCCGCGGCCGCCCGGTGCCGGCGCCGGGAGGCTCCTCCCAGGAGTCCCGGCGCCACCCGCCCCGTCGGTCCCGCACGGAACGGCGGAGCGGGTGGCCGGTTTCCCTCCCCTCCCGCCCTCCTCGTTCCGGTTCCGCTCAACGGGTGGGCGCACCACGGGAGTCCTGTCCCCCGTACGCACCTCTCATCGCACAGTGACCGAACGGAGACCGCAGATGAGCAGCGTAAGGAGAGCGCGCAGCACCCTGGTCGCCGCGGCGGCGGCCATGACGGTGGCCGCGACCGCTGTCACCTCGGCCGTGGCCGCCCCGGCGGCCGGCGGGCGCACGTCGCACCAGGCGACGCAGGCCGCGCTGGAGGCGCAAGTACGGGCGGGAGTACCCGGGTTGCTCGCGGAGGCGCGGGACGAGGACGGGCGGTGGAACGGCTCCGCGGGGGTCGCGAACGTGGAGACGCACCGCAAGCGGCTGCCCCAGGACCGCTTCCGGATCGGCAGCATCAGCAAAGTGTTCAGTTCGGTCGTCCTCCTCCAACTGGAGGCGGAGGGCAAGGTCGGCCTCGACGACACGCTGGAGCGCAGACTGCCCGGCGTCGTCCGGGGCAATGGGAACGACGGCAGCCGCATCACCATCCGGCAGGTGCTCAACCACACCAGCGGCCTCTACAACTACACGGACGACGAAGGCATCCGGAAGTCGCTCAGCACCGATTTCTTCAAGCACCGCTACGACACCCGGAAGCCGGCCGATCTCCTGCGCACCGCCCTGTCACACCAGCCGAACTTCACGCCGGGCACGGACTGGCGCTACTCCAACACCAACTACATCCTCGCCGGGATGCTCATCGAGAAGCTGACCGGCCACTCCTACGCCGACGAGATCGAGCGCCGCGTCGTGAAGCCGCTGGGGCTGCGCGCCACGACGCTGCCGGGCACCTCGCCGGGCATCCCGGGCCCGCACGGGCGCGGGTACAGCAAGCTGTTCGACGACTCGTCCACGAAGATCTACGACACCACCGAGCAGAACCCGTCGTGGGCCTGGGCCGCGGGCGAGATCATCTCGACCACCGGCGATCTCAACCGCTTCTACGGCGCGCTGCTCGCCGGCCGGCTGCTGCCCGAGCGGCAGCAGCGCGAGTTGCTGACGACCGTGCCGAGCAAGGGCGAGCCGGGCGAGACGGGGTACGGGCTGGGCATCTCGCGGGCCGTCACCTCCTGCGGCACGCCGGTCTGGCTGCACAGCGGCGGCATCCACGGTTCCACGTCGCTGGCCGTGTCGTCGCCCGACGGGCGGCACACGGCGGCGTTCAACCTGAACGGCGACTGGACCGGCGACCTGGCCGCCCTCGTCGACGCCGAGTACTGCGGGACAAGCACGCCCGCCCCGGACGCCGGTGACCGGCGGAACGGCCACCGGGCGCTCCAGCGGATGACCGCGCTGCGCTGATCCGACGCGGCGGGGCGAGCGGGGTGTACGTCCCTGCCCCGCCCCGCCGGCTCAGGGGTGCGGCACCACGGCGACCGGGCCGGGCGCGTGGTGCAGGGCCGCCAGGGCGACCGGGCCGAGGCGCTGGACGCCGTGCCGCCCGGGCAGCCGGCGTCCGACGACCACGAGCGCGGCCCCGGTGCCATGGGTGAGCAGCACCTGGGCCGCGCTGCCCGTCTCGACGTGCACGGCCACGTCGACCGCCGGGTGGCGTTCGCGCCACGGGCGCAGGACCTCCTCGAGGCTCCGGCGCTCGCGTTCGTCCATCCCCTCGTCCTCGCCGGCGAGCCACAAGGAGCCGGGGCTCCAGGCGAAGACCGGCGGAACCGTCCAGGCCCGTACCGCCCGCAGCCGCGTGCCCAGCCGTTCCGCCGCGGCGAACGCGAAGTCCAGGACGGCGGCGCCGCGCTCCTCCAGATCCTGTACGCCCACGACGACCTCGCCCGTGGCCGGGTCGTCCGCCGGACCGTCCGCGTACCGCCCGCTCCCCCGGCGGTCGTCGTCGCGCGGACCGCGGACGACCACGACCGGGCCGGTGGCCTGGCGCAGCACGTGCAGCCCGACGGATCCGAGCAGGTGGCCGACGACGGTGCCGTGGCCGCGCGAGCCGAGCACCAGCAGGTCGGAGCCGGCCGCCTCGGCGATGAGGGCGGGGACCGGGTCGGCGGCGACCTGCCGGGTGATGACGGTGAGGCCCGGGAACTCCTTGGCCGCCCGCTTCCCCGCGTCCCGCAGGACGTCGGCCGCCCAGCGCTCCCGCGCCGCGGCGTCGTCGGCGGGGACCACGGCACGGGGGCGCCGTACGGAGGCGTGCACCAGGCACAGCTCCATGCCGCGCCGCGCGGCCTCGGCCGCCGCCCAGTCGGCCGCGGCGCGGCTGTGATCGGTTCCGTCGACTCCGACGGCGATGGTGCCGGGCATGGGACCCTCCTGGGGCGCGGGGGCGGTGCGTACGCGAGGCGCCGGACGGGAGCGGCCGGCGCCTCCACCTCCAACATGGCTGCCAGGGCCGGTCTTTCGGGAGGGGCCGAAAGGCCCTGTCCCGGGTCCGGACAGGCCCGTCGGGCGGCAGGCCGGGCGGGTCGAAGCCCGCTGGGTCCACGGAGGGTGTCCGGCGGGCGGAGGGTGACGGGTCGCCGAGGCGCCCGGCGGGCGGAGCGCCCGATCGCCGGAACGCCCGTCGGCGGGCCGCCCGGACGCCGCTTCGGCCGCGGAGTGGTCGGTCAGGCGCCATCTCGGTCCGCGGCGGGTCGGTCAGACGCCACCTCGCCCCCCGAGGAGTCGGTCAATCACCGCTCAAGGACTGACCGCCAGCACCACGTACGCCGCCAGCAGCGACAGGTGCACGCCGCCCTGGAGGGGCGTGGCCCGGCCCGGGATCACCGTGAGGGTGCCGACGGCGACGGTGAGGGCGAGCAGGACCATGTGGGTCGCGCCGAGGCCGAGGACGAGCGGGCCCTCCAGCCAGACCGAGGCCGCGGCGACCGCCGGGATGGTGAGGCCGATGCTGGCCATGGCCGAGCCGAGACCGAGGTTGAGGCTGGTCTGGACGCGGTCGCGGCGGGCGGCGCGGACGGCGGCGATGGTCTCCGGGAGCAGTACCAGGAGGGCGATGACGACGCCGACGACGGACGCCGGGAGGCCGGCCGCGGCCACGCCGGACTCGATGACCGGCGAGACCCCCTTGGCCAGGCCGACCACCGAGACCAGGGCGACGCCCATCAGCCCGAGGCTGGTCAGCGCGGTCCGGGCGGTCGGCGGGTCGGCGTGGTCGTCGGTGTCGATGACCTCGCCGGCGGCCGTCACGGGCAGGAAGTAGTCCCGGTGCCGTACGGTCTGGGTCGCCACGAACAGGCCGTAGAGGGTCAGGGCCGCCAGCGCGGCGAAGACGAGCTGGGCGGCGGAGAACCGCGGCCCGGGGGTGCTGGTGGTGAACGTCGGCAGGGCCAGGCTGAGCCCCGCCAGGGTCGCCACGGTGCCGAACGCCGCGGCCGTCCCCTCCGCGTTGAAGACCGCCACGCGCCGCCGGAGCGCACCCACCAGCAGGGACAGGCCGACGATGCCGTTGCAGGTGATCATCACGGCGGCGAAGACGGTGTCCCGGGCGAGCGAACTGCTCTTGTCGCCGCCGTCGGCCATCAGCGTGACGATGAGGGCCACCTCGATGACGGTCACCGCCAGGGCCAGCACGAGCGAGCCGAAGGGTTCGCCGACCCGGTGCGCGACGACCTCCGCGTGGTGCACCGCGGAGAGCACCGCGGCGGCCAGGCAGCAGCTCACGAGGGCCACGAGGCCGGGGGACAGCGACCGCCCCCAGGTCAGCGCGAGGACGGCGGCGGCCAGGACGGGCGCGCCCACCGGCCAGTGCGCCGGGAGGGAGCGGAACCGAGCGCTCATGAGCCGATCTTCGCAGATCGCCCGATACGCGCATGTTTTCCGCGGTCTCCCGCCCCTTCCGCCTCCGCCGCGCGACGATCACCGTGCGTGACGCGATCGTCCGAATATCGGACGAGCCACACACCCACTCACCCGTTTGCCCATAATCGAGGCCTCCCGATCTCGCATATTGGACAGGCATGACCATGAGCCGGACACTGACACCCTCTCCGCCGCCCTCGGGCGGCGGATCCGCGACCGACGCGGCCGACACGCCGCCCGCCCGCGGCACGGCCCCCGACGACCGCCCGGCCGGCGACGCGTCGCGCCCGGGCCCCTCGGGCTCGCTGTCGAACGGGCTCAAGCAGCGGCACCTGTCGATGATCGCGCTCGGCGGGGTCATCGGCGCGGGCCTGTTCGTCGGCTCGGGCGCCGGCATCGCCGCCGCCGGGCCCTCCATCGTGCTCGCGTACGCCGTGTCCGGCCTGCTCGTGATGTTCGTGATGCGGATGCTCGGCGAGATGTCCGCCGCGAACCCGGCGTCCGGCTCGTTCTCGGTGCACGCCGACCGGGCGATCGGCCCGTGGGCCGGCTTCACCGCCGGCTGGATGTTCTGGACGCTGCTGGTGGTGGGCGTGGCGATCGAGGCGATCGGCGCCGCCCACATCCTCCAGGGGTGGTTCCCCGGTACCCCGTCCTGGATGTGGGTGCTGATCCTGATGGCGCTGTTCTGCGGCAGCAACCTGGGCTCCGTCGCGCACTTCGGCGAGTTCGAGTTCTGGTTCGCGGCCCTGAAGATCGGGGCCATCGCCCTCTTCCTGGGCCTCGGCGTGCTGGCGATCCTCGGCGTGCTGCCCGGCAGCGACTCCCCCGGCACCGCGCACCTCCTGCACGACGGCGGCTTCCTGCCCAACGGGACGAACGGGCTGCTGATCGGGCTGCTGGCCTCGGTCGCCGCCTACGGCGGCCTGGAGACGGTCACCATCGCCGCCGCCGAGTCCGAGAACCCCGTGCGCGGCGTGGCCAAGGCCGTCCGGACGACGATGTGGCGGATCGGCGTCGTCTACGTCGGGTCGATGCTGGTGATCGTCACGCTGCTGCCGTGGCACGACAAGGCCGTCACCGAACAGGGGCCGTACGCGGCCGTGCTGGAGCGGCTCGGCGTCCCGGGCGGCGGCCAGATCATGAACGTGGTCGTGCTGATCGCGCTGCTGTCGGCGATGAACGCCAACATCTACGGCTCGTCGCGCATGGCTTACTCGCTGGTCGCGCGGGGGCAGGGCCCGAAGTTCCTGGCGAAGGTGTCGGGCGGGATCCCGCGCCGCGCGGTGCTCGCCTCGTCCGGCTTCGGCTTCTTCGCCGTCCTGCTCTCCTTCTGGTGGCCCACCACCGTCTTCGCCTGGCTGCTCAACATGGTCGGCGGCGTCGTGCTGATCGTGTGGGGCTTCATCGCCGTCTCCCAACTGCTGCTGCGCCGCCGGCTGGAGCGCGAGGCGCCCGGCACGCTGGTGGTCCGGATGTGGGGCTTCCCGTATCTGACGTGGGTGACGCTGGCGGGGGTGGCCGGGGTGCTGGTGCTGATGACGCTCGACGCGGACACCCGGGTGCAGCTGTACTTCACGGGCGGCCTGGCGCTGGCCCTGGCCCTGGTCGGGCGGCTGCGGCAGCGCGCCGGGAGGCGCTGACCGGCCGGCCGGCCCGTCGTGACGAGAGGTCCGGAGAGGCCGCTTCCCGTACGGACGGGGAGCGGCCTCTCCGGCGTCGCGGCCCGCGCGCCGGAGGGCCGAGGCGAGTGCGCTGCCGCGGGACGCGTGATGGCCGCGGGCGCCGCCTGCCAGGGGTGAACGGCGTGGCGCACCCCGCCCTGACCGGAATGCCCACGCTCACCTGCCACCGACGATTTTCGCTCTCGCCCCCTCCCCCGGACACGCACCGGCCGTTCCCCAACCGGCCCCCGCCGGAGCGGAGTAGGGCGTGTCACACGCATGGCGGCCGGATCTCCGGGCAGCCGTCGGTTCAGGAGATCGAACACGCGACGACGCGAGCGGCTGACACGGCGTCAGGGAACGACCCGCGCGTCGTCGCCCGCGGACCGCCCATTCGACAGCTCGACGGAAAGGACGGACATGTTCTTCCTTGTCCTGGCCCTCTTCCTGCTCGGCGTCCTGACCGGGACGGCCGCGCACGTGCCCCTGTCCGTGACCCTGGTGTCCGCGGCGGCGATCCTCGTCTGGCTGGCCGCCTTCGCGGTGCGGGAGCGCCGGACGCACCGGCGGGACCGGTAAGGAGGAGCCCCCGTGAACCCCTATTCTTCCCCTTCCCTCGACGAGCGGAAGCCCGTCGGCCCCGCGGCCGACGGCCATCGCTCCACCGGCACGCACGAACGCGCCGGCGAGCGCCGGACCGCCCCCGTCAGGCCGGGCACCGGCCGCCCGGACCACACGCGTCATCCGGCCGACATCGGCCCCGGAGGCCGTCACCAGGCCGACCGCCCCGACGCGAACCGTCATCGGCACCCGCGTCAGGACATCGGTCCGCGGCACACGAGCCGGCGGTTCCTCGGGCGCCGGGCCGCGGGCCTCGACCCGGCCGAACGGCGCCGCCGGAACGTCGACTTCATGGCCGTGACGTCGTTCGTCACCGGACTCCTCGGGCTGCTGATCGCCAACCTCGTCTTCGGCCCCTGCGCCATCGCGCTGGGCGCCGTCGCCCTCGCCCGGGGGACCGTCCGCCGCTTCCGCGCCCGGCTCGGCATGGTGCTGGGCGCCGTGGGACTGGTGCTGTACATCGTGCTCTCGGTGGCGGACGGGACGCCGAGCTGGCATCTCTGAGGCCGCAGGGGGGCGTGCGGGCCGCCGGCCTCGTCGAGCGTGCCGGCGGCGATACGACGGACCGCGTCCCGCGGCGAGGCGTCCCGTCCGCGTCGTCCGGGCCGTACGCCGTCTTCACTGCTCGGCTACGCGGCGGGGGCATCGGCGGCGGCCGGTGCCGCCAAGTCCACTGCCCCCTGTGCGATTTCCGTGTTCTCTGTGTTCCCTGCGTTCGCAGCCGTCACGGTGATGACGCAGGCGCGGTGCCGGCCGGGCGGCACCGCATAGGGCCGCCGGCCCGCGCGACCTCCACGTGCGCGCGAGCCGGCCTCCGTCCGTCCCGTCCCGGAGGAATCCCCGGGCGGGGTGCCGGATCAGTGGTCGATCTGCACCTCTTCCAGGCCCAGGTACATCACGGACGGCCGGGCCGGGTTGAAGGCGATGGCCGAGATGCCGTCGTGGGCGTTGTGCGTCTTGCCGACCTTGCCCGTCCGCGCGTCGTAGCGGTACAGGTCGGTGCCGTACGCCTGGAAGTACGTGCCGTACTCGAAGTACAGGACGTTGGCGTCCACGGGGCTCGGCGCCAGCAGGGTGCTGTTGGTGAGCTCGGTGTCCGGGGTGTCGTCGACGATCCGGGTGTACGTCCGGCCGCCGTCGGTGGACCGGTACAGGTGCCGGCCCTCGGCGCCCGAGCTGGGCGCGGCCTCGACGAGGTCGATGCCCAGGGCGTAGACGACGTTGCGGTCGGCCGGGGAGACGGACGCGGCGAAGAGGTTGGCCTTGCCGCCGGCCGTGGCGGACAGGCCGGTGGCGGCGGTCCAGGTGGTGCCGCCGTCGGTGGTGACCGCGCCGCCGGTCGTCATGCCGCCGGCGACCGCGTGGTCGAGGTCGGCGGGGTCGAAGGACACGGTGTAGAGGTTGGCCCCCGGGCCGAAGGCGAGCTTGCCGATCGGCTTCCAGGTGGCGCCGGCGTCCGTCGAGTCGTAGAGCTGTCCGTCGCTGCCGGCGAGGCGGACATGGTCGCGGCGCGCCTTGTCGGTGCCCACACCGACGATGTCGGCGCTGGGCGGGGACAGCTTGGTGACGGTCTTGCCGTCGACTCGGGCGAGGTAGCCGCCGTTCTTCTCCCAGGCGAAGGCCCGGCCGCCGGGGGCGGCGGTCAGCCAGGTGGAGCCGCTGCCGAGCGTCGCGACCCGGGTCCAGGTGCAGCCGGCGTCCGTCGAGCGCTGGAGCTCGTCGTTGTGCGTGGCGAGGAGCGTGTTGGGGGTGTCCAGCGCGACCAGGCCGTGAGTGTAGCTGACGGACTTCAGGGTGCCCGTCGTCGGGGCGAGGCTGGCGCCGTCGTCGGTGGTGAAGGTGACGGCACCGTCACCGGTGACCTTGGTGCACGAGGGGGCCCGCCACCCGGAGGTGGAGTCCGCCGCCTGGGCGGCGAGGGACGACTGGGCCAGGACGATGGTGGTGACGGCCGCGGTGACGGCCCATCCCATCCGCTTCACGATCTCTCCCTTGTGGGGCGCAGATATGAGGTTGTTGTTGACGATCAGGTTCTATCGGGGCGGAGCTGCGGAGCAGAACACGCTTGAGCGCCAATCTTCCTGTCCAGAAAGGATCTTGACGTAAGGTTTCCTGTCTGCGGACGGGGATTTCGTCACCGTTCCGTCCACCGGCGTTCACCTCCGTCCACCGGCGTTCACCCGCGCGCCGTCCGCCGGCCCGCTCGGCACCTCCGGGCCCCTCGACGCGGCGCCCCCGGGCCCCTCGACGCGGCGGCCCCGGCCCCCGGCCGCACCGCGCCGCGTGATGCACCGCCACGGGAGGGGCGCCCTATACCGCTTTAGTCGGCTCGGACTCCCCGCCGCACCTCGGGGCCCCCACCATTCTCGATCTTGATCACGCCGGCCGGGATCTTATTACCAGCGGGTATTCCCCGACGGTCCCGACCTGCGCTTACCGTTCACGATTCGGAACCCTTCGCCTTCCCCGCAAGCGAGTCTTTGGCCGGGCCATCTATCGGTGGCCGACCCGATACGGGAGCAGGGTCACATTCGAGCGATCACCCATTGACACGCCGCATTCAGTGATCAATCATCGCCGTACAGTCCAGACCCGACACACGGCGCCTGTCGCCTCGCGTTCCTTACGCCATGGCGATCGGGCGACCCGGAGGTTCGCCATGCCCTGACGCCGCCGCATGAAGTCGTTCATGACGGCTGGTCGTTACCGGTGCCGCAGCCGAATTTCCCCCGGTAAGCGCACGCCCCCACCCATGCCTCCCCCGCTTTCCCCCCACAGAAGCGGTCTTCCCCCCTCCCCTTGAGGAGAAGAAGCAGCCTTGCCCGCGCAGCAGACGCCCAGCGCCCCCACCCCCCAACAGCCGTACGCGGCACGGAAGGAGCCGGCCGAAGGGCGGCCCGCGCGCCCCGCGCCGGCCGCCGCCCCCGGCCCGGACCCCGCTCCGGCGGCCGCCGCGCGGGACCGCGTCCCGGCGTCGTTCGCCCAGCGGCGGCTGTGGTTCCTGGCCCAGCTGCCGGGGGCGAGCGAGGCGTACCACGTGCCGCTCGCCTTCGACGTGCGCGGCCCCCTCGACCGCACCGCCCTGGCCCGCGCGCTCGACGCCCTGACGGCACGCCACGATGCCTTGCGCACACGGCTGTTGGCGGTGGACGGCGAGGTGTTCCAGCGGGTGGACCCGGCGGACACCGGGTTCGCGCTGTCCGTAGACGACCTGTCGCGGGCCGTCGGCGCCGACGCCGGTGTGGAGGAGCGGCTGGAGCGGCTGCGGCGGGAGGAGGCCGCGGCCCCCTTCGACCTGGCCCGGGGTCCGCTCGCGCGCGGCCGGCTGGTCGTCCTGGGCGAGGACCGGCACCAACTGTTGCTGACCTTCCACCACGCCATTTACGACGGCTGGACGGAAGTCCTGCTGATGCGGGAACTCGGCGCCCTTTACGCGGCGTTCCTGCGCGGGGAACACGACCCGCTGCCGCCGCTCGCCTCCGGATACGCGGATTACGCCGTGCGGCAGAAGCGGGAGTGGGAGGACGGAACGTTCGCGGAGCAGGCCGCGTATTGGACGGAATCCCTGACGGGGGCGCCGCCGCTGCTGGAACTCCCCACGGACCGGCCGCGTCCGGCGGAACAGGATTACCGCGGCGCCGAGGTCCGGTTCGCTTTCGACGCGGAACTGACGGCGGCGGTGAAGTCGCTCGGCGAGCGGCAGGGCGCCAGTTTGTTCATGACCGTGCTCACCGGCTGGTCCCTGCTCCTTTCCCGGATGTCCGGACAGCGGGATCTCGTCGTCGGGATACCCGTCGCGAACCGCCGGCGGGGCGACGTCGAGGACGTCGCCGGATTCTTCGTCAACACCCTCGCCCTGCGCGTCGACCTGTCCGGCGAGCCGACGGTCGCCGAGGCGCTGGACCGCGTACGGACGGTGGCACGGGCCGGGCTGCGCCGCCAGGACCTGCCGTTCGAGCACGTGGTGGAGCTGGTGAAGCCGGTGCGCAGCCCGGCGCACACCCCGCTGTTCCAGAACATGCTGGCGTGGCAGTACACGGACGGCGGCGCGCTGGGCCTGGCGGGCACCGAGGTGACGCCGCTGCCGCTCCCGGCGCCGGGTGCCACCTTCGACCTGACGCTGATGGCGGCGGAGAAGGACGGCCGGCTGACCGGCAGCCTGCGCTACGCCGAGGCGCTGTTCGACGAGGTGACGGCCGAGCGGTACGTCGGCCGGCTGCGGCAGGTGCTGGCGTGGATGGCGGACGGCCCGGAGCGCCCGGTGGCGGATCTGTCGCTGCTGGACGGGCGGGAGCGCCGGCGGGTCCTGGAGGAGTGGAACGACACCGCCCTGCCGGGCGCCCCGGCGGGGCTGGTGGAGCGGTTCGAGGAGCAGGCGCGGACGCGCCCCGACGCGCCGGCCGTGGTGGACGGCGCCGTGCGGCTCTGTTACGCGGAGCTGGACCGGCGCGCCAACCGGCTGGCCCGTGCCCTGATCGCCCGGGGCGTGCGGCGCGGCGACGTGGTGGGTCTGCACGTGCGGCGCTCGGCGGAGCTGGCGGTGGGCGCCCTGGGCGTCCTCAAGGCCGGCGGGACCTGTCTGCCGCTCGACCCGGACCTGCCGGCGGAGCGGCTGGCCGGGATGGTGGAGGACGCCGGTCCGGCCGTGGTGCTGAGCGGTGAGCCGGCGCCGCCCGAGGGCTGGTTGCCGTTCGCCGCCGTGGAGACGGAGGCGGACCGCGAGGACGCCCCCGGCGTCGCCGTGTCCCCCGACGACCTGGCGTACGTCATCTACACGTCCGGTTCGACCGGCCGTCCCAAGGGCGTGGCGGTGCCGCACCGCGCCGTCCTCAACCTGCTGGACCACTGGGTGGCGCGGTGCGGCGCACTGCCCGGCGAGCCCGCGTCGCAGTGGGCGAGCACCGGCTTCGACGTGGCCCAGCAGGAGCTGCTGCTGCCGCTGACGACCGGGGGCGTGCTGTACCCGGTGCCGGACGAGGTGCGCCTCGACCCTGCCGCGCTGCTGGACTGGATGCGCGAGCACCGGGTGGCACAGGCGTTCCTGCCGCCGGCCTTCGTCCGGTGGATCGGTGAGGCACCCGCCGAGCGGCTGAAGGGGCTGGCGCTGCGGCAGTTGCTGACGGGGGTGGAATCGCTGCCCGAGGACATGCTGCACCGCTTCACCGAGGCGCTGCCGGGCCTGCGGCTGCTGTACGGCTACGGGCCGACGGAGACGACGGTGTACAGCACGGCCTACTTCACGCCCCGGCCGCTGGACCGGCAGAGCCCGGTCGGCCGGCCGATCGCCAACACCCGGGTGTACGTGCTCGACGAGCGGCTGCGGCCGGTGCCGCCGGGTGTGCCGGGTGAGGTGTACGTGGCGGGGGCGGGCCTGGCCTGCGGCTACCTGGGCCGTCCGGGGCCGACGGCCGGGCGGTTCGTGGCCGACCCGTTCGTGCCGGGCGGGCGGATGTACCGCACCGGCGACCTGGCCCGGTGGCTGTCGGACGGCGACCTGGAGTACGCGGGGCGCCGGGACGACCAGGTGAAGCTGCGCGGGTTCCGGATCGAGCCGGGCGAGGTGGAGGCCGCGCTGCGGGCCGAGCCGGGCGTCGCCGAGGCGGCGGTGCTGGTGGACCGCGCCGCGCGGGGCGGTCCCGCCCTGGTGGCGGCCGTGGGGCGGGACGGCGCGGAGCCGCGTCCGGCGGCGGAGTGGCGGGCGGCACTGGCCCGGCGACTGCCGGACTACATGATCCCGCAGGTCTTCGTGGAGTTCCCGCGGCTGCCGCTGACGGCCAACGGCAAGCTCGACCGCGCGGCGGTGCTGGAACGGGCCGCGTCCCGCGGCCCGGCCGCCGTCAACCAGGCGAGCCCGCGCGACGACATCGAACTGACGCTGTATCAGATATGGCGGAGTGTCCTGCTGCACCAGGACATCGGCGTCCGGGACGACTTCTTCGCCCTCGGCGGCACGTCGATCTCCGCCATCAAGCTGGCGCACGCGGTCCGCGAGGCGTTCGGCGTGACGCTCCAGGTGCGGGACGTCCTGCTGCACCCGACGATCGAGGCGCTGGGCGGGCTGCTCCGGGAGGGCGCCGCGGAGCGCCGCCCCGGGAGCCTGATCGAGTTCCGTCCGGGTGCCGGCGGGGCACGGGTGGTCTGCGTCCACCCGGCCGGCGGCACGGCCTTCTGCTACCTGCCGCTCGCCGGGCTGCTGCCGGACGAGGTCGGCGTGACCGGCGTCCAGGCGCCGGGCCTCAACGAGGGCGAATCGTTCCTGCCCACCGTCGAGGCGATGGCGGAGGAGTACCTGCGGCTGATCGAGCCGCTGCCCGAGGGGCCGCTGGTGCTCACCGGGCTGTCGTACGGCGGCCTGATCGCCCACGAGATGGGCCGCAGGCTGGCGGCGGCCGGCCGGGCCGGGGTGAGCGTGGTGCTGCTGGACACCCACGGCACCGACGACCCGGCCGAGCGGGCCGCGATCGAGCCGGTGGAGCTCGCGGAGTTCCGCGACAAGCTCGTCCGCTTCAACGGGATGTACCCGGGCATCGACGACGAGCAGATCGAGCGGTACTTCCAGGTCTACAACCACAGCCGGCTGACGACGCGCGACTACGAGGTCCCGCCGACGGCCGCCCGCACGGTGCTGCTCCAGGCCGAGGGCCCGGAGGACGACCGGGTGGCGCCCGAACAGCTGGCCCGCCAGCGGGAGTTCTGGACCCGGCGCACCGGCGACGGCCTCACCGTCGAGCCGCTGGCCTGCGGCCACTGGGACGTGCTGGAGGGCGGCGGCGTGACCCGCGTGGCCGCGCTGATCGAGGCCGAGCTGTCCCGCCTCCCGGCGTCCCCCGTCGCCGTCCCCACCCCCCGTACCGCCCCGGCGCAGGAGACACGATGACGAACATCCCCCTCGGCCTGGCCCGGAGCGTCCTCGACCGGGCCCGCCGCACCCCGTCCGCCCCCGCCGTGGTGGAGGGCGACCGGATCCTCGACTACGCGGCGCTCGACGCCGGTTCCGCCGCCGTCGCCCGCGCCCTGCGCGCCCACGGGGTGCGGCCGGGGCAGGCGGTGGCCGTGGCGCTGCCGCGCTCGGCGCGCCTGGTCCGGGTGATGCTGGGCGTGCTGCGGCTGGGCGCGGTGGTGGTCCCGCTGGACGTACAGAGCCCGGCCGGCCGGCAGCGGCACATCCTCACCGACTCGGGCGCCGTCGCGGTGGTGCACGACGGGACGCCGCCCGCCGGCGCGGGCGAGGGCGTCATCCCGCTGGAGGCGTCCGTCCTCGAAGCCGGCCCCGCGGCGGATGACGAGCGGGCGGACGAGCCGGCGGCCGGCCCGTCCGACACGGTCTTCGTCTTCTACACCTCGGGCACCACCGGCCTCCCCAAGGGCGTGGACGTCCCGCAGGCCGGGATCCTGCGGCTGGCCCGGCCGGGCTGGCTGCGGCCCGGCGGCCCGAAGCGGCACGCCTGGCTGGCCAACCCGGCGTTCGACGCGCTCAGTTTCGAGGTGTGGGTGCCGCTGCTGACCGGCGGCTGCTGCGTGGTCGTCGACGACGCGACGGCGCAGTCCCCCGAGCTGCTGGCCGCCGCGCTGCGCGACGCCCGGATCGACACCGTGTTCGTGACGACGGCCCTGTTCAACGCCGTGGTCGACGCCGTCCCCGACTGCTTCGCGGGCACCGGCGAGGTGCTGGTCGGCGGCGAGAAGCTCACCGCCCGCGTCATCCGGGACTGGTACCGCGCCAACCCGGACAGCGCCACCACGCTGTACAACGTGTACGGCCCGACCGAGTGCACGACGTTCGCGCTGATCCACCCGATCCCCCGCGGCCTCGACGGGGACGAGGTGCCGATCGGGCGCCCCCTGCCGGGCACCGGCGCGCTCGCCGTGGCCGGCGACCGCCCGGCCGCCCCGGGGGAGCTGGCCGAACTCCTGCTCTCGGGCGAGGGCTTGGCGGCGGGCTACCGCAACCGGCCCGAGGAGACCGCCCGCGCGTTCGTCCGCCTGCCGTGGCACGACGGCGGCCGGGAGCGCCACTACCGCACCGGCGACCTCGTCCGGCTGGACGACGACGGGCTCGTCACCTACGTCGGGCGCGCGGACCGGCAGGTGAAGGTGCGGGGCTTCCGCATCGAGCCCGGCGAGCTGGAGCAGCGGATCACGGCCCATCCGGCCGTCCGCCGCGCCCATGTGTGCGCCCGGCCCGACGCGGCCGGGGTGCTGGAGCTGCTGGCGTTCGTGGTGCCGGACGAGGGGCTGGCGTACGAGGAGTTCGACCGCCATCTGTCCGCGGCCCTGCCGCCGTACATGCGCCCGCACCACCTGCACCGGGTGGCGGCCCTGCCGCGGAACGCCAACGGCAAGGTCGACGAGGCCGCGCTGCTCGCGCACGCCGGGGAGCCGTGGCGCCCCGCGCGCACGGCGGACGGCGGGGACGGCGGGGACGGCGGGGACGTCACGCCCTGGCAGCGCGAGGTGCTCGGACTGGCCGAGGAGGTGCTGGGCGTCACCGGCCTGCGGCCGGGCGACCGCTGGATCGCCAGTGGCGGCGACTCGCTCAAGGCGCTGCGGCTGCGCTTCGAGGCGCGCCGCCGCTGGGGCTGCGAGCCGCCGCGCGCGGCCGTGGTCGGAGGGGACTTCGCGTCCCTGGCCGCCGCCCTCGCCGCGCTGCGCGACGGCGCGCCGGCCGCGTACCCGCCGGTGCCCGCGCCGACCGGTGCCCTGTCCGCCCCCGCGACCTCGGAGCAGCAGCGGCTGTGGCTGCTCCAGCAGCGGGACCCGGACTCCCGCGCGTACCACGTCGGCATGGCCTTCCGGCTGGACGGCGCCGTGGACACCGGCGCGCTGCGCGAGGCGCTGCGCCGGCTGGTGGTCCGCCATCCGGCGCTGCGGACGGCCTTCGTCCCCGCGGCGGAGGGGCTGCGGCAGGAGGCCGGCGCGCCCTACGACCCGTGGGTGACCGGCACGGACACGGGGGACGAGGCGCAACACCGGTTCCTGACCGCGCCGTTCGACCTGGCCCGGCCCGAGATGTTCCACGCCCGCTGGCTTCCGGACGGCGACGACGGCGGGACGCTGCTGCTGCGGCTGCACCACATCGCGATCGACGGCTGGTCGCTGAACGTGCTGTTCGAGGAGGTGTCCGCGGCGTACGCGGCCCTGGTGTCCGGCGCGGAGCCCGAGGAGCCGGCCGCCGTGCCCACGCCGCTGGACTTCGCCGGGTGGCAGGCCGCGTGGTTCGCCACGCCCGGCTACGCGGAGCAGCGGGCCGCGCTGCGCGAACGCCTGGACGGCGTCGAGGAGGCGGAGCCGGCGCTGCCGTCCCTCCCCCGGCCGGCGGAGCCCGGGCGGCTGCTGCGCACCACGCTCGACGGCGAGCGGCGCGCGGTGCTCGACCGGCTCTGCGCCGGCCTGGGGCTCACCCGCTTCCAGTTGCTGCTGGGCGTGTACGCGTGGAGCCTGTACGGGGTGGCGGGCCGGACCCGGCCGCGGCTGGCGGGCCCGGTGGCCAACCGGCCGGTGCGGGAGTTCGCGGACAGCGTCGGCATGTTCGCCAACACCGTGCCGCTGCCCGTCGAGGTGGCGCCGCGCGAGAGCCTGCGCGGTCAACTGCTGCGCCAGGGCGAGCTGGTGCGGGAAGTGCTGGAGCGGCAGGACGTGGCGTTCGCCGATGTCCTGGCCGACCGGCCGTCCCGCGCTGACGGGCCGCCGTTCGACTTCCTGTTCGTCCTGGAGAACACGGACTTCTCCGCGCTGTCCCTGCCGGGCGTCACGGCCCGTCCGCTGTGGCCGGCGCCCGCGGACGCCAAGTGCCCGATGACGCTGTCCGTCGTGGAGCGCGGCGGCGGCCTGGACTGCCTGTGGGAGTACGCGGCCGACCACTTCACGGCCGACGAGGTCGCGGCCATGGACGACCTCTTCCGGCGGGGCCTGGACGCGCTCGCCGAGGGCGGCGACACGACCCCGGCCGAGCTGGTGGCCGGCTACCGGCGTGCCCTGCCGGAGCCCGGCCGGGGCCCGGCGGCCGAGCCGGCGTTCACCACGGTGGCCGAGGGCTTCGCCCGCCAGGCGCGCCGCACCCCGGACGCGACGGCGGTGGTGACGCCGGACGGCCGGGAGATCCGCTACGCGGAACTCGCGGCGTACGCGGCCGGGTTGGCGCGGGAGCTGCGGGACCGGCACCCGCTGCCGCCCGCCTACCGCCCGGCGAGCGTCGCCCTGTACCTGGAGCCGTCGGCCGAGCACGTGGTGGCGCTCCTCGCGCTGGCCCGGCTCGGTGTGACCGCCGTCCCGCTGGACCCGGCGTACCCGCCGGAGCTGCTGCGGCAGGTGCTGGACCAGGCCGCGCCGCTGTGCGTGCTGGTCCCGCCGGGCGGCGCGCCCGCGCTCGACGCCATCGCCCCGCAGGGGCTGCCGCGCCACCCGGTGGTGCTGTCGGCGGCGCCGGACGGCACGGACCTTCCGGAGAACCCGGGAACACGCCCGCTGTACACCCTCTTCACCTCCGGCTCGACGGGCCGCCCCAAGGGCGTCCAGGTGCCCGACGCGACGCTGTGCAACCTGCTGCGCTGGCAGGAGACGGACGGCGGGCTCGCGGGGCCCGCGGTCACCCAGCAGTTCTCGATGCTGTCGTTCGACGTGTCGTTCCAGGAGATCTTCACCACGCTCACCGGCGGCGGCCGGCTGCACCTGGTCCGGCCCGGCTGGCGGCGGGACGCGCCGGCCCTGCTCGACCAATTGGAGGCGGCCGGCGTCGAGCGCCTCTTCCTCCCGTACGTGGCCCTCCAGTTGCTCGCCGAGCACGGGGTGCGGCGAGGCCGCTTCCCGTCCCGGCTGCGCGAAGTGGTCACGGCGGGCGAGCAGTTGCTGTGCACCGACGCCATCCGCGGCTGGTTCGCGGGGCTGCCGGGCGCCCGGCTGTTCAACCACTACGGGCCGACCGAGACGCATGTCGTCAGCGGGCTGTGCCTGGACGGCGATCCGGCCGGCTGGCCGTCCCGCCCGGCGATCGGCCGCCCGGTGGCGGGCGCCGTGCTGCGGGTGGTGGACGCGGCGGGCGAGCCGGTGCCGCCGGGCTGCCCGGGCAGCCTGCTGATCGGCGGCCCGATGGCCGGGCCCTGCTACCTGGGTGACGAGGACCTCAACGCCGCCCGGTTCACCGAGATGCCCGGGGAGGGGCTCTTCTACCGCAGCGGCGACCGGGCGTCCTTCGACCGGCAGGGGCTGCTGCACTACCTGGGCCGCGAGGACCAGCAGGTGAAGCTGAGCGGTCACCGGCTGGAGCTGGGGCAGGTGGAGGCGGCGCTGCTGCGCCACCCGGCCGTCGTCAACGCGGTCGTGGCACAGGACGGCGGGCACCTGGTGGCGTCCCTCCAGTGCCACGGCGAGCCGCCGGCCGCCGACGACCTGACCAGGCATCTGGCCGGGCTGCTGCCCGCGCATGTGCGGGTGGACCGCTTCCGCGTCGTGGAGGCGCTGCCGCTGACGCCCAGCGGCAAGCTGGACCGCCGCCGGGCCCTGGCGGTACCGGGGACGGACCTGCGCCCGGGAAGTGCCTCCGGGCCGGCGCTGACGCCGCTGGAGGCGCGGATCGCGGGGCTGCTGGAGGAGGTGCTGGGCCGTCCGGTCGGTCCGGACGAGCGCTTCTTCGACGCCGGGGCGTCCAGCCTCGACCTGATGCGCTTCCACCTGCGCTGCACCGGCGAGCCCGGGCTGCGGTTCTCGATCCCCGACCTGTTCGAGCACGTGTCCGTGCGGCGGCTGGCCCGCTTCCTGGAGGCGGGCGCGGCGCCGGCCTCCCCCGCCGTCGCGGAGGACCGGCCCGCCGGTGACGAGCCGATCGCCGTCGTCGGCATGGCCGTTCGGCTGCCCGGCGCGGACGACCTGGCCGCCTTCTGGGACCTGGTCCGCGAGGGCCGGCGCGGCATCGAGACCTTCGAGGCGGGCGACGGACTCGTGGGCGCCCGCAGCCAGTTGTCGGGCCCGCTGGACTTCGACCCCGAGTACTTCGGCATCAGCCGCCAGGAGGCCCGGCTGATGGACCCGCAGCAGCGCCATCTGCTGATGGCGTCGGTACAGGCGCTGGCCCACGCCGGGATCACCGGCGACACGGCGGCGCGGCGCACCGGCATCGTCGCCGGCTGCGGGGAGAACACCTACTTCCAGTCGCTGCTGCGGGACGCCGACCCGGCGGCACTGCCGGACGCGTTCCGGCTGGCCCAGCACCACGACAAGGACTTCCTGACCACCAAGGTCGCCTACCACCTGGGGCTGACCGGTCCGGCGTTCACCGTGCAGGCGGCGTGCTCCAGTTCGCTGCTCGCGGTGCACGTCGCGGCCGGGCTGCTGCGTCAGGGGGACGCGGAGGTGATGCTGGCCGGCGGCGTCCTCGTCGACCCGACGCTCACCGGCGGCTACCGCTACCAGTCGCAGCACATCTTCTCCCCCGACGGTCACTGCCGCCCGTTCAGCGACGACGCCGCCGGGACGGTCGGCGCGAGCGGTGTCGGCGTGGTGGTGCTCAAGCCGCTGCGGCTGGCCCGGCGGGACGGCGACACCGTGTACGCGGTGGTCACCGGCTCGGCCGTGAACAACGACGGCTCGGACAAGATGAGTTACAGCGCTCCGTCGCTCGCCGGGCAGCGCGAGGTGATCCGTACCGCCCTGCGGCGCAGCGGCCGGACCGCCGCCGACCTCGGCTACGTCGAGGCGCACGGCACCGGCACCCGGCTCGGCGACCCGGTCGAGGTGGGCGCGCTGCGGCAGGCGTACGGCCTGGAGGAGCCGGGCCGGTGCGCACTGTCGTCGGTGAAGAGCCAGCTGGGCCACCTGGGGGCCGCCGCGGGCGTCGTCGGACTGGTCCGGGCGGCGCTGGCCGTGCACCACGGCGTCGTCCCGCCGACCGTCGACTTCCGGCGGCTCAACCCGCAGATCGCCGACGAGCGGCTGCCGTTCCGGATCCCGACGGCGGCGGAGCCCTGGCCCGCGGACCGGCCGCGGGTCGCGGCGGTGAGCAGCTTCGGCATCGGCGGCACCAACACCCACGTCGTCCTGGAGGCCGCCGAACCTACCGCCGTCCTCGACGCCGCCGCACCGGCCGTGCCCGTCCTGCCGCTGTCCAGTGGCGGCGAGGCCGGGCTGCGCGCCGACGCGGCCCGGATCGCCGACTACCTGGAGACGCGACCGGAGGCGTACGGGCGGGTGCTGCGGCACCTCCAGGCCGGGCGGCCGGCCCGCGAGTGCCGGGCGGCGGCGGTGTGCGCCGACGCGGCGGAGGCGGTCGCCTGGCTGCGGACGGTGACCGGCGGCACGGCCGTGACGGCGGACGGCACGGCCGTCGACGCCGTGGGCCGGACGGCCGGGGAACTGGCCGCCGCCTGGCGGGCCGGTACGGACGTCCGCTGGCCGGCCGGCCCGGCGCAGGCGCCGTGGGACTTCCCGCCGCCCGCCTTCGACCTGGCCCGCTACGAGGTCGAACGGGCGGCCCCCGCACAGGAGACGGCCTCCGCACAGGAGGCGCCCCCCGCCCAGGAGTGCTCCTGGCCCGAGCGGCTGCCGGAAGCGGAGTGGCTGCGCCAGCCGCACTGGGTGCGGCGGCACCACGCGGCGGCGGACCCGGCGTCCCGGGTCGCCGGCACGCTCGTCGTCCTGACGGACGGCCCCCTCCCGGACGGCGCGCTGCGCCCGTTCGAGGCGGCGTACGAGCGGGTGGCGCACGTCCGGGCCGCGGCGGCCTTCGCCCGCGTCGGCGCGGACCGGTACGAGGCGGACCCGGCCGACCCGGCGTCGCTGCGGCGGGTGTTCGACGCGCTCGGTGCCGCCGGGGCGGAGACGGTCGACTGGCTGCACGCGCTGCCGCTCGCCGTCGAGGGACCCGTCGGCGAGGAGTCGCTGGACCGCGCCCGGTGGGCGTGTCTCGACACGCCCGCCGCGCTGCTCCGGGCCGCCGCCGAGCTGGCCGCCGGGACGCGGCTGCGCCCATGGTGGCTGTCGTACGGCGCCCAGCCCGTCGAGGGCCCGGTCACCCGGCCCGAACTCGCCCTGCTGGCGGGCGCGGCGGAGGTGGTGCCGCAGGAGTGCGGCGTCGACGGCCGCTGGCTGGACCTGCCGGGCCGCGACCCGGCCGACTGGGCGGCGCTGCCCGCGCTGCTGGCCGAGGCGGACGAGGCGGACGAGACGGACACAGCCGCGCAGCTGCCGCGCCGGCTGGCGCTGCGGCAGGGCTACTGGTGGCGGCAGGCGCTGCTGCCGGTGCCCGCGCCCGCCCCGGTGGCGGCGCCGGCGCGGCCGGTGGGCCCGGGGACGTACCTCGTGCTCGGCGGGACGGGCGGCATCGGCCGCAGCGTCGCCGCCTGGCTGCTGGAGCACGCCGACTGCCGGGTCGTGCTGCTGGCCCGCCGCGCGGAGCTCCCGGAGGCGCTGGCGCCCTGGGCCGACCGGGTCGACCTGCTGGAGGCCGACCTCGCGACGGCGGCGCCGGAGGCGGTCCTCGACCGGCTAACCACCCGTGTCGACGGCGTGGTGCACGCGGCGGGCGTGGCCGCGGGCGGCCTGCTGGTCCGGCGCGACGCCGCCGCGGCGCGGGCGGCCTCGGCGGCCAAGCTGCGCGGCGCGCTCCTGGTGGAGCGGCTGATCGAGCGCGACCGGCCCGCGTTCGCCGTCTACTGCTCGTCGATGGCGGCGCAGTTCGGTGGCGTCGGCCAGTTCGACTACGCCGCCGCCAACGGCCTGCTGGACGGGTTCGCCCGGTATCAGGGGGACGGGAGCACGCTGCGGATCGGCGTCGACTGGGACGTGTGGAGCGAGACCGGCATGGCGCTGGGCGCGCTGCACGCCGACGCCCGGCACCAGGCGCACCTGGCGGTCGGACTGACGGTGAAGGAGGGGCAGCGGCTGTTCGCCGACGCCCTGCGGCTGCGGCTGCCCCAGCTCCTGGTGTCCACCACGGATCCGGAGGAGGCGCGCGTCTTCTACGCGCCGCCGCCGGGCGAGGACCGGCCCACGGCCCTCGAGGCGCGCCCCGCACCGGCCGCCGCCGAGCGGCTCGCGGAGTGGCTGTGCCGCTCCCTGGGCGTGGACGAGCTCGACCCGGAGGCGTCCCTGTACGACCACGGCGCCGACTCGCTCACCCTCCTCGACCTCATCAGCACGGTCGAGGAGGAGTACGGCGTCGAGCTCGAACTGTCGTGGCTCAGCCACCGGGTGAGCCTGACGGAAGTGCTGGCGCACCTCGCGGCGGCCACCGGCGGCGGCGCCCCGGACGAGGTGCCGCTGGACGTCTGGCAGGAGGGTGCGGGCGGCGACGTGCTGTGCCTGGTGCACCCGGTCGGCGGTGACGTCCAGGCGTACCGCGAGCTGGTGTCGGCGCTCGACCCCCGGCTGACGGTCTGTCTGATCAGCGACCCGGGCCTGCGCGGCGCGGAGGCCCCGGACTGGACGGTCGCCGAGCGCGCGGACCGCTACCTCGCGGCGCTGCGCCGGCGCTTCCCCCGGGACGCCTGGCGCCGGCGGCTGGCCGGCTGGTCGTTCGGCGCGTGGGTGGCCCAGGCGATGGCGGCCGCGGCGGAGGCGTCCGACGGGCCGGTCGCGGAGCTGTACCTGCTCGACCCGCCGCCGCCCGGCGCCGGGAAGGACGTACTCGGCTACGACGAGGGGCAGTTGGAGCGGCTCTTCGCCCGGGAGCTGGCCGAGGCCGGCTCCGGTGCCCCGGCGGGTCCGGAGGCCCGGGCGTACGCCGAGCGGCTGGCGCGCTGCTGCCGCGCCAACCTGGCCGGCATGGCGGCCCACGAGCCGCCGCCGCTGCCCGCCACGCCGGTGCGGCTGTGGCTCGCGGACCGGGCGGAGTCCGGGCTGCCGTCCCGGGTGCCGGCCGAGGAGCAACGGCGGCTGTGGGCCGGGCGGTTGCCGCTGCTGGCGGAGGCGCGATGCCTGGACACCACGCATTACGGGATCGTCCGGGCCCCGCACGTGACGGCGGTCGCCGAGGCCGTCAACGCGGCGTGCGTCCCGGCGCCGGAGCCGCCCGCCCGCATCTGACCGCCCGCCCATCACCGACCACCGACACGGACGAACCGAGGCCGAGACAACACCCCATGAATCCCTATCAGTCCCTCCCACCGCGCTCCTTCTGGCGGACCGCGGTCGCCGAGCCCGCGTGGGCGGACATCGACGGCCTGTGGACGCCGAAGTTCGCCATCGGCCAGGACGACGTCCTGCTCACGGCCGGCTCCTGCTTCGCCCGGCACATCGGCCGCGCCCTGCGCGACCGGGGCATGAACTGGCGCGACACCGAGCTCGCGCCGCCCGGCCTGACGCCGGAGCAGCGCCGCGACCGCCACTTCGGCGTGTTCTCCTTCCGCACCGGCAACATCTACACCGCCGCCGTGCTGCGCCAGTGGTTCGCGTGGGCGCTGGGCGCGGAGGAGCCGCCGGAGGAGGTCTGGCAGGAGGACGGGCGCTTCCACGACCCCTGCCGCCCGGCGGTCGAACCGGCCGGGTACGCCTCCGCCGAGGAGCTGTTCGCCGCGCGGGCGGCGACGCTCGCCGCCGTCCGCGAGGGCCTCGCCGAGGCGGACTGCCTGATCTTCACGCTCGGGCTGACCGAGGCGTGGCGCGACCGCGACGGCGGCACGGTCCACCCCGTCTGCCCGGGCACCCTGCGCGGCACCTTCGACCCCGAGCGGCATGTCTTCCACAACTTCGCCTTCGACGAGGTGCGCCGGGACCTGACCGCCGCCCTGGAGCTGGCCCGGTCCGCCAACCCCGGCCTGAAGGTGCTGCTCACCGTCTCGCCGGTGCCGCTCACGGCCACCGCGACCGGTGGTCACGCGCTCGCCGCCACCACGTACTCGAAGTCGGTCCTGCGGGCCGTCGCCGGCCAACTGGCGGCCGAGCACGCGCACATCGACTACTTCCCGTCGTACGAGATCGTCACGGGCACCCCGTTCCGCGGCGCGTTCTTCGAGCCGAACCTGCGGACGGTGACGCCGGAGGGCGTCGCGTTCGTGATGGACCGGTTCTTCGGCGCGCTCGACGGGCGGCAGGCCGCCGCGGCCCCCGTGAGCCCGCCCGCGACCGACCACTCCACCGCTCAGCCAACCGCCGGAGAGGACTTCTGGTGTGACGACGCCGTACTCGACTACTACAGCCCCCGCTAGGACGGCCCCCGCCCGGTTCCTGCTGCTGGGCGACTCGCACGCCGGTCCCGTCGGCCGGGCGGCGCAGGCGGCCCGCGTGCCGTTCGCGGGCGGGCCCATCGGCTCGGGGCGGGACTTCACCGCCGGCTTCTACGACCTGCGCGGGAACGACGTCGTCTTCCGCGACGCCGAGACGGAGGCCCGCTACCGGGCGGCCCTCGACGAGCTGGGCGTGCCGGGCCTGGACCGGCTGACCGTGCCGCTGGTGTGCACGTTCGGCTTCAGCGCCCACTTCGTCGCGACGACGGAGAACTGGCGGATCTACCGCACCCGCGGCGGCGCCTTCCCGCCGGGCTTCCTCGACAGCCCGCTGTTCGACGCGCTCGTCCGGACGGCCGTCCGCGACGCGCTGGCGTTCTACGCCCACGCCCGCGGCCTCGGCCTCCGGGTGCTGGCGGTGATGGGGCCGCAGCGGGTGCCCGGCATGTCGGACCGCGAGGTGTTCATGGCGGCGCAGGAGCGCGTCCGCCGGGCCGTCGCCGAACTGGGCGTGGAGGTCGTGGACCTGCGCGCCCGCACCACCGACGCGTCGGGGCTCCAGCGGCCCGAGCTGTGCGAGAAGGACGACATCATCCACGGCAACCTCGCCTTCGGCCGCGTCATCCTCGCCGAACTCCTCGACCGCGGGCTCTGAAGCCCCCCATCCCTACCGCGACGCAGTACAGGAAAGGCCATGGAAGACTACGCACTCGACGCCGTGAAGGCGCTCACCACCCGCCCGAAGCCCGCCTACGAGACCATCGCCCTGGACCCGCTGACCCCGGTCCTCGGCGCGGAGGTCTCCGGTGTCGACCTCTCCCAGGAACTGACGGAACGTCAGCTCACGGAGGTCAAGGACGCGTTCCTCGCCCACCACGTCCTGGTCTTCCGCGACCAGGACATCACACCCGAGGACCACAAGCGGTTCGCGGCGCACTTCGGTCCGCTGCACCCGGTGGCGCTGGCCGCCCCCGACAGCGACCCGTACGTGCTGGAGATCAGCGCGTCGGCCGAGTCGAGGAACGTGGCGGGCAACGGCTGGCACGCCGACGGCACCGCCGACGCCGAGCCGTCGCTCGGCTCGATGCTGCACATCACCCGCATACCGGAGGCCGGTTGCGGCGGCGACACCATGTTCGCCAACATGCACCTCGCCTACGAGATGCTCTCGCCCGCCATGAAGGCGTTCCTGGAGGGCCTCACCGCGGTCCACGACGGCGCCCAGCCGTGGGGCAAGCAGGGACCGCCGGCCGAGTACGAGGTGCCGGTGAACGAGCACCCGATCGTCGTCCGCCACCCGGAGACCGGCCGCAAGCTCCTCTTCGTCAACCGCCCGTACACCTCGCACATCCCGCAGCTGTCGGCCGCGGAGAGCGAGGCCCTGCTGGAGATGCTCTACCGGCACATCGCCGACACGCCGCTGCTCGTCTGCCGGGTGCGCTGGCAGCCGAAGACCCTGGTGTTCTGGGACAACCGCTGCGTCCAGCACCACGCCATCTGGGACTACTTCCCGCACAGCCGCTACGGCCGCCGCGTCGCCATCGACGGGACCAAGCCGCAGGCCTGACGCTGCGTCAACGGCGGTCCCCCCGCCCCGTGTTCACGGGGAGGGCGGACCGCCGTTCGGCGTGCCCGTCAGGGACCGGTGTCCCCCGGGTGGGAGCAGAGTCCGCCCCGGTAGCCGCTGTCGTACCAGGCGCCGGTGGCGTCGAAGTCCAGGTTGGTGCGGCCCGGTCCGACGCAGCGGTGGTAGTTGGACCGGGGGAACCGCGTGACCTGGATCCACACGTTGGTGTTGGTCGCGCAGTGCTCGTAGTAGGCGCGCTCGCCGCCCCTGCTCTCGTTCCAGCCGCAGCCCTGGATCCGTTCCGGGGCGGCCGTCGCGGGGACGACCGTGGCACAGGCGAGGGCGCCGGCCAGGGTGACGGCCGCGAGGCCGAGCCGGGCAGTGGTGCCGGACAGTGATCCGCGGAGTTTCATGCGTCGTCTCCTTCGCCGGAGGGTGGTGACGGGGCCGGTCCCGCCACCGCTGCTGACGACGCCAGAGTGGCCTGGCGGGAGCCGGGTCACCAGGCGTTTCGACAGTGCTCGAAGGAGCCGGAACGGCGTTTCCGGGATCGAACCGCCGTCCGTTTTCCCGGGGTTCCGGCCCCGGCCCCCTCAGGCCCCGGGCCCCCTCTGGCCCCGGCGGCCCCCTCAGGCCCGCCCGCCTCAGACCCCGCCGGCCTCAGACCCCGGCTGCCCGCTCCAGGCTCCCGGCCAGGCCCGCCGCGAGCCGCCCGCAGGCCGCCCGGCGCCGCTCCTCACGGCCGTCCGCCGTGTCCTGTCCGGCGAGCGCGAGGGCGTAGGCGTTCACCGCGGCGAACGGGTAGCACGCCGCGTAGGCGGCCGGGTCGGCCGCCGCGTAGGCCGCCGCGAGCGCGCGGGCGTGCACGAGGGCGTTGGCGTCCGCGTACGACGTCACGTTGGCGCCGGTGTTGAGCTCGGCGTAGCCGTCCGCGAACTCCCGGGCCTCCGCCTCGCCGTAGTCGTTGGTCCGCGCCCAGGCGAGGGCGTTGGACGCGGCCGTGGCGAAGGCGTCGGCGTACGGGTAGGCGCGCCGGTGGACGTCCCGCAGGGCGGGTTCGAGGGCGGCGGCCCAGACGTCCTCCGCGACCGGCTCCCCCGCCGCGGCCCGCAGGTGCAGCGCCCGTACGGCCTCGTACGCCGCGGAGTCCGCGCCCTCCGGCTCCGCCAGCGGCGGGAGGACGGTGTGGGCGTGCCAGTCGTGGACGACGGCCAGGGGGACGCGGCCGTCGAGGCGGGCGCAGGCGTCGTGGACGCGCCGGGCCCACTCCCCCGCCGTGCCGGGCTCCAGGCCGTCCCACAGCGCGCCGGTGAGCTGGGCCAGCCAGTCGGGCAGGTCCGGTCCCCGCCCGGGCCGCTCCTCCCACCGGCCGGCCGCGGCGGCGTCGAGCCGGGCGAGGAAGCGCGGGAGTGCGTCGGCGGAGGGCGCGGGACGGCTCACGGTTCTTTCTCCTGTTCCGCTGTACTGCTGCGTGGTGTGGGCCGGAGTGTTCCGGTCCGCCCCCGTATCCTCACCCGCCGGGGGCGGGCGGCGCGATGTCGCGATGATCACGCCCCGGGCACGGAGCGGTCCCGTGGGTCAGCGGGCGGTCCAGCCGCCGTCCAGGACGAGTGTGGTGCCGGTGACGGCGGAGGCGTACGGGCCGCAGAGGTAGGCGACGGCCTCGGCGACCTCCTCCGGTTCGACCAGCCGCTTGAGCGGCGTCCCGGCGAGGAGGACGTCGTTCAGGACGCGCTCCTCGGGGACGGAGTGGGCGGCGGCCTGGTCGGCGAGCTGCCGTTCGACGAGCGGGGTCCGGACGTAGCCGGGGCTCACACAGTTGGACGTCACGCCGTGTGGCGCCCCTTCGAGGGCGGTGACCTTGGACAGGCCCTCCAGGCCGTGCTTGGCGGCGACATAGGCCGACTTGAACGCGGAGGCCCGCAGGCCGTGGACGGACGATATGTTGACGACGCGCCCCCAGCCCCGCTCGTACATCCCCGGCAGGGCACCTCTGATCAGCCGGAACGGCGCCTCCAGCATGACCGTGAGGACGGTGTGGAACGCCTCCGGCGGGAACGCGTGAATCGGGCGCACGGTCTGGATGCCGGCGTTGTTGACGAGGATGTCGGCGCCGGCCGCGGCCCGTTCGGCGGCGTCGAGGTCGGTGAGGTCGAGGACGACGGCCTCGACGGCGCCGGGCAGGTCCGCCGCCCGTCCGGCGAGCGCGGCGAGCCCCGGCGCGTCGCGGTCCAGGGCGCGGACGTGGGCCCCGGCCGCGGCGAGGCGGAGGGCGCAGGCCGCGCCGATGCCGCTCGCCGCGCCGGTGACGAGGGCGGTGCGGCCGTGGTGGGTCGTTCCCTGGGCGGGTGTCGGAATCATGGGCGCAGCGTAGGCGGCGGGCGCCCGGGCGGTCGACGGTCCGCCCGGGCCGCTTCGGGCCGCTCGGGACCCGTCAGGGAACGTCAGGCGAAGGCGTTCAGCCCCGTGAGCCGGGCCGAGAGGTCCCAGAGGCGGGCCGCCGCCTCGGGGTCGACCGCCCACGGCTTGACGCCTCCGGCGAGCATGTCGTCGGTGGTGGCGGGACCGGCGACGTCGCAGTCCTGGCAGTACGCGCCGCCGTGCCCGGCCAGGAGGGGCGAGGTGGCCGCCCAGACGGCCGTCGCGGCGCCCTGGGCGGGGGACTTGAAGCCCGCCGCCGGGGTGCCGTCCGCGTCCATCCACCCCTGGGCGATCTGCTCGTCGCGGGGCACGTGCCGCTGGAGCGGGGTGAGGATGCTGCCGGGGTGGACGGAGTGGGCGCGCAGGCCGTCGTCGGCGCCCAGGGTGTCGAGGTGCAGGGCGAAGAGGGCGTTGGCCGTCTTGCTCTGGGCATAGGCGAGCCACCGGTCGTATCCGGTGCGGAAGTGGAGGTCGTCCCAGCGGATGCCGGAGAGGAAGTGGCCGGAGGAGGCGACCGTCACCACCCGGGATCCCGCCGGGTTCAGGGCCGGACGGAGGCGGTTGACGAGGGCGTGGTGGCCGAGGTGGTTGACGGCGAAGTGGAGTTCCCAGCCGGCGTCCGTACGGGTCTCCGGGCAGGCCATGACGCCGGCGTTGGCGATGAGGAGGTCGAGGACGCGGCCGGTGGCGAGGAAGCCGTCGGCGAAGTCCCGGATGGACGCGGGGTCGGCGAGGTCGAGCGCGTGGACGGTGACGGCGGCGTGCGACCCGGCGGGGAGCGCCGCGCGCACGGCCGCCTCCGCCGCGGCGGGCCCGCGGACGGCGACGAGGACGCGGGCCCCGGCCCGGACGAGGGCCCGCGTCGTCTCCAGGCCGAGGCCCGAGGCGCCGCCGGTGACCAGGGCGGTCCGGCCCGTCAGATCGATGCCCGCGAGGACGTCGTCGGCGGTGCTGCGGGCTCCGAAGCCGGAACCGAGCGGGCGCTGCCGGCGCATGCGGTCGTCCGGCACGTGGTGCGGTGTGTTCATGATCGGGACGCTAGGAGCTGGAGTGCGGTCCAGGTCAAGCTAGGCTGCGGCGCCATGGACACGAGTGCGGGCGACACGGGTGCGGACGAGACGGACGCGGGCGGCACCGGCGCGGGCGGCCTCTGCATAGGCGAGGCCGTGCGGGCGACCGGGATGAGCGTGGACACCCTGCGGTTCTTCGAGCGCGAGGGCCTGCTGCTGCGCCCGGTCCCGCGCAACGCGGCGGGCCGGCGGGTGTACGGACAGGCCGACGTGGACTGGCTGTTGCTCGTCGGCCGGCTCCGCGCGTCGGGCATGCCGGTGGCGACCGTCGGGCATTTCGCGGAGCTGGTGCGGTCGGGGCCCGGGAACGAGGCGCTGCGGCTGGAGCTGCTCCGGGAGCACGAGCGGGCGGTCCGCGCGAGGATCGCCGCCCTCGGGGCGGACCTGGAGATCATCCGGCGCAAGGTGGCGGTCTATGAGCGGCATGTGAGCGAGGGGACGGCCGCCGGGCTCTGGGCTCCGCTTCCTCCCTCGCCCGCCGATGCCCCATAAGCCCCTTTTCTGAGGGCAGTTGAGGCAGCGCGAACCCCTACCGTCACTCCCCTATCATCTGTCACATCCGGGCGCCCGATCGACGGCGTCCGGACGACAGGATTCCTACGGGGAAAGGCCCACAGGGCATTGCAACGTACAGGTAAGCGTCGAATATCCACCGTGGCCTTCTGCGCCGCGGTGACCCTCGCGGGGGGGCTCCAGGGCTCGGCCGGTGCCGCCGGCTCCCACCCTGCCGGGCCCGGCACCGCCCGTCCGGCCGTCGCGCCGGGCTTGGCGGACGTGCCGGACTCCGGCGCCTCCCGCACCGACGGCACGGTCTTCAGGAACGGCACCATGTCGCTGGGCCCGGCGCCCGCGGCCCGCCGGTCCGTGGCCGCGGCCCCGCACGGCGAGGGGTGGCAGCTGGACAAGGCCACCAAACTGCTGGCCACCGGCTACACCGTCAAGTTCTACGACAAGAAGTCCGCGGACGTGCTGGCGCGTTATGTGAAGGCGTCGGCCGCGGACCTCCAGCGCGTCACCAACATCCGCTACACGGTCGACACCAAGCCGGTCGGCTGGGACTACTCCCGGCCGCGCGGCGAGGTCGTCATCGGCCTGCTGAAGCGTCCGTGCGTGCCGGGCGCCACCCCGGACCAGCCGTGGAAGGTGGTCCGGGACGGCTCGGGCACGGCCAACCTGAGCTGCGGCTTCTACTCGTCCTCGCTCCCCGACACGGTGACCAGCGGACACGCCTACATCGACAGCGAGTTCTTCACCGCCGACGGCAAGGCCATCCCCTGGATGGGCGAGACGTACCTCCGCAACCACATCAGCCACGAGCTCGCGCACACGATGGGGATGGCGCACGCCAACCGCAGCGAGAAGCGGGGCGACTGCGCGGTGGGCAGCGATTCGGGCGAGAAGCCCGTGATGTGCACGCCCAGCGACGCGTACCCGGACAAGCGCGCGGGCACCTACGTCCAGCAGTTCGACATGCAGGGGCTGCGCGTCCTCGCCCGGGGCGCCGGCGTGGCGCTCCCGCCGCAGGGCCGGGTGGCCGGACTGGCGAAGAAGTGCCTGGACGTCAAGGGCGGCAAGGCGGCCAACGGCACCCGCATCCAGCTGTTCACCTGCAACGGCGGGGTGGCGCAGTCGTGGATCGCGCAGAAGGACGGGACGTTCCGCGCGCTGGGCAAGTGCCTCGACAACGCCGGCAACGCCACGAAGAACGGCAACCGGATCCAGCTGTCGGACTGCACCGGCGGCCCCGCGCAGAAGTGGAAGGTCGACGCCAAGGGGCGCATCGTGCACGTCGCCTCGGGCAAGGTCCTCGACGTGACCGGCGGCCGGACGGCCGACGGCACCATGATCCAGCTCTACTCGGCGAACGGGTCCAAGGGACAGGTCTGGTCCGTTCCCAAGTGACGTTCCGCCGGTGACGTTCCGCTGATGACGTTCCGCTGATGACGTTCCGTGCTCGCCGAGGGGCCGGACGGGCGCGCGCCCGTCCGGCCTCCGTCGTCTCCCGGGCCGGCGTTCCCGCCACCGCCCCGCCACTCGCCTCGCATGAGCCCCGCCGACCTGGGTAGCAGCCCGTTCACCGCGGACGGCGTGCCCCCACGACGGCACCGCGCGGCACCCCCACAGGGAAAACGGTGAAAGGAGTGGTGACCGTGTTGATGGCTCACCCCGCTGTTCTGGCCAACCTCGTGGAGCAGTACACGGCGCTCGACCTGCTGCACGCGGAGTCGGGTGACCCGGATGCGCGGCAGCGGCTGGACGACGTCGCCTACCTCCTCTGCCTGGCCACGGGCACCAACGACGTGGACGCCGCGCTGATCGCCGCCCGGTACCGGCTGCCGGGCGCCCGGGTACGGGACGATTCCCTGCTGGCCGCCGGTGAATGAGCGGAAACGCGGCCCGGCCCGCCGGCCGGACGCCGTGTGAACGCCCGGAGAAGGGGTAACCGGAGGGCTCGGAAAACGAGCACTCGTCCAGCACGGAAACACGCAGGGAGGACACACCATGGCCACGGGTGAAACCGGATTCAGTGATGTCGTCTTCGATCTCGTCTCGGTGCAGTACCACTCGCTCAAGGCGGGTCACGACTACGGGCAGTACGTCCGTGACGCCGAGAACGCCGGCAAGAAGGAGATCGCGGAGTTCTTCCGCTCGGTCATGGCCGAGGACGCGCGCCGCGCGGCCGAGTGCCACCGGTTCCTCAAGGGGCTGTCGGGGACCAAGGAAGCGGGTCCGGCCGCCGACTGAGCGGGCCGGATCACCGTCGGAGGGGGCCGTGCCGTCCGGTGCGGCCCCCTCGTCCGCCTCATTTCTCTCATCCCGCTCCTCCCGCTCAGCTCATCCCGGGAACGGCACGGCGGCAATCGGCGACACGAGGCGACACGCATCGGCGACACGCGTCCGGAATTCCGGCCGGATTGCGAAAACCCCCGGCCGGGGGTTGGCTGGAAGCGGCGGTTCCGCACGCGTACGGCCGCCGGCCGGGATTCCGGCCCCGGAACACCCGGGAACGCCGGCCCATTCGGGTTCCGAGCCGCGTCGCGTTTCCGGCCCGGCGCCCGGGCGAAACGCAGCCGAACGCAACGGAAGCCGGCACAGCGAAACGCGAAACGAGTGCGGAGGAACCGCCGTCGATATGACCGCCCCCGACGCCCTGCCCGTTCTGACGTCCCTCGACGATCTGGTCGCCATGGTCGAGCGCGGGAAGAACCTGTTCGTGCGGTGGTCGCGGGGGCCCGGGAAGGATCTGGGCCCCGCCTCCAGCACCGACGACCTCACCGGCATCAGCATGCCCGGCCTGTCCGTCAACGCCCTCGACGTCGAACCGTGGTGGGACGACCGCCCGCTGCGGCTCTGGGTCGCCCGCCGCCTCTACGACTACTGCCATCTGCGCCGCGACAAGGGCCCCGGCGTACGCCCGTGGGTGCTCGACGGCCGGGAGATCGGCCGGGGGCCCGACAACGAGCCGCTGGTCCGGGACGTACGCCCGCTCGCCTGGATCGGCTCGGGGGTGATCGACGAGGCGGAGCGCGAGGTCGTCCGCCAGCGCGGCCCCTGGGGGCCGCTCCGCCGATCGGCCGACGGCGAACCGGCGGGCTGAACGGGACGCGAGGGGCGCGGGGAGGACCCCCGCGCCCCTACCTCACACCCCCAGCAGCTCCCGCATCACCGCCGCCGACCGCACCGCCGCGTCGCCGCAGCAGTTGTTGAACAGTACGTGCACCTGCTCGGCCTCCCCGGCCAGCCGGCGGATCCGGTCCCGCCAGGGCACCAGCTCCTCGGCGGTGTAGGAGTGCCGGTACGCGTCCTCCTTCCCGCCGGTGCGCCACGCGGCCGACCGCCCGTGGAAGCGCACCACCGCCAGCTCGGGCCGGGTGACGGCGGCGACCGGCGGCATGGCGTCCGGCACGTCCTGGGCGGTGTCCACGGCCACCAGCGACATCCCGTGCGCCCGCAGCACCTCCAGCGTGCGCTCCCGCTCCCCCGGGGCCAGCCAGCCGGGGTGCCGGAACTCGACGGCCAGCGGCAGCCGGCCCGCGCGCCGCCGGCACTCGGCCAGGAACGCGTGCCCCCGCTCCCCCGCCCGCACCCATGGCGGGAACTGCAGCAGCACCGCCCCCAGCCGCCCCGCGTCCCACAGCGGGCGCAGCGCGCCGGTGAAGCGCTGCCACAGCTCGTCCACCACGCCGCGCGGGAGCCGGGCGGGGGTCAGCCGGCGCTGCGGGGGCCCGGGCGGGCGGAGGTCGGGCGGCAGCGCGCCGGCGCGGGCCGAGTGGCCGGTCAGGGTGGCGAACGCCTTGACGTCGAAGACGAAGCCGGACGGGGTGCGGTCGGCCCAGAGCGTGCAGTTGCGGGTGCTGGGCAGCCCGTAGTACGTCGCGTCGACCTCCACGACGGGGAACCGGGCGGCGTAGTGCCGCAGCCGCTCCTCGGGGTCGTCGCGCGCGGCCGGCGGATACCAGCCGCTGCCCCGCAGGGCGGGGTCGGTCCAGGAGCAGGTGCCGACGAGGTACTTTTCCATGCGGGGGCGGTTACCCCGTCGCGGCGCGGGTCCGCACGCCCCGTCCACGCCTCCGCAGGTGCGGTTGAACTCCCGTCGGCCGGTTATCCGTTGGGCGTGACGACGACGGAGAAGAGCACGGAGGGGGCGGGCCCGAGCCCCCGGGTGGAGCGGCGGGCCCCGGACGAGCCGACACAGTTGCCCGCCCGCTCGTGGTGGTCGGTGCTGCGGCGGACGGCGAAGGAGTTCGTGGACGACGAACTGGCGGACCGCGCGGCCGGGTTGACGTACTACACGATGCTGTCCCTCTTCCCGGCGCTGCTGGTGCTGGTGTCGCTGCTGGGCGTCGTCGGGAAGTCGGCGACGGAGAAGCTGCTGGCGAACCTGGAGCATCTGACACCCGGCCCGGTGCAGGACATCCTCACCGGCGCGGTGCGCCAGGCGGGCGCGAGCGGGGGCGCCGGTTCCGTACTGGCGGTGGCGGGTCTGCTGGGCGCGCTGTGGTCGGCGTCGGGCTATGTGGCGGCGTTCATCCGCGCCTCCAACGCCGTCTACGACATCAAGGAGGGGCGGCCGGTGTGGAAGCTGACACCGCTGCGCCTGGCGGTGACCCTGGTGCTGATGCTGCTGGCGACGGCGAGCGCGCTGATCGTGGTGTTCACCGGCGGCATCGCCCGCCAGGCGGGCACCGCGCTGGGCGTCGGGGACGAGGCGCTGGCGGTGTGGTCGGTGGTGAAGTGGCCGGTGCTCGTCCTGCTGGTGACGGTCATGATCGCGATGCTGTACTGGGCGGCGCCGAACGTGCGCGGGCGCGGTTTCCGCTGGGTGACGCCGGGCAGCCTGGTGGCCCTGGTGCTGTGGATGGCGGTCTCGGCGGGTTTCGCGCTGTACGTCGCGAACTTCGGTACGTACAACAAGGTGTACGGAACGTTCGCCGGGCTGATCGTCTTCCTGATGTGGCTGTGGTTCACCAATCTGGCGATCCTGCTGGGCCTGGAGTTCGACGCCGAGCTGAGCCGGGAGCGGGCGATCCTCGGCGGCCACCCGGAGGACGAGGAGCCGTACGTGCCGCCCCGGGACACCCGCGCCTGGCCGCCGGGCGACGACGGCGCGGCGTGAGGGGCGGAAGGGTCCCGCAGGGGGAATGCCCGGGGGCGCGAGGCTCGGCCTCGCGCCCCCGACCGCTGTCTACCAGCTCCAGTAGCCGTGCGAGATCCAGCCGGACACGCCCGTGGTCACGTCGTAGACCTTGTCCCACTGGCCGTCGCCCGAGACGTCGCGGTGCGCGAGGCGGTGGTCGCTGTAGCACAGGCCGACGACCGAGCTGGACGTGCTCGCGGCGGCGCGGATGCGCACGCCCTCGCCCCTGCAGTGCCCGTAGACGTCGTCGGCGTGCGCCGGCGCGGCCAGCGCGGCGCCGCCGAGCGTGGCGGCGGCCAGCAGGCCCGCCATGGCGGCGGCACGCTTGCCCGCGGTCTTCCCCCGGTTTTCGGAATTCACTTGTTGCTCCTTGCTATCGGTTTCACACCGGTCACCGCTGGTCGCATGCCCGGCGAGGAGGAACGTACCAACAGATGATCTTGAAAAGGGGCCCTGAAGCGATGCGGAGACATGTTCATGATCAAACAGTGACAGTTGCCTCGCCGCCCGGCACGCATGCCCGGCGGCCGGCCGGGCACCCGGTACCGGGCCGGAGGATCACGGCCCGGCCGCCGTATACGGACGATCAAGCGGGAGGACCACGCATGAGGGACAAGGACACCCCGGAGCACAAGACCGGCAAGCCCCGTACCGCCGCCGAGGAGGCCATCGAGGAGCTCGGCGAGATCACGGCCCGCCCGGACCGCCGGCACGAGCGGGACGCGGCCGACGGCATGACGCCCAGCACCGAGGCGCAGGAGTCCGTCCAGCGCGCCGGACGCGACCGCGGCGGGCAGCCGCGGAAGGGACGCTGACCCCGCACCCGGAGGTAAGTACGCACCGGAAAGTGGGTACTTGGCCCGGCCCGCCGCCTCTCCGAGACTGACACCGCGGCCACCGCCAGGGTGGCCGCGGTGTCGGCGCGCGGGCGCGGAGAGGCGGCGGGAACATGCAGGAGACAGGGCGGGGAACAGAGACGGCGGCGGAAAGGGCGGTGCCCCGTTCCGTGGCGGTGCTCGGGCTCGGCAACATGGGCACGGCCCTGGCCGACGCCCTGCTGACGGCCGGCCACCGGGTGACGGTGTGGAACCGGACGGCCGCCAGGACCGCGGGCCCGGCGGAGCGCGGCGCGGCGGTGGCCGCGACCGTCGAGGCGGCGGCCGAAGCCGCGGACCTGGTGATCGTCTGCGTCCGCGACTACCCCGCCGTCGGGGAGCTGCTGGACCGGGCCGGGCCCGCTCTGGAGGGCCGGACCGTCCTCAACGTCACCAACGGCTCCCCCGCCGAGGGCCGGTCCATGGCCGGACGGGCGGCGGCCCTGGGCGCCGGCTACCTCGACTGCGGCGTCATGGCCGTGCCCGCCATGATCGGCTCCCCGGAGGCCCTGCTGCTGTGCAGCGGCTCCGAGGCGGCCTACGCGTCCTGGCGCGACGTCCTCGGCGCCTTGGGCCGCGGCTCCTACCTGGGCGAGGACCCCGGTCTCGCCCCACTGGCCGACCTGGCCCTGCTGACCGGCATGTACGGCATGCTGGGCGGCTTCCTGCACGCGGCGGCGCTGGTGCGGTCCGCCGGGGCGTCGGTCGGGGAGTTCACCACCGACCAGCTGGTGCCGTGGCTGCGGGCCATCGCCGGGATCCTTCCGGGGATGGCGGCGCAGGTCGACAGCGGTGACTACACGGCCACCGGCTCCGACCTGGCCATGCAGGTGTCGCACGACGCCATCGGGGACGTCAGCCGCGCCCAGGGCGTCGGCACGGAGCTGTTCGACCCGCTGCTGGGTCTCATGCGCCGCCGGGTGGCCGACGGCCACGGGAACGAGGACCTGGCGGGCGTCGTGGAGCTGCTGCACCGCCGCTGACCCGCCGGGAGCCCCGGCGTTTCCCCCGAGGAGCGCCGGGCAGCCGCACGGAGGAGACTGGAAGTGACGTCGCTGCGGGGCCGCGCGGGAGGAAGGAGCGCAGCATGTCCGACGACGCGATGGGTGACGAGGTCTACCAGCCGGTGCGTTCCGACACCCGGGACAACCCCGACGACCTGGACCTGGAGAACGCGCTCGACGGCGACGGCCTGGACGAGGTGCTCGACGAGGGCTGGTCGCCGCCGGAGAAGCCGCTGGCCGTGACCCACCACGGCACCACGGCCCGTGAGCAGCGCGAACGGGAGACCCTGGACCAGCGGCTCGCCGAGGAGGTGCCGGAGCCGGCCGTCCCCGACGGCGACGGCATCGGGGACGCGCCGCGCGACGGGGAGCCGATCGACGAGGAGGCCGGCGACGAGCGCGCCGGGCGGCTCACCGGAACGGCGGACCTGATGCCGCCGCGCATGAACGACATCTACGCGCGGGATGTCGGCGTCAACGGCGGGGCGGCCTCGGCCGAGGAGGCGGCGATGCACGTGGTGCCCGAGGAACCCGTCGTCCCGCCCGAGGAGTTCGAGGGCTGAGCTGCCGGACGGCACGTCCGGCCGTCAGACGCGCCGCCAGGAGTCGTCCTCCAGGTGCGACCCCGCCTGGGGCCCCATCCGCAGCATGCCGCCGTCCACGCTCCACGAGGCGCCGGTGACGTAGGCCGCCTCGCTCCCGCAGAGGAAGGCGATCACCGCGGCCACCTCCCGGGCGTCCCCCGGCCGTCCCGCCGGTACGCCGGGACGGTGGACCGTGTGCACGTCGACGTCCTCCTGGCCGGTCATAGGGGTGGCGATCTCACCGGGGGCGACGGCGTTGACGGTGATGCCGTGTTCGGCGAGTTCCAGGGCCATGACCTGGGTGAGCAGGCCGAGGCCGCCCTTGGCCGCGCAGTAGGGGGCGGCGCCGACGCGCGGCTGGTGTTCGTGGACGCTGGTCACGTTGACGATCCGGCCGCCGCCGCCCTGCCGGATCATCCGCCGTGCGGCGCGCTGGCCGCACAGGAACGGGCCGACGAGGTCGACGTCGAGCACCCGCCGGACGGTCTCCAGATCGAGGTCGAGGTAGGGCGTGGCCGTGCCGGTGCCGGCGTTGTTGACTAGGACGTCGATCCGGCCCAGTTCGTCGGCGAGGGCGTCGACGGCGTCGGCGGCCCCGGGCAGCAGGGTCAGGTCCATCCGGGCCAGGGCGGCGCGCCGCCCGTGGGCGCGGACCTCCTCGGCGGTGCGCTCGGCGCCCTTCCGGTCGCTGTGCCAGGTGATGCCGACGTCCAGGCCCTGCCGGGCCAGGTGGACGGCGGTGGCGCGGCCGATGCCGGAGTCGGCGCCTGTGACGACCGCGACGCGGGGGCCGGCCGTTTCGCTGCTCATCCACGGGCTCCTCTCGTGCGGGTGCGTCGCCTGCGAGCCGCCGGTCCGCGGCCGGGGCCCCGCGGGCGGGTACCCGGCAGGCGGGGCCGCACACGGGGTCCGGAGCGGGCGCCGGGGGGACCTCGGCACGACGCCCGCGCGCCGCCGGGCCGGGCCCGGGCCGTGGGAGGCGGCGGACCGGCCGCGGCGGCGCGCGGGCGAGGTTCCGGGGTAGGCCCCGGGCGGGCTATTTCTTCTTGGTGACGGCCTCGGTCACGGCCGCCGGCGAGTCGTACTCCTTCTTGGGCATGTTGCCGAGCGCCTCCAGGGTGGTCTTGTCCGCGCCCTTCTTCTTGGCGTGTTCGACGAGGGTTTCCTTGTCGGCGGGGTAGTGCATGCCGCCGAGGCTCTTCTGGAGCTCAATGGGGTTCGGCTTCGCTGTCATGGGCTCCGGGTACCCGTGGGACGCCAGGGGATGAGCGGGCGCCCGGGAATCACCCGGACGGCCGTGCTCCCGGAACCCCGCTGCGCCGTCCTCCGGCCCTCCGCATAAGGTGGCGATCATGGAAACGGAAGATCGGAATCCGCATACCCGGCCGGGCCCGTGGGAGCGCTTCCGGCGGTCCCCCTTCCTGCCGGCCACCGTGCTCGTCCTGATCATC
The DNA here is from genome assembly GCF_044333095.1 of Streptomyces sp. NPDC021100. Classification (NCBI taxonomy): domain Bacteria; kingdom Bacillati; phylum Actinomycetota; class Actinomycetes; order Kitasatosporales; family Streptomycetaceae; genus Streptomyces; species Streptomyces sp. NPDC021100. The sequence continues at coordinate 78,444 of NZ_JBIRQH010000002.1, forward strand.
TCGGCGGCGGCCGGCCTGTTCGCCGGTTCGTACACCTACGCCATGGCCAACCCCACCCCGCACCGCATCCCCACCGCCGTCACCGGGGTGCCCACCTCGGACGTCAAACGGGTCGAGTTCGTCCAGGGCATGGAACGCGCCCTCGACGCGTCGCTCGAACTGCACCACTACGACACCTACGCCGAGGCCCGGCGGGCCGTCGAGGAGCAGAAGGTGTACGCGATCCTGCGACCCCGGCCGCGCGGCGCGGCGCTGGACGTCTCGGGCGCCTCCGGCGCCACCGTCGCCCAGTTGCTGAGCGAGACCGCACCGAAGGTGGGGGACGCGATCGGGGTGCGGGTCGCCGTCACCGACATCAACCCGCTGCAGGAAGGCGACCCGCGCGGGCTGGCCCTCTTCTACATCTCGCTCGCGGCGGTGATCCTCGGCTTCGTCGGCGCCATCCAGCTCAGTGTCCACGCCCGCTCCCTCAACCCGGCCGAGCGCGTCGCCTTCACCCTCGCCTACTCGGCACTCGGCAGCTTCGCCATCGCCGCCATCGTGGACTGGGGGCTGGGCGCGCTGCGGCTGCCCTTCGGGGAGTCGTGGTTCATCCTCGGCCTGACCATGTTCACCAGCGGCATGTTCTTCACCATGTGCAACACCCTGTTCGGCCGGTGGGCGATGCTGCCGACGTGGGGCCTCATGGTGCTGCTGGGCAACCCCTCCTCCGGCGGCGCCGTCTCCTGGCCCCTCCTCCCCTCCCCCCTCGCCGAGATCGGCCGCTGGCTGCCGCCCGGAGCCTCCGTCAACGCCCAGCACACGGCCGTGTACTTCCGCGGCCACCAGCAGCTCTTCCCGTTCGCCGTACTGGCCGTCTGGGCGGCGGTCTCCACGGCGGTCTTCTGGGTCTGGCGCCACCGCCACCCGGGCGGCCGGGAGCTGGGCGACCGGCTGGTGGACGCACCGCAGTCCTGACCGTCCTCAGGGGCATGCCGAAGACGCGAAGGTCTCCGGGAGGTGGCTCCCGGAGACCGGCGAACGCCCGTGCTGAGCCGAGGTCAGGAGCCGTCGGCGTTGTCGGCGCCGTTCAGTCCGTTGTCGGCCTGCAGGTGGTGCACACCGGATCGAGCCGGAGACGGCGGTCAAGAAGGCCGCCCGCGACCGGGCCACCCGGGCCGTCGCGCACCGGGGCGCATCCGCGACCCGGCCGGTCCCGCGCTGTGACAGCTTTCGGGCGGGCGGGGGAAACGACCGGGGGGGAACCGCGGTGTGGCTTGTTTTCCGCCTGTACGACCTCGGCGGAGTGCCCCCAGGATTTCTCTCGCCTACCGGACGGCCGTCCTTCGAGGGCCGCAACCGATGACCGACTCGGGTAGCGAGGGGGACACATGCGCAGCGTACGCAAGAGGATGACATCGGCCGCCGCCGTGGCCGCCGCGGTGCTGGCCGCAGGCGGGGTCACCGCCCAGGCGCAGGCGTCGCCGGGCGGGGCGCTGGACCAGGGAGAAACCCACCGGACGGTGTGGACCAGCGACCGCTCGGGAGAGGTCCGGGTCAACTGGGAGTGGGCGAGTAACGGCAAGGGCAGCTATGACGGCCATTACTGGGGCAAGTTCTACGACCACAAGATGGACGGCAAGTACGTGGTCCTCCAGGCGAAGTGGGAGGGGCGGGGCTGGTTCACCGTTCAGTCCGCCCAGAACGGCGAAGGCTTCGACTCCCGTTTCCACGACATCAAGGGCCTGAACTTCCGTGCGTGTCTCCAAGGCGGAGGCACCTGCGGGGCCGCCGCCTGGTAGGAACGCGGCGCCCGGACGCGGGCGTCGTCCGGCGCCCGCTCCCCCGCCGCCCTGTCCCGTCCGGCTCTCGACCGCCTGACGCGGTCGTGCGCGTGCATGCGTAGAGTTCGGGTACGGAGGTCACCGGCGCGGTCTCCGCGCCCCCCGGCCCCGTCCGCGCCCGCCGCCGGCTCACGGCGGGAAGCGCGTCCGGTGGGCCCCCGGCGTGTGGCCGAAGGCCCGGCGGAAGACGTCGATGAAGGCGCTGCTCGACGCCCAGCCGCAGCGGCGGGCCACGGTGGAGACCGAGGCGCCCTCGGCCAGCAGGCGCAGGGCGTGGTGCAGCCGGACCTGGGTGCGCCACTGCGGGAAGCTCATGCCGAGTTCGGAGCGGAAGAGCCGGGTGAGGGTCCGTTCACCGGCGCCGAACGCCGCGCCGAGCTGGGCGAGGGTGCGGTGGTCGGCGGGGTCGTCGCGGAGGACGGCGCAGACCGCGGCCAGGCGGGGGTCCCGGGGAGCGGGGACGTGCAGGGGCTGTTCGTCGGAGCGGCGGAGCCGGTCGAGGAGGACGGCGCGCAGGCGGAGGCGTTCCGCCGTGGGGTCGGCGGGCTGCTCGGTGTAGGCGAGGATCAGTTCCCGCAGCAGCGGGCCGACGCCGATGACGGCCGGCCGGTCGAGGGCCAGCGGGTTGTCCTCCAGTGGCAGCCCGACCAGGTGGATCTCGGTGTCGCCGTACGCCCGGTGCTCGTGGACGGTGCCGGCGGGGATCCAGATCGCGCGGTTGCCGGGCGCGATCCAGCTGCCCGCGTCCGTCGTGACGGACAGCACGCCGCGGCCCGCGTAGACGATCTGGTGCTCGTCGTGCCGGTGGGCGTCGACCTCCGCCCCCGCGGGCAGGGGGCGGTGACCGGTGGTCGCGCGCGGCGTGTGCCGGACGCGGACGCCCCGCGCGCCCTCCTCGTCCCCCGGCGGTCTTGTCGTCGTCACCCCGGTCTCCCTTCTGGTCCAGACCTATTGACGAGTGTGGCGGGCGCTCCTACGTTCCCTGACACCCCACTCCCACCCCCCACTCAGGGAGCGAACGTGACCTCTCGAACCCTTGGGACGGTACGCCTGTCGGCCACCGTCCTGGCCCTGACGTGCGCCCTGCAACTGCCCGCCGCCGCGTCCCCGTCCGGCAGCACCTCGGAGGAGGTCTGCGCCACCAAGCCCAAGCCCGCCGGCCGCGTCCTCCAGGGCTACTGGGAGAACTGGGACGGCGCGGCCAACGGCGTCCACCCGCCGCTCGGCTGGATCCCGGTGACCGACGACCGGATCCGCGACCACGGCTACAACGTGCTGAACGCGGCGTTCCCGGTGATCCTCTCCGACGGTACGGCGCTGTGGGAGGACGGGATGGACGCCACGGTGAAGGTCCCGACCCCGGCGGAGATGTGCAAGGCCAAGGCGGCCGGGGCGACGGTGCTGCTGTCCATCGGCGGCGCGGCGGCCGGCATCGACCTCAACTCGTCGGCCGTGGCGGACCGGTTCGTGGAGACGGTCGTGCCGATCCTGAAGAAGTACAACTTCGACGGCATCGACATCGACATCGAGACGGGCCTCACGGGCGGCGGCGACATCACCCGCCCGTCCGCCTCCCAGGCCAACCTCATGCGGATCATCGACGGCGTACTGGCCCGGATGCCCGACGGCTTCGGGCTGACGATGGCGCCCGAGACGGCGTACGTGACGGGCGGCAGCGTGACGTACGGCTCCATCTGGGGCGCCTACCTGCCGATCGTGAAGAAGTACGCGGACAACGGCCGGCTGTGGTGGCTCAACATGCAGTACTACAACGGGAACATGTACGGCTGCTCCGGCGACTCCTACTCCGCCGGGACGGTCGAGGGGTTCACCGCGCAGACCGACTGCCTCGACCGGGGCCTGGCCGTCCAGGGCACCACCATCAGGGTGCCCTACGACAAGCAGGTCCCCGGCCTGCCGGCGCAGCCGGGCGCCGGGGGCGGGTACATGGCGCCCGGTCAGGTGGCGCAGGCGTGGCGCCCCTACGACGGCCGGCTCAAAGGGCTGATGACCTGGTCCGTCAACTGGGACGGGTCGAAGGGGTGGACGTTCGGCGACAACGTCAAGGCGCTGCAGGGCCGTTGACGTCCCGCCCTACAGGAGATCGGCCGTCAGCGGGGTGCGGTCCCGCCACATCGCCACCATCGGCTCCAGCACCGGCGCCAGTTCGGGCATCCGCGGGACGACGCCGAGCGCCGACACCGTCTGGAGCAGCCGCGCCCCCTCCATGACGTGCAGCAGCGCGCGGTCGACGGGAACGCCGCCCGCGCGCTCGTACGCCTCGACGCCGAGGGGGCCGACGAGGGTCAGGTCCCACTCGACGGGTCCGCGCGTCGCGTCCTCGAAGTCGCTGAAGCGGTGGCCCTCGGCGGTGCGCAGGACGTTGTACGCCGGGGAGTCGCCGTGCAGGGCCTGGAGGCGGGCGCCCGGGAAGCGGGCGGGCAGGTCGCGGACCAGGCTTTCCAGTGCGGCGTACTCGGCCTCGGCGCGGTCGAGGTCGGCCGTCGTGAGCGTCTGCGGTTCCTTGCGCAGGGCCTCCAGCGCGGAGCCGATCGCCGGGACGAGCGGGGCGAGGACGGGCAGCTCGCCGGGGTAGTCGGCGAGGTGCCGGTGCAACTCGGCCGCCCAGGCGGTCTGTTCGGTGAAGCGTGCCTGGAGGGCCTCGGCGTCGTCCTGCGGGAGGTCGGCGAGGCGGTCGGTCTCGGTGACGAACTCCCAGAAGGTGAGCGACGTTCCGTCGATCTCCACGGGCTCGCGGGGCACCAGCGGGCTGGGTCCGACGACGGGGACGCCCCGGTCGGCCAGCCAGCCGGTCACCGCCAGTTCGCGCCGCTGTTTGGCCGGCAGCTCGTCGGGCGGCGTGAGGGCCAGGGACGGGACGCGCACCACGACCGGGTCCGGCGCCAGGTGCACCAGGACGTTGAAGACGTCGTGCAGGACGCGGGGTTCGTCGGCACGCAGGCCGAGCCGGCGGCCGGCCCGGGTCGCGAGGTCCACGGCGCGCCGGGCGCGGTCGCTGAGGGCGGTGTCGCGGGAATGCGGGTTCACCATGAAGATGATCTTGCCTGGTGGGCGAGCCGGTTGTCGACGCCGTTTCCCGGCCCGGCCCCGGCTCAGGCGGCCGCGCCCCGCCGCCGGTACGTCAGCACGAGGTGTGCGCCCATGCCCAGGATCAGTCCCCAGAAGGCGGATCCGATGCCGAGGAGGGTGACGCCGGAGGCCGTGGCCAGGAAGGTGACGAGGGTCGCCTCCCGGTCGTCGGCGTCCTGGACGGCGCCGGTCAGGCCGCCGGACAGGGCCCCGAGGAGGGCCACGCCGGCGACCGCGGCGACCAGTTCCTTGGGCAGGCCGGCGAAGAACACCACGAGCGTCGCCCCGAAGACGCCGATGAGCAGGTAGAACACCCCGCAGGCGACGCCCGCGACATAGCGCCGGCGCGGGTCCCGGTGGGCCTCGGGGCCGGTGCAGATGGCGGCGGTGATCGCCGCGAGGTTGACGGCGTGCGAGCCGAAGGGGGCGAGCAGGGTGGAGACCGCGCCGGTGGTGCCGATCAGCAGGCGGTCGTCGGGCCGGTAGCCGGACGCGGTGAGGACGGCCATGCCGGGGGCGTTCTGCGAGGCCAGCGTCGCGATGGTGAGGGGGACGGCGATGCCGATGAGGGACGCGGCGGAGAAGTGCGGCGCGGTCGGTACCGGGTGGGCGAACTCGATCCCGTTCAGGTGGACGTCGAGGCGGGAGTCGGCGGCGGCGCAGACCACGCCGACCGCCAGGGCCGCCAGGACGGCGTAGCGCGGCAGCCACCGCTTGGCGAGGAGGTAGGCGAGGAGGACGGAGCCGGCGACGAGGGGCGCGGTCTTCAGCGAGGTGAACACCCCGACGCCGAAGGGGAAGAGGATGCCCGCGAGCATGGCGGAGACGACGGCGGCCGGCACCCGGCGTATGAGCCGGCCGAACACGCCGGTCAGCCCGGCGACGGTGATCGCCACTCCGGTGACCAGGAACGCGCCGATCGCCTCCGGATAGGAGTACGCGCCCAGTCCGGTCACCAGGAGGGCCGCGCCGGGCGTGGACCAGGCGGTGATGACGGGCGTCCGGGTCCACAGGCTCAACCCGAGGCAGGTGAGGCCACTGCCGAGGGAGATCGCCCAGACCCACGAGCCGGTCTGCGCGGTGTCCAGGTGTCCGGCCCGGGCGGCGGTGAGGACGATGGCGAGCGGGCCCGAGTACGACACCACGACGGCCACGAGCCCGGCGAGCACGGCGGAGACGGAGGCGTCGCGCAGGAGGCGCGGCCGTTCGGGCGGTGCCGCCCCGGACGTGCCGTCCTGGGCGGCGGCGGGATCGGTGGAGCTGCTGGTGCCCGAGGTCATGGGGGGTCCTCTTCTGTCACGGGCCCCCGACGGTATAGCGCCGACGATCAAGCTTCCACCCTGTTCAAGGCGGCAGCGGGGAAGGGGACTTCACACGCGCGCCGTCCGGCGGCCGCCCCGGGCGGCACCCTCACCCACCCTCAACATCGACTTAGGTTAGGCTGACCTAACCCGCAGTCGGCGACAGGAAAGGTGCCACCGTGACGACGGCGTTCCCCCACGAGGTCCGTCCCCCGGTCCTCACGCCCCTCGGTGAACGCGACCCGGTCCGCGTCCGTGCGGCCCGGCCGGCCGACGCCGCCGCGCTGTACGCGCTCTCCGAGCCGTTCATGCGCTCGGGCGCGCTCCGCCGGCGCGCCCGGCGGCTCTACGAGCTGACGGCGGACCAGTTCCTGGTGGCGGTGGACATGGACGGGACACCGGAGGGCTGTGTGGCCCTGCGCACCTATCCGGACGAACCGGCCGCCGTCCTGCACAACTTCTGCGTCCGGGCCGACCGGCAGCGGTGCGGCGTGGGCTCGCGGCTGCTGGCCGCCCTGCTGGCCGAGGCCGCCGCCCGTTCGGCGAGCGAGGTCTTCGCGGCCACGACCGGCGGCGGGCGGTCGTTCCTCCGCGCCGGCTTCCGGGAGACCGACGCCTCCGCGGCGCCCCGGGTATGGGCCGCCGCGCTGGACCCGGCACGCGGCTCGCGGATCTTCGTACGGGACCGGCCCTTCACGGAGAGCGGTCCCGGCCCGTGGAGCCGGCCGGAGCACGCCGGCACCAGGTGGTGAGGAGGCGGCCGGACGCCCGGCGGCCCGGACCGCGTACGCTGCGCACGCGGCGGCCCCCGGAAGCCGCCCGGTGGGGAGCGGAGGTGGAGGGTGGACGTCCGGCAGCTGGAGTATTTCCTGGCGGTCGTCGACCGCGGCGGATTCAGCCGGGCCGCCTCGGCGCTCTACGTGTCGCAGCCGTCGCTGTCCCAGGCCGTCCGGACGCTGGAGCGGGACCTGGGCGCGGAGTTGTTCCACCGGATCGGGCGCCGCGTGGTGCTGACGGAGGCGGGCAGGGCACTGATCGGGCCGGCCCGTGGAGCCGTGCGGAGCCTGGAGACTGCGCGCGCGAGCGTGACGTCCGTGCGCGAACTCCGCTCGGGGCGGCTGGACATCGCGGCGATGCCGTCCCAGGCGGTCGAACCGCTCACCACACTGATGCGTTCCTATGCCGAGCGGTACCCCGGCGTGGTGGTCACGGTCGCAGCGGCCTTCACCGCCCGCGACGTCGTCGAGGCCGTGCGGACGGGGGCCGCGGAACTGGGCCTGCTCGCGTCGGCCGGTGCCGGGCCGGACGCCGAGGTCCGCTCGCAGGTGCTGGGCGAGCAGCGGTTCGTGCTGCTGGCCCCGCCCGGAGGGCCCTTCGCCGGCCGGAAGAGCGTGCGGTGCGAGGAACTGTCGGGTCGGCGGCTGATCGTGGGGCAGCCGGGGACGGGGATGCGTGCGTACGTCGACTCCCTGCGGGAGCAGGGTGTCGACTTCGCCGTGACGGCCGAGACCGGGCACCGGGTGGCTCTGCTGCCGCTGGTGCTGGCCGGGGTCGGGCTCGCGGTCGTGACCGAGGCGTGGCGGGACATCGCCCGGCGGACGGGGGCCGACGTCCTGGACATCGAACCCGCGACCGCGCTGCGGGTGTCGCTCGTGAGCCGGCGCGGAACCCTCTCCCCCGCCGCCGCGGCGTTCTGGTCGGCGGCCATGCCCAGCGGCCGCTGACGCCCACCGCCGGACAGGCGCCGCTCGTACGGGCAGGCGCTCGTCCTACGGATAGGCACCGCTTATAAGACGCATCCGGTTTGCGTCTTGGACGCCCTCCCGGTCCCGTTGCTGCAATCGACGGCATGACGAACCACCGCATCGCCCTGATCCCCGGCGACGGCATCGGCGCCGAGGTGCTGCCCGCCGCCCGCCGGGTCCTCGACGTCGTCGCCGGCCGCCACGGCATCGGCCTGACGTACACGTCGTACGACGACTGGTCGTGTGAGCGGTACCTGCGCGAGGGCGCGATGATGCCGGCCGACGGCCTCGACCGGCTCCGTGACAAGGACGCGATCCTGCTGGGCGCGGTCGGCCACCCCGGAGTGCCCGACCACGTCTCGCTGTGGGGCCTGCTGATCCCCATCCGGCGCGGCTTCCGGCAGTACGTGAACCTGCGGCCCGTCCGGGTCTTCGACGGCGTCGACAGCCCGGTGCGCGGCGCGCGCCCCGGCGAGGTCGACTTCGTCGTCGTGCGGGAGAACGTGGAGGGCGAGTACAGCGAGGTCGGCGGCCGGTTCCACAAGGGTCTCCCGGACGAGACGGCCGTCCAGGAGGCCGTGTTCACCCGGCCGGGCGTCACCCGCGTGCTGGACTACGCGTTCGGTCTCGCCGCGCGGCGCGGCGGCCGGCTGACCTCCGCGACGAAGTCCAACGGCATCGTGCACACCATGCCGTTCTGGGACGAGCTCGTCGCCGAGCGGGCCGCCGCGTTCCCGGGGGTCGCCTGGGACAGCGAGCACATCGACGCGCTCGCGGCCAAGTTCGTCCTCGAACCGGGCCGGTTCGACGTCGTGGTCGCCTCCAACCTCTTCGGCGACATCCTCAGCGACCTGGCGGCCGCGGTCGCCGGGTCCATCGGCATCGCTCCGGCGGCCAACCTCGACCCGGAGCGGGAGTTCCCGTCGATGTTCGAGCCGGTGCACGGCTCGGCGCCCGACATCGCCGGGCGGGGGATCGCCAATCCGCTGGGCGCGATCGGGGCGGCCGCGATGATGCTCGACCACCTCGGCCACCCGGCCGCGGCCAAAAACGTCATGGACGCCATCGTCTCGGTCCTGGCCGGGACCGACGTCCGGACCCCCGACCTGGGCGGCACCGCGACGACCGCCGAGTTCACCGACAGGCTGCTCGCGCTCCTCTGAGCCGTCGCAGCCTCCCGGTCGCGTCCGTTCCCCGACGAGGAGAAACGCCATGGCAGCACCCGCGCCCCCCGCGCCGGCCCCGGCCGGCGCCGCCCGACGGCCCTGGTACGGACAGCTCTACCTGTGGGTCGTGACCGCGATCGCCGCCGGCGCCCTCACCGGGTGGCTGTGGCCCTCCGTCGGCACCGCGCTGGAGCCCCTCGGCACCACCTTCCTCGCGGCGGTCAAGATGCTCATCGCCCCGATCGTCTTCCTGACCGTCGTGGGAGGCATCGGCGGGGTCGACAGTCTCGGCCGGGTGGGCCGCGTGGGACTGAAATCGCTGCTCTACTTCCAGGCGGGCACCCTCGCCGCGCTCCTCGTGGGTCTGATCGCCGTCAACGTCTTCCAGCCCGGTGCCGGTGTGCACGCGGACCCCGGCGACCTCCACCTGACGGGCGCCGCCCGGCAGTACGTGAAGGAGGGGGAGAACCAGGGCTGGTGGCACTTCCTGACCGGCCTCGTGCCGACCAGTGCCGTCGGCGCCTTCGCCGAAGGCGACATCCTCCGGGTCCTCTTCTTCTCCGTGCTCTTCGGCGTCGCGCTGAAGGCGGTGGGTCCCCTCGGCGAGCCGCTCGTCGACGGCGTCCACCGGCTCACCGCCGTCGTCTTCAAGGTCCTGCACTACGTCATGCTGGCGGCCCCGGTGGGCGCGTTCGGCGCCATGGCGTTCACCGTCGGCAAGTACGGCGTCTCCACCCTCACCGGCCTCGGCAGACTCATGGGGCTCATGTACGGCGCGTCCGCGTTCTTCGTCATCGTCGTCCTCGGGGCCGTCACCGCCGCCCTCAAGGTCAATGTCTTCCGGCTCCTGCGCTACCTGCGGGAGGAGTTCGTCCTCGTCCTGGGCACCTCCTCCTCGGAAAGCGCCCTGCCCCGGCTGATGACGAAACTCGAAGGGCTCGGCATCCGCCGCGACATCGTCGGCCTGACCGTACCGGCCGGCTACTCGTTCAACCTCGACGGCAGCTCCCTCTACCTGTCGCTGGCCGCCGTCTACATCGCCCAGGCCACCGACACGCCCCTGGGCGTCGGCCGGCAACTCGGCCTGCTGGCCGTCATGCTCCTCACCTCGAAGGGGTCCGGCGGTGTCACCGGCGCCGGCTTCGTCGCCCTCGCCGCCACCCTCTCCGCGGTGGGTACGGTCCCGGCGGCGGGGATCATGCTCGTCTTCGGCATCGACAGGTTCCTGTCCGAGTGCCGGGCTCTGACCAACCTCGCCGGCAACAGCGTCGCCACCCTCGTCGTCGCCCGCTGGGAGAACGCCCTCGACACCGCGCGCGTCGACGAGGTCCTGCGCGGCCGCGCACCGGAGTCCGGGCAGGGCCGGGATGCCGGTGCGGGCCCGGCTCGGCCCGCTCAGCCCTGCCCGGACCGCCACTGCCGGGCCAGCACCCACACCAGGTAGCAGCCGCCGACGACGCCCGTCAGCACCCCGACGGGCAACTGCGTGGGTGCCAGCATCCGTTGCGCGGCGAGGTCGCTGAGCGACAGCAGCAGGGCGCCCATCACCGTGGACGCGAGCAGGTTGGGGCCGGTGGCCCGGGTGAGCCGGCGGACGACCTGGGGGGCGACCAGGGCGACGAACGGGACGGGCCCGGCGACGGCCGTGGACAGCGCCGTCAGCCCGACGCCGACGACGAGGGCGCCGGAGGCGACGCGCTGGACGGGCACCCCGAGCGCGGCGGCCGTGTCCTCGCCCATCTCCAGCATCCGCAGCGGCCGGCCGAGCAGCACGGCCGCCGGCCCGAGGACGGCCAGCGTCGCCACCATCGTCCAGACATGTTCCCAGCCGCGGCCGTTGAGGCTGCCGGTGAGCCAGACCTGGGCGCTCTGCGCGTCGTTGAAGGAGGCGCGCGCGATCAGGTAGGCGTTGGCGGCGGACAGCAGGGAGCTGACGCCGATGCCCACGAGGATCAGCCGGTAACCGGCCGCGCCACCCCGCCAGGCGAGCAGGTAGACGGCGGCGCTGGTGACCGCGCAGCCGACGACGGATCCGGCGGCGACGGAGGCCGCGCCGGCGCCGAGCACCAGGATGGTGACGAGGGCGCCGGTGGCGGAGCCGACCGTGAAGCCGATGACGTCGGGGCTGCCGAGCGGGTTGCGGGCGACGGTCTGGAAGAGGGCGCCGGACAGTCCCAGGGCGGCGCCGACCAGCAGCGCGGTCAGCAGCCGGGGCAGCCGGAGCTCGCCCACGATGTAGTCCGCGCCGGGGACGTTCTCGCCGGCCAGCACCTTCAGCACGTCGGGCACGGGGACGTGGAAGTCGCCCGTGGTCAGCGTCCAGACGCCGATGACGGCGGCGGCCAGCGCGAGGAGGGCGCCGACGGCGGTGGCGCGCGGGTCCCAGCGCACCGACAGGGTCCTGCCGGGTCCCGGCAGGCGCAGGGCGCGCGGCCGGTGCCGCGGCGCCGGGCCGGCGGCGGGGCGCGCGGGCGTGGTGCTGCTGGTCACAGTTGGGTGATCCTCTTGCGGCGGACGAGGGCGATGAACAGGGGCGCTCCGAGGAACGCGGTGACGACGCCCGCCTCCAGCTCCTCGTTGGCCAGCACGACGCGGCCGACGATGTCGGCGGCGAGCAGCAGGGCCGCGGCGAGGACGGCGCTGTAGGGCAGCAGCCAGCGCTGGTCGGGGCCGGTGATCAGCCGGGCGAGGTGCGGAACGGCCAGTCCGACGAAGGCGATCGGGCCGACGGCGGCGGTGGCCGCGCCGCACAGCAGGGTGATCGCCGCCATGGTCGCGAACTGGGTGCGGCCCGGGTGGGCGCCCAGCGACCGGGCGGTGTCCTCGCCGAGCGCGATGGCGTTCAGCGGCCGGGCCAGCAGGGCGGCCAGCAGGGCGCCGGCGCCCAGGAAGGGCAGCACCTGGACGAGGACCGAGCCCGGCTGCCCGGCGAGCGTGCCGATCTGCCAGAACCGGAACTTGTTGAGGCTGAGCGGGTCCAGCAGGATCAGCCCGTTGACGACGGCGGTGAGCACGGCGGAGACGGCCGTCCCCGCGAGCGCCAGCCGGACGGGCGTGGCCCGCGACCGGCCGCGGGTGCCCAGCAGGTAGACGGCGGCGGCGGCGACGGCCGCGCCGAGCAGGGCCGCCCAGACGTAGGCGGAGAAGGAGCCGAGGTCGAGCAGGGCGGTGGAGCCCGCGACGGCGGCGGCCGCGCCCGCGTTGACGCCCAGCAGGCCGGGGTCGGCCAGCGGGTTGCGGGTGAGGGCCTGCATCAGGGCGCCGGCCAGGCCGAGGGACGCGCCGATGACGATGCCGAACAGGCTGCGCGGCAGCCGGGAGGTGCGGACGACGATCCAGTCGTCGCTCCGCGGGTCCCGGGTCAGCAGCGCGTGGACGACGTCGCCGGGCGCGATGCTCTTGGCGCCGATGCCGATGCCGAGGACGGCCAGGACGAGGACGAGGCCGGCGCAGACCAGCAGCCCGGCGGCCCGCCGGGCGTGCCAGGCACGCCCGGCCCGGGGCGGCACGGGGGCGGGAGCGGGCGGGGACGACGAGGGCGAGGGTGAGCCGGTGACGGCCGGGGCGGTCGTGCTCACGCGTGCTCGTGCTCTTCGTCCTCGTGGTGGTCGTGGTTCTCCACGCCGCGCTTCCAGTAACCGTCCACGTCCACCTGCTCCTTGGCCAGGCCGAGGTCGCGGCGCAGGTAGCGGCGGATGGGCTTGAGGCTGGTGGCCTCGCCGGCGACCCAGGCGAAGCCGAGGCCGTCGGTGGGGAGTTCGGCGGCGCGGATGGCGCGTTCGATGAGGTCGCTGTGGCCGGCCGGGGTGGTGCCGCGGTGCAGCCAGGTCAGCGAGAGGTCGGTGGCGGTGCGGAAGGTCTGCTCGTCCTCCGGGCCGGGGACCTCGGCGAAGGCGATGACGCGGACGCCGGCGGGGAGCTTCTCCAGCCAGCGGCCGAGGGCCGGGAGGGCGGTCTCCTCGGCGGCCAGCAGATACCAGTCGTGGACCATCGGCAGCACCTCGGAGCCGCGCGGGCCGAGGACGCCGAGCCGCATGCCGGGCCGGGCCCGCTCGGCCCAGGAGGAGCCGACGCCGCTGCCGTGCAGGACCATGTCGACGTCCAGCTCGCGGGCGTCGCGGCGGTAGTGACGGACCGTGTAGTCGCGGGTGATGGGCTCCAAGGGAGCGTCCATCCAGGTGTCGTTCACGACGACCGGCTCGACGGGGAGTTCGGCGCCGTCGTGGGCGAAGCAGAGCTTCACGTGGTCGGTGGGCGCCTGCTCGCAGAACCCGTCGAGGTCGGGGCCGCCGAGGGTGACGCGGACGGTGGAGGGGGTGATCCGGTCGACCTTCCGCACTTCCAGCAAGCGGTACTTGAGGGGGTGGCGGACGATGCGCATGCGCGGGAGCAGCGTGTCGGTGGTCATCGATCATCCCTATCCGGTCGGGCGTGCGGCGGGGCCGGTGCCGGTACCACCGCGGCCCCCGGCGCGGGGTACGCGCCGGGGGCCGACGGGGATCGGCTCGTCGGTCGGGCCAACCTCCCCGACCGAGGTTAGGCTACCCTAACCCAGATCACGAGGTCTGCGCCATCCGCCCGGCCACCCGGCCCTGTTCGAGCCGGATCACCCGCGGCAGCCGCGCGATCGTGGCCGGCCGGTGGGCGATGACGATGAGGGTGCGGTCCTCGCTCATGCCGTCCAGGGCGTGCTCCAGCCGGGCCGCCGTCACCGGGTCGATGTCGGCGGTGGCCTCGTCGAGGACGAGCACCGCGGGGTCGGCGAGCGCCGCCCGCAGCAGTCCGACGATCTGCCGCTCCCCCGCCGACAGCCGCTCGCCGCGGACGCCCACCTCGGCGTCCAGCCCGCCCAGGTCGCGCAGCCAGTCCTCCAGGCCCAGCTCGCGGACGGCCCGTTCCATGGCAGCCCGGTCCGGGGCGCTGTGCACCAGCTCCAGGTTGCGGGCGACCGAGCCCGTCACCATGCGGACCTCCTGCGGCACCAGGACGACGCGGCACCGCAGTTCGGCCTCGGACAGCTCCCGCAGGTCCGTCCCGGCGAACCGGACGGCCCCGCCGTCGGGGGCGTAGAGCCCGCAGAGCAGCTTGGACAGGGTGGTCTTGCCGGAGCCCGTCTCGCCGACGACACCGACGCGGTCACCGGCCGGGAACACCAGGGACACGTCGCTCAGCACCCGGGTGCCGTCCTGGTACCCGTACTCCACGCCGTCGCAGCGCAGTTCGCCGCGGAGCGGCAGGTCCGCCGGGCCGGCGGCGGCGGGCACCGCGGGCTTGACGCGCTCGGTGGCGGCGAGCAGGTCGAGCAGCCGGGCCAGCCCGGTGCGCGCGGTCTGCACGTGCCCGACGAGCTGCGACAGGTCGGAGAAGGAGTCGAAGAGGTTGCGGCTGGCGAGGACGAAGGTGACGACCGTGCCGATGGTGATGTCACCGTGCGACGCCTGCCAGCCGCCGAAGAGGAGCAGCGCGACGAGCGCGACGCCCTCGATGAGGCTCACCAGGTCGATGCGGTTCTCCACCCGCACCGCCCGGCGGGCGGCACTCACCGCCACGGCGTTCTCCCGCCCGAACCGGCGCATCCAGCCCGGCAGTCCGCCGGCGGTCTGCAGCGCCTCGCGGACGGAGAGGGTCTCGCTGAACGTGGCCGCCACGGTGGCCTCGGCCGTCGCCTTCCCGCCGAACGCGGCGGACGCGTCCCGTTGGAACCAGCGCATCGCCAGCAGCGCCGGCGGGACGAACACGACGAGCTGCACCAAGGCGAGCTGCCAGGAGTAGAAAAACAGCACGCCCAGCGTGAAGACCAGGGTGGCCGTGGCGGACACCAGGTTCCGCAGGTGCATCCGGACGAACGCGGCCAGCGCGGCCACCTCGCCGGTGGTGCGGCGCAGCAGTTCGCCGGTGCGGTGCGACTCCAGGAACCGCAGCGGCGCGGACGCCAGGTTGGCGACGGACCGCTCGCGCAGGCCGCGGACGACGTTCTCGCCGGCCTTGGCGAGCAGCAGTTCGCCGGACCGGGCGAGGCCGAGCTGGACGACGGCGAGGGCGACCAGCGCCCCGGCGGCGACCAGCAGCCCGGTGCGGTCGCCGGCCTTCAGCGCGTCGGTGGCGCGGCCGACCAGCGGGGCGACGGCGACGAGCGCGGCGGAGTCGGCGAGGCCCACCGCGACGGCGGTGATCAGGGCACGCCGGTGCGGACGGAGGTGGGGGGCGGCCCGGCGCAGGATGTGGCGCTCGTCGGGCCGGTCGTCGAGGAGTACGGGCTCAGCCACGGTCGGCCTCCGAAAGCGCGGCGGACAGGGCGGGCCCGGCGGCCTCACCCGGGGTGGTGGTGTCGCGGTCGGGGAGGGTGACGACGCGGTCGGCGGCCTCCAGGACGGCCGTCCGGTGGGTCGCGAAGAGGACCGTGCGCCCCTCGGCCCAATCGCGCAGCCGCTTGAGGACCAGGGCCTCGGTGGTGGTGTCGAGGGCGGAGGTGCAGTCGTCCAGCACCAGCACCTCGGGGTCGCCGAGCAGGCCCCGGGCGAGGGCCAGGCGCTGGATCTGGCCGCCGGACAGGGCGGTTCCGCTCTCGCCGAGCGGGGTGTCGTAGCCGTCGGGCATGGCGGCGATCTGGTCGTGGACACAGGCCGTCTCGCAGGCGGCCCGCAGGGCCTCGTCGGAGAGGTCGCGGCCGAGCCGCAGGTTCTCGGCGACGGTCCCGGACAGCAGCAGCGGCCGCTGGGCGACATAGCCGATCCGGCGGCGGACGTCGTCGAGCGCGGCGTCGCGCAGGTCGGTGCCGCCGTAGCGGACGGTGCCGGTGGCCGGGTCGTCCAGCCGGGCGGGCAGCCGCAGCAGGGTGCTCTTGCCGGAGCCGGTGGCGCCCTGGACGGCCACGAACTCGCCGCGCCGCACGGCCAGGTCGAGCGGGGCGAGGACGGTGACGCCGTCGCGGACCGCGCTGACGCCGGTCAGCTCCAGGTCCCCGCCGGGGGTGAGGGCGACCGGCTCGGCCGGGTCGGTGACGGTGGAGGTGAGGGACAGCGCCTCGTCGATCCGGGCGGCGGCGACGTCGGCCTGGCCGCGTTCGAGGAGCCGCGTGACGAGGACGCGGGTGGCCAGGGTGACGGTGGCCATCCACGAGGTGAAGGCGACCAGCCCGCCGATGGTCAGCCGGCCGTCGAGGACGGCGAGACCGCCGACGCCCACGCCGACGGCGACGGCCAGCCGGGGCACGAAGGGCGCCACGGCGGCCCAGTTCGCCTCGATGCGCGCGGCCTTGACGGTCTTGTCGGTGACCTCGGCGCTGGCGGTGTCGTGCCGGTCGAGCAGCGGCCGGTGGCCGCCGGTGCCGCGCAGCCCGGTGCCGACCTGGAGCAGGTCGGCGACGGCCTCGGCGCGTTCGCCGTGGGCGGCGGACAGCGCGTCGCTGGCTGCGCCGAAACGGCGCGGGAAGTACAGGTTGACCCAGGTGAGGAAGGGCAGCATGCCCAGCGTCACCAGCAGCAGGACGGGGTCGAGCGCGGCCAGCCCGGGCAGCACGACGACGAAGGTGGTGGCGAGCACCACCCACACGGCGAGGCCGTGCACCCACTCGCGGACCATGTCCGTGTCCCGGGTGGCGCGCATGGCCAGGTCGCCGTGGCCACGCTCGGCGAGGGCGGCCCGGTCGAGCCCGGCCAGCCGGCCGAGCAGCCGCGACCGCAGGTCGGCACCGACCCGGGCGTCGGTGACGCTCGCCCAGTACTGCCAGCCGTAGAGCCCGGCGAACTGCACACAGGCGGCGAGCGCGGTGGCGCCGGACCACAGCAGCAGGGCGTTGTCGTCCTCGCCCGTGATGCCGTCGTCCAGGGCCCGCTGGACGCACCACGGGACGGCGAGCAGCGCGACCTGGCGGAGGCAGGCGGAGACCATCCCGGCGAACAGCGTGGCCCGGTGCGGGCGCAGCGAGCCGCGCAGCAGGCGGCGGGCGCGGCGGCGGCGCTCGGCGGGGAGACTGTTCGGGTCGTCGTCCTCGGGATCGCCGGCGCGGGCCGCTTCGGAGGGTTCGACCGGCTCGGAGGCGCCGGACGCAGCAGAGGATTCGACCGGTGCGGAGACGTCGGACGTCACGGACGTGCCGGCCGGCCCGGCGGTGTCCGCGGCCGTCCCGGAGGTGCCGGCCGCTTCTTCACCGGCCGCTTCATCGCCGGCCACAGGGCCGGTGGCAAGCGCCCGTTCGTCGGTGGGGGCCCGGTCCTTCGCGGGCTCGGCGGCCGGCCGGTCGCCCGGTGGCCGGTCGGCGTGGCCGGGGCGCTGCTCCGGCTGGGCGGGGTGGGTGCTCACGACGTCAGGTATCCGATCCGAGGGGTGGTTCGACCGCGCGGTCCGGCCGGGACGACCGGTCCGGACCGCGCGGGGCGGGGGCGGGGGTCCGGGTCAGGACCGCGCGGCGAGACTGGCCGGGCGCATGTCGGTCCAGTTCGCGTCCACGTACTCGGTGCAGCCCTGGAGGCTGTCCTCGCCGTGGACGACGGTCCAGCCGGCGGGGACCTCCGCGAACACCGGCCACAGCGAGTGCTGGTTCTCGGCGTTGACGAGGACGTAGTAGCGGGCGTCGTTGTCCTCGAAGGGGTTGGTGGCGCTCATCTGCGGTGCTCCTTTGGTGAGGTGGAGGGGATCCGTGTCGATTGTTGGTGATCTTGGGTGGTTCAGGAAAGGGCCGCGGTGGCCTCGGGGGCTCCCTCGTCCGGCCGGGCGGTGAGGAAGGCCGCGAGCTCGGCGACGGTGGGCCGGGCCAGCAGGTCGCCGACGGTCACGCCGGTGCCGAACGCGTCGCGGACGCCGTGCAGCAGGGCCATCAGCAGCAGCGAGTGGCCGCCGAGGTCGAAGAAGCCGTCGTCGACGCCGACGTCGGGCAGGCCGAGCACCTCGGCGAAGACGTTACACAGCGTCTTCTCCACGGCGTCGCGCGGGGCCCGGCCGGTGGAGCCGACGGCCGTGTCGGCTGCGGTGGGCGCGGGGAGGGCCTTGCGGTCGAGCTTGCCGTTGACGGTCAGCGGCAGCGCGTCGAGGACGACGAACGCCGACGGCACCATGTACTCCGGCAGCCGCGCGGCCAGCGACCGGCGGAGCTCCGCGACGTCTACCGCACCGGCGGCCGGGACGAGGTAGGCGGCCAGGCGCTTGACGCCGGGGGTGTCCTCGCGGACGACGACGGCGGCTTGGGCGACGGCGGGGTGCCCGGTCAGGGCGTCCTCGATCTCGCCGGGTTCGACGCGGTAGCCGCGGATCTTGACCTGGTCGTCAACGCGGCCGAGGAAGTCCAGCAGCCCGTCCTGCCGCCACCGCACCACATCACCCGTGCGGTACATCCGCGCACCCGGCTCCCCGAACGGATCCGCCACAAAACGGCCGGCGGTCAGCCCGGGACGGCCGAGGTAGCCCCGGGCGAGTCCGACGCCGGAGACGTAGAGCTCGCCGGGGACGCCGACGGGCACGGGCCGGAGGTGGGCGTCGAGGACGTGGGCGCGGGTGTTCCAGATCGGGCGCCCGACGGTGGCGGTGTCGCTGTCCAGCGTGCCGCCGCCGAGGGTGTTGATCGTGTACTCAGTCGGACCGTAGAGGTTGTAGCCGATGAGACCGGGAGTCTCCTTGAGGCGCGTCCAGAGCGACTCGGGCACGGCCTCGCCGCCCAGCAGAACGAGGACGGGCCGGTGCCGGCTGTCGTCCAACAGTCCGCATTCCACGAGGGCTTGGGCATAGGAGGGCGTCACGTTGATGACGTCGACCTCGTGCTCGGCGCAGTAGGCGGCCAGCCCCTCCGCGTCCCGCCGCAGCGACTCGTCCAGGACGTGCACCTCATGCCCCTCGACCAGCCACAGCAGCTCCTCCCACGACATGTCGAAGGAGAACGACACCGTGTGCGCGATCCGCAACCGCCGCCCGCCCGCAGCCGAGACCACCGGCTCGAAAATCGCCTCACGGTGATTGAGCTGCATGTTCGTCAGACCACGGTACGGCGTCACCACACCCTTCGGCCGACCCGTCGAACCCGACGTGAAGATGACGTACGCGGCCGCGTCCAGATCGACGTCCGCGTCCACCGGACCAGCCGGGAAGTCGGCCAACTCCTCGACGACGCGCGGGTCGTCGAGCTCGACGACCGGAACGCCGTGCACGTCCGGCATCCGGTGCCGGGCGGTGGAGTCGGTCAGCAGGACGACGGGACGGGTCTCTGTGACC
Organism: Streptomyces sp. NPDC021100; assembly: GCF_044333095.1. Lineage (NCBI taxonomy): Bacteria > Bacillati > Actinomycetota > Actinomycetes > Kitasatosporales > Streptomycetaceae > Streptomyces > Streptomyces sp. NPDC021100. Next base: position 97,769 of record NZ_JBIRQH010000002.1, read on the forward strand.
ATGTAGGCGAGCCGGTCCACCGGGTAGTCGAGCTCCAGCGGCAGGTACGCCGCCCCGGTGCGCAGCACCGCGAACAGCGCCGCGACCATCTCCAGCGACCGCGGCAGCCCCAGCGCCACCACCCGCTCCGGCCCGGCGCCCCGGGCCGTCAGCAGCCGTGCCAGGCGGTCGACCTCGGCGTCCAGTTCGGCGAAGGTCCACACCCGCTCGCCGGCCACCAGCGCGACCTCGTCCGGGACGGTCGCGGCACGCTCGGCCAGCAGCTCCGCCACCGACTTCTCGGGCAGCTCGCGGTCGGTCGCCGCCCACTCCCCCAGCACCAGGCCGCGCTCACGCCCGGTCAGCACGTCCAGGGTGCCGACACGGCGGTGCGGGTCCTCGGCGATCTGGGCGAGGAGGGAGAGGAGACGTTCGACGAGGGCCTCGGCGGTGGCGCGGTCATAGAGGTCGACCGCGTATTCGAAGGCGATGTCGATCTCCTCGGCGGTGGGCGTCTCCTCGAAGTTGAAGTCGAGTTCGAACTTGGCGGCGCCGAGCTCGAAGGGCAGGATGCGGCTCTCCAGGCCCAGGAGCCGGCCGGCGCGGCCGTCGTTGTTCTGGTAGCCGAGCATCACCTGGAACAGCGGGTGCCGGCCGGCCGCGCGCGGCGGGTTGAGCGCCTCGACGAGGCTGTCGAACGGCAGGTCCTGGTGGGCGAAGGCGGCCAGGTCGTTCTCCCGTACGCGGCCGAGGAGTTCGGTGAACGTCGGGTCGCCGGACAGGTCGTTCCGCAGCACCAGGGTGTTGACGAAGAAGCCGACGAGTCCGTCGAGCGCCGCGTCCGAGCGGCCCGCGACGGGCGCGCCGAGCGGGATGTCGTCCCCGGCCCCGAGCCGGTGGAGGAGCGTGGCGACGGCGGCCTGGAGCACCATGAACGTGGTGGTGCCGGTGGCCGTCGCGGCGTCGCGGAGGCCGCGGTAGACGGCCGGCGGCACCTGGGCGCGCACGGTGTCGCCGCGGTGTCCGGTGTCCCGGCCGCGCGCCCGGTCGCGGGGCAGGGCGAGTTCGTCGGGCAGGCCGTCCAGGGCCTGCCGCCAGTAGGCGGTCTGCCGGTGGTGGGCGCTCCGCTCGTCGGCCGGGTCGCCCAGCAGCTCGCGCTGCCAGAGCGTGTAGTCGGCGTACTGCACGGGCAGCGGCTCCCAGCCGGGGACCGTGCCCGCCGCGCGGGCGGTGTACGCGGCGGTGAGGTCGTCGATGAACGGCAGCATCGACCACTCGTCGCCGGCGATGTGGTGGAAGAGGAGGACGAGGACGTGGTCCTCGGGCGCCACCTCCAACACCATGACGCGCAGCGGCAGTTCCCGCGCGAGGTCGAAGGCGTGGCGGACGGCCGCCTCGACGTCCGCCGCCAGCGCCTCCTCCGTCGTCGCGGCGGTGTGCAGCGCGTCGGCGGGGTCAGGCGCGTCGAGGATCCGCTGGACGGGCCGGCCCTCGTACTCGCCGACGATCGTGCGGAGGCTCTCGTGGCGCCGGGTCACGTCGGCGACGGCGTGCCGCAGCGCGTCCTCGTCGAGCGCGCCGGTCACGCGGACGACAAGCGGGACGTTGTACGTGGCGCCCACGTCGTCGAGGTTCTGGAGGTACCACATGCGCCGCTGGGCGTGCGAGAGCGGCAGCTCGGCCGGGCGGTCGCGGCGCGTCAGGGCGGGACGGCGGTCGGCGCCCGGGGTGGTGCGCTCGGCGAGCGCGGCCGGGGTCGGGGCCTCGAAGAGGTCGCGGACGGCGAGGTCGGTGCCGAGTTCGGTGCGGACGCGGCTGACGAGGCGGGTGGCCAGCAGGGAGTGCCCGCCGAGGTCGAGGAAGTGGTCGTCGGGGCCGACGGCCTGGACACCCAGTACCTCGCCGAAGAGGGCGCAGAGGAGTTCCTCGCGCTCGTCGCGGGGGGCGCGGCCGGTGCCGTCGCCGCCGAGGTCCGGAGCGGGGAGGGCCTTGCGGTCGAGCTTGCCGTTGACGGTCAGCGGCAGCGCGTCGAGGACGACGAACGCCGACGGGACCATGTACTCCGGCAGCCGCGCGGCCAGCGACCGGCGCAGGCCCGCGACGTCCACCGTGCCGGCCGGGACCAGGTAGGCGGCCAGACGCTTGACGCCGGGGGTGTCCTCGCGGACGACGACGGCGGCCTGCGCGACGGCGGCGTCGGCGGTCAGCGCGTCCTCGATCTCGCCCGGTTCGACCCGGTATCCCCGGATCTTGACCTGGTCGTCAACACGGCCGAGGAAGTCCAGCAGCCCGTCCTGCCGCCACCGCACCACATCACCCGTGCGGTACATCCGCGCACCCGGCTCCCCGAACGGATCCGCCACAAAACGGCCCGCCGTCAGACCCGGACGGTCGAGGTAGCCGCGCGCCAGGCCGACGCCCGACACGTACAGCTCGCCCGGCACACCGACCGGGACCGGCCGCAGCCAGGCGTCGAGGACGTGGGCGCGGGTGTTCCAGATCGGGCGCCCGACGGTGGCGGTGTCGCTGTCCAGCGTGCCGCCGCCGAGGGTGTTGATCGTGTACTCAGTCGGACCGTAGAGGTTGTAGCCGATGAGACCGGGAGTCTCCTTGAGGCGCGTCCAGAGCGACTCGGGCACGGCCTCGCCGCCCAGCAGAACGAGGACGGGCCGGTGCCGGCTGTCGTCCAACAGTCCGCATTCCACGAGGGCTTGGGCATAGGAGGGCGTCACGTTGATGACGTCGACCTCGTGCCCGGCGCAGTAGGCGGCCAGCCCCTCCGCGTCCCGCCGCAGCGACTCGTCCAGGACATGCACCTCATGCCCCTCGACCAGCCACAACAGCTCCTCCCACGACATGTCGAAGGAGAACGACACCGTGTGCGCGATCCGCAACCGCCGCCCGCCCGCGGCCAAGACCACCGGCTCGAAAATCGCCTCACGGTGATTGAGCTGCATGTTCGTCAGACCACGGTACGGCGTCACCACACCCTTCGGCCGACCCGTCGAACCCGACGTGAAGATGACATACGCCGCCGCGTCCAGATCGACGTCCGCGTCCACGAACTCACCCGAGAGCGCGTCGAGTTCGGATACCACGGCCGGGTCGTCCAGCTCGACTACCGGAACGCCGTGCACGTCCGGCATCCGCTCGCGGACGGTGGAGTCGGTGACCAGGACGACGGGACGGGTCTCGGCGACCATGTAGGCGAGGCGGTCGGCCGGGTAGTCGAGTTCGAGCGGCAGGTAGGCGGCACCGGCTCGCAGGACGGCGAACAGGGCGGCCACCATGTCGAGCGACCGGGGCAGCCCGAGGGCGACCACGCGGTCGGGGCCGGCACCCCGGGCGAGGAACAGCCGCGCGAGGCGGTTGACGCGGGCGTCGAGTTCGGCGTGGGTCCAGACGCGGTCCCCGGCGACGAGGGCGACCGCGTCCGGGACGGCGGCGGCGCGCTCGGCCAGCAGGTCGGCCACCGACCGCTCCGGGAGCTCCCGGTCCGTCGCCGCCCACTCCCCCAGCACGAGACCGCGTTCCCGTTCGGTCAGCACGTCCAGTTCGCGGACGGGCACGTCGGGTCCGGCGGTGATGCGGTCGAGCAGGGTGACGAGCCGCCCGGCGTGCTCCTCGACCGTGGTGTGGTGGAAGGCGTCGGGGCGGAACTTCCAGTCGAAGGTCAGCCGCTCGCCGGGGTTGGCGGTGAAGATGAGCGGGAAGTGCGTGGCATCGACGTCCGTGACGCCCTCGACGCCCAGGGCCTCGCCGACGCGGTCGCGCTCGTCCTGGTCGACGGGGGTGTTGCGGAGCACCTGGAGGGTGTCGAAGAGGCGGCCGAGGCCGGTGGTGCGCTGGATGGCGCCCAGGCTCAGCTGGTGGTGCGGCAGGAGCGCCGCCTGCTCGCGCTGGAGGCGGGTGAGAAGGCCGGCCGCCGTCTCGTCACGGTCGAGGCGGACGCGGACGGGGACGGTGTTGAGGAACATGCCGACGGTCCGCTCGATGCCCGGCAGGTCGGCGGGGCGGCCGGAGACGGTCGTCCCGAAGACCACGTCCTGCCGGCCAGTGAGCCCGGCGAGGAGCAGGCCCCAGGCGCCGGAGAGCACGGTGTTGAGGGTCAGGCCGTGGGCCTGCGCCCAGCCGGTGACGCGGGCGCTCAATTCGGCGGTGAGCTCGGTGGTGTGCTCCTCGGGGAGCAGCGAGGCGCGCTCGCGGGCGTGCGGGGCGACGAGCGTCGGTTCCTCGACGCCGGCCAGGGCCATGCGCCATACCTCCTCGCCGGCGGCGGTGTCCTGGGCGTGCAGCCAGGCGAGGAAGTCCCGGTACGGGAGCGGCTCTTCGCCGTCGGGGGCCGCGAGGGACCCGGTGGTGACGAGGGCGTGGCAGTGGGCCAGCAGCTCCTGGAGGAACAGTCCGGACGACCAGCCGTCCCACAGCAGCGTGTGGTTGGTGACGAGGACGTGCTGCCGGCCGTCGGGGGTGAGGACGGAGACCAGGCGCAGCAGCGGCGGGTTCGTGAGGTCGAAGCGGGTGCGGGCCTCCGCGTCGCGGAGCCGGGCGAGTTCGGCGTCGGCGGCCTCCGGCGCGAGGCCGCGCAGGTCGGTCTCGGTGACGGGCACGTCCACGGCGTCCGGGACGAACTGGACGGGCTCGTCGAGTCCGTCGTGGAGGAAGCCGGCGCGCAGGTTGGGGTGGCGGTCGAGGACGGCGGTGACGGCGGCGCGCAGCGCGTCGAGGGGGACGGGACGGCGGAGGGTGACGACGTCGCGGGAGGTGTAGACGTCGAGCGCGTCCTCGTCGTACAGGGCCTCGAAGAGGAGACCGCGCTGGAGCGGGGAGAGCGGCCAGATCCCGGCCCCCGCGGGCGCGGCAGCAAGGGCCTCATCGCTTGGCCGGGGCAGCTCGGCGACTTCCGACGGGGTGCCATCAGCGGCCTCCCCGCGTGCCCGCTCGGCGAGTCCGGCCGGCGTACGGCCCTCGAAGACGTCGCGGGGGCTGAGGGCGAGGCCCTCGGCGCGGGCGGCGCCGACGAGGCGGATGGAGGTGATGCTGTCGCCGCCGAGGCGGAAGAAGTCGTCGTGGACGCCGGCCCGGGGGAGGTCGAGGACCTCGGCGAAGACGCGGCAGAGCAGGGCCTCGGTGGCGTCGGCGGGTTCGCGGTCGTCGGTGTGCCCGGCGTAGTCGAGGGCGTCGTCGGCCGGCAGCGCGGTCCGGTCGATCTTGCCGTTGACGTTCAGCGGGAGCGCGTCGAGGACGGCGAACGCCGACGGGACCATGTACTCGGGCAGCCGCGCCGCGCAGGCGGCCCGCAGCTCCCCGGTGTCCGGGGTGGCACCGGGAGCCGGGACGACGTAGGCGACGACGCGCTTGACGCCGGACGCCGTCGTCCGGACGAGGACGGCGGCGTGGCCGACCGCCGGCTGGTCCGCGAGGACGGCCTCGATCTCGCCGAGTTCGATGCGGTAGCCGCGGATCTTGACCTGGTCGTCGGTGCGGCCGAGGAAGTCCAGGCCGCCGTCCGGGCGGCGGCGGACGAGGTCGCCGGTGCGGTACATGCGGCTGCCGGCCGGGCCGTAGGGGTCGGCGACGAAGCGGGACGCGGTGGTGGCCGGGCGGCGGAGGTAGCCGCGGGCGAGCTGGGCGCCGGCGAGGTAGAGCTCGCCGGGGACGCCGACGGGTACGGGCCGCAGCCAGGCGTCGAGGACGTGGGCGCGGGTGTTGCGCAGCGGCCGGCCGACGGTCGGGGTGGGGCTGTCGGCGAGGTCGGCCGCGAGGGCGTCGACGGTGAACTCGGTGGGCCCGTAGTAGTTGACGCAGGTCAGGCCGGGTGCGCGGTGCAGCCGTGCCCACAGCGCCTCGGGCACGGCCTCGCCGCCGAGCAGCAGGACGGCCGGCCGGTGCGGGGCGTCGGAGTCCAGGAGCCCGCTGTCGAGGAGCTGCTGGGCGTACGTGGGAGTGACGTCGAGGGTGTCGACGCGCTGTTCCCGGGCGTACGCGACGACGGCCTCGGCGTCGCGGCGCTCGTGCTCGCCGAGGACGTGCAGCTCATGGCCGCCGATCAGCCAGATGAGCTGTTCCCAGGAGGAGTCGAACGAGAACGAGGCGGTGTGCAGGGCGCACAGCCGGTCGCGGCCGGTGGCGCGGACGGCGTCGGCGAAGACGGTGTCGAGGTGGTCGTGGGCGAGCGCGGTGAGGCCGCGGTGCTCGATGACGACGCCCTTGGGACGGCCGGTGGAACCGGAGGTGTGGATGACGTACGCGGGGTGGCCGGGGGCGACGGGCCCGCCGCGCTCGGCGTCGGTGAGCGGTCCCGCGGGCAGCGCGTCGAGGGCCACGCGGACCTCGGGGTCGTCGAGGAGGACGACTGCCGTGCCGGGGCTGTCGGGCAGTCGGTCGGCGACCTCGCGGGTGGCGAGCAGGAGGGCGGGCCGGGCGTCGTCCAGGAGCAGGGCGAGGCGCTCGTCGGGGTGGTCGAGGTCCAGCGGCAGATAGGCGCCGCCGGCCTTGAGGACGGCGAGGATCGCGGTGACGGAGGCGGTGGTGCGGGGCAGGGCGAGGGCGGCGACGCGCTCGGCGCCGAGGCCCCGGGCGCGGAGCAGCCGGGCGAGCCGGTCGGAGCGCTCGTCGAGTGCGGCGAAGGAGAGCCGCTCGGTGCCGCCGTCGAGGGCCGGTCCCGCGAGGGCGATGGCGTCGGGCGTGCGGGTGGCCTGCGCCGTGAACAGGTCGGTGACGGTGCCCGCCGGGACGGGGTGCTCGCCGCCGTCGGCGGCGGCCGTCAGCTCCTCGCCCTCGCCGGGCAGCAAGGTGTCGAGGCGGGCGAGCGGGGTGTCGGGCTGCTCGGCGAAGAGGGTGAGCAGGCGCAGGAAGCGGTCGGTGACGCGGCGGGCCGCCGCGTCGTCGAACAGGTCGGGCCGGTAGCCGAGTTCGAGGCGCAGGGTGGTGCCGGGCAGCACGGACATCGTCAGCGGGTAGTGGGTGGCGTCGCGGGCTCCGAGGCCGGTGACGCGCAGTCCGCTCGCGGCGGCGGCCGCGCCGAGGGTGTCGGAGACGTCGTCGCTGCCGCTGTAGTTCTCGACGACCAGCAGGGTGTCGAACAGCGGCCCGTCGACGGCGGTGAGCCGCTGGATGCCGCCGAGGCCGAGGTGCTGGTGGTCCATGAGCGCGGCCTGGTCGGCCTGGACGGCGGCGGCCGTGCTCGCGAGGGTGGCGTCGGGGGCGAGCCGGACGCGGACCGGCAGGGTGTTGATGAACAGGCCGACCATGGTGTCGGCGCCGGGCAGGTCGGCCGGGCGGCCGGAGACGGTGGTGCCGCTGACGACGTCGTCGGTGCCGGTGAGGGAGCCGACGAGGACGCCCCAGAGGGTATGGGCGACGTTGCCGAGGGTCAGGCCGCGGGCGCGGGCCACGGAGGTGACGGCGGCGGTGAGTTCGGGGCCGGCCTCGGTCTCGACGGTGCCGGGTTCGACGGCCGCGCCGAGCGCGGCGCCGGGGGCCACCGGGTGGGGCTCGGTGAACCCGTCGAGGGCGGCGGCCCAGGCCCGGCGGGCGGCCTCGGTGTCGCGGGTGGCGAGCAGTTCGAGGTGGTCGCGGTAGGGGCGGACGGGCGGCAGGGCGGCGAGGTCGCCGCGCGCGCCGACGAGGGTGAGCAGCTCCCGGACCAGGATCGGCATGGACCAGCCGTCGAGGAGGAGGTGGTGGCAGGTGATGACCAGGCGGGCGCGCGCCTCGCCCAGGCGCAGCAGGGTGAGCCGCAGCAACGGCGGCTCGGCGAGGTCGAAGCGGTGGTTCCAGTCCTCGGCCATGGCCGCGCGGACCGCGTCCTCCCGGGACCCCGGGTCGGCGGCGAGCGCGGTGAGGTCGCGTTCGCGCACGGGGGTGTCGACGTGCCGGGGGACGAACTGGACGGGCTCCTCGCCGTCGTCGTACCAGAAGCCGGCGCGCAGGTTGGCGTGGCGGCGCAGCAGGGCGTCGGCGGCGGCCGCCAGGTCGGAGGTCTCCAGCGGGCCTTCGAGGTCGAGGTGGGACTGGACGACGTAGACGTCGCGGGCGTCCTCGTCGTAGACGGCGTGGAAGAGGAGGCCCTCCTGGAGGGAGGACAGGGGGTAGACGTCCTCCAGCGCGGACCTCGCTGCGGAGTCGGCCTGGGTCGGTGCGGTGGCGTCGTTCATGGTGGGGTTCTCGGTCCAGGAGGGAGTGGGGGCGGTGGGCTGCTGGTCGGGGTTCATCGGCGCCTGCGCAGGCGGGCTTCGAGGCGGTCGATGCGCTTCTGGTCGAGGCTGACCAGGCGGACGTCGGACGGGGTGATGCCGCCGGCGTGCGGGTCGGCGGTGTGCCGGGCGAGGGCGTCCAGCGCGGCGAAGAGGCGGTCGGCGAGGCCGGCCACCTGCTCGTCGGTGAACAGGGCCTGCGGCCAGCTCCATTCGATGGCCAGTTCCGGCCGGCCGTCGGCGCCGGTGGTGACGACGGCGTCGAGCTCCAGCGGGTACGGCACCGGCATGGCCGGGTCGGGCGCGGCGCCCTCGGCGACGGCGGCCCGCTCCGCGTCGGGGGCGAAGGGCCAGCGGCCGTCGCGCGGTCCGCCCTGGTGGTCGGTGCGCCCCCGGTAGTTGAAGAGGAGCTGGGAGGCGGGGAGCGCGGCGAGCAGGGGGGCGGTCTGCGCGTTGAGGTGGCGCAGCAGGCCGTGGCCGAGTCCCCGGTCGGGGGCCGCCCGCAGCTGCTCCTTGACCCGTTTGAGGGCGTCGCCGGCCGCCGGACCGCCGGCCAGGGCGGCGGGCACGTCGAGCGTGGAGACGTCCAGGCGGACGGGGTGGACGGTGGTGAACCAGCCCACCGTGCGCGACAGGTCGGGGGTGAGCCCGGCGGTGTCGCTGCCGCCCCGGCCGTGGCCTTCCAGGTCGATCTGGAGGGCGCCGGTGTACGCGGCGGGCAGGGCCGGGTTCGCGGCCCGGCGCCAGTCGGCGGCGGCGAGCGCGAGGCCGGCCAGCAGGACGTCGTCGACACCGGCGGAGAACGCCTGCGGCACGGCGGTCAGCAGGGGCGCGGTGCGGTCGGCGGGCAGGGTGCGGCGCAGGGTCCGCAGGGTGGCGGTGGTGTCGCGGCGCGGGTCGACGGGCGTGCGGGACAGCGGTGCCTGCGGCCCGGCGAGCGCGGTGCGCCAGTGGGCGGCCTCGGCGGTGCGGGCCCGGGTGTGGGCGTGCTCCAGCAACTGTGCCGTCCAGGCGCGCAGTCCGGTCGCCTCGGGCTCGAGGGCGGGGGTACGGCCTGCGGCACGGGCGGCGTACGCCTCGGCGAGCTCGGGGAGCAGGACCCGCCACGAGACGCCGTCGACGGACAGGTGGTGGACGGTCAGCAGCAGCCGGCCGTCGGCGTCCGGCCCGGCGTCGCCGTGGACGGCGCGCAGGACGGTGCCGGTGGCGGGGTCGAGCGCGGCGGCGGAGGCGTCGGCCTCCTTGACGAGCAGGTCCCGCAGGGCATCGGCGTCCAGCCCGGTGAGGTCGGCCTGCCGCAGGGTGGCCGGGTCCGTGACGGCGGGGGCCGTGTCGGCGGGCAGGATCTCCTGCGCCCACAGCCCGTCGGTGCGGTCCAGGCGCAGGCGCAGGGCCGGGTGGTTGCGGGCGAGGTCGGCGAGGGCCGCGCGCAGCGGCTCGGGGCGGAGTCCGGCCGGGACGGTGAGCAGCACCGACTGGTTGAACCGGTCGACGGGCCCGCCGTGTTCGCGCAGCCAGTGGACGACGGGCAGCAGGGGCAGTTCACCGTCCTCGGCCACGGGCGCGGCGACGGGCTCTTCCGTGGGTGCCGTGCCGCCCGCGGCCGCCAGGGCGGCCGGGGTCGGGTGCTGGAAGACGTCCTTGGCGGCGACGGCGAAGCCGGCCTTGCGGGCGGCGCCGACGAGCTGGATGGAGACGATGCTGTCCCCGCCGAGAGCGAAGAAGTTCTCGTCCTCACCGACCTCGGGCAGGCCCAGGACCTGCGCGAAGACGGCTGCCATGGCGGCGGCCGGGGTGGCGTTCCCGGTAGGGGCCGGGCGGGGTGCGCGGCCGGGCTCGGGCAGGGCCTTGCGGTCCAGCTTGCCGTTGACGCTCAGCGGCAGCGCGCCCAGCAGGGCGACGACGGCGGGGACCATGTGGTCGGGGAGCCGTGCGGCGAGGGCGTCGCGCAGGTCCTGCGGGTCGGGTGTGACGCCGGGGGCCGGGACGGCGTAGCCGACGAGCTGCCGGGCGCCGCCGGGAGCGAGCGGCCGGGCGACGACGGCGGCCTGGGCGACGGAGGGCAGGCCGGCCAACGCCGCCTCGATTTCGCCGAGTTCGATGCGGAACCCGCGGATCTTGACCTGGTCGTCGGTGCGGCCGAGGTACTCGACGGAACCGTCGGCGCGGCGCCGGACGAGGTCGCCGGTGCGGTACATGCGGCTGCCGGCGGGCCCGTACGGGTCGGCGACGAAGCGGGACGCGGTGAGCCCGGGGCGGTTGAGGTAGCCGCGGGCCAGCTGGACGCCGGCGAGGTAGAGCTCGCCGGGGACGCCCACAGGGGCCGGGCGCAGCGCCGCGTCGAGCACGTGCAGGCGGGTGTTCCACACCGGCCGGCCGATGGGGACGACGCCCGCGCCGGGCTCGGCCCGGTGGTGGGTGACGTCGACGGCGGCCTCGGTCGGCCCGTACAGGTTGTGCAGCTCGATGTGCGGCCACAGCGCGGCGAACCGGTCCACGGCGGCGGCGGGCAGCGCCTCGCCGGAGCAGAAGACGCGGCGGACGCCGCGCAGCCCGGCGCGGATCGCCTCGTCCTGCTCGGCCGCCGCGGTGAAGGCGGTGAGCATGGAGGGGACGAAGTGAGCGGTGGTGACGCCGGTCTCGGCGGCGAGAGCGGCCAGGTAGTCCGGTTCGCGGTGGCCGCCGGGCCGGGCGAGGACCACGGCCGCGCCGCTCACCAGCGGCAGGAAGAACTCCCAGACGGAGACGTCGAAGCTCGCCGGGGTCTTCTGGAGGATCCGGTCCGCGGGCCGGATGCCGTACGCCTCCCGCATCCAGTCGAGGCGGTTGACGATGGCCTCGTGGGTCACCACGACGCCCTTGGGACGGCCGGTGGAGCCGGAGGTGTAGATGACGTACGCGGCGTGGTGCGGCGCGGCTCCGGCCGGGACGGCGATGCCCGGGCCGGGCTCGTCCACCACGACGACGGGCGTCCCGTCGAGGCGCGGCAACCGGTCGCGGACGGCGCCGACGGTCACCACGGCCACCGGCGCGGCGTCGGCCACCATGTCCGTGAGGCGTTCGGCCGGGTGGTCGAGGTCCAGCGGCAGGTAGGCGGCGCCGGCCTTCAGGACGCCCAGCAGGGCGACCATCAGCTCGGCCGAGCGCGGCACGGCGACGGCCACGATCCGGTCGGGCCCGGCACCGAGGGCGGCCAGCCGCCCGGCCAACTCGCCTGCTTGATTATCGAGTTGACGGTACGTCAGCTTCTCGTCGGCATACCGGACGGCGACCGCGTCGGGCGTCGCGGCCAGCCGCTCGGCGAAGCGGGTGACGAGGGTGCCCGTGGGCACCGGGTGGTCGGTGGCGTTCCACTCCCCCGCCAGCGCCCCGCGCTCGCGCGGGCTGGTGACGTCGACGCGGTCCAGGGGCCGGCCGGGGGCGGCGAGGGCCTGCTCCAGGACGTGCAGGAGCCGCTCGGCGAGGAGTTCGGCGGTGGCGTGGTCGTACAGGTCGGCCGCGTGGATGACGGTGAGGTCGGTGTGGGCGCCGTCGGCGGACTCCACGAAGGTGAACGCGAGGTCGAAGCGGGCCGCGTGCAGCGGGTCGGGGAGCAGCATGGTCCGGGCGCCGAACAGGGCGTCCAGGCCGGCGGCCTCCTTGCGGTGCTGCACCATCACCTGGAACAGCGGGTGCCGGCCCAGCGACCGCTCGGGGCTGACGATGTCCACCAGCCGGTCGAAGGGCAGGTCCTGGTGGGCGAGCGCGCCCAGCACGGTCTCCCGGGCCCGCTCGACGAGCCGGTCGAAGGTGAGGGCGGCGCCCTCGGGGGCGGTCAAGTCGTGCCGCAGGACGAGGGTGTTGACGAAGAAGCCGACGACGTTCTCGACGGCCTCGTCCGCACGGCCGGCGACGGGCGTGCCCAGGGCGACGTCGGTGCTCCCGGCGAGGGTGCCGAGCAGCAGGGCGCCGGCCGCCTGGGTGACCATGAACGGGGTGACGCCGGTGCGGTGGGCGTAGTCGCGCAGCGCCCGGTGCAGGGCGTCGGGCAGCCGCAGCCGGACGGCGCCGCCGCGGCCGCTCGGCTCGGCCGGGCGGGGGCGGTCGGTGGGCAGCGTCAGCTCGTCGGGGAGGCCGGCGAGCCGCTCGGTCCAGTAGGCGGTCAGGCGCTCGTCGGCGGGCAGGTCGCGCTGCCACAGGGCGTGGTCGGCGAACTGCAGCGGGAGCGGCTGCCAGGCGGGTGCGGCGCCCTGGAGGCGGGCGGCGTAGGCGGCGTCGAGGTCGCGCAGGAGCACGCCCTCGGACCACTCGTCGCCGACGATGTGGTGCAGGGCCACGCACAGGACGTGCGTCTCCGGGCCGGCCGTGAGCAGCGTGGCGTGCACCGGGGGCCTGGCGGCCAGGTCGAAGGCGCGGGCGCCGGCCTCGGCGACGGCCTCGTCCAGCCGCTCGGGGACGACCTGCCGCACCTCGAACGGAATCCGGGCCTCCTCCGGCGTCAGCACGCGCTGGTACGGGCGGCCGTCGGTGTCCGGGAAGGCGGTGCGCAGCGCCTCGTGACGGGCGACGACGTCGGCGAACGCGACGCGCAGGGCGTCGGCGTCGAGCGGTCCGTCGATCCGCAGCGAGCAGGGGATGGTGTAGGCGGTGCTGGGGCCCTGGAGCTGCTGGAGGAACCAGAGGCGGGCCTGCGCGGGCGACAGCGGCACCTCGGCCGGGCGCGCGCCGGCGGTGGGGCCGGGGCGGTCCGTGCCCGCGCCGTCCAGCCGGCGGGCGAGGGCGGCGGGGGTGCGGGCGTCGAACAGGTCGCGGATGGTGACGGGCGCTCCGAGGGCCGTACGGACGCGGCCGACGAGCCGGGTGGCGAGCAGCGAGTGGCCGCCGAGGGCGAAGAAGTCGTCGTCGGGGCCGACGGCGGGCAGGCCGAGGACGTCGGCGAACGCGCCGCAGACCAGGGCCTCGCGCTCGTCGCGCGGCGCCCGGCCGCCGCCCGCCGTGCCGGCGAACGCGTCGGCGTCGGGCTCGGGCAGGGCACGCCGGTCGAGCTTGCCGTTGACGTTCAGCGGCAGCGCGTCCAGGAGGACGATCGCGGACGGGACCATGTACTCGGGCAGTCGCTCGGCGAGGGCGTCACGCAGCTCGCGCGGGTCGGCGGAGACGCCGGGCGCGGGGACGGCGTAGCCGACGAGGCGCTTGACGCCGCCGGCCGCGCCGCGCGCCAGCACGGCGGCCCGGGCCACGGCCGGCAGGGCGGCGAGCGCGGCCTCGACCTCGCCGGTCTCGACGCGGAAGCCGCGGATCTTCACCTGGTCGTCGTCGCGGCCGAGGTAGTCGAGGGTGCCGTCGGCGCGCCACCGGACGACGTCACCGGTGCGGTACATGCGGGTGCCGACGGGGCCGTACGGGTCGGCGACGAAGCGGGACGCGGTGAGGGCGGGCCGGTTGCCGTAGCCGCGGGCGAGGCCGGGCCCGGCGATGTACAGCTCGCCGGGGACGCCGGCGGCCACGGGCCGCAGCCGGGAATCGAGCACGTACACGCGGGTGTTGGCGATGGGCCGGCCGACGGACGGCGCGGGGCTGCCGTCGAGGGCGGCGCCGAGGGTGTCGACGGTGTACTCGGTGGGGCCGTAGAAGTTGTGGCCGATGACGCCTTCGGTGTCCCGGATCCGGGTCCACAGGGCGTCGTCTACGGCTTCCCCGCCGAGCAGGAACAGCACCGGCCGGTGGCCCTCCCCGTCCAGCAGGCCCCACTCGACGAGCTGGCGGCCGAAGGACGGGGTGACGTCGAGGGTGTCGATCCGGTCGGCGCGCAGCCGGGCCGCGAGGGCCTGCGGGTCGCGGCGCGACTCCTCGGTGTAGACGTGCAGTTCGTGGCCGCAGACCAGCCAGAGGAGCTGTTCCCAGGAGGAGTCGAAGGAGAACGAGGCGGTGTGCGCGGCGCGCAGCCGGCGCCCGCCGGCGGCCTCCACGGCACGGGCGAAGACGGTGGAGCGGTGGTGGTCGAGCATGTTGACCAGGCCGCGGTGCGGCACCTGGACGCCCTTGGGGCGGCCGGTGGAGCCGGAGGTGTGGATGACGTACGCCAGGTCGTCGAGGGCGGGCCGGCGCGGGGTGACGTCCGGGTCGCCGTCGTCGCGCACGTCCTCCAGGAGGACGGCGGTACGGCCGTCGAGGGGCAGCCGGTCCGCGACCTGACGGGCCGTCAGAACGGCGAGCGGCGCCGCGTCGTCGAGCATCAGCGCCACGCGGTCGGCCGGGTGGTCGAGGTCCACCGGCAGGTAGGCGGCGCCCGCCTTGAGGGTGCCGAACAGGGCGGCGACCAGGTCGGCGGAGCGGGGCAGGGCGAGGGCCACGACGGTGTCCGGGCCGGCGCCGAGGGCGGCGAGGCGGCGGGCGACGGCGTCGGCGCGGGCGCTCAGGTCGGCGTAGGTCCATCGCTCGGTGCCGCAGACGACGGCGGTGGCGTCGGGCGTGGCGGCGGCCTGCGCGTCGAAGGCGTCGACGACCGTGCCGGCGGGGACGTTCCGCCCGGTGGCGTTCCAGGCGCGCAGCAGGGTGTCGCGCTCGGCCGGGGCGAGGACGTCGAGGGAGCCGACGGGCGCCTCCGGGCGGGCGGCCATGGCGTCGAGCAGGCGCAGCAGGCGTGCGCCCAGGTCGGCGGCGCGGGCGGCGGTGAAGGTGTCGGGCCGGTACTCGACGGTGATGCGCGGGGCGTCGCCGGGCAGGACGAGGACGGACAGCGGGTAGTGGGTGGCGCCGCGGTGGCCGATGCCCGTGACACGCAGGTGCCCGGGCCGGCCGGCGGGGTCGGGGGCGGTCAGTTCGTCGGCGTCGACGGGGTAGTTCTCGAAGACGAGGAGGGTGTCGAAGAGGGTGCCGAGCCCGGCCTGGGCCTGGATGTCGGCGAGGCCCGCGTACTGGTGGTCGAGCAGCCGCGACTGGTGGTCCTGGAGGCGGGCCAGGGCGGCGGCGACGGTCTCGTCCTCGTCCACCGTGAAGCGAACGGGGATGGTGTTGCTGAAGAGGCCGACGATGGACTCGACGCCGGGGATGTCGGCGGGCCGGCCGGAGACGGTGGCGCCGAAGACGACGTCGGTGCGGCCGGTGAGCCGGCCCAGCAGGACCGCCCAGGCGCCCTGGACCAGGGTGTTGAGGGTCAGGCCGTGCTCGCGGGCGAGCGCGGTGAGCGCGGCGACGGTCCCGGCGGGCAGCGGCAGGTCGACCTCGCCGGCCGTGGCGCCGGCGGCCGGGTCGCCGTCGGCGAGGGTGTCGGCGAGCAGCGTCGGGGCCGTCAGGCCGTCGAGCGCGGCGCGCCAGCCGGCGGTGTGGGCGGCGGCGTCCTGGCGGGCGAGCCAGGCGAGGTGGTCGGCGTAGGAGGCGGCGGGCGGGAGGGCGGAGGCGTCGCCGCCGGCCGCGTAGGCGGCGATGACCTCGCGCAGCAGGACGGGGGTGGACCAGCCGTCCATGACGAGGTGGTGGCGGGTCAGCACCAGCCGGTGGCGCTCGGGGCCGAGGCGCAGCAGGGCGCAGCGGAGCAGCGGCGGCCGGGCCGGGTCGAACGGGGTGGTGGCCTCGGCGGTCTCGACGGCCTCCACGGCGACGTCGACGGCATCGGCCGGAGCGTTCGTCAGGTCGTGGACGGTCCAGGGGACGACGACCCGTGCGGCGACGGTCTGCACCGGCCGGTCGGCGGCGGTGTGGTCGAAGGCGGCGCGCAGGGCGGGGTGACGGTTCGTCACCGCGTCGACGGCGCGGCGGAGCGCGGCCTCGTCGAGCGGGCCGGTCAGTTCCAGGCCGGTGAGGGAGGTGTAGAGGCCGTCGGCGCCGGTCTCGTAGAGGGCGTGGAAGAGGAGGCCGTCCTGGAGCGGGGAGAGCGGCCAGACGTCCTCGGTGCCGGGCCGGGCGTCGAGGACGCGGTCGAGGGCGGCCTGGCCGAGCCCGGCGAGCGGGACGTCGGAGGGCGTCGGCCGGGGCTCGCCGGCCCGGGCGGCCCAGGCGGTGAGCGCGTCCAGGGCGCGGAACCAGCGGTCGCCGAGGTCCCGGACGGCGTCCTCGGTCAGGACGCCCTCCGGCCAGGTCAGCACGGCGGTCAGCTCGGGCCCCTCGGCGCGGTCGTGGACGAACGCGCCGACCTCCAGGGCGTGCGCGGCGGGCAGCCCGGGATCGCAGGCCGCGGCGAAGGCGTCGCCGACGGGCGTCCAGGGCGCGTCGCCGGACGCGAACCTGCCGAGGTAGTTGAAGAGCAGCCGCGGCGCGGGCGCGGCGGCGAGTCCGGCACGCGCCTCGGGGTCGAGGTAGCGCAGCAGGCCGTACCCGGTGCCGTCGTCCGGCAGGGCGCGGAGCTGCTCCTTGACGAGGGCCAGGGCGCGCCCGGCGTCGGCGGGGTCGACGCCTTCGAGGTCCAGTCGCGCGGGGTATTCGCTGGTGAGCCAGCCGACGGTACGGGAGGTGTCGGCGCCGGGGACGAGGTGGTCCTGGCGGCCGTGCCCCTCCAGGCGCAGCAGCAGATCGGCGCGGGCCGCGGCACCCTGCCGCTCCCGCCGCCGGCCGAGCACGGCCAGGGCGAGCCCGGTGAGCAGCACATGGTCGACGCCGGCCCGGCGGGCGGCGGGCACGTCGGCGAGCAGCGGCGCGGTGCGGTCGGCGGGCAGGGTCAGCCGCAGGGTGCGACTGGTCGCGGCGGTGTCGCGGGCCGGATCGACGGCCCGCTCCCCGAAGAGCGACCCGGCGCCGGGCGCCAATACCTCGCGCCAGAGCGGCAGTTGGGCGCGGACGGCATCGGAGGTGGCGGCGGCGCGCAGCCCCTTCGCCCAGCGGCGCAGCGGGGTGCTCGCCGGTGCGAGGGCCTCGCCCTCGTATGCGGCGCGCAGGTCGGGCAGCAGGATGCGCCAGGAGACGCCGTCGACGGCGAGGTGGTGCACGGCCATCACGAGCCGGCCGGGCACGTCCGGGCCGAGGTCGCACCAGGTGGCGGCGAGGACGGTCCCGGCGGCGGGGTCGAGCCGGTCGACGGCGGCGGCGCGCTCGACGGCGGCGTCGAGGTCGTCTTCGTCGGCGATGTTCACGCGGTGGAGGGTGACGCCGGGGGTGGCGGAGACGGGGAGGATCTCGGTGGTCCAGGCGGCCGCGTCGGAGACGGCGGCACCGGCCCCGGCCCCCGTACCCACGAGCGCGTCCGGGCCACCTTGGCCGGCGGCCGGGTGGGCGACGCCGGCCGGCGGGTCACCGACCAGCCCGGGGATGTCGGCCTCGAGCGCGGCGGCCGCCGTCGCCTCCAGGCCACCGGAGCCGGCGGCACCGGCGGGCGCCGGGCCCACGGATGCGTCCGGGCCGCTGTGGCCGGGTTCCACCCCGGCCGCCCGCGCGCCGGCGCCCGGCACCGGTACCGCACGGCCGTCCTGTCGGCCCGCGACCGCGCCGTACCCGCCGGACTCGGTGCCGACGGCACCGCCGGGCATCAGCCGTATCCGCAGCGCATCATGATAGTGCGTCAGCTTTTCCAGCGCCGCCGTGAGCCGCTCCGGGTCCAGGCCCGCGGGGACGGTGATGACGGTCGTCTGGGCGAAGCGCCGTACCGGGCCGCCGCGTTCGCGGAGCCACTCGGCGATGGGGGTCGCGGGGAGAGGGCCGGTCGCGTCCTCGCGGCGGTCTTCGGCCGCGGCGTCGTCGCCGGGCAGGCGTTCCGCGACGGCCGCGACGGCGGCGATCGTCTTGCGTTCGAAGACGGTCCGGGGCGTGATGCCCCAGCCCGCCCGGCGGGCGCGGCTGCCGAGCTGGATGGCGGAGATGCTGTCGCCGCCGAGGGAGAAGAAGTTGTCGTCGGCGCCGACGGCGTCCAGGCCGAGGACGTCGGCGGCGACCTCGGCGAGCACCCGCTCGGCCTCGGTGCGCGGTGCGCGGGACGTGGGCGCGGCGGCGGGGGCCGGGTCGGGCAGGGCCTTGCGGTCGAGCTTGCCGTTGAGGCTGAGCGGCAGGGCGTCGAGGAGGACGACGGCCGGCGGGACCATGTGCTCGGGCAGCGTGGCGGCGAGCCCGGCCCGCAGGTCCTCGGGGTCGAGGGTCCGGCCGGCGGCGGGCACGGCGTAGCCGACGAGGCGGCGGGTGCCGCCGGGGGTGGCCGCGCGGGCGGTGACGGCGGCCGCGGCGACGCCGGGCAGCGCCTCCAACGCGGCCTCGATCTCGCCGAGTTCGATGCGGAAGCCGCGCACCTTGACCTGGTCGTCGGTGCGGCCGAGGTATTCGACGACGCCGTCGCCGTGCTCGTCGACGGCCCACCGGACGAGGTCGCCGGTGCGGTACATGCGCGTACCGTCCGGGCGGTACGGGTCGGCGACGAAGCGGGAGGCGGTCAGGCCGGGGCGGTCTAGGTAGCCGCGGGCGAGCTGGACGCCGGCGAGGTACAGCTCGCCGGGGACGCCGACCGGGACCGGGCGCAGCTCGGCGTCCAGCACGTACAGGCGGGTGTTCCACACCGGCCGGCCGATCGGGACGACGCCGGCGCCGGGCCGGGTGCGGTGGTACGTGACGTCGACGGCGGCCTCGGTGGGCCCGTACAGGTTGTGCAGCGGCACCTCGGGCAGCGCGTCGTACCAGCGCTCGACGACGTCGCCGGGGAGGGCCTCGCCGGAGCAGAAGGCGCGGCGCAGTCCGGCGCAGGAGCGGGCGGCGGACGGCTCCTCGAGGAAGGCGCGGAGCATGGAGGGCACGAAGTGCAGGGTGGTGACGTGCCGTTCGGCGATGAGCCGGGCCAGGTAGGCGGGGTCCTTGTGGCCCTCGGGGCGGGCGAGGACGACGGTGGCGCCCTCGCACAGCGCCCAGAAGAACTCCCAGACGGAGACGTCGAAGCTGGCGGGGGTCTTCTGGAGCACCCGGTCGTCGGCGCGCAGCCGGTAGGCGTGCTGCATCCAGGCGAGGCGGTTGACGATGGCGCGGTGGGTGACGACGACGCCCTTGGGGCGGCCGGTGGAGCCGGAGGTGTAGATGACGTACGCGGCGTCGTCGGGGCCGGGGCGGGTGGCGGGCGCGTCATCGCCGTCGGCGGGGTCGTCGAGCAGGAGGGCGTTCTCACGGACGGCGGCCGGGAGCCGGTCCAGGACCGCGCGGACGGTGACGACGCGGACCGGGCGGGCGTCCTCGGCCATGGCGGCGAGCCGGTCGGCCGGGTAGTCGGTGTCGAGCGGCAGGTAGGCGGCGCCGGACTTGAGGACGCCGAGCAGGGCGGTCATCAGCTCGGCGGAGCGCGGCACGGCGACGGCGACGACCGTGTCGGGTCCGGCCCCGGCGGCGGCGAGCCGGCGGGCCAGGGCCTCGGCGCGGGCGTCGAGTTCGCGGTAGCTGAGGAGGGTGTCCTCGAAGACGACGGCGGTGGCGTCGGGGGTGGCGGCGGTCCGTTCGGCGATGCGCTCGACGAGGGTGGTGGCGGCGAGGGGCCGCTCGGTGGCGTTCCAGGTGCGCAGGACCGCCTCCCGCTCGCCGTCGGCGAGGAGTTCGGCGCGGTCGAGGGTGAGGTCGGGGTCGGCGGCGAGCCGGGCCATGAGGTCGGCGCAGCGCTCGGCGTGGCCGGCGAGCGTCGCGGCGTCGTACAGGGCCGGGTTGGCGTCGAATTCGAGGTGCAGCAGGCCGTCGGGGCTCTTGGTGACCGCCACCGACAGGTCCTCGACCGGGCCGGAGGCGAGGTTGACGGTGTGCCCGGGGACGCCCGCGAAGTCGAGGTCGAGGTCGAAGGGCTTGATGTTGAGCATGGGACCGTACAGCCGCGCCTCGCCGCCGACGAGGCCCAGGTCGCGGCGGATGTCCTCGCCGCGGTAGTGCTGGTGGCGGCGGGCGTCCTTGAGTTCTCCCGCGGCGCGCCGGACCAGGTCGGGGAAGGTGTCGGTGCCGGCGACGGACAGCCGGACGGGCAGCACGTTGACGGCCATGCCGGGGACGCGGAGCGTGCCGGGGGCGCTGCGGGCCATGAAGTGCATGCCGAGGACGGCGTCGGGGGTGCCGGTCATCCGGTGCAGGTACGCGGCGACGCCGGCGGTGGCGGCCTCGGCCCAGGTGGCGCGGACGCCGTCGGCGCGGGCCAGGACGGCGGCGGAGCGCTCGGCGCCGAGGGTGACGCGGTGCCGGAGGAAGGTGGAGGACGCCTGGGCGGTCTGCTCGGTGAGGCCGGTGGCGGCCGGGCGGCCGGTGTGCCGGCCGGCCCAGTAGGCGCGGTCGGCGGCGGGCCGGTCGGAGGCGAGGTAGGCGCGGTCGGCCTCGACGAGCCGGGCGACGGGTTCGAACGGCGAGGCGGGGACCGGCCCGCCGTGCACGAGGGCGGTGTAGACGGCGGCGACGCGGCGGGTGAACAGGGCGACGCTGTAGCCGTCGACGACCAGGTGGTGGAAGTACTGGAACCACAGGTGGTGGTCGGGGGCGACGGTGACCAGCAGGGAGCCGGTGAGCGCCGGGGGCTCACCGTCGGCGGCGTCGAGGCGGGGCGGGCAGGAGAGCTGGGCGCGGACCAGTTCGACGGCGGCGTCGACCGGGGAGGCGGCGCCGGTGGTGTCCAGCCGGGGCAGGTGCCAGGCGGCGGCGTCGAAGGGGACGGGGACCTGTACGGTGCGGCCGTCGCGCTCGGCGAGCCGGATGTGCAGGCCGTCGGCCTCGGCGAGGGTGCGGCGGAGGGCTTCCTCCAGGGCTGGGACGTCCAGCGGGCCCTTGAGTTCCACGTACTGGCCGACGTTGTAGCCGGGGTTGTCCGGGTCGATCCGCTGCGCCGAGAGCACGCCCTCCTGGGCTCGCGTGAGCTCCAGGGTCCGTCCTGCGTCGCTGGTCACCTCTGGCATGGCGCCTTCCGGGTCGTTCGTGGAGGGTGGGGAGGTACGGGTTCCGGGGCCCGCCGGCCGGACCGCCGGCGGGCCCCGGTGCGGGGTGGCCAGGGGGGTGAGCCCCCGTCGGCCTACAGGCCCTTGAGGATCTTGTCGATCTGGTCGAGGACGTCGATCGAGGTGCCGTAGCGGTCGCTGGTGGCGTAGGTGACGGGCAGCACGTGGTCGTCCTTGGCCGCCTTCAGCAGCTTCCAGGAGGGCTTGTCCTGGAGCTCCTTGGTCTCCTTGGGCACCTCGCCGGTGGCGGCCATGCGCGGGACGAGGATGACGTCGGCGTCGGAGAGGACGTCGATCTTCTCCTGGGAGTAGGTGACCTCGTGCTCCTTGCCCTCGGCGGACGCCTTGGAGAAGTTCGCGCCGACGTCGGCGAGGATGCGGCCCACCCAGGAGGTGCGGGTGTCCACGAGGAACTCGCCGTTGCCGTAGGAGGAGGCGAGGGACCACTTCACGGACTTGAGCTTGTCGGCGTAGGTCGACTTGATCTTGTCGGCCTTCTCCTTGTAGGTCGCCTTCAGCTTGCCGAGGGCGTCCTCCTTGCCGACGGCCTGGGCGATCTTCTCCTGGGCGTCGTAGAGGTCGCCGGGGGTCTTGATGCCGAAGTAGAGCGTGGGGGCGATGCCCTTGAGCCGGTTGATCTTCCAGTCGAACGCGGCGGCGCCCTCGACGATGATCAGGTCGGGCTTGAGCGAGGCGACCTTCTCGATGTTGGTCTCGATGCCGGAGCCGATCGAGGTGATCTTCTTGCCCTGTTCCTTCTGCGAAGGCAGCAGTTCCATCGGGTTGTTCTCGTCGATGGCACTGGTGCCGACCGGCTCGACGCCGAGGTCGAGCAGGGCGCCCGTGGCGTAGGAGACGCTGACGATGCGCTCGGCCTTCGCGGGGACCGTCACCTTGCCGTCGCTCGTCTCGATCACCCGCTTCCCGCCGTCGCCCGCCGCGGACTTGGCGTCGTCGGACGAGTCGTCGCTGCCGCAGGCGCTCACGGTGAGCAGGGCGGCCGCGGCGAGGACGGCCGCGACGCGGCTGCGGCCGGCCTTGCGGCCGCTACGGACGGGACGGGTGTTCATGGTTCTCCTTGAGCGGGTGCGGTACGGGCTCGGCGGGCGCTTGCCCGGCGTGGCGCAAAGGGCCCGACGTGGCGGGAAGGGCTCGACGTGGCGGGAAGGGCTCGAAGCGGTGCGAATGGCCCGGTGTGGTGCGAAGGGAGTGAGGCGGGGGGTGTCAGACGCCGGCGGTGAGGAGGGCGTGCCAGCCGCGCAGGGTGGGGTCGGCCTCGGCGAGTTCCATGAAGTCGGCGGCCAGGCCGCGGGCCCGCCAGCGTTCCACCAGGCTCATCAGCCGGATCGAGTCGAGGCCCAGGTCGCGCAGATCCTCGTCGTCCGGCAGGTCGGCGGGGTCCTCCCCGAGGACGTCGGCCACGTCGAGCCGGAGGGTGTCGATCGGGACGGGGGTCGCGGGCATACGGAGTCCTTAGGGGGCTTGGCGTGGAAGGGAGTTCAGCCGACGGGCGCGGCGACGGTACCCGCGGTGTCGGCGGACTCGGCGGTGCCGGCGGCGTCGGCCTGTCCCCCGGCCCGGCCCGCCAGGACGTCCCGCTCGGTGCGGCGCAGCAGCAGCGAGTCGCAGATCTCGCCGGAGCGGACGGCCAGGGTGGAGAGCAGGGAGGAGGTGATGCCGTGGGTGTGCTCGGTGCCGCCCTGGAGGTAGATGCCGACGCGGACGCGGTCGGTGGTCAGGACCCGGTGGTCCCGGTCCACGCGCAGCCGGCCCTGCTCGTCGGTGAGGCATTCGGCGGCGAGGTCGCCGAGGAGTTCGCGGGGGTCGGCCGAGTGGTAGCCGGTGGCGAACACCACGGCGTCGCAGTCCAGCGTGAACGTTTCCCCGGAGGTCAGCGAGCGGATCACCGCGCGGGCGCCGTCCGGCAGGTCCTCGACGGCGGTGAGCCGGCTGGTGTTGAGGATCCGCAGCCGCTCGCGGCCCTGGACCTTCTCCTGGTAGGCGGTGCGGTAGAGCTGCTCGATGAGCTCGCCGTCGACCACGGAGTAGTTGGTGTTGCGGTGGTAGCCCAGCAGCGTCCGCTTGACGTCCTCGGGGGCGTCGTAGAAGTGGTCGACGGCGGCCGGGTCGAAGATGCGGTTGGCGAAGGGGCTGTCGTCGGCCGGGCTGTAGCCGTAGCGGGAGAAGACCGCGCAGACCTCGGCGTCGGGGAAGGTGCGGTGCAGGTAGTCGGCGCTCTCGGCGGCGGACTGGCCGGCGCCCACGACCACGAACCGGCGGTGCCGGCGGGCGGCCGGCTCGGCGGCACGGAACAGCAGGTCGCGATTGTGCCAGAGGTGCGGCCCGAGGGCGACGCCTTCGGGGAGGCGGGGGGTGAGGCCGGTGCCGACGGAGAGGTTGCGGGTGCGCCGCACGGTCTCGTCGGCCGGGTCCCCGACGGACCGTGAGACGACGTCCACGGTCTCCACCGTGCCGCCGTCCCCGGCCGCGCGCACGGCGGTCGCGGTGCGGCCGTACTCCACGGCGGAGCCGAACTCGGCGGCGCACCACTCCAGGTAGTCGTGGAACTCGATGCGGGTGGGGAAGAACGTCTTCTGGTTGATGAAGTCGGCGAGCCGGCCGCGGTCCCGCAGGTAGCACAGGAAGGAGAAGCGGCTGCCGGGGTCCCGCATGGTGACCAGGTCCTTCAGGAAGGACACCTGCATGGTGGCGCCTTCGAGGAGCATCCCGCGGTGCCAGCCGAAGCGCTCCTGGCGCTCCAGGAAGCCCGCGCGGATCGCGCTGTCCGGGTCCCGGCGGTTGTGGTCGTCGATCGCGATGGCGAGGGCCAGGTTGGCGGGACCGAAGCCTATGCCGACCAGATCCTCGATGGGGGCGCCCGCCGTGTTCGCGCTGTCCCCGCGCCGTGCCGACATGCTCATCCTCTCGTCGTACCGCCCGTTCCCGGCCTTGACGGCCGTGTCGGCCGGGCATGGATCGGGAAGGGCAACCCGCGCAATCATTGATTAGGTATGCCTAACCTAACTTTCCCAGCAGGTCAGGTGTCAAGTCCACCGTCAGATCTCGCCTCCCGGAGGCCCCTTGGCGAGCGGCGCCCGGACGGCGAACGGGCCGGGAGGCACGCGTCACCGCGTCCCTCCCGGCCCGCCTTTCCCGGAGAGCTCAGACGTCCAGCATCCGGGGCAACGCCCGGACGAACGCGTCGACTTGCTCCCGCTCGATCACGAGCGGCGGCGCCAGCCGGACGACGTCCGGGCCCGTCGCGTTCACCAGGAAGCCCGCGTCCAGGGCCGCCCGCTGCACGTGTGCGGCCACCGGCCGGTCCAGGACGAGCCCGAGCAGCAGCCCGGCCCCGCGCACCGCGCGCAGCAGCGGATGACCGGACGCCCGGGCTCCGGCCGTCAACCGCTCCCCCATGCGCCGGACATGGGCGAGGACGTCCTCCTTCTCCAGCGTGTCGAGCACCGCGAGGGCGGCGGCGCAGGACACCGGGTTGCCGCCGAACGTCGAGCCGTGCTGACCGGGCGACAGCAGCCCGGCCGCGTCGCCGAAGGCCACGGTGGCCCCGATCGGCAGCCCGCCGCCCAGCCCCTTGGCCAGCGTCATCACATCGGGCACCACGCCGTCTGCCTGGTGAGCGAACCAGTAGCCGGTGCGGCCGATGCCCGTCTGGATCTCGTCCAGCACCAGCAGGGCGCCGGCCGCGTCGGTGATCTCGCGGGCCGCGGCGAGGTAGCCGGGCGGTGGGACGACGACGCCGTTCTCGCCCTGGACGGGTTCGAGGACGACCGCGGCGGTCCGCTCCGTCACGGCGGCGCGGAGGGCGTCGGTGTCGCCGTACGGGACGTGGGTGACGCCGCCGGGCAGCGGGAGGAAGGGTTCCTGTTTGGCCGGCTGGCCGGTGAGCGCGAGTGCGCCCATCGTCCGGCCGTGGAACCCGCCCTGGGCGGCGACGATGTGCGGCCGCCCGGTCCGCCGGGCGATCTTGAACGCGGCCTCGACCGCCTCCGCCCCGGAGTTGCAGAAGAACACCCGGCCGTCACGGCCGGCCAGCCCCAGCAGCCGCTCGGCCAGGGCCACCGGGGGCTCGGCCACGTAGAGGTTGGACACATGCCCGAGCGCGGCGATCTGCTCGGAGACCGCGCGGACGACGGCCGGGTGGGCGTGGCCGAGCGCGTTGACCGCGATGCCGCCGACGAAGTCGACGTACGTCCGCCCGTCGGCGTCCCGGACCGTCGCCCCCTCCCCGCTCACCAGCGCCAGCGGGGGCGTGCCGTAGGTGTCCATGAGCGCGCCCCGCCAGCGCTCGGCCAGCCGCTCGCCCGGCGTACGGGTGCCGTCCCCGGTCACGCGGTCACCTCCGCGAGCGCGTCCGGCACGCCCGGCGGCGGATCGGGCACCACGGTCGTCCCGACCGCCTCGTCCGTGAACACCTCCAGCAGCAGCGAGTGCGGCACCCGGCCGTCCAGCACGTGCGCCGCGCCCACCCCGCCCCGGACGGCCCGCAGGCAGCCCTCCATCTTGGGGACCATGCCGCTCGACAGTTCCGGGAGCAGCGCTTCCAGTTCGCCGGCGGTGAGGCGGCTGATGACGTCGTCGCTGTGCGGCCAGTCCGCGTAGAGGCCCTCGACGTCGGTGAGGACGACCAGCTTCTCGGCGCCCAGCGCCCCGGCGAGCGCGGCGGCGGCCAGGTCGGCGTTGACGTTGTACACCTCGCCGTCCGCGCCCCGGGCGACCGGCGAGACGACGGGGATCCTGCCGCGGTCGAGCAGCGCCTCCACCGTGCTCGGGTCGACGGCGACGACGTCACCGACGAGGCCGATGTCGACCGGCTCGCCGTCGACCTCGGCCTGCCGCCGGACGGCGGTCATGGTGTGCGCGTCCTCGCCGGTCAGACCGACGGCGAACGGGCCGTGCCGGTTGATCAGCCCGACCAGCTCGCGCTGGACCTGCCCGGCGAGGACCATCCGGACGACGTCCATCGCCTCGGGCGTGGTCACCCGCAGGCCGGCCGTGAACTCCGAGGCGATGCCGAGCCGGTCGAGCATCCCGCTGATCTGCGGCCCGCCGCCGTGCACGACGACCGGCCGCACTCCGGCGTACCGGAGCGACACCATGTCCTCGGCGAACGCGGCCTTCAACTCCTCGTC
The DNA here is from genome assembly GCF_044333095.1 of Streptomyces sp. NPDC021100. Lineage (NCBI taxonomy): Bacteria > Bacillati > Actinomycetota > Actinomycetes > Kitasatosporales > Streptomycetaceae > Streptomyces > Streptomyces sp. NPDC021100. Next base: position 123,929 of record NZ_JBIRQH010000002.1, read on the forward strand.
CACCATGGCGTTCCCGCCGAACTTGACGACGACCGTCTTGCCGTGGAGGCGGCGCAGCCACGGCAGCGCCTCGATGACGGTACGGGCTTTGGGCGCGGCTGCGCGCCGCGAGGGAAGGGTGGGGTTCATGAGGAGTAGGCGCTGTTCTCGTGGACGTAGTCGGCGGTGAGGTCGTTGGACCGGATGACGGCGGATTCGGCGCCCTCGGCCAGGTCGGCGGTGATGCGGACCTCACGGGGCCGCATGTCGACGAGGTCGCGGTCGTCACCGACGGAGCCGTTGCGGCACACCCACACGTCGTTGATCGCCACGTTGAGCCTGTCGGGGTCGAAGGCGGCGGAGGTGGTGCCGATCGCCGAGAGCACCCGGCCCCAGTTGGGATCCTCGCCGTGCAACGCGCACTTGAGGAGGTTGTTACGGGCGATGGACCGACCCACCTCCACCGCATCCTCCTCGCTGGCGGCGTTGATCACCTCGATGCGGATGTCCTTGCTCGCCCCCTCCGCGTCCCCGATCAGCTGCCGCGCCAGGTCGTCACACACCTCGCGCACGGCATCGGTGAACGCGGCGACGTCCGGCGCGACGCCCGAGGCGGCGGAGGACAGGAGCAGAACGGTGTCGTTGGTGGACATGCAGCCGTCGGAGTCGACCCGGTCGAAAGTGGTCCGGACGGCGGCACGCAGCGCGTCATCCAGACCGGGAGCGTCCACGTCGGCATCGGTGGTCAGGACGACGAGCATCGTGGCCAGCCCCGGAGCGAGCATCCCCGCACCCTTGGCCATACCCCCGACCACCCAGCCGTCCCGCTCCACCACCGCCGTCTTGTGCACGGTGTCCGTCGTCTTGATCGCGACGGCGGCCTTCTCGCCGCCGTGCGCCGACAGGCTCGCCGCGGCCTTCTCCACGCCCGGCAGCAGCTTGTCCATGGGCAGCCGGACGCCGATCAGCCCGGTGGAGGCCACCGCCACCCCGCCGGCGCCGCAGCCGAGCGCTTCCGCCGCCTTCTCCGCCGTCGCGTGGGTGTCCTGGAAACCCTCCGGGCCGGTGCAGGCGTTGGCGCCACCGGAGTTGAGGACGACCGCCACCACCTCCCCCGCCTTCAGCACCTGCTGCGACCACAGCACCGGAGCCGCCTTGACCCGGTTGGAGGTGAACACCCCCGCCGCCGCCCGACCCGGACCCTGGTTCACCACCAGCGCCACATCCGGCGCACCACTGTCCTTCAGCCCGGCAGCCACACCGGCCGCCACGAAGCCCTTCGCCGCCGTCACACTCACGGAGCCACCCCTGTCGTGGAAAGTCCCAGCTCCTCGGCCAGCCCGAGGGCGATGTTCATGCTCTGCACCGCACCACCGGCAGTGCCCTTCGTCAGGTTGTCGATCGCGCTCACCGCGATCACGCGGCCCGCCGCGTCGTCCACCGTCACCTGCACCTGCACCGCGTTGGAGCCCAGGACGGCCGCGGTCGACGGCCACCTCCCCGGCGGCAGCAGCCGCACGAACGGCTCGCCCGCGTACGCCTTTTCATACGCGGCGCGTACCGTCTCCTCCGAGGCCCCGTCCGCGACGCGTGCCGAGCACGTGGCGAGGATGCCGCGGGGCATGGGCGCGAGCGTCGGGGTGAAGGAGACACTCACCGGCCCCCCGGCGACGGCGGCCAGGTTCTGCGCGATCTCCGGCGTATGCCGGTGCCCGCCCCCGACCCCGTACGGACTCATCGACCCCATCACCTCACTGCCCAGCAGATGCGGCTTGACGGCCTTCCCCGCACCGGACGTCCCCGACGCCGCCACGACCACCGCCTCCCTCTCCACCAGCCCCGCCGCGAACACCGGCCACAACGCCAACGACACCGCCGTCGGATAACACCCCGGCACCGCCACCCGCCTCGCCCCCCGCAACGCCTCCCGCACCCCCGGCAACTCCGGCAACCCATACGGCCACGTCCCCGCATGCGGCGACCCGTAGAACCGCACCCACTCCCCCGCGTCCCGCAGCCGGAAATCCGCACCACAGTCGATGAGGAGGGTGCCGGGGTCCAGTTCGCTCGCCAGCGCGGCGGACGCGCCGTGCGGGAGGGCGAGAAAGACCACGTCGTGTCCCGCGAGCGCCTCGGGGGTCGTCTTCTCCAACACCTGTTCCGCCAGCGGGGCGAGGTGGGGCTGCACCTCGCCCACCGTCCGTCCGGCGTTGGAGTCGGCGGTCAGCGCGCCGATGTCGACGTGGGGGTGCCGCAGGAGCAGACGCAGCAGTTCACCGCCCGCGTATCCACTCGCGCCCGCCACAGCTATGCGCACCATGTCTGGTCCTCGGATCCGTTCCTTGCTCGTGGGTGGGGGCCGGCCGCCGTGCGCGGGAAGGCGCGGCACGCTGCCGGAGGAGCGGGGCAACGGGGCGGGCGGTCCCACCGGGTCTTTCCTGCCACCCGGACGGAGCTTAGCTTAGGCTACCCTTACCGCCTTCTGTCGACAGGGGGAGACTCCCCGCGGCCCCGGAAGCCCCGCCCCGGCACCCTCCCGGCGGCATCACCCGCGCGAGTGAGGTCTCCTCGCCGTTTGCCCAGAACAGGGCCGTTACGCGTCAACTCTTCCTGGTGAGGCGTCCGTTACTTCTGGTAGACAGCTCCCCGTCTCTCAAGGACGGCCGCCCCGCCGCCCGACGGAAAGGGAAGCATGGACGAGGAAGAAGACCGCCGCCTGTACGCGATCGCGCCCGAGATCAGCCGGGTGACGGTCGGCTTGCTGCGGACGGTGGTCGGCCTGGAGCCGGCCGAGCGGGTGCCGGAGGAGGCCCTGAGGGTGGCCGACGACGTGCTGGCCCGGCTCGGCACGGACGGACTCCGGTCGCTCGTCATGAGCCTGGCCGGGTGGGCAGCGGTGGGCATGGAGAACGTCGCCCAGCTGACCGGCAAGACATACGAGGCGCTCGTCGACGAGATCGAGCTGACCTGCCTCGAGGCCAACCCCGAGGGCTGACGGGGCGGGGCCCGCCCGCGCCCCCGGTCGGCGCCGGAAGGCGCGCATCCGCCGCTCCCGCCCCGAGCGGGCCCGGCTCCGACGCCGGCATTCCCCTGGCACACACAGCCGGAATCCGGGCCTCTGCCGCCCGAGACCGTCGCTCCCCTTCGGTTCCGCGAGGAATCCGACGCGGCCCGGACGCCCGCGTGGCGCGCCGCCGCACGCTTCCGGGCGCCCATAGCAGCCGACTCCCCCTCACGGTAGGGCGGTCGGCCCGCGCCCGGAGGAAAAAGGGGGCGCACAGCGCAACTCCCCAGAAACCCGATAGGACTATTGCATTCTCCGCTAAGATGCTCCATCGAGCGATGCCATCGATCCGATGAGCGGCCCGACCCGGGCCGTGCGGGTTCTACGACGGGGACCGACTGCGCGTCAGCTCACCGGCCGGGCCGCGGCACGTGCCCCCCACGCGCACCTGCCGCCCCGCACCTCCTGTGCCGTCCGACCCGTTTTCCGTCGCCAGTTCCAGGACCAGGACCTCTTCCGCATTCGCGCAGGCACAGCCGCCGCAGCCCCTCGACCGCCGGAGGACAGCCGCCCATGCACCAGACCACCACGCTGCTCATCGAACTCGGCGCCGTCATTCTCGCCCTGGGTCTCCTCAGCCGGCTCGCCGGCCTGATCGGTTTCTCTCCCATACCCCTCTATCTCCTGGCGGGCCTCGCCTTCGGCCGCGGGGGCATCCGTCCGCTGGGCGCGAGCGAGGGGTTCGTCGCCACGGGGGCGGAGGTGGGCGTCGTCCTGCTGCTGCTCCTGCTGGGGCTGGAGTACAGCGCCTCCGAGCTGATGAGCAGTCTCCGCGCCCAATCCCCGTCCGGGGCGGTGGACTTCCTGCTCAACGCCCTGCCGGGGGCCGCCGCGGGGCTCCTGCTGGGCTGGGGTGCGGTGGCCTGTGTGGCGCTGGCGGGCGTCACCTGGGTCTCGTCCTCCGGGGTCATCGCCAAGGTGCTCGCGGACCTCGGCCGGCTGGGCGCCGAGGAGACGCCGGCCGTGCTCGGCGTCCTCGTCATCGAGGACCTCGCGATGGCCGGCTACCTCCCGCTGCTGACCGCCCTCCAGGCGGGGCTGAGCATCCGGGCGGGCGGGCTGATCCTGCTGACGTCCCTGGGCACGGTCACCGCCGTGCTCTACGTGGCGCTGCGCCACGGGCACGTCATCAGCCGGGCCGTGTCCTCGGACAACCCGGAGCGGATGCTGCTGGTGGTGCTCGGGCTGACGCTGTCGTTCGCGGGGGTGGCGCAGGAGCTGCACGTGTCGGCGGCGGTGGGGGCGTTCCTCATCGGCATCGCGCTGTCGGACGAGGTGGCGGAGGACGCCCGGGCGCTGCTGTCGCCGCTGCGGGACCTGTTCGCCGCCGTCTTCTTCCTCTTCTTCGGGCTGAGCACCGATCCGGCGTCCGTGCCCCCGGTGCTGGGCCCGGCGCTGGCGCTGGCCGGGGTCACGGTCCTCACCAAGGTGGGGACGGGCTGGTACGCGGCCCGCCGGGCGGGTGCCCCGCCCGCGGGGCGCTGGCGGGCCGGCGGAACGCTGGTCGCCCGGGGCGAGTTCTCCATCGTGATCGCCGGTCTGGCGGTGGGTGTGGAACCGCGCGTGGGGCCGCTGGCCACGGCCTACGTCCTGGTGCTGGTGGTGCTGGGGCCGCTCGCGGCGCGGTGGACGGAACCGCTGGTGCGCCGGGTGACCCGGCGGCGCGCCGGCACGCCCGTACCGGCGCAGTCCGGGCCGGTACGGGCGGCGGCGCCCGCCGTGGAGCACGCGGACACCCGCTGAGCGGAGTCTCAGAGGCGGTGTCCGGGCGGCAGCGGCTGTTCCGTCCAGACGGTCTTGCCTTCCCGCTCGTAGCGGGTCCCCCACCGCTCGGTGAGCTGGGCGACCAGGAACAGGCCGCGCCCGCCCTCGTCGGTGCTGCGGGCCCGGCGCAGGTGCGGCGAGGTGTTGCTGGTGTCGGTCACCTCGCAGATGAGGCTGTGGCCGCGGATGAGCCGCAGGGTCACCTGCCCCTTCGCGTACCGGTAGGCGTTGGTCACCAGTTCGCTGACGACCAGTTCCGTCGCGAAGACCAGGTCCTCCAGGCCCCACTTGGTGAGCTGTTCGGCCGCCAGCCGGCGGGCGCCGGCGGCGGTCTGTTCGTCGCCGGGCAGGGTCCAGGTGGCCACGCGCTCGGGGCCCAGGACGCGGGTGCGGGCGAGCAGCAGGGCGACGTCGTCGTGCGGCCGGGCGGGGAGCAGGGCGTCCACCACGGCCTTGGTCGTCTCGGTCAACGACCGGTCGGCCACGGCCAGTTGACGGCCCAGTTCGGCGAGCGCGGAGTCGACGTCGCCGCCGGGCGACTGGATGAGCCCGTTGGTGAAGAGGGCCAGCAGGCTTCCCTCGGGGAGCTCCAGTTCGGCCGCCTCGAAGGGCAGGCCTCCCAGGCCGAGCGGGGGTCCCGGCGGCAGGTCGGGCAGGGTCGCCCGGCCGTCCGGGGTGACCACCGCGGGCGGCGGGTGGCCGGCGCGGGCCAGGGAGCAGCGGCGGGAGACCGGGTCGTAGACGGCGTAGAGGCAGCTGGCGCCGGTGACCTGGTCGTGGGGGAAGTCACGGGTGTTGACCTCCTGTTCGGCGGCCAGCCGGTGTACGAGGTCGTCGAGGTGGGACAGCACTTCCTCGGGTTCCAGGTCGAGTTCGGCGAGGGTGTGGACGGCGGTGCGCAGCCGGCCCATGGTGGCGGCGGCGTCGATGCCGTGGCCGATGACGTCGCCGACGACGAGGGCGGCGCGGGCGCCGGAGAGCGGGATGATGTCGAACCAGTCGCCGCCGACGCCTTCCGCGGCGCCGGCCGGGATGTACCGGTGGGCGACCTCGACGGCGGGCAGGTCGGGCACCTCGCCGGGGAGCAGCCGGCACTGGAGAGTGAGGGCGGCCTGGTGCTGCCGGGTGTAGCGGCGGGCGTTGTCGATGCAGACGGCGGCGCGGGCGGCGAACTCGGTGGCGAGCGTGAGGTCGTCGTCCTCGAACGGCTCGGGGCGGCGGGCGCGCCAGAGGACGACGAGGCCGAGGACGAGGCCGCGGGCGACGAGCGGCACCGTCATGACGGAGTGCACGCCGAGTCCGGCCGCGCGTTCGGCCCGTTCCTGGGCGACGGCCCGCAGCCCGGCGGGTCCCCGGCCGTCCTGGACCAGCACCGGACTCTTCTCGGCGAGGCAGCGCGCCTGGGGGCTGTCCGGGGGGAAGACGATGCGGTGGCCGACCGGGTGGAGGGCCGCTTCCGCCTCGTCGACCACGGAGGCGGCGGCGGCCCGGCAGACGGCGCCGGTGCCGTCCTGCGAGGGTTCCTCGCCGCGGCTGACGGGTTCGAGGAGGTCGACGGAGACCCAGTCGGCGAGCTCGGGGACGAGGACGTCGGCCAGTTCGCGGGCGGTGGTGTCGACGTCGAGGGAGGTGCCGATGCGCCGGCCGGCCTCGTCGAGGAGGGCGAGCCGCACCCGGGCGCGGTGGCGTTCGGTGACGTCCTCGACCAACTGGGTGACGCCGAGCACCCGTCCGGCCGAGTCGGTCGTCCGGAACGCCGAGACGGAGACGAACCGTTCCTCCGCCGGGGCGGCGCGGAGCCGGCAGGGCTGCTCGGTGAAGATCATGGGCCGTCCGGTCTCCAGCACCTGCCGCAGCCGGTTCTCGACGGTGTCGGCGTCGTCGGTGATGAGGAAGTCGCCGGTGCGGCGGCCCGCGGCCTGCTCGGGGCGGATGCCGCCGATGTGGGCGACGGCCCTGTTGACGCGGAGGATGCTCAGGTCCGGGGCGTGCACGACCAGTCCGATGGGCGAGCGCCGGAACAGCCCGTCGAGCACGGACCGGTCGGTCTCCCACTGGACGATATCGTCGGCGGGGGCGCCGACCAGGAACCACTCCGGCGGGGCGTCCGGCCGGACGACGCGCCGGGCCCGGACCCCGACGTGGATCCGGGTGCCGTCGCCCCGGACCACCGGCAGCACCCCGAACCAGCCGCCCTCCCGGACGCAGGTCCTGGCCGTCTCGACGACGGTGGCGCGGTCGCGGGGCGCGAGGAGGACGTCGGCGGCGGGCCTGCCGGTCACGTCCTCGGCCCGGCGGCCCAGCAGCGCCGTGGTCTGCTCGCCCCAGCCGACGACCGTGCCCCGGTGGTCGAGCACCATCGTGGCCGCGCGGGCGAGCGAGAACGGGTCGTCCGGACTCTCGCTGACGGGCGTCGGGGCTCCGTCCGCCATGGGCTGCCTCCTTCCGCGCGGGGCCGGCCGGCCGCGCTCGCGCCGGGACACCTCCACCCGGGACATCTTCCACAGTGACGGGTGTCCGGCCCGCACGCCCTTCGGGCGCATCCGGCCCGGCGGAGGCGGGGGTCGGGCGATTCCGCACAGCTCCTCTCAGGACGGCAAATTGCTTTGCTCCCTCATCGATTTATGGTGATGATTCGGGTTATGAACCGTGGATTCGATGATCTGGTGACCGAGGCGGCCTCCGTTTCCGTGGACGGCTGGGATTTCTCCTGGCTGGACGGCCGGGCCACCGAGGAGCGCCCGTCGTGGGGCTACCAGAAGCTGATGGCGCGGCGGCTGGCCGGGGCGTCGGCGGCGCTGGACGTCCAGACCGGGGGCGGTGAGGTGCTGGCGGGCGCCTCGGTACTCCCGCCGACGATGGTGGCCACCGAGTCCTGGCCGCCGAACGTCGCCAAGGCCACCGCGCTGCTGCACCCGCGCGGCGCGGTCGTGGTGGCGGCGCCGGACGAGCCGCCGCTGCCCTTCGCGGACGCGGCGTTCGACCTGGTGACCAGCCGGCATCCGGCGACGGTGTGGTGGTCGGAGCTCGCCCGGGTGCTGCGGCCCGGTGGTACGTACTTCGCGCAGCACGTCGGACCGGCCAGTGTGTTCGAGCTCGTGGAGTTCTTCCTCGGCCCGCAGCCCGAGGCCCGCCGGAAGCGGCATCCGGACGACGAGGGCGCCGCGGCCCGGGCCGCGGGGCTGGAGGTGGTGGACGTCCGGTCGGAGCGGCTGCGGATGGAGTTCTTCGACGTCGGCGCGGTGGTGTACTTCCTGCGGAAGGTGCTCTGGACCGTTCCCGGGTTCACCGTCGACCTCTACCGGGACCGGCTGCGCGAACTGGACGAGCGGATCCGGGCGGAGGGCCCGTTCGTCGCCCACTCGTCCCGGGTGCTGTTCGAGGCCCGCAAGCCCGCCTGAGCCGGCGGCCGGCCGGCCGTCCCGTTCCTCCCGGCGGGCGTCCTGCGGGGAAGGAACGGGACGCGGGCTCAGCCGAGGACGTGCACCCCGGCGCTGTGGGCGCGCGTTCCGCTCTTCTTCACCGCGATCAGGTCAGGGCGGCCGTCGCGGTTCCAGTCGGCGACGGAGAACTCGAAGGTCCGGCCGGTCTCGTGCGGGGCGGTGCCGGTCCGCGGCGGGAAGGCGCCGAGCTCCGGCGCCGCGGCGGCCCGGGTGCCGTGATGCGGGCCGTCGGCCGAGGCGGCCGCCGGGAGAGCGAGGACCGTCCCGAGGGCGATCGGGACGCGTGCGGCTGCGGCCTTCTCGGTGCGCACAGCAATGCCTCTCTGACACATGCTCCCGAGAAGCTCCCGGAAGGCGCGACCGATGCCAGGGCCGATGGACGACGGGAATCCCCGCCGTCCGTCGTGACGTCCGGAACCCCTGACTGAGAAACAGATCCCCGCTGGGGAACAGCGGCCGTCGACCCCAACACCCTGAAGAATCAGACCGCTTCGGCACTTCGGGCCGAGCGCACTCCCGTCCCGCGCTTGTCACTGCTCCCGCCTTCCCCCCGCGCGTCGGCCCCTCTATGCTGCCCGGGGAACACTGTGGTCCAGACCAACGGTGTGGAAGCAATGGGGAGTTGCGACCGCGTCCGACCGGTCCGCGCTGTTCCGCCGAGGGGGGTGCAGTCCCCACGCCTGCGGAGGAACCATGACGCTCTCTCCCACCGTCCGCCATGCCGTCGTCGCCTCAGGAACCGTTCTCTGTCTGCTGACGGGAACGGCCGCCGCCCTGCCCGCCGGCGCGGCACCGTCCCCCGGGGCGCGCGTCGCCGCGCCCGCCGCCGTCGGCCCGCTCGGTGCCGAACTGCTGTCCGCCTCCGACAAGGTCGGCCTGACCTGGACGGGCGACCAGTCCGGGAGCAAGGACCAGGACTGGGGCAACGGCGGCACCTACCACTACGTGCTGAAGCCCGTCAGCGGGCAGGCCACCCCGGACGTCGACTGGAAGGTGCGGTTCACCCTGCCCGAGGGCCAGGCGTTCGACAGCGAGTACCAGCAGGACCAGGTCGCCGTCGCCGGCTCGACGCTGACCGTGGCGCCGTCCCAGGACTGGCGCAGAAAGGTTCCGCAGAACGGGCTGGAGATCATCATCGCCTGGAAGGAGGACCCGTCCCCCATAGCGGCCGTCCCCGGGAAGCCCGACGCTCCCGCCACCTGGGCCCCGTACGTCGATACCAGTCTCTACCCCGAGCCCGACCTGCCGAAGATGGCGGAGGTCAGCGGAGCCCGGCAGTTCACCACGGCGTTCGTCGTCTCGGACGCCCAGGACCGCAGGACGCCGGTGTGGGGCGGCCAGCACGCGCACCCCGTCTCGGGCAACTACGGGGTCCCGCGGATCAACGCCCTGCGGCGGGCCGGCGGTGACGTGGTCGTCTCCTTCGGCGGCGCCAACAACAACGAGCTCGCCCAGGACATCACCGACGTCGGCGCCCTCACGGAGGCGTACGGCAGCGTCGTCGAGCGGCTCAAGGCGTACAAGCTGGACTTCGACGTCGAGGGCACCGCCGTGGTCGACAAGGCGGCCAACACCCGCCGGGCCAAGGCGCTCGCGGCGCTCCAGCAGCGGTACGCGGCCAAGGGCACGCCCCTGCACATCTCGTACACGCTGCCGGTCCTGGCGAGCGGTCTCACCCCGGACGGCCTGGAGGTCGTCCGCGACGCGCTGCGGAACGGGCTGGCCGTGGAGACGTGGAACGTGATGGCCATGGACTACGGCCCGCCGGTCCAGGACATGGGCCAGGCCGCCATCGACGCGGGCACCAACCTGCACGACCAGCTCGCGTCCGTCTACCCCGGCACCCCGGACGGGGCGGTGTGGAAGATGATCGGCATCACCCCGATGATCGGCGTCAACGACAGCCCCGGGGAGACCTTCCGGCTGGAGGACGCGCGCCGGCTCGCCGCCTGGGCGTCGCAGAAGCACATCGGCCGGCTGTCCATGTGGTCGGCCACCCGCGACCACCCGTGCGACAAGCCGACCGCCGGCCCCGTCTGCTCCGGCATCCCCGGCCAGCAGGAGTACGAGTACAGCAAGGTGCTCGGGACGTTCACCGGCTGACCTCCCGCACGGGTGCGCGACGGTACGGGGGCTTCCGTCCCCGTACCGGGTGGTCGGCGGCCGGGCCCGGGGTACGGGCGCCCCGGGACCGGTACCGTCGGTTCCGGCAGCGCCGGGGCTCCGGACCACGACGACTCCGAGGACGGTATGACCACGACTCCTCCGCTCGGCTACGCGTTCGACAACGACAGTGAGCACGCCACGGAGCAACACCGTTGCCTCGCCGCGGCGTACGACGGCTTCAGCACCCACCGGCTCGCCCGGCTCCCGGTCGCCCCGGGGGCGCACTGCCTGGAGGTGGGCGCGGGCGGCGGGAGCGTCGCGCGGTGGCTCGCGGCCCGGGTGGCGCCGACGGGTTCCGTGCTGGCCACGGACGTCAAACCACAGCATTCCCCGGCCGCGCCCGGCCTGCGCGTCCTCGTCCACGACGCGCGGTGCGACCCGCTGCCCGAGGGCGCGTTCGACGTCGTCCACGCCCGGCTGGTGCTGATGCACCTGCCCGAGCGCGACGAGGTGCTGCGGCGGCTGGTCGGCGCGCTCCGGCCCGGAGGCTGGCTCCAGCTCGACGAGTTCGACGAGACCACCTACGGCCCGCTGGTGCCGGTGGGCGGGTGCGACGACGCCGCGGCGGCGGCCTACCGCGACTACCTCGACGCCAAGCTCCGCCTACTGCGGGCGGCGGGGGTCGACCTGGCGTGGGGGCGGCGGGCCGCGACCGCCATGCACCGGGCCGGGCTCGTCCGCATCGACGCGGAACCCGCCGTCCAGCAGTGGCGCGCCCACTCCCCCGGCACGGCCCTGCAGATCCACAACACCCACCACCTCAGGGACCGGTTCCGCTCCGCCGGCCTGACGGACGACGGACTGCGGGCGGCCCGCGAGGTCATGAGCCACCCGGACTTCCTGGCCACCTCCTGCCTGATGTACTCGGTCCAGGGCCAACGGCCCCTCGCTTTCTAGCCCTTCGCGCGGCCGCCGCCCCGGGGAACGGTGAGGAGCTCCCGCCCGCGCTCCGGAGTGATCAGCCCGGCCAGGACGGGGTCGGCGAGGAGGACGACCGGGGCGAGGTGGTCGTCGTTCAGCGGGCGCCACCGCCGGAGGGCGTCCTTGAGCTCCGGCCAGAGGGTGTCCTCCAGGCGGCGGCGCGCCTCCTCGTCCTCCGGTGCGTCGGCGAGCCGCGCGGTGACGCGCCGCACCGCCGCGTCGAACTCCGGATTGCCGTAAGGGAACGGAAATCCGGGCTCCCGCAGGCGCCGCCGGTGGTCGGCCACGAGCGCTCGCACGGACTCCGGCCCGCTCTCCTCCAGGGAGGTCAGCGCCGGGTTCGGCCGCCCCCAGGGGCCACGCGCGTTCTCCGTGAAGAGGAGCGGCAGCAGTTCGGGGCCGAAGAGGGGTTCGTTCCCGGCGTCGACGTACGACGATATGAGCGTGTACGGGGAAAGGGTGTGCCAGTCGCCCAGCAGCACGAGCAACTGGAAGCGGAGCAGCTGCGCCCGCCGGCGTCCGTACTCCGCTGCCTCGGCCAGCACCGCCAGGGGTTCGTCGACGGCACCGCCGAGCGCGGCCCCGCGGGCCTCCTCGACCCGGGCGTCCCAGTGGTCGCGGGTGGTGCCCGGTGGTTGCCGCAGGGCGTGGAAGGAGGCGAACTGCCCGCGCATCAGGGAGTGGAAGGAGTCGTGCCGTTCGGGCCCCGTGCCCGACCAGGAGGACAGCCAGTAGGCGGCCCACTCCCCGCGCTCGTCGACGTCCTCCGGGTCGAGCAGCATGACGCAGGCGTCGCCCTCCAGGGAGAGCCGCAGCGACCGGGCGAGGACGGCCCCTACGTCCGGCTCGCCTTCCTCGACGTCGTCCCACGAGTACGCGTCGATCCACCAGGCCTCGTCGGAGTCGGCCAGCCAGTCGAGCCCGCGCGTCCCCGCGAGCCGGTAGACGAACGGCCCCGCGTCCCGCCACCCGTCGGTGACCAGCAGGAACTCCCGGAGCGACGGCGGCAGCCGGCGGCCGAGCCGGGCCTCGGCCGCGGCCACGTCCGCGTCGCTCGCCGGGGCGAAGCCGAGCCAGCCGTCGCGCACCACCTCTTCGTCCAGGGGGTGGTCCCGCTCCGGATCGTGCCCGGCGATCCACTCCTCGCTCCAGCGCTTCAGGAACGGCCGCCACTGCTCGCGGTCCATCGGGGGACTCCTCCGGGTCGGGATCCCCGCGTCGTCGGGATCACTGCGTCCATCACAGCACGGGGGTACGACATCGGGTCCCGGGCGGCTTCCCGGCCAGCAGACCGGGAAGCCGCCGGGGTCACGCCGAGCGCCCGGCCTCGGGGGTGGCCTCAGGGGCGGGTTGGGCGGCCGATTCGGCAGCGGGTTGGCCGGCCGGTTCCGTCCCGCGGGTGGTGCGGCGGACCGCGGTGCGCAGGCCGGCGGCGATGCCGAGGAGGGCGCAGGCGGCGGCGAGGTAGATGAGGCCGAGCCCCCGGCCGTCGCCCCAGCCGTGGGAGGAGCCGTAGGCGGTGACGGCCGTGCCCACACCGGTCATCACGGCCACGGAGAGCGTCTCGCACAGCTGGAGCCCCGAACTGGCCACCCTTTTCCGCTCCTTGGGGCCAGGGAGAGGACGATGGTGGTGACGGCGGGATAGACGAAGCCCATGCCGAGTCCGGCGGCGGCCCAGCCGCCCACGGCGAGCGCGACGCTCTCCGGTGAGGTGCCCACGGCCGGCGCGATCATGCCGTCCCCGGCCACCAGCAGCACGAAGCCGAGCACCACCCGCGCGTGCCGGCCGGACCCCCCGCCCCGGGTGTCCAGCCTGGCCTGGAGCCACGCGTCGGTGACCCAGGTCAGGGCGCCCGCGGAGAGCGCGAGGCCGGAGCCGAGGGTGTCCAGCCCCATGACCCGGGTCATGCTGAGCGGGAAGAAGGACTCGCCGCCGTAGTACGCGGCGCTGACCAGGCCGCGCACGATCATTCCGGCGGTCAGGCCGCGCCGGGCGGCCGCAAGGGCGTGCGGATCTGCTACTCGGTACGGCCGGAGGCGCTGCACCGGCTCCACGAGGTGCTCACCGCGATCCAGCCGCCCCGCCTGGCCGCGGCGGGCTGATCCCTCCGCGTCCGCCCGCCCGCGGCCGCCCATCATGCGGACCCGCGCGCACCCCGCCCCGCACCGCGCCCGCGCGGGCCTGCATGATGGGCCGATGACCAGCACCGACCCCCACCTCAGCACGGAAGCCGTCGTCACCGCCGTCCGCGAGGTCGCGGCGGAGTACGGGCGCACGGTGACCGCCGTCGCGCACGACATCGGTGCCGACCAGGTGGCCCGCCGCACCTCGGCCCCGCTCTTCGCGGTCACCGACCCCGACGGCTCGCTGCCGCACGAGGCGTTCGTGGAACTGGCCGGCCCGCCGCACGTCGAGCTGACGGTCCATCCGGAGGGCGACACCCGCGTCGTCGTGGACGGCGTGGACTTCCCGGACGTGGCGCACGAGCACGTGGCGCACTTCCTGCGCGCCCTGTTCTCCGGAACCGCCCACATCGTCAGCCGCTTCTTCCCGCCGGCCACCACCCTCGTCGTCCCGCTGCCGGGCGATGTGACGTACAAGGAGCACGTGGGCGTGCCCCTCTCCCCCTGGCTGACGGCCCGGCGGCGCTGAGCCCCGGCCGCCCGTCACGGAAGTTGATCTTGCCGGGGTAGGGTGACCGCCCGGTGCCCGTCAGAGGGTCCGCCGGACCCGGCACCAGCAGCAAGGAGAGACAGCAATGCGTCGTATGTCCACCCTCGTCGTGACCGCCGCGATGGCCGCGGGCGTCGTCTTCACGGCCCTGCCCGCGCAGTCCGCCGCCGCGGCCGGGGTCACCTGCAACGTGCCGGAGATGCACCAGCAGGTCGCCCGGCTCCGGGACCGCGCCAACAGCCTGGACCACTCCGGCTACCACGACGCCGCGCGGAACACCCGGTCGGAGGCCGACGCCCTCCAGCGGCGGATGCAGTGGTGCATCGACGCCGAGAACAACCTCTGATCCGGCGCCTCCGGGCGCGGGCCGGGGCAGCGCGACGCCCCGGCCCCGGCGTCAGCGGGCGGTGAGCTCCGACATGCCGCGCACGGCCGGCAGCGGGTCGTGCCGCACCCGCCCGGCGGGCAGGCCCGCCGCCGCGAGCCCCGCCGTCATCGCCCGGACGAGGGCGGGCGGACCGGCGACGAACGCCGTGCGCCGGGACCAGTCGGCGTGCCGCAGCACCGCGTCGGCGACCGCCTCCCAGCGGCCGGGCCCCGGCCCGTCCTCGAGCACCGGCACCACCCGCAGCCAGGGCCGGCGCCGGGCCAGGGTCGCCGGGGTCTCGGCGTCGTAGAGGTCGGAGAGACTCCGCGCCCCCAGGAAGAGGTGCACCCCGTGCTGCCCCGCGCGGCCCGAGGAGAGCTCCTCCAACAACGCCTTCGCGGGGGCCCAGCCGGTGTCCCCGGCCACCAGCAGGACGTCGCCGGCGAGGTCGTCGTCCAGCGTCATCGTGCCGCTCGCCGGTCCCAGGCGCAGCGTGTCGCCGACGCGGGTGTCCGCCACCAGCGCCTCGCTCACTCCCCCGCCGCCGGCCAGCCGGACGTGGAACTCCAGCTCCCCGTCCGGGCGCGGGGCGTTGGCGAACGAGTAATAACGCCACGCCTGCGGGAGCCGCGGCGACTGGACGGCCGCGTACTGGCCGGCGCGGTAGGCGTACGGTTCGCCGGTGCGCACCCGGAGCACCGCCACGTCCCGGCGGAGCCGCTCGTGCGCGGTCACCTCGGCCTGCCAGGCGGGCGGTTCGCCGAGGGCGGCCTCGGCGCCCTCGACCATCGCGGCCACGGCGAAGCGCAGCATGCGCAGCCACGCCGTCTCCATGGCGTCCGTCCAGCGTGAGCCCGCGGTGCGGCGCAGCGCCTCGCGCAGAGCGGCCTCGAACGCCTCGTAGTGCGCGGGCCGGACGCCCAGCTTGCGGTGGTCGCGGCCGAGGCGCCTGAAGGTGACGGTCACCTCGTCCGGGTCGTGCAGGTGCTCGATGAGGTAGTGGAAGATGTGCGCCAGGTGGCGGCGCTGGAACTCCATGGACTCCGGGAACAGCGACCGCAAATAGGGCCACCGCTGGAAGAGTTCGTCGTAGAGCTCGGCTATCAGCTCGTCGAAGGGTGACACGAGGTCGAGTCCGCGCAGGATCTCCCGCTGGTCGGCCGCGCCGTCGTAGGGGGCCGCGGTCCGGCGCGGTGCGGCGGGGGCTCGCCGCTCGCCCTGGGAGAGCAGCGTGCGGCGGAGCCGCATCGCGTCGTGGCGGGCCAGCAGGCCGTGGTACTCGTCGCCAACGGGGCTCATGTCAGCACCCCGCCGGACGGTCGCCGCGGCGCGCGTGGCGGCCGTGCGGGGGATGGGCCCGCGCGCGCCGTCCGGACGCGGGGACGTGCGGGCGGGTGGCGGGGGCGCTCCAGTCGTGGCGTGACACGGTGCGGGGACTCCTGTCGGAGGGGTGGTAGGGGCCGGCTGCCTGCTGCGGCCGGTCCCGGCCGTCCGCGTGGGCGGCGCGCGCCAGTATGGCACCCGGCACCTGTGCCCGAGGGGCCCCGTCCACCAGGGCCGTTCGGCCCTTCCGGAGCGTCGGCACCGGTGTTCTGACGGTGCGTCATGCTGTGGCGTGACGGTGCGTCAGGGGACTCTTGGACCACGTCGGGTCCGTTCGGCCCAGCGTCCGGCCGGGGCCGGGCCGCCGATCCTGGACGCGGGCCGGGAGGAGCCGCCGACCTGTGGCGACCCCGGCTCCTCCCGGTTCCGCGCGTCGTCGGGGCCCGCGCTGCGACCAGGCTCCGCTCCGAGGAGGAACGTCATGTCCCACGCAGTCCTGGCGCTCGGCGTCGTGGTGCTGTGCGCGTCCGGCTGCGTCTGGTACCTGCCGGCCGTCACGGACGTCCGGGCGGGCGGCGACCGGCCCAGATCGCGCCGGCTCGCGGCCGGCGCCTGCCTGACGGGCTGGGGGACGACGGCCCTGCTGGCGCCGCTGCTGCTGGCCGGGGCGGGCTGGCCGACGATCGGCGGCGTCGCCGCGGCGGGCGGCGCGATCTGCGCGGCGCTGCGCTCGCGCGCCCTCGTCGAACGGGGGCGCGAACGGCGGGAGACCGATCGGCACTGGGCGGTGCTCGGCGGCCCCGTCCCCGGCGAACCGGCCCGCCCCCGGCGGGCGTTCACGGGCTGGCTGCTCGTCGGGCTGGCGGCGGCGGTGGCGGTCTTCGCGGCGGTGCTGGCCGGGGGGACGACGAGCGGCGCCCGGCTCGCGGGCGCGGTCGTCGCCGGTGCGGCCGTCACCCTCGTCTTCCTGGGGCTGGCCGGGGTACGGGCGCACACGACGGCGCGGCGGGGCTGACGGGACCCGGGGAGACTCCCCGTTCGCCGGACAGCGCGGCCGCCCGCGGGGGACCATGGGGCGACGGGCGCAGACAGAGAGGTGACGATATGACTTCCCGCATCGGCAACTCCAAGACCATCGACGCACGGGCCCGCGCGCATCTGGGGTCGAAGGGGCTGCTCCGGTGCCGCACCTGCAACAGTTCGAAGGTGTCGGTCCACGATCAGGGCACGCTGGGAGTCCTGGTGATGTGCCAGGTGGACGGCTGCCTCGGGGTGCACACCGTCTTCCAGAGCTGAGGGGCGCGGATGAACTGCCCCGCCTGCGGCAGCGCCAATACGACGATCTTCCCCCGGGACGACGGGTCGGCCTACGGCGAGTGCGGGGACTGCGACGTCTCGTTCACGATCAATCCCTGAGACGGATCAGTTCTTGGGGCGGATCAGCCCTTGAGGCGGATCAGCCCCGGAGACGGATCGGTCCCGGAGACGAGAGCGGCCCCTGAGACGAGGGCGGCCCCGCCGGTACCGGCGGGGCCTTCTCGTTGGTGCGGGTGCGGGAGTGCGGGGTACGGAGTGCGGGCGGGCCCGTGCCCGTCCGGCGGAGGTCAGTGACGGATCGCCGCCACGTGCCGCCGCTGCTCCAGCAGCTGCTGCGCGGTGACCAGGTCCGCCGCCTTGACGGCCTTGTCCGCCGTGGCCTCGGCCCTCGCCCCGGCCGCCGGAGCGGGCGGCGTGGCGCAGGCGACGTCCGTGCCCGTCGTGTAGACGCCGTCCTTCTTGGCCTGGCCGCCCTGGTACTCGTAGTAGACGTACGAGTAGAGGTCGATCCGCCTGCTGGGGCCGCAGGCCGAGTCGGCGGCGATGTCGTAGGTCAACTTGACCGTGCGGGTGGCGCCCGGGACGACGGGCACGTTGTAGCGGACGACGCCGGTCTGCTTGTTGACGTCGCACTGGACGGCCTCACCGGTGCAGGACTTGAAGGTGTACTTCAGCCCGGGGTCCTGCGAGGTGGTCCAGGTCGGCTGGATCGACTGGTACACGAACTGGGTGTTCGTGGTCTGGTCGTTGGTGAAGGTCATGGTGAGGGTGACCGTGGAGCCGGGGGTCGCCGACGGCTTGTCGGCGGTGATGGTCATGGGCGGCGCGGCGGCCGCCGAGGCCGGCTGCTGGACCAGGCCGGGCAGGCCGATGCCGAGGGCGAGGAGACCGGAGAGACCGAGGCGTCTGCGTGTTGTAGGGCGCATGGCGGAGGAGAGTAGACAGCCGTGTTTCCCGTGACTGCACCGCCCGAAAGGGATCGGCCACGCTCCGGCGGAGGCGTGTGACTCGCGGTGCTGGTGCAGCGCCGAATGCCTCGCGTGGACAGGTGTGCGAGTTGGCCGGGAAATGACGGGTGAAGGGGGGCGGGGAGGGGCGGAACGGGCCGTTTCACCTCACCTTCCGCAGCCGTTCCGCCGTCGCCGTGCGCAGGAACGGCGGGACGGTCAGGACGACAGCCGCCGCGAAGACCAGGAAGGCGGTCCGCTCCCCGAAGCCCTGGGCCAGCAGCCCCGCCACGCCCGCGCCGAGGGGCATCGCGCCCCAGCTGAGCAGCCGGTGGGCGCCGCTGTAGCGGCCCATCATCGCGTCCGGGACGAGATGCTGGCCGATCAGGCGGGCGTTGACGGTCCACAGGGTGCCGCCCAGTCCGCCGAGGAACGCCGCGCCGGCCACGGCCCACGGACTGCCCGTCAGCCCCGGTACGGCCACCATCAGGAAGGTGGTGACCAGGTCCGCGAGGAGGGCCCGGCGCCGGCCGAGCAGCCGGTTGACGCGGGCGACGGTGAGGGCTCCGGTCAGCCCGCCGAGCCCGAGGGCGCTGACCATGATCCCGTAGTCGCCGGCCGACAGACCCATGCGGCCGGTGGCGACCACCGGCATCAGGGCCGTCCAGGCGCCCCAGCTCGCGCAGAGCACCGTGAGGGTGAGGGACATGGTCCGCAGCAGCGGCTCCCGCCACAGGAACCGCAGTCCGTCCCGGATCTCCCGGTGCACGTCCGGCCGCGGCCCGCCGGCGGGGCCGGACGGTACGGGCCGGAACCGGCCGGCGAGCAACAGGAGCAGGCCGCTGCCGGCCGCGTAGACGACCCAGACGGAGCCGAGGGCGATGCCCGTGCCGGCGGCCAGCAGGAGGCCTCCGACGAACGGGCCGCCGAACTCGTTGGCGGCCGTCTCCGCCCCGGCGATCCACGCGTTCACCCGCTCCCGGCGGGGCGGGGGCACCAGGGCGGGGACGAGCGCCGCCGCGGCCGTGAGCGCGACGACCTCGGCGACGCCCAGCACGAGGGCGGCCCCGAGGAGGACGGCGATGCCCGCCCGGCCCGTCGTCACCGTCGCGGCGAGCCCGCCGACGGCGAGCAGCCGCATGCCGTCCGCGAGCCACAGCAGCTTCCGCCGGTCGGCACGGTCCGCCAGGACGCCGATGTGCAGGGCGGTCAGCAGCCACGGCAGCGTCAGCGCGAGGGAGACGGCCGAGACGAGCGCGGGGGACGTCGTCAGCCGGGTCGCCAGCAGCGGCAGGACGACCTTGGTGACGCCGTCCGCGAGGTTGGTGACGACGGTGAACACCGGCAGCACGACGGAGTTGCGGGTTCCGGCGGACGGCCCGTCCGCGGCCCGCTCCCCCGCGGCCTGTTCCTCCGCCGCCCGCCCTCCGGTGGCGACGGCGTCTCCCGCGATGCTCACGGTTAACCCCCTAATGCGGATGACGGGTTAGCGGGACGGGAGCCTGACACGGGGAGCAATCACCCGTCAACCGGTAACCGCGATAGCCGGTTAAGCTGTGCGGGGAGGTACGAGATGCGTGAAGCACCGCCGGCGGCCCTGCTGGTCGAGGCGTTCGTCAACACCGTCGACGTCGAGCAGGGGACCGACGACCTGCCCGGCCCGGCCGAACTGGCCGCCTGGTTCCGCGAGCACGGGCTCCCGGCCGGGGACCCGGCGCCCGGCGCCGAGGACCACCGCCTCGCCCTGGCCCTGCGCGCCGGACTCCGCGAGGAACTGGGCATCCACGTCGGCGACTCCGCCGACCCCCGGCACGTCGAGGCCGCCGAGGCGGCGCTGGCGGCCCTGCCGCTGCGGGCCGTCCTGCGCCCCGGCACCACCGGTGCCGCCCTGGTCCCCGACCCCGAGGCACCCCCGGCGCGGCGCGCGCTGGGCGCCCTGGCCGTCGCCTGGAGCGAACTGGCCGTCACCGGCGAGGCGGCCCGCCTCAAGCGCTGCGCGGAGCACGGCTGCGCCTGGGTCTTCTGGGACACGTCCAAGAACCGCAGCCGCCGCTGGTGTTCGATGCGGGTCTGCGGCAACCGCGCCAAGGCCCGCCGCTACGCGGCCCGGCAGACCGCCGGCTCGTGAGAGCCGCTTCCCCGGCCGCCGTTGGACACCTCACGAGGCCAAGGCGTCAAGCTGCGGTCGCGAGGGGGGACGGGGAAGGTTGTTCCGTCATCGAACAGCACCCGCTTCCGAACGGTGGTGTCCGGCAGGCTCTGCCAAGGCGGGCGGAGCGATACCTTACGGCCGTCGACCGAGAGGAGATTTCGTGAGGCATCGCGGTCGGCGAGAACCGGTGGACGGCGACGACCTCGTCTTCCAGGTCCGATGCATGGCCGTCCATGCCCCGAAGCTGCTTGAGGCGGGATGTCGTCGCAGCTCAGAGTGGTTGAGGCCCGGGCCGTGTGTCAGTGGTCCGTGGCAGACTCGAGACCATGACATCCCGGTCGAAATTCCCGCCGCTCCCGAACGAACAGAGGGAGAGCATCGAGCCCGTTCTTCCGTCGGCCGGGGGCCGTACAGGGCGAGCGGCCGGGGGCCTCGACGTGACCATTGGCGGGCGTTGAGATGGCCGATTTCAAGGGCGAACTGTCGCCGGAGCTCATCGGGCGTCTCGCGGGTGACTTCGCGGGTGCCTCGGCGTCGTTCGATCGGACGGCGTTCGAGCAGCTCGCGGGCGCCGGTATCGGTGAACTGGAATTGAAGGCCCGTATCGACCAGATCGCCCGTGCCCTCTCGGCGACGATGCCGGCGTCCCCCGAAGAGGCTGACCGGGTGATCCGTGGCGCCCTCGCCGGCGGGGGCCTCACGGGATGGGCTTCCATGCCCGTCAACGCCTACGTCGCCTCGGCGCTGCTGGACCGGCCCGACATCGCGCTGCCGCTGCTGGCCGCGCTCACTCCCCGCCACACTGCCGAGTTCGCGATCCGCCCGTTCGTCGACGCCCACTACGAGGTGACGATGGACCGGCTCAGGGCGTGGACCACCGACCCGGACGAACACGTTCGGCGGCTTGTCTCGGAGGGCACGCGCCCGCGCCTGCCCTGGGCACAGCGGCTCTCCCGGTTCGTCGCCGATCCCGCTCCCGCGCTGGCGCTGCTGGAGGCTCTCGTCGACGACGAGTCCCTCTACGTGCGCCGTTCCGTGGCGAACCACCTGAACGACATCAGCAAGGATCACCCCGACCTCGTCCTCGACACCGCACGGCGATGGTCCCGCAACAGTACGCAGGGCGATTTCGTCGTGCGCCACGGTCTGCGGACGCTCGTCAAACGAGGGCACCCGGAAGCTCTCGCGGTTCTCGGGTTCGACCACCAGGCCCCGATCAGCATCACCAACCTCGCCTGCTCACCGTCCGCCATCTCCATCGGGGAGGCGACCAGCGTCACCTTCACGCTGCACGCCACCGAGGCGACGACGGCGGCGATCGATTACCTGGTCCACTACCAAGGCGTCCGCGGTCCCAAGGCGGGCAAGGTGTTCAAGCTGACCGTCCGGGACCTCCCCGCGGGCGAAGCGGTCCACTTCTCACGCCGGCACCGCTTCGCGAGCCTGTCGGTCCGCACGATCCGCCCCGGCCCTCACCGCATCGAGGTCCAGGCCAACGGACGCATCCTCGGTGCGACCGAGGTCTTCGTCACCGCTGCCGAGACACCGCAAGGCATAGCCTGAGGTTGCTGGGCTGAACGTCCAGCGCTCCGGGATGCGCTCAGGCGGTCACCTGCGCCCCGGTCTCGACGGCCCCAAGAGGGCCGCCGTCCTTGGCGCCCCGGTCTGCAGCCATGCCACTTCACTTGCCGAGACCGCTGTCGCGTTTCTGCAACCACGTTGCCGTGACTTGCCCGATATGCCTCAGCCAGCCCACATCTGACGAACGCGTGGCACCCGTTCCCCTCCGCCCGAGATTTCGGCCCTCGTGGTGGTGTGAGGTGTTCGGGGAGAGGCGGCGGCACCGGGAGGTGCCGCCGCCTTGGGAACCCGGTTTACCCGGCCCGGTTCTTCGTGGGCTTGGGCAGGCAGAACATCAGGGCCCACATCAGGGCGAGGAGGCTGCCGACCCACCACAGCACGGTGATGAACGCGTCGCGGTGGAGTGCGGCGTCGGGCGAGCCGCCGGTGGTGGCGAAGAACACCAGGGCGGTCAGCGCGGTGCCGAGGGCGATGCCCAGGTGCATGACGGTGTTGAACAGGCCCGAGGCGGACCCGGCGTCCTCGTGCGGCACCCTGGCCAGCGACATGTCGGCGAGCGGGCCGCTGACCATGCCGAGGCCAAACCCGATCAGCACCACCGGAGCGGTCATCGCCGGCAGGGTCAGGCCCCCCTGGCCCGCGTCGATCTGGAGCCCGTAGGCAGCCATCGCGGCAAGCGTGATGAGGACTCCGGCCTGCGGCAGCCGGCGGGCGAAGCGTCCGCCGCTCTTCGCGGTGATGGTCGCACCGGCCAGCTCTCCTACGGAGAGCAGCACGAAGGCCAGGGCGGCGTGGAAGGGACTCATGCCCAGTCCGCGCTGGAGGTAGAGGGTCCAGGTCATGAAGAACAGCCCGCACAGCAGGCCGTGCATCAGCTGCGCGGCCATGCCGCCGGAGAACTGCCTGCCCCGGAAGAGGGACAGTGCCACCAGGGGGGCGTTGTTCTGCTTGCGCCGCTGCTGGCGCAGGAAGGCGCCGAGGGCGAGGAGACCGGTGGCGAGCAGGGCGAAGCACCACAGCGGCCAGTGATGGAGGTGCCCCTCGGTGAGCGGGAAGACGATCAGGACGATGGCCAGGGCGGACAGCAGCATGCCGGTCAGGTCCAGCCGGGCGGCCTTCTTCACGGCCGACTCGGGGATAAACCGGCGTCCCAGGAGGAGCACGGCGAGGCCGACGGGCACGTTGACCAGGAAGATCGGCCGCCAGGACAGTCCGAACAGGTCGGCCTCGGTGAGCAGGCCCCCCATCACCGGGCCCAGGACATTGGCGAGCGACATGACGGCCCCGTAGAGACCGAATACTTTGCTGCGGTTGTGCCCGTCGAAGGTGACGTGGAGGGTGGCCAGGATCTGCGGGATCATGATGGCCACGCTCACGCCCTGGAGGGCGCGGGCGCCGATCAGCACGCCCGGCCCGGCAGCCAGGCCGCACAGCAGCGAGGCCGCGGTGAACACGACGGTGCCGATCAGGAGGACCTTTCGCCGGCCGTAGAGGTCGCCGAGGCGCCCGCCGGTGATCAGCCCGACGGCGACGGGCAGGGAATAGCCGGTGGTCAGCCACTGCACCGCGTCCGGTCCGGCGCCGGTCGACTCCTGGATCGCGGGCAGGGCGGTCAGGACCACCGACTGGTCGATCATGTCCATCAGCTCGGCGCCCAGCAGCGCCAGGAGGGCGATCCAGGCGGCCAGGCCCATCCTCGACAGTCCGGGTGCGGGGTGGTGTGGGGGCTCGGTGGTGTGCTGCGGCTCGTTGTCGAGCGCGGGGGAAGGCACTGCGGGGGCTCCTGATCCAAGGAGCCGGGGAGCCCTGCCGTCAGCCGCACCGGGGCCGGAAAACACGAAACCCGGGGCAGACGGCAGAGCTGCACCCGGAAAATGACAGGGAAACGCGGGGGTGGGTGACGCAACTCAGGCCAGTGCGACGTCCGCCCCCGGACACGTTCGAACGATCAGAACGTGGGGGAACTGCGGACGGCGACGCGGCCTGGGAGATAAGTCGTCACCTCGAAACACAGCGCCGGGCCCCGGAATGGGCACCAAGCGGAACTCGAACAGGGTAAAGGCCGCTCCGGCGTCCATGCAACGCGCTTCCTCGCACCCCTCACTGCGGGGCGTCACCCCGCTCCGGACCCGGCATCCCGGGGTGGGCGGCGCACCACGACTCTGCCGCGCGGCCGGGCTCCCGCCGGGTCCGCGGCCGCGTCAGCGGGCTCCTGCGGCCACTTCGCCGTGGGCCTGCCGGGGACGGACCAGGAAGAGCAGCGCCAGGACGGCCAGTGCGAGGGAGGCGAGCATGATGGCGGCCATCGGCAGGGAGCTGTCCTCGCCGAAGACGCCGACCAGCGGGGAAGCGATGGCGCCGCAGAGGAATTGCAGGCCGCCGAGGAGGGCGGAGGCGGCTCCCGGCGTGGCGCGGCCCAGGTTCTGGCCGAGGCTCATGGCCGCGGGGAAGATCATGCCGATGCCGCACAGGACGACGCAGAGGGTGATCCACGACCCGGCGAAGGTCTCGCCGATGGCGAGTGTGACGATCACCTGGGCCAGCGCTCCGGCGGCCGCGGTGGCGACGCCGGCGGCGAGCAGCGTGTTCAGCCGGACCCGCCGGGCGAGCCGGGCGAAGACGGTGCCGGCGAGCAGCATGCCGACGGCGTTGAGGGCGAAGATGAGCGAGTAGGTGCCGGCGGAGACGCCATGGATGTGCTCGAAGACGAAGCTGGATCCGCTGATGTAGGCGAACAGGGCCGCCGCGGCCGTGCCGAGGACGAGGACGTAGCCCATGAAGGGGCGATTGCCCATCAGACGTCCCATGGCCCGGAACGTGCCGGAGAGCCCGCCGCCCTGGCGGCGCTCCGGTGGCAGTGATTCCGGGACCTTGGTCAGTACTCCGAGCAGCAGCAGGACACCGATCAAGGTCAGCACCCCGAAGACCGCCCGCCAGGTGGAGACGGCCAGGATCGCCCCGCCGAGAACGGGGGCGGCGACCGGGGCCACGCCGAGGATCTGGGAGAGCACCGCGAAGTAGCGGGGGATGTCCGGCCCGGCGAAGCGGTCGGTGATCACGGCCCGGGCGAGCACCATGCCGACCGCACCCGCCACGCCCTGCAGGAAGCGCGCGGCGACCAGCAGGTACACGTTCGGTGCGACCGCGCAGAGCAGGGAGAACACGACGAACGCGGTGGCGCCGGCCAGCAGCGGCCTGCGTCGTCCCAGGCTGTCGCTGAGCGGGCCCAGGAGGAGCTGGCCGACGACCAGGCCCACCAGGAAGGCCGTCATGGTCAGCTGAATCGCGGAACTGCCGGTGTGCAGGGCGGAACCCATCGTCGGGAAGCCCGGCACGTACATGTCGGTGGCCAGCGGGGCGACCGCCGTCAGCGCGCCGAGCACGACCAGCAGCCCGCCGGTGCGCGCGGAAGGGGCGGGCGGACGGGCGGGCGAACGGGCGGCGCCGACCGGCTTCCGGTTGTCCGAGGTGGAGGTGGAACTCGATATCATGGACATAACGATAACCAGTGGTTCACCGGTTTACAAAGGTGGTTCCTGTGCTCCCTTCCGCATCCTCCGTCCACGCCCGATGGGCCGCTCACGGCCCGGGGCTCGACACCTCGCCCATGGAGGTCGTCGGTCTCCTGAAAAGGATCATGGCGCTGCGTGACGGCGTCGTGGAGCCGCTGTACGAAGGAGCGCCGCTGACCGCGCCCGAGGTCGACCTGCTGGTGCCGCTGCGGCATCTGGACGAGCCGGTCATCGCGCGCCGCATCGCCGAGCACCGGGGGATGTCCCGGGCGGGCGTCAGCAAGGCGCTGGCGAAGCTGGAGAAGCGCGGCTTTGTCGAACGCACGTCCCACCCCGCCGACCGGCGCGCCACTTTGGTGAGCGTCACGGAAGCGGGCAAGGCCGCGATGGACGCGCTGTTCCCTCGCCAGCTGGAGGTCGAGGCCCGGCTGCTGGAAGCACTCGGTGAGCACCGCGAGGAGGTGCTCCAAGCACTGGAGCGTCTGGCCGAGGCCATGGAGCGCGGCCTTGCCGCCGCCACAGCGGCCGCGGAGCACGGCGGGGCCGAGAGGCCGACCGGGACGGGCGGTCACCCGACCGGCTGAGCACCGCCGAAGCGGGGGCCGAGGGCGGCGCGCCGCCCGGTGCGCCGGCCACCGCCCTGCTTGACGACGGGAGCGGTTCGCAGGCTTCCTCGGGCCGCCACAGGTCCAGGACGAGGGGCCGGCTGTCGTCGGGTGCGGCTTACAACCTGATCCCGGGCCTCGACCTCACCAGGTCGGGCCGACACCTCACCAGCCGTTCGCGGCACCAGCGCACCACGCGGGCCTCGGTCTGTGCGGGAGCTCGGCAGCTCGGGCGTAACGAGAGGTCTCGTGCAGTGGGCTCGCATCACGAAGGTCAACGAGCGGAACCAGCAGCAGGTGGCGGCAATCGCGAGGACGCCAGGCGTCACCGGATCTCCAAGCGAGGCATCGTGAGCCGCGTGAGGCATAGGCATCCGCCCGGCGCCCACGCGACCGCCGTCACCGCGAGAGGCAGGACCGTGCACCGGTCTGACGGAATGCATCCCTTGGCAGGGTGGCCGGAGGCGTCACGGTCCCACTACTCGAGCAGTACGGTGGGACATTGCCCCGCCTGGTCTGTCATAACAAGAGATTAGGGTGGCCGGGTGAAAGCGACAGGAGCACTGACCGGGCTGGCCGTCGGGGACGCGATGGGCTTCCCCACCGAATTCAACGACGTGGCGTCGATCCTCGCGAAGTGCGGGCCCTGGCGAACCATGGACCTGCCGCGCCCCGCGTTCATCACGGACGACACGCAGATGACCCTCGCCGTCGCACGGGCGCTCCGCACGGCCCTGGAGCAGGGCCCGCTCGAGGCACGCCACCTGGCGCCGGCGCTGCGGGCGGAGTTCATCGCCTGGTGGCGGTCCCCGGACAACGACCGCGCCCCCGGCCGCACCTGCCTCACCGCGTGCGAGCGCCTCGCCGCGGACGACGGCCCCTGGCAGGCCGCCTGCGACCCGCACTCCAAGGGGTGCGGGGCGAACATGCGGGTGACCCCCCTCGGTCTCGCGCCCGGCCTCTCCCCCGAACAACGCGCCGGAGCCGCCCAGTTGCAGTCCGGTCTCACCCACGGGCACCCCGCGGCCCTCGCGGCGAGCGACCTGACCGCCTACGCGGTACACGTGCTGGCGCAGGGCGCCCGGCCGGCGGAACTGTGCGGGCTGCTGCGCTCGTACGCCGACGAGAGTCGCACCCGCTACCACGAGCGGTGGCTCGGCGATCTCTGGCAGTACGCTCACGACCCCTCCCCCGAGGCGTTCATCACCCGCGGCTGGGACACCTGCCGCGCCGCGCTCGACCGGCTGGAGGAGGCCCTGCGCACCCCCGACCCGGAGGCCGACCCGTGCCTGGCCACGGGCGCGGGCTGGATCGCCGAAGAGGCCCTGGCCACGGGGCTGTTCTGCTTCCTCCTCTTCCCCGACGAGCCGCTCACGGCCGTACGCCGGGCCGCGTGCAGCTCGGGCGACTCCGACTCCATCGCCTGCCTCGCCGGCGCGTTCGCCGGCGCCCACCTCGGCGCCGCAGCCTGGCCCGAGGAGTGGATCGACCGCCTGGAACACCGGGACGAACTGCTGGCTTTCGGCGCCGCGTGGGGCGGCTGAGCCGCCCCGGGGCGCGTAGGGGCCGGCCTGGCAGGTCCGGCCTGGCGGGCCGGTGGGTTGGACGAGTCCGGTCGGTCGCAGGCGAGTTCAGGCGGGCTGGTGTCGGTGTCGGTGTCGGTGTCGACTTAGGTAATCCGTGTCGGCTGGGCTATCGGCGTCAG
This sequence comes from Streptomyces sp. NPDC021100, assembly GCF_044333095.1. Classification (NCBI taxonomy): domain Bacteria; kingdom Bacillati; phylum Actinomycetota; class Actinomycetes; order Kitasatosporales; family Streptomycetaceae; genus Streptomyces; species Streptomyces sp. NPDC021100. Next base: position 151,451 of record NZ_JBIRQH010000002.1, read on the forward strand.
TCGGGGTCCGGCAAGCCCGCGATGGCTCGTAGCGCGGTCAGGTGCCGCCGATAGCCGGACCGTCCCTCGCCGGTGAGGGAGAGCCAGGTACGGGCCCGCCGGCCCACGCGCCCCTTGGCCACCGCGACCCAGCCGGCCTCTTCCAGGGCCGCGGCCTGCTTCGAGAGCACCGAGTCGGTGATCTCCACCAGGTCGCGCACATAGCCGAACTCGGCCTTGTCGACGGGCGCGAGGGCCGCCACGATCGACAGCCGCACCGGCGACGAGAGCAGCGGCGCCAGCGCGTGCCGCGGGTGCCGGCCCCGGGCGGCGGGGCGCGCAGAACTCTCAGAGCTCTCAAGGCTCACCGTCGTATCCCCCGCAGGGCGCCGACGGCCGGTGGCAGGGCGCAGGCCACGGCCGCCGAGACGGCGAGCGGGACGCTGCCCGTCAAGACGGTGGCACTGAGAATCACCGTGCCGGTGTACAGAGCGGCCCAGGTGCCGATGACGGTCAGGTGCGTGCGCGCGAAGTGCCGGGGGACGACCGGCTGCCGCCCGGCGTACCACGAAAGGACGCCGATGAGCGCCGCGTTGAGGGCACTGACCACGGCCGCCGCGGCCGGTCCGCGCCACAGGACGACCGCGGGCACGAGGAGTGGCTGCCAGCCCGCGAAGATCCAGAGGTAGGCGGCGTACCACCCGCCGCGCCGCCGAGCGGCCGTCTCGAAACGCTGGACGCCGAGCAATCGGGCGGCGGCTTGGGTGTGTTCGGACATGGTCCCCCCTTGTCGGTCCGGCCGGACGGGCCATCGCACCCGATCCGTTGCTTGCCAGCATGGCAGATACTTTCCACTATGGAAAGTGATAAACGCGGCCCGGCCGGCAATCCGCCACGGCCGCCTGACGCGGTGTTGATCGCCCCTCCCCTACGCTGAACGGCACGTCGGCGCCGCGCCGTTCACCGGCGTCTCGAGGAGGGGAGAAGCGGAATGACCAGCGCCGTACAGCCGGCTCTCTGGCGGCGGGTGGGGGTGGTGGCGGCCCTGATGGTCGCCGCGTTCACCTTCAACACGGTGGAGAACCTGCCGATCGGACTGCTCACGCTCCTCTCGGACGACCTGGGCACCTCGCTCGGGGCCGTCGGGATCCTGGTCACCGGCTACGGCGTGACGGTGGCCGTCGCCTCCCTCCCCCTGGCCCACGTCACGCGGTCCGTCCCCCGCCGCCACCTGCTCACCGCGCTGCTCGCGGCGCTGGCGGTGGCGAACGTGGCGGCCGCGGCCGTCGCCTCCTACGCGTTGATGTTCGTCGCACGCGTGGTGACGGCGCTCGCCCAGGCGCTGTTCTGGGCGGTGATGGGACCGGTGGCCGTGGGGTTGTTCCCCGAGCGGGTGCGGGGTCGGGTGCTCGGCGTACTGTCCGTGGCCGGCTCACTCGCCATGGTGCTGGGCGTTCCGGCCGGGACCTGGCTGGGCCGGCACCACGGCCGCGAGGCGCCGTTCGCCGTCCTGGCGGGAGCGGCGGCGGTCTCCATGATCCTGATCGCCGCCCTGCTGCCCGCCACCCGGCCCGAGGAAGGGCACGGCTCGCGCGGCACGCGCCCGGACCGGCGCCGCTTCGCGGTCGTCCTGGCCACCACGGCCCTGTCCGTGACGGGCGCCTTCGCCGGATACACCTACGTGGTCGAGTTCCTGGGCGAGGTCGGCGGCTTCTCCGACGACTCCGTCAGCGCCCTGCTCACCGTGCCGGGCGTGGCGGGCGTCGTCGGGGTCTCCGTCGCCGGCCCGCTGCTCGACCGCTTTCCGCGCGCCACCCTGGCCGTCCCGGTCGGCACGCAGGCGGCCGGGATGCTGGGGCTGTACGCGTTCGGCGACCGGCAGGCGGCGGCCGTTGCCTTCCTGGCGGTGCTCGGCGCCTCGCTGGGACCGGTGTTCATGGCGACGCAGGCCCGGGTCCTGGAGTCCGCGCCCGGCCGTACGGAGGTCGCCCTGGCCGCGAACTCCGGTGCGTTCAACGCGGGGGTGGCCGTCGGGGCCCTGCTCGGCGGCGCGCTGCTGCCCGCGGCGGGCGTGCGCGGCACGTTCCTCGTGGGCGGCCTGCTGACCCTGGCGGCGCTGACGGCGCTGCTCGGCGAGCGGCTGCTGCCGGCCACCGCACCGCGCGGTCCGGCGATCTCGTCCTGAACGGCCGGGCACCGGGCGGTCCCGGAGCGACGCGGAACCGGGCGTTCCCGGGACGGAAAACGAGATGCCCGCGCCGGCTCCGCCGAGCGAGACTGGCGGCATGCGCGACGACAGAACGGTACGGATCTCCAAATACCTCTCGAAACACCTGCGCCACGATCCCGGACGCATCGGCATCCGGCTCGACGCGGCGGGCTGGGTGCGGGTCGACGAGCTCCTGGCCGCTGCCGCCGCCCACGGCTTCCCCTTCACCCGCGAGGAGTTGGACCACGTCGTGGCCGTCAACGACAAGCGGCGGTTCGCCGTGGACGGGGAACGGATCCGGGCCCGGCAGGGGCACTCGGTGCCGGTGGACCTGGCCCTGCCGCCCGCCGAGCCGCCGCCGTACCTGTACCACGGCACCGTCGCGCGCTTCCTGCCCGCGATCCGCGCCGAGGGCCTGCGCCCCATGAACCGCCACCACGTGCACCTCTCACCGGACCGCGAGACCGCCGGCCGGGTGGGCGCCCGGCGCGGCAGCCCGGTCGTCCTGGCCGTCGACACCGGCGCCATGCACGCCGACGGGCACGTCTTCCACGTCACCGACAACGGCGTATGGCTGACGGCCGCGGTCCCCGCCCGCTACGTGCGCTTCCGCTCCGGCGGCGGACCGGACGACAGGGAGGGCGGGACGGGGGCGACCGGGCGGTCGTGAAGCCGGCCCTTCCGCAATGGACGGCGCGTACCCCCTCCCGTACAACGACCGCACGGGACACAGCGGCTACCGGACGTTCGAGGGGGACGAGGCCGAAGCGCCGTACGAGCGCTCGGGCCGGCGTCAAGGCGGCCCGGTGGCCCGATGGGCACAGGAATGTGAGCGCGTGCTCGGTCGGGACGTCATCGCGCCGGCAACAGCCGGTGTCGGAGGACCGGTCGGAGCGGCAGCCGCGTGAGCGCGTCGCTCCCGCCCGGGCCGCCACTCGCCGCATGGCCGTTTCCGCGAACGAGGCGGCCGCGCCGCGTGGTTGCTCCTGGTCATGGGCCCGGCCGCGCACGATCCCCCGGTGCGGCAGGACAGGTCCGCGGGCCGTCGCAGGCCGTCACGGGCCGGAGCCGCGTCCGGCCGCGCAGGAAAATACCAGCGCGCGCGGGCCCGACGGGTCCAGGATGAACTCCGGGCGCCCGGCACGGGGGTGCGGGCGCCGCCGAGGCCCGACGGCCCGGCCGGGGCGGCGCACGTTCCCCGGCCGGCCCGCGGTGGCGATGACGGACGGACGCGCCTGCGGCAGCTCCGCGCCGTCGCCCCGACGCGTCGTCTCGTGGGGGCGGGGGATGCGCGGCGTCCGCCCGCGCGTTCCCCACGAGCAGCCGGCGGCTCGGCGACCGGAGAGCCGTTCGCCGCACCACGGGCGTCACACTCACTCACCGCGCGTACCGGGCCGGCCGAAGCGCGGCCGGGAAGTGCGGCCGGACCGGCGGACGCGGCTGCCGGCCGGCGGACCGGCTGCCACGACCGGGCGCGCGCGACGGGACCGACCGCGTACGTCGCTCCATGAGCACGCGGCCGTCGGCGACCGGGCGGCCGTCGCGGGCGGCGGGCCCGCCGTGCTGATTGGGGGCCGCGGGGGCCGCTCCGCTAGCCTGAGCGGCACGATGAAGCGTTTTTCCACGTCATGGGGCACGTTCGACCTCACCCGCTTTCCGGAGGACCCGCGCGACCGGCTGTTCGCCTGGGACGCCGCCGACGAGTACCTGCTGCGGCACCTCGCGGACGGGGACGACGGTCCGGTGGACCTGTCGGGCGACGTGGTCGTCGTCGGCGACCGCTGGGGCGCGCTGGTCACGGCCCTCGCCGCGCACCGCCCCGCGCAGATCACGGACTCCTTCCTGACCCAGCAGGCGACCCGGGCCAATCTGGCCCGCAACGGCGTCCCGGCGGAGTCCGTGCGGCTGCTGTCCACGCGGGACGCCCCGCCGGAGCGGATCGACGTCCTGCTCGTCCGGGTGCCCAAGAGCCTGGCCCTGCTGGAGGACCAGCTGCGCCGGCTGGCGCCCGCCGTGCACGCGGGGACGACGGTCGTCGGTACGGGCAAGGTCACCGAGATCCACACGTCGACGCTGAAGCTGTTCGAGGACGTCCTCGGCCCCACGCGGACGTCGCTGGCGGTCAAGAAGGCCCGGCTGATCTTCTGCTCGCCGGACCCGGAGCGCGCCCGGCGGCCCAGCCCCTGGCCGATCGAGCACACCCTGGGCCCGGACGCCGGTCCGGCCGCCGGACTGACCGTGGTCAACCACGCGGGCGTGTTCTGCGCGGACCGCCTCGACATCGGCACCCGCTTCTTCCTCAACCACCTCCCGCGGCGGCGGGGCGGCGGGCGCGTGGTGGACCTCGGCTGCGGCAACGGCGTGCTGGGCACGGCCGCCGCGGTGGCCGCCCCGGACGCCGAGGTGTTGTTCACGGACGAGTCACACCAGGCCGTCGCCTCCGCGCGGGCCACCTTCCGGGCGAACGCGGGGGCGGCCCGGACGGCCGAGTTCGTCGTGGGCGACGCCCTGTCGGCGGTGGCCCCGGGCTCGGTGGACCTGGTGCTCAACAACCCGCCGTTCCACTCGCACCAGGCGACCACCGACACCACGGCCTGGCGCATGTTCACCGGCGCCCGCCGGGCCCTGCGCCCGGGCGGGGAGCTGTGGGTCGTCGGCAACCGGCATCTCGGGTACCACGTCAAGCTGCGCAAGATCTTCGGCAACTGCGACGTGGTCGCGAGCGATCCCAAGTTCGTGGTGCTGCGGGCCGTGAAGCGGTAGCGCCTGGCGGCGCGGTCGGGGCGGACGACCGGGCGCCGCCGTGCCGGGCGCCGGCGTTCGGTCTCGGCCCGGCCGTCGGCCGCCCCTGCGGGGGTGCGCCCCGCTCCCGCCCTTTCACCGTTTCCTGCGGGAGGGCCCGCGCCCCCGTGCAAGCGGCTTCGCCGCTTGTCCTCGAACGCCGGACGGGCTGAAGCCGACGCTCGCCCACCACGGCGGCCGGTGACCCGGCCCCGGCCGTCCGTCGCCCCTCCGGGAATGCGCCCCCGCCCCGCCCTTTCACCGTTTCCCGTAGGAAGGCCCGCGCCCCGCGCAAGCCGCTTCGCCGCTTGTCCTCAAACGCCGGACGGGCTGGAAAGGGTCAGCTCGGCAGCGCTACCGCCTCCACCCTCGGCAGGATCAGCGCACCGGCGACGATCATGAGGGCTCCGACGGCCTCCGGGATCAGCCACCACCCGGTGCGTACGTGCTCCTCGTACACCATGAGTCCCAGCGTGAGGCTGACGAGCGCGTCCCCGAGGGTGAGGGCGGGCTGGGAGGCGAGCAGCGGTCCCGACTCCATGGCGTTCGAGAGCAGGAAGAGGGAGGCCGCCCCGGCGGCGGCGAAGGCGTACGTCTGCCAGCAGGTGAAGAAGGCGCCCGCGCCGTGCCGGGCGAAGGCCGTCGCGGCGTCCTTCATCAGCGCGGCGGTCAGCGCGTAGCCGACGGCCGCCGCCGCGCCGAAGAGGGCGGCTCGCGCCTTGCCCCGGGGGCGCGGCAGGGCGGCCACGACGCAGGCCGCCATCGCCGCCGCGGCGGCGGTCAGGGCGGCCAGCCAGCGGGCGGTGCCGACGTGGACGTGTTCCCCGCCCGGCGCGGCGGCGGCCAGGGCCAGCCCCAGCCCGGCGGCGACCAGCAGAATCGCCGCCCAGCCGTACGCCGGCAGCCGGCGGCGGAAGACCATGCCGGCGATCAGCAGCGCGAACGGAAGCTCGCTGACGAAGATGGGCTGCACCAGGGAGAGGGAGCCCAGGGAGAGCGCGAGCGCCTGGAAGACCGCGGCGCAGACGACGGCGGCGATCCCGCCGAACCAGGCGGGGTGCCGCAGCAGGTCGCGGACCAGGCGGAGGCTGAAGGCGTCGGCCTTCGGGACGGTGCGCGCCGCCATCCGCTGGAGCACCACGGCGGTGGCGTTGCTGACGGCGGCCAATACGGCGAACAGCAGCGTGAGGACGTCTGCCACGTATCGCTCCCCTCCTGTCCGGGCGGCGGGCGGTCGCTTGCGTCACGGTGGCAGAGCGCGCCGCCCCACCGGCCCCGCGGCGCCGCCCGGGAACCCGGCCGTCACACGATCAGACGATCAGACGATCCGACGCATGCCCCAGGACGACCGGTTGCGCGCTTGTGCCCGGCGCGGCCCGCGCGGAAGGTGGCGGTGCCGGGCGTACCGGCCCGGCCGGTGCTTGCCGAGGAGGGCAGTGTGATCCACATCAGTGAGACCCTGGCGCTCCAGACGATCGAGGACTTCCTGGACGCGGAGGAGCGGGCGCGGCTGGCCAAGTTCGTGGACACCGACCCCGTCGCGTCCCGCCGTCCGGTGCGGCAGGCGGAGGTCGTGCCCGCCCCGGCCGGGGCCGAGGAGATCCTCCGCAAGGCGACGGAACGGGCGCTGCCCGCGATCCGGCGCGCGCTCCCGTCGGTGCGGGAGGCGGGCCCCTGGGGCTACACGGAGCTCTGGCCGGGGGACGCCGTCCCCACGCACCTCGACGGCATCCCGTCCCCCGGTACCGCCCCGCGCCGGATCGGCCGGATCGGGGTGTCGGTCGCCGACGCGGACGAGGGCGGGCTGTTCTACGTGGAGACGACGTCCAGCGGCGTGCCCTGGACGGGCGCGGTGGCCGGCGAGGCGGAGGGCTTCGCCCCGGGCACGCCCCTCACCCGCTGCCTGCCCCACCAGCCGGTCGACGGCGCGCACGCGGCGGAGCCGACCTGGCTGTCACGGACCCCCACGACCCGCTGGACGACGGCCGCTCCGGTGGGCGTGGCGGTCGCCTACGGCTCCCAGCTGATCCACGGAGTCACGCCGGTGCTGCGTGGCCGCCTCAGGAAGTTCGTCGCGGACCTGATCGCGTAGGCCGGCCCACCACGCCGCCCGCCGTCAACCTCCGGTGGAATCCGGCGTGCCCTGGCCGCCGCCGGATGGCGGCCCGTGGCCGGCATCCTCGTCACCTGCGGGCCGGCGGTGCGCTGCCGGTCGCTCTTGGACAGACCCGTGGCGCGCCCGGCCCGCAGGTGGGCGATCTCGCGCCCCGCGCCGCGCCCGGTCGGAGACCGCGGCGCGGCGGAGCGAGGATCGTGCGTGGCGACCCCGGTCAAGCCCGCGCCGCGGCCTCCCGGGCGGGCTCCGTGTCGCCGAAAGCCGTCGGAGCCGGGGGCTGCGGCGGGGTGGGGCGGACGAGGGCCAGGGTGAGGAGGCCGCCCAGGACCGCGGCGGCGGCGGACCAGAGGAAGACGGACTGGAGGCCGTCGGCGAAGGCGCGGTGGACCAGCTCCTCGGCCGCGGACCGGTGCGCCTCCGGCGCGGCGGCGACGAGGCGCCGGGCCTGGCCGCCGGCGAGAGCGGACGCGGCGCCGTGCGCGTCGGGGACGGCACCGGAGAGGTCGGCGCGGGCGGCGTGGGTGAAGACGGCGCCGAGGACGGCGATGGCGAGGCTGGTGCCGAGCTGACGGAAAGTGTTGACCGCGCCGGCCGCCATGCCCATGCGCTGCGGCGGCACGCTGCCCGTCGCGGCCGAGACCAGCACCGGCGTCGCCAGGCCGACGCCGACGCCCGCGACGGCCAGCCCGAGCACCAGGGCCGAGCGGCCGGCGTCGGCGGACATCGCCGTGTACAGCAGGTACATGCCGAGGGCGACGAGCAGCAGGCCGACGCCGATGGGCAGCCGCGGCGCGATCCGCTGGGTGTACCGGCCGGCGAGCGCGGCCACCAGGAAGGAGGCCACGGCCATCGGCGTCAGGGCGAGGCCGCTCTCCACCGGGCCGAGGCCGAGCACGGACTGCAGCCATATGGAGACGAGGACGAGGCCGCCGAACGCGCCGCCCTGGAACAGCAGCGCGCCGCCCATCAGGCCGGCGAACGACGGCCGGCGGAGCAGGGCGAGGTCGAGCATGGGCACCTCGCCCCGGCGCCCGGCGCGGGTCTCGGCGAGGACGAACCCGACGAGGGCGGCGGCCGCGACGGCGAACGAGGTGAGGACGGTGGCCGAGGTCCAGCCGGACTCGGCGCTGCGGATGAACCCGTAGGTCAGGGCCGCCGCGGCGAGGGTGAAGGTGACGGCGCCGGGGATGTCCACCCGGGTGCGCCGGGCGCCGGCGGCACGCGGCCGGTCGGCGCGGACGACGCGGAGGGTGAGCAGCACGGCCGCCGCGGCGATCGGCAGGTTGACGAGGAAGATCGCCTCCCAGCCGATGTGCTCGGTGAGCAGTCCGCCGAGGATCGGCCCGGCCGCCGCGGCGGCGCCGTTGACGGCGCCCCAGATGCCGAACGCCGTGCCCCGGTCCCGGCCCTGGTAGGTGGCGCCGAGCAGGGCGGCCGAGGTGGCGAACATCGCGGCGCCGCCGGCGCCCTGCACCGCGCGGGCGGCGATCAGGACGCCGGCGTTGGGGGCGAGTCCGCAGCCCAGGGAGGCCAGGGCGAACAGCGTCAGGCCGATGACGTAGAGCCGGCGGTGGCCGAACAGGTCGGCCAGCGAGCCCGCGACGAGCAGCAGCGCGGCCAGGGACAGGGCGTAGGCGTCGACCACCCACTGGAGGGACGAGAAGGTGGCGTCGAGGTCGTCCCCCATGTCCGGCAGGGCGACGTTCACGATGGTGACGTCCACCAGCAGGATGAAGGCGCCCAGGCTCACCGCCACCAAGGGCCACCACTTGCGCATGATCACTCCGTTTCCTCCGGGCCGCGGAGCGGTCTCCGCGTCACCCGCGCCGCAACCATCCGCCGGAACGCCCTCCTCGCACAGCCAGGACCACGTCGAGCGCGGAATCCGACAGCATTTACCGTGGGACGGTGAATCTCGACACCGTGCCCGACGACCGGCGAACGGTTCTGCCGCCGCTCGACACCTCCGACCAGGCCCTCGTCCACGCCCTCCAGATCGACGGCCGGGCGCCGTTCCGCCGGATCGCCGAGGTGCTCGGCGTCTCCGACCAGACGGTCGCCCGCCGCTACACGCGGCTGCGGTCGGCCGGCGTCCTGCGGGTGCTTGGGCTGACCGAGCCGCTGCGCCTGGGCCAGGCGCCGTGGATCGTCCGGATCCGCTGCGCGCCGGGCGCGTCCGCGCAGATCTCCGCGGCGCTGGCCCGGCGCAGGGACACCACCTGGATCAATCTGACGGCGGGCGGCACCGAGATCGCCTGTCTGGTGCGGCCGGAACAGCCCGGGGAGGACGTGACGCTGCTGGAGAAGCTGCCGGGCACGCCCCGCGTGGTGGACGTCGCGGCCCACTCGCTGCTGCACGTCTTCTTCGGGCAGGAGCGCAGCCTGCTGACCAAGTCGGGCCCGCTCTCCGCCGACCAGGTGGCCGCGCTGTCCCCCCGGGACGCCCCGGAGTCCCCGCCCGCCGACCCCGGCCCGGCCTTCCCGGTCGAGGCGGCGGACCACCGGATGTTCGACGTCCTGGCCCTGGACGGCCGGGCCTCCGTCGGGGAGCTCGCGGCGGCCACCGGCTGGTCGCAGACCACGGTGCGGCGCCGGATGGCGGAACTGCGGGCGGCCGGGGTGCTGTACTTCGACGTCGACTACCACCCGCGGGTGCTCCAGCGGCACTTCCGCTCCCTGCTGTGGCTGAACGTCGAGCCGTCCCGGATCGAGGAGGTCGGCAGGGCGCTCTCGGCCCATCCGGAGGTGGCGTTCGCGGCGGCGATCACGGGGGACGCCAACGTGCACGTCAGCATCACGACGCCGGACGTCACGGCGTTCTACCGCTACCTCACCGGCCCGGTGGCGGCGCTGCCCGGCATCCTGGGCACCGGCTCGGCGCCCGTCCACCGCACGGTGAAGGGGGCCGGGCCGCTGTGGACGCCGCAGTGGGGGCAGTGGTGAGCCGCCGAGCGCAAGGGGCCCGGTGGGCAGTTGTGGTCCGGACCAATCGAAACGTCGATTTCCGGACCTCTCCCCTCTTGTGCCTCAGAGGAATGTGACGGGGGAAATTGCCGAAACCCTCCCGCCGCCTCACTCCTTTCGCATACCTTCCGTCGCAACGGACACGCCACCGGTAATCGCCCGAGGGCGGGAGAGGATTGTGTGACCGTGCCGTGCACCCGCCCGACTCCACCGAATCCATCATGAGGCGCGCCTTGAGGCAGTTCGCCGGAAGGAGGCAGTCGATGACCGCCGCACCACCCGAAGTGCTCGCCGAGTTACAGGAGTTACGGGTCAGGGTTCCGTATCTGACCGGTGCGATGGTGGCGAGCACGGACGGCCTGGTGATCGCCCATCTGCTCGCCAACGCGGAACCCGACGGGGTGGCCGCGCTGACCGCCGCGGCGCTGGGCGTGGGAGCCCGGCTGACGGACGCCGTGGGCCACGGCGGCTTCCGCGAACTGCTGGTCAACGGCGAGTTCGGCTACGTGGCCACCTACGCGGCGGGCACCGCCAGCGTCCTGACGCTGCTGGCCACCGCCGACGCGAACGTCGGCCGGCTCAACATCGAGGCCCGCCGGGCCTGCCCCCGCCTCGGCGCCCTGATCGACGGCGCCCTCCAGCGGCAGCGGCAGCCGTAGCGGCACGCCCCCGACGACTCACGGGGGCGGACTCCGATCCCTGAAGCGCCCCCGTACGCCCCGCATCCCTTACCGACACCGAAAGCGGAACTCTCATGGCCAACACCGAAATGGCACTCAAGGACGCGATGAACTCCATCGAGGGGGCCATCGGCGTCGCGCTCGTCGACTACGGCAGCGGCATGGCGCTCGGCACCCTGGGCGGCAACCAGTCGATCGACCTCAATGTGGCCGCGGCGGCCAACACCGACGTCGTCCGGGCCAAACTGCGCGCCATGGAGATGCTGAACCTCCAGGACCGCATCGAGGACATCCTCATCACCCTCGGCACCCAGTACCACCTGATCCGGCTGCTCACCGGCCGCGGCGGCAACGGCCTGTTCCTGTACCTCGTCCTGGACGCCAAGCGGGCCAACCTGGCGATGGCCCGCCACCAGCTCAAGCGCATAGAGAGCGACCTGGAGGTCTGAGCGCCGGGCGGTCAGCGCAGGCCCGCGGGCTCGCGCTCGGCGGCCGCGCGCTCGTCGAGGAAGGCCGCGAGCTTCCCGGCGAAGCCCTCCGGGTCCTCCCCCGGAGCGCCGTGCCCGGCGTCGATCTCCGCGTACCGGCTGTCCGCGATGCCGGACAGCAGCGCCTGCTGCTGGCCCGCGTCGATGATCCGGTCGTGCGCGCTGGCCAGCACCAGGGTGGGCGCGGTGATCCGGCCCAGCAGCGGGCCCAGGTCGACCGTCAGATCTGCCTCGGTCTGCCGGTCGGTGCCGTGGGCGATCGTCCCGGAGAGCGCGCCGACCAGGGCCTCGTAGGAGGTCTCATCGGTGTGCTCCCAGTACCGCGGGCCGAAGGCCATCAGCGGCAGCATCCGGACGAACAGGTCCGTGCCGTGCAGGGCGTCGGTCCGCAGCAGGGCGAGCCAGTAGCGGAACTCCGCGGCCATCCGGGAGTCCGTGCGCACCCACGCGGCGTGCAGCGCCAGTGAACGGACCCGGCCGGGGTGCGTCGCCGCGAGGTGCGCGGCCACGACGGCGCCCAGCGAGTGGCCTGCCAGGTGGAAGGTGGCGAGCCCGGCGTCGTCGGCGGCGGCGAGGACCTCGGCGGCGAGGTCGGCGACGGTGAGGGGGCCGCCGTGGTCGGTGGTGGCGCCGGACCCGGAGAGGTCGGGCGCGACCACGGTGAAGCGGTCGGCGACGGCCCCGGTCAGGGGCTGCCACTGCTCCTTCGTGGCGCCCGTGCCGTGGACGAGGACCAGGCCGGGGCCGGACCCGGTGCGGTCGTAGGCGACGGTGGCCTCGCCGTGGGACAGAGTGGCGGTGGTGCTGGGCATGGGTGTCCGTTTCTCGTGTGAAGCGTGAGGTGTGAAGGGGGATGTGGTTACGCGGGGACGCCGGCCCGGATGGCGGTGAGCAGGCCCCGCAGCGCTTCGTTGAAGGCGGCGGGCCGCTCCTGGTGCGCCATGTGGGCGGCGCCGGCGATGACGCGGACCTCGGCGCCGGGGGTGAGCCCGGCGCACTCCCGGGAGATCGCGACGGGGATGTGGCTGAGCTCGCCGTGGATGTAATGGACCGGCACGCGCAGTTCCGGCAGCGCCGGGCGCGGGTCGTATGCGAGGGCCCGGTCGAACTGCCTGTCGATGAAGACGCCCGAGTCCAGGATCTGGCGGATCGTCCAGTCGGCCAGCGCCGGCGAGGCGTCCGGCCCGAACCAGCCGGGGACCCAGCCCGCCACGGTGCCCGCCCGGTCCTCGCGCAGGCCGTCGAGGAGGTCCGTGGGCAGCGGTTCGAGCGTCGGCCAGTGGGCGGACCCGTCCACCGAGACCGCCCCGGCGACGAGTTCGGGGTGGTGCAGGGCGAGTTCGAGGGCGAAGACGGCGCCGATGGACGAGCCGACGACCACGGGCCGGTCCAGCCCCAGGGCGCCGATCAGTTCGGCGGTGTCGCGGACCACGCCGTCGATGTCGTTGCCGGCGGCGGGCCGGTCCGACCGGCCGCAGCCGCGCCAGTCGACGGTGACGACGCGGTGGTCCGGGACGAACGCGGGGAGCTGGGCGCCCCACACCCGTCCGCTGGTCCCCCAGCCGTGCAGGAACAGCAGGGCCGGTCCGGTGCCCTCGTCCTCGTAGTAGAGCGTGGTGCCGTTGACGTTCGCGTACGGCATGGCGGGCTCCTCCCCGGGCGGTCGGGCCGGCGCTGGATGCCGGTCCGTCGATGACCCCACTCCATCGCGCCGCCCGCCCGTGACCAAGGCGCGAAGTGCGCCTACACTCATCACGAATCGAGATCGGTGCAGGTGGGGAGCAGGCGAACGTGGAACTCCGACAGCTGGAGTACTTCCTGGCGGTGGCGGAGGAGCTGCACTTCGGGCGGGCCGCCGAGCGGCTGCACATCGTGCAGTCGGCCGTGAGCCAGCAGGTGCGCCGGCTGGAGCGGGAGCTGGGGATGCCGCTGTTCGACCGGACGACCCGGGCCGTCGGGCTGACGGAGGCCGGACGCCGGCTGCTGCCGCACGCCCGTGAGGTGCTGGCCGCGCGGGAACGGGCCCGGGCCGCCGTCGACGAACTGCGCACCGAGCGCGCCGCCACCCTGCGGCTCGGCACCAGCTCGGGTCTGGGCGCCCGGCTGGAGGCGATCCTCGACGGCTTCGCCCGGCTCGCCCCCTCGGCCCAGCTGGAACTCGTCACCGCCGCCACGGACGACCGGCTGCGCCGCGTCCGCTCCGGCGAGCTGGACGCGACCCTGCTGCGCGGCGACCGGCCGGTCCCCGGGCTGGAGTTGCTGCCGCTGTGGGAGGACGACGTCATGGTCGCGCTGCCCGCCCGGCACGATCTCGCGGTACGCGACACGATCGACATGGCCGACCTGGCCGGGCTCCCGCTGCGGCTGTCCGGCCCCGAGCGCAACCCCGCGCTGTACGACCTGGTGCTGCGCTCGTGCGAGGAGGCCGGTTTCACCCCGGAGCTCGGCCCGGAGTTCACCACGGCCCAGGACACCCTGGCGTCCATCGGATACGGAAAGCCGTCCTGGACGGTCTTCTACGCGCCGCACGCCGACCAACTACCCGTGCCGGGCGTGGTCTTCCGGCGGCTGCGCGCCCCCGCGCCGGTCATGCGGGCGTACCTGGCGGTGCGCCCGGACCCGCCGCGGGCCGAGCTGCGGGCGCTGATCGAGGCGTGCCACCACGCGGCGGCCTGATCCCGGCCGGGCGGGCGGACGGGCGGAAGTGCCGGGCGGGATAATTCCGTTGGAGCGCGGCCGGCCGCTCCCTAGGATGCGGCACATGATCACCTCCTCCGCGTCCGTCCCGGACCTCCTGAACCGCCACCGCCCCGCCGACGACCGGGAGCGCGCCGACGTCGAGCGCGTGCGCGCCCTGCTCGCCGCAGACGGCGACCCCTGGCAGCGCGTCCTGCCCCTGCACCTCACCGCGACCGCGGTGATCGTCCACCCGGAGAGCCGCCGGGTGCTGCTCCGCCGCCACCCGCGTCTCGGTTCCTGGCTGCTGGTGGGCGGGCACGGCGATCCCGGGGAGTCCGACCCGCTGGCCGTGGTGGTGCGGGAGGGGCGGGAGGAGACGGCGCTGACGGACCTGGCGCCGTGGCCGGACGGGGAGTTGGCGCACGTCGTGGTGGTGCCGGTGCCCGCATCCGACCGCGAGCCGGCCCACGACCACGCCGACCTCCGGTTCGTCCTGGCGACCAAGACTCCGGAGGCGGTCCACCCCGAGCACCCGGGGGCGGAGCTCTCCTGGGCGGGCGTGGACGAGGCGTTGGGGATGGTGGTCGAGGAGAACGTGCGCGAGACGCTGTCCCGGGTACGGCCGCTGCTGGAGCTCTGACGCGGGGCACCTGCGCGCGGCGGGGGCGTTGCGGGGGCCTGGCGCGGGAGCGCCCGGCGTGACGCGGGGCCGGCGTGAGGCAGGGCTGAGGTGACGCGGGGCCGGCATGTGCGGCCTGGCGCGACGGCCCGCCGGGCGCGGGCCCGGCAGTCGCGAGCATGAGCGCGAGGGGCCCGGCGGACGCCGGCCCGGCGCGACGCCGGCCTGGTTGCGCGGGGCGGCAGGATGCGAGTCCATCGTGCGGAGCCTGCGCGACGCGGGCCCATCGTGCGAGGTCTGCGCGACGCGAGCCCGACGTGCGAGGCCCGGCACCCCGCAGGCCCGGTGCGCCGCAAACCCTGCGCTTACGCCACCGGCACGGCCGGCTCGGCGCAGGGCAACCGGCCCGGCAGGCGGCCCGCACGGGCAGCGTGCCGCACGGCAAGCCGCCGGCTCAGCGGCCGGCAGCCGGGCTCAGCGTCCCGCGGCCACCGCGTGATGTCCGCGCGCCCGTTCGCCGTCGGCCGCCGGCGTATCGGCCGCCGGCGCGTCCGCCGCCGTACGGCCGCGGCCGCTCGACGCGATCGGCTCGGTGCCGCCGGTCTTTTGCCGGGGCGGCGTGCGACGCGTCGCGGCGACGGCCACGCCGAGCAGCACGATCAGCCCGCCGACGCCGGCCAGCGGCGCGGGGACGTTGCCGAACAGGGCGGCGTCCAGGGCCAGGGCCGCGACGGGCACGGCGTAGAGCACCAGCGAGCTGGTGGCCGCCGTCGCGGCGCGCAGGACGCGCGACCAGGTACAGAAGGCGAGGACGGTGCAGCCGAGGCCGAGCCAGCCGACGGCCGTCCCCTGCCGCCAGCCGACCGCGGCCGACTGCCGTACGGCGTCGGGGACCGCGAACAGCAGCGGCAGCAGGCCGAAGAGGCTGCCGTAGAAGATGCAGTCCAGCCCCGAGTAGCGGCGCAGCAGCGGCTTCTGGAGGACGAACGAGGTGGCCTGCGCGGCCGCGGCGACGACGATCATCGCCATGGCGGTGTGCGAACCGCCGCCCGCGCCGCCGGCGATGGCGACGAGGAGGGCTCCGCCCAGCGCGACCAGCAGGCCGACGATGCCCCGGGAGCCGGGCCGTTCCTTCAGGACGAGCATGCCGAGGAGCGTGGCGAAGACGGGCGAGGTGGCCACCAGCATGGCGGCGGTGCCGCCCTCGACGTGCCGTTCGCCCGCGTACAGCAGGAGTTGGTAGGCGGTCATGCCGGTGAGGCCGAAGCCCGCCATCCGCAGGGCGTCCGCCCGGCGGAGCCGGCTGATCCGGCCGGTGAGCGCGCAGGGGACGAGGATCGCCGCGGCGCAGACGAGGCGCAGGATGGCGATGGACGTCGGGGAGTAGCCGTCGAGGGCGACGCGGATCGCGGGGAAGGCGGACCCCCAGAGGATCGCCGTCGCGGCCATGAACGTCCAGGGGGACGTCGTTCGGCGCTCGGCCGTCATGGGAGGTCACCGCCCATCGGTAGGGGACGTGCAGAAGGGCCGTGGGAAGCGGTTGTTCGCTGTTTCCGGGCCGCTTTCGACGCTAGCGGCATTCCATCCATAAGTCGAATAATGAATTCCGTTACGAAATCCAAGGATGCCTTTGAGAGATGTTCGGGAGGCGTGCCGCACGCGCGGGCACGACAAGGGGGCCGGGGTCGCGCCGGACGCCCTCCCCTCCTCGGGGCGCCGACCCTTCCCCGGCCCGCTCAACTCCCATGATTCCAGAGCGCATTCGTTCAGTCACGACCTGTAACCGGACGGCCGGGGTGCGGCTCCCGGCCTCGCGCCCCGGCGTGCGCCGTTGTGCCCCATCTGCTCAGCTGGATGAGTGGGCGCAAACCGCCCCGGGAGGAGGAGTCCACATGGCTATGGCCACTCGGGATGCCACCCTGACCGGCACCGGGACCCTGCGCGAGCTGCTGGCCGCGCCGGGCCCGTTCGCGTCGGTCTATTTCGACCTCGAAGCACGCCCCGAGCGGGCGGAGGAGGCCGGGGCCCGCTGGCGCGAACTGGCCGCCCGGCTCGCCCGCGAGGGCGCCGACGCGGCCACCGTGGACGCGCTCACGGCCCGCGTCATGGACGCGCTGCCGGGCACCGGCGTCCTCGCCCTCTTCGCCTCGCACGGCGAGGTGCGCCACGTCGCCGGGCTGCCCGGCGGACACCACGGCGACGTCGCCGAATTCGCCGCCGTACCGCACCTGTTGCCGCTGCTGGAGTGGCGGCAGGAGCACCCCGCGCACGTCGTCGCCGTCGTCGACCGCACCGGCGCCGACCTCCTCGTCCACCCCGAGGGCGGCACCGAGGCCCGGCGGCGTACGGTCCAGGGGACCGACGACGAGATCCTGCGCACCTCGGGCCTGCCGAACATGCGCTTCCAGCACCGCGCCGAGGACTCCTGGGAGCGGAACGCGAAGGTCGTCGCCGAGGCCGTGGACGAGGCGCTCGCCGAGGTCTCGGCGTCCCTGCTGCTGGTCGCGGGCGACGTCCGGGCCCGGCAGTACCTGACCAAGCACCTGCCCGCGCGGGTCCGCCGGGACGTGACCGTCGGGCACATCAGCGGCAGCCGGTCGGCGGACGGATCGGCGGCGGTGCGGACGTCCCGCACCGAGACCGAGGTGGCCCGGGCGGGCCACGCCCGGACCTCGGAACTGCTGCGCACGCTGGAGCATGAGCTCGCGCCCGGTGGGCACGCGGTCGAAGGGGTCCGCGCCACGCTCGACGCGCTCGCCGTCGGCCGGGTGGGGACCCTGACGGTCACCGACGACCCGCGGGACCAGCGGACCGCCTGGTTCGGCGACTCGCCGGCCGAGCTCGCCGAGCGCCGCGACGACCTGCCGCCGGACGGCGGCGGGGAGCCGCACGAGGGGCGCCTCGCCGACGTGGCGGTCCGGGCGGCCCTGCTGACCGGCGCCGACGTACGGGTGCTGGAGCCGGGCGAGGCCCGGACCCCGGCCCAGGGCACGGGAGGCATCTGCCGCTACCCGTGACGGCCGTCACCGCCGAAACAAGCCGATCGAGACGAGCAGGACAAGGAGAACACCGCATGAAGGTGGCATTTCTCGTGGCCCCGGAAGGCATCGAACAGGTCGAGCTGACCGACCCGTGGCAGGCGGTCCTGAACGCCGGCGGCACCCCGCGCCTCGTCTCCACCGAGCCGGGCAGCGTGCAGGCGTTCCACCACCTCGACAAGGCCGACACCTTCCCCGTCGACGACGTGGTGGACCAGGTGTCCGTCCAGGAGTACGACGGGCTGGTGCTCCCCGGCGGCGTGGCCAATCCGGACGCGCTGCGGATGCACGAGGGCGCCGTGTCCTTCGTCAAGTCCTTCTTCGCGGCGGGCAAGCCGGTCGCCGCGATCTGCCACGCCCCGTGGACGCTGGTGGAGGCCGACGTGGTGCGCGACCGGACCCTGACCTCGTGGCCCAGCCTGCGCACCGACGTCCGCAACGCGGGCGGCACCTGGGTGGACGAGCAGGTGAAGGTGTGCACCGGCGGCCCCAACACCCTGATCACCAGCCGGAAGCCGGGCGATCTGCCGGCCTTCTGCTCGGCGTTCGTGAAGGAGTTCCGCAACACCGCGAAGGGCTGACCGCGAACGTCCTCGACCGCGCGGGCCGACGGCACCCCACCCCGTCACGACGGGACGGGAACGGCCGCCGTCGGCCGTTCGGCCGCCCTTGAGTTGCGGCGGAGGACGGTTCTCCTAGCGTGGCACTGTGATCGGCGCTCCGGACCACCGCCCCGGTACGGGCGGACCGCTCCGCCGGCTCCTGCGCGCTCCGGGCGTCGCGGAGCACCTGCGGCGCGCCGCGTGGGTGACCGTGGCCGGTTGCGCGGGCTTCTACACGTTCGCCTACGCTTTCGGCCGGCGCGACATGGCGCTCTTCGCCATGTTCGGCGCGCTGCCCCTGATCCTGTTCTGCTCGATCCCGGGACCGCCCCGGCGGCGTACCGGGACCGTGCTGCTGACGCTGCCCGCCGGCTGGGTGCTGGTCACCGCCGGCACCCTGCTCGCCGTCCGCCACTGGGCGGCGGCGCTGGGGATGCTGGTCGTGGGCTTCCTCGTCTCCCTGCTCGCGAACGGGGGGCCGCGGACGGCCGGTCCGGCGCCCGCCCTCCAGCTCTACTACGTGCTGCCCTGCTTCCCTCCCTACGCGCCGGACGCCCTGCCCGCCCGTCTGGCCGGCCTCACCGTCGGCATCCTGCTCACCGCCCTCGTGGACCGGCTGCTGTGGCGCGATCCGCCGGCCGTCCCGTACCGGACGCTGCTCGCCGACGCCACGGAGGCCACGGCCGGCTACTGCGCCGCCGTCGGGCGTCTCCTGGCGGGCGACGGCACCGCCGAGGACGTCCGGGGCGCGCGGGAAGCGGCCCACCGGGCCCTGACGGCGACGCTGCTGCCCGAGGTGCCGCCGACCGAACGCCCCACCTCCGCGACGCTCGGTGACCGGTCCCTCGTCCACACCGGCGCCGCGGTGCGGCACGTGCGCGACCTCTTGGACGGCATCGTCGACGACCACGGCGGGCCCGTGCCCGGCGCGCACGGTCTGCTGCGGCAGTGCGCGGACTCCCTGCGGCGCACCGCCGCGTCCCTGCGCCCCGATGCCCCGGGCCCGGGTGGCGAGGACGCCCTGCCCGCCGTACTGGCCGCGTTCGACGAGGAGCGGGCCCGGGGGCTCGCTCGGGCCACACCCGGACGGCTGCGGCAGGACGCCGTGGTCCGCCGGGTGGCGGAAGGGACGCTCGTGGCGGCCGAGGCGGGGCATCTCGCGGCCGGCGGGCGGTTGTCCGCCGCCTGGGACTACCCCGGCAGCCCCTTCGTGTACGCCGGCGTCGGCACCGCCGCGTGGTGGTGGCACCGGCTGGTCGTACGTCTGACGCCGAGGTCCGTCCTGTTCCGGAACGCCCTCCGGCTCTCCCTCGCCCTGGCCTGCGCCCGGCTCGTGGTCGGCGCCCTGGAACTGCCGCACGGCTTCTGGGCGCTGCTGGCGGTCCTCAGCCTCATGCGCACCTCCGCGGCCGACACCCGGGCCGCGCTGGTGCCCGGCGTCGTCGGGACGGTCGTGGGCGGCGCCCTCGCCACCGGGATGCTGCTCGCCGCCGACGGCACGACCGCCTTCTACGCGGCCTTCACGCCCCTCTTCCTGCTCGTGGGCCTGACGGTGGGTCCGGTGCTCGGCCCCGCCTGGACGCAGGGCGTGGTGACCGTCATCCTTGTGCTGGTCTTCGGCCAGGTGGCGCCGCCCGACTGGGACCTGCCCGCCGTACGGCTCCTCAGCGTGCTGGTCGGCGGAGGGATCGGCGCGGTGGCGAGTCTGCTCGCCTGGCCCCGGGGAGCGGCCGGACAACTCCGGCACGACATCGCCGACTCCCTGACCCGGGCCGCCGCGGCGTGCCCGGCCGTGACCGCCCGGCTGGTCCGCCCGCACGACGGCGGCGTGGAGGAACTGGCGGCGGCGCGGCGGGCCTTGTTCCTCGTGCAGGGGACCTACCTCCAGTACCGCATGGAGGCCGCCTCGCGGGACGGGCGGGGGGACCCTCCCTGGGAGGCTTTCATGCTGCCCGGGTACGCGGCGGCCGGTGGCGGCGCCATGATCCTCGCCCGCCGCCGGGATGGCGACCGCCCGCCACTGCCGGCCGCCGCCGGCGAGGAGCTGACCGGGCTGGCCGGGCTGGCGGCCGCCGGATGCCTGGCGGCGGCGGAGACCCTCCGCTCGGGGCGGGCCCCCGGACGGGACTCCGGCGGTGCCCCGCCCGCCGAGGCGTCCGGCGCTCTGCGCTGGGCGGCCGGCC
The DNA here is from genome assembly GCF_044333095.1 of Streptomyces sp. NPDC021100. Taxonomy (NCBI): domain Bacteria; kingdom Bacillati; phylum Actinomycetota; class Actinomycetes; order Kitasatosporales; family Streptomycetaceae; genus Streptomyces; species Streptomyces sp. NPDC021100. The sequence continues at coordinate 171,789 of NZ_JBIRQH010000002.1, forward strand.
ACGCGGCGTCGGCCTCGGTGGCCGACGTTCTGCTGGTCGCCGAGGTGGAGGCTTGGCTGGCGGGGGTGGTACGGGACGCGGGCGCGGCCCGGGGGTGAGGGTGCCCCGGTCCCGCCCTGTGAAAGAACCCCCGCCTGAGCCTGGCGGGGGCCGGGTACCTGCCTCGACTGCGGACCGTCCTCACAAGGGTGCGATCGAGGCAGGGGCTTGCGGGGGCTTGCTCACCTCATGAGGATTGCCCTCCAGAAGCGGTGGATGATCTCTCGGTAGCCGGTGTGGGAGGGGTTGCGTCCGGTGTGCCGAAAGGCCCAGTCTCGTGTCTCTTCGAAGTCCTCGTCGGCACCGGAGAGGTGTCCGCAGGTAGTGCATTCCATTTCGTGGAGAATGGGCGGAGCCTCTGCTGTCGTGTCCGGGGTGATGGCCCAGTCGGCGTACCGGACCACGGTGTGTGCTCACTGGCCCCACCTCGGTCGGTTGTTCGCGGCCTTCACCTTGGCGCTCAGGACTTCCGCAAGGGTTGCCGGGCGCACGGTGTTCGGTTTGGCGTCCAACTCCAACCCGCCGTTGACCGGTCGGAGTTGGATGAGGTCTCGGTCACTGGCCATGACTTGGCCGATCTCGTTTCGTTCGATGTCGGCGACGTACGAGCCGATCACGGGGGGTTTGGTCACCGGTCCGTCTCCCCGGCCTGTGACTGGCGGACGATGTTGATTCCGTGGACGGAGGGCAGGAGGACGTAGCCGTCACCGGTCGGCGTGGGGACGAGTTGCCCGCAGCCGCAGCGGAGCTTGGGGGTGCGCACGGGGGGCTTGTGCGCGGCGGGCGGGGGCGGGGCGATGGTCCGCCGGCTGGGGGTGTCGAGGGGCTGGACGTCGAGGAAGAGGGCGTCCCTCAGTCGCCGGAGCCCTCGGCGGATAGAGTTGAGCATGTCGGCGCTCCTTGTCAGCGTTGACCGTGCCCCGGGACCGGTAGGACGGTCGCCGGGGTTTTTCGCACCTGCGTACGATCAAGTTCCGGGCATAGGTGGCCCGTTGAGCGGACTCAAGATCACTGAAAGCGACCCTTGAGACCACTCCGCGTAGCATCCACCGCACAGAACGCGCCGCGCAACCTGAACGCACGGAACATGTTCCAAGATTTTTTAGGAGCGGTAGCCTGTCCCAACTCCTCAGCCGGCGAAGGGACCCCGATGCCAGAGACACGCCCGACCGTGCGTCAACGCCGACTCGCGAAGATGCTCGCCAAGCTGCGCGAGGAGGCGGGGAAGACGCCCGAGGAGGCAGCGGAGCGCATCGGATGCCACCGCTCCAAGATCAGCCGGGTGGAGAACGCACGGCTCGGGATCTCCGTCGGGGAGGTGCGGGACCTCCTTCATTTCTACGGCATGGACGATCCCGACTACGTCGAGGAGGTGGCGAACCTTGCCCGCCGACGCAATGAGCGTGGCTGGACGCAAAAGCTTGGGCTCAAGATCCCCTCGTACGTGGACTACATCGACTACGAAGAGACCTCCGACTACATCCGGTCGTTCGAGCCGATGATTGTCTCTGGGCTCCTGCAAACCGCCGAATACGCGAGAGCGCTCCTCAAGGCGGATCCATCGATGCTTTCCGGTGAACGCATTGAGGAGCTAGTCGAGATCCGCATGCACCGCCAAGAGATCCTCGACAGGATTTCACCGCCACGCGTGTGTGTCATCCAGGGTGAAGCGGCCTTGCGGGCAGAGGTGGGCGGTCCGGCGGTCATGGCAGACCAACTTGACCACTTGATGAAGGTCGCCGAGCGTCCAAACATTGAACTACAGGTCTTGCCCTTCAACGCTGGTGCGCATGCCGGAATTCTCGGCACATTCGTGCTGTTTTCATTCCCCACGCCTGCGTTCTCTGACATCGTGTGCGTAGAGCATCGAACGGGAACTCTCTACATGGAGACCCCGGACGACATCCATGCCTATACGATCACGTTCGACTCTTTGAGATCAACAGCCTTGAGTCCAGCGGAGAGTTTGGACATGATCAATCGAGTCAAGCGGGAGTTGTAAGCAGCAACGGGAGAGGTAGCGATGCTTGCCCAGGCGACACACGAACTTCAATGGCAAAAGAGTACATACAGCGGCAACTCGGGCCAATGCATAGAAATCTCAATAGGCCACGGCGACCGTGTGCTCGTGCGGGATTCCAAGTGCCCACACAGATCAAGGATAATGGTCAACGCCGCTGTGTGGTGCTCCTTCGTTGGAGCTGTCAAGGCGGGACCAGAAGGGGATTTCAGGTTCCCTGTGATGGACACGATGCTACGTCTGGAGTATGTGAGCGGGATCGGTGCTCGCTAGTTCATGTCCTTTGCGGTCTGTCATCGCGTATGGGTGCAAGTCATGATGATGGACCTCATTTTGCTGGGTTTGGGCTTTCCTCCCGCAAGATAGCATCCTGGTTGCCTTTCCGAGACGACTTTGTCGCGTTGGCACCGTGGGAAGAAATGCCGCATAGGGCGTTGCCCTCAAGGGCATTGGATTCTTCACCGACTACTCTGGTGGTCGGTTAGCGGATCTCTATCCCCCCATTTCTTGCGGGGGCAAGCCCCCGCACCCCGCAACCGCGCTCCGCGCGCTCGTCCTCAGGCGCCGGACGGGCTGAATTCAGCCCGTCCGGCGCCTGAGGACGAGCGCGCGGAGCCGCGACAAGCGGGGTCTGGGGCGCAGCCCCAGGAAACTGGGGGCACCTCCCAGCGGTAGCTGGGGGAGAAAGGGAGGGACCGGGGCACCTCACACCGGTTCGGTCCCCCGCCGCCGCAGATACACCCCCCACGTGACCACCAAACACACCACGTACCACGCCAGAAAGGCCAGATACGCCGGTTCACCACTCCCACCACTCTGGAACGCCTGCCGAAACGCGACGTTGATCAGAACGCCACCGAGCGCCCCGACCGCACCCGCGACGCCCATGGCGGCATTGGCATGCTGGTGCGCCAGCCGATGCGCCGCCTCGGCCTCCGCACCGCCCGCGACCCGCCGCCGCGCCGCCGCGCGATGCAGCGCGGGAATCATCTTGTAGGTCGAGCCGTTGCCGAGTCCGCTGAGGCAGAAGAGGAGCACGAACCCGGTCAGGAACAGCGGCAGCGACCCCTCCCGCGAGGCCGCGACCACGAGGCCGGTGCTCCCGGCCATCGCGGCGAACGTCCAGAACGTGACGCGCGCCCCGCCCCACCGGTCGGCCAGGACGCCGCCCAGGGGCCGGACCAGCGAGCCCAGCAGCGGCCCCAGGAAGGTGAGGGCGGCCGCCCGGACGGGCGTCGGGAAGTCGTCCGGGAACTGGACGAGCAGCACCTGCCCGAAGGCGAAGCCGAAGCCGATGAACGAGCCGAACGTCCCGATGTAGAGCAGGGAGACGGTCCAGGTGTGCCCCTGCCGGGCCACTTCGCGCAGCGGGCGGCCGGGCGGGCGGGGGCCGGCGAGGTCGTCCATGCGCAGGGCGGCGGCGAGGGCGGCGAGCACGATGAGCGGGATGTAGACGAGGACGATCAGCCGGGGGTGCCCGGCACCCGCCGTGCCGAGCACCAGCAGCCCGAGCAACTGCACGGCGGGTACGCCGAGGTTGCCGCCGCCGGCGTTGACGCCGAGGGCGCGGCCCTTCAGGTGCTGGGGATAGAACGCGTTGATGTTGGCCATCGACGAAGCGAAGTTGCCGCCCCCGACCCCCGCGACGGCGGCCACCAGCACCAACGTCGAGTAGGAGACGCCCGGTTCGAGGACGGCGGCGGCGAGCACGGTGGGGACGAGGAGGACGGCGGCGCTGATCACCGTCCAGGTCCGGCCGCCGAAGACGCCCACGGCGACGGTGTACGGCAGCCGCAGCGCGCCGCCGACGAGCGTGGGCACCGCCGTGAGCAGGAACTTCCCGGCCGGGTCGATGCCGTACTCGGGGCCGAGGAAGAGGACGAGGACGGACCACAGGCTCCACACCGAGAAGCCGATGTGCTCGCAGAGGACGGAGAGGACGAGGTTCCGCCGGGCGGTGCGGGCGCCCCCGGCCGCCCAGAACGCCGGGTCGTCGGGCCGCCAGTCCTCGACGCGCCGCCGGCGGCGGGAGGCCGGGGTGGCGGGCGGTTCGTGGTCCCGTTCGACGGCGGGGATGACGGGGTTCACGGATGCTCCCGGGGCGGGGTGGACGGACGGTCGGCGGACGGGCAGTCGGCGGACGGGCGGACGGCGGACGGAGCGGTGGTCGCGCCGGCGAGACTGTGGCGGTCGTCGGAGGCACCGGCACGGCCGTCGCGGTCGTCGGATCCTTCGACCGGGCCGTCGCCGGGCGCCCCGGCGAGGCGCACCGGCCACACCGGCAGCGCGGCGGGGGCGCCGCCGGGTGCCCCGGACTCGCCGGGCTCGTCGGGGCAGGTGCCCGAGCGCAGGTCGAAGGCCCGGTGGTACATGGGCTCGACCACGACGGGCGCGCCGTCGCGGCTTCCGAGGAGGCCGCGGGAGACCACGTACGCCCCGCTGAACGGGTCCCGGTTGCCGACGGCGTAGAGCCGGCCGGCGCGGTCCCGGAAGACCGCCACCTGGTGGCCGCCGACGAGGGCGGCGACCCCGCGTCCGGGAATCAGGTCGTCGTAGGGGCAGACGGGGGTCCAGCCGGCGCCGGTGTCGACCTCGACGGCGCGGCGGGCGGTCATCGGGCCACCGCCGGGACGGCCGGGACGCTCGGCGCGGGGAGGACGGGCGGGGCGGCCGGGCGGATCCGTCCGGGTTCGCCCTCGAAGCGGACGGCCGGGTCGGGGGTGCCGGGCGCGTTGACGAACGAGACGAAGCGGCGCAGCCGTTCGGGGTCGTCGAGGGTGGCGCGCCACTCGTCCTCGTAGGTGGCGACGTGCTGGGCCATCAGGGCGTCGAGGTCGGCGCAGATGCCGAGGGAGTCGTCGACGACGACGGACCGCAGCCGGTCGAGTCCGCCCTCCATGCGCGCGATCCAGGGGGCGGTGCGCTCCAGCCGGTCGGCGGTGCGGATGTAGAACATCAGGAAGCGGTCGAGGGTGCGGACGAGGGTGTCGCAGTCGGCGTCGGCGAGGAGCAGTTCGGCGTGGCGGGGGGTCGTCCCGCCGTTGCCGCCGACGTAGAGGTTCCAGCCCGCGGCGGTGGCGATGACGCCGAAGTCCTTGCCGCGGGCCTCGGCGCATTCGCGGGCGCAGCCGCTGACGGCGGCCTTGAGCTTGTGCGGGGAGCGCAGGCCGCGGTAGCGGAGTTCGAGTTCGACGGCGAGGGCGACCGAGTCCTGGACTCCGTAGCGGCACCAGACCGAGCCGACGCAGGACTTCACCGTGCGCAGCGCCTTGCCGTAGGCGTGTCCGGACTCGAAGCCGGCGTCGACGAGCCGCCGCCAGATGTGCGGGAGCTGGTCGACGGTGGCGCCGAGCAGGTCGATGCGCTGCCCGCCGGTGATCTTCGTGTAGAGACCGAAGTCGCGGGCGACCTCGCCGATGACGATGAGCTTCTCGGGGGTGATCTCGCCGGCGGGGACGCGGGGGACGACGGAGTAGGAGCCGTTGCGCTGGAGGTTGGCGAGGAAGTGGTCGTTGGTGTCCTGGAGGGCGGCCTGTTCACCGTCGAGGATGTGGACGGAGTTGCCGAGGCGGGGGTTGAGGGTGGCGAGGATGGAGGCGACGACGGGTTTGCAGGTGTCGCAGCCGTCGCTGCCGTGGGCAGCGCTCCCGTGTTCGTCGATGAGGCGGGAGAAGGTGGTGATGCCGGTGACGCTGATGATGTCGAAGAGTTCGGCCCGGGTGTGGGTGAAGTGTTCGCAGAGGCCCTTGGGAGCGGGGGTGGCGCCGGCGGGGGTGGTCGCGCCCTCGACGAGCTTGGTCAGCAGGGAGACGCACGAGCCGCAGCCGGTGCCGGCGTGAGTCTGCCGCTGGACCGCGCGGACGTCCGCGCAGCCGTGGTCGGTGAGGGCGGCACGGATGCAGCCCTTGGTGACGTTGTGGCAGGAGCAGACGATCGTGGTGTCCGGGAGGTTCTCCGGGCCGGGCGCCGCCCCACCCGCCGCGGAGGCCGGCAGCAGGAGCCGTTCCGGAGCGGTGGTGAGCGGGGTGCCCGCCTCGGCGAGCGGCCGGAGCACGTCGTAGGCGTCCGTGTCGCCGACGAGGACGCCGCCGAGCAGCCGGCCGTCGGGGGCGACGACGAGCTTCTTGTACACGCCGTCGCGGCTGTTGGCGTAGGTGACCTCCAGGGCGCCGTCGCCGGTGGCGTGGACGTCGCCGAAGCCGGCGACGGCGACGCCGAGGAGCTTGAGGCGGGCGGCGGGTTCGGCGCCGGTGAAGCTGCCGTCGCCGCCGGTGATCCGGTCGGCGGCGGCCTCGGCCATCGCGTAGCCGGGGGCGACCAGACCGTGCACCCGGCCGTCGGGGGTCAGGGCGCACTCGCCGACGGCCCAGACGCGGGGGTCGGCCGTGCGGCAGCCGTCGTCGACGACGATGCCGCCGCGCTCGCCGACGGGCAGCCCGCAGGCGCGGGCGAGTTCGTCGCGGGGCCGGACGCCGGCGGAGAACACGACGAGCCCGCACGGGACGACCGTGCCGTCCGAGAGCGTCACGCCGGCGACGGTCCCGTCCGGCCCGGCCTCGACGGCACGGGCGCCGACGCCGGTGTGCACGACGACGCCCAGCTCCTCGACCTTGCGGCGCAGGACGGCACCACCCCCGTCGTCGACCTGGGCGGCCATCAACCGGGGCGTGAACTCGACGACATGCGTCTCCAGCCCCAGGGCCCGCAGCGCCCCCGCCGCCTCCAGCCCGAGCAGCCCGCCGCCGACGACGAGCCCGGTACGCGCGCTTCCGGCGCGGGCGCGCAGGGCCTCCAGGTCGTCGAGGGTGCGGTAGACGAAGCAGCCGGGAGTGTCCTGACCGGTGACGGGCGGGACGAAGGGGCGCGATCCGGTGGCCAGCACGAGGGTGTCGTACGCGTGCACCGCGCCCGAGCGGGTGGTGACCTCGCGGGCGGCGCGGTCGATCACCGTGACGGGGTCGTCGAGACGCAGCCTGATGCCGGGACGACGCGCGAACTCCTGTGGCCAGAGCGACAGTTCCTCCTCCGAGACGCCGGAGAGGAACGAGGTGAGCCGGACGCGGTCGTAGGCCGGGCGCGGCTCCTCGGCGAGGACGGTGACGTGCGGGGCATCCGCACCGAGCCCTTCGGCACGCCGGACGAACGCTTCGAGGAAGCGCTGGCCGACCATGCCGTGGCCGATGAGCACGAGGTGGGGCGGGGTGCGGTGGGGCGGGGTGCTGGGGGTGGTCATGCGGTCGGTCCGCCTTTCGGGAACGTCAGCGGGTGCACGGAGGCGGCGGGGGCGGCGCGGCGCGGGAAGCGCCGTCGGGCTCGCGCCCTGGGTGCACTTGCGTGACTGCGGGGCCCCGGCGCCTTCGGCGGGGAGGACGACTCGACTGGTACGACGAGGGTCGAGGGCGTCGCATGACGGGCTCGCGCCCGATGGCTCCCTCGGGTGACTGCATGTCGGTGGAGCCCGGCGCCTTCGGCGGGGAGATCGGTTCAGCTGCTGTGGCGGGCGACGGAGGGCGAACTCGCGTCCTCAGTGCACTTGACCGACCGCGGAGCCCCGGTGCCTTCGGCGGGGAGGACGACTCGACTGGTACGGCGGCGGCGCGCGGCGGGCTCGTGTCCCACGACGCCCCGGGTGTCCTCGCCGGCTCCGCGGCCCCGGTGCCGGCGGCGGGAAGGACGGGTCTCCGGCCGGTGTGGCGGGGAACGGGCGGCCCGGTCCGCGCGGTGGCGGACGACGGCAGAGGAGCCGCCCGGCCGTCGTGGCGCGGCCTCATCCGCAGCCCTCCCCCACGAGCAGGTCCAGCGCGTCCCCCGCCACGGGCTCGCCGCTCGCCACGGCGTCCCCCACGTCGCCCACGGTCGTCAGGTCGCCGACGAGGATCGCGCCGACGGGCACGCCCCCGCGCAGCACCAGCTTCCGGTAGGTGCCGCGCGTCGCGTCGGCCAGGATGACGACCTCGGTGTCGTCGCCCGAGGCCGTCGAGTCGCCGAACGCTGCCACTTCCACCGGACCCCCGCCGAGCCGCAGGAGGCGGACGGGAGGGGCGGGACGACGCGTGCCGGCGGGGGTTCCGGAAAGCTCCGCCGCAAGGGCGGCGGCCAGGGCGTCCGCCTGTTCCCAGGCGGCCTCCGCCCGGCCGTGCACGACGTTCCGGTGCTCGGCGCAGTCGCCGATCGCGTACACGTGCGGCGCGGACGCGGCGAGGGTGTCGTCCACGACGACGCCGGTGGCCACGGCGAGGCCGGCGGCCCGCGCGAGCTCCGTGCGGGGACGCACACCGCAGGCGAGGACGGCGGTCCAGGCGTCGAGCCGCGTCCCGTCCGACAACCGCAGCCCGGCGATCCGGCCGCCGTCGCCGAGCGCCGTGGCGGTGCCCGGCTCGTGGTGCACACGGACGCCGAGCGAGGCGACGGTACGGCGCACGATGGCGGCGGCGCCCGCGTCGAGGTGACGATCCATCAAGTCGGCCCGGTCATGGATCAGATGGACCGGGACTCCCGATCCGGCGAGCGCCTGCGCCGCGCCGACGCCGAGGACTCCCCCGCCGACGACGACGGCCGTCCCACCGCTCCGGACGTCCGCCGCGATCCCGGCGCGGTCGCCGAGGGTTCGCAGGGCATGGACCCCGTCCCTGAGGGCCCCGGCGGCGGTGCGCAGCCCGGGCAGGTCCGGCAGGACGGGCGCGGCGCCGGTGGCCAGGACGAGGGTGTCGTACCCGGCGGTCTCCCCGCCGGCCGTGCGCAGGGTCCGTGCTCCCGGGTCGATCGCGACGACTTCGGTGCCGGTGCGGACGGCCGCCCCGCCGGTGGGCAGGGCGACGGCGCCGGACGCGTACCGGCCGCGCAACAGGCCGGTGAGGAGGGTGCGGTTGTAGGGCGCGTACGGCTCGGCGCCGTAGAGCGTCACCCGCGCGCTCCCGCCCGGCGCGAGCGCGAGCAGTTGCCGCGCGAACCGGGCGGCGGCCATCCCCGCCCCGACGACGGCGACGCGGTGGGGGACGTGGGGACGCGGCACCTGCCGCGCGACGGACGCCGGGACGGGCGGGGGGACGGCGCGCGCTCGGCGCCCGTCCGGTCCGAGGCCGTCCCCGTCGGCGCTCAGGGGGCCCGTCCCCCGCCCTGGCGTCCCCGTCGGCTGTACGCCCGCCGCGCCTGCGGCCGATGATGCCGCGGCCGCCGACGGCTGCCTCCCGGGCGGCGTCCTGGTCCGGGCATCCGGTGCCGGCGGGACCGTGGCGGCGTCCGCGGGCCGTACGGCCCGGCTCCGCCGGCCGGCGGACACCGGGGAAGCGCCGGCGGCCACGCCCGGCCCTCGCGCCCCCGCCATGATCTCGTTCACCGCGCGGCCTCCCGCTCCGCCGCCTCCACCCGTACCGCGCACACCTTGAACTCCGGCATGCGGGAGACGGGATCGAGGGCGGGATTGGTGAGGGTGTTGGCGCGGCCGGGGCCGGGCCAGTGGAAGGGCATGAAGACGGTGTCGGGCCGGATCCGGTCGGTGACCACGGCGGGGGCGGTGACGCTCCCGCGCCGGCTGGTGACGGTCAGCGGGGCGCCGTCGGCGACGCCCAGCCGGGCCGCCAGCCGGGGGTGGACCTCGACGAAGGGGCCCGGCGCCGCCCGGTCGAGCTCCGGGGTGCGGCGCGTCTGTGCGCCGCTCTGGTAGTGGGCGAGGACCCGCCCGGTCGTGAGGCGCAGCGGATAGTCCGCGTCCGGTTCCTCGGCGGCGGGCCGGTGGGAGACGTCGGCGAACCGGGCCCGGCCGTCCGGGGTGGCGAAGCGGTCGAGGAACAGCCGCGGGGTCCCGGGGTGGTGGGGCCGGCCGGCGTCGGTGCGCGGGCAGGGCCAGAAGACGCCGTCCTCGGCCCGGATCCGGGCGTAGTCGATGCCGGAGTAGTCGGCCTGGCCGCCGGCGGACGCCTCCCGCAGCTCCTCGAAGGCTTCCTCGGCCTCCGTGGGGAACCCCTTCTCGACGCCGAGGCGTTCGGCGAGCCCGTGCAGGACGTCGAGGTCGGTCCGGACGCCGGGGGGCGGGGCGAGGGCCTGGCTACGGAGGATGACCCGGCCTTCCAGGTTGGTCATGGTGCCGGTCTCCTCGGCCCACTGGGCGGTCGGCAGGACGACGTCGGCGAGTTCGGCGGTCTCGGACCGGACGACGTCGCAGACGACGAGGCAGTCGAGGGCGCGCAGCCGCTCGGTGACGTGCGAGGCGTGCGGGGCGGAGACGACCGGGTTGGATCCCATGAGCAGCAGGGCGCGTACGCCGCCGTCGGTACCGAGCGTGTCGAGGAGTTCGTACGCGGAGCGGCCGGGGCCCGGGAGGGTGTCGGGGGCGACGCCCCACACGGCGGCGACGTGCGCGCGGGCCGCCGGGTCGGTGATCGACCGGTAGCCGGGCAACTGGTCGGCTTTCTGGCCGTGTTCGCGTCCGCCCTGGCCGTTGCCCTGCCCGGTCAGGCAGCCGTAGCCGCTGTGCGGGCGGCCGGCCCGGCCCGTCGCCAGGCACAGGTTGATCCACGCGCCGACGGTGTCCACGCCCTTGCTGTGCTGCTCGCCGCCGCGCGCGGTGAGGACCATGCCGGTGGGCGCGTCGCAGAACAGTTCCACGGCCCGGCGCATGGCGGCCACCGGGACGCCGGTGATGCGTTCGACCCGTTCCGGCCAGTGCGCCATGGCTGCTGCGCGGGCGTGCTCCCAGCCGGTGGTCCGGGCGGCCACGAACGCCTCGTCCACCCGCCCGTCCGCGACGACGAGGTGGAGCAGACCGAGGGCGAGCGCGAGGTCCGTGCCTGGGGCCGGGCGCAGGTGCAGGTCGGCGGTCTCGGCGGTCCGGGTGCGGCGCGGATCGACGACCACCAGCTTGCCGCCGGCCGCCTGTTGGGCCCGGAAGTAGCGCATGGCGGGCGGCATGGTGTCGGCGGGATTGCCGCCGACCAGGATCAGGCAGCCGGTGCGGGCGATGTCCGCGAGCGGGAAGGGCAGCCCCCGGTCGAGACCGAACGCCGCCCGCTGGGCCGCCGCGGCGGACGACATGCAGAACCGGCCGTTGTAGTCGATGTTGGCCGTGCGCAGCGCGACCCGGGCGAACTTGCCCAGCAGATAGGCCTTCTCGTTGGTGAGGCCCCCGCCGCCGAACACGCCCGCCGCGTCGCGGCCGTACCGCGCGGCGGCGTCCGCCAGCCCTCCGGCGGCCCGGTCCAGCGCCTCGTCCCAGCCGGCCTCCCGCAGCCGGCCGGTGCGCCGGTCACGCACCAGCGGCGCGGTCAGCCGGACCCCGGGCGCGAGCACGGCCGCGGCCGAACGGCCCTTGCCGCACAGCGCTCCGCGGTTGACCGGGAAGTCCGGCCGCTCCTCCACCACGACGGCGGCGCCGCCCGGCCCCGTGCCGGGAGACTCCGGGGAAACGATACGGCGCAGCCGCATGCCGCACTGCAGGGAGCAGTACGGGCAGTGGGTGTCGGCCGGCTGTGCTGCTGAGGTCATGCCGGTAAGCGTCATCCGCCCTCGTTACCACGGTGAAACAGCCGTGTTGCCGTGCGCTCACATGGCACACACCTCGGGCGCTACCCGATGTGCGTCCGCCGACACGTTCTTGTATGAAAGCATGCGGGGTCCTTACGCCCCCGTGACTGCGGCGAAATGACGGCTTAATCCCCGTCGGGGAATCTCGGCCCATGGGAACAGCCGTGCCGGGAGCGCCCGGTGAGCCGATCGGGCCGCTGACGGGCCTCACGGTGGGGGTCACCGCGGACCGGCGCCGCGACGAACTCGCCGCCCTCCTGCTCCGCCGCGGCGCCTCGGTGACCGTCGCCCCCGCCCTGCGCATGGTGCCGCTCGCCGACGACGCGCTCCTCCGCGCCGCCACCGAGGCGTGCCTTGCCCGCCCCATCGACTACGTGGTGGCCACCACGGGCGTCGGCTGGCGCGGCTGGATGAGCGCCGCCGAAGGCTGGGGCCTCGCCGATTCCCTGCTCACGGCCTGCCGGGAGGCCGCCGTCCTCAGCCGTGGCTCGAAGACGACGGGGGCGCTGCGCGCCTGCGGACTGCGCGAGGACCACGCGCCGGAGTCCGAGACCATGGACGCGGTCCTCGCCTGGCTCCTCGCCCGCGACCTGCACGGACGGCACGTCGTCGTGCAGGAACACGGCGCCCCGACCGCCGGCTTCACCGACGCGCTGCGTGCCCGGGGCGCCCACGTGACCGCACTCCCCGTCTACCGCTGGGGCCCGCCCGAGGACCCCGACGCCGTACGCCGACTCGCCGCCCGGACGGTACGTCGGGAGATCCACGCGCTGCCGTTCACGAGCGCACCGGCGATCGAGGCGTTCCTGGCCGCGGCGGGCCCGGGACGGGACGACGTCCTGGCCGCCCTCCGCCAGGACGTGGTGGCGGCCTGCATAGGCCCCCTGTGCGCCCGCCCTCTTGTGGCGGCCGGAGTCCCCTGCACCTGGCCCGACCGCGGCCGCCTCGGCTCCCTCGTCCGCCTCCTCACCGACGAACTCCCCCGCCGCCACCGCCGCGAACTCACCACCCCGGCGGGCCCCCTGACCATCCAGGGCACGGCCGTCCTGACCGGCGACACCCTCCTCCACCTCCCACCCCTGCCCGCCGCCCTGCTCACCGCTCTGGCGGAACGCCCGGGCACCGTCCTCAGCCGCGCGGAACTGGTGCGCCGGCTGTGGCCGGTGGCGGGGGGCGGTGTGCTCGGGCGGGAGTCCGAGCAACAGCAGCACGCGCTGCGCGCGTTGGAGACGACGGTGGGGCGGCTGCGGGGGGCGTTGGGGGCTTATGGGGGTGTGGTGGGGACGGTTACTAAGAGGGGGTATCGGTTGGTGGGGGCGGGGAGGTAGGGGGGAAGCCCTGCGCGCGGGGACCGCCACCAGGGCACACAGGCGGGTGCACTCGGCGAGGGACCACCCCCGCACGCGCGGGGACCACTTCTCCATCGGGTTGGGATCACACGGCGGCCGGGGACCACCCCCGCATGCGCGGGGACCACGCGGGCAACCACTCGTCGACGACACGGGCGGAGGGACCACCCCCGCACGCGCGGGGATCACTTCGCTGTTGGCTATGACGGGAGTTTCGCCCAGGGACCACCCCCGCGCGCGCGGGGACCACGACGGTGGCCCAGTGGCTCAGGACCGAGGGCAGGGACCACCCCCGCGCGCGCGGGGACCACAGGCCTCGACCTGGGACTCTACCCGGACCCACCCCCGTTTTTGCCCACTTCCACAGATCGCGACATAAGGCCTGAAAGCCACACATCACACAGCCGCAGCCCCCCGCTCCACCGCCGTGACCAGCATCGCGCCAATCGGAATCAGCCGGTGATTCAGCGCGTCGAGCGCCTGCCGTTCCGTCTCCGGGATGTGCCACTCCTCCCACCACCCGGCCTCCTCCACCGAGCAGGACTCGAAAGCTTCGGCCTCCCAGGCACGAAGGAGGTCCGCAGCGTAAGGAACAGCCGGACGGGCCTGGTGGGCGTAAGCCTCCAGCAGGGCGATCATGTGGCTGTCCGGGAGGTAGCCGCGCCAGGCGGCGAGGAGAGTGTCGACGATGCCGACGACGTCCTCCAGCCACAGCACGTGCTCGGTCACCCAGCCCTGCGGATCGGGGCAGGCGGGCATGCCGGGCAGCAGGCGCCGCTGGAGCCCTTCGCGACGGTGGAAGAAGTCCTTGCCCAGGGCCACCTCTTCACTCGTGGGCAGCCAGGCGTTCCGGCTCAGGACGGTCACGGCGGCATCGAAGGGATGGGTCGTCATTCCGCCACCCTACGCGGTGCGGAGTGCCGCTCGGGAGGGGAGGTTGTGCCTGTTCAGGGGTGGTTCGACGGCGGTGTGACGGCACGTCGCCGCACCACCCCGCCGCGGCCCGGTCAGCATGCCTCGTGGACGTCCGCGACCACGCAGCTCACATTGTCCGGAGCACCCGACGCGTGCGCCAGGGCGACCAGTTCGCGAACGGTCCGTTTCGGATCCCCGCCGGCGGACGCCACGCGTCGTACCGCCGCGTCCGGGACGACCGCCGAGAGGCCGTCGGAGCACAGCAGGTACCGGTCACCCGTCCGCACCTCGCGCAATCGGACGTCGGCGACGGCCCGTTCCCCCGCGCCCAGCGCCCTGAGCAGCAGCGCCCGTTGTGGATGGGAGGCGGCCTCCTCGGGCGTGAGGGCTCCCTGTTCGACCATCGCGTGGACGAGCGTGTGGTCGTGGGTGATCTGGAAGAACTCACCGCCGCGCAGCAGATAGGCACGGGAATCGCCGATGTGGACGAGGGCCATGCGGGAGCCGGTCACGAGCAGCGCCGTCAGGGTGGTGCCGGAAGCGGCGGAGCCGTCCGCCGTCACGCCGTCCGCCGTCACGCCGTCCGGCGCCGCGACTTCACGCACCGCCCGGTCCGCCCGCTCGACCGCCTCCTGAAGGGCGTTGAGCAGGTCACCGACGCCCGGGTCCTCGAACCCCTTCAGCGCCTCGACCGCCGCGGCGCCCGCCCGTTCGCCGTGATCGCCGCACCCGTCCGCGACGGCGAGGAGGCGGGGGCCGGCGTAGGCGGTGTCCTGGTTGCGCGTCCGGACGGACCCGGTGTCGGAGAGGGCCGCGCAGCGGATGCACGGGGACGAGCTGTCGGGCGTCGTCATCACAAAGTGGTCCTTCGACGAGAGGTGGTCGACGAGGAAGGCGGCGAGTTCGCGCCGGGTGGCGAACGCCGTCTCGGACTCGGACCAGAAGGCGCGGACCTCCTCGGCCGCCGCGGGAGGCGCCGCGTCGTGGAGTTCGCACACCCGGCGGATCCGGGCGAGCGGCATGCCGACCCGCCGCAGCCACGCCACGAGCCGGGCCCGTTGGAGCCGGCCGGGATCGTAGAAGCGGTAGCCCGTGGCCGGGTCCACGCGGGCCGGGGGCAGCAGGCCGAGGTCGTCGTACAGGCGGAGCGCCTTCGGCGGGAGCCGGGACGCCCTGGCGAACGCCCCGATGGTCAGCAGTCCCATGGCCGGTCCTTCGTCCTTCGCCCTTCCTCACGCCGGGCCCGTCGCCCGGCGCCCTCCGATGCTGGGGCTTCCCCCAGGGACAAGGTCAACCGCCGCCTTCCGGTTAGGGCCTGTCTGACGGGTCTGTCACCCCCGTCAGACTGGGCAGCTCACAGTGGTTCTCGTGCGCTCCTGAGAGGCTTCCGGGCGCCCCTTGTGGTGCCGGTGTGCGGGCCGTGGGTGGGGAATGCTGTCGGTCAACTCACCACATGTGCCGACACGCGCACGCCCTTTGGGAGGCATCTCATGAACAGTGTTCGCCGACTGGCCGCCGCTAGTGCGGCAAGTGGCCTTCTTGCGCTGGCAAGCATCGCGCTGGCCACTCCCGCTCAGGCCGCCGATGGCCACGGCGGCCACGGCCTCCTCGGCGGCCTCCTCGGTGGCCTCCTCGGCGGCCTCCTCGGTGGCCTCGGTCTCTGATCCCGACCGCGATGTGCTGAGCGGCCGGGTACGCCAGGCAGGTCACGGGCGTAGCCAGAGGCGGACCGCGGCGAGTGTGACCGTGCCCTGGAATACGTAGGCGCGCTTGTCGAACCTGATGGCTACGGCCCGGAAGCTCTTGAGGGCGTTCATGGTGCGTTCGACTTCGTTGCTGCGTGCGTACTGGGCCCGGTCGAAGCCGGTGGGTCTACCGCCCGCGCTGCCGCGGCTGCGGCGGTGGGCCCGCTGGTCGCGACACTCGGGAATGACGTGCCGGATCTGACGTCGTCGCAGGTAGCAGCGGTTGCGGCGTGACGAATACGCTTTGTCGGCGCTCAAGCACTCGGGGCGGGTACGCGGGCGCCCTCCGCCTGGGCGCGGAACGCGGATGCGGTCGAGGACCGGGATCATCTGCGGCCCGTCACCCCACTGCCCCGGAGTGAGCAGCAAGGCGAGCGGGCGACGCCCGCCCTCACCGGCCAGGTGGATCTTCCCCGACGCCGCTCCCGCGCCCTGCACCGGGCGGCCGCCGAGGGCCCGCCGCGGCTTCGTCCGGATCGCCGCCCACTACTTCGCGCACGGCGCCTGGTTGGAGGAGGGCGCCCTGCTGCGGGACGCGGGCCGGCTGGCGGGGATCCCGGGGGTGCTGCTGCACGGCCGGTTCGACGTCGCCGGGCCGTTGGTCACCGCATGGGAACCGGCCAGGGCGTGGCCGGGCGCCCGGCTGGTCGTCGTCCCCGACGCGGGCACCTGGGCAGCGAGACCTTCCGGTCCGAGGCCCGGGCGGCGCTGGACCGGTTCGCCGCCGGGGAGGGGACGGGGGCCGGAATCAGGTAACGACCACAGGGCGCCCGTGCGTTACGGCCGTCGCCCACCGCTCCCTCACCGGGACACGGGCAGCTCCCGCGGCCCCCGCACCAACAGCCCCGGCCGGTAGGGCAGAAGCGCCGGGTCGGCGGCGAGCCGCAGCCCCGGCAGCGCGTCGAAGAGCAGCGGCAGGGCGACCGTCGCCTCCAGCCGGGCCAGCCGGGCGCCGAGGCAGAAGTGCGGGCCGTGGCCGAACGCGACGTGTGCGGCGGCCCGTTCGGGGCCGGGCAGGTACCGGCCCGGACGGAAGGCGTCCGGTTCGGGGAAACGGCCGGGGTCGCGGCCGGCGGCGGCGAGGACGACGAGGACGGAGGCTCCGGCGGGTATGACCGCTCCCCCGCCGAGGTCCACCTCCTCGGTCGTCCGCCGCCAGGTGGTCCCCTCCAGCGGGCTTGCGTGCCGCAGGGCCTCCTCGGCCACGGCGTCCCAGTACCGCCCGGTGGTGTCCTGCCGGGCGGCCGCGAGCTCGTCGGGGTGGGTGAGCAGCAGCAGGGCAGCGGAGGCGAGGAGGTTCATGGTCGTCTCGTAGCCCGCGAACAGCAACAGGAAGGCCATGGCGAGGAGTTCCCCGTCCGCCAGGCCGCCCTCCCGGGCGTCGTGCACCAGGGAGCTGAAGAGGTCGTCGCCGGGTGTGCGCCGTTTGTCGGCGATGAGCGCGGTGAAGTACGCGTGGAGGGCGGTCCAGGCGTCGTCCACCGCGCCGGGGGCGAGCGCGTCGGCGGGCGATCCGACACGGTACGTCCATGTGCGCAGGTCGGCACGGTCGGCCTCGGGCACGCCGAGCACCTCGCCGATGACGAGGACGGGCAGCGGGAACGCGAACGCGTCGACGAGGTCGGCGGTGCCGTCCCGCTCCAGCCGGGCCGCGAGGTCCCCGGCCAGCCCGGTGGCCAGCCGTGCGATGCGCGGCCGGAGGGCGTCGACGCGGCGCGGGGTGAACGCGGCGGCGGTCAGCCGGCGCAGCCGGGTGTGGTCGGGGGCGTCGGAGTTGAGCATGTGCCGGGCGAGGCATGCCTGGGCGCGGCGGGCGGGCGAGTCGGGCCGGGGGCGGCCGGCGGCCCGCGGGGGCACGTTGGAGAAGCGGGGGTCGGCCAGGACGGCCCGGGCCTCCCGGTAGCCGGTGACCAGCCAGGCGTGCGTGCCGTTGGCGAGTTCCACCCGCGCCGCGGGGCCGCGGGCGCGCAGCCGGGCGTAGTACGGATAGGGGTCGCGCGCGAAGGCGGGGTCCGCCGGGTTGAGGAGATCGGCCACCCGCTCATCCTCACCGACGGAGGGGCCCGGGCACCGGTGCGGCAAGGGTCAGGGCGGACGGGTCCGCCCTGTGGGATCCCTACAACAAGACGGCTGTTGTCAGACCCTGCTGCCATGCTGTCGACATGATCCTTCAAGCGTGTCTCAACGGTCCCCGCGCCCGGCGGGAACATCCGGATCTGCCCGTCACCGCCGCCGAACTGGCGGAGGCGGCCCGGGAAGCGGTCGCCGCCGGGGCGGTGGATCTCCATGTGCATCCGAAGGACGCCACCGGTGCCGACACCCTCGACCCCGCGGCCGTCGCGGAAACCGTGTCGCGCGTACGGGCCGCGGTGCCGGGGGTCCCGGTCGGGGTCACCACCGGCGCGTGGGCGATGCCCGACCCGCGGATACGCGCCGGGCTGGTCCGCTCGTGGACCGTCCTGCCGGACCACGCGTCCGTCAACTGGCACGAGGACGGCGCCGACCTGGTCGCCGCCGCCCTGACCGAGCGCGGCGTCGCCGTCGAGGCGGGCCTGTTCTCCGGCACGGACGCGGTGACCCGCTTCCGCGCCTCCCCCTTCGCGGGCACGGTGCTCCGGATCCTGGCCGAGGTCATGGACACCGGCCCGGCCACCGCCGAGGCGACGGCCGGTGCCCTGCTGGACGAGCTCGGCACGGACCTCCCCGCCCCGGTGCTCCTCCACGGCCAGGACGGCAGCGCCTGGCCCGTACTCCGGCTGGCCCTGCGCCGGGGCCTGTCGACCCGCGTCGGGCTGGAGGACGTCCTCCACCTCCCGGACGGCTCCCGGGCCCCGGGGAACGCGGCGCTCATACGGGCGGCAGCGGCCCTGCGGGTTCCAGCGGCGGGGCAGGGGCCGGGGAGCTCGGGTGGGGCCGACGTCGGACCATCCGCGTGAGTCCGGCGGCATCCGGCGGTCCGCCGGCCGGGTGAGGGCGTAGCGGCCCACATCGGGGACGCCGGCGGCGACCCGCGGCGAGGCGCGCCCGCTCCGCACCGAAGCCGTCGCCCGGGGGAACGCGCGGAGCGTCAGTTACTGCCGGCTCGCTCCCCCGCGAGCTTGGCGTGGAGGTCGGCGCTCGGAGCGTTCAGGCCGGTGATCTCGACGGTCTTGCCGCGCTGGGCGTACCGCGTCTCGACCGCTCCAGCGCGGCCGCCGAGGAGGCGCGAGGCCGCCGCCGAACAGGTGGAGTAGTTGCGCGTCCAGCCGGCCCGCGCCGAGGACTGCGCCGCCGCGCTGGATGCCCGCCTGAACCGGTACGCCCAGGACGCCCCGGCCGCCCGGCCGTAGACCGACGGTCTCACGGCCGGGGCCGCCCTCGCCCGCTCGCGGGCCGGTCCTTGGCGGCGGCCCGCGTCGTGGGCCACAGCAGCCGGGTCGCGAGGAGGGCGACGCAGCCGCCGGCCAGATTCAGGGCGACGCGCACCGCCGTCGCGTACCAGGGCACCGGTTCGTCGAAGTCGCTGAGCAGGAGCAGCAGCACGGGTGAGGCGAGCGCCCAGTACACGTAGTTGGCGGGGCGGAAGGCGTAGGCCGCCGCGCCGACGACGCCGACGAGCGCCGCCACCGCGTACGGGCCCGGCCCGCAGAGCAGGATCAGGGCGGCGGCCACCCCTCCGAGACTGTTGCCCACCAGACGCTTGGCGAACTTCGTCCGGGTCTTTTCGGGTGTGGGGCGCAACGTCAGGAGCAGTGACGTCACGAACCAGTGCCCCTCACCCCAGAGCCCGCCCTGGGCTCCGGTGGCGGCCACGGCCGCGGCGGTGAGCGCGCCGAGGCGGGTGGCGTGCCGCACCCGGTCGGCGGCCGCCCGCGGGGGCGGGGACGCGGGCGGTGGCCGCGGCCCCGCCTCACCGGCCGACTGCCCGCTCCCGGCCGGCGGCGGCTCCGCCGTCCCGGCGTGTTGCGGCCGTCGTGTGCCGCGTGGTTTCCCTTCCGGCCCGTGGCACTCCCCCACGTCGCCGGAAGGTGATCGTGCCGCTCCCTGACGCGGTCCCGCCCCGGGGGCGGAGCCCTCCGTGGCGGGCGGCGGGCGTTCCGGGCCGCCGCCGGACACCGGCCCCGTACCGCCGGACACCGGCCCGGTGCCGCCGGCCCTCGGCCCGGAGCCGGACATCGGCCCGTCCCCGACCCGGTCCCTGTCGGCAGGTGGCCCCTGCCGCAGGGGCAACAGAAGCGCCGACGTCCAGGCGCAGCCCACCAGTTGTGCGAGGCCCGGGACCGGCAGGTCCTCCGGTGGGGCCCCATGGGCGCCGGTGACACCGGTGATGCCGGTGAGGAGGACGGCGAGGGCCGCCGTGGTGCCCACGCGGGGGAAGAGGGCCCCGGTGAAGGCGGTGACGCCCACGCCCAGGGCCAGGGCGAGTACGCCGCTGCCCGTGAGGCCGGTGTAGACGCCGGCGGCGGTCGTCCAGGCGGCGCGCACGGCGAGGCAGCGGGCGCGTTCGGCCCGGCCCGCGCCTTCGGGGAAGGGCATGGCGAGCAGGACCGCCGGCAGGGCGACGGCCGCGCCCGTGCCGGGGTGGCCGGTCGCGGCGCCGACGGCGAACGGTACGGCGAGCGCGCCCCCGGCGGCGGCGCCGTCGGCGTAACGCGGCCGGCCCTCGGGCCGAAGGAGACCGGACCACAGAAGACGGGACCGGAGAAGACCGGACCGCAGGAGACCAGACCGCAGAAGACCGGGCAGCCGGGACGCACCGGAGCGCGGTCCGGTCATGGAGCGGCGGCCGGGACGGCGGGCGGCGGGGGCCCGGGCGCCGCCGAGGGCAGCCGGACCTCGATCGTCGTGCCGGCGCCGGGCGCACTGTCCGCCGTGAACCGCCCGCCCGCACTCTCGACTCGTACGTAGTGGCTGGCCAGGCCGATGTGTCCGGCGCGCAGCCGGTCCTGGACGATCCCCGGGTCGAAGCCGACACCGTTGTCGCGGACGGTCAGCACGGTCTCGTCGCCCTCGGTGGCCAGGGTCAGCCACACGTCGTCGGCCCGCGCGTGCTTGACGATGTTGCGGAGGAGTTCCCGGGCGGTGGAGTAGAGCAGGGCCTCGTGGCCGACGCGGCCGGGCAGCCGTACGTCGTAGTGGACGCGGAAGCCGCCGCGGCGCGCGAACCGCTCCCCCGCGGCCTCCAGCGCGGCACCCAGCCCGGCGGCGGCGAGGATCTGCGGATGGAGGTTGAAGATGATCTCCCGCATCTCCCGGACGGTGCGCCGCACTTCGCCCTGGGCCCGGTCGAGGGCGGCGCGGGCCACGGGGTCGGTGACGGCTTCCTCGGCCTCCTCCAGGTCGTGGAGGGCGGCCAGCAGCGTCTGGACCGCGCCGTCGTGCAGGGCGTCGGCGACCCGGGACCGTTCGCGGGTCTCGGCGGCGAGCGCGTCGTCGAGCAGCAGCTCGCGCGTGTCGAGGAGTTCGGCCACCCGCCGGCTGCGCCGGGCCAGCAGGACGGCGATGAGCACCGCGGCGCCGACCGTCCACAGCAGGTACGCCTCGTCGACGACGATGTCCCAGGAGTCCACCGCCGGGTGTGTCAGGGCGTGCGGCAGGGACATCGCGGCGTAGCACACCACGCAGACGGCGCCGAAGACGGCCGTGACCTTCGGCATCTGCCACAGGACGGTGGCGGTGGACCAGAGGAAGTAGGCGTAGCGGACCGGGGAGTCGGGGCCGCCGGAGACCGCGGCGAGGGCCGTGATCAGCGCGAGGTCCACGACGAGGGCGCCGGCGGCACCGCGCACGTCGGACACCGGGCGGCGCCGGATCCACAGCATCCGCCCGACGGCCCAGAGCAGGTAGGCGACGAGCAGACCGTCGAACCAGTAGCGGTACGAGACGTCGGGCGGCCGGCGGCCCGCCATGAACAGGGGGACGGTCATGGCGAGCCGGATCCAGGCCACGCGGCGGGAGGCGAGCGCCGTGGTGCCGCCCAGTCGTTCCTCGCGGTGGTGGGTGGTCATCGGGGGCCGTCCGGGCGGTCCGGCCGGGAACGCCCGGGCGGCCCGCCTCCGTCCCGTCCTGTCCGGTACCGCACGGTTCCGACCCTAGACCGGCTGCCCCGCCCGCGCCCGGTGGCGCCGGGCCGGGGCCGTCAGGACACCACCGGCCGCACGGGGGCGGCGCACGTCAGCAGTGCCGCGAACGCCAGCGGGGCCGCCGCCTGGTAGCCGAGCCATATCTCGCCCCCGGCGGTGCCGCCCCGCCAGGCCACCAGCAGGGCGGCGAGCGTCGCCAGCGCCCATCCGCCGTCGTAGGCGATCATCAGCCGCAGGTAGCCGGCCAGGGGGCGGCGGCGTACGTACCCGAGCTCGACGCCCCCGCCGGCCAGCAGCGCGACGCCGGAGGCGATCAGCAGCCAGGACGGCGCGCCGAGGGGGCCGTCGAGCCACGAGGCGCCGATGACGAAGGCGGCGCCGAGCACCACCTTGAACACACCGTCACTGACGACCCCCGCCCGCATCCGGGTCTCACTCCGCGCCATGAGCGCTCCTCTCGTTGCCTTGCCCGTCCCACGTCAACTTTCCATAATCTGATTATGAAGATAATAGAGTTATGAGAAAGACGAGAGCCGAGGCCAAGGAGCACAACCGCCGCGCCCTGCTGGACGCCACGTTCGAGGCCGTTTCCCGGGACGGGTACCGCGCCCGGCTCGACGAGATCGCCGAGCGGGCCGGCCTGACCACCGGCGCGGTGTACTCGCTGTTCGGCAGCAAGAGCGGCCTGATGACCGCCATGCTCACCGAGCGCCTGAACCCCCACTACGAGGAGATCGCACGCGCGGTCCCCGACGGCGCCGACCTCCTGGAGGCGGTCGACGCCTTCGCCCGGTACTACCGGCGCGACTGCGACGCCCCCGACGCGCGGGCGGCCATGGCGCTGCAGATCACCCTGCTGGACATGGCCGTGCACGACCCCGAGCTGGGGGCGCGGTTCGCCGCGACGGTCCGGGAGCAGGAGGGCCGGCTGGTCGCGGTGTTCACCGGGCGGCCGCACCGCGGGAGCGTCGTGACGCCGCGTCAGGCGCACCGGCTGACCACCGCGCTCCGCGGCCTGTTCATCGGCCTCAGCCAGGGCGTCGTCCTGGGCCTCGCCCCCCACGCCGACGAGCGGTACTTCGCCGACGCGGCCCGCGCCCTGGTGTCGGACGCGACCCTCGTCGGGGGCGAGGACGAGGTCGAGGACGGGGACGGGGACGAGGGCACGGCCGGCGGCGAGGACCCCGACGGCGACGCCCTCGCCCCCACGTCCCCCTGACCGCCCGCCGCCCCCACCAGCGCGCGCGACGGAGGTCAACCCCCGCGCGCACGGCGCGCGTTGTGCGGGCCGGGGCCCGGGCCCCGGCGCGCGCCGCCGCCTCGCCCGACGGGCGGTGCGCACAGGGGCGGCTCCCGTAGTATTCGACCATGGGCGACGAGCAGACCCCCGACTTCGAGCGGATCAGCATCACGGTCCCCCGCGAGCTGGCCGAGCAGTTGCGCGGCATGAAGGACGCGAACGTGATCGAGTCCGTGTCCGCCTTCGTGACGAGAACGCTGGCCGGCCAGATCGACCGCGACCGCCGGCACCGCGAGACCGAGGAGCGGCTGCGGCGGGACTTCGGCCTGGACGAGGAGTACATCGCCCTGGCCCGCGAGTGGGCGGACGACGCGACCGGCCGCCGCACCCGGCTGCCCCTCGACCAGTACATCGCCACCCGCCGGAGCAGCGCCGCGTGACGGCCGACGCGGTGACGGGCGTCGTCCTCGACGCCGGCTTCCTCTCCGATCTGGCCACCGACCGCCGGATCGAGCACGAGGTCCTCACCGACCGGTGGAGCTGGTACGCCGTCTCGGTCAACGTGCCGCAGACCGAGCTCGTCCTCGCCGAGCGCGAGAAGCCGGGCCGCGCCCGGGCGGCGCTGGAACTGCTGCTGGCCCGCTGCGGCCCCTCGGTGCTCATCCGGCCGCTTGACCTGACGGCCGTCGAGGCCGCCGGGACGATGATGCGGCGGTACGCGCTCGACGACATCGCCCTCGCGCACACGGCCGCCGTCGCGGTGCCCTCCGGGTGGACGGTCTTCACCACGGCCCCCGAGCGCTACCGGCCGCTCGGCGACGCCGTCGACGTCTTCGGTCTCACCTGACCCCGCTGGTCCCGCCCCCCGCGGGCGGCCTTCCGTGCCCCACGGCCGCGCCCCTACCCTGACGGCCATGACGGCCACCCCGCGCCACCCCGACGTCGAGACCGCCGTCCGCTACCACGCGGCGGTGGCCCGCCGGGCCACCGCCGAGGAACTGGCGCTCTTCTTCCATCCGGACGTCGTCCAGCACGAGTTCCCCAACGCCCTGGCCCCCGACGGCGCGGTACGCGACCTGCTCGCGGTCCTGGAGGCGGCGGAGCGGGGCCGCGCGGTGCTGAGCGAGCAGGCGTTCGACGTCGTCGAGGCGGTCGCGTCCGGCGGCACGGTCGCCCTGGAGGTCCGCTGGCACGGCACGCTCGCCGTACCTCTGGGCGCGCTGCCCGCCGGGCACGAGCTGCGGGCGCGCCTCGCCGTGTTCCTGGAGTTCCGCGACGCCAGGATCACCGCGCAGCGCAACTACGACTGCTTCGACCGCCTCGCGTAGCGCTCGGCAGGGACGCCGGCCAGGCGGAGATCGATCCCCCTTGCGGTGCACCCTATGGCACTCTTGAGTGCATTCCAGTGAACTCAAGGAGACGCATGCCCGCCGCCGCCCTCAAGAGCCTGCTCGAGACCGCCGCCGTCGACCCCGCGGTGCACGCGCTGCGGCCCGACTACCGGGCCCTCCTCATCGCCGCCGAAGGCCTCCGGCCCGGGCCGAGTGACGCCGCGAGCGAGCGGCTGCTGGCGGCGGCCGAGGAGACCGCCCGGCGCCGCTTCGGCGCCGCACCGCCCGAGGAGCACCCGCACCTGGCCGCCTGGCGCGAGGCGTTCCGCGCGTTCGGCGCCAAGCCGCAGCGGACCCGGCCGAGCGCCGAGGCCCTGCTCCGCCGCGCCCCGGCGGGCCTGCCGCGCGTGGACCGGCTCACCGACGTCTACAACGCGGTCTCCGTCGCCCACGTCCTCCCGCTCGGCGGCGAGGACCTCGACCACTACGCCGGCGCGCCCCGGCTGGTCCGCGCCACCGGCGACGAGCCGTTCGAGACCACGGCGGGCGGGGAGCCCGTCGTCGAGCACTGCCCGCCCGGCGAGGTGGTCTGGCGGGACGACGCGGGCGTCACCTGCCGACGCTGGAACTGGCGCCAGTGCACGCGCACCCGGCTCACCGGCACCACCACCCGGGCGCTGTTCGTCCTCGACGCGCTCGGGCCGATGAGCGACGCGGAACTCATCGCGGCCGGGGACGCCCTGGCCGAAGCCCTGACGGAGACCAGCCCGGGGGCGGTGCTGGAGTCCCGGCTGCTGACCGGCTGAGAGGCTGACCGGCTGAGAGCCGGGTTCAGGGGCCGGGAACGGCCGACCGGGCGCGCGTCGGCCGGTGGGGCACGCGTGCGGCGCCTCCGCCCGCGCCGGCTCAGTGCCCCTCGGGCGCCCGCTCCAGGACGAAGACCGGGATCTCCCGGTCGGTCTTCTTCTGGTAGTCCGCGTAGTCGGGGTACGCCGCCACCGCGCGCTCCCACCAGCGGGCCTTCTCCTCTCCGTCGACCTCACGGGCCGTCATGTCCTGCCGCAGCGGGCCGTCCTGGAGCTCGGCCCGGGGGTCGGCCTTGAGGTTGTGGTACCAGACCGGGTGCTTGGGGGCGCCGCCCAGCGAGGCGACGACGGCGTACCGGCCCTCGTGCTCGACCCGCATCACGGGCGTCTTGCGGAGCTTCCCGCTCTTCGCCCCGCGCGTGGTGAGGACGACGACGGGCATGCCGCGCAGCGTCGTCCCCTCGGTCCCGCCGGAGCTCTCGTACAGCTCCACCTGGTCCCTGACCCACTGCTCGGGGCTCGGTTCGTACTCGCCTTCCAGCGGCATGTCCGCTGCCTTTCTCTCGGTTCTTCCGGTGCTTACGTCTCGGTCCGTGCCCGGCGGGCCGTCCGGTGGACGCCCTCCGGCCCGCACGGGCTCAGGCATACCCGTGGCGCACGGGAGTTCACGCCGCTCACCTCCGCCTCGGAACGAGCGCGTGGGGCCGGGACGCGTTCCCGGCCCCACGCCCGCCCTGCCTTCCGCGGCGTCAGGCGGCCATGGCGGCGCGGCTCCGGCGGGCGAGGACGGTCAGTCCTCCGGCCGCGGCCGCCACCGCGAGGACCGTCGCGAAGACCGTCGCCCCGGTCGGCAGCCCGGCCGCGTCGCTGAGGAAGCCGGCGGCGACCGGCAGGGTGCCCGCCGGCACGTAACCACCCACGTTCATCGCGGCGTTCGCCTCGGCGAGCCGCCCGGCCGGAACGCCGGCGTTGAGCAGGGAGAGCCCGCCGAGCTGTCCCAGGCCCTGGCCGGCGCCGGCGAGCAGCGCGGCGGCGGCCAGGAGGACGGCCGAGGAGAGGCGCACCGCGCCGACGAGGGCCGCCATGGCGAGAACGGTGCTCACGGCGCCGGCGAGCAGGACGGTTTCGGGGCGCAGCCGGCGGACGGCGAACTGGACGCCGGTGGCGGCGAGGAACATCACGAAGGCCATGGCGCCGGCGACCACCCGGTTGGTGGTGCCGAGGAGGCCGGAGAGCAGGGACGGGCCGAGGGAGAGGACGAACGAGGTGGCGGTGATGCCGGGGGCGAAGACGGCGACCCCTCGCAGCAGGTCGCCGCCCCGGCCGCGCGGCACGCCCGGCACCCGGATCCAGGAGCCGCCGCTGCCGCCGGCCGGGCGCGGGAGGGGCATCCGCAGGACGACGGCCAGGGCGACGACGAGGAGGACGGCCTCGACGCCGAAGACGGTGGCGGTGGGGGCGGGGAGGGTCTCGGAGAGGACGCCGGCCAGCAGTGGGCCGAGGCCCGCGCCGAGCACCATGGCGGTGGAGGCGAGCAGCGCCGCCTGCCGTTTGCGCGCGGGTCCGGCGACGTCGGAGACGGCCGCCATGCCGGCGGAGACGACGGCGCCGACGGCGATCCCGGTGAGCAGCCGGGCGGCCATCAGGGCCACGACGGAGGAGGCGGTGGCGAAGATCCCGCAGGCGACGAGGGCGAGGAGCACCGCCGGGACGAGGACGGGCCGCCGGCCGATCCGGTCGGAGAGGACGCCCGAGACGAGGAGCGAGCCGATCAGGCCGGCGATGTAGCAGGCGAAGACGAGGGTCAGGGTGCCGCGGGAGAAGCCGATGTCCCGCTGCCACAGCGCGTAGAGCGGCGTGGCGGCGTTGGACAGGACGAACACGGCCGTCACGGGCCAGGCGGCCGCCCACAGCCACCGGCCGGGGGCGGTCCCGGGAGTGGCGGCCGTTCGGCGGGCGGGGCGGGCGTCCACGGGGGCGAGCCGGATGTCCGTCACCGGAGCTCCTTTTCGGAAGTCTGGGGGCGCGTCGGGGCAGGGCGACGCGCCGTCGGCGGCACCCGGGGGCGCCGCTGTACGAGTTATTTCGAACTTAGCACGTAGTACGATCAAACTCGTACAGCGAGCGTCCGGCTGTCCGGACGTCCGGCTGTTCGAGCCCGCGGAAACGAGAAGCAGTGGAAACGAGGAAGCAGATGGCCACCTCCCGACCCGCCCCCGCCTTCACCGTCCCCCCGGAGCCGGCCGGCGTGCCGGACCCGCTGCCCGAGCCCGACGTGGCGGACCTGCGGCTGGAGACCGTCCTCGGCGCGCTGAGCGATCCGCTGCGGCTGCGCGTCGTCCGCAAACTGCTGCTGGAGTCCGAGGCGTTCGACCACCCGTGCGGCTGGTTCGGCCTCGACCGGCCCAAGTCCTCGCTGACCCACCACTTCAAGGCGCTGCGCGAGGCCGGCGTGACCCGGCAGCGCCAGTACGGGCTGGAGCGGCGCAGCCAGGTGCGGGTGGCGGACCTGGAGGCCCGGTTCCCCGGGCTGCTCGCACTGGTGGCCGACTGGACGCCCCCGTCCGGGTGACCCCGGCGGCCGGCGGGCCCGGTCGTCCGGCCGGGCCGGGTTTCCCGCGCGGGCATCGGGTCACACGCCTGGCGAACGTCACCGGCCGTCCGGAGGGAACCGATGGACCACGCACAGGCCCCCGTCCTGGAAGCACTCGCCGCCTATCACGAGGTCGGCCGGCTGCCGTTCACCCCGCCCGGCCACAAACAGGCCAGGGGCGCCGACCCGGCCGCCCGCCGGGAGCTGGGCGACGCCGTGTTCCGCGCGGACGTCCTGGCCACCGGCGGCCTGGACGACCGGCGGACCAGCGGGCGGGTCCTGGAGCGGGCGGAGGCCCTGATGGCCGACGCCGTCCACGCCGAGCACACGTTCTTCACCACCTGCGGCAGCTCGCTGTCGGTCAAGGCGGCGATGCTGGCCGTGGCCAGTCCGCACGAGGAACTGCTGATCGGCCGGGACGCGCACAAGTCGGTGGTCGCCGGGCTGATCCTGGCCGGCATCCGCCCGGTGTGGGTGGACCCGCAGTGGGACGCGGAGCGGCACCTCGCCCATCCGCCGTCCGCCGAGGCGTTCGAACAGGCCTTCGCGGCGCATCCGGACGCGCGCGGCGCGCTGGTCACCAGCCCGACCCCGTACGGGTCCTGCGCGGACCTGGAGGGCATCGCCGAGGTCTGCCACCGGCGGGGGCGCCCGCTCATCGTGGACGAGGCGTGGGGCGCCCACCTCCCCTTCCACCCCGACCTGCCGGCGTGGGCCATGGACGCCGGCGCGGACGTGTGCGTGACCAGCATCCACAAGATGGGCAGCGGCCTGGAGCAGGGCTCGGTGTTCCACCTCCAGGGCGACCTCATCGACCCCGCCGCGCTGAAGTCCCGCGCCGACCTGCTGGGCACCACCAGCCCGTCCGTCCTCATCCTGGCCGGGATCGACGGCTGGCGGCGGCAGATGATGCTGCACGGCCGCGAACTGCTGGACCAGACGCTGGAACGGGCGGCGTCGGTGCGCAAGGGGATCGAGCGGATCGACGGGCTGCACGTGAACGACCGCGCCGACTTCACCGGGACCGGACTGGCGGCGGACCTGGACCCGCTGCCCGTGATCATCGACATGGCGGAGCTCGGCACCACCGGCTACCGGGCGGCGGACTGGCTGCGCGACAGGCACCGCATCGACCTGCACCTCGTCGACCACCGGCGGATCAGCGCCCAGCTCACCCACGCCGACGACGACGAGACCGTACGGGCCCTGCTCGACGCGCTGCGCGACCTGTCCGAGCAGGCGTCCGGGCTGCGTCCCGCGCCCGCCGTCGCCGTACCGTCGCCGCGCGAGCTGCGCATGGAACAGGTCCTGCCGCCCCGCGACGCCTACTTCGGGCCCGTCGAGGACGTCCCCCACGACCGGGCCGAGGGGCGGATCGCCGCCGAGATGCTGACCCCGTACCCGCCGGGCATCCCCGCGGCCCTGCCCGGCGAACGCCTCACCGGGCCCGTGCTGGAGTACCTGCGCACCGGGATCGAGGCGGGGATGAACCTGCCGGACGCGGCCGACCCCGAGCTGCGGACGGTCCGGGTGGCGCGGGAGACGGACGGTTCCTGACCGGCCCCGGCCCCGGCCCCGGGCCGGCCCGCCGCGCGCGAAGGTCCCGGACGACGGGCGTCCGGGACCTCGGTGACGATTCTCGCCGCGGGGCGGGCGGCGGTCCGCCGCCCGCCCCTTGATCACTTCTTCAGGGTGCGCCGTACGTCCTCCGCCGTCTCGCGAATGTCTCCCTTGGCCTTCTCGGTGCGGCCCTCGGCCTGCGTCCGCCGGTCGCCGGCCGCGCGTCCGGCGGCCTCCTTCACCCGGCCCTTGACCTGCTCGGCCTTGGCTTTGGCCTTGTGCTTGGCGCTCATCGCGCGCCTTCCTTTCAGAACCGTGACGCCCCCCTCACCGCCGAGTGTCGCGCGCCGTTCCACCCCGCGCACGTCCCGTACGGCCGAACGGATCAGGGCCGGCACCCCGGGTTTCCCCCGGGCCGCTCAGGGCACTCGGGGGTGCATGGTGCACATCGGCTACACAATGATGACCGAGCAGGCCGGGCCACGGGAGCTGGTCGAGCACGTGGTGGGCGCCGAGAAGGCGGGCTTCGACTTCTCCGTCACCTCCGACCACTTCTTCCCCTGGCTCGCCTCCCAGGGCCACGCCCCGAACGCCTGGGCCGTTCTGGGCGCCGCGGCCCAGGCGACCTCGCGGATTCCGCTGATGACGTACGTGACGTGTCCGACGACGCGCTACCACCCGGTCGTCGTGGCCCAGCAGGCGGCGACGGTGCAGCTGCTGTCCGAGGGCCGGTTCCGGCTGGGGCTGGGGTCGGGAGAGAACCTCAACGAGCATGTGGTGGGCGGCGGTTGGCCGTCGGCGGACGTCCGGCTGGAGATGCTGGAGGAGGCCACCGAGATCATCCGGGCCCTCTTCGAGGGCCGCACCCTGACCCACCACGGCCCGCACTACGACGTCGAGCACGCCAAGCTGTGGGATCTGCCGGAGACCGCCCCGCCGATCGGCATCGCGGTGTCCGGCGAGCGCTCGTGCCGGCTGGCCGGGCACCTGGCCGACCTGGTCATCGCCACCGAGCCGAAGAAGGAGCTGCTGGACGCCTTCGACCGGCACGGCGGCTTCGGGAAACCCCGTGTGGGGCAGCTGCCCGTCTGCTACGACACGGACCGTGACGCGGCCATCGAACGGGCCCACGACCAGTTCCGCTGGTTCGGCCTGGGCTGGAAGGTCAACTCCGAGCTGCGGGACGACCGCGGGTTCACCGCCGCCACCCAGTTCGTGACCAAGGACGACATCGCGGAGAGCATCGCCTGCGGGTCGAAGGTGGAGGACTTCGTCGAGGCGGTCCGGCCGTACGCGGAGGCCGGGTTCGAGGAGATCGCGCTGGTCCAGATCGGCGGCGGCCACCAGGAGCCGTTCCTGAAGTGGTCGGCCGGCGAACTGCTGCCCGCGCTGCGGGAACTGTGACGGCCCCGGAGGGCACGTCCGTCGTGCACGGCACCGTGAAGCCCGCCGTCGGAACGGCACGGACCCGCCGGATACGGCGGCTGGTCCGGCCGCCCGGGGTGTACGCGCCGCAGGACGACTCGTTCCTGCTGGCCGAGGCGCTCGAACGGGAGCCGCTGCCCGCCGGTGCGCGGGTGCTCGACGTCGGGACCGGCACCGGCGCCCTGGCCATCGCCGCGGCCCGCCGGGGGCGCGGTGTCCGGGTGACGGCCGTCGACGCCTCGCTCCGGGCGGTGCTCACGGCCCGGGTGAACGCCCTGCTCGCCGGGTGCCGCGTCGAGGTGCGGCGGGGCGACCTGCTCGCCCCGGTCGCGGACCGGCGCTTCGACCTCGTCCTCGCCAACCCCCCGTATGTCCCTTCCCCCGACGGCACGTTCCCCGGGCGGGGCCCGGCGCGCGCCTGGGAGGCGGGGGACGACGGACGGGCGGTGCTCGACCAGCTGTGCGCGGAGGCACCGCCGTTGCTGCGGCCGGCCGGGGTG
Organism: Streptomyces sp. NPDC021100; assembly: GCF_044333095.1. NCBI lineage: Bacteria > Bacillati > Actinomycetota > Actinomycetes > Kitasatosporales > Streptomycetaceae > Streptomyces > Streptomyces sp. NPDC021100. Next base: position 202,893 of record NZ_JBIRQH010000002.1, read on the forward strand.
CTGCTGCTGGTGCAGTCGGCGCTGAGCGGCGAGGACCGGACGCTGGAGCTGCTGCGGCGGGCCGGGATGGAGGCCGAGGTGGCGGACCGCAGGGCCGTGCCGTTCGGGCCGGTGCTGCGCGCCCGCGCCGGCTGGCTGCGGGAGCGCGGGCTGCTGGCGGCCGGGCAGGACAAGGAGGAACTGGTGGTGATCCGTGGCCGGTACCTACCCTGACGCGCCGCGGCGACCGGCGGAGGAGGTGCGGGAGCGGCCCGGAACCGACGGCCCGGCGCCGAAGCCCGCCCGCCGCGTCTCCCGCGAGCCGAACGGCCCGTTCCTCGTCGAGGGGCCGGTGGAAGTGGTCATGGAGGACGGTTCGATCGTGCGCTCGGACCGTCCGGTGGTGGCCCTCTGCGCCTGCCGGCGCAGCGCGGAGTTCCCGTGGTGCGACACCAGCCACCGCCGCCGTCGCAGGCCCCCGGCGTGACGGGCCCGGCGCCGGGTAACCGTTCCTCCCGCGAATCCCGCGGACCTCGGAGGCTTACGATGCACTGTCCGGCCGCGCGCGGCGAACTGTCCGGCGCGCTCCTGGAATTGTTCCGCGGCGACCCCGGCGACGGCCGGGACCCGCTGCCCGGCGCGCCCGCCGTGGCGGCGGCCGACCCCTACGGGGAGGACGTCCAACTGGCCCTCCACCTCTGCTACGAGCTGCACTACCGCGGCCTGCCGGGGGTGTCCGACGCCTGGGAGTGGGACCCGCGCGCGCTGCGGCTGCGGGCCGTGCTGGAGAGCGCCTTCCTGGCCGCGCTGCGGGCCGACGCGCCGATCGGGGAGGGCGTGGACGCCGTGCTGGAGGAGCTGGTCACGGAGCCGCCGGACGGCGAGGCGGACGGCGCCTCGTCCTTCCTGCGCGACCACGGCACGCTGGAGCAGCTGCGCGAGTACGCGGTGCACCGCTCGGTCTACCAGCTCAAGGAGGCCGACCCGCACGCCTGGGCCATCCCCCGGCTCACGGGCACGGCCAAGGCCGGCCTGGTGGCGGTGGAGTACGACGAGTTCGGCGCGGGCCGGGCGGACCGGGTGCACGCGAAGCTGTACGCGGACCTGATGCGGGACCTGGGCCTGGACGACACCTACGGCCGCTACGTCGACGCCGTGCCCGCGGCCACCCTGGCGACCGGCAACCTGATGTCGCTCTTCGGCCTGCACCGGGCGCTGCGCGGCTGCCTGGTGGGCCACTTCGCGACGCTGGAGTGCACCTCGCCGCCCGGCTCGCGGCGGTTGGTCCGGGCCATGGAGCGGCTGGGGGCCGGCCCCGCCGCCATCCGTTTCTACGCCGAGCACGTGGCGGCCGACGCGGTGCACGAGCAGCTGGTACGGCGCGACGTGGTGGGCGGGCTGCTGCGGGAGGAGCCCGCGCTGGCGGCGGACGTGGAGTTCGGTGTCACCGCCACCCAGTGGGTGGAGGGGCGGTTCGAGCGCCGGGTGCTGGAGGCGTGGCGCGCGGGCCGGTCGTCGCTGCGGCGTCCGCCGGCCGGCGAGGGGGAGCCGGCGGGGGCGGCCGGCCCGGCCGGCGCCGGAGCGGGCCCGGGGCGGCGGGACGGCGCCGCGGGGCTCTGACGGGCCGACGCCTCCGGAATTCGGGAATCCCCTGTTCCCCTCTCCCCTGTTCATGGCCATTCGGGCCCGTTTCGGAGGGGCCGTCGTCCAGATTTCACTTTTTTACCTTCCGATGGCCGGACCCGCTGTGTACGGTCGGTGCCGTCCGACGAGGGGGACGCCATGGCGTTTCACCCTGTGGTGATCACCCCTGGGTCCTTTTCCCGGAGAGGTTTGGAACATTGTCCGAATTGGCTGATGAGTCCGGCGGTCCGATACCGGGACGCGCGGCGGCGGCGCGGCACTGGCTGCACGACTACGTGTGCCGGCCGGACGCGCGGCTCGCCCGGGAGGGGGCGGTCTGCCCGTTCGTCCCGCCCTCGCTGGAGGCCGGCACCCTGCGCTTCGAGGTCTGGCCGGTGACGGCCTCCCCGACGGGTCTCGACGCGCTGATCGCCCGCATGCTGGAGGTGTTCGACACCACCCGGTGGGCGCACCGCAACCGCACGCTGCACGCCCTTCTGGTGGTCCTCGACGGCCTTCCGGGCGACGCCGGGAGCCTGGCCGCGCTGGACGCGGCGCAGGCCCGCGCGAAACCGGGCATCGTGGAAAAGGGGCTGATGATCAGCCAGTTCCACCCGCTCTGCGACGAGTCCGCCGCCCGGAATCCCGAATTCAAAGCCCTCCGCGCACCGGTGCCGATGCTCGCCCTCCGCCACATGGCCTTGCACGACATCGTATTCCTGAATACCGACGCGCGATGGTTCTCCGAATACGAGAGCAGGTTCGGCGTCCGTTACGACCGCGGCTCGGTGCAGGACCCCCTTTTCCGGGAGGTGTTCGACCGGGCCCGGGAGCGGTTCTCCCGGCCCGCGCCCGTCCCCGGGGCCCGCTGAGGGCCGCCGTACGACGGCTCTCACTCCCCCGTCCGCCGCCGCACGTCCTCCACCACGTCCCGGTCCAGGGCGGCGCGGACGAGGGCGGCGGCCAGCGCCGGGGTGCGCTCCGGGTCGACCAGGCGGGCCAGGGGTCCGGGCCGGTCCGGGAGGCCGAGGCGGGCGGCGCCCTGGAGGGCCTTGTCGTCGAGGTACGGCAGGAGTTCCGGCCAGACGCCCTGGACCTCGCGGAGGAAGATGCCCGCCCCGGCGGGGCCCAGGCCGGGGATCTCCTGAAGGATCTCCGGGAGGCGGCCGGGGTCGCCGTCGGCGGCGGCGCGCATCCGGCGGACGTCGCCGCCGTACCGGTCGAGCAGCAGCCCGGCGCCGTCGCCGAGCTGGGTCGCGGTGCGCTCGTCGTAGCGGCGGTAGCCGCCCGCGCCGAGCGCGTCGACGCGCCGCTGCCAGGTGGCGCCGGCCATCCGGCGCGGGTCCTTCAGCCCGGCGTCGGCCAGGCTGCGGGCGGTGGCCACGGCGACCGACGCCCGGATGCGGGCGCTGAGCAGGCAGGCCAGGACGAGGAGGCGGTACAGCGGCTGCGGGGCGTCCCGCAGCCGGATGCCCGCCTCCTCGGCGTAGGTGCGGCCGTGCGCGTCCAGCAGCGCCCGTACCGTGCGCCGGTCGTCGGCGGCGTTCACCGTGCCTTCCCCCGCCGTCAGTTGAGCAGGCCCGGACGACGGGGGAAGCGGTGCAGGGCGATCGCGGCGGCGAAGGCGTCGGCGACGTCCTCGACGGAGGCGGTGCCGTCGCCGGCGAACACGCCGTAGGAGGGCGCCGATTCGCCGAGGACGACCTCCTCGGGCAGCCGGGCCGCCGTCAGCAGGCGCGTCCCCTCGCCGAAGACCGCGAGCGGCTTGCCGTGCCGGTACGCCTCCTCGACGAACCGTACGGCCGCGGGGTCGGCGGCCAGCACCGACACCGCCTGGGCGCCGTCCGGCACGAGGACCGCGTCGTAGAGGACGGACGCCATGGTGGGCATCGCCCGGTCCACGTCGAGGACTTCGCCCCCGGCGCCCTGCACCGAGCCGTCGCGGGCGGCCAGCACCTCGACGATCGCCCCCTGCGCCACGAGCCGGCCGCGGGCGGCGGCCACCTGCCCGGCGTCCGTCCCGTCCGCCACCAGCACGGCGACCTTGCGGGTGCGGATGCCCTCGCCCATCAGGTTCTCCTGGCTCAGGGCGGGGGACGCGGCGGTGGAGACGTTCGCGTCGGGCGCCGGCGCGGGCAGGCCCAGGCCGTCGGCGACCAGGGCGGCCAGTCCGCCGTTGACGTGGGCCAGGTTCCCCACCATGCGCTCGCGCACCTCGACGGACATGACCTTGCCCAGCTCGAAGCGGAACGCCTCGACGATGTGCCGCTTCTCCCAGTCGGCCATGCTGTTCCAGAAGAGCGACGCCTGGCTGTAGTGGTCCTGGAAGCTCTCGCTGCGCACCCGGATCTTCTCGCCGTCCACCCGTTCGGCGTAGTGCCGGAAGACGCCCGCGCCGCCGCCCGCGCCCGCGTGCGCCGGGCAGCCGCCGCCGAGGGAGTTGGGGAAGTAGTTCGTCCCGGGGTGGATGACCTGCTGGCCGAAGCCGTCGCGGTGGTTGTGGTGGACGTCGGCGATCGGCCGGTTGACCGGCAGCTGGCTGAAGTTGGGGCCGCCGAGCCGGATCAGCTGGGTGTCCAGGTAGGAGAAGTTCCGGCCCTGGAGCAGCGGGTCGTTGGTGAAGTCGATGCCGGGCACGACGTTCGCCGTGTGGAAGGCGACCTGCTCGGTCTCGGCGAAGAAGTTCTGCGGGTTCCGGTTCAGGACCAGGCGGCCGACCGGCCGGACGGGCACCTGCTCCTCGGGGATGATCTTCGTGGCGTCGAGGAGGTCGAAGTCGAAGTCGAACTCGTTCTCCTCCGGCACCAGCTGGACGCCCAGCTCCCACTCTGGGTACTCGCCGGCCTCGATGGACTCCCAGAGGTCCCGGCGGTTGAAGTCGGGGTCACGGCCCGCGATGATCTGCGTCTCGTCCCACACCAGGGAGTGCACGCCCAGCTTGGGCTTCCAGTGGAACTTCACGAACGTGCCCCGTCCGTCCGCCGTGACGAAGCGGAACGTGTGCACGCCGAAGCCCTGCATCATCCGGTAGCTGCGCGGGATGGCCCGGTCCGACATCAGCCACATCAGCATGTGGGTGGACTCGGGCTGGAGCGAGCAGAAGTCCCAGAACGTGTCGTGGGCCGAGGCACCGGTGGGGATCTCGTTGTGCGGCTCCATCTTCACCGCGTGCACGAAGTCCGGGAACTTGATGGCGTCCTGGATGAAGAAGACCGGCATGTTGTTGCCGACCAGGTCGTAATTGCCCTCGCGGGTGTAGAACTTGGTGGCGAACCCGCGAACGTCCCGCACGGTGTCGGCGGACCCGCGCGGCCCCTGGACCGTGGAGAAGCGGACGAAGACGGGCGTCCGGCGGCCGGCCTCGGCGAGGAAGTCGGCGCAGGTGTACTCGCTCAGCGACTGGTACGGCTCGAAGTAGCCGTAGGCGCCGGCGCCCCGGGCGTGCACCACGCGTTCCGGGATGCGCTCGTGGTCGAAGTGGGTGATCTTCTCCCGGTTGTGGAAGTCCTCCAGCAGCGTCGGCCCCCGCCGGCCGGCCCGCAGCGCGTTGTCGGTGTCGTCGACGCGCACGCCCTGGTCGGTGGTGAGCGCGTCGTGCGCGGGAGCGGCACGGAACCGTTCCAGCTGCTGGTCCTTGGCATCCTGCGCCGCCGGGTCGATGCCCCGGCCTGACTCGTGAGCGGGCACGCGCGTACGTCCTTCCTGGTCGATGCCTCGTCGCGGCGGCCGCCGGCCGGGCCGTCCCGCGTGCCGCGGTTCCCGGCGACGGCGCGACCGCCCCGGAGGGCCGGCGTCCGTACGGCGCCGATCGCCTCCTCAGGCTCACCCGCCTGCCCCGGGCGGGCAAGCCGAAACGGGCGGGGCGGGCGGTGCCGCCGGGCCCGGGTTGCCCCAGGTGGCCCAACCGCCGGGGCTGTGCGACGCTTCTAGCCGAGCCGCATTCGCTACGGCGGGTCACGACCGCGAGCCCCGGGTGAACCGGGCCGGCCGACCGCCCCCGCGCCGGGCCCTCGGAGGCCGGCGAGCAGAGCAGAACTCCATTCCGCGTCGTCCCCGGGCCCCGCGCCGGACGGTCCGGCGCCGCGGCAGCCCTCCCGACGGGACGACGACAGCCGGTCCCTCACCGGCGGGCCGTACCGCACCGAAGGACCGGTGCCCGTACGCGAAGGAGTGTGATCATGGACGAACGACGCTGGACCCGTGCGGTGATCACCGGAGGAGCGGGTTTCGTCGGATCCCACCTGTGCGAACGGCTGCTGGCCGAGGGCACCGAGGTGTGCTGCGTGGACAACCTCGCCACGGGATCGCGCGACAACATCGCCCATCTGGAAGGGGATCCGCGGTTCTCCTTCGTCCGTGCCGACGTCTCCGACCCGGCCGCCCTGGCCGCCGTCCCCGGCCCCGTGGACCTGGTCCTGCACCTCGCCTGCCCGGCCTCGCCCGCCGACTACCTGCGGCTGCCGATCCAGACCATGGAGGTGGGCAGCAACGGCACCCGGGCGGCCCTGGAGCTCGCCCGCCGGAACGCCGCCCGCTTCCTGCTGACCTCCACCTCCGAGGTGTACGGCGATCCGCTCGAACACCCTCAGCGCGAGGACTACTGGGGCAACGTCAACCCGATCGGCCCGCGCAGCGTCTACGACGAGTCCAAGCGCTACGCCGAGGCCCTGGTCGCCGCCTACCGGCGCACCCACGGCACGGACACCGCCATCGTCCGCCTCTTCAACACCTACGGCCCCCGGATGCGGGCCGACGACGGGCGGGCGGTGCCCAACTTCATCCGGCAGGCGCTCGACGGCGAGCCGCTGACGGTGGCCGGCGACGGCGGCCAGACGCGGTCCCTGACGTACATCGACGACACGGTGGACGGCATCCTGGCGCTCGCCGCCCGCGGCCACCCGGGCCCGGTGAACATCGGCGGGACGGACGAGACCACCGTCCTCGAACTGGCCCGGTTCATCGTGGACCTGACCGGCTCCGCCTCGGTGATCGAGTTCGTGGACCGGCCGGCCGACGACCCCGGCAAGCGCCGTCCCGACACCACGCTGGCCCGCCGCCTCCTCGGCTGGTCGCCCCGCGTGGACTGCGCGGAGGGCCTCAAGCGGACCGTGGAGTGGTTCGCGCGGACGGCCCCCGCGGCGTAACCCCCTCCCCGGTCCCCGCGGCGTCCCGGCGTCCGACCCCCACCAGAGACGGAGCACGGCATGCGCATCCTCGGTATCAACGCCCTCTTCCACGACCCGGCCGCGGCGCTGGTCGCCGACGGGCGGATCGTCGCCGCCGCCGAGGAGGAGCGGTTCTCCCGGCGCAAGCACGGCAAGCGGCCGGTGCCGTTCGCGGCCTGGGAGCTGCCGGTGCTCTCCGCCCGCTGGTGCCTGGAACACGCCGGGCTGAGCCCCGGCGACCTGGACGCCGTCGCCTACTCCTACGACCCGGCGCTCGCCCTGCCCGCCGCGGAGATGGGGCTCGACGACCCGTGGGACCACCTGCGGCAGACCTACGCCCGCGAGGCGCCGGCCTTCCTCGCCGACGCCCTGCCCGGCCTGGACCCCACGCGCGTCCGGTTCGTCGCCCACCACGTGGCGCACGCCGCGTCCGCCGGCCTCGCCGCCCCGCACGCCGACAGTGCCGTCCTCGTCCTGGACGGGCGCGGCGAGTGCGCCTCGCACCTGGCCGGCCGCTACACCGGCGGCGACCTGGAGGTACTGGCCACCCAGCGGCTGCCGCAGTCCCTGGGCCTGGTCTACGAGGAACTCACCGCGCACCTGGGCTTCCTGCGCAGCAGCGACGAGTACAAGGTGATGGCCCTCGCGGCGTACGGGAAGCCGCGCTTCCTGACCGAGGTGCGGACATACCTGCACGCCACGGAGGACGGCGGGTTCCGGGCGAGCGCGGTGCCCTGGGCGGCGCTCACCGAGCCGCGCGCGCCCGGCCAGGACTGGACACAGGACCACGCCGACCTCGCCGCCAGCACCCAGCAGTGCCTGGAGGAGCTCCTGTTGGACCTGGCGCGCTGGCTGCACGCCCGGACCGGCGCCGAGTCGCTGGCCATGGCCGGCGGCGTCGCCCTCAACTGCGTCGCCAACTCCCGTATCGCCGTGGAGGGTCCGTTCCGCCGGGTGTGGGTGCAGCCCGCCGCCGGCGACGCGGGCACGGCCCTGGGCGCGGCGCTTCAGCTCGCGGCGGACGGCGGCGCCCCCACCGCGCCGATGGACGGCGCCGACCTGGGCCGCGGCTGGTCCGACGAGGAGCTGCGCGGGTGGCTGGAGCGGGCCCGGGTGCCGTACGAGCGGCCGCCGGACATCGCGACGGCGGTCGCCGAGACGCTGGCCGCGGACGGGATCGTCGCCTGGTTCCAGGGCCGGAGCGAGTACGGGCCCCGGGCGCTCGGCCACCGGTCGCTGCTGGCCCACCCCGGCCGGGCGGAGAACCTGGAACGGCTCAACCACGTCAAGGGGCGCGAGGAGTTCCGGCCGGTCGCGCCGATGGTCCTCGCCGACCGGGCGGCCGAGATCTTCGAAGGGCCGCTGCCCAGCCCGTACATGCTGTTCGTGCACGGCGTGGCCCGGCCGTGGCGGGACCGGATCCCGGCGGTCGTGCACGTGGACGGCACGGCCCGGATCCAGACCGTGGAGCCGCGGCGGGAGCCGCTGGTGGCCCGGATGCTCGCCGAGTTCGAACACCGCACCGGACTGCCCGTCGTCGTCAACACCAGCCTCAACACGGCCGGCCGGCCGATGGTCGACGACCCGCGCGACGCGCTGGAGTGCTTCGGCTCCGCGCCCGTGGACCTGCTGGCCATCGGCCCGTACGCGGTCCGGCGCGGCGGGGCGTACGCCGGAGGGAGGGCGTCGTCATGAACTCCTCTCCCGGAACGGTGAGTTCCTTCGGCTACGCGGTGGTGATCCCCACCGTCGGGCGGCCCTGCCTCGCCGACTGCCTCGACGCGCTGGCGTCGTCGGCGGGCCCCGAGCCCCGCGAGGTGGTCGTCGTCGACGACCGCCGGGGCCCCCGGCACGCCCGGCCGCCGCTGCCGCTGGCGGCCCTGGGGACGCTGCGGCCGCGCGCGTCGGTGCTCAGCGCCGGCGGCCGGGGGCCGGCCGCGGCCCGCAACACCGGCTGGCGCGCGGTGGACAGCCCCTGGGTCGTCTTCCTCGACGACGACGTCCGGGTCGGGCCCGCGTGGCGCGACGACCTGGCCGGCGACCTGCTGCGGGCGGGCCCCGACGTGGCCGGCGTCCAGGGCGTCATCGAGGTGCCGCTGCCGTCCGGACGGCGCCCCACCGACTGGGAGCGCAACACCGCCGGACTCGCGGACGCCCGGTGGGCCACGGCCGACATGGCGTACCGCACCTCCGCCCTGGAGGCGGTGGGCGGCTTCGACGAGCGCTTCCCGCGCGCGTTCCGCGAGGACGCCGACCTGGCGCTGCGCGTCCTGGCGGCCGGCCGGCGGCTGGAGCGCGGCACCCGGACGACCCTGCACCCGGTACGGCCGGCCGGCCCCTGGGTGTCGGTGCGCACGCAGGCCGGCAACGCCGACGACGCGCTGATGCGGCGGCTGCACGGCTCCGACTGGTGGGAGCGGGCCGGGGCGCCGCGCGGACGGCTGCGCGGACACGCCATGGTGACCGTGGCCGGCACGCTGGCGGCGGCCCTGGCCGTCTCCGGCCACCCGGGCGCGGGTGCGGCGGCGGCCGTCGGCTGGGCGCTGGGCACGGCCGAGTTCGCCTGGTCCCGGATCGCGCCGGGGCCGCGGACCGCGCCCGAGGTGGCGGCGATGCTCGCGACCAGCGCGGTCATCCCACCGCTCGCGGTCTGTCACCGGCTGCGCGGCACCTGGCGGCACCGCGGCGTCCGGCCGGTACGGCCGGCGGCGGGCGGCCCGCTCGTCGTCCCGGTGCCGTTGCGGACCGCCCCGCGCAAGGGGGTGCGGCCATGACCGCCCGCCGGCTCCCGGCCGCCGTGCTGTTCGACCGGGACGGCACGCTGGTCCGCGACGTGCCCTACAACGGCGACCCGGCCCGGGTGGTCCCCGCCCCCGGCGCCCGGCAGGCCGTGTCCCTGCTGCGGCGGCTGGGCGTGCCCCTCGGGGTGATCAGCAACCAGTCGGGCGTGGCGCGCGGACTGTTGACGCCGGCCCAGGTCGACCGGGTGAACGCACGCGTGGAGCGGCTGCTCGGCCGGTTCGACGTCTGGGCGGTCTGCCCGCACGGCCCCCACGACGGCTGCCCCTGCCGCAAGCCCGCCCCGGGCCTGGTCCTGACGGCCGCCCGCACGCTGGGTGTCGACCCCGAGGACTGCGTCGTCATCGGCGACATCGGCAGCGACATGGACGCCGCGGTGGCGGCGGGCGCCTCCGGTGTGCTCGTCCCGACGCGGGCGACGCGCCTGGAGGAGGTGGCCCGCGCCGCGTGCTGGGCGCCGGACCTGCCGGCGGCGGTCCGCGCCGTGCTCGCCCGCCGCACGGGCGGCGGCACGACCGCCGCCGAGGTCCCGGCCGCCTCCCCCGCCACCACCGGCACCCCGGGCCCCGCCCGCACGGCGTCCGGCAGCGGCATCCCGCCCGGGGCGGGGGCCCGGCCCGCGGGCGGCGGTGCGGACGGCGCGGGCGGGGCCGGCCGCGTCCGGGCCGTCCGCAGAGCGCTGCCGGCCACGGTGGGCCGTGGACGGCGCCGCGCCGCAAGCGTCCGTGAGCCGTCCGGAGCCCCGCTCCGCCGGGCCGCTCACCCGACCACGCCGGGCGTGGCCGGCGCCCCTGACACCGGGATGGCCGGCCCCGCCCGGCCGGCGCCGCCGGTCAGGACAGCGGGACGGCCCGCCGGCGCGGGCGCCCCCGTTCCGGACCCGGCGGAAGGGGGGCGGCCGTGAAAGCGCTCGTAGCCCGGCTCGACAGCTTCGGGGACGTCCTGCTCGCCGGTCCCGCCGTGCGGGCCGTGGCCGCGGGGGCCGGCCGGACGACGCTGCTGTGCGGGCCGCGCGGCGCGCCCGCCGCGCGGATGCTGCCCGGCGTGGACGAGGTGGTGGTGTGGGACGCGCCGTGGGTGGGGTTCGAGCCGCCGGCGGTGGAGCGGGCGGACGTCGAGGCGTTCGTCGGGCGGATCGCCGCGGACCCGCCGGACGTCGGCCTGATCCTCACCTCGTTCCACCAGAGCCCGCTGCCGCTGGCCCTGCTGCTGCGGCTCGCCGGGGTGCGGCGCCTCGCGGCGGACTCCGTCGACTACGCGGGCGCGCTCCTGGACGTACGCCACCGGCGGGGCCCGCGCCGGCACGAGGCGGCCGCCGCGCTGGACCTCGCCGAGGCGGCCGGCTTCCGGCTGCCGGAGGGTGACGACGGGCGGCTCGCCGTCCGCGAACCCCCGCCCCTGCCAAAGGAAGTGCCCGAGCCCGGCTACATCGTCGTGCACCCCGGCGCCGCCGTGCCCGCCCGCCGCTGGAGCGCCGACCGGTGCGCGGCGGCGGTCCGGGCGCTGGCCCGGGCCGGCTACCGGGTGGTGGTCACCGGCGGCGCCGGGGAGCGCGAGCTGACCGCGGCCGTCGCCGGCGGCGTGGCGCTCGACCTGGGCGGGCGGACCGGTCCGGCCGAGCTGGCCGGGGTGCTGGCGCGGGCCGCCGCCGTCGTGGTGGGCAACACCGGACCGGCGCACCTGGCGGCGGCCGTGGGCACGCCGGTCGTCTGCCTGTTCGCCCCCGTGGTGCCGGCCGAGCGCTGGGCGCCGTACGGGGTGCCGCACGTGCTGCTCGGGGACGAGCGGGCGCCCTGCGCGGGCAGCAGGGCCCGGGACTGCCCGGTGCCCGGCCACCCGTGCCTGAACGGGGTGTCCCCCGAGGACGTGCTGGCCGCCGTGGAGAAGCTGACCGGGCGTACGCCCGGCCTGGAGCCCGGACCCGCCGCGACGGGCCGGCCGGAACGGACGGAGCGCACGCCATGAGGATCCTGCTGTGGCACGTGCACGGCTCGTGGACGACGGCGTTCGTCCAGGGCCCGCACACCTACCTGGTGCCGGTGACGCCGGACCGCGGCCCGGACGGGCTGGGCCGGGCGGCCACTTTCGACTGGCCGGAGTCGGTCGTCGAGGTGCCTCCGGAGGAACTCCGGGACACCGACGTGGACCTGCTGGTCCTCCAGCGCCCGCACGAGATCGAGCTGGCCGGGGAGTGGCTGGGCCGCCGCCCGGGCGTCGACGTCCCCACGGTCTACCTGGAGCACAACGCGCCGGGCGGCCCGGTCCCGGACACCCGGCACCCGGCCGCCGACCGCCCGGAGCTGACGGTCGTCCACGTCACGCACTTCAACCGGCTGATGTGGGACTGCGGGACGACGCCCACCGCCGTGATCGAGCACGGCATCGTCGACCCCGGCCCGCTGTGGACGGGCCGGCTGGAGCGGGCCGCCGTGGTCGTCAACGAGCCGCTGCGGCGCGGCCGGACGACCGGCACGGACCTGCTCCCGTACTTCTCGGAGGCCGCGCCGCTGGACGTGTTCGGCATGGGCACGGAGGGGATCGCCGCGGAGCTGGGCGTCCCGGAGGACCGCTGCCGGGGCCGGGAGCTCGTCCAGAGCGCCCTGCACCACGCCCTGGCCGAGCGGCGGGTGTACCTGCACCCGGTGCGCTGGACCTCGCTGGGCCTGTCGCTGCTGGAGGCGATGCACCTCGGCATGCCGGTGGTGGCCCTGGCCACCACGGAGGCGTGCGAGGCGGTGCCGCCGGGCGCGGGGGTGCTGTCCAACCGGCCGGACGTGCTGCACGACGCCGTCCGCGGCTTCGTCGCCGAACCCGAGTCGGCCCGCGAGACGGGCCGCGCGGCCCGGAAGGCGGCCCTGGCCCGGTACGGACTGCCCCGGTTCCTGGACGACTGGGACCGGTTGATCAAGGAGGTGACGCGATGAGGATCGCCATGGTGTCCGAGCACGCGAGCCCGCTCGCCGTGCTCGGCGGCCCCGACGCCGGGGGCCAGAACGTCTACGTGGCGCGGCTGGCGGACCTGCTCGCCGAGCGCGGCCACGAGGTGACCGTCTACACGCGGCGGGAGGACGCGACATCACCGGACCGGGTGCCGCTGCCGTCCGGTGCGGTGGTGGAGCACGTCCGCGCCGGCCCCGACCGGTACGTGCCCAAGGACCGGCTGCTGGCCCATATGCCGCACTTCGGCGGGCACTTGGCCCGGGCCTGGCGGCACGACCGGCCGGACGTGGTGCACGCCCACTTCTGGATGTCCGGCCTGGTGGCGCTGATGGGCACGCACGGGCTGGGGGTTCCCGTCGTCCAGACGTACCACGCGCTGGGCACGGTGAAGCGGCGGCACCAGGGGAAGGCGGACACCAGCCCGCCGGAGCGGCTGGAGGTGGAGCGGACCATCGGCGCGTCCTGCGCGCGGGTGCTGGCCACCTGTTCCGACGAGGTGGACGAGCTGACGTTGATGGGCGTCGCCCGGGACCGCTGCTCGGTGGTGCCGTGCGGCGTGGACACCGAGCACTTCTCGGCCCGCGGCCGGGTCGCGCTGTCCCCGGCCCGCCGGGCCCGGCACCGGCTGCTGGTGGTCGGCCGGCTCGTCCCCCGCAAGGGCGTCGACCTGGCCCTGAAGGCGCTCCAGCGCATACCCGACGCCGAGTTGGTGGTAGCCGGCGGGCCGCCCGTCGACGGGCTGCTGAAGGATCCGGAGGCGGTACGGCTGCTGGGGCTGGCCCGCCGGCTGCGGGTCGCCGACCGGCTCGTGCTGCTCGGCTGCGTGCCGCACGAGGAGATGCCCGCGCTGATCCGCAGCGCCGACGTGGTGCTGTGCACCCCGGTGTACGAGCCGTTCGGCATCGTGCCGCTGGAGGCGATGGCCTGCGGCGTCCCGGTGGTGGCCACGGACGTGGGCGGGCACCGCGACACGGTGGCGCACGGCGAGACCGGGCTGCTCGTCCCGGTCGGCAAGCACGTCGAACTGGCCGACGCCGTGACCGGGTTGCTCGCCGATCCCGAGCGGATCGCGGCGTACGGCCGCGAGGGGCGGGCCCGGGCGGTGGCCCGGTACGGCTGGGAGACCGTCGCGGAAGGCGTCGAACGGGTCTACGAGCGGGTCGCGGAGCCGGCCCCCGTCGCCTCGGGATCGGGAGGTGTGCGATGACCGTCACCCGTACCGTACGGCCGCCGGACACCACCGGCGGCGACCACTGCGGCCGGCTGCTGTCGGCCCTGGAGCTGTTCCGCGCGGAGCAGGCGGCCGTCGCCGAGCGCTGGGGCCGGCGGCTGGCCGGGGTGCTGTCCGCAGGCGGCCGGCTGCTGGCCGCCGGCAACGGCGGCAGCGCCGCCCAGGCGCAGCACCTGACGGCCGAGCTGGTCGGCCGCTACCGCGAGGACCGGCCGCCGTTCTCGGCCATCGCGCTGCACGCCGACACGTCCAGTTGCACGGCGATCGTCAACGACTACGGTCCGGACGAGCTGTTCGCCCGCCAGGTGCGGGCGCACGCGCGCCCCGGCGACGTGCTGGTCCTGCTGTCGACGAGCGGGGCCAGCACCAACCTGCTGGCCGCCGCGGCGGCGGGCCGCGCCTCCGCCATGGAGGTGTGGTCGCTGACCGGCCCGGCCCCCAACCCGCTGGCGGAGGCGGGCCACGACCGGCTGTGCGTGGCGGCGGGGACGACGGCGAACGTCCAGGAACTGCACCTGGTGGCGGTGCACCTGCTGTGCGCCTCCTTCGACGCGGCGCTCGCGGCGGGCCCGTAGACCCTCGTACGGAACGACAGTTGGGAGCCCCCATGACGCCCCGGACCCCCCTGCTGGTCGTCGGCGACGCGCTGCTCGACCGCGACCTGGCCGGCACCGCGGACCGGCTCGCGCCGGACGCGCCCGTCCCGGTGCTGGACGACTGCGAGGAGCGGCTGCGGCCGGGCGGCGCCGCGCTGGCCGCCTACCTGGCGGCGCGGGCGGGCCGGCCCGTCACGCTGGTGACCCCCCTGGGCACGGACCCGGCCGCCCGCCAGGTGCGCGAACTCCTCGAACCCTGGCTCCGGTTGGTCCCGCTGCCGGCGGACGGGCCGCTGCCGGAGAAGACCCGGGTGATGGCGAGCGGCCGGCCCGTGGTCCGGCTCGACCGGGGCGCCGGCCGCGCGGACGGCGTCACCGAGCGGGCCCTGGAGGCCGTCGCGGAGGCCCGCGCCATCCTCGTCGCCGACTACGCCCGGGGCACGGCCGACGTCCTCCGGGACGCGCTCGCCGCCCGGGCCCCGCACACCGCCCTGGTCTGGGACCCGCACCCGCGCGGCCGGCCGCCGGTGCGCGGCGCGCGGCTGGTGACGCCGACCGGCGAGGAGGCGCGCCGTTTCGCGACGGACGCCGCGGATGCCGACGGTGACGGCGACGCACTGGGCGCGATCGCCCGCACGGCGGCCGAACTGGTGCGCCGCTGGCACGCGGTGAGCGTGGCGGTCACCCTCGGCGGGCGCGGCGCGCTGCTCTCGCAGGGCGACAGCCCGCTGCTGGTGCCGGCCGCCGCCCGGCACAGCGGTGACGCGTGCGGCGCCGGCGACTGCTTCGCCGCGACGGCCGCGGGCCTGCTCGGCGACGGCGCCCTGCCCGCCGAGGCCGTCCAGGAGGCCGTGGCGGCGGCCACCCGCTATGTGGCGGAGGGCGGCCCGCGCGCGGTGTCCGGCGGCCCCAGCCCGGCCCCGCCGTTCGCCGGCGGCACGGACACCGACGCGCTGCGCCTGGCCCGCCGGGTCCGCGCGGCGGGCGGCACGGTCGTGGCCGCGGGCGGCTGCTTCGACCTGCTGCACGCCGGCCACGTCAGCCTGCTCCAGCAGGCCCGCGGCATCGGCGACTGCCTGATCGTCTGCCTCAACTCGGACGCCTCCGTCCGCCGCCGCAAGGGCGACGGCCGTCCGATCAACCCCCTGCACGACCGCATCAGAGTCCTCCGCGCCCTCCAGTGCGTGGACGCGGTGGCCGTCTTCGACGAGGACACCCCCGAGGCCCTCCTCTCCGGACTCCGCCCGCACATCTGGGTCAAGGGCGGCGACTACGCCGTCGAGCAACTCCCGGAGGCCCCCCAACTCGCCTCCTGGGGCGGCCAGGCCGTCCTCCTCCCCTACCTGGACGGCCGCTCCAGCACGCTGCTGGCGACGCGGGCGGCCTCGTGCGCGGAGCGCGGGCCGACGACGGTCGGCACGGCGAACGAAGGCCCGCGTCCGGTCCGGACCGCGTCGGACGGGCCCGCGGCCACGGGCGCGAACCCGATCGCGAACGTGGGCACGACGGCCGTACGGGACACGGGCACCGACACCTCTCCGGCGTGCCGCGCACAGGCCGGCTCCACAGCCGGAGGCGCGGGAGCCGAGGCCGGTCCGGCTCCGGCCGGCGCCCGCGCCGGCACACCGGGCGGTTCCACAGCCGGAGGGACGAAGCCGGGCACCGGCTCCCCGCCGGTTCGGAACACACCGGCCGGGCCGACGGCCAGGGGGGCGGAGCCGACCGCGAACCCGGCGGCCGTACGGGACACGGGCACCGCCCCCGCCACGGCTCGTGGCACGCGGAGTGGCACCACGGCCGGAGGCGCGGAACCCGGTGCGGGGGTACGCACGACGGCGGTTCGTGGCACGGGCCCGGCCTCCGTCGCCGGCGCGGAGGGCGGCTCGGATGCGGTTCGACGTGTGGGAGGGGGCCCGGCCGCCGGCGCCTCGCGTGCCGGACGCGGCCCCCGCGCCGATGTCTCCCGGCGGGCGGCGGGCGAGGGCCCCGCGCCCGCCACGCGGCCGGCGGGGGAAGCCGACCCGACGCGCACCGCCCGGCCACCGCGGGCCGCGGAATCACCGCGGTCCGCCCGCGCCTCGCGGGGCGAGCGGCGGTGAGGGGCAGGGCGGCCGGGGACGCGTCGCCGGACCGTCCCCGCGTGCTGGTGCTGCGCGCCCTCGGGCTCGGGGATCTGCTCGCGGGGATACCCGCGCTGCGGGCGCTGCGCGGGGCGTACCCGGGGCACGAGATCGTGCTCGCCGCACCGGCGGACCTCGCGCCCGTCACCGCCGTCACGGGCGCCGTCGACCGCCTGCTCCCGGCGTCCGCGCCCGGACGGGCCGTTCCGCGCGCTCTGGCCTGGACCGGCCGCCCGCCGGAGCTGGCCGTCGACCTGCACGGCAACGGGCCGCCGAGCCACCGGCTGCTCTCCGCGCTGCGGCCGGGGCGGCTGCTGGCGTTCGCCCACCCGGACACCCCCGAGATCGACGGGCCGCCCTGGCGGGCGCACGAACACGAGCGCGAGCGCTGGTGCCGGCTGCTGCGCTCCTACGGCGTCCCGGCCGACGCCGGTGACCTGGCCCTGCCGCGTCCGGACACCCCTTCCCCGGCCCCCGGGGCGGTGGTCGTGCACCCCGGCGCGGCCTCGCCCGCCCGCCGCTGGCCGGCGGAGCGGTACGCGGCGGTGGTGCGCGCCCTCGCCGTGGCGGGCCGCGACGTGGTGGTCACGGGCGGGCCCGGGGAGGAGGAGCTCGTACGGGAGGTGGCGGTGGCGGGCGCGCGTCCGCTGGCCGGCGGGCTGCCGTTCGCCGCTCTGTCGGCGCTCGTCGCGGAGGCGGAGGCGGTCGTCAGCGGGGACACGGGCATCGCCCATCTGGCCGTGGCCCATGCCACGCCGAGCGTCACCCTCTTCGGTCCCGTCTCCCCCGCGCTCTGGGGCCCGCCGCCGGCCCCGCGCCACCGGGCGCTCTGGCACCCGGGCGCGCCGGGCGACCCCCACGGGCGCGCCCCGGACCCGCTGCTGCTGCGGATCGGGGTGGACGAGGTCCTGGAGGCGGTGGGATCGGCGACGGGCCGTGGGAGGGAGGGACACGGCGGATCCGGGGCACACGCCCCGCGTGGCCCCCGCCCCCGCCACGCGGCACCCTGAAGACGAAGGCGACAGCCACCGGAACACCACGGGGGACGTCACGACAGGAAGGCGAACCGCCATGACCGGCAGCAACCCCGATCCGGACCCGGCCCGCACCCCCGGCCTGGAGCCCGGCGGCGGCGTACCGCCGGGCGAGACGCCGCCCGGCGAGGACAGCACGGGCGGCGCGGGCCCCCGGGAGACCTACAACCCGACGCGGGGCTGGGCGAAGGGGCCGCTCGTCGCGATCGGCGTCCTCGTCCTGGTTTTCGTGGTGACGGTGATCGTCTGGGCCGCGCTGGTGTGAGGCGCCCCGGGGGAAGAGGCGTTCCGCTGGTTCCCGGGGGACGCTGACCCGTCCGCCCGGCCGGCGGCGCTCAGGCCGCCGTCTGGAAGGCCGGCTCGGCGACCGGCGCCACCGCCGGGCGAACGGCCGGTGCGCCCCGGCGGCGGCGGAACAGCATGCCCGCGCCGATGACGGCCGTGATGGCCACGCCGCCGATCACGAGCGCGCCGCGCTCGCCCGCGCCCTGCACGAGGAGGCCCAGCAGCGGCGGCCCGGCGAGGCCCCAGGCGGTGCTGACGCTGCGCCAGACGCCGAGGACGCGGCCGCGCATGTGCGGCGGCGGGTCGGTCTGCAGGACGGTCGTGGTGGCCGTGTCCGAGACGGACTCGACGATCGCCATCGGCACCACCATCACCAGCAGCATCATCAGCATCGGGCTCACGCCCGCCGCGATCTGGAGCACCGCGCCCGCCGCGGCGAGCAGCGCGACCAGCCGCACGGTCGGCTTCCGCAGCCGGCCGGCCACCACGGCACCCACGATGCCGCCGACGGCGAGCAGCGCGGAGACCAGGCCGTAGGCGCCGGCGCCGCCGTGCAGCGGCCCGGTGACGAGGGTGGCGAGGGTGAGCTGGTAGTTGCGGCCGAGGACGGCGCTGACGGCGGCGATCACCGCGAGGGCGACCAACGTGCGCCGGCTGAGGAAGAACGCCAGACCACCGCGCCCGCCCCCGGCCGCGGCGTCGGCCGGCGCGGCCTCGGCCGCCGCGCGGGCGTCCGGGTGCAGCTTGAGGAACGGGATGACCGCGGTCACGAACAGGAACGACGCGCCGTTGAGCGCGTACGCGCCCGCCGTGCCGATGGTGGCGATGCCGACGGCCGCGAGGGCGGTACCGGCGAGCCGGCCGACACTGTGCACGACCGAGCCCAGGGCGATGGCCGAGGGCACGTCCTTCTCCGGGACGAGGTCGTTGCCGAGCAGCGAGGTCGCCGGGCCGTCGACGGTGGCGATCAGGCCGGTGACGGCGGCGAGGATCATCAGGACGGGCACGGTGAGCATGCCGCACCCCACCAGCACGGCGGTGGTGAAGGCCACGACGGCCAGCAGCGCCTGGCTGACGGCGGCGGTGACCTTGCGCGGCAGCCGGTCCACGACGGCACCGCCGAGCAGACCGAACAGCAGACCGGGCGCGGCCTGGACGGACAGCGAGAGACCGGTCGCGGCGGCGGAGCCGGTCAGCTGGAGCACGAGCAGGTTCTGCACGGTCAGCTGCATCCAGGTGCCGAGGTTCGACACCAGATTGGCGGCCGACCACCAGCGCATGCTGCGGCTGCGCAGACAGCGCCAGGGCGACCGGTCACCCTGGCCACCGGCCGGACGGCGGGCGAGCAGGGCGCGGACCGGGCGCACGCGGGGGGCGGCATCGGTCGTGAGGGCGGCGGGCTGGGCTGGCGTGGGGCGCAAGGGTCCGTCCGTGGGTGATTAGGCGGGTCGGGCGGGCCGGCACGTTCGGGCCCCACGTGTCCGCGCGCCGTCTGCCGGGCGCGTGCGGATCGGTCGTCCGGGCGTCGAAGACCCCGCCGCGTTCCGCGGCGGGGGCCGGGGTGCGCCGGTGGGCGGCCCTGTGCGGTGGGCGGCGCTTCGGCGACCCCGATATCGTCACAAGCGGTTCCCCGCCGGGAGAAGCGTGGGGGGTGTGCGGTGGGTCACCACGAGTGAAGCCGCAGGTGGGGGGCGTGATCGCGGGCCCGTGGGCCCGGTCACAGGGTGGGGTGCCCCGGTCCCGCCCTTTCGCCGTTTCTTGCGGGGCTCCGCCCCGCACCCCGAAGCGCGCTGCGCGCGCTGACCTCAAGCGCCGGACGGGCTATTTCAGCCCGTCCGGCGCTTGAGGACGAGCGGCGAAGCCGCGAAAAAGGGGGTCTGGGGCGCAGCCCCAGGAAACGGCGAAAGGGCGGGACCGGGGCGCCCTCACCCCAGCAGCCGCCCCGCCACCCGCAGATCCGCCACCAGCCCCCCATAAAGCTCCGCCCGCCCCGCCTCATCCGCCCGCAGAACCGCCGACGGATGAACCGTCGCGACCAGCGCCCCCTCCCCCGAGGGCAGCGGCAAGGGAAGCGGGACTCCCCGGTCCCGGCCGACCCGGAACCCCGACCCCAGCAACGCCTTCCCCGCGGACGCGCCCAGCGCGACGACCACCTCGGGCTCCACCAGCCGCAGCTCCTCCACAAGCCACGGCTTACAAGCACTGATCTCCCGAAGGCTCGGCGCCTTGTGGATCCGCCGCTTGCCCCGAGCCGCGGGCTCGAACTTGAAGTGCTTGACGGCGTTGGTCACATACGTCTCACCGGGCGAGATGCCCGCCTCGGCGAGCGCCCGGTCGAGCACGCCACCAGCCGGCCCGACAAACGGATGCCCCTTGCGATCCTCCTGGTCGCCGGGCTGCTCGCCGACGAGGAGGACACGAGCCGAAGCGTCACCGGCGCCGAAGACGGTCTGCGAGGCGTCCCGGTACAGCGGGCAGCCGTGACAGCCGGCCGCCGCGTCCCGCAGCGCGCCGAGGTCCGCGCCGGCGGGGACGAAGGGCGCCGCGTCGTAGGCGTCCTCGCCACCCGCTCCGGCGGCGGCGCCGCGCCTCACGGCCCGGTCCGCTGGTTGTAGCGGCGGGCGGCCCGGTCGTTGAGGACGGTGAGGCGGGCGACCGCGGCGGAGCCGAGCCGGCGGGCGGCCTGCCGGCCGGGCACGTCGTGCGCGGGGCCGGGCCCGCCGCGCGGCAGCAGCCGGGCGCCGAGGGTGAGGGCGCGGGTGGTGGTGGCGGGGGCCAGGCCGTGCAGCCGGACGGCGGCCTTGGCGACGGGGGTGAGCACCAGCTCGGGGCGGCGGCGCTCGGCGGCGCGGACGATGGCGCGGGCGGCCCGCTCGGCGTCCATGGACAGCAGCGGCAGCCCGGAGGAGACCGCGAACCAGGCGTACTCACGGGTGGGTTGGCCGCTGAAGCGGGCGGCCGTGTGCGATCCGGTGCGCATCAGGCCGGGCAGGACGGTGGTGACGCTGATGCCGTCGGCGGCGAGTTCGGCCCGCAGGCCCTGGGAGAGGCCGGTGAGGGCGAACTTGGCGCCGGCGTAGGGCAGCAGGTGCGGTGCGGCGACCCGGCCGCCGAGCGAGGCGATGGTGACGATGCGCCCGCCGCCGCGTTCGCGCATCTCCGGCAGGGCGGTCAGGACGAGCCGCAGCGGGGCGAAGTACATGGTCTCCATCGCGTCGCGGAAGTCCGTCTCGGTCATCGCGGCAACGGGGCCCACCTGGATGTTGCCGGCGTTGTTGACGAGGATGTCGAGGCCGCCGAACGCGGCGGTCGTGGCGTCGACGAGCCGCCGGGCGGCCGAGGTTCCGGTGACGTCGCAGGCGAGGGCGCGGACTTCGGCGCCCTCGGCGCGCAGCATGCGTTCGGCCCGGCACAGTTCCTCGCCATCGCGGGCGCAGATGAGCACCTTGCAGCCGCGGCGGGCGAGTTCGCGGGCGATGAGCAGGCCGAGCCCCCGGGAGGCGCCGGTCACCAGCGCGGCGCGGCCTTCCAGGCGGTCGTGGGACGGATGCGTCATGGAACCTCCTCGACGGTCACTCGCCGACGGCCTGCTGCATCCGGACCCGTGCGAACTGCAGCAGGTCGGAGCCGGTGAGCGCGGTGAGGGCGGCGGCGGCCAGCCGGGTGGGCCGGGGGGCGAAGACCAGCCCGGCCGCGAGCCCGCTGACGATCCACAGACCGGTGCAGAACGGGCAGGTCAGCAGCTCGCCTACGACCTTGCGGGCGCCGTGGCCGCGCACCTCCTCCTGGACTTCGCCGGGGCCGCCGGCGCCGCGGAAGCGGGCGAACGGGACCCGCAGCGGGCTGGTCACGGAGTCCTTGGTGATCAGCCGGGACAGCCGGTGGGTGGCGCCCGCGCACAGCAGCACGTCCCACGGTCCGGGCTCGGGCACCCGGCGGCCGGCGAGCCGGGCGGCGCCGGCCAGGGCGGCGATGCCCGCGACGTACACGCCCATGGCTCCGGCGTACGCGCCGACGGGGTGGTCCTCGCCTCCGTAGGCGTCCCGTTCCTCGTCGGCGGCCCGCCGCAGGCGGTTCTCGGCGTCCTCGGGGCTCGGCATGGTGCCTCCTGCTGCGCGCGTCGGTGGTCGGTCCGGGTCCGTGCCGCGCCCCGCCCACCGTGCCACGGGGTGGCGGTGCGCGCACGTCGGCCGGGGACGGCCGTTTTCCCGGCGGGGCCGTGGGTACGCTTCCCGGCCTCGTCCCGCCAGGAAGGGTTCTCCCGATGTCCTTGCGCAAACCCCCTCTCCGTCCGGTCGTCTGGCACCCGCCGCGCCGCCCCCGGGGCCCCGTCCCCGGCGCCGCGCCGGCCGGACTGCCCCCGGTGCGGCGGCTGCCGCTGGGCGCCGCCGGCCCGGAGGACGTCCGGTGGGACGCCGTCTCGGGCCGGCTGCTGACCGGGGTGGCGGACGGGCGGATCCTCTCCGTGGACCCGGCGGGCGGCGGCCCGCCCCGGACGCTCGCCGCCACCGGCGGCCGTCCGCTGGGCCTGTGGCCGCTCCCCGACGGGCGACTGCTGGTGTGCGACGCCGCACGCGGGCTGCTGCGCCTCGACCCGGCGTCCGGGCGCACCGAGCCGCTGCTGGGGGCGGACGGCGATCCGCTGTGGGTGTGCAGCAACGCGGTCGTCGCGCCGGACGGCGCCGTGTACGTCAGCGACGCCTCCGCCCGCTTTCCGCTGGAGCAC
The DNA here is from genome assembly GCF_044333095.1 of Streptomyces sp. NPDC021100. Taxonomy (NCBI): domain Bacteria; kingdom Bacillati; phylum Actinomycetota; class Actinomycetes; order Kitasatosporales; family Streptomycetaceae; genus Streptomyces; species Streptomyces sp. NPDC021100. The sequence goes on from NZ_JBIRQH010000002.1 coordinate 225,391, forward strand.
TGGATGGGCGACCTGCTGGAGCACTCCGGCACCGGCCGGCTGCTGCGGTACGAGCCCGGGGCCGCGCGCCCCGAAGTGGTGCTGGACGGGCTGCAGTTCGCCAACGGCGTGGCCGTGACCGGCGACGGCTCGTCCGTCGTGGTCGCCGAGTCGGGGGCGTACCGGCTGACGCGCCTGTGGCTGACGGGCCCGCGGTCGGGCCGCCGCGAGGTGTTCGCCGACGACCTCCCCGGCTTCCCCGACAACCTCTCCACCGGCCCGGACGGCCTCGTCTGGGTGGCCCTGGCGGGTCCGCGCGAGCCCGCGCTCGACCTGCTGCACCGGTCACCGCCGCTGCTGCGGCGCGCCGTCTGGGCGCTGCCGTCCGGGCTGCTGCCGGATCCCCGGCCGGTCGTCCGGCTGCTGGCGCTGGACGCGGCGGGCCGGGTGGTCCGGGACCTGCGGCGGCCGTCGCCCGGCTTCCGCATGGTGACCAGCGTGTGCGCCCACGCCGGGCGGCTGTATCTGGGGAGCCTGGTGGAGTCGGCGGTGGGGGTGGTGGAACTGCCGTGACCCTTGGGGCGGTCTCAGCGGCCGAGGGCGCGCTTCAGCTCGTCCTTGTTCATCTGCGACCGGCCCTCGACGTTCTTCTTCTTGGCCTCTTCGTAGAGCTGGTCCCTGGTCGGGCCCTTGGCCCCGGAGTGCGACCGCTGACCGCCCCGCTTGGAGGACGACATGTCCTGGAGGGAGGTGCGGCTGGCCGTCCTGGACTCGCCGGCGCGGGCGCGTTCCTTGTTGACCGTGCGGCTCGCGATCTCCTTGGCGCGCTTCTCGCTCGCGCCGCGCGACTCCGCGCTGTCCTTGATGTGCTCGTACTGCCGCTCGCGCTTGGGGCTGGATCCTGCGGGCATGGTGGTGCTCCTTCGCTCGCTGCGCTCGTTCCCCCCTGGGCTCGTCTGCCCTCACCGTGACACGCCATGCGGGGCGCCGCCGGGGGAACGGGACCGATCGGGGGCGGGACGGCGGACCCGCCGGGCGGCGGGTGTCACTTGCGGGCGCGGTAGCGGAACAGGGCCCAGCACGGCAGGGCGAACCAGCAGAACACGAACCACACGACGATCCCGGCGACCACCCACGGCACCGCCGGGCCGCGCAGGGCGACCCGCAGGATGAGCAGCAGCGCCGAGGCCACGGTGGCGAGCAGGAGCATCAGGCCGACGACGGTCAGCCGGGACACCCACACCACCGTCTCGGGCTTCAGCCGCCGGCCGGTGACGATCCGGTGGAAGGAGACGGGCCCGACCAGGGAGCCGGTGGTGGCGGCCCCGAGCAGCACCGTGACGACGTAGATGGTGCGGTCGGTCGGGGCGAGGGTGGTGAAGCGCGGGGTGAAGGCGACGGTCAGCAGGAAGCCGAAGAGGATCTGCACACCGGTCTGGGCGACGCGCACCTCCTGGAGGAGTTCGGTCCAGCGCCGGTCGGCGCGCTCCTCCGGCGTCTCGTGGCGCCCCTCCATCTCGTGCCGCTCGGTCTCGTCCTCCCCCCTCCGCGCGCGGTGGTCGCGTTCTCCGGGCGTGGGCATGGGGCGTCCTCCTCTGGCCGGGGCGGGTACCCCCGCGCATACCCGGCCATGCACGCCCCGGGGCGGCGCCGGAGCCCCCGCCGACGGGAGGGCGGGCTCCCGGTCGCCGGAATCCGGGGGCGGACGACCAGGACAAAACGGATCAGGCGGAGGACACTGGAGATGCACAGGCCGTCCCCACGGCGGGTGGGCGACCGACAGGAGGTGATCACTGTGGTGCCGCTGCTGCTGGTCCTGATCCTCGCGATCATCCTCTTCGGCGCGGGTTTCGCGGTGAAGATTTTGTGGTGGATCGCGCTGGCCGTGCTGGTCATCTGGCTGCTCGGCTTCCTCGTCCGCTCCGGCGGAGGCCGGTGGTACCGCTGGTAGCGCGGGCCCGCGCCCGGCGAGCCGCCGGGCGCGGGTCACCGGCCGCGCCTGCTCAGGCCTTCTCCAGACGGGCGAAGGGGCTGTCGTCCAGCCCCGCCAGCAGGTCGGCGGGGTCGCGGTAGACCGCGACCGCGCCGGCCTCCTCCAGTTCGGCGCGCGCGATGCCGCCGGACAGCAGGGCGACGCAGTCCACTCCGGCCTTGCGCGCCGCGTGGACGTCCCAGACGGTGTCGCCCAAGAACAGCGCGCGCCCGGGCTCCGTCCCGGCCTGTTCCAGGGCCTGCCGCACGGGGTCGGGGGCGGGCTTGCTCGCCTCGACGTCGTCGGCGCTCGTCGCGGCCAGGATCGCGTCGTCCGCCCCGATCGCCTCCCGCAGCGCGGCCAGTTCGGAGCCCTGGGCCGACGTGGCGAGGACGACGCGCCAGCCGCGCCCGGCGAGGGTCCGCACCAGTTCCCGGGCGCCCTCGACCACCGGCAGCCGTTCGAACCAGGTGGCGTAGAGCGTCTTGTGCGCGGCGCTGATGTCTTCGTCGGCGTCGCGGTCGCGGTCCTCGCCCAGCAGCCGGTCGAGGAGCCTTCCGGAGCCCATGCCGATGGTGTGGTGGATGTCCGTCATCGCGACCCGGTGCCCGGCCTGGCGGAGCGCCTCGAACCAGCAGACGGTGTGCAGGTAGTTGGTGTCGACGAGGGTGCCGTCGACGTCGAGGAGGGCCGCGAGCGGCCGGCCGGTCACGCGGCGGCTCCGGGCTTCAGCAGGGTCTTGACCATGCCGTCCTCCTTGGCCTGGAAGGTCCGGTAGGCGTTCGGGCCCTCCTCCAGCGGCAGCGTGTGGGTGGCGAAGCCCTCGACGCCCAGCGGGTCGGCGTCGTCGAGCAGCGGCAGGATGTCGTCCACCCAGCGGCGGACGTTGGCCTGGCCCATGCGCAGCTGGATCTGCTTGTCGAACATGGTCATCATCGGCATCGGGTCGAGCATCCCGCCGTAGACGCCGGAGAGGGAGACGGTCCCGCCGCGGCGCACCGCCTCGATCGCCGTGTGCAGCGCCGACAGCCGGTCCACACCGGCCCGCTCCATCAGCTTCCGCGCCCACGCGTCCGGCAGCATGCCGACGAGCTGGTGGGCGGTCTTCCCCGCCGGCGCGCCGTGCGCCTCCATGCCGACGGCGTCGATGACGGCGTCGGTCCCGCGCCCCTGGGTGAGGTCCCGGATGGCGGTGACGACGTCGTCGCCGGGTTCGGTGTGGGCGCGCAGGTCGAGGACGGTGACACCGCGTGCGGCGGCCCGGGCCAGCCGCTCGGGCACCAGGTCGACACCGATGACCAGGCTCGCGCCGCGGTGCAGGGCGATCCGGGCGGCCATGTCGCCGATCGGTCCGAGGCCGAGCACGGTGACGGTTCCGCCGGGCGGGATCGCGGCGTACTCGACGGCCTGCCAGGCGGTGGGCAGGACGTCGGAGAGGTAGACGTACCGCTCGTCGGGCGGCCCGTCCGGCACCTTGACCGGCAGCGTGTTGCCGAACGGGACCCGCAGGAACTCGGCCTGCCCGCCGGGCACTTGGCCGTAGAGTTTGCTGTAGCCGAACAGGGCGGCGCCCATGCCGCGCTCGCGCACCTGGGTGGTCTCGCACTGCGACTGCAGGCCCTGGTTGCACATGTGGCAAGCGCCGCAGGAGACGTTGAAGGGCACCACGACACGGTCGCCGGGCGCCAGGGCGGTGACGTCCGGGCCGGTCTCCTCGACGACGCCCATCGCCTCGTGGCCGAGGATGTCGCCCGGGTCCAGGAACGGTCCCAGGACTTCGTAGAGGTGGAGGTCCGATCCGCAGATGCCGGTGGAGGTGACGCGGACGATGACGTCCGTGGGCTCCTCCAGCCGGGGGTCGGGGACCGTCTCCACCCGGACGTCCCGCTTTCCGTGCCAGGTCAGGGCCCGCATGCCGTCTCCCTCGTGCCGCTCGTCATCGCTCCGTGCCTGTCGCCCCGGCTCCGGGAGGCCGGATTCCGGATCCCGGGTTCCCCGGCGGCGTCCGCCGAAACCGGGACGCGGGCGGGTCGGCCGAACGGACGAACCGCGGGCGCGCACCCGGGTACGTCCGCCGCGCGGGGGAATCCGTTCCTCCATGGCGCACCCTTCCGGCCCCTCCGGCCCGCTCCTGCACGGTGACCCCGAGTCGTACTGGCTGTCCACCGCTCCCGCCTCCCCCGACTCCGCGTACCCCCCGCTCACCGGCACCGGGACCGACGTCGACGTGGCCGTGATCGGCGGCGGCGTCGCCGGGCTCAGCACCGCGTGGGAACTGGTGCGCGCCGGACGGTCCGTGGCCGTCCTGGAGGCGGACCGGATCGCCGCCGGGGTGACGGGCCACACCACCGCCAAGGTCACCGCCCTGCACGGCCTGGTCTACGCCCGGCTGCGGCGCACCCGCGGCCCGGAGGGCGCGCGGCTGTACGCGCGGTCGCAGGGCGAGGCGGTCGAGCGCGTCGCGGAGGTGGCGGCGCTGCTGGAGGCCGACTGCGAGCTGGAACGACGGCCGGCCTTCACGTACGTCACCCGCCCGGAGGGCCGCGGCGAGGTCCGCGAGGAGGTCAACGCGGCGGCCCAGGCCGGGCTCGACGCGACGTACGTGGAGCGGACCGGCCTGCCCTACCGGGTGGAGGCGGCCGTGCGCCTCGACGACCAGCTCCAGTTCCACCCGCGCAAATACCTGCTCGCCCTCGCCCGGGACCTGGTCGCGCGCGGCGGCGCCATCCACGAGCACACCCGGGTCACCGGCCTGGACGAGGGCACGCCCTGCCGGGTGACGACCGCGGACGGCGCCGTGCTCACCGCGCGGGACGTGGTGGTCGCCACCCACTACCCGGTCTTCGACCGGGCCCTGCTGTTCGCCCGCCTCTCGCCGCGCCGGGAACTGGTGGTCACCGGCACCGTGCCCGCCGACCAGGACCCGGGCGGGATGTACATCACCTCCGAGGGCGGTACGCGGTCCGTCCGCAGCGCGCCGCACGAGGACGGGCGGCGGCTGCTCATCGTCACCGGGGAGAGCTTCAAGCCCGGCACCGCCGACGTCGCCGCCCGCTTCGAGCGGCTGGCCGCCTGGGCCCGCGAGCGCTTTCCCGCCCTCGTGTTCGACCGGCACTGGGCGACCCAGGACAACGACTCCACCGACACCGTCCCCCTGGTCGGCGCCTTCCACCCGCGCGCCCGCCACACCTGGGTCGCCACCGGCTTCGGCGGCTGGGGCATGAGCGGCGGCGTCATGGCGGGCCGGCTGCTCACGGAACTGATCGACGACCGGCGCCCGCCGTGGGCCGACCTGTACGACCCGCGCCGGCTGTGGCCCCAGGTCCGCGAGGTTCCCGCCTTCCTCCGGCACCAGGCCGAGGTCGCCCGCCACTTCGTCGGCGACCGCCTCCGGCCGGGCGGCGCGGACGCCGTAGCCGGCATCGCCCCCGGGACCGGCGAGGTGGTGCGCGTCAACGGCCGGCACTGCGCCGTGTACCGCGACGAGGACGGTACCGCGCACGCGGTGTCGGCCCGCTGTACGCATCTGGGGTGCCTGGTCGCCTTCAACGCGGCGGAACGGGCGTGGGAGTGCCCCTGCCACGGGTCGCGGTTCGCGCCCGACGGGTCGGTGCTTCAGGGGCCGGCGGTACGGCCCCTGAAGCGGCGGGAGGTCGGGGGGTGAGGGTGCCCCGGTCCCTCCCTTTCACCGCTTCCTGGGGCTGCGCCCCAGACCCCCTTGTCGCGGCTTCGCCGCTCGTCCTCAATCGCCGGACAGGCTGGATTTCGCGGCCGGGCGCACGATTCAGCCCGTCCGGCGATTGAGGACAACCGCGCGAAGCGCGGTTTCGGGGGTGCGGGGGCCTGCCCCCGCAAGAAACGGTGAAATGGGGGTCCCTCCTCCGGGGGGGACCGGGGCACCCCCACCGTTTGCGCCCCCGCGCAACGGTTACCCAGGGACCGTGCCCCCCGCCCCCACCCCCCGCGTAGGCGTCGTCCTCATCACCCGCAACCGCCGCCCCCGCCTCCTCCACACCCTCCGCCACCTCACCGAACTCCCCGAGCACCCCCCGATCCTCGTCGTCGACAACGGCTCCCGCGACGGCACCCCCGCCGCCGTGCGCGACCTCCATCCACGCGTCCGTCTCCTGGAGACGGGACGCAACCTCGGCGCCGTGGGCCGCAACCTCGGCGCGGCAGCCCTGGACACGCCTTACGTCGCGTTCGCCGACGACGACTCCTGGTGGGAGCCCGGCTCCCTCGCCGCGGCGGCCGAGCTGTTCGACGCCCACGCGCGCCTCGCCCTGATCGCCGCCACCACCCGGGTGGGCGCCGAGGGCCGTCCCGATCCCATCAACCGCGTCCTCGCGGCCTCCCCTCTCGGCCGGGCGCCCGATCTGCCCGGCCCGTCCATCCTCGGCTTCCTCGCCTGCTCGGCCGTCGTCCGGCGGGAGCCCTTCCTCGAAGCGGGCGGTTTCGACCCGCTGCTGCACTTCGGGGGCGAGGAGACCCTGCTCGCCCTCGAACTGGCCCGGAGGGGCTGGGGGCTGGTCCACTGCCCCGCCCTCGTCGCCCGGCACGTCCCCGACCCGGCGCCGCGCGCCGGCCGGCCCGCGCGGGCGCGGCGCAACGAGCTGCTGACGGCCTGGCTGGTCCGTCCCCTGCCGTACGCCCTCTCCCGCACCTGGTCGCTGGCGCGGGACTGCTCCGGCGACCGGGAGGCCCGGCGCGCGCTGGCCGGGGTCCTGCGCCGGCTCCCCGCCGCCCTGGCCCGCCGGCGCCCCCTGCCGCCGGCCGTCGAACGCGGCGCGCGGCTCGTCGAGTCGGCGCCCTGCCGGAACGGCCGCCCGTCATCGTCGTCGACAACGCCTCGTCCGACGGCACGACCCGGGCCGTCCGCGAACTCCGCCCCGGGGTCCGGCTGCTGACCCCCGGCCGCGACCTGGGCGCCGTCGGCTCGCGACCTCCGCTGCGTCGGCTGAGCCGCCGCTAGCCCTTCCCCTTCGTGGCCGCTTCCGCTATGCGGAGGGTCATCTTCATCTGGGACTGGTCGCGGTGGGTGGGGTTGAAGGAGTACACGAGCCGGCGCTGCTGATCGCGGGTGGCGACCATCGCCGAGTTGTAGCCGTACCGCTCACCGGTCTTGCCCCAGAACGTCACCCCGTTCACCGTGACCGTCTGCAGCCCGGCGCCGTAGCGGGCCGGATTGCCGTCCACCATGCGGACGTTCGCGGGCGGCAGCGTGAACATCTTCTCCAGCTGTGCCGCCGGCAGCAGCCGGCCGGAGAAGAGCGCGGAGAGGAAGCGGTCCAGGTCCCCGGTCGTGGAGATCATCTCTCCTTCGCCCCAGGCTTCCGTCTGGTCGTACACCGTGGCGTCCCGCAGGGTGCCGTCGGACATCGCCAAGTAGCCGTGCACGTGCGGCCCGTGGATCGTGACGTCCTTGCCGGGCACGGACGTCCGGGTGAGGTGGAGGGGGCGGATGACCCGCTTGCCTATCTCCTGCCCGTAGGCGTGGCCGGTCACCTTCTCGATCACCATGGCGGCCAGCACGTAATTGATTCCTCTGTACTCCTGCTTGGTTCCCGGGGCGAATCTCATCGGTCCATGGCTCACCAGGGACACCATCTCCCGCGGCGTCCAACGGTCGTAGCGGTGCTGGAGGACCTTCTCGGGGGTGGAGACATCGGGGGTGCCCTTCTCCGCCGGCAGGCCGCTGGTGTGGTTCAGCAACTGGGTGATCGTGATCGGCGGGAAACCGGCGGGCAGCACACCCGGCAGGTAGCGCTGGACGGGGGCGTCGAGGTCCACCTTGTGCTCCGCGGCCAGTTGCAGCACCACGGTGGCGACGAACACCTTGGTGATGCTGCCGATCCGGAACGCGTCCTCCTGCCGTACGGGACGCTTCGTCCGGAGGTCCGCGACGCCCGACGTGCCGTACCAGCGCCCGGCCGAGCCGTCGACTCTCACCTGCGCGGCCGTGGCCTGCGGGTCGCCGAGGTTCGCGAGGGCCGCACGGAGGGCCTGGATGTCCAGCGGGGGTACCGCCTGCCCCCGGGCGGTGGCGGGGGTCGAGGCGCCCCCCGTGTCGGCCGCGGCCAGGGCGGTCGGCGCCCCCGCGGTCAGGAGCAGCGAACCGGCCAGCGCGGCCCCGGCGAGGGCCCGTCGGCCGCGCCGGGCAGCGGAGGGCGCGGACGCGCCGGTAGAAGACGAAGTGGACTTCGGAGAAGAGGAATTCATGGGCTCCATGCTTCTCCGCCGGCAGCGGCCCGGCATCCGGGCCTTCCCCCACTTCACCCCTGACCCCACCCTGAGAAAATGCCGACGTCCCCTCAGGGTCGCCCCGTGGGAGGGACTCCGCTCAGTGCACCGAGAACCCTCCGTCCACGAACACCGACTGCCCCGTCACATACGCCGAAGCCCGGCTCGCCAGGAAGACCGCCGCCCCCGCGAAGTCCTCGGCGATCCCGTTCCGTCCGACGAGGGTGCGGGCGGCGAGCGCGGCGACCTTCTCCGGGTCGGAGGAGAGGCGTGCGTTGAGCGGGGTCATGACGAAGCCGGGGACGAGGGTGTTGCAGGTGACACCGTACGGTGACCAGGCCTCGGCCTGGGAGCGGGCGAGGGATTCCAGGGCGCCCTTGGAGACGCCGTACGCGCCGCTCTGCACGAACGCCCGGTGCGCCTGCTGCGAGGTGACGTGGATGATCCGCCCGTATCCGCGCTCGGCCATGCCGGGCCCGAACCGCTGCCCGAGCAGGAAGGGGGCCTCCAGGTTGACGGACAGGGTGGCGTCCCACACGTCGTCCCCCAGCTCGCCCATCGGCGGACGCAGGTTGATGCCCGCGCTGTTGACGAGGATGTCGGGCTCGCCGAACGCCCGGACGGCCTCCTCCGCGGCGGCGCGGACGCCGTCCCGGGTGCCGAGGTCGGCGCTGACCCGCGCCGCCCGGCCGCCGTGTGCCGCTATCTCGCGGACGGTGTCGTCGAGTTCGGCTTCTCTGCGGGCCACCACGACGACGCTCGCCCCGGCCCGGGCGAGGGCCACCGCCATCGCCCGGCCGATGCCGGAGCTGCCGCCCGTGACGACGGCGACCCGCCCGTGCAGCGAGAACAGGTCGGAGAGGTAATCGGTTGCACTCATGACCGCACCCTAGGGCGCGTCCCAATGGTCACACCAGCCTCACCGACCCCACCTGAATCATCGATGTCCCGGAGGCGCCTCTGACTCGGCGTGGGCGACCGCCCGGCGCCGCGCCGGGCTGCGCCCCGCGGGCTGTTCCGGCGCGGGCCGGGCCGGAAGCTTCGGCACCTCGCGGGACTCCGGCGCGGCGGGCGTGACCGTCAGTCGCTCGCCGCAGTGCCAAATGTCCAGGGCCTCCCCTTCCAGGAGGGTGTACGTGGCCGTGGTGCCCGTGATCTCCACCCGCAGCCTGCGCCCCCTGACCTGGAGGGTGAAGGCGAGCCTGCCGAGCTGTTCGGGCAGCCGGGGCGCGAAGGCGAGCGCGTCGCCATGGTCGCGCATCCCGCCGAACCCCATGACCAGGGCGAACCAGGTGCCGGCGAGGGAGGCGATGTGTATCCCGTCGCGGGTGTTCCCCTCCAGGTCGGAGAGGTCCATCATGGCCGCCTCGCCCAGGTAGTCGTAGGCGAGCCGCATATGGCCCACCTCGGCGGCCATGACCGCCTGCCCGCAGGCGGAGAGCGAGGAGTCGCGGACGGTCAGCGCCTCGTAGTAGGCGAAGTTGCGCGCCTTCTGCTCGGCGGTGAAGGCGTCACCGCGCAGGCACATGGCGAGGACGAGGTCCGCCTGTTTGACGACCTGCTTGCGGTAGAGGTCGAAGTAGGGGAAGTGCAGCATCAGCGGGTACTGGTCCTCGCCCGTCCGCGCGAAGTCCCACATCTGGTGGCCGGTGAACCCCGCCGACTGTTCGTGGACGCCCAGTTCCTCGTTGTACGGCAGCGTCATCCGGTGGGCCGCGTCGCGCCAGGCGGCGGTCTCCTCGTCGTCGACGCCGAGGGTGCCGGCCGTGTCGGGGTGGCGCTCGGCCGCGTGCGCCGCCGCACGCAGGTTCTGCTGTGCCATCAGGTTGGTGTACAGGTTGTCGTCGCAGACGGCGCTGTACTCGTCGGGGCCGGTCACACCGTCGATGTGGAAGTCGCCGTGGTGGTCGTGGTGGCCCAGCGACCGCCAGAGCCGGGCGGTCTCGACGAGCAGCGGCAGCCCGATCTCCCGCTCGAAGTCCTCGTCGTCGGTGGCGGAGACATAGCGCACCACCGCGTCCGCGATGTCGGCGTTGACGTGGAACGCGGCCGTGCCGGCCGGCCAGTAGGCCGAGCACTCGTCGCCGTTGATGGTCCGCCAGGGGAACGCGGCACCGCGCAGCCCCAGTTGGCGGGCGCGTTCCTGGGCGGCGGGCATGGTGCTGTGGCGCCAGCGCAGCGCCTGTTCGACGGCCTGGGGGGCGGTGTAGGTGAGCGCCGGGAGGACGAAGGACTCGGTGTCCCAGAAGCAGTGGCCGTCGTAGCCGGGTCCGGTGAGGCCCTTGGCGGGCAGGGCGCGGGCCTCGCCGCGGGCGCCCGCCTGGAGGACGTGGAACAGGGCGAACCGGACGGCCTGCTGGATCTCGGCGTCCCCGTCCACCTCGACGTCGGCGCGGGCCCAGAAGTGGTCGAGGTAGGTGCGCTGTTCCTGGAGCAGCCCGCGCCAGCCGGTGCTGGTGGCGCCGGCGAGGGCGGCGTCCACCTGGTCGTGCAGGGCGGAGACGGAGCGGACGGCCGACCAGCCGTGGGAGACGAACTTCTCCACCCGCAGCCGCTGTCCCGAGCCGAGCCGCGCGGCCACGGTGAGCCGGCTGAGGTTCTCGCTGCTCTCCGACGACATCTCGGTCTTCTCGGGCCCGTCCACGACGTGGTCCGCCGAAACGGCGACCTTCAGGTCGCTGCGGGCCGTTCGGTGCAGCAGCCGCAGCCGGGAGCCGTGGGCGGCGGCCTGCTCCGGGACGAGCGGGTCCTTGAGCTGGGACGCCGTCCGCGGGTCGCCGCCCAGGTCGGGCATCTCCTCGTTGGCCACCAGCTCCGACTGGACGACGATCCGCACGTCGCCGTCGAGGGGTTCCACCTCGAACGCCACCGCCGCCACCGCGCGCTGGGCGAAGGAGACCAGCCGGGTGGAGCGGACGCGGACGCTCCGGCCGCTGGGCGACGTCCACTCGGCGGTGCGGTGCAGCAGGCCGGTGCGGAAGTCCAGCACCCGTTCGTGCCGGTGCAGCCGGCCGTAGCGGAGGTCGAACGGCTCGTCGTCGACGAGCAGCCGGATCACCTTGCCGTTGGTGACGTTGATGACCGTCTGGCCGGATTCCGGGTAGCCGTAGCCGGCCTCGGCGTAGGGCAGCGGGCGGAACTCGAAGACGCCGTTGAGGTAGCTGCCCGGCAGCCCGTGCGGCTCGCCCTCGTCCAGGTTGCCGCGCCAGCCGATGTGGCCGTTGGACAGCGCGAAGACCGACTCGCTCTGGGACAGCACCCCCAGGTTGAGCTCGGTCTCGCGGAGGCACCAGGGCTCGACGAGGTAGGCCGGATGAGTAATCACGCTGTCTCCCCCAGATGATCCGAAAGAAGGTCCGAAAGGTCGTCCACGACGACGTCCGCACCGTGTTGGCGCAGCGCGTCGGCCTGGTCCGCCCGGTTGACGCCCACGACGTGGCCGAACTTCCCGGAGCGCCCGGCCTCCATGCCGGCCAGGGCGTCCTCGAAGACCGCGGCCTCGGCCGGCGTCACACCGAGCGCCTCGGCGGCGGCGAGGAACGTGTCGGGGTGCGGTTTGCCCGGCAGGTGCCGTTCGGTGGCGACCAGGCCGTCGATCCGTACCTCGAACAGGTCCTCGATGCCCGCCGCGACGAGGACGTCGCGGCAGTTGGCGCTGGACGAGACGACGGCCCGGCGCAGCCCGGCCGCCCGGACGGCCTCGACGTACCGCACCGAGCCGGGGTAGGGCTGGACGCCCTCCTTCTTGATCTTCGCCAGGACCAGGGCGTTCTTGCGGTTGCCGAGGCCGTGCACGGTCTCCCGGTCCGGCGGATCGTCGTCGTCCCCTTCGGGGAGGGTGATGTCGCGCGAGGCCAGGAAGGTCCGGACGCCGTCGGCCCTGGGCATGCCGTCGACGTACGCGTCGTAGTCGGCCACCGGGTCGAACGGGCGGAAGTCCGGCCCGTCGCGCTGGGCGAGGAAGGCGTCGAACATCTCCTTCCAGGCCGCGGCGTGGACGGTCGCCGTCCGGGTGAGGACGCCGTCCAGGTCGAACAGGCAGGCGCGGACGGTGGCGGGCAGGCCGAGAGCGGTCACGGTGTTTCCCCTTTCCCTGGTCGCGGCACCGCCTGCCCACGGAGGGGGCGAATCACTCGTTCGCCCGCACGGGGCAGCGGTCCCGTCGAGGCGGTCTGCCCGGCCGGGGGGCCGTTGACGCCCGAGGGCGCCGCCGCCGGTCCCTCACGCGCGCGGACCCGGGAGCGCCCACGGCCGTACCCGGGTCCGCACACGGGCGTACCCGGGTCCGCGCACGCCCGCGTGAGATCCCCGCGCCCAGCGGGACGGTGAACCTCACGAGCGCCGGTCCGCGCCCTCCCGCGCGCGGCTCCCGAGTGCGGCGGTACGGCTTCTCCGCTCCCACCCGGGTCCGCGCACGCCCGCGTGGCGCCCCCGCCGCCGGGGGTCCCCACACGCTTCCTCGCGAGGCCGCCGTCACCGGCGCTCTCCCGCGCGGCCGCGCGCCGTGCGCCATCCGGCCACACCGCCCGGCACGGGCGGCCCGCCTCTCCCCGCCGCGGCGGCGGACCGGCGAGGCTGGGCGCCGGTGCCGACCGTCGGCGGGGTGCCGCCCCGCGGTGCGCATCCGGCCCGTCCGGCCGGGTACGCGGAGCCGGTACCGAGAAGACCCCCAGGGAAGATCCCCCACGGAGGATCCCCAGACATCCCCGCGCGCCCTCCCCGAGGGCCGAGCGCGGAGCGAGGAGGCACCATGACCCGGCCGGCACAGCAGCAGGAGGTCCCGGGCGTCGAGAAGGAACTGCGGCCCCGGGCCGACCACGGCGAGGAGAGCTACCAGGGGTCGGGGCGGCTGAAGGGCAAGGTGGCGGTGGTCACCGGCGGGGACAGCGGCATCGGCAAGGCCGTGGCCATCGCCTACGCCCGGGAGGGCGCCGACGTCCTGATCTCCTACCTGGACGAGGAGGAGGACGCCCGGGACACCGCCCGCTGGGTGGAGCGGGCCGGGCGGCGGGCCGTGCTCGTTCCCGGCGACCTCGCCCGGCCGGAGCACTGCCGGGCGGTGATCGCCAAGGCCGTCGAGGAGTTCGGCCGGATCGACGTGCTGGTCTCCAACGCCGCGTTCCAGATGACCCACGGGACGCTGGAGGAGGTCACGGACGAGGAGTGGGACCGCACCCTCGCCACCAACCTCAGCGCCATGTTCCACCTCTGCAAGGCCGCGCTGCCGCACATGGGCGCCGGGGCCTCGATCATCGGCAGCAGCTCGGTGAACTCCGACATGCCCGTGCCGACGCTGCTGCCGTACGACGTCACCAAGGCGGGCGTCGCCAACTTCTGCGCCGCCCTCGCCCAGCTCGTCGGCGAGCGCGGCATCCGCGTCAACAGCGTGGCCCCGGGCCCCATCTGGACGCCGCTGATCCCCTCCACCATGCCGCCCGAGCAGGTGGAGCACTTCGGCGAGCAGACCCCGCTGGGCCGTCCCGGCCAGCCCGCCGAGGTGGCGCCCGTCTACGTCCTGCTCGCCTCCGACGAGGGCAGCTACATCTCCGGCGCCCGCGTCGCGGTGACCGGCGGGAAGCCCATCCTGTGAGCGCGGCGCCCGGCGTCCCCTGGTACCCGCTGGAGCTGACGACGCCCGTACGGCAGCACGTCTTCGGCGGCCGGGCCATCGCGGACCGGCTGGGCCGCACCGGGCTGCCGGCGGGCCGGGTCGCGGAGACCTGGGAGGTCAGCGACGTGGACGGGGACATCGCCCGGGTGACCGACGGGCTGCTGGCCGGGCGGACGCTGCGCGAGCTGTTCCTCGGGCACCCGGACGAGCTCGCCGGGCCGGGCCGGCGCGGCCCGCACTTCCCGCTCCTCACGAAGTTCATCGACGCCCACGGCGCGCTCCCCGTCCACCTGCACGCCGACGACCGCACCGCCCGGCGGCTGGAGAACCAGCCGCACGGCAAGACCGAGGCGTGGCACATCCTGCACGCCGCCCCGGGCGCCACCGCGTACGCCGGAGTGCGGGAGGGCGTCGGCCGGGACGCCCTGCGCCGGGCACTGCTGCGGCAGGACTTCGACGCGGTGCTGCGCCGGATCCCCGTCCGCGCCGGGGAGACGGTCTACGTGCCGGGCGGCACCGTGCACAGCTTCGGGCCGGACACGCTCGTCTACGAGATCGAGCAGACCTCGGACGTCCAGCAGCACGCCATGCGGCACCGGATGGAGGACGGCTCGCCGCTCTCGGACGACGAGTGGCACGCCAACGTCGGGCGGCTGCTGGAGCAATGGGACCCCGCGCCGCGGCCCCGGTGCCTGCCCGGCCTGGCGCTGCCCGCTCCCGGCGGGACGCGGACGCTGCTGACTGCGGGACCGTACTTCGCGCTCGAACGCTGGACGGTCCCCGCAGGGGAGACGCTGCGGCACTCCTTCACCGGCGCCCTCGTCGTCACCGTCCTCGACGGCCCGGCGGAACTGAGCTACGCCGGCGGCACGCTGACTGTGGGACGGGCCCGGACGGTCCTGCTGCCGGCGGCGCTCGGCGAGGTGGAGCTCACCGGTCCCTGCTCGGCCCTCGCCGGCCGGGTGCCGGACGATCTCGACCGGGACGTCCGCGCGCCCCTGCGGGCGGCGGGCCACGCGCCGGAGGCGGTGGCCGCGCTGGTGGCGTCCAATCCGGACCCCGCGGCGGACTGAGGGGCGCCGGACGGGTTCCGTACGCGCGTACCGCGCGCGACACGCGGGCAGGAACGTGCCTGCGCGGCGCGGGCCGTGGAACGCGGTGCCATGGCCGAGGGGGACGGGACAGGGAAAGGGGTGGTGCCGGATGCCCGTGCCGTTCGCCGGGTCCGGCCTGGTGCGCGTACTGGAGGTCGAAAGCGCCGCCTACCGGCGGGCGTTCGAGCTCTTCCTGGCCGGGACGGACGAGAAGGAGGACATCGAGGCGCGCCTGGTCGGCCTCGTCGAGGGGCTCGGGCGGCGCCGGGTGTTCCTGGACGTCGGCGCGGGCGAGGGGCGGACCACCGCCCGCCTGGCGCCGTACTTCGGGCGGACGGTCGCCGTCGAGCCCAGCGCGGCGATGCGGGAGGCGCTGCGCCGCGCGTGCCCCGGTGCCACCGTGGTGGCGGAGCCCGTCGACCGTGCCGAGCCCGGGGTCCGGGCGGATCTGGTCCTCCTCTCGCACGTGCTGTACTACCTGCCCGGGGAGGAGTGGGCCGGCGCCCTCGACCGGGTCTTCGACTGGACCGCGCCCGGCGGCACCCTCCTCGTCCTGCTGCAGAATCCGGACAACGCGTGCATGCGCATGGTCCGGCACTTCACCGGGGCCCGGTTCGACGTGCGGACCGCCACCCGGCGGCTGGTGGAGCGGCAGGCGGGGCGGGTCGCCGACTGGTCCGTGGAGACGGTGGACAACGCGTACCGGACGGCCGATCCGGGCGAGGCCCTGGACACCGCCGAGTTCATGATCAATGTGCCCGGTCTGAAGGACCTGGACCCGCTTCCCTCCCGGGCCGGTCTCGCCGCCTACGTGGAGGAGCACTTCGCCCGGCCGGACGGCACGTATGTCATCGGTCACGCCCACGACGTCGTGCGGGTCCGCCGCGCGCCGGATCCGCCCGGCTGAGAGCGGTTGCGTTTCGTCGGCGCAACCCAGCCCGACCTGGGTATACGGGCTGCGAACTGCAAGCGGAACCCTGGGAAGGGGCGGATGGCGGCATGCGAAGCGTCGGAGTGGAAGAGGAGCTCCTCCTGGTGGATCCGGACAGCGGGGAACCGCGGGCCGTGGCCGGGACGGTGCTGGCACTGGAAGACCTGGCCCGGGGGGACGATCCGGAGCTGGAGAAGGAGCTCCAGCGGGAGCAGCTGGAGACGGCCACCCGGCCGACGGCGGACATGACGGATCTGGCGGCGGAGGTTCGGCGGCGGCGCGCCACGGCGATCGAGCGGGCGGGGGCCGTCGGCGCCGCGGTGGCGGCCCTGGCCACCTCGCCGCTGCCGGTGGCCCCGTCGCTGAGCGCGGGCCGGCGCTACCGGCAGGTGGCCGAGGAGTTCGGGCTCACGGCCCAGGAGCAGCTCACCTGCGGGTGCCATGTGCATGTGAGCGTCGCGTCGGACGAGGAGGGGGTGGCGGTCCTGGACCGGATCCGCCCCTGGCTGGCCCCTCTGCTCGCGGTGAGCGCCAACTCCCCCTTCTGGCAGGGCCACGACAGTGGTTACAGCAGCTACCGGAGCCAGGTGTGGGGCCGCTGGCCGTCGGCCGGACCGGTGGAGGTGTTCGGCGGTCCGGAGCGGTACCACGCCCACGTACGGCAGTTGCTCGACACGCGGACGCTGCTCGACAAGGGCATGATCTATTTCGACGCGCGGCTGTCGCGGAACTACCCCACCGTGGAGATCCGGGTGTCCGACGTCTGCCTGGACCCGGACGACACGGTGCTGGTGGCGGCGCTGGCCCGGGGGCTGGTGGACACGGCGGCCCGCGACTGGCGGGCCGGCCGGCCGCCGGAGCCGGTGTCCGTGGGTCTGCTGCGGCTGGCGTCGTGGCGGGCGGCGAAGTCCGGCGTCACGGACGGGCTGGTGCACCCGCTGGAGTGGACCCCGGCCCCGGCGGAGACGGTGGTGCGGGCGCTGGTGGACCACGTCCGCGACGCGCTCTCGGACGCCGGCGACCTGGCCCTGGTGGAGGAGTCGGTGGCACGGCTGTTCGCCCGGGGCGGCGGCGCGGACCTCCAGCGCGCGGCCCTGGCCCGTACGGGCGAGCTGCCGGCGGTCGTCAAGGAGGCGGTCGAGCGCACGGCCTCCTGAGGGCCACCCTCCCTGACATCCTTTGTTTCATTTCAAGGAAGTGAACCCTTCCTTTCATCGCCAGGCCATTCCAGGTTTCGCTCCTACGATCTCCAGCAACCGCCGGTGATCGTCTTCCGCACCGGCCCTGTGTCGGCACCACCCGGAATGAGCCCTCATGAAACACGTACTCCGCCGCGCCGCGGCGACGTCCGCCGCAGCCGCCCTCGCCGCCCTGCTGTCGGCCTGCGGGATGTCCGGCTCGGCCGCCGACGGACAGGTGCGGATCGGGGTGAACGGGTCCGACCCGGAGTGGGACGTGCTCGCCGAGGAGGCCAAGAAGGAGGGCATCGACGTCACGATCGTCAACTTCGACGACTACCAACTGCCCAACCGGGCCCTGGCGGACGGTGACATCGAGCTCAACGCCTTCCAGCACCTGGCGTTCCTCGGCAAGTTCAACCAGCAGAACGGCACCGACATCGTGCCGCTCGCCTCCACCTCCGTCGCCCCCATGGGCCTGTACTCGCTCAAGCACAAGTCGGTGGACGACATCCCCGACGGCGCCCGGATCGCGATCCCCAACGACCCGTCCAACCAGGGCAGGGCGCTGCTCGTGCTCCGCGAGGCCAAGCTGATCGGGCTCAAGGAGAAGGCCGGCATCTACGGCACGCCGGACGACGTCACCGACAACCCCAGGCACCTCAAGCTCACCCCGGTCGACGCCCAGCAGACGCCGCGCGCGCTCAAGGACACCGCGGCCTCCGTCATCAACGCGGGCGTCGCCGAGCAGGCCGGCTACCGCGTCGGGCAGGCCGTCTTCCGGGACGACCCGGAGAGCGCCGCCACCCGCCCGTACGTCAACGTCATCGCGGCGCGGGCGAAGGACAAGGACGACGCGACACTGCGCAAGGTCGTCCGGCTCTACCGGTCGGCCAAGGTCCAGGCGGCCGTGCGGAAGTCCGGCAAGGGCGCGCGCTACGTGGTGGACATCCCGCCCGCCGCGCTGGAGAAGGAGCTCGACCGCCTCACCAAGCAGGGGAGCTGACGGCCGTGATCGAACTGCGGGACGTCCGCAAGACCTACCCCGGCAAGCACGGCACGGAGTTCACCGCGGTCGACGGGGTGTCCCTGACGGTCGCCGAGGGCGCCGTCCTGGGCGTCGTCGGGCACAGCGGCGCCGGGAAGAGCACCCTGCTGCGGCTCGTCAACCATCTCGAAGTCCCCACCGCGGGGCGCGTGCTGGTCGGTGGCCGGGACCTCACGGCCCTCGACGAGCGGGGGCGGCGGGCCGTCCGGCGCTCCATCGGGATGGTCTTCCAGCACGTCAACCTGTTCCGTTCGCGCACGGTCCTCGGCAACGTCGCCTATCCGCTGCGGCTGGCCGGCACCCCGCGTGCCGAGGCCCGACGGCGGGCCCTGGAGGTGCTGCGCTTCGTCGGCCTGGAGGACCGCGCCCGGCACTGGCCGGAGCAGCTGTCGGGCGGCCAGCGGCAGCGCGTCGGCGTCGCCCGGGCCCTGGCCACGTCGCCGAAGGTGCTGCTGTGCGACGAGGCGACCTCGGCCCTGGACCCGCAGACCACCCGGGAGGTGCTGGAACTGCTGCGGCGCGTCAACGCCGAGCTGGGCATCACCATCGTCCTCATCACGCATGAGATGGACGTGGTCCGCTTCCTGTGCGACCAGGTGGCCGTGATGTCGGAGGGCCGGGTGGTGGAGAGCGGCGAGGTGTACGAGGTGTTCGCCCGGCCGCGGCACCCGGTCACCAAGGTGTTCGTCCGCTCCGCGCTCGGGGACCCGCCCGAGGGCGAGGCGCTGGAACGGCTGCGCGGCCGGCACGCCGGGCGGCTGGTCACCGTCCCGGTGACGCGGGACGCGCCGGGCGCGGCGCACCTTTCGCGGCTGCTGCGCGAGCACCGGGTGGACTTCACGATCGCCCACGCGGGCGTCGGCGAGGTGCGCGACGCCGCGCTCGGCAGCGTGACGCTCGAACTGCGGGGCGAGGAAGGGGACGTGGACGCGTTCGTGGCGGCGCTGGACGCCGTCCGGACCACGACGGAGGTGGGCGCCGGTGCACGCTGACTGGAGCGTTTTCTGGCCCAAGGTGGTCGACGCGACCGGCGAGACGGTCTACATGGTGCTGGTCACCCTGGCGCTGTCGGCGGTGCTCGGCATGGCCGTCGGCCTCGCCCTCTACGCCACGCGCAAGGGCGGGGTGCTGCCGAACCGGCTGGTCTTCGCCGTGCTCAACACGCTGGTGAACGTCGTCCGGCCGGTGCCGTTCGTCATCGCCATCGTCGCGCTCTCCCCCGTGACGCGCGAGGTGGTGGGCACGATGATCGGAACGGACGCGGCGGTCTTCCCGATGGTCGTCGTGGCCACCTTCGGCGTCGCCCGGATCGTCGAGACGAACCTGCTGTCCGTCGAGTCCGGGGTGATCGAGGCCGCCCGGTCGATGGGCGCCGGCCCGCTGCGGATCCTGCTCACCGTGCTGGTGCCCGAGGCCCTCGGGCCGCTCGTCCTCGGCTTCACGTTCATGCTCGTCGCGCTGATCGACTTCTCGGCGGTGGCCGGGACGGTGGGCGGCGGCGGGGTGGGCAATCTGGCCATGTCCTACGGCTATCTGCGGTTCGACACCTCG
Organism: Streptomyces sp. NPDC021100; assembly: GCF_044333095.1. Classification (NCBI taxonomy): domain Bacteria; kingdom Bacillati; phylum Actinomycetota; class Actinomycetes; order Kitasatosporales; family Streptomycetaceae; genus Streptomyces; species Streptomyces sp. NPDC021100. The sequence continues at coordinate 244,995 of NZ_JBIRQH010000002.1, forward strand.
GTGATGGTCGTGGCGGTGGCGGTGCTGATCGTTCTCGTGCAGATCGCGCAGCTGCTGGGAAACGCGCTGGCCCGCAAGGTGCTCCGCCGCTGATCCCCGCCGCTTGCGCGGCCGCCGGGCCACGGCCGAGACTGAAGGGAGCGGCAGGCGGGAGGTAAGCGCCGGTGACCGTGACCGTGGCCCTGGCCGGGGACACCATGCTGGGACGCGGCGCCGCTGAGCGGCTGGCGGCGGCGCCCGCGCCGGACACCCTGGTCTCCCCCGGAGTGCGGGAGGCCCTGGCCGAGGCCGATCTCTTCGTCCTCAACCTGGAGTGCTGCGTGTCCGCGCGCGGCGAGCCGTGGCCGGCCCCCGGCAAGCCCTTCTTCTTCCGGGCGCCGCCGGTGGCCGCGCGGATCCTCGCCCGCCTCGGCGTGGACTGCGTGAACCTGGCCAACAACCACGCCCTCGACTACGGCGCCGACGCGCTCGCGGACACGCTGGACCTGCTCGGCGAGGCCGGGATCGCGGTGGTCGGTGCCGGTGCCGACGCGGCCGGAGCCCGGACGGCCGCCCTGCTGGAGGCGCGCGGCCTGCGGCTCGCGGTACTCGGCGCCACCGATCACCCCGAGGACTTCGCCGCCGCCGCGGACCGCCCCGGCGTGGCCTGGGCCGACCTCCATCACGGCCTGCCGGACTGGCTCCACGACGCGGTCGCGGTCGCGGCCGGGGCCGCCGACGCGGTGCTCGTCACCCCGCACTGGGGCCCCAACATGACCTCCGCCCCTCCCGGCTACGTCCGCGAGGCCGCCACCCGGCTGCACACGGCGGGCGCCGCACTCGTCGCCGGCCACTCGGCCCACGTCTTCCACGGCGCCGGCCGGCGGACCCTGTACGACATGGGCGACTTCGTCGACGACTACGCCGTGGACCCCGTCCTCCGCAACGACCTCGGCCTCCTGTTCCTCGTCACCTTCGACGGCACCGCCCCGACCCGCCTGGAGGCCGTTCCCCTCCAACTCGGCTACGGCCACACGGAACTCGCCTCGGAACACGCCCGCGCCTGGATCCGGCACCGCTTCTCCCGCGCGTCGGCGGACCTGGGCACGGCGGTGGCCGTCGGGGAGGGCGGAAGACTGACTGCGGACTGGCGGGAGCCATTCGGCCCGTCCGGCCGGTCCAGCCCGTCCGGCGTTTGAGGACCTCGCGGCGAAGCCGTGCGACGCAGGGGGTCCGGGGCCTTCCCGGGAAACGGGGAAAGGGCGGGGCCGGGGCACCCTCACCCCACCGGCGGAGCCGCGGGCACGCCCCGGGCCCGCCCCCCGAACCGCTCCTCGAAGCGGCCGAAGGCCGCCTCCTGCTTCCACTCCACCGCCGCCTTGGGACTGCCCCCCAGAAGCGCCGCACAGGCCGGCCGAGGCCGCCCCGCCCCGGCCCGGTCATGGGCACAGGGCGCCGCGGGGACGAAGCCGCCCCGATCCCGCCACAGGCTCCGCCCGGGCAGGAACCCGTACTCCAACGACGTCCGGGCGAGATCCTTGAGCGCCCGGTAGCCAAGCCGGTGGGCGGTGACCGCCCGCTCGTACTCGGTCGTGATGTCGCTCCGCTCCACCCCCGCGTCATCCGTCGCGAGCGCGACGGGCACCCCGTGCTCCCGGTAGAGCGCGAAAGGGTGCCGACGCCCCGCCACCCCCAGGATCTGGGCGTTGCTGACCAGCGGGATCTCCACCAGGACCCGCCGCTCCGCCATCACCGCCAGCAACTCGCGGGAGGCGTCCTCCCACCCGATGTCCACCCCGTGCCCGATCCGCCGGGCGTGCCCGGTCAGCACAGCCTGGCGAATGTGCGACCGCAGGGCCTCCGGCCCGACCAGCCCGGGCGCCAGCTCGCCGGCGTGCAGGGTGACGGGAACGCGCGGGTACCAGGCGTGCAGCCGGTGCAGTATGCGCATGTGCAGCCCGTAGTCCCGCAGGGCGACGGCGCCGTCCTCGGGCGAGACCAGGTTGACGGAGACGAACCGCCGGTCGGACCGGGCGAGTTCGAAGCCGAGGAGCAGCTCGGTGAAGACCTGCTCGGGGGCGGCGGAACGGTCGACCTGGGTGATGAAGCGGATCTCCAGCCCGCACCCGGGGCGGGGCCGCCGCGTCCCGCAGCGGGAGGCGGCGCGGAATTCGGCGGCGGCCCGGTCCATGGCGGCCCGGGCCCGGACGACCAGCCGGCCGAGCCCGTCCCCGGCGAGCAGCCGGCCGCGCAGCCGGCGGAGGTCCGGGTCGAAGCCGACCCGCGCGGCGAGCGCGGCCACCCCGGCGGTGGCGTGGGTGACCATGGTCTCCAGGTAGAACTGGTGCTGTGCGGCGGCCCGGTCGGCGACCTCGCTCAGCAGCCGGCCCATGTGCCCGATCTCCACCGGCTCGAACTTCTCGAAGGTGGCGAAGAAGTGGTCGTGCCCGGACTCGCGGCCGGGACGGAAGTCCTGCATGGACCAGGCGCGGACGAGGTGCCGGTGGAAGGCCCGGTCGGCGTGGACGTCGGCGGCCGGTCTGCCGCCGGCCGGGCAGGGCGGCGGCACGGCGCGCAGCCGTTCCTTCTCGATGCACAGCCCGTCCCGCGCGGCGAGGTCGACGAGCAGCTCGGTGCTGGCGGCGCCGCCGAGGTGGTTGTGCAGGTCGGCGCCTTTGGGCAGGGCGTGGAGGAAGGCGCGGAGGGCGCGCCGGTCGGTGCGGACGGCTTCCATGTAGGCGGCGGTGGCGGCCTCCGCCCCGGGCGCGGGGCTCCGCCGGTCGCGGCCGGGGGTGCCCCAGGCGGGCAGGACGGCGGCGCAGAGGACCGCGGCCAGGGTGCCGCGCAGCAGCGTGCGTCGTGGGCTCACGGAACCTCCTGGCGACGGCCGTTGTCCGGGGTGACGACACTGGTCTACCGCCCGGCCACCGCCGTTCACCACGGCAACGCGACATCACACGCACAACGGGCTTGTCCACTCTGCGCAGTTGACGCCCCGGGTCCACGGCGTTCCACCTGAACGACGCGCCTCAGGGAAGGGTCACGGCCCGCCACGGAACGGTCCGCTCCGCACAACGGGCAACTGCGCTGCGTACGGGAATCGCCACACTCCGCACCCGGACCGGTCGTGGACGGTCGCCCGGACGCCGGCGGCGGCAGAATGGAGGCGGGGACACCCGAGCGAGGAGTGAGCCATGGAGCACACGACCGAGTGGAGGATCCGGCTGGACCTCACCGAGGACGGCGGCACCACGAAGGCCCGCGCGGTCCTCGACACCGGCGCCACCACCGTCACGGGGCAGGGCGTCGCCCGGTGCGCGCCGGGCGACCAGGACGTCCCGGTGATCGGTGACGAGTTCGCCGCGGGCCGCGCCCTGCGCGAGCTCGGGGACCGGCTGATCGGCACGGCGGAGCGGGACGTGGCGACGCGCGGGGCGGGGCCGGAGCCACGGCGGTCGCCGATGTACGGCTGGGAGCTCTGAACGGCGGGCCGCCCCCCGCCCACGCCGGTCACACGCCCTCCCGCCGCAGCACGTCCAGGACCACCGCGCCGTCCACCGTCTCCTTGGCGACCAGCAGGTCCGCCAGCCGGTCGAGGGCGGTTCGGTGTTCGCGGAGCAGGCCCAGCGCGCGTTCCTCGGCCTGCCCCAGCAGCCGGGCCACTTCCTGGTCGACGATCCGCTGGGTCTGCTCCGAGTAGGGCCGCCGTTGCAGTTCCTCGGCCGTCTCGCCGAGCAGTTGCTGTCCGGGCGCGGCGTACCCGACGGGTCCCAGCACGCTCGACAGGCCGAACTCCCGGACCATCCGGGTGGCGATGAGGGTGGCGCCCGCCAGGTCGTTGGCGGCGCCGGTCGAGCCCTCGCCGAAGACGACCAGTTCGGCGGCCCGGCCGCCGAGCCGGACGGCGAGCAGGTCGGTGAGGTAGCCCTCGCTGTACAGGTGCCGTTCCGCCTCGGGGAGTTGCTCGGTGACGCCGAGGGACACCCCGGCGGGCAGGATAGTGACCTTGGCGACGGGGTCGGCGTGCTCGCACAGGGCGGCGACGAGGGCGTGGCCCGACTCGTGGACGGCCACCGAGCGGCGTTCCTCCGGCAGCAGGGCGTTGGAGGTCTCGCGGCGGCCGAGGAGCACCCGGTCGCGGGCGGTGTCGAGGTCGTGCGCGGTGAGGACGGCGCGGTCGGCGCGGACGGCGTTGATGGCGGCCTCGTTGACGAGGTTGGCGAGGTCGGCGCCGGAGAAGCCGGGGGTGGCGCGGGCGACGGTGGCGAGGTCGACCCCGGGGTCGAGGGTCTTGCCGCGCGCGTGCACGGCGAGGATGGCCGCCCGTTCGGCCTGGTTGGGCAGCGGCACGGTGACCTGCCGGTCGAAGCGGCCGGGGCGCAGCAGGGCGGGGTCGAGGGCGTCGGGCCGGTTGGTCGCGGCGACGACGACGATGCCGCTGCTCTGGTCGAAGCCGTCCATCTCGGCGAGGAGCTGGTTGAGGGTCTGCTCGCGCTCGTCGTTGCCGCCGAGCCGGGTGCCTCCGCCGCGCCGGCCGCCGACGGCGTCGATCTCGTCGATGAAGATGATCGAGGGCGCCCGTTTGCGGGCCTCTTCGAAGAGGTCGCGGACCCGGGACGCGCCGACGCCGACGAACATCTCGACGAACGCGGAGCCGGTCACGGACAGGAACGGCACGTCGGCCTCGCCGGCGACGGCCCGGGCGAGGAGGGTCTTGCCGGTGCCGGGCGGCCCGACCATGATCACGCCGCGGGGTCCCTTGGCCCCGGCCCGGGCGTACCGCTCGGGGCTGCGCAGGAAGTCGACGACCTCGCCGATCTCCTGTTTGACGCCTTCGTAGCCGGCGACGTCGGCGAAGCCGGTGGTGGGCCGCTCGGCCTCGATGATCTTCGCGCGGGAGCGGCCGATGGCGCTGATGCCGCCGGACAGCGAGCCGGCGGCGCGGCGGGCGCCCCAGAGGAAGAAGGCGCCCAGGAACAGCAGGGGCAGGAAGGCCAGCAGGACGGAGAGCCAGGGGCTGCCCTGGCCGCTGCGGGAGGCGGTGATCTCCACGTGCTGCGCCTGGAGCCGCTGTTCGAGCTGTCCGGCGCCGAGGGCGGTCGGCAGCTGGGTGGTGAACTCGGTGCCGTCCTTGAGCCGGCCGGTCACGGTGCCCTTGTCGCCGATGTCGACGCTGCGCACCTGCCCGGCGTCCACCTTGGCGACGAAGTCGCTGTACGACTGCTCGTGCGTCTCGCCGCCGGGCAGGCCGCGGGCGAGCAGGATGACGATCACGAACAGCACCAGCACGAGGGCCAGCACCCAGCGGCCCCAGCCGGGCTTGGGCTGCGGCGGGGGGCGCCGGGGCGGCTCGGGCGGGGGCCCGGGGCGCCCCGGCGGCGCCAGGTGCCGGTGCGGCAGGCGAATGCGTGTGATCACGGACCGTTCTCCCTCGCGGGGCGGCGCGGTGGCACCGCCCCCGTTGTCCCAGTCGACCCAATCCTCCTGGTCATCCCCTTCGTCCAGGATCGGGGATCAGGGCCCCACCCGGCAGAGCCGAACGGGGTCGCACTGGGCCACCCGGGGCATGCGCCCCTGCTCAGCGGGTACGCGGCCGGACACCCCGGGTGGTCCGCCACGGACGGACCCGCCCCAGGTGCCGCCCGCCCGGCCGGCCCGTACGGTCGAGCCGGGGGACGGCGCGGCGGCAGCGGCCGACGACGGCACGACGCAAAGGAGCCCCCGGTGACCAACCCGGACAGCGCGGATCACGTCAGCGTCCATCTGACCGGCTGCGGCCGGGAGACCGCCGACGCGGTCATCGCCGCCCTGGACGCCGTCTTCCCCACCTCCCCCGGCACCGTCGTCGCCGAGCGGAGCGAGGGCCGGGGGACGGCGCCGGGCAAGCCCGTCGTCTGGTGCACGGTGGTCGACACCCGGACCCGCCGCCCGCGCACCGGCCCCGGTCCCGTACCGCTCGACGCCCCCGTCACCGTCGACCTGTTCGGCGCCGCGCAGCCGGTGCGCCAGGTGCACGACGAGCTGGCCGGGGCCTTCGGGGTGGAGGAGCACGGCACCGTGCCGGGCGAGCACGAGCTGGAGGTCCGCCTCGTCCTGACGCCGGCCACGGGCGCCTGAGCGCCGGGGGCCCCGGACCCCGTACCGTACGGTCGTATGGCACAGCAGACGGTTCCCGACGCCCACCCCCCGGCCCCTCCCGCCCGGCGCCCCCGCCGGGCCCTGCCCGTTCTCCTCGTGTCGGCGGCCGCCTGCTCCGTCCTCCTGACGTCCTGCGGCACCGACCCCGGCCCCCGCGACGACCACCGCCGCCCGGGCACGGCGAGCGACGCGGCCCCCGGCGATGACGAGGCACGTGACGAGGACGGCGCCTACGACGAGGACGACGATGCCGACGGCGCCGCCGCGGAAGCCGGGGACGACGAGGCGGCGGACCCGGACGGCGAGAACGCGGAGGACGACGAGGACGACCAGGGCGACGACGAGGAGGAGACCTCCGAATCCGCCTACGACGACGGCTTCGCCACCGGCCAGGACGTCCTCGAGGCCGGCGGCAAGGGCTCGGCCGTCCGCGAGGTCGTCTGGGGCGGCTGCGAGAACCGCGCCCACGAGGCCGGCACCGCCCACCCGGAGGCCTGGACCCGCGGCTGCCGCGAGGGGGTCCAGACCTTCCGCGACCGGTGACCTGACGAGCCGGTGACACGGCGACGGCTCCGCAGCGTGATCACCGTCGCCCGCCCCAGCGCTCCCCGGGCCCTCGTCACCCGGACGGTGACGTCACGGCCCCCGACCAGCTCCGCGAGCCGCGCCCGCCCGGGCCGGAGCCGCCCCCGCTCGTAGAGGACGAAGCTGGTGCGGACCCGGGCCGGCGGCCGGGGCCGGTCCCTGTAGCCGGCTGGAGGACGGGCGTGCCAGGTCGTCCGGCGGTGCCGGGCTCGGGCTGGCCATCTCCCGCGAGATCGCGCTGCTGCACGGCGGGGCCCTGTGGCTGGCCGACGCGGACCCGGGGGCGCGGTTCGTGGGCCGGTTCCCGTCGGCCGGCGAGCCGGTCGCGGCAGGGGCACGCTGAGGGTCAGAGCACCCGCCGCAGCCACCCGTGCTTGTCCTCCGCGCGGCCGAACTGGATGTCCAGGACGCGCTCGCGGAGGGCCAGGGTCTTCTTGCCGGGGGTGCCGTCGGCGATGGGGAAGGCGTGGGCGTCGCTCCTGAAGCCGGTGACCGGGGTGATGACGGCGGCCGTTCCGGCGGCGAAGACCTCGGTGACGCGGCCGTCGGCGGCGGAGGTGCGGAGTTCGTCGAAGGTGACGGTCCGTTCGACGGGAGTGAGGCCGAGGTCGGGGGCGAGGGTGAGGACGGTGTCGCGGGTGACGCCCTCCAGGATGGTGCCGAGGGACGGGGTGACGAGCTCGTCGTCGGAGGTGATCAGGCAGAGGTTCATGGTGCCGGATTCCTCCAGGGTGCCCCGGCCCGCGCTGTCCAGGTACAGCACCTGGTCGCAGCCGTGGTTCCGGGCCTCGATCTGGGCGGCCAGGCCGGCGGCGTAGTTGCCGCCGCACTTGGCGGCTCCGGTGCCGCCCGGGGCGGCGCGGGTGTAGCGGCCGCTGATCCAGAGGGTGACGCCGGTGACGCCGGAGGGGAAGTACGGGCCGGCCGGGCTGGCGATCACCGAGTAGCGCGCCTCGGCGGCGGGCCGTACGCCGAGGAACGCCTCGGAGGCGAACATGAAGGGCCGCAGGTAGAGGCTCTCCTCGCCGGTGGGGACGGGGACCCAGGCCGCGTCGGCCCGGACCAGTTCCCCGATGCTCGCGAGGAAGTCCTCCTCGGGCAGTTCGGGCAGGGCCAGCCGCCGGGCGGACCGGATGAAGCGGCGGGCGTTGGCCTCCGGGCGGAACAGCCAGACGCTGCCGTCGGAGTGCCGGTACGCCTTCAGCCCCTCGAAGATCTCCTGGGCGTAGTGCAGGACGGCGGCGCTGGGGTGCAGGGTGAACGGGGCGATCGGGCCGATGCCGCGGTCGTGCCAGCCCTCGTCCGCCGTCCAGGTGGCGGTGGCCATGTGGTCCGTGAAGTACCGGCCGAAGCCCGGCGCCGCGAGCCGCGCGGCGCGTTCGGCCTCGGGGACGGGGCGGGTGGTCCGGGTCAGGGGGAAGGCGGTGCTCATGGCCGGCTCCTCACGCTGGGCGGTCCCGTCATCGTAAGCGCCCGGGACTCGGGGCTCACCGGCCGCGGGCGGTGCCGACGTCGGAGACGTCGACGGCGAAACGGGCGGTCGCCCAGGCCATCGCGTCGCCGAACTGGCCGAGGATGGTCCGGTCGAGGTGGGAGAGCGTGTCGCAGGCCTGGTGGTAGCAGGGGTCGGTGAGTTCGCCCGCGGTGCCGCCGAACAGCCGCTGCCACTCGGGGGTCTTGAGGTGGTTGTAGCCGGCGGAGCCGCCCCCGGCGGGGATGCCGGCGGCCATGAACGCCGCGAAGTCGGACCGGCCGTCGAACTCCAGCGGGACGGTGGGCAGTCCCCGCCGGGCGAAGCGGTCGGTGAAGACCTTCTCGACGGTGTCGGTGCCGGGCGGTACGGCGCCGGTGCCGTGGTAGACCATGCGGGCGTAGTTGGGCGAGGCGATGGTCTCGAAGTTGAGGACGAGCGCGGTCTCCCGGCGCTCCCGGTCGCCGAGCTGCCCGACGTAGTACCCGGAGCCGATCATGCCCTCCTCCTCGGCGCCCCAGAAGGCGAAGCGCACCCGGTTGCGGACCTGGTCCCGGTGCGGGGCGAGCCGCAGGGCGGTCTCCAGGACCATGGCCGCGCTGCTGCCGTTGTCGTTGAGGCCGGGACCCTCGGTGGCGCTGTCCAGGTGCGAGCCGAGGACCACGGTGCGGTCGGGGCGGCCCTCCGGGGTGTCGGCGAGCAGGTTGTACGAGTCGGTGGTGACGGCCCGGCCGCGCAGGTCGAGGAAGAGGTCGACGGGGCCGCGGGCGGCGTCGGCGGCGAGCCGTTCGGCCTCGCCGCGCGGCAGGTTGGCGGTGGGGACGCGGGCGACGGCGGGCGGGCGGACGGTGGAGCGGATGTTCATGTCCGCCGGCTGCTGGTCGACGTTCACCAGCAGGGCGGCGACGCCCGCCGCGGCGGCCAGTTCGGTCTTGCGGGGCAGGTCGCAGCCGCCGTAGCGGGCGAGGACGGCCTGGCCTCGGACGTCCCCGGCGTAGTCGGCGGCGTCGCAGCCGTACGCGTTCCGCGGCAGGACGGCCAGGCGTCCGCGCCATCCGCCGTCCGGGGTGGCGGGCGAGAACCGGGCGAGCAGCGGGTGCAGGACGCGCGGGTCGGGCGCGGTGACCTGGGCGGTCTGGGCCACGGGCACGCTGTCGGGGAAGGAGAAGCGCTGGACGCGGACCTGGTAGCCGGCCTCGGTCAGCCGCCGGGTGACGTAGCGCGCCGAGGCGTCGTACCCCGCGGTGCCGGCGGCGCGGATGCCGCCGTGTTCGTCGGCCGCGCGCTGGAACGCCTCCAGGTGGCGCCAGGCACCGGCGGCGGTGACCTCCGAGGCCAGCCGGCCGGCCAGCCGCTCGGCGTCCGCCCGGCCGGCGCCCGCCCGCACGGAGGGCGCGGGAGTGGCTCCGGGGGCGGGGGCGGCCGTGGCCACGAGGAGCGCGGCGCAGGCCAGGGCGCAGGCCGGCGCCGCCGTCCGGAAGGGCGTCCGGGCCAGGGCCACGCGCCACCGGGCGCGCGCCGGGCGGCCGGCGGCGGGGCAGGTGGCGGCCGGCTCGGGGGAGGACGAGGGAGGCGCTCCCTGAAGAGCACGCCGAGCCGTCCGTCGCATCATCCGTCGCAAGAGCATCTGGAGTCCCCCGAGTACTCGTCCGGCCTGAACCGCGTGTGGCGGGGCAGCCTAACGTGCCCGCTGGGGCGCGCAAGAGGCCGGGCGGTGGTTTCGGGCCGATGTCCGGCCCGGCCGAACTTCCCCCGAGCGCCCTCCATTTCGCCGATTGACCGCCCCCGAGGGGGCCATGAGAATCGGAACGCCCTGTCCACCTGGCGCCCGACCGGGCGCGACCGGGTCTTTCCGGGAGGGGAAGCAGGCGGGAACGATGAGGGAACCCGGGGGAAATCCTAAGAAAGGAAAGGGAATTCCGGCCGCCGGGGTGGCGCGTTCTCTACGCTCCGGCGCGTTCGAGGGCGCATGCGACGGGTAGGCGCAGCGAGCATGACAGCACGTGAAACCCAGGGGAAAACTCAAGGAAAGGGACTGCTCGTGACACGCCTCACCGTCACACGCCTCGTGAGTGTCGCCGCCGCCGCGGGGATCGCGCTCGCCGCCGCGTCCGGGACGGCGGGCGCCGCCCAGGACGGGCCGGAGACCGCGCCGGGTACCCCGACGTGCGGCACCTCCGACCTGCGGATCTCGTTCGCCGAGCGGCTGGGCGGCGGAATGAACCACGCGGGCGGCACACTGGAGTTGAAGAACACCACCCAGCGGACGTGCGCGCTGCGCGGGTACCCGGGCCTGGGCCTGGCGGACTCCCAGCGCAAGGATCTGCCCTCGCGCACGGTGCGGGGCAGCACCTGGTACGCGGACGACCCGGGCAACAAGCTCATATACCTCAAGCCCGGCGAGGCCGCGCAGGCCAACGTGGCCTGGACGCACTCCGGCACGGCGGCCCGCAAGGGCACATACCTGCTGGTGACGCCGCCCGCCGCGCGGACGCACCAGGCGATCCCGCTCGACGATCTGGTGGACAACGGCGAGCTGCACGTCACCGCGGTGGCGCACAAGGTGCCGGTCCGCGGCTGACGTCCGGCACGGCGGGGGGACCGGGCCGTCCCGAGCGGTGCGGGCGCCATTCGGCGCAAAAGCACCGCACCGCCCGGGACTTTACCCTCCCCTGATTGCCCCATGACCAAGACTTGACTAACCTCCGGACCGGAAGTGAGGGGCGCCACTCCGCACCCAGCGGACCCGGGCCCACGTGCACGGCAGAGCACCGCACACAGCACAGAACCCGGGGCACGCCGTTCCCCACGGCGGACACCCGGGTCCTGGTCAGCAGCGCGCGGCCGGTCCTCGGCTTGGCGGCAGCGGTCGGCGCGCGCGTCGCCCAACTCACCCCGGAGGGTACCGTGAACCACCCGAATCGGCTACGCGCCGCGATAGCGGACACCGGCACCACCCCGCTCATCGGCGTCTTCGACATGTTCTCCGCCTCCGTGGCGGCCCGGCACTACGACGGCATGTTCGTCTCCGGCTTCGGCTTCGCCGCGTCCCACTACGGCCTGCCCGACATCGGCTTCATCGCCTGGCCCGACCTCGTCGGCTTCGTCCAGCGGCTGCGCCAGGCGTTCCCCGCGCAGCACCTGCTCGTCGACATCGACGACGGCTACGTCGACCCCGAGACGGCCTGCCATGTGGTGCGGTCGCTGGAGCAGGTCGGCGCGTCCGGCGTGATCCTGGAGGACCAGAAGCGGCCGCGGCGCTGCGGGCACGTGGACGGCAAGCTGATCCTGCCGCTGGAGGAGTACCTGGAGAAGCTCGACATGGTGCTCCGGGCGCGCCGCGACATGGTGGTCGTGGCGCGCACCGACGCCACGGACGAGCCCGAGATCCTGCGCCGCGCCAAGGCGTTGGCGGCGACGGACTGCGATGTGGTCCTCGTCGACGGGGTGCGCAGCGTCGACCGGATCCGCAAGGTGCGGGACGTCATCGGCGACAAGCCGCTGCTGTTCAACCAGATCGCGGGCGGCAAGTCGCCCCGGCTCTCACTGCCCGAGCTGTCGGAGCTGGGCGTGGACGTCGCCATCTACAGCACCCCGTGCCTGTTCGCGGCGCAGACCGCGATGGACGAGGCGCTGGCCGGGCTGAAGCGGGACGACGGGCGGCTGCCCGCGTTCACGCCGGCGTCCGTGGGGGTGGCGGACTGCCTGACGCTGCTGGAGAGGAACATCTCCCGCCACCACGACCGCGAGCCGGTGGCCGCGGGCTGACGCGAGCCCGGGGCGCCGCGTGTCGCGCGGCGCCCCGGGACCGTCAGGCGCGGGTGCTCCGGCTGCCGAACCGGCTGCGGACCACCCGCCGCCTGAGCCGGTGGAGGAGCGGCCAGCGCTCCCGGGACGCCCGGGAGTGCCGGTCCAGCTCCTCCGTCAGCCGCTCGGTGCGCTTCTCGACGTCGAGTTCGTCGAGGATGCGGTCGATCTCGGCGAGCAGCGAGCCGTGCAGCTGCCACTGTCCGGGGTGCTCGCGGACCTTGTCCAGCAGCAGGTGGGCGGCCCGGTCGCGGCTCTCCCGGCCGATGGCCAGGTCCTCGACCAGCCGGGACTCGGCCTCCTCGGCGTTGGCGCTCACCTGGCTGGTGATCAGCACGGCGAAGCTCTCGAGGGCGCGGGCGAGGTGGTGTATGACGTCGGTGAGCGCGGCGGCGACGTCCTCGGGGAAGAGGGGCTCGTCGGTGCGCTCGCGCGCCAGGTCGGTCAGGGAGCGGCACATCACCCGGACCACGACGGCGGAGATCTCCAGCGCGTCCAGCCCGGTGCGCAGCACGATCCGGGAGAGCAGGCCCTCCTTGACCCGGGGGTTGAGCCGGAGGCTGTCCTCGGCCTGCCGGAGCGAGACGTCCACCTCGGCGACGTCGTGGTCCAGCCGGCGCGCCTCGTGCAGCCGGGCGGCGGCCTCCGCGACGGGGGTGGGCCGGCCGACCTCGGAACCGAGGTGGCGGAGGAGTCCGCTTATCCGGCGCGCCAGGTCCTGGATGGCGTCGCCGGCCGGCTCCACCCAGACGGGCGGTACGAGCAGCACGTTGAAGAGGAGTCCGACGACGGCTCCGATCAGGGTCTCCAGGACCCGGTCCCAGGCGGTCTCCGTCACCCGGGTGACGCCGAGGACGAGCATGGCGCTGATCGCCACCTCGGGGACGAACTCCCCTACGTGGACGAAGCGCCCGATGACCAGCGACGCCAGGATGATCAGTCCCAGGCTCCACCAGGTGAGGCCGACCAGGACGCTGAAGCCGATGGCGATCAGGACGCCCGCGACGACGGAGTTCACCCGGCGGATGCCGGTGGTCAGGGTGGAGTACAGGGTCACCTGGACGACGAGCAGGGCGGTCAGCGGCGCGGTGAGCGGCGCCGGTTCCTTGCTGAGCGTCAGCGCCACGGCGTACGCGATGACGGCGGCGGCCGTGGACCGCACCGTCTGCGCGACCGCGGGCTCTCTGCCGCGTCGGACCAGGGTCGTCAGGGGTTCGGGAAGATCACGCACCGTAGACGCTTTCCCGATCACTCGCGCGGCAGACCCCGAGGTGAGGCACGCCACCCGGGTGGTCGCGGGGCCTTCTGCCGCCGCGCGGTGACGGCTCACCGGCGGAAGCGGGGGCCCGGCCGGGGCCGGCCGGCGCGGCGGTACGGCCGGGCGACGGGCAGGCCCACCACCAGGCAGGCCGGACGACGGCACGCCGACCGCCGGGCAGGCCGCGCGACGGCAGCCGGGCGCGCCCGCGCCGGACGGGACGGACCGTCCGGCGGCCTCCGGGACCGGCCGGCCGTCGACGGCCGGCCGACGGGCCGACGCCCGCCACCGCCGACGCGCGGGCCCGTTCGGCGGACGGCGTCCGGCCGGCGGTCCGTGGACGGACGGCGGCGGACGACGACGGCCATAGGCGGCGAGGCAGCCGGCGACGACGGCCGTAGGCGGCTCCGCCCGCCCGGCCGCGGCCTCTCCTCAGCGCACCGCGAACGGGACCGTCGCCGCCGCCAGGGCGGAGACCGAGATCAGGAGGCCGGCCAGGAAGGCGATCAGGCGGCGCTGGGCGCGGAGCCGGGCGTCGCGGACGGCGTCCTGTACGCGCCGGGCGCGTTCGGCCGTCGCGCAGGCGGCGAGGAACTCCCGCTCCGGGCCGCCGGGCGGGTACGCCGCGGCCGGGCGGCCCGGGGCGGGGGGCGCGGCCTCCGCCTCCGCCTCGGCGAGCCGGCGGCCGCGCCAGAGCGCCGCCGGGTCGCGGCCGGACTCCTCCCAGGCGCGGGCCGCCCGGGTGAGCCGCCGGCGGCGGCGCAGCGCGTCCGGGTCCTCGGTCGTCCAGGCGGCGAGCCGGGGCCAGCCGTGGGCGACGGCGCCGTGGGCGAGGACGGCCCGGTCGTGGTCGAGGGTGAGCACCCGGGCGGCGGCGAGGCGTTCGAGGACGGCGGCCGTGCCGGGGTCGTCGCCGAGTTCGCGGCGGTCGAGGGCGCGCGGCGCCCCGTCGTCGCCGGTCTCGGTCAGGCGGAGCAGGATGTCCCGGGCGCGGTTCCGCGGGCCGTCGGCGAGTTCGTCCCAGACCGCCTCGGCGCCCCGGGTGACGGCGCCCTCGAACCCGCCGGCGGCGCGGAAGCCGGCGAGGGTGAGCCGGTTGCCGTCGCGGTGCCGCCAGGTGGCGAGGAGGGTGGCGGAGAGCAGGGGGAGGCCGCCGGGCTGCCGGTGGGCGCCGGCGACGAGGACGGCGAGCAGCCGGTCCTCGACCGTGCAGTCGGCCGCGGCGGCCGGATCGGTGACGACGCGGGTGAGGTCCTCGGGGGCCGGCGGCGGCACGGTCAGCGGTGCGCCGGCGAGCAGGGGGTGGCCGGCGAACCGGTCGTGGAGGTCGGTGCGCAGGCCCAGCACCAGCCGGCAGGGCGCGGCGCGCAGCACGTCCAGGAGGCCTGGCAGGTCCGGCGGGCCCGCGGAACGGCCGCGTCCGGCCGGGGCCGGCCCCTGTGCCTGGAGCCGTTCCACCTGGTCGACGACGAGGACGGAGTCGGGGTCCGGGAGCCGGGCGAGGCAGCGGGCGAGTTCGGCGACGGGGTCGGGCCCCGGGACGAACGTGCCGACGGCGGGCGGGTCCCCGGCGGTGAGGAGCCGGTGGACGACGCCGGCCTGGAGGAGCGAGGTGGTCCCGGCTCCGGAGGCGCCGGTGACGACGACGAGCCGGTCCCCGCGTAACCGCTCGACCGCCTCCTCCACCAGGCGTTCCCGGCCGAAGAAGCGGTCGCCGTCGGCCGCCGTGTACGCGGCGGGGCCGGCGTAGGGCGGAGGCCGGCGGCGGGCGAGGGCGGAGGCCACGGCGTGCCAGCGGTCCGCCCACTCCCCCACGTCGCCGCCGCAGGCGCGGACGTAGGCGCTGGTGACGGCGAGGGTCGGGAACCTGCGGCCGCCCGCGGCGACCGAGAGGCTGGCCGCCGAGGAGTGGGCGCGGAGGGCGAGTTGGCGGTACGTGGGGCTGCCCGCCCGTTCGCGCAGGGCGCGCAGGTCCGCGGCGAAGCGCAGCAGGGGGCTGTCGCCCGGGTCCAGGGGCCGTTCACGGCGTGCCACTGCCCTGCCTTTCCAGCCGTGCCGCACGGCGCCGGGCCAGGGGTGGGGCGGCGGCGCGAGCGAGCCGAACGTAGCGGTGGTCCTTACGGTAACGGTCAGGCAATGGCCAACAACACTATGATTTCCGTCAATTCGACAATGACAGTTCGGTCATGAATGACCAATCCCGATTGTTCGGCGTTGTTCGGAGTTGCTTGTTCGCGGCACGCGGAGCGGTCTCGAACAGCCTGGGTGCGGTAGGCATGGAACCGCGGGGGCGGATCACGACGCCACCGCGCCCTGCTCTCTTCCGCCGGCCCTCGTCGGAGATCCCATGAAGTACTCGCGGTACTGCCGGTCCCTGCTGTCCACCCCCGCCACCGCCGTCCATCGCTACGCCGCCGGCCACCGCTCGGGGGCCGACATCTCCATGGTCGATCTGGAGGATTCCGTTCCGCCGGCGCGGAAGGAGGAGGCGCGCAGACGGGCCGAAGGCTTCTTCACCCTGCCCACCGCCGCCACGACCCGCTGCGCGGTGCGCATCAACACCATCAGCGGGCCGGACGGCCTGCGCGACCTGCTGGCCCTGCGCCAGTACGCGGTCAAGCCGCCGCTCGTCCTGATCCCCATGGTGGAGTCGCGCCGCGACGTCGAGATCGTGGAGCACGTGCTGGGCCCGGAGTGCCCGGACACCGAGTTCATCGCCGTCGTCGAGACCCCGCGCGGTCTGCAGCACGCGCCCGGCATCGCCTCGTCCTCCCGCAGGCTGCGGGCCCTGGTCTTCGGTTCGGCCGACTACGCGTTCGCCACCGGCGCCCGGATCACCTGGGACGCCCTGGCCTACGCGCGCGGCGTGCTGGTCAACAGCGCGCGGGCGGCCGGGGTGGAGGTGATGGACGCGCCCTTCTTCGAGGTGCACGACGACGGCGCGCTGCGCTGCGAGGCGGCCCTCGCCAAGGACATGGGCTTCAGCGGCAAGATCGCCGTGCACCCCCGCCAAGTGCCCTTGATCAACGAGGCGTTCTCCCCGGACGACGACACGCTCGGCCGCGCCCGCCGGATCGTCGCCGCCGGACGGGAGAACGGCCGGGACATCACCGTGGTCGACGGCGTGATGATCGGCATCCCGTTCTTCGAGGCGTCCCAGCGGCTGATCGAGGAGTTCGGCGACGGGCTCCCGGCACCGTCCCGGGAGTTCGGCGACGGGCCTCCCGGCCGCTCCGAGGAGTTCGGCACAGGACTGCCCGACACCTCCGGGGAGTTCGGCACGGGACTCCCGGGAACCTCCGGCGACGGACGCGCGGGACCGTCCGCGCCGCCCCGGAGAGGCGAAGGAGCACCGCCCCCGAGACCCGCGGCCCCGCCGCACCGGCACCAGACCCCCGCCGCGCCCCACCCGTACCCCGACGCCCCGCGCTCCACCACCGCCACGCAGGAGAGGGAACAGTGAACGAGACCCCCCCGAACCCCACGGACGTCACCGGACCGCACCGCTACCGCAACAGCGCCACCATGATCCGCACGGCCGACCCGGCCTGGCTGGGTGCCGCGCAGGCCGGGCTGATCGGCGTGGTGGCCGACTCCCCCGACGCGAACAACCGGCTCGTCACCCCGGACGGGCACGAGTTCGTCAACATGTGCTCCTGCTCGTACCTGGGCCTCAACCACCACCCCGCCGTGGTGGAGGGCGCGATCGAGGCGCTCCGGGAGACCGGCGCCACCTCCCTGGTGATGCCGACCACCCGGGTCCGGCACCGGCTGCTGGCCCGGCTGGAGGAGGAGCTCGGCGACCTCTTCGGCTGCCACGCCCTGCCCGGCGCCTCGTGCAGCGCGCTCACCGCCGGCATCCTGCCGCTGATCGCGTCGGGCCACCTGTCCGACGGGCAGCCGCGCGTGATGGTCTTCGACCGGTTCTGCCACTTCTGCATGTCGTACATGAAGCCCGTCTGCGGTGACGAGAGCCTCGTCCTCACCTGTGACCACAACGACCTCGACCGGCTGGAGGAGATCTGCCGGACGTATCCGCGGGTCGCCTACGTCGCCGACGGCGCCTACTCCATGGGCGGCGCGGCGGCCCTGGACGGGCTGCGGCGGCTCCAGGAGCGGTACGGCCTCTTCCTCTATCTGGACGACTCGCACTCGCTCTCCATCCTCGGCGAGCACGGCGAGGGTTTCGCCCGCTCGCAGTTGGAGATGAACGAGCTGACCGTCATCACCGCCAGCCTGGGCAAGGCGTTCGGCACCGCCGGCGGCATCGCGATGCTCGGCAGCCGGGAGAAGTTCGAGTTCCTGCACCGCCACGCGGGCCCGGTCGGCTGGTCGCAGAACATCTCCTTCCCGGTCGTCGGCGCCTCCCTCGCCTCGGCCGCCATCCACCGCTCCCCCGAGTTCGGGGAACTCCAGCGCAAGCTCCAGGAGAACATCGCCTACTTCGACGCCGCCTTCCCCACCGCCTTCGCCGGAAACGGCCTGCCCGTGCGCCGCATCACCGTCGGCGACCCGGAGGCGGCCGTCAAGCTCTCCGCCGACATGTTCCAGCGGGGCTTCTACTGCTCGGCGGTCTTCTTCCCCATCGTCCCCAAGGGCGAGGCGGGCCTGCGCATCATGATCCGCGCCGATCTGTCCCGGGAGAAGCTCGACGAGTTCATCGGCCACATCAAGGACCTCTCCCCCACGTCCCCCGCACACTGAGAACGGACGGTACGGATCCATGGCGGACGACGCCCCGCCCAGCGGCTACGAGCGGCTGGGACCGCAGCACTACCGGGAAGTGGTGGGCTTCCTGTACGAGGAGTTCACCGTCGGCGACGTGATCGAGCACCGGCCCGGCCGGACCATCACCGAGATGGACAACGTCCTCATGAGCACGTTGTCGATGAACGACGCGCCCCTGCACATCGACGCCGCGTTCTGCGCGGACACCCCCTGGGGCCGGCCGCTGGTCTCCAGCCTGGTCACCCTGAGCATCGTCGGCGGCATGACGGCCCGCAGCACCAGCGGCAAGGCCCTGGCCAACCTGGGCTGGGACCGCATCCGGCTGCCCAACCCGGTGTTCACCGGCGACACCCTCTACGCCAGCACCGAGATCCTCGGCAAACGGCTCTCCCGCAGCCGCCCGGGCGAGGGCATCGTCTCCTGCCGGACCACCGGCACCAAGTCCACCGGCGAGGTCGTGCTCGTCTTCGAGCGCAGCTTCCTGGTGCCCTGCCGCGACCCCGAGCCCGGCGGCCCGGCCGCCGCGCCGCGGGGGGACGGATGACGGCGCTCCTGATCGGCAACAACCGGGCCGCGGAGATGGCCGGCGTCCCGGACGGCACCCCGGACGAGCGGCGGCGGGCGGCCCGGGGCGCCCAGCGGCTGCTGTGGTGGGCCCGGGACGGCGACGTCCTGCTGCTGCCGGAGGCGCCCGACGACGCCTTCGCCGACCACGTCACCGGCCTCACCGGCACCCGCCGCGCCTCGCTCACCGTCGTCACCGCCGGCCTCCCGCCCACCGGGGCCCTGCCGGACGCGGCGGTCGCGGCCGTCCGCGCCGCCCTGGCCGGCCGGACCGTCGACCGGGTGATGCCGGTGTACGCCGACACCTGCGTCACGGACCTCGTCCGGCGGCTGGGCGCCGAACGGGCGCTGCCGGGCTGGGCGTTCCACGCCCAGGGCGGCAGCGCCCTGGTCAACAGCAAGGCCGCCTTCCGCGCGGTGGCGGCGGGCACCGGGACGCCCGTCGCCACCGGCACGGTGGCCGGCACCCCGGACGCGGCGGGCGCCGCCGCGGCAGAGCTGCTCGCCGCCGGGCACTCCGCCGTCCTCAAGGCCGCGTTCCACTCGGGCGGCCTCGGCAACGAGGTCCTCACCACCGACCCGGCCGTCCGTCCGCTCGGGGCGCACCGCGCCGTCGTCCTCCCCGGGCCGGACGCCGCCCGGGAGTACACGGCCCGGCACTGGTCCGGGCTGTCGTCCGGTGGGCGGCACCCCGTGGTCGTCGAGCGGTACCATCCCGAATCCGTCCCCGTGTACGCCGAGTTCGAGATCGGTGACGCGGGGGTCGTGCTGTCGGGTCACGGCGAGATGCTGATGGACCCGATGCTGGACGGCGAGACCGTGCCCGCCGCCCTGCCGCCGGACCTCCTGGACCGGCTGGTCGGGGGCGGGCGGCGGCTGTGCGAGGCGTACCACGCCCTCGGCTACCGGGGGACGCTCAGCGCCGACGCGATCGTCACCCCCGCCGGGGAGCTGCTGTTCACCGAGGCCAACGGCCGGCTCACCGGCTCGTCGCACCTGCACTCCGTGCTCGCGGCGCGGCTGGTGGGCGAACCCCTGCGGTCCCGGCGG
The DNA here is from genome assembly GCF_044333095.1 of Streptomyces sp. NPDC021100. Classification (NCBI taxonomy): domain Bacteria; kingdom Bacillati; phylum Actinomycetota; class Actinomycetes; order Kitasatosporales; family Streptomycetaceae; genus Streptomyces; species Streptomyces sp. NPDC021100. The sequence continues at coordinate 264,575 of NZ_JBIRQH010000002.1, forward strand.
GTGTTCCTGGAGCAGGGCGCCTGGCGGGTCCCCTCCTTCGGCGCGGCCCTCGCCGCGCTGGAGCGGTCCGGGCTCGCCTTCGACCCCGCGACGCGCACGGGCGTCGTCCTCGTCGGCGACCGCGTCCCGGTGGACGGCACGGTGGTCCCCTGTGTGATCGCCCCCGACCGGCCCGCCGCCCACGCCGTGCGGCGCTCCCTCCCCGTGTTCGCCGCCGAGCCCGCCTCCGCCCCCGGCTCCTAACGAAAGGCCGCCGCATGTCCCTGAACAGTTACGACAGTTGGTCCCCCTTGCGTGAAGTGGTCGTCGGCTCGGCCGAGAACTACTCCTCCCACGAGCGGGAGCTGTCCTTCGACCTGTTCTTCCACGACGAGATGCCGTACAGCCGCATGTACTACCCGCGCCACCGGGCGCCGGGGGAACAGGAAGGAACCGACACCGGGGCCCGGCAAAGCCCCATCAAGAAGCGCTACGTCGAGGAGCTCCAGGAGGACGTCGAGGGGATGGTCGAGACCCTCACCTCCCTCGGCGTCACCGTGCACCGGCCCGCGCCGCTCGCCGAGCACATAGAGGTCCGCACGCCGACCTTCCGGGCCGCCGTCATCCCGGCCCTCAACGTCCGCGACAACAGCATCGTCCTCGGCGACGAGGTCATCGAGACGGCCCCGCAGGTGCGCGCCCGCTACTTCGAGACGCAGCTCCTCAAGCCGGTGTTCGCCGACTACTTCCGGCGCGGCGCGCGCTGGACGGTCATGCCCCGGCCGCTGATGACCGACGCCTCCTTCGACCTGTCCTACGTCACGGCGCACACCGCCCCCGGCGAGCTGATGGAGCCGATCACCGATCCCCGGCCGTCGCCGTACGACGTCGGGCACGAGATGATGATCGACGGGGCGCAGTGCCTGCGGCTGGGCCGGGACGTCTTCGTCAACGTCTCCACCGCCAACCACGCCCTCGGCTGCGACTGGCTGGAGCGCCATCTGGACGGGCGGTTCCGGGTGCACCGGCTGGACTCGCTGTCCGACAGCCACATCGACAGCACCGTGCTGGCGCTCCGCCCCGGGCTGCTGCTGGTGCGCACCCCGCAGATCGCCGAGCGGCTGCCCAAGCGGCTCCGCTCCTGGGACATGATCTTCCCGCCGGAGCCGGAGGACAACCAGTTCCCGGTGTACGACGATGACGACCTGCTCCTGACCAGCCGCTACATCGACCTGAACGTGCTGTCCGTCGCCCCCGACACCGTGCTCGTCAACTCCGCCTGCCCGGAGCTGATCCGGACGCTGGAGAAGCACCGCTTCACCGTGGTGCCGGTGCGCCACCGCCACCGCCGCCTCTTCGGCGGCGGCCTGCACTGCTTCACCCTCGACACGGTCCGGGAGGGCTCCGCGCCCGAGGACTACCTGGGGGGCTGAGCGGCATGCGAGCGGTGGTGATACGCCGGTTCGGCGGTCCTGAGGTGCTGGAGACGGCGGAGCTCCCGGAACCGGTCGCCGGTCCGGGCGAGTCCGTCGTCGACGTGGTGCTGGCGGGCGTCAACTACGGTGACCTGGAGGTACGGGCGGGCGTCTATCAGCCGCCGCGGCTGCCGGCGGTCCTCGGCGCGGAGATCGTCGGCGTCCGGCGGCGGGACGGCCGGCGGGTGGCCGCGCTGCTGCGCGACGGGGGCGGCTACGCGGAGGTGGCCGTCGCCCGGGACGCGTACACCGTGGAACTCCCCGACGGCATCGACGACCCCTCGGGCGCCGCCCTGGTCGAGCAGGGCTGCACGGCGTACGCCGCCCTGGTCACGGCCGGCCGGCTGCGGGCGGGGGAACGGGTGGCGGTCGCCTCCGCCGCCGGCGGTGTCGGCCACCTGGCGGTGCAACTGGCCCGCGCCCTCGGGGCGTCCGTGGTCGCGGGGACGGCCTCGTCGCCGGCCAAGCGGGAGTTCGTCCGCCGGCTCGGCGCGGACCACGCGGCCGAGGGGCCCGAGGAGCTGCCGGCGCTGCTCCCGGACGGCGTGGACCTCTACCTGGACTCGCTGGGCGGCCCGCGCGTCGAGGCCGCGCTCGCCGCCCTGGCCCCCTTCGGCCGGCTCGTCTCCATCGGCCACCGCGAGGAACCGGCCGTCGTCGCCGTCGACGCGCTCACCCGGCGCTCGCTCGGCGTGGTGACGCTGTGGATGCGGCAAGTCCTGGAAGCGGACGGCCTGTTCGCGGAGGTGGCCGGCCGGGTCCTGGCGCTCGCCGGCGAGGGGCGGCTCGTCCCGCACGTCGACCGGATCGTCGCGCTGGACGGCGTCGCCGGCGCGCACGAGGCCGTCGCCGCCCGGGAGACGTGCGGCAAGCTGCTGGTGGACGTCCGGGCGGCGGGGTGTTGACACGGGGATTGTGCCGGGCGGCGGCGGCTGGATAAGGTCCCGACGGGCCCGCGACAGGGCCGTTGCTGGCACGCGGTGGTAGGTGGGGAATGTCTGTGGTCACGGGTAAGATAATTCGCTTCGACGAATTCCGGGGGTATGGGTTCGTCGCCCCGGACACCGGCGGCGAGGATGTGTTCGTCCACGTCAACGACGTCCAGGCGGACAAGCGCCTGATCGTCCCCGGCGCTTTCGTCGAGTTCTCCGTGGAGGAGGGCGAGCGGGGCCTCAAGGCGTCCCACGTCCGCCTGCTGGACCGGACGTCGGCCCGGCCCGTGGAGGTCCCGGCGGAGGGCTACGTGCCCGGCCCGTCGGGCGACGACGGCGACTGCGACGTGCTGTCCGCCAAGGAGTTCACGGACGAGGTCACCGAACTCCTCCTCGGCGCGGCGCCCACCATGACGGCGGAGCAGATCCTCCTGGTCCGCCAGCGCCTCGTCCGCCTGGCCGTCAACCACGGCTGGGTCGAGGCCTAGAACGCCAGGCGGTGCGCCGCGCTCCCGGGCGCGGGGCACCGGACGATCGGAGAGGTCCGGAACCATCAGTTCCCCGCACGCCCCCGGCCGGCCGGCCGCGCACTACACCGTCACCGCCTACCCGAAGGACTCCGACTTCCCAGCGAGCGAGACGGAGCTGACGGACGCCGACCCGGCTTTCCTCGCCGGGCTGTTCGGCATCCCGGTCGAGCGGTTCGTGGACGTCTACCCCATGGACGCCGAGCACATGGCGGTGCTGGAGCGGACGGCCGGCCTCGCCTTCGACCCGGCCGCCTACGACTACTTCCTCGAGGTCACGGCCGGCTGACGGCGGACGGGCGTCCGCCCGCTCACCCCCGCGCCGGCGTCGCGAGCGCCCCCACCGGATCGTGCCCGTGGATCCAGGCCAGCCGGTCCGGGAGCGTGGTGAGGTGCGCGTCGCGGGCCGTGGCCTGGGGGCCGTCGGGAAGGTGGAGGCAGGTGGCGTTCTGCCGGGAGCCGGCCTGGATGGCGCGGGTTCTGGGGCGGCGCGTCAGCTCGTAGCGGCGCAGGGCGGCGGGGACGTCGGCCGGCGCGGCGCCGGCGAGCAGGGCGGCGAGGACGGCCGCGTCCTCCAGCGCCTGGTTCGCCCCCTGTCCGTGGTGCGGCAGCATGGGGTGCGCGGCGTCGCCCAGCAGGGTCACCCGGCCGCGCGTCCAGACGCGCCGGGGCTCGCGGTCGTACAGCGCCCAGCGGCCGGGGCGCTCGACGGCGGCCAGCAGGCCGGTGAGGGCCGGATGCCAGCCGTCGAACGCGGCCAGCAGGTCGGACGTCCGGCCTTCCGTGACCCAGGACTCGACGGTCCACGCGGGGTCCGGGACGACGGCCAGGAGGTTGAGCAGGCGGCCGCCCGCGACCGGGTAGACCACCACGTGCCGGCCGGGGCCGACCCACAGCCACAGGACGGGCTCGGCGAGTTCGGGCAGGTCCGGCAGCCGGTCGAGGGGGACGAGGGCGCGGTAGCCGCTGGTGCCGGAGAAGACCGCCTCGTCGGGGCCGAAGACGGCGCCGCGGACGGCGGAGTGGATGCCGTCCGCGCCGACCACCGCGTCCGCCTCGGCCGCCGAGCCGTCGGCGAAGCGGACGACGGCGCCGTCGGGGGTCTGCTCCACGCCGGTGCAGCGGGCGCCGAAGCGCACCGGTATCCCGTCGGCGGCGGCGAGCAGCGCGTCCTGCAGGGCGGAGCGTTCGAGGTGCCAGAAGGGGGCGCCGAACCGCCGCTCGTAGCCGTCGCCGATCCCGAGCCCGGCCACCGTCCGGCCCGTGCGCCAGTGCCGGAAGTCGACGCGCAGCGGGGCGACGGACGTCGCCGCGAGCCGCCGGTCGACCCCCAGGGAGCGCAGCACCCGGTGGCCGTTGGCGCCGATGGCGACGCCCGCGCCGGTGGCCGTCGGCTCCGGCGCCTGTTCGTGGACGACGGCGTCGAGGCCGCTCCGCCGCAGCGCGACGGCGGTGGCCAGTCCGCCGATGCCCCCGCCGACGACCGCGATGCTGGGCCGTCTTCCGGCCATGGTCCGCTCCCTCCCGCCCGGCGGTCCGGTCCGCGTCCCGCCCGGACGCCGAGCCTACCCACGGGTCGACGGGCCGCGCACGGGTTCGGTTCCGGACGATCGGCCGACGTGCCGACCGGCGGGTGGCGGGTTTCCGACAGGAGTTGGCACATTATCGGAAGCGGGACGCGCGAGGGAGCCGTCACGATCGGGGGGTGCCGAAGAACCGATCCCTCACTTTCCGCGACCGCCCGATCGCGCTGCTGTCCTCGGGACATGCCTGCGTGGACGTCTACCAGGGAGCCGTCGCCGCCCTGGTCCCGTTCTTCGTCTCGGAGCGGGCCTACACCTACGCCGCCGCCTCGGGCGTCGTCCTGGCCGCCTCGCTGCTGTCGTCGGTGGTGCAGCCGCTGTTCGGGGCGCTCACCGACCGGTGGGCGATGCCGTGGCTGCTGCCGGTGAGCACGCTGGTGGCCGGGGTGGGCGTCGCCCTCAGCGGGCTCGGCGGCTCGTACGCGCTGACGCTGGCCGCCGTCGCCGTGTCCGGGATCGGGGTGGCCGCGTACCATCCCGAATCCGCACGGGTGGCGCGCCGGGCGAGCCGGGGCAGCCATGTGGCGATGGGCTGGTTCTCCCTCGGCGGCAACCTCGGCTTCGCCGCGGCGCCGCTGCTGGTCTCCGCCGTCGTCGCCACCGGCGGTCTGCGGGCGACGCCGCTGCTGGTGCTCCCGGCCGTCGCGGGCGCGGCCCTGTGCGCCGCGGCGCTGCGCGGAGTCCGCGCGCCGGGGGACGCGGCGGGCCCGAAGACCACGCCCCGCCCGGCCGGACGGGACGACTGGGCGTCGTTCCGCCGGCTGACCGGGGCCATCATGTGCCGTTCGGTCGTCTTCGTCGGCCTGAGCGCGTTCGTGTCGCTGCACGTCCGCCAGCGCACCGGCTGGGGGCAACTGGCCGGTACGGCGGCCCTGTTCGTGCTGTACGTCGGCGGCGCGGCGGGCACGGTGGCGGGCGGGAAGCTGGCCGGGCGGTACGGGCGGACGACGGTCGTCCGCTGGTCGTACGCCCTGGCGGTGCCGGCGGTCGCGGGCGTGGTCCTCGTCCCCGGCCCGGCGCTCTACCTGTTCGTGGCCCTGACCTCGGCCGCGCTGTACGTGCCGTTCTCCCTGCACGTCACGCTCGGCCAGGACTACCTGCCGCGCCGGGTGGGCACCGCGAGCGGCGTCACCCTCGGTCTGGCGGTCAGCGTCGGCGGCGTCGCGAGCCCGCTGATCGGCGCCCTCGCCGACGTCTCGTCGCTGCGGGTCGCTCTCGCGCCGCTGATCGCCCTGCCCGCCGTCGGCTGGCTGCTGCTGCGCCCGCTGCGCGAGCCCGACGCGCCGGTGGCGCCCCGCGTGTCCGGCGCGGCGCCGGCGGCCGATGCCCCGAGCGCGCCCCGCGAGGCGTGAGCCGCGTCGTTGGACGCCGGGTGCCGTGGTGCGCGAGAGTGGCCCGAGACGTAATGATCAAGGAAGGGACAGTGCCGTGGCACAGGAAGTCCGGGGCGTGGTGGCGCCGGGGAAGAACCAGCCGGTGCGGGTCGAGACCATCGTGGTGCCGGACCCGGGGCCCGGCGAGGCCGTGGTGAAGGTGCAGGCGTGCGGCGTCTGCCACACCGACCTGCACTACAAGCAGGGCGGCATCAACGACGACTTCCCGTTCCTGCTGGGCCACGAGGCGGCCGGCGTGGTCGAGGCGGTCGGCGAGGGCGTGACCGAGGTGGCGCCCGGCGACTTCGTCGTCCTCAACTGGCGTGCCGTCTGCGGCCAGTGCCGGGCCTGTCTGCGCGGCCGCCCGCAGTACTGCTTCGCCACGCACAACGCCCGGCAGAAGATGACCCTGGCCGACGGCACCGAGCTGACGCCCGCGCTGGGCATCGGCGCGTTCGCGGAGAAGACGCTGGTCGCCGCCGGCCAGTGCACCAAGGTCGACCCCGAGGTCTCCCCCGCCGTCGCCGGGCTGCTCGGCTGCGGCGTGATGGCGGGCATCGGCGCCGCGATCAACACCGGCGGAGTGGGCCGCGGCGACTCGGTGGCCGTCATCGGCTGCGGCGGCGTCGGCGACGCGGCGATCGCCGGGTCGCGGCTCGCGGGCGCGGCCCGGATCATCGCCGTCGACATCGACGACCGCAAGCTGGAGACCGCCCGCCGGATGGGCGCCACCCACACGGTGAACTCGCGGTCCACCGACCCGGTCGAGGCGATCCGCGAGCTGACCGGCGGCTTCGGCGCCGACGTGGTCATCGAGGCGGTCGGCCGCCCGGAGACGTACGAGCAGGCGTTCTACGCCCGCGACCTGGCCGGGACCGTCGTCCTGGTCGGCGTCCCCACCCCGGACATGCGGATCGACCTGCCGCTGCTCGACGTCTTCGGCCGCGGCGGCGCCCTGAAGTCCTCCTGGTACGGCGACTGCCTGCCCTCCCGTGACTTCCCGATGCTCGTCGACCTGCACCTCCAGGGCCGGCTCGACCTGGCGGCGTTCGTCACCGAGACCATCGGCCTGGGCGACGTCGAGGCGGCCTTCGACCGGATGCACCAGGGCGACGTGCTGCGCTCGGTGGTGGTGTTCTGATGCCGGCCCGGATCGACCACCTCGTCACCTCGGGCACGTTCTCCCTCGACGGGGGCACGTGGGAGGTCGACAACAACGTCTGGATCGTGGGCGACGCCCAAGAGGCGATCGTCATCGACGCGGCGCACGACGCGGACGCCATCACGCGGGCGCTCGGCGACCGCCGACTGCTGGCCGTCGTCTGCACCCACGCGCACGACGACCACGTCAACGCGGCCCCCGCCCTGGCCGAGCGCACCGGCGCGCCGGTCCTGCTGCACCCCGCCGACCGGCCCCTGTGGGACCGCACCCACCCGGACCGCGCGCCGGACGGCGAGCTGGCGGACGGGCAGGTGCTGCGGGTGGCCGGCACGGAGCTGACCGTGCTGCACACGCCGGGGCACGCGCCGGGCGCGGTCTGCCTGCACGCCCCGGAGCTGGGCACGGTGTTCACCGGGGACACCCTGTTCCAGGGCGGCCCGGGCGCCACCGGGCGGTCGTTCTCCGACTTCCCGACCATCGTCGCGTCGATCCGTGACCGGCTGCTGACCCTCGACGCCGCGACGGTCGTCCGGACGGGCCACGGCGAGCCGACGACGATCGGCGCGGAGGCACCGCACCTGGAGGAGTGGATCGCCCGCGGCCACTGAGCCGCGCGGGCCTTCGGGCGCGCCGGCCGGCCGGTGACCGGACCGGCCGGCGCGCCTAGGATCGACAGCGTCACGGAGCACACCGCACGACGGGGGGAACCACCATGGACATGACGGACCTGGTCGAGATCACCGAGCCCGGCGAACTGACGGAACTCCTCGGGGAACCCGTCCCCCGCCTCCGCGACAAGACCCGTGCCCGGCTGGGCGAGCTGGACCGGCAGTGGCTGGAGCGCTCGCCGTTCTGCCTGGTGGCGACCTCGGACGCGGACGGCAACTGCGACGTCTCCCCCAAGGGCGACCCGGCCGGCGGCCTGGCGCTCGTCCTGGACGACACCACCCTCGCCATCGCCGAACGCCCGGGCAACCGGCGGGCGGACGGCTTCCACAACGTCCTCTCCAACCCCCACGTCGGCCTGGTCTTCCTGGTGCCCGGCCGCGGTGACACCCTGCGCGTCAACGGCCGGGCCCGGCTGGTGCGCGAGGCGCCGTTCCTCGACCGGATGACCGTCAAGGGCCACCGCCCGCTCCTCGCTCTGCTGGTCGAGGTCGAGGAGGTCTTCTACCACTGCTCGAAGGCGTTCCTCCGCTCCGATCTCTGGAAGCCGGAGACCTGGCGGCCGGACGAGGTCCCGTCCCGGGCGCGCATCGCCAAGATCCTGGAGCGGCCCGAGGACTCCATGGAGGAGCTGGAGCGCTATTACGGGGCGCGGTACGCGGAGCGCCTGTACGGCTGAGGGGGGTTGCCCCGGTCCCGCCCTTTCACCGTTTCTTGCGGGGAGGGCCCCGCACCCCCTGAAACCGCGCTCCGCGCGGTTGTCCTCAATCGCCGGACGGGCTGATTTCAGCCCGCCCGGCGATTGAGGACGAGCGGCGAAGCCGCGAAAAAGGGGGTCTGGGGCGCAGCCCCAGGAAACGGTGAAAGGGCGGGACCGGGGCACCCCGCCGTCAGCCGACGGCCGCGCCCCGCAACACGTTCTTGTCCACCTTGCCCGTGGCGTTGCGCGGCAGCGCCGCCACCACCTCCACCGACGTGGGGCACTTGAACCCGGCGAGCCGCTCGCGGCAGAACGCCCGCAGCTCCGCCGGATCGACCGGCACCCCGTCGGCCGTCACCAGGACGGCCCGTACCGCCTCGCCCCACTTCTCGTCGGGCACCCCGACCACGGCCGCCTCGAGGACGGCGGGGTGCTCGGCCAGCACCCGTTCGACCTCGGCGGGGCAGACGTTCTCGCCGCCGGTGATGATCAGGTCCTTGAGCCGGTCCTCGACGAAGACGTAGCCGTCCTCGTCGATCCGGGCCAGGTCCCCGGTGCGCAGCCAGCCGTCGTCGGTGACGGTCTCCGCCGTCGCGGCGGGGTTGCCGAGGTAGCCCTTCATCCGCCCGGGGGACCGGATCCACAGTTCGCCCCGGTGGCCCGGCGGCAGCTCGGCGCGGGTGGCGGGGTCGACGACACGGGCCTCGACGCCCGGCATCGGACGGCCGGCGGAGACGAGGCGGTGGGTCCGGCCGGGGTCGCGGTGGGCCTCGGGGGCCAGGGCCGTGGCGGCGCCGGAGAGTTCGGTCATGCCGTAGAGCTGGAGGAACCGGACCTCGGGGAACAGCGCGAGCGCCCGCCGCAGCACCGGGAGCGGCATGGGCGAGGCGCCGTAGAGGCAGTACCGCAGCCCGGCGAAGGCGGCGACCGCGTCCGGGCCGCCGGAGAGGATGCCGGGCAGCAGGGCCGGCACCAGCAGCAGGTGGGTGGCGCCGTCGGCGACGGCCCGGCAGATCGCCTCGGGGTCGGCTTCACGCAGGACGACGGTGGCGGCCCCGGCGAGCAGTGCGGTGACGGCGTAGCAGACGCCGCCGACGTGGAAGAACGGGAGGACGGCGAGGCTGCGGTCGGCCGGGCCCATGGGGAGGACGGCGAGCAGCGAGGCGCTCTGCTCCAGGATGCCCCGGTGGGTCAGTTCGGCGCCCTTGGGGGTTCCGGTGGTGCCGGAGGTGTAGAGGACGACGCAGGTGTCGTCGGGGTCGAGGTCGTCGCGGGCGGCGAGCGGTTCGGCGCCTGCCAGCAGCGAGGCGTAGGTCTCGGCGCCGTCGCCCGGTTCGGCTCCGTCGCCGGTGACGACGAGGCGGGGCGGGGCGTCCAGCGCGCCGAGGGCCGTCCGTACGGTGTCCAGCACCTCCGCGTCGGCGAAGAGGACCGTGGCGCCGGAGTCGGCGATGACGTGGGCGAGTTCGGGCGGGGCGAGGCGCCAGTTGAGGATGGCGGTGGCCGCGCCGGTGCCGGCGGCGGCGAGGACGGTCTCCAGGCAGGCGAGGCCGTTCCGGCCGACGACGGCGACCCGGCTCCCCCGGGCCGCACCGAGGGCGTGGAGGGCGCCGCGCAGCAGGTCGGCGCGGGAGCGGAGGGCGCTCCAGGTGAGGCGGAGACGGCCGCAGACGAGTGCTTCGGCGTCGGGCGCGCGGGCCGCCCAGTGGGCCGGCAACTCGTGCAGCAGGCACGGGCGTTGTACGAGCGGTGTGGGCATCCGTTCCCCCCGGTCGGCGCTCCGGGCAGCGTACCCGCGCACCGGTCGGTCCGCTACCGGCGGACCGGCGGGGAGCACAGCGGCGGGCCGGGGGGGAGCACACCGGCGGGCCGAGGCGTCGAAGGCCCGGCCCGCCGGCGCGCGGCCCGGTCAGGTGCCGGGCTTGCGGCCGTAGATGAAGACGTCGTCGCCCTTGTGCAGCAGGTTCCAGTACGCCTGGGCGTCCTTCATCCGCATGTTGACGCAGCCGTGGGAGCCGGGCGGCGAGTAGACGCTGCCGCCGATGGCGTGGAACGCCTGCCCCCCGTCGAAGAACTGGCTGTACGGCATGCTCACGTCGTACAGCGACGAACGGTGGTCCTTGTCGCGCCAGTAGACCTTCTTGAGGCCGGTGCGCGTGGCGAAGCCCTTTCTGCCCGAGCGTATGTGGACCGGGCCGTACTTGATCTTCTTGCCGTCCTGTATCCAGCTCACCTGGCGGGTGAGGTCGACACAGGCGATGCGGCCCTTGTCCGTCGGGCAGGAGACCTTGGCGGGCGCCTTGGCCGGGGCCTTGGCGGGGGCCGCCTCGGCGGTCCCACCGGCCGTCACGGCCAGGGGGACGGCCAGTCCGGCGGCGCCCAGGACGATGCCCAGCCGGGTCCGCAGAGGGGTGCGTTTCATTGTCATGAACGGTAAGACCATCGAAATCCCCACTTGGTTGCATACCGCACCCGCCGCTTCGGATACCGCTTCCGGCGGAATCCGATCTTCCTCCGGCTCCCGGTCGACCAGCCGCCCACCTGGGGTTAGGCTCGTCCGGGCGGCGGGGCGAACTCCCTTGCGTGCCACGGCCCTTGCCACGGCACCCGCCTCGTCCTCCGCCTGCCCCCGTCGGCCCCGCCGACTCCTCGGCCCCGGGAACACCGGCCCGCCGACCCGTCCCCCCGTTCCCCAGCACCAGGACCTCCTCGTGACCCTCCCCCCGCCCGCCGCCGGCCCGCCGGCCGTCCGCTCCGCCCGCGTCCGCGCCCGGACCACCGCCCACCGCCCGCCCGCCACCCGGCCGGCCCTGCACGACGGGGTGGGCTGATGGCCAGGGAGACGACGGCCCCCGCCGCCGACGGCTTCCGCCCGGTCCACCATCCGGCCGGACTCGACGACGCCCTGCGGATCGCGGTCGAGGAGGTGTGGGCGGGCCGCTGGATGGCCATGCGGGACCTGCTGGAGCGCACCGGCGCCGACTGGGCACTGCGCACGGCCCGTACCCAGGTCCTCGGCGCGGTGGCCGCCGGTTCGACGATCGTCGAGGCGTGGGCCGCGGAGGAGGGCCACAGCGTGGACGCCCGGGTGATGTGGGCCCGGGTGGTGGTGCAGCGGGCGCAGCGCGCGCACCGGCAGCGGCACCCGGAGGCCGTCCACCTGGAGCACCAGGCCCGTGAGGCGTGCCGGCTGGCGGTCGAGGCCGCGCCCGGCGACCCGGTGCCGTGGATCTGCCTGCTGACGCTGGCCTCGCTGGACGAGCGCCAGGAGCGGCCCGAACACCAGCTCCAGCCCTGGGAGATCATGCTGCCGCCGGGCCCGTGGGGACTGCTCTCCCGGATCTGGGAGCGCGACCAGTGCAACCGCGAGGCGTTCCACCGGATGCTGCAGTTCTTCCAGGCGTGCACGACGGGCGCGGCGGCCTCCGTGTCGGCGGTCGACTTCGCCCGCTGGGTGGCGTCGTGGGCGCCGGCCGGGTCGGCGCTGCTGACGCTGCCGCTGTTCGCCTACGCCGATCTGCACCGGCGGCAGGCCGCGGATCCGCGGGGGCAGGGCAGGTCGGACGCGCTGCTGCGCTCGCAGTGGTCGGTGGACCCGATCCGCTCCGAGACGCTGCGGGCGTACCAGGGCTGGTTCGCCGCCCTGGGCCGCGGCGGGCCGGCGCCGCTGTCCGTGGCCGATCTGTCGCACCTGGCCTTCGCGATGTGGTCGGCCCGGCACTACGCGGAGGCGGCGGAGGTGTTCGCGGCCATGGGCGCGCACACCTCCGTCCAGCCGTGGGCGTCGTTCACCGCCGACCCGAGCCGGCCGGACCTGGCGACCGAGGAGTTCCTGCGGGCGCGGCGGCACTGCCTGGGCGCGTGACGGGCGGACGCGGCCGCCGCCGCCCGGGAGTGACCCGGATCACGGCCGGGCGGCGGGGAGTTGTGCGATGTTGCCCGGATGAGCGCTTCCGCGGATCCGTCCGGACCGGTCACCGTCCGTCTCACCGACTACTCCGCCACCGACATCTTCGGCGACGCCGCCGACCCGTCCGGCGTCGGGCACTTGGGGTTGACCTGGCGGCCCAAGGACGAGCACTTCGGCGTCCGCTGGGACGGCCGCCTGGTGGCCCACGCGGGGCTGGTGGACCTGCCGTTGACGGCCGGCGGCGTCCGGATGGACGTGGCCGGGCTCGGCGGGGTCGCCGTGGCGCCCGGGATGCGGGGCCGCGGCCTCGCCCGGCGGGCCGTCACCGCCGCCATGGACGACGCCCGGTCCCGGGGCTTCTCCTTCGGCCTCCTCTTCTGCCTGCCGGACCGGGTGGGTCTCTACGAGCGGCTCGGCTGGCACCTGGTGACGGACGAGGTGGAGGTGGAGCAGCCCGACGGCCCGCGCGTCATGCCGCTGCGGACCCTGTGGACCGGGCTGCGGGCGGGGGCCGCCTGGCCCCCGGGGCCGGTACGCGTGCACTCGCTGCCGATGTGACGGAGCGTCGGTGTTCAGTGCCCCCCGAAGCGGACGCTGGAGAACGCCGCGTCGCGCGGCGCCCGCTGCCCGGGGGCCACGCGCACGGCCGTGCCCGAGCACTTCTTGCCGCTGAAGATCGTGGCCGGGGAGTCCGTCCCGTTGTGGGCGCCGTGCGCTTCCTGGCTCATGGTGAAGCAGCGGTTGTCCGGCGGGTTCTCGACGAAGAACGGCTTGTTCTTGGGGCCGAGGAAGCCGAACGGGCCCTTCGCGGCCACCGCCGCGTCCACGGGTCCGGCCATGGCCAGCGCGAGCCCGGCGAGTACGACGACGATCGGACGGAAGAGACGCATCTGCGGTCCTTTTCCCGGTGATGGGCGATGAGCCCGGAATGAGTTCATCGCCCTCAACGACGCCGCCCCCGCGCACGACACGTGCGGTGTCAACTCCCCGCCGGGGGCGGACGCCCGCCCGGGTTCCGTTCACCGCCGCACCCGGTTGCGGACGGCGACCGCGGTGACGCCCAGCAGGACGGGCGCGACCAGCCGGAACGTCCCGTCCACGCAGGTGCCGGCGAGGGTGAGTTCCGGGGTGCCGGAGCGGAGGCCGACGGCGCTCAGGACCGTCCGTACGGAGGTCTCCAGCCGGCCGCCGGCCGTCCCCCGCTCCGGCTGCGCCCGGGCCGGGGACGCGGCCGGTACGGGCCGGTGCGGCTCCGGCGGCAGGCCCCACAGGGCCACCGCCGCGACGGTGGCCAGGGTCGTGGCCAGCAGCCACAGCAGGGTGCGGCCGACGCGCAGCGCGTAGCCGGAGACCGCCCAGTAAAGGAGGAGCAGGGTGCGCCGGCCGTCCGTCCGCTCGCCGCTGTGGCGGCGCATCTCCATCTCGCCGTAGTGGAAGTCGCCGGCGCCGGGGTGGTTCCTGCCGTTCTCCAGCGAGGTGCGCAGCTGCCGGTAGGTGGAGGCGAGCGCCGCGGGCGGGCGGACCTCGACGCCCTCCGGCGCGGGCGTCCAGCCGCGGGAGCCGCGGGCGGCGCGCCAGTGGTGCTCCTCGGCCAGCACCTGGCGCGGGGCCCACCGCCGGACGGGCAGGAGGGGCACGCGGAGGCCGGGGGTGCGGGCGAAGACGCAGCATCCCTCCAGGCCGAGCCGGTCGAGGTGGAGGGCGCCGCCGAACAGGCAGGAGGAGAGGTCGAGGTCGTTGAGGGCGAGGTTGCCCGCGTCGGAGCCGCTGAGCGAGCGGACGCGGACGCCCGGATCGCCGGACGCGACCACCTCTTCGAACGGCCGGCAGCCGGCCGCCCCGGACAGGAACGGCCGGGGGTGCGCGGTGACGCTCAAGGACCGTTCGGCGATGACGTCGACGAGGTCCACCGTGGCGTACCGCAGCCGCAGCGCGGCGCCGGAGGCCCAGGAGGACTTGCGGCAGTCGACGGACCCGGCCGCGGCCTCCAGGGTGGTGGTGCCGAGGAACCGCGTCCAGGAGAGGTCGAGGGTGCCCCGGCAGGCCAGCGGCCCCAGGGCGGGGGCGGTCCGGAAGGTGGCGCCGCGGAAGGTGGCGCCGGCGTGGAAGACGGTCGCGCCGAAGTAGCAGTCGCCGTGGAAGTCGGCCTCGCGGAAGCAGACTTCGCCGGCGAGGCGGGCCGCGCTGAAGTGGGCGCTGTCCTGGAACGCGGCCCGGGCGAAGCCGGCTCCCGCCGGGAACCGCGCCCGGCTGAACCCCGCGTCGCGGCGGAAGCACGCCTCGCCGAATCCGGCGTGCCCCGCGAACCGCGCGTCATGGAACCACGCGTGGTCAAGGAACGACGCCTTCCGGAACGATGTCTCGTCGCCGAAGGCGGTGTCGTTGAAGTCGGCGCGGCCGAGGAACGCGGCGCCGTCGAAGCAGGCTCCGTCGGGGAACGCCGCCCGGGTGAAGCGCGCCTCCGCGAGGAAGAGGGCCTCCTCGAACGCCGCGTGGCCGACGACGGCGCGGCCGGGACCCTCGTCGTACAGGGCGTCGAGGAGCGCGTCGAGCAGGTCGTCGGTGAAGGTGGTGCCACGGTGGTCGACGCGGGCGCCGGGGCGCAGCCCGGCGAGGTACGCCGCCCGGCCGGGCCCGTCCAGGTGGGCGAGGCAGGCGCGGGGCCCGCCGCCGGGCCGCGGCACCGCGCGCCCACGGCAGCCGACGGGGTCGTCCGGCCCGGCTCCGCGTCCGCAGCGCGGCCAGACCGGCGGCCGGGGTGCGCGTGTCATGCCGGGCGGGACGCGGCGGCCGGGCGGCCCGGTTCCCGGCGGCGGGCCGCAGGGCATGCGCACCCTCACCTTCCGAAACCACCCGAAAGAGAAGCGACTTAAAAGCAAAAAGAGACGAATAAAGATGAAAACCGCCGAAGCGGAACGATCCCACCGACCTACCGTCCCGCCATGACGCGACCTGCTGCCTCCACCGCCCATCCCTCCCGTCCGTCCTTCGCCCGCCCCCTGCCGCTCGTCGTGGTCATGGGCGTCTCCGGGGCGGGCAAGACGACGGTCGGCCGGCTGGTCGCGGACCGCCTCGGCGCCCCCTTCGCCGACGCGGACGCCTTCCACCCGGCGTCCAACAAGGCCCTGATGGCGGCCGGCATCCCGCTCGGCGACACCGAACGCGCCCCCTGGCTCGCCACCATCGCGGACTGGCTGACCGCCCACGCCGCCGGGGGCGGGGTCGTCACCTGCTCGGCGCTCAAACGCCGCTACCGGGACGCCCTGGCCCGGACGGCCCGGCGCGCCCTCTTCGTCCACCTGGACGGCCCCGCGGAGGTCATCGCCGACCGGCTCGCCCACCGCACCGGCCACTTCATGCCGGCCTGCATGCTGGGCTCGCAACTGGCCGACCTGGAACCCCTCGCACCGGACGAACACGGCGTCCGCGTCCCCGTCGACCGCCCCGCGCGGCAGGTCGCCGACCTGGCCCTCGCCCGTCTGCCCTGCCCGCACGGCACCGGGGCCGCCTGCCCGCGCTGATACCCCGTCACCTTTCTGTACCTACTGGTATGTACACTCGTCGTGCAGGAACGTTCCCGGCAAGAGGAGCCCCGCCATGCCCCTGGTCCGCATCGACACCCTGGGAGCCGGCCGCGACCGGCTGGACGCGCTCGGCCGCGCCGTCCACGACGCGCTCCAGGAAACCCTCGGCATCCCTGCCGACGACCTCTTCCAGATCCTCACCGACCACGACGGCACCACCGGCACCCTCCGCTACGGCGGTTACCTCGGCGTGGACCGGGACGAGGGCATCGCGTACATCGCGATCACGATGCGCGCGGGCCGCCCCGCCGAGCGGAAGCGGGCCCTGTACCGGCGCATCGCCGAACTCGCGCACGCCTACGCCGGCGCCGAACCGCGGAACGTCTTCGTCACCGTCACCGAGAACGCCTCGGCCGACTGGTCGCTGGGGCACGGAGAGGCGCAGTACGCCCCCGGTCCCGGCCCTGTGATTGCATGACTCCTCCCGCGCGGCACACCGGCCGCCGGAGAGGACCGGAGAAGGAGCGGAACCCGTGCTGATCGACACGGTGGCCTGGGTGCGGGTCGAGGACGGGCGGGTCCTCTGCGCGAGGCCGAAGGGGAAGGACGTGTTCTATGTGCCCGGCGGGAAGCGGGAGGGCGCGGAGAGCGACCTGGAAACCCTGCTGCGCGAGGTCGAGGAGGAGCTGACGGTCCTCCTCGACCCCGGGACGGTCGCCCACGTGGGCACCTACGAGGCGCCGGTACCGGAGCTGCCGGACGGCACGGTGGTCCGGATGAGCTGCTACACGGGCGAGTACGGCGGGACGCTGACGGCCAGTGCGGAGATCGAGGAAGTGGCCTGGTTCTCGTACGCGGACCGCCCGCTCGTCCCGCCGGTCGACCGGCTGCTGTTCGACGACCTCAGGGCGGCGGGCCTGCTGCGCTGACGCCGACGCGGGACGGGTGCCGGCCGTACGGAAGCCGCCGCGCTGTCCTGATCCCGGCCGTCGTCCTAGTCGTCGTCCCCGCCCTCGTCCTCGAAGAAGTCGCCGATCTCGTCGACGACTTCGGCCGCCACCAGCCCGCCGACCACACCGGCCGCCACACCCGCCGCACCGGCGGCGACGACGGTGCCCATGCCGGGGCCGGACCGGTGGCCGCCGTCGTGGAGCCGGCCCTCGCGGTGGATCCCGTGGTGCGGCTCCTGGTGCGCCCGGCGGGCGCCGTGGTGCTCGACCAGCCGCTGCACCCAGGACTCGACCTCCGCCGACCAGTCGCGTCCCGCCGTGTCGTGGCCGACGTGGAAGCGGGTGGCGACGTCGTGCCCGCCGGAGAGGAAGCCGCCGCGCTTGTCGGCCTCCAGCACGACCTCCATGCCGTCGGGCGCGGCCAGGAAGGTCACCTCGATCTCGTGGACGGCGTACGCGTACTGCGGCGCCGGGGCGAACTCGATCTCCTGGTAGAAGGGCAGCCGCTGGCCGCTGCCACGGATGTGGCCGAGCTCCAGGTCGGCGGAGCGCAGGCCGAAACCGAGCCGGCCGAACGCGTCCAGGACCGCCTCCTGCGCGGGCAGCGGGCGGACGGTCAGCGGGTCGAGGTCGCCCTTGTCCCGCGCCCCGGCGACGGCCAGTTCGGTGCGGACGCCCAGGACGGTGCCCAGCGGCCGCCCGTACAGCTCGGTCACCGGTGTCTCCCACGGCACCGGCACCGCGAACGGGATGTCGCGCTCCTCGCCGGCCGCGAGCCGGAAGCCGCCGGCGACCGTGTGCCGGTCGAAGACGACGGTGCCGTGGTGCTCCTC
Source organism: Streptomyces sp. NPDC021100 (assembly GCF_044333095.1). Lineage (NCBI taxonomy): Bacteria > Bacillati > Actinomycetota > Actinomycetes > Kitasatosporales > Streptomycetaceae > Streptomyces > Streptomyces sp. NPDC021100. Next base: position 282,189 of record NZ_JBIRQH010000002.1, read on the forward strand.
GTCGCCGCGCTCGGCCTCGACCCGGGCCTCGAACTCCAGCGTGACGTGCTCGACGTCGAAGTCCGCCTTGCCGCCGCGCAGCCGGACGTGACCGGTCAGGGCGCCGCCGGGCGGCACCGGGCCGTCCAGGACCGTGTCGACCGTGGGGCCGCCCACGCCGAGCGCACCGAGCAGCTTCTTGAACACCATCGCGGCGTCCCCCGCCTTCTTTTCCCTCTGTGTTCCGTACCGTGTACGGCACCACCTTGCCCTGCCCGGGCGGCCCGCGGAAATTCCCCTGATCAGATGACCTTCCCCGGGAAGGGCCCGCGTCCCCGCCCGCCGGCCGGTCTACTGACCGCCGACGGCCGCGCCACCCGGGTGCGGCACTTGGAGACGGGGAAGACATTGGGCATCAGGAAGAAGACCGGGACCGTGCTCGCCGCCCTCGCCCTCGGCCTGGTGGCGGCGGCGCCCGCGCAGGCGGGGGTCGACGGGCACTGCGGCAAGTACCTGTGTGTGATGACGGCCCATCACAACCGGTTCGTGCAGGACATCACGGTGGAGACGAAGGACGGCCTGCCCGGCACCCTCCGCGCCTACTGGGGCGACTACCACTCGCCGAAGGCGCACGCCGCCTCCCACCGCTGGGAGGTGGGCCGGGAGCAGAAGGGCGCCAAGCTGGTCTGCGGCGGGCTGGAGCGCGACGGCCGGACCATCGAGGACGGCGTCTGCGTCACCATCTGACGGCCGGGCCTCCGCCGGCTGTGTCCCTGCCGGTCCGCGGCCGGGCCGGGCGCCATAGTGGCTGTCTGACGGGCGGCGCCCCCGCCCGTCGGTCAGCCACAGCGCAGGAAGGGTCCCGGCAATGCTCGTGCTTCCCACGGACCGCGGCCACGCCCCCGTCCCGTTCGGCCCGTCGGACAGGTACCAGTACCTGCGCGCCCGGACGGCGGCGGACCCGGCCCGCACCCACGTCTGCATCGCGGCGCGGATGACGGGACCGCCGCCCGGCCGCGAGGAGGTGGAGCGGCTGGTGGCGGACGCGGTCGCGCGGGTGCCGGCGCTCGGGTACCGGGTGGCCGGTACGGGCCGCCGGGCACGGTTCGAGCCGGCGGGCGCGCTGGACGTCTCGCTGCACGTCGAGGAGGTCGAGGTACCCGCCGGACGGTCCCTGGGCCGGTGCGCGCTGGACGCGCTCGCCGCGCCCCTGCCGGCGGACCGGCCGCTGTGGGGCGTCCGGCTGATCCGGGGCCACCGCCCGGACGAGTACCTGCTGGCCTACCGGGCGGCCCACCTCTTCCAGGACGGCCTGGCGATGGCGCAGGCCATGGGCGCCGCCCTGTCCGGCGCCCGGCTGCCCGCACCCGCGCCCCGGCCCGCGCCCCGGACGCCGTCGCCGCGGACGGTGCGCGCCTGCGCGCGGTTCCTCCCGCACCTGTTCGGGCGCACGGCGCACTGGCTGCCGCCGGGCTCCGCCGTCACCGGCGGGCGGACGCTGCACACCGCCACCCTGGACCGGTCGGTGTTCGACGAGGTCACCCGCCGCACCGGCGCGTCCGCCGCCCAAGTGGCGCTCGCCGCGCTGGCCGGCGCCCTCCGGGCGTGGACGCCCGAGCACTGGTGCGGCGCGGGCGGCCGGCGGCAGCGCCGGGGCCTGCGGGTCTATCTGCCCGTCAGCCTCCGGCACCCCGGAGACCGCGCGGCCCTGGGCAGCGCACTGGGCGTCATGCCGCTCACCCTCCCCTGCGCCGAGCCCTCCCCCGCGCGGCGGCTGACGGACGTCGTCCGGGACACCGGGCCGATGACGCTGTACCGGTTCCGCGAGCTCTTCGGCTGCCTCCTGCGGGCCCCGGGGCCGGTGGCCTGGCTCGCCCACCGCGCCGTACACCACTGCTCGCCGCCCCGGCTGGGCGTCACCGTCATCCCGGCGGACGCCCACGCCGCCGTCCCGGGCATCGCGGGCCTCATCCCGGTGTCCCCACCGCTCGGCTCCTCTCCGGGCGGCTGCGTCTTCGTCCTGGAGAAGACCCGGGTGTCCGTGTCGTTCCTGTTCGACGCGGGCGTGCCGGGCACGGAGCGGCTGCCGGGTCTATTGGGGGCGGCACTGGAGGAGCTACGGGGGGCGCATAGCCCGTCCGGCGTTTGAGGACCTCGCGGCGAAGCCACGGTGCCGGGGTTCGGGGCAGCGCCCCGGAGGAAACGGTGAAATGGGGGTGCCCCCTCTGGGGGAGGGACTGGGGCACACCCGAAAGCCCGGCGCCAGGAAGGGGATGCCACTCCGCCGGACAGGTCGTCCCCCCGCACGCGACCGGGCGCGTCCCGTGACGGCTGGTGCGGCACAACCGATGGTGTGGGCGGAGCACGCGCACGATCAGGAGGCAAGAATGCCAGGACGAAGCCGCCGCGAGGCACTGAGCCTCGCGGCCGGAACCGGCCTCGCAGCCCTGAGCGCGGCAACCCTGGGAAGCCGCGCCGCCGCAGCGGCGACCCGCACGGACTTCCGCGCCCTGGTGGTCGGTTCGGGCTTCGGCGGAGCGGTCGCGGCGCTGCGCCTCGGGCAGGCGGGGGTGGACACGGTCGTGCTGGAACGCGGCCGGGAGTGGCCGGTCGCCCCGGCCCGCCCGCTGTTCGGATCGGTCAACGGGGTGACGGACACGATGTTCTGGTTCCGCCGCACCGCCCGCTATCCGGGCCTGCTGCCCGTGCCGGTGCGCCCGGGCCCGGGAATCCTGGAGGTGGCGGAGGAGCCGGGACTGGACATCTGGTGCGGGGCGGGCGTCGGCGGCGGGTCGCTGGTCTACACGGGGGTGACGGTGGCTCCGCCGCGCCGCTGCTTCGAGCGGCTGTACCCGTCGGGGCTGCGCTACGAGGAGTTCGCCCGCGTCTGGTTCCCGCGGGCGCGGGCGATGCTGGGCGCCTCGCCGATGCCGCGCGACGTCTACGCGTCCGGTCCGTTCCTCCACTCCCAGGTGTGGGACCGGCAGGTGACCCGGGCGGGTTTCCGGCCGGTGCTCCTCGACTCGACGTTCGACTGGGGAGTGGTGCGCGGTGAGCTGGCGCACCGGGTGCCGCTGTCCGCGACGGCCGGCGACTCGGACTTCGGCTGCGGCAACGGCGCGAAGAAGTCCCTGACACGCAACTACCTGCCCGCCGCCCTGGCCACGGGCCGGGTACAGCTGCGCCCGCTGCACGAGGTCCGTTCGGTGGGCCGGCGGCGGGACGGCCGCTTCCGGCTGGAGGTCCGCCGGCTGACGCCCGGCGGGGCGGTGCTGGGCACCGAGGAGTTCACCTGCGACCTGCTGTTCCTGGCCGCCGGCACGCTCAACACCAACCGGCTGCTGGTCGCCGCCCGCGACCGGGGCACCCTGCCCGATCTGCCGGCCGCCGTGGGCGAGGGCTTCGGCGACAACGGCGACCAGGTGACGCTCCGTTCGCAGCCGCTCGTCCAGCACGGGGCGACGCAGGGGTCGCCGTGCGCGTCGGGCGTGTTCGTCCCGGACGGCCTCGGGCTGCCGCTGCGCGCGGAGAGCTGGGTGCTGCCCGGGTTCCACGGGCTGCCGGCGGTCGTCACCCTGAGCATGACGGCGGACGGCGACCACCGGGGCGCGTTCCGCTCCGACCCGCGGACCGGCCGGGTCCGGCTGACGGGCTGGGGTGACGGGTCGGCGGCCGCGGCCCGCGCCGCCCAGGCGTTCAGCCGGCGCGTCATCGCCGCCAACCCCGGCACCCTGCCGCTGACCGTGCCGCTCCCGCCGTACACGGCGCACCCGGTGGGCGGGTGCGCGATCGGCCGGGTGACGGACCCGGAGGGGCGGGTCCGGGGCGTGCCGGGGCTGTACGTCGTCGACGGCTCGCTGCTGCCGGGGACGGTGGGCGGCGCCAACCCGTCGCTGACCATCACGGCGCTCGCCGAGCGCGCGCTGGCGGGGATCGTCGCGCGGGCGGGGTGACGGCCGGGGCGGGCGGAGCGCTCACCACGTCCAGCCCGGCGCGTACGGCCGCCCGCGCGAAGACCGCCGCGTCGGCGACGGCGGCTCCGCCCGGATCGTTGTTGAAGTATGCGTGGACGTCGGCCTGTCGGGGCCAGGTGTCCGCCACCCGTGCGGCCCACGTGGCGAGCGCCTGGCGGCCGTAGCGCGGCCAGGGCCGGGCCCGGCCGCCGTGGAAGCGCAGATAGCCCCAGCCGGCGGTGCGCCACAGCGGCCCGGCGGGCCGGGAACCGGCGTCGGCCCAGCACAGGGCCGCGCCGCGGTGTTCGAGGACGGCCCGTACCTCGTCCGTCCACCAGGAGGGGTGGCGGGGCTCGACGGCCACCCGGACGCCGGGCGGGAACTCGGCGAGGGCGGCGTCCAGCGTCGCGGGGTCGGCGCGCAGGGTGGGCGGCAGTTGGAGCAGGACGGGCCCGAGCCGGTCGCCGAGGCCCGCGGCGTGCCGCATCAGCCGGGCGACGGGCTCGGCCGGGTCGCGGAGCCGCTTGATGTGGGTGAGGAAGCGGCTCGCCTTGACGGCCATCACGAACCCGTCGGGCGTGCGGTCGCGCCAGTCGGCGAAGGTGTCCGGGGAGGGCAGGCGGTAGAAGGCGTTGTTGTTCTCGACGGTGGCGAAGTGGCGGACGTACTCCTCCAGCCACAGCCGCTGGGGCAGTCCGTCCGGGTAGAGGCCGCCGCGCCAGTCGGCGTATTGCCAGCCGGAGGTTCCGACGAGGAGGGGCATGGGGGGATGCCTGCCCGGGCGGGCGGGCCGTCTCACGGTCCGCCGCCTTTCGGGTGGTGTCCGGCGAGACGGGCGGGGGCCGGGGCGGTGGGCACGGGGGGCGAGGGCCCGTCGGGTGCCGCCCTTCGCGGTCGGCGAGCGGCGGGGGAAGCGATCCGGGGCGGGCACCGGAGCGCGCCGTGGGAGGACGGGTCCGTCAGGCGGCGGCCGCGCAGGTGAGCCACCGGTCCTTCTGGCGCGTTACGGCCGGGAGGGCCGGCCGGGGGACTCGGGGCCCCGGCCGTCAGGAGCCTGCGGTGGCTCGCGATCCGTCCGGCGGGAGGCGGCTGCGGCGCCCGCGCCTTCGACGTCGATGAGACCCACCCCTTCGGCCCCGGTGGTGCGCCGCGTCCACGGGGCTCCTCCTCGAGCGCGGCACGCCGGGAGCGCCGGTCCCGCGCACGCGGTCCGGTCGCCGGCCCGCGCACCCGCCGGGCCGGTACTCCCACACGGGCCACGCTTCCGTGGTGGCTACTTCTCCAGCCAAGTGATCATGATGCCGCCGCTCGTGCCGTCATGCCCGCGGTGCCCGCCGGCTCCGGTCGCACCGGGTACGCCACGGTTGCCGTAGAGGCCCCCGTGGCCGCCGTCGCCACCGCGTCCGCCGGCGCCGCCCTTGCCACCGCTGCCTCCGTCGCCACCCGCACCGTAGTGGTGTCCGGCGTACGCGACCGCCGCTCCACCCGTGCCTTCGTTGCTGTGGTAGGGGAAGATGCGGTATCCGCCCCCCTCGCCGCCGGTGTGGGCTCCGCCGCTCTCGCCCCGGTCCCCGTCGGCGCCCTCGTGCCCGTCACCGCCCGCACCGCCGCCGTGTCCGGGCGCTGCGGCCAGCGTCTTCCCCCCGCACTCGCCGGCCGTGCCGGGGGTGGTAGCGCCTCCGTGGCTCCGAGCGGGGCCGCCCTTCCCGCCGGGGGATCCGTATCCGCCGAAGGCCGCGCGGTAGCCGCCGGTGCCGCCGGCGGCCACCGCGTCGTTCGGCGAGGCACCGCGCCCTCCCCTGCCGCCGTCCGCGGTGAGCCAGGGGCCCAGGATGCCGATGTGGGTGGGTCCTCCGGACTGGCCGGGCTGCCCCGGGTCGTTGCCGTGTCCGGCCCCTCCGTTGGAGTTGATGTCTCCCGCCGAGCCGCCGTGGCCCTGGCCGGTCCCGCCCCCGCCGCCCTTGCCCCCGCGCCCGACGTGGACGTCCAGGTGGCCTTCCGGCGGCAGCCGGAGCCGGCAGCTGACCACGCCGCCCGCGGCCCCTCCGCTCCCGCCCCCGCCGGCGGCCCCGCTGCCGCCGGCACCGCCTCCGCCGCCGCCCGCGGCGGCGTGCGCGTCGCTGCCGTTTCCACCGTTCCCACCGCCGCCTCCTCCGCCGCCGCCTTGGCCGCCGGCGCCACCGCCGCCTCCTCCGCCGCCGCCCCAGGCGGTCACCCGCATGAACTTGGCCCCCTGCGGGATCATCACCTGCGAATCCCCCGGCGTGGTGATCACGTGTGGGGCCGGCAGCACGGGGTCCGCGTCCGCCGCCGGCATGGCCGTGAGACTCGCCGCGGCGACCACCAGAGCCCCCGGCCACGCCCGCTTGCTCGGTACCACTGAGAAACCTCCCCTTGAGTCGTCCCGCGACGCGAACCGGTCTTGGCGGTCCGAGCACGTCACCGGGGCGGGCCCTTTGCTAGTGGTCACCGCGCGAACCGGTCAAACAATTCGATGAGCCGGCCCGACCGCGCCCCACACACACGTTCGCTCTTCGCCGGAACGGTCGTGGATCTCGGGTCGTCCTCGCCCCTCCCCTCCCTTTGCACGTCACTTCAAACACGCCGGCGGTCACCGGTTGCGATGAACGCGCGATGTCCGCGTGGCCGGTACGGCAAGCCCCGGACCGTCCGCACACCGACAGGGTGACGGCGTCCTTCTCCGGCCGTTCCCGCACCCGAACGGGGGCCGTGGCCCCCGGCGAAGGCCGCCCGGCCGCCTTGAACCCGCCGGAAGGGGGCACACGCACCACACCGGATGATCTTGAAGTCTTCGCAGGGGGGAGCCGCAGAATGTCGATGACCGAACCCTCCGTCTCCCGGCGGGGCCCCGCCGGACGCCGGGCGGCCCCCGGCTTCCGCCGGACCGCGTTCGCGCTCGCGCTGCTCGCCATCCTGGTCTGCGGCGCCGGGCTGACCCTGCGGACGGCCGCCGGTCACGCCGCCGGGGATCCGGCCGGGGCCGTGTGCGGCGTCCTCGTGCTGGGCGCCGCCGGGGTGGTGGGCTTCCGGGGACGACACCGGCTGCGGCGCGCCTTCGGGGCGGCGGCCGCGGACGCGCGCCCCTCCCCCGTCGCGGCCCCCGCCCCGCCGGTGGACTACGCGGCCCTGGACGCCGCGGAGTTCGAGGAGGCGGTCGCCCGGCTCTGCGAACGGGACGGCTGTACGGACGTACGGGTGGTCGGCGGGGCCGGCGACCTGGGGGCCGACGTGCTCGCCACGGCGCCCGACGGGCGGCGGATCGTCGTCCAGTGCAAGCGGTACGGGCCGGACCACAAGGTCGGTTCGCAGGACCTCCAGCGTTTCGGCGGCACCTGTTTCACCATCCACGCCGCCCAGGTGGCGGCCGTCGTGACCACGAGCGACTTCACCGGGCCCGCCTTGGAGTACGCCGCCCGCAGCGGCATCCTCTGCCTCGACGAGCGGGCGCTCGCCGGGTGGGACACGGGGAGCGCCCCGCCGCCCTGGCGGTGCGCGGGCGATCTCACCGAGCCGTGTCCGTGAACCCTTGAGGAGCCGGGCGTGCCCAAAGGGCGCCCGGAGCGCATCGTCCGGGGGGGCCGCGGGGTGCGCCGCCGGTGCTCCGCGGGAAGGCTGGGGTCATGCGCGAGGAACTGGACTCTTCGGCGGCGGACTGCGCGTTCTGCGCGATCGTGACGGGCGGGGCGTCCGCGCACCGGGTGCTGGTGGACGAGGTGGCGGTGGCGTTCCTGGACGCACGGCCGCTGTTTCCCGGGCACGTGCTGGTGGTGCCCCGGCGGCACGTGGTGACCCTGACCGACCTGCCGGAGGCGGACGTGGGTCCGTTCTTCGCGCGGGTGCGGCGGGTCGCCGGGGCGGTGGAGCACGGGATGGGCGCGGCCGGTTCGTTCGTCGCGGCGAACAACAAGGTGAGCCAGTCGGTGCCGCATTTCCATGTGCACGTCGTGCCGCGCGACCGGAAGGACGGGCTGCGGGGCTTCTTCTGGCCGCGTACGCGGTACGCGTCGGAGGACGAGGCGGCGGAGGCGGCGGCGCGGATCACGGCGGCCCTGGCGGACGGGAACGGCTGAGCGTTCCGGCCGGGTTGGTGCGCACCGGCGGGGGTCGCATAGTGGAAGGGAGACCTTTCCCGCCGGCCGGGCGTACCCCGGCTGCCGGAGGTGGACGATGCGATTCGACGACCGAGTGGACGCGGGCCGGCGGCTGGCCGAGCGGCTGGAGCATTTGCGCGGAGACGATCCCGTCGTGCTGGGCCTTCCGCGCGGCGGCGTGCCGGTGGCCTACCAGGTGGCCCGGGCGCTGCGGGCCCCGCTGGACGTGATCCTGGTGCGCAAACTGGGTGTTCCCTCGCACCGCGAGCTGGGGTTCGGGGCGCTCGGCGAGGGCGGGGTGCGGGTGGTGCGCGACGACATCATGCGGCTGGGCCGGGTGGACGAGGACGATCTGATGGAGGTCCAGCGGGCCGAGGAGCACCACCTGCGGGAGCAGGCCGACCGCTTCCGCGGCGGGCGGCCGCGGGTGCCGCTGGAGGGCCGGACGGCGGTGGTGGTGGACGACGGGATCGCCACCGGATCCACGGCCGCCGCGGCCTGCAAGGTGGCGCGGGCCCAGGGTGCCCGGCGGGTGGTCCTGGCGGTGCCCGTGACCTCGCCGGACGCGGTGGAGTCACTGCGCGGCGAGGCGGACGAGCTGGTGTATCTGTCGGCGCCGGCCGGGTTCTCGGCGGTGGGCGAGTGGTACCGGGACTTCTCCCAGACGGAGGACGACGAGGTCGTCGCCCTGCTGCGGCACGACACGTCCGCGCCGCCCCGCACCGGGGCGCACATCCACGGCCCGGCCCCGGTGAAGCTGCCGGTGGACGACCGCACGGTCACCCTGGACGGCGACCTGACGATGCCGCCGGGCGCGCCGGCGGTCGTGCTGTTCGCGCACGGCAGCGGCAGCGGCCGGCACAGTCCGCGCAACCGTGCCGTGGCCGGGGTGCTCAACCGGGCGGGCCTGGGGACGCTGCTGTTCGACCTGCTGACGCCGGAGGAGGCGGAGGACCGGGCGAAGGTCTTCGACATCGGTCTGCTGGCCGGCCGGCTCGGGCAGGTGACGGAGTGGATGCGCCGCGAGTCCGTCCCGCTGTGCTACTTCGGCGCGAGCACGGGCGCGGCGGCGGCCTTGTGGGCGGCGGCGGAGGAGGGCCGGGAGGGACCGGCGGCCGTGGTGTCCCGGGGCGGCCGGCCGGACCTGGCCATGGACCGGCTGGAGGCCGTGCGGGCGCCGACGCTGTTCCTGGTGGGCGGCCTGGACGAGACCGTCCTGGACCTCAACCGGCGGGCGGCGGCCCGGTTGCGGTGCGAGAACCGGCTGGTGGTCGTGGACGGCGCCACCCACCTGTTCGAGGAGCCGGGTGCCCTGGACACGGTGGCCGAGCTGGCGTGCGAGTGGTTCACGGACCACCTCGGCACGGCCCCCTGACGGCCACACCCGGCATCCCCGCCCTCTCGTCGGGGCGATGTCCGCGTCCGGGCCGTCCGGGCAGGACTTCGCCCCGGTGCGAGGCCGTGGACGGCCCGGGACCGGGGCGAAGCCTGGAGGGGAAGTACGGGTCGTTCGGTCGTTCGCGTGCGTCAGCCGAGACGCGCGCGCTTGCGGCGGCGGAGGCCCGCGGCTCCGACGGCGAGGGCGAGCGCGGCGCCCGATCCGCCGACGATCAGCGGGGTCGAGGACGTCGACGAGTGCGGCCGGCCGGTGCCGAAGCCGCTGGAGTAGCCCTTGGTGTCGTACTGCGAGCCGGGCTGCTTGTCGGCGTAGCGGGCCTTGACCAGCTTCTGGTAGTCGGCGAGCGACACCGACGACTGGCCGTTCAGCCCCTGCCGGGCGGCGTCGTTCAGCGGTTCGACGGTGGTGAGCTTCACCTGGTAGTAGCCGTGGATCTGCGGCTCGCTGAACACCGTCGTCGTGAGGTCGGCCTTGCCGGCGTAGGTGGCGTCCGTGTCGCCCTCGCGCACGGCGGCCAGGTGCCAGCCGGTGGTGCCGGTCGGGGCGAGCAGGACGGTGGCGGTGCGGCCGGCCGAGGTGGTCACCCCGGCGACGGCGTAGGCGAGTTTGACCGCGTCGGTGAGGGTGGGCTGGGAGGTCCCGGCGGCGAAGGCGGGTGCGAGCTCGTTCAGCGCCAGCGGGTCCTTGATGGTGAAGGACGGCACGCCCTCGCACGGATCGGCCTTCGCGGGGAGCGTGACCGCCGCGCCGGGCGACCCGCTGGGCACCGGTGCGCTGAGGAAGCGGCAGACGGCGTCGTGGGTGGCGGTCGACTTCAGCGTGTCCAGGGCCGCCTGGAGGTTGGGGAGGTCGGCCGGGCCCTTGGCGGCGCCGGCCGGGCCGGCTCCCACCGACAGCAGGACGGACGCGCCGAGTGCCAGGGTGACGGGGAGGCGGGGGAATCGGGCGCCCCGCCGCGTCGCGGACGTTCTCTGGTCGCGCATGTCACTCTCCTAGCCTGAGATGCCGGTGCGGGAGTGGGTCCACTTGAACGAGCTGTTGCTCACGTAGTCGTTGTAGTTCCACCACGTGTAGGTGGTCGTGTCCGGCCAGGGGTCGCCCACGCCGATGGTGTTGTTCGACGTGTCGTAGCCGTAGACGACGTTCATGTGCCCGCCGCCGGAGGTCCAGCCGATGCGTGCTCCGACGGGCCGGGGGCCCCGCACCTCGGTCTGGATCTCGCTGAACGTGGCCGCCCTGCTCAGGCCCGTGCCCGTGTGGGACATGCCGAGGCTGGCCCAGCCCCTGGCCATGTCGTCGAGCGTCGCCGGCTGGTTGTTGCAGCCGTAGGCCGGGTTGGCGCGGGTGCAGAAGTCGGTCTGGGTCGAGCCGTAGCCCTGGAACTTGGCGATCGTCAGACCGGAGGCCACCCAGCACCACTGGGTTTTCTCCTGCTTCAGCATGGTGATTTGGTCGTACGCGGCGTCCGCGTGTGCCGTGGTGGCGGCTCCGAGGAGCCCGGACACCGCCAGTGCCAGGGCCGTTGCCGTGGTCGTGTGCTTGAGTCTGCTCATTTTCCTGCCTTCCCGTCGTCGGGTGCGACGAGCAGATGGCCGGATCATCCGACCCCCTCGTTGGAGGGCAGTCATATGACAGCTCGCGTTGCCAGGGCTGACTAGCATCTGTCGATAACTTCAACACCAAAGAGTGCTATATGTGCTTATCACTCTTACTTGTGATCTTTGCTTTCTTTTACACCACGTTTCGCCACCGGTAGGCAATCAGCCCCTTTGGGAGGCTCGCACCACCACGCACTCAAGCGGCCTCGTTTCGGGCGCGAATGAAGCAGAAGACAATGGGGGCCCGCTCGTGACGGGTGTTGTCGAAAACCCGTCATGTGTCATGCCGCAGGTGATCGGGAGATTGAGCGAGCAGCGCGCAAGTAGTGATCAGGTAATGATCAGTTAGTGATCGGTCGGAAAATCCGCGGATCGCCGATTCCCGCTCGGAGCGGTCGCGGCGCCATGGAGCGGGTGGCCGGTTCCTCGCCGCCGCGAGAGCGCGCTTTCCCCGGCGTTCCGGGCCGCGGACGCGCTGGGGCGCGCGCGGTCGCTCCGCCTCGGCCGGGGCCCCGCGCGGACACGCGAGCCCCGGCCGAGGAGATCCACGGCCGACGGGGATACGCCCCCGCCTCCGGGTTACCAGGTGACGATCATGTACCCCTTGCCGCCGGACCCGCCACGGACCCCGTCGCCGCCGTTGCCGCCGGGGTCGGCGGGCGAGTGGTGCAGCACCGCACCCGAGCCCGAGGTCCCACTGCGCCCTCCGCGCCCACCGGGTCCGCCGGCGCCGATGCCCTCGGGCAGCCTCATCCCTCCGGGCCCCACGTTCTTGGCGGGTTCCCCGCCGGCCCCCGGAAAGTACTGCTGCGTCCCCTGCTTGCCGGCGCCGCCCTGGAGGGATTCCGTCACCGTGCCGCCGGGGCACCTTCCCGGCCACGCCTTGCGCGTGACCCCGCCGGCGGCACCGTCCTTGCCGTCGTGGGCGCGGTTACCGCTCCTGCCGCCGCCCTCACCGCCGGTTCCCTCCAGTCCACGGTGACCGGCGGGCCCTTGGTCGACATTGGCCACCTGCACGCCTTTCGCCGCGTCGAACAGCTCGGTCCGGCGCTGGGTCTCATTGCCGTTGTTGCCGGGCCGGCCCGACCGCCCGTTCTGCCCGTCCTGTCCGGAATTACCGGAACCGGCCGCACCGCCCTGGCCCTTGAGGCCGCCTTCACCCCCGCTGCCGCCTCCGGCGATCGTCACCCGGTAGGTGTGGGAGGCGTCCAGTGCGATGTGGCAGACCAGGTAGGAGCCACCACCGCCGCCACCGCCGGCCCCGCCCGCTCCACCCGAGCCGCCCCTGCGCCCGTCGGCTCCGGTGTTGGGGTCCAGGACGTCCTTCACGGGGGCCTCACCACCGCCGCCACCACCACCGGCCCCTCCCCCGCCACCCGTGCCGCCGGCACCCCAGATGTAGACGGTCGCCTTGCCCACCCCCGCCGGGGGCTTCCACGTCGTGGACGCGTCGAAGGCCTTCCGCCGCTCGGCGGGCGCGGCCTCGGCACCGGGGCTCAGGGAGACCGCCAGCAGGTGGGCGACGACCAGCGCGGCAGTGGCTCCCCATGCCGCGCGGTGTCTCACCGAGGGCACTCGCACGTGCTTCATCCGCATGTTCTCCTCATCCGTCCGACCACTCGTCCGACCATCCGTTCGGCCACCTGCTCGATCGTTCATTCGACGTGCTCCTTCAGGAAGAACCGGGGGCGCCGCGGAATCCGCCCGAACATCGGCTGCGAGCGGCCGGAAAGGCGGGCACCGCCGTCGCCGCAGGCCGTCCGGCGGCAGGTCTGTTTCCTACGGTCACAGCGCAAGCCGGTCAAACCATCGGATGAGCAGGCCGAAAGCGATCCCTTACACATGTATGGAGTTCGACCTGCCGTGCTGGTGCGGTTTCGCCCCGACGTCGCCCGCCGGCCGGCCGGAGAGCCACCTCAAACACTCCGCCGACGTACCGAAGGAGTGAACCCGGGCCCTGCGGATAACCCCGGGCGTCCGCCGACGGCACATCGTCCCCGTCGGAATGACCCCGGTCCACTCCACACGGCCGTCTCACCGGTACGGGGGATCGGGCACGACCCGGCCTCCGACGGGACGGGTGGAACGCGCTCGCCGCGTACAGGGCGAGGGCGCCGGGACGGCACCCGTCGCGGCCCTCGCACCCGGCTCGCCTCGGCACCACGCCGAACGACGCGGCGAGGTCCCGCGCTGCCCGTGACCGGACCGCGCACGGAGGACCTCAGGCCCCGCCGCCGGCCGCCGCGTAGGCGGCACGCCACGCGGCCGGAGGTACGGCGGCCTGGCGCCGGAAGAAGGTCGTGAAGGCGGCGGCGTCCCCGAAGCCGAGCCGTCGGGCGCAGCCGGCGACCGGCAGATCGGTGTGCGCGAGCAGTCTCTTGGCCTCCAGCAGGACGCGCTGATCGAGGAAGACCTTGGCGCCCGTGCCCGTGGCGGCGCGTGTGGCCCGGGTGAGGGTGCGCACGTCGTAACCCAGCGCCCGTGCGTAGTCGGCCACGTGGTGCCAGTCGGTGAAGTGCTCCTCCACGGCGGCCCGGTAGCGGCGGAACACGTCCGCGGACCGGTGGCCGGCCGCGGCCGTGTCCGTACGGGCGGGTGCGTCGGGGAGCGCGCGCAGGAGCAGCGCCGCCAGCAGGTGGGAGAGCAGCGCGGGAGACGCCAGGTGCGGAGTGCGCACGGCCGCGTCGTGTTCGCGGGCGAGGTGCCGGGCCGCGAAGAGGGCGAGGTCCAGGCGCTGTCGGTCCAGGTGCCAGCATGCCGGCGTGGCGGCCTCCGCCGCGGTGAAGCCGGGCAGGAAACCGGGCCGGAAGAGGACCAGCGGGCCGTCGCAGGTGTCGGTGTCGCTCCAGCGGTGCACCATGCCGGGCCGTATCCATACGGCGCTGCCCTCCGTCAACCGGTAGGCGCCGAAGTCCGCTTCGTGGCCGCCGGTGCCGGAGGCGATCAGGGCGAGGACGTGGAAGTCGGGGCGCTGGGGCAGTACGCGGTGGCGGCGGACGTCCATCCGCCGCAGCGCGGCGAAGTCCAGGACCTCCACGCCGTGGGACGAGCCGACGGCAGGTGAGTAGCGCAACTGCCGCACCGGCGCCGGGTGTCCGTTTTCCACAACGACCGAGTTCCTTTCCACCGGGCGGCGGTTCTCGCCGCTCGTACGGTCGAGCATGTGCCTGGCAGTGAGGTCAGGCCCCCGCAGATTACGTGTTCGAGGTGTGGTGACGATGGAAACGACAAGGCCGGTGCCGGTGCCGGGCGGGACCCTGGACGTACGGGTGGCAGGCCGTACCGGACCGGCGCTGGTGTTCGTCCACTACTGGGGCGGCTCCGCCGACACGTGGGACGGTGTGATCGCCCGTCTCCCGTCCGGGCAGGCGACGGTCCGTTTCGACCAGCGCGGCTGGGGCACCTCCCGGCCGCTGCCGGGCCCCTACCGCCTCGACCGGCTCGCCGACGACCTCGCCCGCGTACTCGCCGCGTGCGGAGCGGGGCCCTACGTCCTCGTGGGTCACTCCATGGGTGCCAAGGTGAGCCAGCTCCTCGCGGCCCGCGGGCCCGCCGGCCTGGCCGGCCTGGTGCTCGTCGCGCCCGCGCCGCCCGAGCCACCCGTCACGGTGACCGAGGAGTACCGGCGGGGACTCTCCCACGCCTACGACTCACCCGCCGCGGTACGGCACGCCCTCGACCATGTCCTGACCGCCACACCGCTGCCCGGGCCGGTGCGGGACACCGCGGTGCGCGACAGCCTCGCCGCGGGGCCCGAGGCCCGGCGGGAGTGGCCGTTGCGCGGCATCGCCGAGGACATCACGGGCGCCGTCCGCCGCATCACGGTTCCGATGACCGTACTGACCGCGGAGAACGACGTGGTGGAACCGCCGCGCGTCCTGCGGGAGTTCCTGCTGCCGCACATTCCGCACGCGACCCTGACGACCGTCCCCGACGCCGGTCACCTGCTCCCCCTGGAACGCCCCGGCGCCGTCGCGGCGGCCATCGGCGACTTCCTCGCGGTTCTCCGGTCCTGACCGGTCCCCGGCCCTGTCCTGAGTGGCTGTACCGGCGCCTACGCCGACCGGCCCCGGCCGGCCGCCTGCGCGGTCCTCGGCTCCGCCGGGAAATCCGACGCGTCCGGGACCACGTCGAAGACGCACCGCAGTTCGGCCGCCAGGGCGTCGCGGCCCGGGGCGCCGGGGAGGGCCACCCACGCCTCCAGGGCGTGCCGGTGGGCGGCGACGAAGAAGTCGAGCACGAGGCGGAGGCGGAGGACGTCCCCGGGGTCGTCGACGCGCAGCCGGCGCGTCAGGATCTCGGCCGCCGCGCGCACGGCGACGGCCTGCGGGCACTCGGCGCACACGAGGTCGTGACCGGCCCGGAAGCCCTCACCGACCCGGTGCACGGCATCGTCGACATGGTCGGCGGACGGCACCTCGTCGAGGGATACGCCCGGCTCGCCGAACACGGCACCCTCGTCAGCGTGGGCCGTGCGGCAACGGAGCCCGACACCTTCCCGCCCGGCGCCTTCTCCGGCGTCCCGGAGGCCCACGACCGGGCACTGGTCAGCTTCTTCCTCCTGCGGTGCACCGGACTCGACGAGGACCTGACCCTCCTGGCCGGCCTGGTGGCGTCCGGGGAACTGGACGCCCGGATCTCCTGGCGGGGCACGTGGGACAAGGCGGCGGACGCCATCGGCCTCCTCGTCGGACGGCGCCTGCACGGCAAGGCGGTACTGGACCTGTCCTGAGCGCGGTCCAGGCCCGTGTGGGACGCCCGTGTGGGAGGCCCCGTTTGGGAGGCCCGTGCGGGATCCACCGCCACCGGCAGCGTTGATCATTTGAGTACGGAAACTGAGTACGAACGCTCAGGTCCGACCACCAGCCGGGCGGCAGGCTGGAGTCATGACCACGCCGCTCACCGGACCCCAGCCGCACTCCTCGCGCCCGCCGTTCCCCGCCTTCCCGCCGCCCCTGCCGCCCGTCCCGCCCGCGCGGCCGCGGCGGCGGGCGGTGGTGGCCGGGGCCGTCGCCCTGGCCGTGCTGGCCGGTGGTTCGGCCGGGGCCTGGTGGCTGACGCGGGACACGGACGGGTCCCCGCTGGCCGGGCGCCCGCGGGTGACGGACCGCGCGGCCGGGCTGTCGTACGCCATCCCCAAGGGCTGGGAGCAGGACCGGAAGGAGAAGCTCATCGACGCCTTCACCACGGCGATCGGCCGGAAGAAGCAGGACGACCACCACATGGCCGTCGTGCTGACCGGTCGCTCGGGCGCGATCGCCCAGGACCGGCTGCGGATGTGGGCCGAGCGGTCCGCCCGTTCGAACGCGGAGTTCTTCTACCCCGACCGGCCCGTCGCGGCCGAGGAGTCCCGGCCGGCCTCGGTGGACGGGCACCCCGCCCACACCGTGACCCTGCGGGTGGACGCCGAGGAGGGCGGCCCCGCCCGGCTGCGGATGACGCTCCTGCGCGTGGACGACAGCCGGGCCGCCTTCCTCCTGGGCATCGACCAGCCGGCCGGTGGGCCGGTGCAGGAGGAGGTCGACCAGGTGCTGGAGAGCGCCACCGTGCCGGGAGGACACCCGAGCCCCGACTCCGGCTCCCGGACGGGGGCGCTTTCACAGCCCGGCCCCCGGGTCGCGGAAGCCGCCGCGGCACCGGCGGCCGTCACTGACCGCCGCCGCCCCTGACCCGCCGGCGTACCCGACGGCGGTCGGCCCGACGGCTCAGTCGCTCCACGCGCTCCACGCTTCAGGTCGTCACCCCCGGCCGCCGCCGGAGCCGACGGGTGCGCCGACGGCCGTCGCTCCCGCCCGGCTGTCCCCGGCTGCCCCGGACGTTCGGGCCCCCGAGTCCGGCCACCACCGGACCCCGAGCCCCTTCACCCCCACCTCACTCCTCGAAGAACTCCCGCACCACCCGCTCCGCCGCCTCGTCCGCCGCCGCGGCGGGTGAGAGTTCGCTCAGGGTGTCCAGGTCGGTGTCCTCGCTGAGTTCCGCCTCCCAGGCGGCGGCCAGTTGCTCCTGCCGTTCGGGCGGCTGGCTCTCGACCTTCTTCCGGCTCGCGGGGCTCAGGGCCGCCAGGAAGCGGGGCAGTTCGTCGGCGGGCATACGGGCCTCTCTCGTCGCGGTCGCTCCTCCCCCGCCGCACCCGGGGTGCGTGGGGGTTCCTGATCAGGTGTTCCAGGCCCCGGCCCGGCATCCCTGCGCGGGGCCGCCCGCTCACCCGAACGGCCCCCGCGCCGCGGCCCGGCGCGTCCCCGGCCGCCGCGGAACGCGCCGTAGCCTGGCGCCATGCCCGTCGCCCTCGCCCTGTTCACCTCCGACCTGCGGCTGCACGACAACCCCGTGCTGCGGGCGGCCCTCCGCGCGGGCGACCGCGTCGTCCCGCTGTTCGTCGTCGACAGCGGCGTCGCCGCCGCCGGCTTCGCCGCGCCGAACCGGTCCGCGTTCCTCGCCGGCTGCCTGGCCGACCTCGACGAGGGGCTGCGGGCGCGCGGCGGCCGGCTGGTCGTCCGCCGGGGCGACGTGGTCGAGGAGACCTGCCGGGTGGCCGCCGCGACGGACGCGGCGGAGGTGCACGTAGCCGCCGGGGTGAGCGGCTACGCGCACCGCCGCGAGGAGCGGCTGCGCGCCGCCCTGGAGGCGGACGGGCGGCGGCTGCGCGTGCACGACGCGGTGGTCACGGTGGTGGCCCCGGGCGAGGTGACGCCCACCGGGAAGGACCACTTCGCGGTGTTCACGCCGTACTTCCGCCGCTGGTCGGCGGAGCCGCCCCGGGCGGTCGCGGCCCCGCCCCGGCGCGTCGACGTCCCGGAGGTGGACGGGCTGCCGGTGCCCTCGGCCGCGGACCTCGGGGCCGGCGGCGCGGCGCCCGCCCTGCCCGGGGGCGGCGAGCGCGAGGGCCGGCGGCGGCTGACGGCCTGGCTGCGCGACGGCGTCGAGCGCTACGCCGAGTTCCACGACGACCTGGCCGCCGACGCCACGTCCCGCCTCTCCGCGTACCTCCACTTCGGCTGCCTGTCACCGCGCGAAGTGGTGACGCGGGCGCGCGGGGACTCGCCCGGCGCCGAGGCGTTCGTCCGCCAGCTGGCCTGGCGGGACTTCCACCACCAGGTGCTGGCCGCCCGCCCCCGGGCCGCCTCCGCCGACTACCGGACGCGCCACGACCGCTGGCGGCGGGACGCCGGCGAGTTCGACGCCTGGCGGGCCGGGCACACCGGTTACCCGGTCGTCGACGCGGCGATGCGCCAGCTCGCCCACGAGGGCTGGGTGCACAACCGGGCCCGGATGATCGTCGCCTCCTTCCTCGCCAAGACCCTCCACCACGACTGGCGGGAGGGCGCCCGGCACTTCCTCCACCACCTCGTCGACGGCGACCTGGCGAACAACCAGCTCAACTGGCAGTGGATGGCCGGCACGGGCACCGACACCCGCCCCAACCGCGTCCTCAATCCCGTCGTCCAGGGCCGCCGCTTCGACCCCGACGGCGTCTATATCCGCCGCTGGGTGCCCGAACTCGCCGACGTCCCCGGGCCCGCCGTCCACGAGCCGTGGAAACTGCCCGCCGCCGTCCGCTCCGGGCTGCGCTACCCGGAGCCGCTCGTCGACCTCGCCGAGGCCCTGGCCCGCTTCCGGGCGGCACGCGGCCTGGTCTGAGCGGGCCTACTGAGCGGCCCCGGAGCGCGGCCGGCCCGCACGAAGATGCATGACCAGGTGTTCCGTGGGTGGATGGGGGCAGGGGCGCGAGTGACCGGCCGCGCGCCGGTCGCGTACGACACGGCGGAACGGAGGAGCGTTCTCATGGCCAAGCAGACGGTGGCGGAGCAGTTCGTCGACATCCTGGCGCGGGCCGGGGTGCGGCGGCTCTACGGAGTCGTCGGCGACAGCCTCAACCCGGTGGTGGACGCGGTGCGCCGCAACGCGGCCATCGACTGGGTGCACGTCCGCCACGAGGAGGCCGCCGCGTTCGCCGCGGGCGCGGAGGCACAGCTCACCGGCAAACTGGCGGCCTGCGCGGGCTCCTGCGGCCCCGGAAACCTGCACCTGATCAACGGTCTGTACGACGCCCACCGTTCCATGGCCCCCGTGCTCGCGCTGGCCTCGCACATCCCGAGCGGCGAGATCGGCACCGGCTTCTTCCAGGAGACCCACCCGGACCGGCTGTTCCAGGAGTGCAGCCACTACTGCGAGCTGGTGTCCACCCCGCAGCAGATGCCGCGCGTGCTGCGCACCGGCATCCAGAACGCGATCGGGCGCGGCGGCGTCGGCGTCATCGTGCTGCCCGGGGACGTCGCCGGGGAGCCGGCCGCCGCGCCCACCGGGGACCACGCGCTGGTCACCACCCGGCCGTCGGTGCGTCCCGGGGACGCGGAGATCGACGCGCTGGCGCGGATGGTCGACGAGGCCGGCAAGGTGACGCTGTTCTGCGGCGCCGGCACGGCGGGGGCGCACGACGAGGTGATGCGGTTCGCCGAACGGGTCAAGGCGCCCGTCGGCCACGCGCTGCGCGGCAAGGAGTGGATCCAGTACGACAACCCGTACGACGTCGGCATGAGCGGCCTGCTCGGCTACGGCGCCGCCTATGAGGCCACCCACGAGTGCGACCTGCTGATCCTGCTGGGCACCGACTTCCCGTACACCGCGTTCCTGCCGGACGATGTGAAGATCGCCCAGGTGGACGTGCGGCCCGAGCGCCTGGGCCGGCGGTCCGCGCTGGACCTCGCGGTGTGGGGCGACGTCCGCGAGACGCTGCGCTGCCTCACGCCGAAGGTGCAGGTCAAGAGCGGCCGGAAGTTCCTCGACAAGATGCTGAAGAAGCACGCGGACGCCCTGGAGGGCGTCGTCAAGGCGTACACGCGGAAGGTGGAGAAGCACACGCCGATCCACCCGGAGTACGTGGCGTCGGTGCTGGACGAGGAGGCGGCGGACGACGCGGTCTTCACCGTGGACACCGGCATGAACAACGTCTGGGCCGCCCGCTACCTCACCCCCAACGGCCGGCGGCGCGTCATCGGCTCGTTCACCCACGGCTCGATGGCCAACGCGCTGCCGCAGGCGATCGGGGCGCAGTTCCTCGACCCGGACCGGCAGGTGGTGTCGATGTCCGGGGACGGCGGGTTCTCCATGCTGATGGGCGACTTCCTGACGCTGGTGCAGTACGGGCTGCCGGTGAAGGTGGTGCTGTTCAACAACTCGTCGCTGGGGATGGTGGAGCTGGAGATGATGGTGGGCGGCCTGCCGTCGTACGGCACGGCCAACCGCAACCCGGACTTCGCGGCGCTAGCGACGGCGGCCGGGGCGTACGGGGTGCGGGTGGAGAAGCCCAAGCACGTGCGGGGCGCGCTGCGGGACGCGTTCCGGCACAAGGGCCCGGCGCTGGTGGACATCGTGACCGATCCCAACGCGCTCTCGATGCCGCCGAAGATCAGCGCGGACATGGTGAGCGGGTTCGCTCTGTCGGCGGGGAAGATGGTGCTGGACGGGGGTGTGGGGCGGATGGTGCAGATGGCGCGCTCGAATCTGCGGAACATCCCGCGGCCCTGACGGTTCCGGCCCTGATCGTCATCGTCCCGGTGACCCGCCCGGCGGCCCGTGCGCATCCGCCGGACGGGCCGGTCCACTGCCGCTTCGCGTCCGCGCCCGCCGCTTGCCCGTCCGCCGCCGCTGAACGCTCGCTGCCGCCGACCGTGCGCTACCGCCGGGCCACGGCGACCGCTGACGTCGGGTCGGCGGGTCGCCGGACCGCCGGGTCGCCCGGTCGTCGGGCCGCCGGGTCGCCGGCGACCGCTAACGCCGGGTCAGCCGAGGCCCGCCGGACGCGTCCTCCACCCGGTAGCGGTCGGCCAGCGTCGCGAGGGGTTTCCCCACGCACTCGTCGGGGACCGCGAATTCCGCCGTCTTGCGGTCGTCACCGGGTACCGGGCGGACCCCGATGCGATCGTCGCCCTCCTCCACGACCTCCGCCAGGGCGAGGATGTCCCCGTTCTCGTCGAATACCGCGTGCACGCGCATGAGCGAACCGTCCGTTCCCGTCACGGGGTCACAAGGACGAGGGTGAAAATGAACTCGGAGCTCCCGGTCGCCCGGAGGGTCACTCCCCAGAACGGCGGGATCGGGTCGTTGAAGTCCCAGAACGAGAACTCGGACACGTACTCCAGCTGCGCGTTCCGGTCGCTGAACGACGTGTGGTTCACACAGGGCCGGATCCATGAGCTGCCGGGCGGGACCTTGCCGAAGTCAAAGGCGAAATTGTTCTGTTGACCGTTGCCGAGGAACAGCAGCCCGCTGCTCTTGACTTCCAGACCGGCCATGTTCCACCGCCTTTCCGAAATCGCCGTGCGCGAAAGGGGCGCTGTGGGCACAGCGTGCGCCCGGGCCACGGACACCGTGAACCGCCGTGACGCGAACACCACCCGTTCGGCTCCGCAGGACGGGACGGTGGTGGCCGGTGCGCCGCGCGGGCCCCGGGGGCGCCGTCCGGAGGTGGGGCCGTTCGGCCCATGGCACCACCCCGTACGATCGACCACGATCGACACCAAGCGTGACCGGTGCGACCGGCGCGGACGGTGACAGGAGGGGCAGTGGAACAGGCAAGGGTCTTCTCTGCGGAGAAGCCGATCCGGGTGTTCCTCCTGGACGACCACGAGGTCGTCCGGCGGGGCATCCAGGACCTGCTGGACGCCGAGGACGACATCACGGTGGCCGGCGAGGCCGGCACGATCGGCCAGGCCCTCGCCCGGGGTCCCGCGCTGCGCCCGGACGTCGCCGTGCTGGACGTCCGGCTGCCCGACGGCGACGGCATCTCGGTCTGCCGGGAACTGCGGTCGCGGATGCCGGACCTGGCCTGTCTGATGCTCACGTCGTTCGACGACGACGACGCGCTGCTGGACGCCATCATGGCGGGGGCGGCGGGTTACGTCCTCAAGCAGATCAAGGGCTCCGACCTGGTGGCGGCGATCCGCACGGTCGCCTCCGGGCAGTCCATGCTCGACCCGGCCACCACCGCCCGGCTGATGAGCAGCCTGCGCGGCGACGAGGGCGCCCACCCGGAGGACGACCGGCTGGCGGGCCTGTCGCCGCGCGAGCGCGACATCCTCGCGCTCATCGGCGAGGGCATGACCAACCGGCAGATCGGCCGGCAGCTCTTCCTCTCCGAGAAGACCGTCAAGAACCACATCTCGCGGCTGCTCGCCAAGCTGGGTGTGGAGCGCCGCATCCAGGCGGCGGTGATCGCCTCGGAGGCGGCCCGGGCGGGCGGCTGAGCCACCGCGCTCACCCGTCCCAGCTCCACTCCTCCACCTCGGGCAGGTCCGTGCCGTGCTCGCGGATCCAGGCGTGGTGGCGGGTCCGGACGTCCTCCATCGCCTGCCGCACGGCGGCCGCGCGGACGGCGAGCCCGGGGACGCGGTCGATGACGTCCATGACGAGCCGGTAGCGGTCGAGGTCGTTGCTGACGACCATGTCGAAGGGCGTGGTCGTGGTACCGGACTCCTTGTAGCCGCGGACGTGGAAGTTCGGGTGGCCGGCCCGCCGGTAGGCGAGGCGGTGGATGAGCCACGGGTAGCCGTGGTACGCGAAGACGACGGGCCGGTCGGTGGTGAAGAGGGCGTCGAACTCGTGGTCCGGCATGCCGTGCGGGTGCTCACCGTGCGGCGTCAGCCGGGCGATGTCGACGACGTTGACGACGCGGACGGCCAGGTCGGGCAGGTGCCGCCGGAGCAGGCTCGCTGCCGCGAGGACCTCCTGTGTCGGTACGTCCCCGGCACAGGCCAGCACCACGTCCGGCTCCCGTCGTCCGTCCTCGGTGCCGGCCCACTCCCAGACGCCCGCGCCGCGGGCGCAGTGGGCGCGGGCCTGCTCCAGGGTGAGCCAGTCGAAGCATGGCTGCTTGCCGGCGACGATGACGTTGACGTAGTCGCGGCTGCGCAGGGCGTGGTCGGCGACGGAGAGCAGGGTGTTGGCGTCCGGTGGCAGATACACCCGCACGACTTCCGGACTCTTGTTGAGGACGTGATCGACGAAGCCGGGATCCTGGTGCGAGAACCCATTGTGGTCCTGCCGCCACACATGGGACGTGAGCAGGTAGTTGAGGGAGGCGATGGGCCGCCGCCAGGGGAGCCTCCGGGAGACCCGCAGCCACTTGATGTGCTGGTTGACCATCGAGTCGACGATGTGCACGAACGCCTCGTAACAGGAGAACAGCCCGTGCCGCCCGGTCAGGAGGTACCCCTCCAACCACCCCTGGCAGGTGTGCTCGGACAGGATCTCCATCACGCGCCCGTGCCGGTCGAGATGCTCGTCGGTGGGCAGAGTGCCCGCCTGCCACGCCTTGCCGCTCGCGCCGTAGACCGCCTGCAGCCGATTCGAAGCGGTCTCATCAGGCCCCACGAGACGGAAGTCGCGACGGTCGGAAGTGGCCGCCATGACGTCGGCGAGCAGCCCGCCGAGAACGGCGGTCGGCTCGTGCCGCCCGGCGCCCGGCCGGTCCACGGCGACCGCGTGCCGCTCCAGGGGCGGGACGGGCAGGTCGTGGAGGAGCAGCCCGCCGTTGGCGTACGGGGTGGCGCCGAGCCGCCGCGTCCCCTCGGGCACGCACTCCAGCACGTCCGGGCGCGGGCGTCCGCGCTCGTCGAACAGCTCCTCCGGCCGGTACGACCGCAGCCACGCCTCCAGCTGCCGCAGGTGCTCGGGATTGTCCCGGACCCCGGACAGCGGCACCTGATGGGACCGCCAGGTGCCCTCGACGGGCAGCCCGTCGACCTCGCCGGGCCCGGTCCACCCCTTGGGCGTCCGCAGCACGATGACGGGCCAGGAGGGCCGGTCCGCGATGCCCTCCTCCCGGGCGGTACGCCGGATGGCGGCGATGTGGTCCAGCGCGGTGTCCATGGCGACGGCCATGGCGCGATGGACGGTCATCGGATCGTCTCCGGTCACGTGCAGGACATGATGCCCGTACCCGTGCAGCAGCCGGTCGAGCTCGTGCTCGGGCAGCCGGGCGAGGACGGTGGGGTTCGCAATCTTGTACCCATTGAGATGGAGAATGGGCAGCACGGCGCCATCGCGCACAGGATCGAGGAACTTGTTGGAATGCCACGAGGCGGCCAACGGCCCGGTCTCGGCCTCCCCGTCCCCGATGACACAGGCCACGAGCAGCTCGGGCCGGTCGAACGCGGCCCCGTAAGCATGCGAGAGCGAGTACCCGAGCTCCCCGCCCTCGTGAATCGACCCGGGCGTCTCAGGCGCCACATGACTGGGCACCCCACCGGGAAACGAGAACTGCCGGAACAGCCGCCCCATCCCGTCCGCGTCCTGCGTGACGTCGGGATACGTCTCGCTGTAGCTCCCCTCCAGCCACGAGTTGGCCACCACAGCCGGCCCGCCATGCCCGGGCCCCCACACACAGAGCGCCTCGATCCCCCGCTGCTTGATCACCCGGTTGAGATGGGTGTACACGAGGTTCAGCCCGGGCGAGGTCCCCCAGTGCCCCAGCAGCCGCGGCTTGATGTGCTGCGGCCGCAACGGCTCCGCCAGCAGCGGGTTCCCCATCAGATAGATCTGCCCGGCGGCCAGATAATTGGCGGCCCGCCAGTGCGCGTCCAGCGCGACGATCTCGGGGTCGGACGGAGGCCGCGCATCGTCGGCGCGCTCCTGAGACTGCTTGGGCTCCGGCATGCTCCCACGGTTCCACTTCCCGGGGCGCGACGCCATGGGAGCAGGCGGCGCGCGGGGGCGGCACACGGATCGTCGGATTCTTGGGACGCCGGAAATGTGCCCCCCGGGCCTCGCAGGACGACCACGCCGACCTGGACAAGCGCAGGTTCGCCTTCTGCGGAGATGACCACGCTGAGGCGAACGCGCACTGTTAAGCGCCTGCTGGAGCTGCGCAGGCGGCGCTCGGCACCCGGAGACGCCGAGGCATCACGCTTTGGCAGCGACGAACTGTCATCCTGCGCCGCCTTCGTCCACTGCCCGTGAACTGCTGCCGGCACCCCGTGCCGAAGCCCCGCCAGGATGCACGTGACGGAGCTTCGGATTCACAGATCTTTACCCGTCGCAATAGAACTGAATTCCAACGGGTCGGAAATCCGGGGAACGCAAAGCTCGGCTCTTTTTTACCACCGAGAGCTACGCGCCAATCATGACAACTTACCGCCATGACTTTCGGCGAAACTGCGAGAAGCTTCCCGAATTTCGGGATCGTCACTCTCGGCAGCTTTACCGATCACGGCGGCCAGAGCCTCCCACGCTTCAACCTCGACCAGCACGTCAGCCAGCCGGAGGTAGTCGTCGACTTCACCGCCAGATAGGCACTCTAGCGCTACCCGCACGAATCGCGATTGATCAATTTCTTGCCGAGCTGCCCGGATCGTCTCACAAGCCGGCACTGTCCACCCGGTCGACATGGAAACGTCAACCAGGAGATCGAGCAGCTTCGGAACATCGTCAGGGAAGAGATGGAGGAAATCCAGGGCGACAGCTCGATCCCACGCTGAACCGCTCGAAAGCGCCTTCGCCAGCAAGTCCACACGTGAGGGCAGCTGGTTCACCTCGGCCCGACATCGAGCGACCTCTTGCTCAGCTGCTACCAAAGCACGCCACTCCTCCATCCCCAGGGCGTCTCTTTCTGGACTCACAACTTCTTCCCTATGTTCTGCCATTTCATCCCTTTGATGAGGTCCACATACTCATCAAACGACATGCGACGCGTTGGGTAAATGGTGTGGTGACCAAGTGCGCGCGGACCTCCGACCCCTTTACCGTCGGCGATCACACCCAGCCCGTCGGGAAGTGGACCCGTAGGAGTACGAAGCTGCCCCTTCAGTCCGACACGACTTGCGTTCGCTACCGAATCAAACGTGGAGAGCCCCTGCACGTCCAAAGATTTCAGCTGCTCAGCAGTAGGCCCATTCACGAAGCCAGCCGCATCCACATCGATATCTTTCCCGGGGCGAACCCTCGGCCCACCCACTGTGTACAGAGAGCAGTTGCTGTTGTGAACGAGTACCGGAGCCTTACCCGCCAGCACATAGTACGCGTGCACGCCGCTGACTGTCAGGTCATGTGTGTGCTGCTGCTTGACGAAGTGTCGGGTTCCCTTGACCCGGAGCGTTTCGCCCTTGGGGCTGAGAAGGTAGGAACCGGGGCTCAGTTCATCGGCATTGACCCACTTCTTGCCGACAGCCTCCCAGAACGGGTGGGTATCCGTAGCGATGATGCTCGCAGCGCCCCGCTCCGTTTCGACCGTCAGATCGGTGAAGTCCTTGTCGTGCTCGGTGTCGAACGTGGCGACGACCTCGCGTGGTGTCTCCTTGCCCGTTTCCGGATCTGTCGCCAGGACTCTGTCGCCCGTCCTGACGTCTTCGATCGGCTTGCTGCTGCCGTCTTCGAGCAGGACTTCGGTCCCGGGCGTGAAGCTGTGGAGGCAGGAACCCTTTCCTGAGCCCCGTCCGCCGGACCGGGACCCGCCGCCCAGTCCACGCCCCGACTCACCTTCCACGCCGGGGATACCCCACAGCGCCGCTCCGGCCAGGAAGCCGTTTTTCCAAGATCCCATGCCTCTGGGGCAACTGAGACCAGTGCAGGAGAGGTACGCAAGGTACCGGACTCGGTTCAGCGCCGTATCCGCCTCCGGACCACCCCGGTTGATGGCGTCGCTCCAGCAGTTGATCGATTCGCCCATGCAGGAGCGAATGATCTCCTGATAGAGCGTCTCCTGGAATTTCTTCTTGTCCTTCCAGTTGATGGGGACCTCGACGCCCGCGTAAATCTCTTCCATGCCTCGGCTGGCCGGGTGTTCGTACCCACCGGATTCACCGCCCCCGTACCCGCCACCGTCGTAGCCACCGCCGTCATCACCGCCCTCGTCGCCGGACGAGGACTCTCCCGGCATCCGCTGGTCCCAGCCGCCGTCCGAGCGCCTGGTGCACTGCATCCCCGGCATGGTCCAGCAGTCCGCCGGCTGCAGACCCGAAGGGTCGGAAAGGGTCGCCGGGTTGTTGTGGGCGTAGGTGTAGCCGTGGTTCTGCTGGGGGTCGCCCAGGTCCATCACCGGGTCCACGCTGATGAATCGGCCGATACCGGGGTCGTATTCGCGGGCGCCGAGGTGAGTCAGACCCGTCGTCGTGTCGTTCGTGCCACCGACGAAGCCCTTGGTGCCCGGCCAGTTCTTCGGCTGTTCACCTCGTGGGTTGCCGAAGGGGGTGGTGCGTCGCTGAGTTGCCGAAGCGCCCTTCGCGTCGATGGCGAGTTGGCCCGTACCGAGGTGGTCCGCGACGACGAACGAGCCGCTGCCGTCGTCGTTCTGGACGGCCTGGACACCGTTGCCCAGGTCGAGGTAGCGGGTGGCCTTCGGTGTCTTGGCGCCCTTGGCGAGGGTGATCTCCGTGGCGCCGAGGTAGAGCGTGGTCTCGGTATCCGTGCGGCCGATGAGACGTTGGCCGTCGGCGTCGTAGACGTAGGAGGCGCTGTCGGCGGCCTTGTCGTTCCGGAACTGGACGGCCTTCGCCAGGCGCCCTTCGACGTCCCAGTCCAAGGTCTGCTTGTCACCGGCGATCGTCCGGGTCGTGGTGTTGCCGATGGAGTCGTAGGCGTAGGAGTCCTTGGCCGTGCCTGTCGGCGCGGTCGTGTCCACCGCCGTCAGCGTGTGCGGCTGCGGGCCGCCTGCCGGCGGGTAGGAGTAGGTGCGCTTGGTGTCCTTGGCGCTGTCGCCGCCAGTGTCGTGGCGGGTTTCCGTGAGACGGTTGCCGGTCTTGTCGTAGGTGTAGGAGTTCCAGTACGGGGCCGGACCGCCGATGGACTTGCCGTCCGGGGCGTTGGAGCAGGACGGCGTGGGCTGGGTCCATTCGTCCGTGACGCGCCGCAGGTAGTCGTAGGTGAAGCACTGGGTGTCCAGGCCACCCGACGCGGCGTCGGAGACCGCGCGGACGTTGCCGGTCTCGTCGTACGTGTACGTGGCGGCCTTGTCCGCGGTGGGCGCGTTCTCACGATCGACGCGGGTGGTGGCCAGCCGCTGTGTGCCCCACTCGTAACCGTTGGTGAGCTGGGTGAACTTGCCGCCCCCGGTCATCTTCGCCTGGAGCGGCTTGCCCGTGAGGCTGTAGCTGGTGACGCTCGCCTTCAAACCGCCGGAGCCGATGACCTCCGTGGGGCGCAGCAGCTTGTCGTAGCTGTAGACGATGCCGTCGCCCGACAGGGAGCCCGCCTTCGGGAGCATCACGCCCTGGACGCTGCCGGAGGGGTTGTAGGTGGTGCCGAAGTAGTACTCCCCGGCCAGGGCGCCTTCGTTGGCGGGGATCGCCACTCGTGACCGCGTGGCGCGGTACAGCGAGTCGTACTCGTCGATGCGGTTGGTGTAGGCGTTGCCGTTCTCGAAGCGGGTCGAGGTAGCGGGTTGGCCCTTGCCCCGGTTGACCGTGTCGTAGGTCCACTCGGCGAGCTTCGTGCCGTTGGCCGAGCCCTCGCGGAGCTCGGTCTTGCGGCCGAGGTTGTCGTAGGCGTAGTAGAGCGTGTTCTTGCTCTTGCGCGAGTTGGTGACGCTGATCAACTGACCGCGGTCGTCGTACGTGCTGGTCACCGGGCCCTTGTCCGGGTCCTCGGAGGAGATCGCACGGCCAAGTTGGTCGTAGGCGTACGTCCAGGCGTTCCCCGCCGGATCGGTGAACTTGGTCAGTTTGCCCGTCGGACCGTACGTATACCGAGTGACGTCCGCTTCCCCGTCGGCGCCGCGGTCGTGGTGCTGGCGGAGTTCCGTGGTCTGGCCCCGCGCGTCGATCACCGTGGTCGTGGCCGTGGATCCGACCGGCGGGATCACCGTTGTGCGGTCGCCGCCGTAGATGGTGCGGGTCGTGGACAGCACCTTGCCGGCGTCGCTGTTGCCGGCGATCTGCTTCGTTTCGGTGGCCCGACCCAGTCCGTCGTAGGCGGTCCAGGTCTGGGACTCCACCTTCAGGGCATCGTCCGGTGCGAAGAGGGTCGTCGCGGGAGCGCCGAGGGCGTAGTACGTCGCGAAGGACTTTGTGGCCAGTCCGCGCTCGTCGTAGAACGTGTCGGTGAGCAACCGGCCGCCGTCGGGGCCCGGTGCCTGGGTCTGGCGGGGGCGAAGAAGTCCGTCGTAGATCGTGTACGACGTCAATTGGCCGTAGTTGTCGTTGAGGGTCCGGGTGGCGACAGCTGCCGGCTTGCCCTCGGCTATGTAGTAGGCGAATTCGAGGCTGGGCGCTCCGCCCGCCCCCTTCGCCTTGTTGGGGAGCCACACCTTGGTGCTGCGGCCGAGCGCGTCGTAGTCGAAGTCCGTGCGCCGGTCGTTGGCGTCCGTCTTGCTGAGCGGCTGGCCGCGCAGCGGGTCGAGCGTGGTCGTGCTCGTCCAGGCGGTCGACGGGTCTCCCGCCTTGGCCGGCGGGGCAGTCGCGGTGACGGTGTCGGGGAAGCCCGTGGCGGGCGAGTAGGCGGTCGTGGTGGTGCGGCCGTCCGTCCGCTTGGTGGTCGAGCGGCGCTCGCCGGACCGGTCGAAGACCACGTCGGCCGTGAGGTCGGTGGACGACAGTTCCCGTCCGTAGCCGTCGAAGGTCTTGCCGGACTCCAGGTAGACCGCCTGCTGTCCGTCGTCCTTCTTCAGCGTGGCAACGCTGGTCGCGTCGCCCTTGGTGGGAGCCGCTCCGTAGGTCCCGCCGTCGTACGCCGTGCGGACGTCGGCGACGACCGCCTTGGTCCGGTCGACCGACGACGCCTTGTCACAGGAGGCGGCGACGGTCACGGCACGCGACGGCAGGCTGAAGATGTTGGCGTCGGGGTTGTCCGCGTACGTGGTCTGAGTACACCGGTCGTCGGCATCGGTTTCGGTGTCGCCGAAGTCGTCCGTTTGTTTGGCGCGGCCCGTCTTCGTGTCGTACTCCGTCGCCGTACGGGTCTGCCGCCATTTCTCACCCGCGCCGCCGTCCAGCGAAGTGAAGGTGCGGGACGACTCCGTGCCGGTGAAGTTCGCGGTGACCGTGCCCCAGGAGCGTTCGCGTTTGCCGGTCTCGTGGTGCCAGGGCCGGCTGACGGTTTTCGACAGAACCTTGCCGCCGGGGCCCGAGTAGGTCTCGGTGCGGTACGTGAAGCCGGCCGAGGACTCGTGGTCGGCGATCGGGCCGCCCTCTTCCTCGCTCAGGAGGATGCTGACGCTCTTCTTGCCTCCGTCGGAGTCCTTCCGGTCGCCATCCATGCCACGGAGGAAGTAGGTGTCCTCCTGGGACTTCATCGCGTCCGAGCCCTGGCCTCCCTTTTGGACCCGGACGTGTCCGTATCCGCGCCACTGGGACCAGGTCTTGAACTTCTCCTTGGTCAGCCCGTCGTCATCGTCGTAGTGCCAGGCGGCACCGTCGAGGTAGTCGTAGCGCGTGACCTGGTCGGGCGCCCCGCCCGTGCGGTCGGTGGCCGCCACGGCTTCGACCACGTACTTGTTGAACCACTGCTTGGTCGGGTCGTCACTGCTGCTCCCGCCGATGAACTGAGGAAAGCAGCGTGTGGTATTGGATTCGGGTGTGGGAAGTTTCGCCCAGTCGCAGGCCGGTTGTGAGTAGACGACGTCCGTCTGTCCGCCGAACTCG
This sequence comes from Streptomyces sp. NPDC021100, assembly GCF_044333095.1. NCBI lineage: Bacteria > Bacillati > Actinomycetota > Actinomycetes > Kitasatosporales > Streptomycetaceae > Streptomyces > Streptomyces sp. NPDC021100. The sequence continues at coordinate 312,798 of NZ_JBIRQH010000002.1, forward strand.
TCCGCGATCGTGGCGAGGCGCTCCTTGATGAAGGGCGCTTTGCCGTCCCCGGTCTTGTCCAGGCGGTTGGTCCGCTGGATGTAGGCGAAGGTCGTCTTCGGCAGAGTGATGGCGGGGCTCGCGGACTGACCGGTGTGCTGGACGGAGTCCAACAGGAGCTGGTAGTCGATGTCCGCCGTGCCCCAGCGGTGGTTCAGCTTCCACGAGTCGACGGGCGCGTACTTGCCGTCACTCTTGAGGACGCTGGTGGAGACCTCCGTCAGGCGCTTCCGTGTCCAGAAGGACGGAGAGAAGCGGCCCTTGTCGCACTCGGTTCCCTCCTTGCAGTTCAGGTCCCACGGAGTGTCGTACCAGTACGCTTTCTTGTCGTCGATGGTGTTCTCCGCACAGGTCACCTTGTCCTTGTCCTGCGGGAGGCACCGCTCGGCGTTGGTGAAGTCGACCTTGGCCAGCGGCTTGGCATACAGGTCCGCGGACTTCAGTCCGTACTCAATACGCTTGAGGTAGCCTCCGCGCGCGTACGGGGTGTCGTCCTTCTTCTCCAGGTCGCGGCCGTAGGAGTTGGTCTCCTTGCCGTAGTAGTAACCGACCGCGTTGCCGTGCCGGTCGACGGCGTAGTCAAGGTTCCAGCGCCAGGCCTGCTGGCACCACGAGTCCTTGAAGCCGGTCTTGTGACAGGGCTCGCCCGAGTTGTTCCCGTAGACGGGGACGGTCCAGGTGGAGTCGGTGGTGTCCTTGCCCTTCGCCCAGCCGTTGAGCTTGTGGTAGCCGAAGTAGTAGCGGGTGCCGCCCGGAGTGGTCAGCCGCCAGTACTCGTTGTCGTTGTCGCCGTTGTCGTGCTCGCTGCCGGAGAGCCGGGCGATCCTGGTGCCGTCGTCGCTCTTCAGCTTGAATTCGTTGCCGCCGGCCGGGACGAGTTCTCCCGCCTTGCCGTTGAAGGAGATGAAGGCGTTGTCATAGGCCCAGCAGAGATCACCGGGCTTGTTGCCGTCGTCGTGCTTCTCCCCGTCGTCGTAGCACGGCTTGTAGCGGCGCTCGATGAATCCGGGCCACATGTCGAAGCCGTCGCCCACCCAGGACGACTGGTTGTTGGTGTTGCCCGTGCGGCCGTCGATCGTCGAAGACGAATAGCTGAGCCCGATGTTGGGCTTCATGCTGCCGGGTACGTCCGGCACCGGAATGTCGTAGGACCAGCTGAAGGCACCGCTGTTCAGGTCGGTCTTCCAGGTCGCCGACGGTGACAGGGGCGTGGCCTTGTAGTCGCCCTTCTCGCCCGATGCGGCCGGGGCGGCGGCAAGGACGGTCGCACTCCCAGGCCGGAGACCGATGCGATCGGCGGTCAGCACCTGCTTTTCGGTGTCGTTCTTCGTGGCGAGGGGCTTTGCGGTCCGGCAGGCGGCCTTGTCGGGAGAAGTGACCGCGCAGGAAGGGAGTTCGACGAGCCGCAGCCGCGACGCGTACCCGCCGCCGAAAGCCTGCGCATAGCCGGAATAGTCGATCCGTACGCCCGCGCTCGTGGGCGCCGTGGGCTTTGCGGTGCTCTTGCCGGACGCCGGGGTGATGACGAACAGTGGCCCGTCCACCTGGGCCCGGCGGCTCGCCTCCGGTTCCAGAACGCGGACTTCGGCTTTGTCAGGTGACGTATCCGGCTTGCCCGGCCCCTTCGAAGGCGCGAAGAGACTGAGCGGGACGCTTCCCGCCTTCTCCCGCCCTCCCGCCGCGGTCGGCGCACCTGTCAGTTCGACCAGGGCTCTCCCGCTCGGGCTCCACGAGGCGCGGGGCGCCTGCCCGGGAACCCTCGGAGCTGGATCGACCTTGCGTGGTTTGCTCCCGATTGCCTTACCCGCTACCGGCTTTCCCGGTGATGGTGTGCCGGGCAGGTTGCCGGCGGCGTCGGCCGCCGATGCGGCCACGCCCTGCAGCAGTGCCCCCACCAAGACCGTGGACACTCCGAGTGCCACACGTCTGTGCCAGGGGGCTATTCGTACTCCGGACTTGCCTTTCATCTCTCGTCATCCCTCGCTGAGGCAGCGCGAACACGCCGTGCGCGCTGCGAGTGCTGCGGAATCCATCTGCGACGGCACTGCACGAATCCAGTGGGGAGCCCGACCGTCGCGGGCTCCCCACGCGTGCGCGGGTCAGCCGTGGGGAATCCGGGTGGGCAGGTCGCGCTCTCCGATCGCGAGCTGCTTGATCTGGGCGTCGCTCAGCGCCCCCTGGAAGGCCCACACGTCGTCGATCTGCCCCGACCAGTACTCGGTGCCGGTTCCCTTCGCCATCGTTCGCCCCAAGTGCAAGGACTTGGTGGCACCGAAGGAGACGGCGTTGCCCACCCGGGAAGACCGGTCGGAACACCCGGCGGCCTTCGCGGCATCGGGATCCGCGGGGCACGAGAACTCCTCCAGTACGCCGTTCGCGTACAGCCGGAGCTCGTCCGAGAAGCCGTCGTAGACCAGAGCGAGGTGGTTCCACTCCCCCGCGTCCTGGTAGGCCTTGTGGTCCACCGTCGTGACCGTGACGTCCTTCTCCGCGTCCTTGCCGGGCAGTGTCACCTGCCAGCGCCCGTGTCCTTCACCCGAGCTCTTGTCGCCCGGGAGGTACCGGACGGCGAACGCGCTCTGCGACGCGCCCTCCGCGCTCATCACCGTCATGGCGCGGCCCGGCTTGTCCGCCACGCGTTGCGCCCACGCGGTCATGGTGAAACTGCCACTGGTGTCGACGGGAACTCCGTTGGTGAAGGCCGCGGCATTCACGCCGTTGAGCTTCAGGCCGCTCTTGTCCACATGCCCCTCGCCGATGGCGGCGCCACCGGTGAGCGTCATGTCGTGCCGCGCCGCCCGCTGATCCGGAAGGGCGTCCGGTGAGACGGCCGGGCTGCCCGACGCCGCCTCGAATTGCCAACGGCCCTTCACCAGGGGACGCTGCTTCACGAGCTGGCGCACTTCGTGGACCGAGACAGGGCGATCGTAGATGCGGAGTTCATCGATCTCGCCGGGAAAGAAGTTGTCCTGCTTGCCCGAATAGGCGCCGGCGCCGATCTGCAGTTGCTTGTCGGCGTACCAGGAGGCGGCCAAGGGTTCGCTGCCGGCTTCCACCCCGTTGACGTAGAGGGTGAGAGTGCCGGCGACGATGTCCCGGACGCCTGTCAGGTGCGTCCACTCACCGCCCTGCGGTCGTGCGCCCGCGCTCTGGACCACTTTGTTGGACGTGGCATCGGTGGTGTCCTGCGTGTGCTGGTTCAGCACCCACTTGTCGTAGGAGGGCGAGTAATAGAGCTCGACACCACTCGCATGGGATCCGGCCTGGGTGACGACCACAGCCGTGTGCGTCGGCTTGTCCTTTGGCAGACGGACCCAGGCGGAGACGGCGAAGGCACCCATGGTGTTGAAGTGGGGGGCGTCCACGGTGGCGTAATCGTGCACGCCGTCAAGAGAGAGCGCCTTGCCGTCGACGCCATCGGAGCCGGGCTGGGGGCTACCGTGGAAAACCGCCGGCATGACGTCGGCGCGCCCGGTCACTTCCTTGGCACCGGGTTCCTCGTCCAACGGGAAGACCGCACGGGCCGGGCGTCCCGGACCGCGAATGTGTTCCTTGGCGTAGAGCCGGGAGACCTCGTTCGCGGAAGCGGGCTTGTTGAAGATCTCCAACTCGTCGAGCTGTCCGGGGAAGAACGCGTTCGGCTTGCCATTGGACGATGAGGCGCCGATCAGCAGACCGCGACGAGCGTCCCAGGGTGTCTTGTACGAAACGGCGCCTTCCTGTCGGCCGTTGACGAACAGCCGCAGTTCGTCGTCACCGCTGTCGTAGACGCCGACCAGATGCGTCCATTCCCCCGGCTTCACACCGCCGGGTTTCTGCTGCATGACCCGGACGGGCAGTGCGCCGTCCGTGTCCGAGGCGAACTGGCTGAACGCCCACCGGTCATAGTCCTTGGAGTAGTACAGCGAGAATCCGGGCGAGTGGTTGCCGGGCTGGGTGGCGACGGCCGCCGGTTCCGACGGCATCTTCGACAGCTTCGCCCAGGCGGAAACCGTGAATCCGCCGGAGGTGTCCACGATGGGCACGTCGGTGCCGGCGTACGCGTCCGTCCCGTTCAGCGTCAGGGATTTGCCCATGACGCCATCGGTCCCGGTGACCGCGCCCCCGTGCAGCTCCGCCGTCCGGGCCGGGGTGCTGCCCTCGGCCTGCTTGGCGTCCGGCCCTTCGTCCATCGCCCACGTGGCCCGTTCCGGCTGGCCGGCACGCACCTTGTAGCGATAGGTGTACGGCTCGCTCATATTGCCGACGGCGTCGAGCGCCTGAACAGTGATGAAGTTCAGGCCCGCGTCACCGGGAAGGGCCTTGATGGTCCTCGCGGCTCCCTCCGTGGTGCCGAGCGTGTTCTTCGGAGTGGCGTCCCCGTTGATGCCGTAGATGTACTTGGTGATGTCCTTGCCGGCAGGGCCGACGGTGAAGGAGCCGTAGCGGCCTGTCCCGTCGTACCAGGGATCGTCGTCGTCACCGGACGAGCCCGGCTTCGACTCGGGATAGTCGGCGGATGTCATCTTGGGCGCGGGCAGGACCTTGGGGTCACGGACGAAGTAGCAGCCACTGGGCGAACCTGCGTACGACCAGGGCGAGTATCCGCGTCCGTCGTAGGAGCGCGCGTACCAGTTCACCGGGGTGTTCACGGCGATGTTGGACGGCAGGGTGACGTGGAAGTCGGAGCCGGACTTCTTGAACGAGGTCAGCCCCGGCTTCCAGCGCGCGATGGTTCCCTTGCCGTCACCCGCGTCCCACTCGGCCTGGAACTCGACCGCGACGTCGTCGCCGTCCGGATCGGTGACGTGGTCGGCGTGGATCACTCCCAGGCTGCGTACGTGAACCGCCTTCTCCGGGATCCTGCATTTCCCGCCGTACTCCATCGACAACTGGGACATGGAGATCTGCGGCGGCGTCTGGTTGTACTGGACGCGCAGGTATGCCCGGTCGGCGAACCGCTTCCAGGCGTAGGTGTCGCTCTCGTCCGATGCCCGCAGGCCGAACGTCACCGAAGACCACGACTTGCCCGCGGCCTCTTTGACCGTGTCGAGAACCTTGAACTCCGCGTCCGCACTGGCGCAGCCCTCGAAGCCGTACGCGAAGTCGTACTCGCCCAGCTTCTTGATCCAGAAATCGGAGGAGTCCTGGGAGTTCCACGTGGTCGAGGAATCGATGCCCTTGGTCCGCCACAGCTGGACCCCCTTCTTCGTACACGAGGCCGCCCAGGTCTCGGGCACCACGAACTCGGCCGAGAGGATGGTCTTCCCCGCGAACCTGGAGGTCGGTATCTCGTAGAAGAGACGCTTGGTGTCACCCGGGTTGCAGTGGTTCCAGTCGCAGTAGCCCATGCCGGCGTCGGTCTTGCCGTTGAACTTCCACTGCGGCTCGTTGGCCCAGTACTTGGAGGCCATGGTCCACGCCGACGAACGAGGCGAATACCACTGCGGATCGATGTACACCGGGTACACGGTGTCGGGACCGGTCAGCACCTTCTTGTCGGGGGTCAGAACCAGTTCCCGCCCACCGTCCGGCACGTCGACCGCCACGCGGGCGAGTTGCCCGGACTCTGCCGGACCGGAAACCTCGCGCCGGTTCGCGGTGACAGACGGGACCTTCCTGGAGTCAGGTCTGCGAAGTGCTGCTCCGGACCGGTTCGGGGCGGACGAACCGGGGCTGGAGTCCCACATCATCGGGGTGGGTGCTTCGAAGACCGTGCCTCCTGCTCCCTGGTCGATCGCGTTGAGACCTCCCTGAGCCGTCTCCTGGACCGCGACTCCCTCCCCGGCGATCTTCAGACGGAGGTGCGCGAGCTCCGGATTGGCCGCCGCCTTCGCCGACTTCACCACCAGCAGTTGCGTGAATCCGTCCACTTGGGCGGTGAGCCGGAGATCGACGTCCGGCAGGACATCGGGATACGTCGCCGTATCCCCCTCCAGCCGCGGACTCGGAAGCCTGGTCGGCCAGTCGAGAGCCAGCTTGCGGCCCGCCTTGTCGAGCTTGACCAAAGAAGTGTCGCCACCTCCGGAGAACGAGACTCCGACGGTGGCGACGTGCGGCGAGACCGACCCCTCGGGCGTTCTTTCCAACGCGACGTCCGTGGGCCGCCATTCACCGCCCACACGCGCCCTGACCGGCCTCAGGTACTCCCGCGTCTCCAACGTGCCGTCCGGCTTGGCGACGACATCCCAGCTCTCACCACGCTGAGAGGCCACCTCCACGTTCTTGCCCGACCGCTTCGCCTGGGCGAGTGCATCGGCTTCCGACGCTGCCCTCCCGGAATCGCCCCCGCCCTCATAGCGCGGTGCGGGGTTCCTGGCCGAAGCCGCACCTGCCGCGGACGCGGCATCCGGCAGCACACCCGTGATCAAGGCCAGGCCGAGACCACAGGCGACCGCGACACCTGAGGCACGTGCCCGTGCACGACAAAACATCCCCCAAGCCCTCCCCAAAGCTTCTCCACATCAAGCAACGGGAAGTGACCATAGAGACACATGGAGCGTTGGTCTACACCTAGAGATGTGCTCCACATCTGGTCGTTCTGCGCGATTCTTGACAATCTCCAATGTGTCAAGCATCACAGGCGCGTAAAGCCGCCTCTCCCGGCGAAGACGGACGATCACCCACGACCAGCCGGTTCACTCAAGCGGCTGAACCCTCGCCCCCGGGCCGCCCGGCGACAGTACGCTGACGGGCCAGCGGTCCGTGAAAGTCGTTGCGAGGGCAAGCAGTTGACCAGACATCCGCGGTTCCCCCGAGCCGAGTGGCTCGCCCGGCGAGCGCGCATCCTGGGGTGTGCCGCCTCCCTTGTCCACGAAGACGAGAGGCGGATCATGCTGCTGCACACCTCCTGGGGCGATGCGTGGCAGCTGCCGGGCGGCGGCCACGACGACGGGGAGGATCTGTGGCGGACGGCCGTGCGGGAGACGTTCGAGGAGACGGGGCTGGCCATGCCGGAGGTGCCCGAGCTGCCGGCCGTGGACTGGGGTGTGCACCCCGAGGGCGTTCCCGAGGTCTTCGCCCTGTTCAAGGGGCCGCTCGTCGACGCAGGCAGCGTCGAGGTGCGGCTGTCCGACGAGCACGACGCCTGGCGCATGCTCACCGCCGACGAGTGGGCGCCGTTGGTACCCCCGCGGCAGGCCCGTGTCCTGGCCGCCGCGACCGGGGTGCTGCTCGGGGGACGGTGCCCGTACCTCCGTGAGGCCGGGCACCTGGCCGACGTGCCGTAGGGGTTGCCCCCGCCGTCCGCCCGGACGAGCGGCGCTCCGCTACGCGGACGCCACCGCCGCCGCGCCCTCCGTCCCGCCGTCGAGCGGGCGCAGGAAGCGGCGTTCGTAGCGCTTGATACAGCGGGTGGTGCGGGCCAGTTCCCAGGTGGCCTGGCATTCCGGGTCGGTCATGCTGTCCGTGCGGTAGCGCTCGTACGCGGCCATGCTCGGGAAGGAGAAGAGGGCGTACGCGATGTCGCTGTCGCCCTCGCTCGGCAGGAAGTAGCCGTGGTGTGTGCCGCCGAAGCGGTTGACGAGCCGGACCCAGCGGCGGCCGTACTCCTCGAAGTCCGCGAGCTTGTCGGCGTCGATCTCGTACTTCAGGTGAATACTGATCATGCCCCGCATGATGCGGGATGTGCCGCGAGGACAAAAGCGGTTATCGGGGGGCGGCTTCTCCTGCGTCCGCCGGCCCGTGCCCCATCGGGCACCCGCCGCCCGTCAGGGGGATGCGCCACTCCAGGTGGGTGCCGGTGCCGCCCGGTGGGGTGGTGAGGGTGAGGGTGCCACCGTGGCGTTCGGCGCGTTCGGTGAGGTTGCGGAGGCCGCTGCGACGGGTGGCGGTGGGGGGCATGCCGATGCCGTCGTCCGTGACCGTCAGGACGAGGGCCCCGCCCTCGTTGACGACGGCGACGTCCACCGTGCCGGCCTCCGCGTGCCGGGCGACGTTGGCCAGGGCCTCGGCGAGGACGGCGACGGCGTCGTCGGCGGCCTCGCGGGGCACCTGGGTGTCCAGCAGGCCCTCCATGCGCAGGCTGGGCGCGAAGCCGAGGGACGTGCCGGCCTCGGCGACGGCGCGGACGGCACGGGTGCGGAGGCCGTGCTGGGGGGCGGTCTCGCGGGAGCGGAGGCCGAAGATGGTGGAGCGGATGATCTTTATGGTCTCGTCGAGGTCACCGACGGCGCGGCGGACACGTTCGGCGGCCTCGGGGTGGTCGATGAAGCGGTCGGCGCTCTGCAGGGTCATGCCGGTGGCGAACAGCCGCTGGATGGCGAGGTCGTGGAGATCGCGGGCGATCCGGTCGCGGTCCTCCAGGAGAGCCAACTGGGCGGTGTCCGCGCGGCGTTCGGCCAGTTCCATGGCAAGGCCGGTCTGGCCGGCGAAGGCCAGCAGCGGTTCGGCCTCCCATTCGGGGAAGTCGCCGGCGCCCGCGGCCCGGACGAGCAGCAGGACGCCGTGCACGACGTCGTCGCCGGAGGTGACGGGGACGGCCAGGGCGGGGCCCGGGCCCGCCGGGCCGGCCGGCGCCTCGACGGCGGAGCCCCGGGCGGGGCGTCCGTCGGTGAACGCGGCGCCGCTGAGGGTGCCTTGGAGCGGCAGGACCAGGTGGCGGAGCCCGTCGGCGCCCGTCCCCGTCGCCGCTTCCACGGTCAGCGCGCCGTCCCCGGCCTCCGGCAGGGAGAACACGGCGAGGTCGGATCCGGTGATCTCGCGGGCGAGTGCGGTGATGCGGGCGGTGACCTCGGCGCGCGGCCGGTCGGACATCAGGGCGGTCGTCACCTCGGCGCCGGCCCGCAGCCACCGTTCGCGCCGGGTGGACTCCTCGTACAGGCGGGCGTTCTCGATGGCGATGCCGGCGGCGACGGCGAGGGTGGCCAGCACCTCCTCGTCCTCGTCCTCGAAGTCCGCTCCCCCGCGCTTCTCCGTCAGGTAGAGGTTGCCGAAGACGTGGTCGCGGACCCGGATGGGCACCCCGAGGAAGGTGTTCATCGGCGGGTGGCCGGGCGGGAAGCCGTACGAGGCCGGGTGGTCGCAGATCTTCGGCAGCCGCAGCGGTTCCGGACGGCGGATCAGCTCGCCCAGGATGCCGTGGCCGCAGGGGTACGGGCCGATGGCAGCGATCTCCTCGTCGGTGAGCCCGACGGTGAGGAACTGGGACAGCCGCCGGCCGTCCGGCCCGATGACGCCGAGGGCGCCGTAGCGGGCGTCGACCAGCACCACGGCCGCCTCGATGATGCCGCGCAGCACCTGTTCCAGCTCCAGGCCGCGGCCGACCGACAGGACGGCCTCCAGCAGCTTGTGCACGCGGTCGCGGGTGCCGCGGGCGGCGTCGAGCCGGGCCTGGACCTCGTCCAGCAGTTCGTCCAGTCTCAACTGCGGCAGCCGTACCGCCGACCCGGTGTTCTCCACGCCTCTCCTCGCCTCTTCCGGGCCCCGCCGGTACCGCGCGCCGGCCGGGACGTCCGGATACGGCCCCTGACGGCCGATCAGCCCTGTTCAGGACCCCGCCCACCGTATCGCCGCGCCTTCCGGTGGGGCCGACCGGCCCCTGTCCCCCGCCGCCGCGGGCCCGTTCAATGGGGGCGACGGGTCCGCCGCCGAGTGGCGCGGCGGCGGGCCCGCTCCGCCCTGCCCGGCGGCCCGTCGTCCCGCCGGGAGGGCGGGTCCCGCCGGCACGGACGCCCGAGTGCCCAGGGACCAGGAGGGACAGCCATGACCGAGACCGCGCTCGACCGGCCCGCCGACGGAGGCGCCAGGGAGGCGCGGGACGCCCGCGGCGCCCGGAACGCCGCCGGAGCCGGCCGGGCCCTGGCCTGGCTGCTGGTCGTCGCCGGGGCGCTGGGGCTGCTCGCCTCCTTCCAGATCACCGTCGACAAGATCCGGCTGGCGGAGAACCCGGGGTTCCGGCCCGCGTGCAGCCTCAACGCCGTCGTCTCGTGCACCCATGTGATGCTGAGCGACCAGGCGTCGGTGTTCGGCTTCCCCAACCCGCTGATCGGCCTGGTCGCCTACGCGGTCGTCGTCGCGCTCGGCGTCGTCCTGCTGACGGGCGCCCGGCTGCCGCGCTGGTGCTGGCTGGGGCTGAACCTGGGGACTCTGGCCGGGGCGGTGTTCTGCATGTGGCTGATGTCCCAGGCGCTCTACGTGATCGGGGCGCTGTGCCTGTGGTGCTGTCTGGCGTGGGCCGTGACGATCGCCCTGTTCTGGTACACGACCGCGCACAACCTCCGGCACCGGTTCCTGCCCGCGCCGTGCGGGCTGGTGCTGGGGGTGCTGGAGTTCCACTGGGCCGTGCCCGCCGCCTGGTATGGGGTGATCGCGCTGCTGGTCGTGGAGCGGTTCTGGGCGCCGTGGTGAGCCCGGCCCCGGAGAGGGCCGTTCGGCCCTGCACCTGGCCCCGCCCGGCCCCTGCCTCGACCCCCGGCCGCCGCCGATCATGAACGAGGCCGGAGGGGCCCGTGACCCCCGCGTGCGCCCCTCCGGTCCGTGAAGAACTTTCGGCAGATGCGGAGCAGGTGTGCCAGTGGACGGCGTCGAGGTGCGGAGCGGGCGGAAACCCCTGACGGAACGCCCCATCGGGGAGGCGGCCGCGGGTCCCCGGCCGAGGAGTTCACCCGTCGAGTGGCTGACGACCACCGACCACAAACGGATCGGGACCCTCTATCTCGTCTCCGCCTTCGCCTTCTTCATCATCGGCGGGATCCTGGCCCTGCTGATGCGCGCCGAACTGGCCCGCCCCGGCTCGCAGATCATGTCGAACGAGCAGTTCAACCAGGCGTTCACGATGCACGGCTCGATCATGCTGCTGCTGTTCGCGATGCCGCTGTTCACCGGCTTCGCCAACTGGATCATGCCGCTGCAGATCGGCGCGCCCGACGTGGCGTTCCCGCGCCTGAACATGCTGTCGTACTGGCTGTTCCTCTTCGGCTCGCTGATCGCCGCCGCCGGCTTCCTCACCCCGCAGGGGGCCGCCGACTTCGGCTGGTTCGCCTACACGCCGCTGTCCGACGCGTCCCACTCCCCCGGCGTCGGCGCCGACCTGTGGATCATGGGCGTGGCGCTGTCGGGCTTCGGCAGCATTCTGGGCGCCGTCAACTTCATCACCACCATCATCTGTATGCGCGCCCCCGGCATGACGATGTTCCGGATGCCGATCTTCACCTGGAACGTCCTGCTCACCGCGCTGCTCATCCTGCTGGTGTTCCCGGTGCTGGCCGCCGCGCTGTTCGCGCTGGAGATGGACCGCAAGTTCGGCTCGCACATCTTCGACCCGGCCAACGGCGGGGCGCTGCTGTGGCAGCATCTGTTCTGGTTCTTCGGCCACCCCGAGGTGTACGTCCTGGCGCTGCCGTTCTTCGGGATCGTCTCCGAGGTCATCCCGGTCTTCTCCCGCAAGCCGATGTTCGGTTACTGGGGTCTGATCGCCGCGACGATCTCCATCGCCGGCCTGTCGGTGACGGTGTGGGCGCACCACATGTACGTCACGGGCGGGGTGCTGCTGCCGTTCTTCGCCTTCATGACCTTCCTGATCGCGGTCCCGACCGGGGTGAAGTTCTTCAACTGGATCGGCACCATGTGGAAGGGCTCGCTGTCCTTCGAGACACCGATGCTCTGGGCCACCGGCTTCCTGATGACCTTCGTCTTCGGCGGTCTGACGGGTGTGCTGCTGGCCGCCCCGCCGCTCGACTTCCACACCTCCGACTCGTACTTCGTCGTCGCCCACTTCCACTACACGCTCTTCGGCACGGTCGTCTACGCGATGTTCGCCGGATTCCACTTCTGGTGGCCGAAGTTCACGGGCAAGATGCTGGACGAGCGGCTGGGCAAGGTCACGTTCTGGACGCTCACGGTGGGCTTCCACCTGACGTTCCTGGTCCAGCACTGGCTGGGCGCGGAGGGCATGCCCCGCCGGTACGCGGACTACCTGGCGGCGGACGGCTGGACGGCGCTCAACACGCTGTCGACCATCGGCTCGTTCCTGCTCGGGCTGTCGTTCCTGCCGTTCTTCTACAACATCTGGAAGACGGCCAAGTACGGCGAGAAGGTGGAGGTCGACGATCCGTGGGGCTGGGGCCGGTCGCTGGAGTGGGCGACCTCCTGCCCGCCGCCGCGGCACAACTTCCCGTCCCTGCCGAAGATCCGTTCCGAGTCCCCGGCGCTCGACCTGCACCGTCCGGGCCTGGAGTCGGGTGACGCGCGGACGGCGGCGGAGCGCGAGCCGGCGGTGACGTCGGGCGGCTGACAGGCGCGTGCACCACCGGGGCCCGGGGACGCGGGAACAGCGTCCCCGGGCCCCTTCGTGTCGCGGCCGCAACCGCTCCCTCACCCTTTCGTGTGAGTTAGTCCGGAGAACGGCCGTCATCGTCAACGGTCCGCCCACTCACGGCGCATTGAGGCGCTTCGCGGCGCTTGCCCGCTTTCGGGCGCTGCCGTGTCCTTCCCCCATTTGGCGCAGTTGGTCACGGGACCGCCGGAAACGGCACCCGAACGAGTGGAGGGAGCACCAATCGTGACGACCGACCACGAACTCAAACCGACGGCGCACCCGCCCGGCCCTCCGGAGACACCCGAGAGGACCGAGACGACCGAGACCACCGAGACGCCCAAGGCGACCGAGACGGCCGAAGCGACCGCACCACCCCGCCCGCCCCTGCCCGAACCGAAGGAAGTGCGATGTCGCGACGCCGGGCTACGGAACGCGTTCGAGACCGCGTCCTTCCTCCAGCTCTGCTCCCGCATCCCCGCCCTGCTGGCCCAGATCGCCCGCATGGCCTGGGAGGTCGACCGCCGGGACGTCCTGGTCCTGGTGGGCTGCCAGTTGCTCTCCGGCACGGCGGCGGCCGTCGGCCTCGCGGCGACCGCGCGGGCCATGACACCCGTGCTGGGCGGCGGTCTGGTGCCCGACCGCATCCGCGAGGCCCTCCCGGCCCTGATCGTCGTGGCGGTGGCCGCGGCCGTCGCCCGCGTCACGTACGGAGTGGCGTCCTGGGCCGTGAGCCGGCTCAAACCCCGGCTGATGACGGCCGCCGACGTCGCCCTCGTCGAGGCGGTCGTCTCGGTGGAACTGGCCGCGCTCAACCGCGCCGACTTCGCCGACGAGCACGAGGCGGCCGAGACGGGAGCGATCCGCTGCGACCGGATGCTCCACGACGCGCAGGCGTTCATGTCCGCCCTCATCCGGCTCGTCGCCGCCTGCGGAGTGCTGACCGTCCTGCACCCGCTGATGCTTCCGGTGCTGGTGCTGGCGGTGCTGCCGTCCGGGGCGGGCGCGGTCGCCGAGGCGAAGATCGAGCACCGCACCCACTACGCCAACGTCTCCCGCCGCAACGTCAAGGGGATGATGCGCTGGCACGTCACCACACCGCGGCTGGCGGACGAGGTGCGGGCCAACAGCATGCGCGAGTACCTGATGTTCTGGTACCGGACGGTCTCCCACCGCATCGACGCGCGCATCGTCGAGGCGGCCGGCCTGGGGCTGCGCGTCAACCTGCTCGCGGCGGTCGCCGGCGGCGCCTGCCTGACGCTGGCCTGGACGACGCTGCTGTGGCTGACCGTCACCGGCCGCGTCTCGTTCGCCGTCTCCGCCACGGCCGTCGTCGCCGTCCGCGCCGCCCTGGGCAACCTCACCAACGTCGTGCACTACTGCACCAGCCTCTTCCACTCCACCCTCTACCTCGGCGACTGGAAGCGGTTCGTCGACCGCACCCGGGCCCTCGCCCCCAACCGCGGCCGGGAGGCGGCCCCCGCCCACCCGGAGACGATCCGCTTCGAGAAGGTCACCTACTCCTACCCGAACAAGGCCCGGCCCGCCGTCGACGGCCTCGACCTGACGCTGCGCCGGGGCGAACTCGTCGCGGTGGTCGGCGAGAACGGCTCCGGGAAGTCCACCCTGATGCGGCTGGTGACCGGGCTGTTCACCGCCGACAAGGGGACGGTGTCCTGGGACGGCGTCGACCTGGCGAACGCCGATCCGGACACGGTCTGGGCCCGCACCGGCCTCGTCCCGCAGTTCTTCGCCTACTGGCCGCTCACCGCCCGCGAGAACATCACCCTGGGCCAGCCCCTCACCTGGGACGACGACCGGGTCTGGGAGACCGTCGACCTGGTCGGACTGCGCCCGACCGTCGAGGAGTTCCCCGAGGGGCTCGACATGCTGCTCGCCCGCGAGCTGTGGGGCGGCGTCAACCTCTCCGGCGGCCAGTGGCAGCGCATCGCCTGCGCCCGAGCCCTGTACCGCAGGCCCCCGGTACTCATCCTGGACGAGCCGACCAGCGAACTCGACGCCCGCGGCGAGCACATGATCTTCCAGGCGCTCAAGGACATGGCCAAGGACCGCATCACCATCGTCGTCACCCACCGCCTGGACAACACCCGGATCGCGGACCGGATCGTGGTGATGGAACACGGCCGGATCACCGAACAGGGGCCGTTCGACCGGCTGGTGACGGCCGGCGGCCTCTTCCAGGAGCTGTACGCGCTCTCACAGGACCGCTGAGCGGCCGGGGACGACACGAAGGCGCCCGGCCGCCGGACCGGGAAGTCCGGCGGCCGGGCGCCCGCCCGGTTCGCGATCTCCGCTACCCGCGCCGCTCCGCGCGGCGGACGGCCACGCGCCGGCGCAGCAGCACCAGCGGTACGGCGCCGACGAAGGCCACGGCGGTGGGCGCCGTGGCGGCCGCCTTGTCGATGCCCTTCTGGTCGAAGGTGTCGGGCACCGGCAGGGTGGACCAACGGTCGATCGGCCAGGCCACGACGATCGCCCGGCCGACGACGTTGCCGACGGGCACGAAGCCGTTGCCCGGCTCGTCCTGGTGGTAGCGGGAGTCCGCGGAGTTCTGCCGGTGGTCGCCCATCACCCAGAGCCGGTCCTTGGGCACGGTGACCTTGAACTGGCCTTCGGTACCCAGGCTGCACGGCGTGTTCCCGGGGAAGACGTACGGCTCTTGGAGCGGCTTGCCGTTGACCTTCAGGGGGCCGGTCCCCTTGCACTCCACGGTGTCACCGGCGACCCCGATGACCCGCTTGATCAGGTCCTTCTCGTTGGCCGACGGCATCAGCCCGACGAAGCTCAGCGCCTTCTGCACCAGGTTGGGCTCCGGCGTCGGCTCGTCCCTCAGCCAGGTGCCGGGATCGTGGAAGACGATGACCTCGCCGCGCTCGGGCTCCGCACCGAACCACGGGGTCAGCTTGTCGACCAGCACCCGGTCGCCCCGCTGGAGGGTGTTCTGCATGGAGTCCGAGGGGATGGAGAACGCCTGCACCAGGAACGTCTTGATCAGCAGCGCCAGCACCAGGGCGACCACGATGAGGAGGGGCAGCTCCTTCCAGAACGGCCGCTGCTGTCCGGCCTTCTTCTTCGCCTTCCCCGGCTTCCCGGCCTGCTCGGCCCCATCGGCCCGCTCGGTCGCGCCGGCCGCCCCCACGGGCTCCTCCTCCGGCCCGCCCTGCTCCGAACGCGCGCCCACCGCCACGTCCCCCACATCCACTCCTCACTTCGACCACCGCCCGTTCCGTGCGCGGCCCGGGCCCCGGCGTTCCCGTCGAGCGGGAGATTCCGGCGGGGTCAGCCTATGCGAAGCGGGGATGCGGACGTTCCGGGCGGCGGCCGTGCGCGCCGTGACGGGCCGTCGGCGGCGCGGCGGATTCCTCCGTACGGGTCGCCGGATCCGTACCGTCCCCCATTGCCGGGACCGATCACCGCGACCTAGGGTTGCCTCGCCTCCGCGCCGCGGACCACGCGTACACCGTTCACCCCGTCGTCGCGGCCTCCCCGGACAGCCGACGGCGGCCTGCCGAAAGGAACCAGGGATGGCAACGGAACCGGACCGGACGAACGGCGGCCCCGCCGGCCCCCCGCCGCAGGCGGTCGTCCAGCGGCTGATGTGGGGTCACGCGCTCTCCTACCTGCTGGACACGGTGCTGCGGCTGGGCGTGGCCGACCGGCTCGGCGACGGGGAGGCCACCGCCGAGGAGCTCGCCGCCCACTGCGGCACCCTGCCCGACCCGACCGTGCGGACCCTGCGGGCGATGGTCCCGCTCGGCCTGCTCGACGAGGTCCGGCCCGGCGTCTTCCGGCTCACCCCGGCCGGCGCGCTGCTGCGCGAGGACCACCCGGAGAGCATGGCCGCCGTCCTCCGCGTCTTCACCAACCCGGCCATGGTCGGCGCCTGGGAGCACCTGGCCGACGGGCTGCGGACCGGCCTGCCCACCTTCGACGCGCTGCACGGCCACGACTACTTCACCCACATCCGGAAGGACCCGGAGCTGTCGGCCGACTTCAACACGGCCATGAGCCAGGCCACCCGGACGACCGCCGAGGTCCTGCCCGGCCACTACGGCTTCGGGCGCTTCGGCACCCTCGTGGACGTGGGCGGGGGCGACGGCACGCTGCTGGCGGCCGTCCTCGCCCGGCACCCGGGGCTCCGCGGCGTCCTCTACGACTCCGCGGAGGGGCTCGCCGAGGCCGCGCCCCGGCTGGAGCGTGCGGGACTGTCCGGCCGGTGCGTCCTGGAGGCCGGCGACTTCTTCGTCTCCGCCCCGGCCGGCGGCGACCTGTACCTGCTCAAGAGCGTGCTGCACGACTGGAGCGACGAGCGGTGCGGGGCGATCCTCGACGGGATACGCCGGGTGGTACCGGACGACGGCCGGCTGCTGATCGTCGAGCCGGTGCTGCCCGCGCCGGGGACCGCCCGGGCCGACACGGACCCCGGCCCCTATCTGAGCGACCTCACCATGATGCTCGGCCTGGGCGGCAGGGAGCGCACGGCCGAGGACTTCACGGCGCTGTGCGCGGCGTCGGGGTTCGCGGTGACGTCCGTGAGTCCGCTGCCGGCGCCGAGCGCGTTCTCGCTCGTGGAGGCGGTGCCGGTGTGAGAGTGCCCGTGCGACGGGCCCGTGTGACGGGCGGACGCCGGTGGTGCCGGCCGCCGCGGCGGCCGGACCGGGCGGGTGGACCGGGCGGGTGGACCGGGCGGGTGGACCGGGCGGGTGGACGGCCGTACCGGCCACCCGCCCGGAAGCGGCGGGGCGGGCCGGGCGTGCCGCGTGGCGGGACGGGCCGCCGCCGGGCGCGCGCGGCGGAGCGCATCGTCCGGGCGTACGGGGGTTCGCGGTGCGGGGCCGCGTACGGCCGGGTGGCCGCCGGGGCCGGCCCGCCGCTCCCCCGTACCCCCGCCGGACGAGACGAAGCTCACCCTCGGCCGGCGGGCGTCACCGGCAGCAGCCGTGCCGCCAGGAGCAGCCCCATCACCGTCCCCGCCTCCGTCAGTTCCCCGCTCCCGGCCATGCGGACCGCGTCGTCGAGCGGCAGCCAGCGCACCCGCATGCCGGCCTCGGTCGGATCCCGCCGGAGGGTGCCCCGGCGCAGGGCGGTGCCCAGGTAGAGGTGGGTGACGGCCGGCGTCCGGGACGGGAGCGGGTGGAAGACGCCCAGCGGCCGGAGCTCGCCGGGGCGCCGGCCCGTCTCCTCTTCGCATTCGCGCGCCGCCGCGGCCTCCGGGTCCTCCCCCGCGGCGACGGCCCCGCCCGGGATGTGGGGCAGCCGCCGGCCGATCGGGGCGAAGGCGTCCTCGACCAGGGCCACGCGGCCTTCGTCGTCGACGGCGACGACCCGGGCGCCGTCCGCCATCGTGAGGCGCTCGTACGTTCCCTCGGTGCCGTCCGGCTGGACGACGCGGTCGCGGTGGAGCGTCAGGTGCCGCCCGCGGTACAGCACTTCGGTGCCGAGCCGGTCCCAGCCGGGGCACCCGTGGTCGTCGGACATGGCTCGGTGTTCCCCCTGGACCGGTGACGGCGACATGGCGCCCTGAGAACGACCCGGCCGCCCGGCGGTTCCGGGGGCGCGGGGGCCAGGGGCTTGTGCGCCCCGGCGCTCCGGGATACACCTGCCCTCACCACCGGAAGCGAGCAGGAGTACGGCACATGGCCCCCGACGAGCGCGTCCCTCCTCCCACCACCGGCGGCGAGCGGGAGACGCTGCGGGCCTACCTCGACTACCACCGCGCCACCCTGGCCCGGAAGTGCGAGGGGCTCACCGACGACGAGCTGCGCCGCCGTTCGATGCCGCCGTCGACGCTGACCCTGCTCGGCCTGGTCCGCCACCTCGCCGAGGTGGAACGCACGTGGTTCCGCCGGGTGTTCGAGGACAACGCCCTGCCCCTCGTCTGGTCCGACCGCATGGACTTCCAGGTGGCGTACGACGCGTCCGCCTCGACCCGCGCCGAGGCGTTCGCCGCATGGGACGCCGAGGTCGCCCGCTCCCGCCGCGTCGAGGCCGCGTCGGCGTCCCTCGACACGACGGGCCTCCAGCCGCGGTGGGGGCGGCGGGTCTCGCTGCGCATGGCGATGGTCCACGTCCTCCTCGAATACGCCCGCCACAACGGCCACGCGGACCTCCTCCGCGAGGGCGTCGACGGCACGGTGGGGGCCTGAACCGGGGCGCCCTCCGGCCGGTTAGCCTGGCGGCATGGAAGCGATCCTGGTCAGCGCGTGTCTACGGGGAGTGCCCTGCCGGTTCGACGGGCGAGACAAGGCGTCGTCGGAGGTCGCGGAGGCGGTGGCCGGACGCGCGGTGGTCCCGTTCTGCCCGGAGGTCGCGGGCGGGCTCGCGACGCCGCGGCGGCCCGCGGAGCTGGTGGGCGGTGACGGGCACGACGTGCTCGACGGGACGGCGCGCGTCGTCGAGGACACCGGGCGGGACGTGACGGTGGAATTCGTGGCCGGGGCGCGGCGCGCGCTCGCGGCGGCGCGGCGGGCGGGGTGCTCGGAGGCGCTGCTGATGCCGCGCAGCCCGTCGTGCGGGCGGGGCGCGGTGTACGACGGCTCGTTCGGCGGGGAGCTGGTGCCGGGGGACGGGGTGACGGCGGCGCTGCTGGAGCGGAACGGGATCACCGTGCGCCCCGCGCCGGGAGTGTGAGCCGCCCGCCCGATCGCGTCCGGGCCCGTTTACCGTCCCGGCGATCGGCAACGCGTGCCCCGACGGCAGTTTCCGGCCATGAGGAGGCAGCACAGTGGCAGCGTCCGGCAAGGTGAGCACCGAGCTGTGGGACGAGTTCCATACGGCGGTGAACATGACATCGCGCGAGCTCCAGGACTGGCTGAGCGTCCAGGCGGCGGGCGAACGGGCCGAGGAGGTCCCCGACCGCGGCGGGCCGCCCACCGGGCGGCAGGTCCTCGACATCCTGGCCAAGCGCCGCACCGACCTCACCGAGGACGACGCCCGCGTCATGCGGCGCGTCTGCGACGTCGTCCGCTCCCAGCGGAGCCCGGACCGGGAACCGGAGGCCGGCGGGACGCAGTGGCGGCACGGCCTGATGAACATCGGCCACGACCCGCTGAAGCCGTCCTGACCCCGCGCGCCACGGCCACGGCGTGCGCGCCGGGCCATGGCGATCGACACTGGAAGCCGGGGAGCGGGCGCCGTCCGCCCCCGGCCCCTGCAAGCGAAGCGAAGGGCATCGCCGACATGAGCGCCAAGGACAGGACGAAGGCCAAGGCCGATCAGACGAAGGGCCGCCTGAAGGAGACCCTGGGCCGGATGACCGGCGACCGCCGGACCCAGAGCGAGGGTCACCTCCAGAAGGTCAAGGGCGAGCTCCACGACGCGGTCGCGAAGGCCCGGCACGCGGCGGAGCGGAAGCAGCACAAGGGCAAGTGACGCCGCGCGCCCGGCGGCGGGCGGGTGCGGGGCACCGGCCCGCCGCCGCGGGCACCCGGCGGCACGTGGACCGGCCGTGCGGTACGACGACGGCCCGGCCGCCGGCATGCGGAGGCCGGGCCGCGCCGCTTGCCGGCCGGCCCGTCCTCAGCCGGCCACTCGCAGGAGCAGCTTGCCCGTGGTCGTGCGCGTCTCCATCAGCCGGTGCGCGTCCGCCGCCTCCGCGAGGGCGAACTCCGCCGTGACGGGCAGGCGCACGGACCCCTCGGCGACCGTGCGGAAGGCCCGCGCCGCGATCGCGCGTACGGCCTCCGGCTCGGTCGCCACGAGCGTGAGGAGCGAGAAGCCCGCGACGGAGACCGCTCCGGGGAACAGCTCCTGCTGCCCCAGCCGCCACGGTTCCGCCGCGCTCGCGTTGCCGTAGGAGACGAGGCGGCCGAAGGGCGCGAGCGCCTCCAGGCTCCGCCGGAACGTCTCGCCGCCGACCGGGTCCAGCGCGAGGTCCACGCCCCGGCCGCCGGTGGCGGCGCGCACCTCGTCCGCGAAGTCCCCCACGAAGACCTCGTCGTACCCGTGGGCAAGCGCGTACTCGGCCTTCGCCGCCCCCGACACCACGCCGAACACCCGCCCCGCGCCCGCGGCCTCGGCCAACTGGCCGAGCACCGTGCCGACACCGCCCGCCGCTCCCTGCACGAGCACGGTCTCGCCCGCACGCAGCCGGCCCACCTCATGGAGGAGCGCGTGCGCGGTCGGCAGGACGGTGGGGAGCGTGGCGGCGGTGCGCAGGTCGATGCTGTCCGGCAGGGTGAAGACCGTCGCGGCGTCGACGACTACGGTCTCCGCGTAGCCACCGCCCGGGGTGAACGCCGCCACCGGCCGGCCGGCTTCCAGTCCCGTGACGCCGTCGCCGACCGCACGGATCCACCCGGACACCTCGAGGCCCGGCACGAAGGGAAGCGACGGCACGCGGTAGCCGTCGCTCCGCGACTTGACGTCGGCGAAGTTCACCCCGGCGTACGCGACGTCGATGGCGACCTGCCCCGGGCCCGGCCGGGGGGCCGGGACCCGGGTCTCCGTCAGGACCTCCGGGCCACCGAACTTCTCGAACCGGACAACACGCATGACAGCCACCCCTCATCGAGTGTTCAACGCCAATCAAACACTCGGGAGTGTACGCCCATCGTCGAACACTCTACAATCGATGACGGCCGGGGCCCGTGGGTCAGAAGGGCTTCGTGGGAAGGTACTTGCCGTCGAGCGTGATGACCGCGCGCTCCCCGCCCTCCGGGTCGGCCACCTTCTTCACGTCGAGCCGGAAGTTGATGGCGCTGATGATGCCGTCGCCGAACTGCTCGTGGATCAGGGCCTTCAGGGTCGTGCCGTAGACCTGGAGCATCTCGTAGAAGCGGTAGATGGTCGGGTCGGTCGGGACGCCGGTGCCGAGGGAGCCGCGGGTCGGGATGGTCCGCAGCAGCGTCACCGCGTCCTCGTCCAGGCCGAGCAGCTCGGCGACGGACCGCGCGGACTCCTCCGGCAGGGCGTGCTGGCCGAGGACGGCGGCGG
This sequence comes from Streptomyces sp. NPDC021100, assembly GCF_044333095.1. Lineage (NCBI taxonomy): Bacteria > Bacillati > Actinomycetota > Actinomycetes > Kitasatosporales > Streptomycetaceae > Streptomyces > Streptomyces sp. NPDC021100. The sequence goes on from NZ_JBIRQH010000002.1 coordinate 334,024, forward strand.
TGACGAAGGCGACCGAGAGGCCGGCCGCGTCGGCTATCCGCTGCCAGGTCAGATCGCGGCGGATCTTGGCCGCCACGGCGGCTTCGGCGAGCCGCAGGCGGGCGGCGGGGTCGAACTGGGCGTGCTGCACGGGTGGTTCCTTTCAGGGGTGCCGGTCCGCGGGTGCGGCGGCTTGGTGTGAGGGCTTGATGTGGGCATGGCCTGGCAGGGGGCCTGGTCGGCGACGCGAGATCCGCGCCCGCGGCCGGGAAGCCGGGCCCGGGTGGCGGTCGGATGCTCAGGCCGGCAGCGTGGCGCGCGAGGGGACGGATCCGGTCGCGGATCCGGTCGCGGGCAGTTCCTCGACGGTGCCGGTCGCGATGTCGAAGACCCAGCCGCGCAGGGTGAGCGTGCCTCGGGCCAGCGCTCCGGCGACGCACGGGTGGGTGGCCAGGTTCGCCAGCTGCGTGTGGACGTTGGCGCGCACCAGCGCGTCCACGGACTCCGCCGCGGGCGCCTCGGCGGAGACCCGCGCCCGGGCGGCGTCCGCGTGGCGCAGCCAGTCCGCGACGGCCGGGGTGCCGCTCAGGTCGCGGTCCTCCGCCAGCGCGGTCATCGCCCCGCAGTACGAGTGTCCGCAGACGACGACCTCGGTCACGCCGAGCACGCCGACGGCGTACTCGATGCTCGCCGCCACGCCGTCCGCGCCGGGAGCGTACGCCGGGACGATGTTGCCCGCGGTCCGGACGACGAAGAGTTCGCCCGGTTCGCCCTGCGTGATCAGCTCGGGCGGGACCCGGGCGTCGGAACAGCCGATGAACAGGACTTCCGGTGCGTGGCGGCCGGCCAGCCGGGCGAAGAGGCGCGCCTTGGCCGGGAAGACGTCGCGTCGGAAACGGGCGACGCCCCGGGCGAGGTCGTGCATGGTCGCTCCCTTCGGTGGGGTCAGCCTCGGGGGCGGGCTGACGTTCCTCACCCTGCACGACCAGCACCCATAGCGTCCAAGAGCTGCTGCCCATGTGTCCCATTGATGTCATCTATGGTGGGTCCATGGCCCTGGAACTGCGCCACCTGCGTTATCTGCTCGCGGTGGCCGAGCACCGCAACTTCACCCGCGCCGCCGAAGACCTGCACATCTCCCAGCCGACCCTCTCCCAGCAGGTCAAGCAGCTGGAGCGGACGGTGGGCGCCCAGCTGCTGGACCGCACGGGCCGCGCCGTCCGGCTGACCGACGCCGGGGAGGTCTACGTCCGGCACGCCCGGCGCGCGCTGCGCGATCTCGCCGCCGCCGAGCGGGCCGTCCGGGACGTCCGGGACCTGTCCGAGGGGCGGCTGCGGCTGGCGGCGACCCCGACGTTCACCGCGTACCTCATCGGCCCCCTCACCGCCGAGCTCCGCACCCGCCACCCGGGCATCACCCTCACCTTCCGGGAGATGGCCCAGGACGAGCTGGAGGCGGCCCTGCTCGCCGACGACCTCGACGTGGGCATCGCCTTCGACGGACCGCACCAGCCGGGCATCGCGGCGGCCCCGCTCTTCACCGAGACGCTGAGCCTCGTCACGGGCCCCCGGACCGACGGGCCGGCCGCCGCCCCTCCCCTCTCGCCGCACGACCTCGCCCGCGTCGAACTCGCCCTCCTCAGCGCCGACTTCACGACGCGCGGGCACGTCGACGCCTACTTCGCCCTCCACCGGGTGAGCCCGCGCATCGCGGTCGAGGCCAACTCCCTCCAGGCGCTCACCGAGATCGTCCGGCGCACCGGGCTGGCCACCGTGCTCCCCGACGCCATCGCGGAGGACGATCCCCGGCTGATCCCCGTCGCCGTCCGGCCACCCCTCCCCTCCCGCACGGTCGCCCTGCTGCGCCGGGAGGCCGCGTACCACAGCGCCGCCGCCCACGCGTTCACCCGCCTCGCCCACGATCACGTCCGCACCGCCGGCCACGCTCCCCCGCCATGAGGGTCCCCCCGTGGCCACACCGGCCCCTCACGTGATCAGCTGACGCCATGGAAGCGATCTGGACGAGTGCCGTGGCGGTCGTGGGAACGCTGCTCGGCTCGGTGGTCACGCATGTCCTCCAGCGCCGGGTGTCGGAGCGCGGCGAGTCGTTCGCCCGGTCCGAGGCGCTCCGGCGCGAACGCATGACGACCTACAGCGCGTTCGCCGAGGCGATGGAGGACTACCGGCACGGCCAGGCGGACCGCTGGTACAGCGGCCGGGACGCCCCGGGCACCGAGGCGTACGTCGCGGCGCGGGACGAGGCCCACCGCCGCCGCACGGCGGCCCGGCAGGCGCTCTACCGGGTCCGGCTCCTCACCGACGACCCCGGGGTGAACACCGCCGCCGAGCGCGCCTACGCGAGCACGTGGGAGATCTCGACCGCCCGGGACCAGAGCGCCCGGGACGCCCTCGACGCCCGGTCGCGGCGGGCCATAGAGGAGTTCGTCAGCAAGGCCGCGCCGCTGGTCCGTTGAGACGGGCCTCGTCGAGCAGGATGTCCGCCAGCTCGCGGGGCCGGGAGAACATCGGCCAGTGGCCGGTGTCGAGGTCGACCCGCCGCCAGAGCGGTCCGGTCGGCAACCCCCGCACGGCATCGCCCGGTTCGTCGCCGGCGAGGCGGCAGAGGACGTACGTCGCCGGCAGCTCGTCGAGGGGCCGGGCCAGGACGGCGGGCTCGGTGAGCGTGGCGCCGGGGTGCGGAGTCGCGCCGGCCACGATGCGTGCGATCTGCTCCTCGGTGAGCCCGTGCCCCGCGTAGTGGGCGGCGGGCACGGCCGGCCAGAAGCCGCCGTGCCCGTCGATCTCCGCCGTCACCGCCGCCCCGCCGTCCGGCCAGACGGAGACGAACGACGCGCCGTCGGACGGCACTTCGGCGTCGACGAACACGACGCGCCGCAGCCGGTCGCCGATCCGCCCGGCGGCCTGGCCCGCCGGGATCCCCGCGTAGCTGTGGCCCACGAGGACGACGTCGCGCAGCTCCCGCCACTCGACCGCGTCGACGATGTCCCGGACATGGGTCCGCTGCCCGGCGGGCACACCGCGCCTCTCGGCCAGCCCGGACAGCGTCAGCGGATGGACGCCGTGCCCGGCCGCGCGGAGGCGCGGCACCACGTCGTCCCACGCCCACGCGCCGAGCCGGGCGCCTGCGACCAGTACGAAGTTCACCATAAACGCACGGTAGTTGCAGCGGTCCGCGCACCGCGCGTGATTTTTCCGGGCACGCGGCACGAGCCGCGGCCTCACCCCTCCGGGGTGACGAGGTCGAACCTGCCGGGGTCCACCAGCACCCGCACCCGGTCGGCCGCGGGGTCGTAGCCGAGCACCGGGTTCGCGTAGTCGCCCCCGAAGCTCATGCCTACCGGCTTGCCCAGCCGGCGGCCGACGGTGCGGAGGAAGGCGCACAGGGTGTCGACTCCCCGCTGCCCCTGGAGCTCCCGGAGGTCGACGTCGAAGTCGATCTCGTCGGCGGACCTCAGCCAGAAGATCACGGTGACGCCGGGAACCGGCTGGACGCGCAGGTCGGCCGTGTCCGCGTCCGGGGGACGCGACAGGACGTCGGCGGCGGGCGGCAGCGGCGCGGTGACGCCGCCCACCCGGAACTCCCACTCCCACCCGCTCGACCGGACCAGGTCGAACACCGCCTGCCAGTCCTCGGCCGAGGAGCCCGGCACGGTGAGGTCCGGGAGCTCTCCCATCAGGTCGGGGTCGAAGAGATTCCTGACGTCGTTCCACAGCAGATCCGGCATCCCGCCATGGTGCCCGTACGGCTGCCCGGGCGCAGCCGGGTTACGGCCGCCGCCCGGCGCGGCCCGCCCCGCGCGCCGGTCGTAGGGTGAGGGGATGGGCAACACCTTCTTCGCCGGTGACGACGGCCTGTACCTCACCAACGGGGGCACGGCGGTCTTCGTCGACGTGCTCACGCTGGCGGTGTCCGCACTGGCGGAACGGCCGTGGGACTACCGGTTCGCCGCCCTGTTGGCCCGGCAGGACCAGTCCGTGATGGGCCGGGGCGCCGTCGGCTTCGACCTGGCGGACCTCGACTGGGGGCGGACCGGCCGCGAGCGGGCGGCGGCCAAGGACTTCGTGCTGCGGGTCACCGACCTGGCGCTGCGGCGGCACCGCTGGGACGAGCTGGACTACTTCCCGCCGTTCGCGGAGAAGTACCTGCGCCGGTTCCGGGAGTTGGTCGAGGCGTTCGACCCGGCCGCGGCCCGGGACGACGGGGACACCTTCCCCGGGCCGGACGAGGCGGCGGCGGCCTCGTGCGTACGGCACCGGGTGCTGAGCTCGCTGCCCCTGCTGGAGGGCTGCGTCTTCTGCTTCGCCGGCTGACGGCCGCGAGCGCGGTCGCGTCAGACGTGCATGCGGGCGTCCAGGGTCTCCATCAGCTCGATGACGGACGCCTCCCAGAACATGTCGCCGGCCAGGGCCTGCAGGGCGGAGCCGCGGACGATGGGCACCCGTTCGTCGTCGAGCCCCTGTTCGCGGAGGAGCGCGCGGACCGCTTGCTCCGCCTCTCCGGCCGCCTCGGGGTCGGCGACCGCGTCGCACTTGTTGAGGAAGACCGCGAGCCGGCGCACCCCGGCGCCACGGGCGAGCCGCAGGTGTTCACGCGCCTGCGAGGGCACGGTGCCGAGCGCCGAGACCACGAGCACGACCCCGTCCAGCGGCGCGTGGCCGAGCAGGTCGCCGACGTGGCGGGCCTCCGTGTCGAAGTGGGTGTAGTGGCACCCGGGTGTGGCGTAGGTGCTGTGGGTGCTGTACGGGGCGAGCGCGACGCGGGTGCTGCCCGCGGCCTCCACGATCCGCTCGACGGCGCCGGCGTCCTGCTGGTACGCCTTCGCGGCGGCCTTCCCGGCCGCGATGGCCAGCGTGGTCTTGCCGTGCCCCCGGTGCCCGATCGTCCCGATGGTCCTGTGCTTCCTGCGACGTGGTCGTCCGCGTTCCCCGGCCATGACCCGGCCTCCTTCCTCCCGGCCCTTCCGGGCCCGTCCTTCGGTGGCGTACCGCGCGGGTGCCCCGGGCCTGTGGCCGGATGCGGGGGCGTGCGGGGTACGGAAGGTCGCGGACGGAGCGGAATCGTTCCGGTGGCGGACGGTGGCGCGCGCCCGGCCGGGGGTTCGGCTCCCCGTAGGAGGTCAACTGGCCCTGAATCTGCCGCGGTTGTGCCACCAGGCCGCTCACCCGCCCACCGGTACTGTCGTTCGACGTCCGTACGCACCCGCGCCCGAGGGCGTCAGCCCACCGGCTTCCACGCGCCGACCGCCAGCTTGCCCGTGCTGCCGAGGTCCAGGCCGCCCTCCGGTGCGACCGTCTGGGCGCGGACGCCCGGGCCCGGGGTCACCTCCAGGTGGCGGCCGAGCAGCGGGGGCCGGCGGGTGTCGTCGTATGTGTTGCGCCACAGGACCACGGCCACCGCCGCCGCGCCGGGGCGCAGGGTGACCGGACGGGCCGGGGTGTCCGGCACGCCCGAGTGGGCGACGGCCGTGAGGTCGTCGTGCACGGCGACGTCCAGCGTCTCCCCCTTCTCCCCCAGGACGCGCAGGCGCGGGTGGCCTTCGACGGTGCGGGGCACGGTGCCGCAGTTGTCCAGCCGTACGCCCATACTGCGCAGGCCCATGGCGCCGTCGACGGGTTCGGCCGTGACCCGCAGGCCATCGTGCGGGCAGGCGGCGGCGGACGGTCCCGGCACGGCGGGGGTGGTCCGCGAGGGCCCGCCGGAGGGGGTGCGCGGACCCGGCCGGATCCCGGGCTCGTCCCGGACGGTGGGCGCGGGGGCCGGCCGGGCGCACGCGAGCGGCGCGGCCGTGCAGAGGATCAGCAGCGCGGCCAGGGAGAGCGTGCGCGGTGTCCGGTTCATCCGTCGATCGTCTCACGGGGGTGCGCGCGGCCGGTGTTCAGCGGGGGCTCGGCCGCTCGCGCGTCGCCCGGGGATTCCGTGGCCGCCGAGCGGACACCACTCGCCCCGTGTACCCCTCTGCCAGGTGGGTCGAGGCGGCCGTGGATCCCACGAGGGCGGCGAGTTCGCCGAGTTGACGGCGTTCGTCGAAGGCGGTGGCGCCGGGGAGGCGGTGCAGCAGGTTCGTCATCCAGTAGGAGAAGTGCTGGGCCCGCCAGGTGCGGCGCAGGGCGCGGGGGCCGTAGGCGTCGAGGTGCCGGAAGTTGCGGCCGGTGACGGCGTGTTCGACCGCCTCGGCGAGGAGGCGGGCGTCGGAGAGGGCGAGGTTGAGGCCCTTGGCGCCGGTGGGCGGGACGGTGTGCGCGGCGTCGCCGGCGAGCAGCAGGTTGCCGTACCGGAGGGGTTCGCAGACGAAGCTGCGGAACCGCAGTACCGAGCGGTCGAGCACCGGCCCCTCGGCGAGGGCGAACCCGTCGGCGCCGCGCACCCGCGCCTGGAGTTCCGCCCAGATCCTGTCGTCGGGCCAGTCGGCGGGGTTTTCGTCCGGGTCGCACTGGAAGTAGAGGCGTTGGACGGACTCCGTGCGCCGGCTGACGAGCGCGAAGCCGCGCGCGGAGTGGGTGTAGACGAGTTCGTCGGCGCTGGGCGGGGCCTGGACGAGGACGCCGAACCAGGCGAAGGGGTACGTGCGGACGAAGTGGGTGCGCGCCGCCTCCGGGACGGCAGGCCGGCACACTCCCCGCGAGCCGTCCGCGCCGACGAGGACGGCGCAGCGCACCTCGCGGGGCACGCCCCCGGCGTCGGTGAACAGGATGCCGGGGCGGTCCGTGGCGAGGTCGGTGACGCGGGTACCGGTCACGCCGTAGCGGACGTCTCCCCCGTCGCGTTCGCGGGCGGCGGCGAGGTCGGCGAACACGTCGGTCTGCGGGTAGAGCCACACGTTCTCGCCGACGAGGTCCCGGAAGTCGACGCGGTGGCTCTCGCCGCCGAAGCGCAGGGTGATCCCGGCGTGCGGCCGGCCCTCGCGGCGCACCCGGTCGGAGACGCCGCTGTCAGCCAGAAGGCGGGCGCTGTCCGCCTCCAGGATGCCGGCCCGCTGGGTGCCGCCGATCTCGGCCCGGGTGCGATGGTCGACCACCACCGAGTCGATGCCCGCCCGGGCCAGCAGGTGGGACACCATGAGGCCGGCCGGGCCGGCGCCGACGATGCCGACGGTGGTCCGGATGGGGGCCGGGGGCATGGGACGTCCTTTCCGGTGCCGGCCGGGTGGCTTTCCGCGAACGGTGGTACGCGGAACCGCTTTCCCCTACCACCTTGATTGATCGGCCAAACGCACAAGACGACCGCGCACGTTTCCTTCCCCCCGATAATGCCCTGGCAGCGCCCCGATGGCACCCCCATGGCACCGGCTCTCCCCCGCCATCCCGACAGGACCCGCGGCGCTCCGCGAACTCCCTTTCCAGGGAAGCAGAACCGGACACCTCCGGGAAAGACGGAGCGACCGGAGCGAATGCGCACCGCCGTCGCCCCGGGGGCGTGCGACCGCACAAGTTTGCGCGATCGGGCGCCGCTTGACCGTCCACTTCCCGGCCTCATAGCCTGCTTGGCACCTGATTGTCCGAAGATGCATTCTTCGGCCGGCATACCCGGGTTCCAGTCTTTTATATGTATGTCATGAAGCGGTGGTGAGATGACCGAACGGCTCGGGGAATTCTCCTCGGCACCACCGCAGACACGGATGCTCGTATGCGCGGACGGCTCCACGACGGTGCTGCTCGACGCCCTCGTCGGCGAACGGCTGCGCGTACGCGTCGACCATCAGCGGCAGGTGCGCGCCGCCCGCGTCCGGCACATCGGGTGCGACGTCCTGGGGGCCGCGCCCGACGCCCTGGTGATCGACCGACGGTCGCGGATCCTCACCCCGGCCCTGGACGTCATCAGCGTCAACCACGTGGTGATCGCGGCCCGGATGTGCGGCCAACTCGTGCCGCCCGCCGACGAGTTACTGGGCCCTTACCTGAAGGCCATGGGCCTGTCGCTGACCCGGGAGCCGATCGCCGTGTCGCGCGGCGTCTGGCCGCTCGGCGGGGCGGCGCCCGCGTGCGTCAGCAAGGAGTACGTCATCGAGTGCGGCGGCGCCGGACGGGTGTACGTCCACGAGCGGTTCAACCCCCGGTACGTGCCCCTGGAGCCCGTACCCCCCGGAGAAGGACGGAGCGGCGACATGACGGATCCGGCGGCCGGACGCGGCACGCCGCCCGGCCGGCAGGCCCCGGGGGGAACGCCGTGAAGCGGGCACTGATCACCGGCATCACCGGCCAGGACGGTTCGTACCTCGCCGACCTGCTGCTGGACAAGGGCTACGAGGTCCACGGCATCGTCCGCCGCAGCTCGACCTTCAACACCCGCCGCCTGGACCACATCTACCGCGACCCGCACGACGCCGGGCGGCGGCTGATCCTGCACTACGGCGATGTGCGCGACGCCAGCCGCCTGGTGACGCTGCTCGGCCGGATCCGGCCCGACGAGGTGTACCACCTGGCCGCCCAGTCGCACGTCCGCGTCAGCTTCGACGAACCCGAGAACACCGGCGACATCACCGGCATGGGCACCACCCGGCTACTGGAGGCCGTCCTCATGACCTCCCGGGACCGGGACATCCGCTACTACCAGGCGTCGTCGTCCGAGATCTTCGGCGCCGCGCCGCCCCCGCAGGACGAGCGGACCGCCTTCCGGCCGCGCAGCCCGTACGCCGCCGCCAAGCTCTACGGCTACTGGATGACCCGCAACTACCGTGAAGCGTACGGGCTGTTCGCCGTCAACGGCATCCTCTTCAACCACGAGTCGCCCCGCCGGGGCGAGACCTTCGTGACCCGCAAGATCGCCCGGGCCGCGGCCCGCATCAAGGCCGGCCTGGAGAAGCACCTCTACCTCGGCAACCTCGACGCCGTCCGCGACTGGGGGTACGCCCCCGAGTACGTCGAGGGCATGTGGCGGATGCTCCAGCTCGACCGCCCGGACGACTACGTGCTGGCCACCGGGGTCGGCTCGACCGTGCGGGACTTCGCCGGGCACTGCTTCTCCCACGTCGGCCTCGACTGGCACCGCCATGTGCGCCACGACGAGGCGTACCTGCGGCCGACGGAGGTCGACGCCCTGGTCGGCGACGCGGGCAAGGCGCGCCGGGCGTTCGGCTGGACCGCGCGGACGCCGGTGCGCCGACTCGCCCAGATCATGGTGGACGCCGAGCTGGCCCGGCTGGCCGCGGACGGCCGCGAGCCCGGGACGCCGATACCGGTGGCCGAGCCCCCGGACCACCACGAACGGCCGGAACCCCCGGCATTCGCCCAGGACTTGGAGCGGCCAGGCCCATGACCACCACCGACCGGACCGCCTGGCGGGCCGCCCTCGACCGGCGCGCGCGCACGACCGGACTCCGCGGGCTCGCGCAGCGCCTGCGCCACCCGGTCCGGACCTGCTACCCGAGCAGCCGCGCGCTGCGCCGGCGGCGGCACCGCGGCGAGGGGCGGCCCTCGGCCGCCCGCACCTTCTGGGGCCAGGAGATGACGATCGCGCTCCCCGAGGAGGTGTCCGTCGCCCTCCACCGCCGCGGCTTCGTCGACTACGACCTCACCGCCTTCCTCCTGTCCCATCTGCGCCCCGGCGCGACGGTGCTCGACGTCGGCGCGCACATCGGCTACTACACCGTGCTCGCCGCCGCCCTGGTCGGCCCCGGCGGGACGGTCCGGGCCTTCGAGCCGACGCCGTCCACGCTCACCGTCCTGCGGCGGAACGCCGGCCGCTTCCCGCAGGCCCGGGTGGTGCCGGCGGCGGTCTGGTCGCGCCGCGACGAACTGGTCCTCTACGACCACGGCCTCGGCTACAGCGCCTACAACTCGGCGTTCGAGGCCCGGCTGCCGGAGGCCGTCCGGTCCCGGATCCCGTCCGACCCGTTCACGGCCGAGACGGTCGCCCTCGACGACTACATCCGCGCCGAGGGCCTCGCCCCGGACCTGGTGAAGATCGACGCGGAGAGCGCGGAGGCACACGTCCTGGCCGGGATGCGCGGCCTGCTGACCGGGCCACGGCCCGTCGTCTCGCTGGAGGTCGGCGACCTGGGGGTGGCGGGCGCGCCGGCCGGCCGCACGCTCGTCGACACCCTGACGGCCGCCGGCTACGAGCCGTGGGAGCTGCGCGCCGGCACCCCGGTGCCGCACCGGCCGCGGGACCACTACGCGTACGAGAACCTGCTGTTCGCCCCCGCGGGCCACCGGCTCGCACCGCACGAGGAGGCCGGCCCCCCATGCACGACCTGATCGTCCGCGACGGCACGCTGTACGACGGATCCGGCATCCCCGCCCGCCGCGGCGACGTCGCCGTCGACGGGGGTGTGATCACCCGGGTCGGCCGGGTGCCGGACCCGGGCCGGACGGAGCTCGACGCCGGCGGCCGGATCGTCACCCCCGGCTTCGTCGACATCCACACCCACTTCGACGGGCAGGTCAGCTGGGACCCGCTGCTCACGCCCAGCTGCTGGCACGGCGTCACCTCGGTGGTGATGGGCAACTGCGGGGTCGGCTTCGCGCCCGCCCGCCCGGACCGGCACGACTGGCTCGTCGGGCTGATGGAGGGCGTCGAGGACATCCCGGGCGCCTCGCTGTCCGAGGGCATCACCTGGGAGTGGGAGACGTTCCCCGAGTACCTCGACGCGGTGGAGCGCGTCCCGCGCGTGCTGGACGTCGCCGCGCAGGTCCCGCACGGCGCGCTGCGGGCGTACGTGATGGGCGACCGGGGTGCCGCGAACGAGCCGCCGACCGAGGACGACCTGCGGCGGATGTGCGCGCTCGCCCGCGAGGGCGTCGAGGCCGGCGCCCTCGGCCTCTCCACCTCCCGCACCCTCACCCACCTCGCCATCACCGGCGACCCGGTGCCCGGCACCTTCGCCGCCGAGGAGGAGCTGTTCGCCCTGGGCGGGGTGCTCGGCGCGGCCGGCACCGGCGTCTTCCAGCTCGTACCGCTGGGCGCGGGCGGCGAGCAGGTCGAGGACCCGCTCGGCGAGATCACCTGGATGCGCCGGCTGTCGGCGGCGGTCGGCCGGCCGGTGACGTTCGGCCTCTTCCAGAACGACAACGACCCCGACGGATGGCGGGAGTTGCTCCAGATCGCGGAGGACGCGGTACGGGACGGCGCGGACCTCCACCCGCAGGTGGCCGGGCGCCCGTTCGGCGTCGTCATTAGCCTGGACTCCACCCACCCGTTCCATAAACGCCCGTCCTACAAGCGGATCGCGCACCTGCCCGCGCCGGAGCGCCGGGCGGCGATGCGCGACGCGGCGCTGCGGGAGCGGATCCTCGGCGAGTCGCCGGAGAACGCCGATCCCCGCTCGGCGCTGTTCCCCCGGGGGTACGCGCGGCACTTCCCGATGGACGCGACCGGGCCGGACTACGAGCCCGCCGCCGACCGGTCGTTCGACGCCCTCGCCCGCCGCACCGGGCGCGACCCCGAGGCGCTGATCTACGACTTCCTCGCCTCCGGGAAGACCAGTGGCATGATCTTCCGGCCGCTGCTGGGCTACGCCGAGTACACGCTCGAACCGATCCGCGAGATGCTGCTCCACCCCCAGGCCGTCCTCGGCCTGAGCGACGCCGGGGCGCACTGCCGGCTCATCTGTGACGCCAGCACCCCCACGTCGATGCTCACGCACTGGGCGCGCGACCGCCAACGGGGGGAACGGCTGCCACTGGAGTTCGTCGTCCGGAAGCAGACGTGGGAGCCCGCGCGGCTGTACGGGCTGCGGGACCGCGGGCTGCTGCGGCCCGGCTACCGGGCGGACCTCAACGTCATCGACTTCGACCGGCTCGCGCTGCGCTCGCCGGAGTTCGTCCACGACCTTCCGGCGGGCGGCGGGCGCCTGATCCAGAAGGCGGACGGGTACGCGGCGACGGTCGTCGCGGGCGAGATCACGTTCCGCGACGGGGAGCCGACCGGCGCGCTGCCCGGCCGGCTGGTCCGCGGCGCCCGGCCCGGGCCGGGCCGCCGGTGAGCGCGGCGGGGCCGGCGGACACGACGGACGCGGCGGACGCGGCGGACGGACGCGACGGCACAACGAACGGACCAGGCGACACGACGAGCGGGCCGGACGGACAGCGGACGACCGGCCGCGGAGGGGACCACGCCGTGACCGACCCGAACGAGCCGACTCATCGGACCGCGCCGACCCACCTGGCAGACGGGACTCACTCGGCAGACGCGACTCGCCCGGCCGAGCCGACTCACCCGGCAGACGGGGCTCACCCGACCGAGCGGGCCCGCCCGGCAGACGGGACAGACCCGGCCGTCCCGGCCGGACCGCTCCGGCTCGACAACTCGACGAAGCTGCTGGCCCGCGGCCGGCTCGTGGACGCGACGCTGTCGGAGAAGGACTACGTCATCGAACGCGACCGGCTGGTCGACGGGGCCTACCCCGTCTACGGCGAACGGGCGCGGGGCGCCCGCGTCTGGGACGCCGACGGCAACGAGTACCTGGACTACATCCTCGCCTACGGCACGATCATCCTCGGCCACGCCGACCCGGCGGTGACCGAGGCCGCGCTCCGGGAGATCGAGGAGGGCTTCTCGATCACCCTCCGGAAACGGACGCAGATCGAGCTGGCCGAGCGGCTGGTCCAGGTGATCCCGGGCGCGGAGCGGGTGTTCCTGCTCAAGACCGGCTCCGACGCCACCAGCGCGGCCGTGCGCCTGTCCCGCGCGTTCACCGGCCGGGACCGGGTGGTGCGCTGGGGCTACAACGGGTGGCACGACTGGGCGGCACAGCGGCCGGGAGGCATCCCGGACACCGTACGGACGCAGGTCGACACCTTCCGGTACAACGACCTGGACAGCCTCCGGGAGGTCTTCCGGCGCCATCCCGGCGAGGTGGCGTGCCTGCTGCTGATGCCGTTCGAACTCGACGCCCCCGAGCCGGGTTTCCTCCAGGGGGCCGTCGATCTCGCGCACGAGCACGGCGCGCTGGCGGTCTTCGACGAGATGCGGTCCGGGTTCCGGGTGGCCCTCGGCGGGGCGCAGGAGCTGTTCGGCGTCCGGGCCGATCTGGCGACGTTCAGCAAGGCGATGGCGAACGGCTGGGCGGTGTCCGCGCTGACCGGCCGGGCCGAGGTGATGGCGATGGTCGGCCGGACCCACATCTCGTCCACGTTCTACTCCAACACCGTGGCGATGGCGGCCGCGTTGGCGACGATGGACCGGCTGGCGGACGGGACGCCGCTGGAGCGGGTGCGGACGCTCGGGACGCGGCTGCAGGAGGGGCTGGCCGGGCTGGCGGGGCGGCACGGGGTGCCGGCCCGGGTGCGCGGGGTGCCGCAGATGCCGTTCCTGACCTTCGAGCATCCGGATCCCGGCCGGTCCCGGGTGCTCCAGGACGCGTTCTTCACGGAGACGACCCGCCGGGGCGTGCTGCTGCACCCCACCCACCACTGGTTCGTCTGCGCCGCCACCACGGACGCGGACCTCGACCACACCCTGGCCGCCTGCGACGAGGCGTTCCGGGTCGCGGCGGAGGCGGCGTGACGGCGGACGACACCACGGCGGACGACCTGGGGGCGGGCGGCGCGGCGGCGGGCGACACGCACCGGGCGATGCTGGCGCGGGTACGGGCCGGGCTCGCGCGCCGGCTGGACGAGGAGCCGGACCTGCCGTGGCTGGGCGACACCGAGCCGCTGGCGGCCGCGGGCGTCGACTCCGTGCTCCTCATCTCGGTGATCGGGGAACTGGAACAGGAGTTGGACGTGTCCCTGCCGGACGACACCGTCCTGGAGTCGGCGAGCCTCAGCTCGCTGGCCCGGGCGCTGAGCCGGGGCGGCCGGCGGTGACCGGCGCGGACCGGCGGCCGGTCGCCGTCACCGGGCTGGGCTCGTGCGGGCCCGGCGGGGTCGGGGTGCCGGCGCTGTGGAAGGCACTGGGCAGCGGGCGGGCGCACCGGCCGCCCGTCACGGAGTTCGACGTGGCCGGTGCGACGCTGCGGGCGGCGGGCCAGGTGCCGTCGGCCGTCGAGGGGGACGGGGAGTGGCGGGCGCTCGACCTCGCCGGAACCGCCGTCCGGGAGGCCGTCGACGGGCTGGACGCCGGCGGGCTCGGGCGCGTCGCGCTCGTCCTCGGCACCACGGACCCGGGCGCGGTCCCGCCCCTGCCGGGCCGCTTCCCCGGCGACCTGGCGGCGGCCTGCGCCGAGCGGACCGGGCTGGGCGGCGAGGCCGTGACCGTCGCCAACGCCTCGGCGTCCGGCGCCGCGGCCGTGGCCGTGGCCCGGGACCTGGTGGCCGCCGGGGACGCCCCGGCGGCGGTGGCGGGCGGCGCGGACGCCGTGACGGACCTGGCCCTGCTGGGCCTCAACTCGCTGCGGACGCTGGGCTCGGAGGGCTGCCGGCCGTTCAGCGCCCGGCGGCGGGGCATCGGCCTCTCCGAGGGCGCGGCCGTACTCCGGCTCCAGCCCCTGGACGCGGCGGCGCCCGGGACGGTCCTGGCGGTGCTGGCCGGCTGCGGTCTGACCAACGCCACCGGCCACCTCGCCGCCCCGGACCCCGCCGGCATCGAACTGGCCGTCCGCCTGGCGCTGACGGACGCTCATCTCGGCCCCGGCGACGTGGACTTCGTCAACGCCCACGGGCCGGGCACCCGGCGCGGCGACACGGCGGAAGTGGCCGCGCTGCGCGCGGTGTTCGGCGACCGGCTGCCCTCGGTCCCGGTCAACAGCGTCAAGGGCGTGCTCTGGCACCTCCAGGGCGGTGCGGGCGCCGTCGAGGCCGTGGCGTGCGTGCTGTCGCTGGTCCACCGCGCGGTCACCCCGACGTGGGGCGCGGCGCCCGTCGACCCGGCGTTCGACGACCTCGACCTGGTCCTGGAGGACCGCCCCCGGCCCGTACCGGGCCTGCGGACCGCGCTGAGCGTGTCGTGCGGCCTGGGCGGGATGAACACCGCGCTCGTCTTCCGGAGGCCCTGATGGAGTCCCCGAGCGATGTCGTGATCACCGCCGCGGTCTCGGACGACATCGACACCGCCGAGCTCTGGCGCGCTCACGCGGCGGGCGCAGGGGGCCGCCGGGACGTGAACAAGTGGACGGGCGAACTCCCGGAGCGCATCGCCGCCACGGCGGGCCGCGCGCTGGCCCGGGCGGGCGGACTCCCGCCCGCCACCGGCTGCTTCGTCGGCTCCCTCTACGGCTCGGGCCACGTCGCGGAGTCCATCCGGGCCCGCCTGGACGCGGACGCGCGGTCCGCGCTGGCCCCCGAGTCGTTCGTCTACTTCAACGCACACGGCGTCACGTCCCTGATCTGCCTCCGCCACGGCCTGCGCGGCCCCTCCGTCACCCTCGCCGGCCCGGGCGCGGGCCTCCAGGCCCTCGCGGCGGCCCGCCGCCGCCTCGCGCTCGCGGGCGACGCCCCGGCCCTGTGCGGCGCCTACGACCTCCTCAGCCCGGCCGCCGCGCGGGCCCGGGGCGGAGCGCCGGTGACGGGCGCGGCGGTGTTCCTCGTCCTGGAGACGGCGGCGGGGGCGCGGGCGCGGGGGGCGCGGGTGCTGGGGCGGCTGGGGCCGGTGGAGGCGTTCCGGTGGGAGGGCGCGGGGGTGGGATCCGGGTGGGCGGAAGAGGGCTCCGTGGCAGACGGTGGCGCGACGAGTGGTCGGGCGCCGGGCGGTCCCACGGCGGGTGACCGGCCGGGGATCGATCCGGCACCGGACGGCGAGACGGGCCGCGCCCTGTCAGCGGACGATCCCGTGGGAGGCAGGCCGTCGACGGGCGTCAGGGCGGGGCACGGCCCGACGGGAGACGGCTCGGCGGGCGGTGGTCCGGCGGCGTACGGCCGGGTGGGACACGGCCGGCCGGAAGGCGCCCCGGCAACCGGCGTCCCGGCCGGGGCGGGCGACCGGACGGGCGGCGCCCAGTCCGCGGACGTACGGGCGACCGCCCCGCTCGCCGCGCTGGTCGCCGCGCTCGCGGATGACGGCCCGGCCGCCGCGGGACCGGCCCTCACCGTGACCGCCGCGGGCCGGCGGCACGCGTACCGCTGCACCGTGTACCGGGAGGCCTGACCGTGGACGACGCACCGGACACCCCGCTGGACGTCCTCGCCGGGCACCGCCGCGCCGGGCGGGGGGACCGGCCGGCCCTGGCGGACCGGCGGCGGTCGGTGACCTACGCCGAGCTGGAGCGGGAAGTCGGGGCCAGGATGCGGGAGTTGAGGGAGGCCGGCGTCGGGGCCGGGGTGCCCGTCGGCGTCGTCCTCACCTGCCTGCTGGAGTCCGTGGCCGACTTCGCCGCCGCGCTGTCGCTGGGGGCCGCCGTACTGGTGCTGCAAGAGCGCGCCGGCGGCGCCGAGCGGGCGGCGGCGCTGGACGACTTCGCCGCCGAACTGCTCGTCGCCGAACGGGGGGTGGCGCGGCTGCGGCCGGCCGGGCGGGGTACGGACGCCCCGGCGTTCGCCGTCACCAGCTCGGGGACCGGCGGCCGGCCGAAGGTGATCTCCCGCGAGTGGCCCGGCACGTTCCGCAACTCGTCCGTGTTCGCCGCCGAGTCGGGCCTGGACGCCGACGACGTCGTGCTCACCACCAGCCCGCTCGGCCACAGTTACGCGATCGAGGCGGGCACCCTCGCCGTCCTGGCGGCGGGGGCCTGCCAGGTGGTGCCGTCCGGCCCGCTGACCCCGGCCCGGGCCGCCGCCCTGGCCGGGCGGCACCGGCCGACCGTGCTGCAGACGGTCCCGCTCGTCCTCGACTGGTGGGGGCGGGGCGGCGTGCCGCGCGCGGGCCACTGGAAGCGGTGCGTCAGCGCGGGCGAGGCCCTGCCGGCCGCCGCGGCCGGGCCCTGGCACGACGCCGGGGTCCCCGTCCTCGACCACTACGGCAACTCCGAGCTGGGCCAGCTGACCCTCGGCCCGGCCGGCGGCGGGGGCGTCGGCCGTCCGCTGCCCGGCGTCGGGCTGCGGGCCGGCACCGGCGGGCCGGGGCCGGTGACCGCGCGCTTCCACGGCCTCTCCCCCGTCCGCGTGCGGCAAGGACGCGCCACACCGCTCGCCGACGCGGACGGCTGGGTCGCCACGGGCGACCTCGGCGTCCTCGACGCCGGCGGCGGGCTCCGGCTGACCGGCCGCGCCGACGCGCTCATCAACGTCGCGGGCAACAAGGTCTCGCCCACCGAGGTGGAGGCCGTCCTGCGCGGCCTGCCCGGGGTGGGCGACTGCGCCGTCGTGGGGCGGCCGGGCCCGGCGGGCGGGACGCAGGTGTGGGCGTTCGTCGAGGCCGACGCCCGCGACTTCGACGCGGCGGCCCTGCGCCGCCGGGCGGGCGAGCTGCTGACGCCCGTGAAGGTGCCCGCGGTCATCCGCCGCGTCGACGCGCTGCCCAGAACGCCCACCGGCAAGATCCGCCGCGGCCCGCTCCTGACGGACGACGGCGGCTGACCCCGTCCGTCCCGTACGACACCCCCACCGGCGAAAGGGAACCGAAGATGACCGACGCCGCCACTCCCCGGCTGCCCGACCGCGACGATGTGATGAAGCTCGTCACGACCGTCCTCGCGGAACGCCCCCACCTGCCCGACCGGCTCGACGAGAGCACCACCCTGGACGAGATCGGGATGGACTCCCTCGACCTGATCGTGGTGTTCTCCCGCTTCGAGGACGCGTGGGGCGTGCCCTACAGCGAGGAGGAGACCGACTGGACGGTCTTCGACAACCTGGGACACCTGGCCGACACCCTGGTCGCCCGCGCCCGGGCCGCCGCGCGGGAGCCGCGGTGACGGGGACGGCCGCCGCCCCGCGGTTCGACCCGGGCGCGGCGCTGGGCTGGGGGGACCGCGCGCTGGACGGGCTGAACTGCGTGCTCCGCTGCGTCGAGGCGGTGCTGCGGTTCCGGGGCCTGGGCCCGCTGGCGGTCGCGCGGGCGCTCAACGGCCCGCTGGACCCGGTGGGCCGGGACCTGGCCCAGGACTTCGACGGCTGCCGGGTGGCGTACCGGACGGCGTTCGACGACGGCGCCCGCAACGTGCCGTTCGTGCTGGAGCGGCTGGCCGCCGGCGAGCCGGTGATGGTGCTGCCGGACCGCTACCACCTGCCCGGCGACGTGTACGAGGGCCGCTTCCACTTCCACGACCACGCCGTGCTGGCGGTCGGCTGGTCCCCGGCCGACGGCGTCGTCACCGTGCTGGACACCGACGCCGACCCGGCCGACGGCTTCCGGCGGCGGTGGGCGCTGACGCCCGCGCTGCGGGCGCTGTTCACCTGGGTGGGCACGGTGACGCCCACCGGCCCGCCGGACGAACGGGACGCGGCGGAGTACCTGGCCGGGCGGCTGGACCGGGACACCCCGCTGCTGGCCGCCGGCGCGCGGGCCCTGCGCGACCTCCTCGACGAGCTCGACGGGCTCGCCGCGCACGGCCTGGACCCGGTGCCGGCCCGGGCGCTGCACGTGCTCGTCCTGGGCGATCTCCAGCCCCAGTTGTTCCTCTACGCGCACGCCCTGGGCCCGCCGGACGGCCTCTCCCCCGCCGCGGCCGCGGTGCGGACCGCCGCGCTGGACGCCCGGCTGCGGGCCAAGCGGCTCGGCACCGCCCTGATCGCGGCGCACGAGCAGCCGGATCCGCCGGCGGTGTACCCGCGCGTGCTGGCGCTGGGGCGCCCGCTGCTGGCCGCGCTGGACCGGCTGCGGGAGGCGATGGTCGCCGCGGGCGGGCGGGAAGGGACCCCGGATCCCGGGGCGGCGGCCCGGCTGCGCGCCCGGTTCGCGCACATCGAGGACACCTGCTTCCCGCTCCGGGAGGCGCGGTGAACGGCCGGGCCGCCCTGGTGACCGGCGGTTCCGGGCCCCTGGGCCGGGCCGTCGCCCAGGCGCTGGCCGCCGCCGGCCACGCGGTCGCGGTGCACGCGCACCGCGACGTGAAGGCCGCGACGGACACGGCCGGCGCACTGCGGGCGGCGGGCACGGCCGCCGTGGCGGTGACGGCCGACCTCTCCCGGCCGGACGGCGGGAAGCAGGCGGTCGACGCGACCGTGGCGGAGTTCGGCCGGCTGGACGCGCTCGTCGTCAACTCCGGTATCCACCGGGACCGGCTGCTGCTCGACGTGCCGGACGAGGAGTGGGAGGAACAGCTGGCGGTCAACCTCGGCGGCGCGTTCCGCTGTCTGCGGGCCGGGGTGCGGGCCATGCTGCGACGGCCCGGTGGGCGGGTGGTGCTGGTGTCGTCGGTGGCCGGGCTGCGCGGGCGGCCGGGCCAGGCGGCGTACGCGGCGGGCAAGTCGGGGCTGCACGGGCTGGCGTGGACGGTCGCCCGGGAGTACGGGCGGTACGGCCTCACCTGCAACTGCGTGGCCCCCGGCCTGGTCGCCGGGACGCCCGCGCACGACGCCCTTCCGGAGCGGGCGCGCGAGGACGTCGTACGCCGCACCCCGCTCGGCCGGCCGGCCCGGCCCGAGGAGGTCGCCGCGGTCGTGGCCTTCCTGTGCTCCCCGGCCGCGTCGTACGTGACCGGGCAAGTGATCGCGGTGGACGGCGGGCTGACGGTGTGAAGCGGCATCAGTTGGTTGTCGAACAGGAGGACGTGTGACCGGACGAATGCTGTTCTTCCCCTGGGGCTGGGGCGGCGGCGCGGCCTACACCGGCCGGTGCCTGGCCCTGGCGGCGGAACTGGCCGCGGCGGGCGCCGAGGTGGCGTTCGCGGACTGCGGCATCCCCGCGATGGTGCGGGAGGCCGGGTTCCCGGTGCTGGACTCCGGGCCCGGCGCGCCCCGGCCGCCGGCCCGGCACCCGACGCCGCCGTACCTGCCGTTCGCCGACGTGGAGCGGGTGTTCACCGTCGCGGCGGCGTTCCACCGGATCGAACGCGTCCGGCGGCGGCTGGCCGCGGACGCCCGGCTGATCGAGGAGTTCCGGCCGACGGCGGTCGTCGTCGACATGTACCCCACCGCCGCGCTCGCCGCCCGTGCGGCCGGCGTGCCGGTGGTCTCGCTCGCCGACGCGGACTTCGTCACCCCGCGCGCGAACGGCTGGATGCCGTGGTCGACCGTCGCGCCGCGCGATCTGCTGCCGCACCCGGCCGGCCTGCCCGTCTGGGACGAGGTGTCGCGCGAGCTCGGCCTGGGCCCGGTGGCGCGGACGGAGCATCTGCTGTGGGGGGACGTCACGTTGGTGTCGAGCGACCCCGGCCTGGAGCCCCTGGACGGGCCGCCGCACCGGGGCGCGCTGCACTACGTCGGCCCGATGTACTGGAACCCGGCCGGCGCCGCCCCGGAGCCGCCGCGCACGGACCGGCCGCGGGTGTACGTCACCATCGGCAGCGGCGGCAACATGGCCCGGCGGGCGCTCCAGAACGTCCTCGACGCCTGCGCGGAGCGGCCCTGGACCGTGTACGTGTCGAGCGGCTTCGCCTTCCAGGGCGGCCTGGTGGTGCCGGACAACGTGGTGGTGGCGGGCTTCACCGGCCTGGACGCGCCGCTGGCCTGGGCGGACGTGGTGGTGAGCCACGGCGGTTCGGCGACGGTGCTGGCCGCGCTGCTGCACGGCAAGCCGTCGGTCGTCATGCCGTTCATGTCCGAACAGGAGCTGAACGGGCGGCAGTTGGCCGAGGCGACCGGTGCGGGAGTGCTGCTGCGGACCAGCGCGACGCTCCCCCACGGGCGGCTCGCCTTCACCGACCGCACCTCCGGCCCGGCCGACGGCCCGTATGTGCCGGCCGACGACATCCGGCGGGGTGTCGAGGACGTCCTCGCCGATCCCGGATACACCGAACGGGCGGCCGCATGGGGTGCCCGGCTGCGTGCCCGCCGGGAGTCGGCGGACCTCGTCGGCCTGGCCCGGTCCGCCGTCGCGCCGGCCGCGGGGGTACGGCGATGAGCGCCGGCCCGGTCGTCGGCCTGCTGGGCTGCGGGCGGATCGGCGCGCTGTACGCCGAGCACCTTGCCGCGCTGGGCCCGCACCGGCTGGTGTGCGTGGACGTCGTCCCGGACCGCGCCGAGGCGCTGGCCCGGAAGGCGGCCCGCGGGTCCGTCGCGGACTCGGTCGAGGTCCTGCTGTCCCGGGGCTGCGACGCGGCGCTGGTGACGGCGGCCACCACCAGCCACCCCGAACTGGTCGCGGAGCTGGTCGGCGCGGGGATACCGACGCTGTGCGAGAAGCCATTGGCCGTGGATCCGACGACGACGGAGGCGCTGGGCCGGGCGGCCGACCGGCGGGGCGTGCCCCTGTGGGTGGGGTTCCAGCGCCGCTTCGACCCCGGCTTCGCCGGCCTGCGCGCCCGGGTGGCCGCCGGCGACCTGGGCCGGCCGCACGTGCTCCGGCTGGTCTCGCACGACATGGCCCCGCCCCCGCTCGCCCGCCTCCGCGAGAGCGGCTCGGTCTTCACCGACCTGATGCTGCACGACTTCGACCTGGCCCGGTGGCTCACCGGCCGGACGGTCGTCCGGGTGACCGCCGACGGGGCGGCGCTGTCCTGTCCCGAACTGGCGGACCTCGGCGACTTCGACACGGTCACGGCCATGCTCCGGCTCGACGACGGCACCCTCGCGGTCCTCACCGCCGGCCGCCGGCAGCCGCTGGGGTACGACGTGCGGGCCGAACTGCTGGGCGAACGGGGCAACCTGGAGGCGGGCCCCACGGGCGCGGCCGAGCCCGGCGCGGGCGGCGCGCCGGCCCCGCGCCACCAGGGCTACTGGGACCGCTTCGGCACCGCCTACCGCACCCAGCTGCGCGCCTTCCTCACCACCGCGACCGGCGGCCCGCCCGACCCGGCGGCGGGCGGCTGGCGCGACTCCCACGCGGCCCTGCGCTGCGCGCTGGCCGCGGAGCGGTCGGTGGCGGGGGGATCGGTTCCGGTGACGCTATGAGGGGGGTGAGGGGGGTGTGCGGGACGGCCGCGGCGGCCCGGACGCGCCCAGCGGCCGGGGCCAGGGCCGGGGCCAGGGCCGGGGCCAGGGCCGGGGCCAGGGCCGGGGCCGGGGCCAGGGCCGGGGCCAGGGCCGGGGCCAGGGCCGGGGCCGGGGCCAGGGCCGGGGCCAGGGCCAGGGCCAGGGCCGGGGCCAGGGCCGGGGCCGGGGCCGGCGGGGCCATGAGGACGGCCACATCCGCCGCGACGATCGCGACCGTCGGAACACTCGGGACGGCCGGCATCGCCGGGACCGTCCGACCGGGCGGGGCCGCTGGGGCCGCCGTCAAGACCCCTGTGGCCGACACCGCCGGAACCCCCGGGGCCGTCCAAGTCAGCCGACCCACCGCGGAAACCGAGGCCACCGGGCGCGGCACACCCGCCGCCCGGGACGCGCCGAGGGGGCCGGGGGGCGTGGCGGGTGCCGTGCGCGCCGCCAGGATGGGGCCCGGCCGGGGAAGCGGCGGCCGGCCGTCGGGCCCACCGCGGGGGCCGTCGTCGTATCCGCCGTGGACGTCACCGCCGGGCCCGCCGCCGGACGCGCCGCCGGACCCGCCGTCGGGCCCGCCGTCGGGCCCGCCCCGGCGCGGCCGGTCGCCGCCGCTCGGGCGGTGCCGTGGGCCGGACGCCGTCGGGGCGTCCGCCACCGCGGCGTCCGCGGAAGTTGCACGTCCGCGCGCACCGGGGCGAACGCCGTCCCGGGGAACCGCGGCGCACCGACAGAAAGAGAGCGCCTGCCATGTCCGATCTCGCCACGTTGCCCACCACCCCCGCCCGCGCCCTCGAACGGGACTTCCGCCTGCTGTGGATCGGCAGCGGTATCAGCCAGCTCTGCGGGATGGCGACGGTGGTCGCCTTCCCACTGCTGGCCGCCCGGACGCTGGGGGCGACGGTCGGTGAGGTCGGCCTGATCACCGCGGCGGGCTATCTGCCGTGGCTGGTGCTGACGCTGCCCGCCGGCGTGTACGGCGCACGGCTGCGCCCGCGGACGCTGCTGCTGCTCGCCGATCTCGGCCGTGCGGTGATCGTCACCATGGTGCCGGTGCTGGCGGCGACGGGGCACCTGGCGCTGTGGCATCTCTACCTCTCCAATGTGCTGGTCAGTTGCGCGACGGTGTTCTACGAGATCGTGTACCTGTCCATGCCGCCGCGGATGCTGCCCAAGGACCGGCTCGTGCACGGCAACGTCCGGCTGCAGATGGCACGCGCGGTGTCGCTGGCCTTCGGCCCGGCGGTGGCCGGGTTCACGGTGCAGGTGCTGGGGCCCGAGCGCGCCCCGCTGCTCAACGTGGGCGGTTTCGCGGCCTCCGCCGCCTGCAATCTGCTGATGCGGACGCACATCGGGGCACCGGGCGCGGCGTCCCGCGCGACCGGCCTGGGGGCGGAACTCGCCGAGGCGTTCCGGTTCGTGGCGCGGCGGCCCGTCATCCTCGCGTCGATCGCGGGTTCCGCCCTGGGGAACTGCTGCTTCGCCGCGTACGAGGCGCTGGTCGTCCTCTTCCTGGCCGACGACGTCGGGGTCGCCCCCGGCACCCTGGGCCTGCTGATCGGCTCGGTGGGCGTCGGCGGGCTGATCGGGGCGTTCGGCGCGGGCCGTGTGGCGCGGCGGCTGGGCACGGCCCGCGCGGTCTGGATCCCCGCGGCGGTGTTCGCCCCGGCGGGGCTGCTGCTGCCGCTGACCCGGCCGGGGTCCGGGCTGTTCCTGTTCCTGTGCGGCGCGCTGCTGTTCCACGCCGGGTACGCCGTGTTCACGGTCGGCCAGGCCACCCTCGTTCAACTCCTCACCCCCTCCGAGCTGTTGCAGCGGACGGTGGCCTGCGTCCGGTTCGTCAGCCGCGGCATGCTCTTCGTCGGCGGGCTGGTCGGCGGTGCGCTCGGCAGCCTGTTCGGCCCGCGGCTCGGGCTGGCCGTCGTCATGCTCCTCTGGATCGGCGCCCCTCTCGTCACCGCCTCCTCCCGGCTGCGGTTCTGGCGGGACATTCCCCCTGCGGAGTGACCACACTGCGGAGTGACCTCATGTCCGAAACGATCGACATCGTCATCACGACCATCGGCTCCGGGGAGTTCCTGGAGCACTACGCCGACACCCTCGCGGAGGGCGGCGCCCGGCTCGTCGTCATCCCCGACCGCCGGACGCCCGCCGCCTTCCACGCGGCCTGCGACCGGGCCCGCGCCCGCGGCGCCGCGATCGTCTCCCCCGACGTGGCGGAGCAGGACCGGCTGCTGGCGAAGCTGGGCGTGCCGGAGCTCGTGCCGTACGACTCCGACAACCGGCGCAACATCGGCTATCTGCTCTCGTACCTCAACGGCAGCGCGTGCGCCGTGTCCATGGACGACGACAACCTGCCCGCCGTGAGCCCGTTCCTGGACGAGCACCGGGTGGTGCTGGAGGGGCCGGCGCGGCACCGTACGGTGTCGTCGCCGTCGGGCTGGTTCAACGCCTGCGACCTGCTGGACGTGACCCCCTGCCGGGTGCACCCCCGGGGCTTCCCCTACGGGCCGCGCACGGACACCGACGCGCCGGCGTGGACGGAGGGGACGGCCGACGTACGGGTCAACGCCGGCCTGTGGCTCGGCGATCCGGACGTGGACGCGGTGACCCGGCTCGCCGTCCGCCCCACGGTGACCGCCTACCGGGGGCCGGCCGCCGTCCTGGCGCCGGACACCTGGTGTCCCGTCAACTCGCAGAACACGGCGGTGCACCGGACCGCGCTGCCCGCCTACTACTTCCTGCGGATGGGGCAGCCGGTCGGCGGCGCGCCCCTGGAGCGCTTCGGGGACATCTTCAGCGGGTACTTCGTCGCGGCGTGCGCCAAACACCTCGGCCACGCCGTCCGCTTCGGCGGCCCACCGGTCCACCACGAGCGCAACGCGCACGACCTCTTCGCCGACCTGACGGGCGAACTGCCGGCGATCCGCTTCATGGACGAACTCCTGAACTGGCTACGGGCGTTCCGCCTCGAGGGGAGCACCTACCCGGAGGCGTACGCCTCGCTGGCGCACGGCCTGCGGGAGTTCGCCGAGCAGGCGCGCGGCCCGGCCTGGGCACAGGACGCGCGGGCGTTCCTGCACCGGAGCGCCCACCTGATGCTCACGTGGCTGACCGCGGTCCGCCGGATCGACGGCGGATGAGGGCGCCGGGCTCCGCGGGAAGCACCGGCGCCGGTCCGCGGGACGGAGGTTCAGCCCTTGGCGAGGACCGCGTCGACGGTCTCGCCGAGGGTCATCTCGGAGCTGTCGAACCACGTTCCCCGGCCGTCGAGTTCGGAGCGCATCGCCTCGTCGAGGAACGACCAGTCGTCGGCCAGTACCTTGTCCCGTTCGGCGACCCGCCGGGCGACGACGTCCGGGGTGGGCGCGAGGACGATGAGGTGCAGCGGCAGGCCCTTCAGCTGCTCCAGGTAGTACTCGAGGTGCGCGCGCCGGACGACCACGTCGTCGATGACGGGGACGACGCCGGCGGCGTGGAAACTGCGGGCGAGCACCGAGGCGTTGCGGGCGCGCAGCAGCAGCTGGCGGTCGGCCTCCAGGTCCTCCTCCGGGGAGGGCAGGTGCCCGCCGGAGACGATGAGTTCCTGGATGTGGTCGCCCTCGATGTGCGCGCCGAGGGGAAAGCGGCGGGCGAGGGCGGCGGACACCGAGCTTTTTCCGGACCCGGGAATGCCGATGACGAGATAGGCGTCGGACGCGGGTTCGGTATCGACGACCAGGCCCTGGAAGGAGTTCTCCGGCATTCTTCCTCTACTCCTTTGTCGAAGGTGTCGCTTTCCGCATCGAAAGCGTCGAGCAGCGGTGCGCGCGGCGGCGCCGACCGGCCGGTGCGGCGATCGTAGCAACCACCGGCCTGCCACCCGATCCGATGCGGCGGAACACGAGGGGCTTATGACATTCGACAGTGTGCAGCCGTCTCCGCCACCGTGGCTGCTGGTGTTTTCGGCCGCCACGCGCACGGAGTTGACGGTGGAGGCGAAAAGGGCGGCAGAATTGTTGGCCAATGGTTCTCGGCCCGATGAGATGTCTTTCCGTCCCACCCGTCCGGGACTCGAACGCCTGGCGGTGTCCGCGCCGGACGTTCCGGGGCTCGTCGAGGGGCTGTCGTGCTTCGCCGACGGCCTGCCGAGCCCGCGCTGGACGGCGGGCCGGGCCGACGGCGCGGCCGGCCGGACCGCCTGGTGCTTCGGCGGCCACGGCAGCCAGTGGACGGGCATGGGCCGCGCCCTGCCGGCCTGGTCGCCCGTGGCGGCCGGGGTGTTGGCCGAACTCGACGGGCTGCTGCCCGGCGGCGTCACCGGACCGCTCGCGCGTCCGCCGGGTGCGGGGGCCGACGGCCCCGGCACGGCACAGCCGCTCATCTTCGCGCTGCAGGTGGCCACCGCCCGCTGGCTGCTGTCGCTGGGGCTGCGGCCGGACGCCGTGGTGGGGCACAGCCTGGGCGAGGTCGCCGCCGCGCACATCGCGGGTGTCCTCACGCTCCCCGAGGCGGCCCGGGTCGTCGCGACCCGCTCGCGGCTGCTCGCCCGGGCCCGTCAGACCGGAGTCGGCGGCGCGATGGCCACGATCGGCCTGGACCGGCACACCGTCGAGCGGCACTGCGCGCGGACGCCGGGGACGGTGGTCGTCGCCGCGCACAGCGCGCCCCGGGAGACGGTGATCACCGGGGCGGCCGACGCGGTGGGGGCACTCGTCGGCCTCCTGCAGGCGGAGGGGGTGCGGTGCAGGACGATCCGGATCGACGCGGCGTCGCACAGCCCGTACGTCGACGGGGTCCTGCCCGAACTCCGCGCGGAACTGGCCGGCCTGGCCCCGGCCACGCCGCGCGTGCCCTGGGTGTCGACCGTCGACGCGGCCCGGGATCCGGCCGCCGGCCCCGGCCTGGGGTCGGCGGCCGAGGCCGGATCGCAGCCGGCCGGTCCCGACCCGGAGCCCGCCGGTTCCGGACCGGCTCCCTCCGGCCTCGGCACCCCGGACTACTGGGCACGCAACCTCCGGCAGCCCGTGCGGTTCACCCAGGCCGTGTCCGCTCTGGCCGGCCGGGGCGTCCGGGCGTTCGTGGAGATCGGCCCGCACCCGGTGCTGGCCCGGCCGATCCGGGACACGCTGCGGGACGAGGGGGTCGCGGCCCCGCTCGTGGCGGCCTCAGGACACCGCGGGACCCCCGAACCGGTCGCCCTCCTGCGCCTGCTGGGCGCCCTGTACTGCCGGGGCCTGGACCTCCCCGGCCTCACAGATCACCCCACGCCTCACCCGCCCGTCCCCCCGAACGAGAGGCAGCCGTGACCCCGTCCCCTTCCCCGCGCCCCCTCCTTCAGCCTTCCTCGACCGTGCTGGTGGCCGGCTCGACCGGACTCGTGGGCTCGGCCCTGCTCCGCCGGCTGGCGGCCGAGGGGTTCACGTCGGTCGTCGGCGTCGCCTCCGCCGACGTGGACCTGACCGACGCCCGGGCCGCGTCCGCCCTCCTCGCCGCGCTCCGCCCGGATGTGGTGATCGATGCCGCCGCCCGGGTCGGCGGCATCGCCGCCAACGACGCCGAACCGGTCGAGTTCCTCACCGACAACCTCAGGATCCAGACCAATCTGTTCACGTCCGCGCACGCCGCCGGTGTCGACCGGCTGCTGTTCCTGGGTTCCTCGTGCGTCTACCCGAAGCACAGTCCGCAGCCCATCCCCGAGTCCGCGCTGCTCACCGGGGCGCTGGAGGAGACCAACGACGCGTACGCCATCGCCAAGATCGCGGGGTTGATCGCGGTGCGCTCGTACCGCAGGCAGTACGGCCGGCGCTGGATCTCGGTCATGCCGACGAACCTCTACGGCCCCGGGGACAACTTCCACCCCACCCGCTCCCATGTCCTCCCCGGGCTCGTCCGCCGCTTCCACGAGGCGGCGCGGACCGGTGCCGGGGAGGTCACCGTCTGGGGGACGGGCACGCCGCGCCGGGAGTTCCTGCACGCCGACGACCTCGCGGCGGCCTGTCTTCACCTGCTGCGGCACTACGACGACCCGTCCCCGGTCAACGTCGGCACCGGCCGGGACGTGTCCGTAGCGGAGCTGGCCCGGATGGTGGCCGAGGCGGTCGGCTACACCGGACGGATCGGCTGGGACCCGAGCCGGCCGGACGGGACGCCGCGCAAACTCCTCGACGTCTCGCGGCTGTTCGCCACCGGATGGCGGCCGGCGATCGCGCTGCCGGACGGGCTGCGGAGCACGGCCCGCTGGTACGCCGAGCGGTCCGCCGCCGATCCGGACGGCGTCCGGTGCCCGGCCGCCGGCTGACCGTCACACCGGCCGCGGGACGAACCGCCCCCGGCCCAGCACCACCCGCCCGTGCGAGCGGACCTCGAACAGTGCCACGTCCGCCCCCGCCCAGATCCGCACGGTGAGGTCCCGCCCGGGCAGCACGGGCGCGGTGAAGTCGGCGGACATGGTCCCGAACCGGGCCGGGTCGCACCCGCACAGCGCGCGCAGCAGCGCCCTCCCGGCGAACCCGAAGGTGCACAGCCCGTGCAGCGGCGGCCTGGGCAGACCCAGCCGCGCGGCGACGGCGGGGTCGGAGTGCAGCGGGTTGCGGTCGCCGCAGAGCCGGTAGAGCAGCGCCTGGTGAGGGGCGGTGGGGTAGCCGGCGGTGTGGTCCGGCTCCCGCGCCGGGCGCTCCCACGGTTCGTCCTCGGCCGTTTCCCCGCCGAAGCCGCCCGCGTACCGGACGGTCAGCCCGGTGCGGAGGCCGGCGAGGGGCCGGCCGGTGGCCGCGTCCGTACACCGGGAGTCGATCACGGCGAGCGCGGCGCGCCCCCGGTCGTACAGCCCGGTGAGCCGGGACACCGTGACCGCCGCGCCCTCGACGGGCAGCGGGCCGTGGAGCGTCACGGACTGGTGGCTGTGCAGGAGCCGCGTCACGTCGAAGTCGCCGAGGGCGGGGTGCTCCCCGGGCGGGACGAGGGTGGTGGCGAAGGTGGGCAGTACCGACGGGGTGACGCCCGTGGAGTTCTCCGTGGTGAACTCCCGTTCCCGCGATGGGTCGCCGGCCCCGGCCCCGACGCCGAGCGCGTACAGGGCCGTGTCGGCGAACGTCCACCGCAGGGGCCCGAGGGCCCAGGTGTGTCCGACGAGGTGGTGGTGGAGGGGCATGGGGAACCGGCCCGTCTGTGGCGGAGAGCGGGGGCAGAGGGAAGGGGGGACGGCGGCCCGCGGCCTCAGAACTCGCTGACGCCCGCGTCCACGGCCAGGGCGTGCGCGGTCACGTGCCGGGACGCGTCCGACACCAGGAACAGCACGGCCTCGGCCACGTCCTCCGCCGAGATCCCGTCCACCGGCTGCATGTTCACCAGCATCCCGCGCAGCCGCGGGTCGGCCATGCTCGCCTCGGCGACGCGGGTGAGCATCGCCCGGCCGCCCATGACGGTGTCGACGCCCGTCGGGTGCACGCTGTTGACCCGGACGCCGAAGCGGGCCAGCTCGGCGGCGAACGCCTTCGCCATCCCGCGCACCGCGAACTTGCTGGTGGTGTAAGGGATCATGAACGGCTGGACCTTGAGCCCCGCCGACGAGCTCATCAGCACGACGGACCCGCCGCCCGCCGCCACCAGGTGCGGCGCGGTCGCCATCACCGTGTTCCAGGTGCCGCGGACGTTGACGTCCATGGTGTCCCGGAAGATCTCCTCGGTGACCCGGTCCCAGGCACACGGAACGCAGATGCCCGCGTTGGCCACCACGGCGTCCAGCCGGCCCAGGGTCTCCACGGCCCCGTCCACGGCCTTCCGGAGCCCGGCGAGGTCGCGGACGTCGGCCACCAGCGGGACGACCCGCCGGCCGTGCGCCTCTCCCAGGGCGACGGTCTCGTCGAGGTCCTCCGGCACCGGGGAGGCGTAGGCGACGCCGGGCAGCCGGCCGCACAGGTCGACGGCGATAACGTCGGCGCCCTCGCCGGCCAGCCGCACGACGTGCGCGCGGCCCTGGCCGCGGGCCGCGCCGGTCACGAGGACGACCTTGTCCCGCATGGATCCGTTCACCGTTTCGTGTCCTCTCCCGGCGTGTCCCGGACATGTTCCCGGCGCGCCGGACGGGCTCGTGGGCCGCCGTGTGCGGGGCCCGGAGTGAAGGCAATGGTGTGGGGGTGTCCCGGAAGGGCGAAGTGGCCGTCATGCGGGCCTTGTAGCGGTTCGCCCCCTCCACGGTAGCGAAGCGGCCGGCGGTGTTCACCCGGTTCCGCCGACCTCGGGCGGACTCTCCGCCTGCCCGCCGCCGTCGGCCGCCGGATCGTGAACTCCCTTCCGCGCCATCATGGTTCCTGGGACCATGAGAGAGGGAAGGGAAAACGGAACACCATCCGAACGTCCGGCCGAGCGCCCGCCCTGATGTGCGGAAACGGGCCGGGCGGCGGCCGACTGTGCCATGCTCGGGGCGTGACGAGCGAGTCTGTCCAGGACGAGAAGTCCGGCGTCGAACCCGACGTCGCCGCACTGGCGAAGGTGGTGGCCAAGCTACGGGCGGAGAACGAGCGGCTGGAGCACCTGGCGTCCACCACGGCCGTGCTGGAACGCGCCAAGGGTGTGCTGATGGCACGCTCCGACTGCTCCGCGGCGGCGGCTTACGAGCACCTGACGCGGCGCGCGCGCACCGCCGGCCGGACGCTGGCTGAGGAGTGCTGGATCGTCCTGGGCGACCTGCCGCAGGGCGGCGCCGTCCCCGCCGCCCGCAAGCCTTCCGGACCGCGCGGACCGGCCGCACCCGGCGGACCGGACGGAACGGAGGGCGGCGGCTCGGTGTTCGACTCCACGCGCTACACCCGCCACGCCCCGCCGGGAACCGCCGGGCACCGGACGCACGCGGAGGTCCTGGGCGCCGTCGGCGAGGCCCTGGCCCGCGTCTCGGGCCTGCAGGAGCTCGCCGGGACGCTGCTGGACCACCTGGCCGGGCCGCCGGTCCACGCCGACGCCGTGATGATCTTCCTCAGCGCCCCGAACGGCGTGCTGGAGCTCGGCGGCCACGCCGGCACCGGGGCCGCCGTCGCCGCCCAGTGGCGGTCCGTACCGCCCGTCAGCGGCATCGCCGCGCAGGACGTCGTCCGCCGGGGCGAGGCCGTCTGGCTGGAGGACCCCGAGCGGGACGCGCTGCACTACCACCTGATCGGCGAGCAGGGCCACCGGTGGCTGACGCGGGCCTGGCTCCCCGTGGTCACCGGCGGTACGGTCACCGCCGCCCTGGGCGTCCTCCGCACCGTCGACGCCCCCTTCGATCCGGCCGTCCGTGAGCTGCTGCGGGCGGTCGCCCGACTGTGCGCGGGGAGTCTGCGGATGTGCGACGCACCGGCCGGCCGGACCGGCCCGCCCCTCACCGAATCCGTGCAGGCGGTCTTCGACGCCCTGATGGGCCCGGCGGCCCTGCTCACGCCCCTGCGGTCGGCGACGGGCGAGGTCGAGGACTTCCGGATCGACGCCGCCGCGCCGCAGTCCGCCGACATCGCCGGGCGGCGGGGGCGCCAACTCGTCGGCCTGCGCGTCCTGGAGTGCTATCCGACCATGGCCGGATCCTCCGCCTGGCACGGCTACCTCCACACCCTGGAGACCGGACAGCCGTACCAGAGCGAGCCGTTCGCCTACGAGGAGGTCGTCGCCGGCGTCCGCAAACAGTCCGTCTACTCGCTGCGGGTGGCGCGCCTCGGTGGCTCCCTCGTCGTCTGCTGGACCGGCCACGACACCGAGACCCGGCAGCGGGAGCTGCTCGCCGACCTCCAGCGGCTGGGCAACCTCGGCTGGACGGACTGGAACCTGGCCACCGACGCCGTCACCTGGTCGCCGCAGGTCTACGAGATCCTGGACCGCGACCGCTCGCTGGGGCCGATGCGCCTCGACGAACTGCCGCGCCACCTGCTGCCCGAGGACCTGCCCGAGTTCGCCCGGGCCGTCCAGTCCCTTCTGGCCGACGGCACGCCCATGGACCACCTGGTCCGGTTCGCCAGCGCCTCCGGCGTCAAGCACCTGCGGGTCGTCGCCGAGACCGTGCCGGACGCCGACGGCACACCCGTCGAGGTGCACAGCGTCATCATGGACCTCACCGCCCGGCGGCGCGCCGAACTGGCCCTGCTGGAGTCCCAGCAGGCGGTGCTCGCCCAGCGCAACGTGCTGCAGACGGAACGCCTGGTGGCGGCGCGGCTCCAGCACGCGCTGCTGCCGCTGCCCACCCAGTCGCTGAACCTCGCGGACCTCCGCGTCGACGTCGCCTACCTGCCGTCGCACGACGACCTCAGCGTGGGCGGCGACTGGTACAGCGCCGTCGAGATGCCCGACGGCTGCGTCCTGTTCGCCGTCGGGGACGTCGCCGGGCACGGCATCGACGCGGTGGCCACCATGGCGCAACTGCGCTTCACCGCCAAGGGGATGGTGTTCACCGGCTCCTCCCTGACCGGCGCCCTGCACCGGCTCAACACTCTGCTGCTGCACACCCCGGACGGGCACGCCACGGCCACCATGGTCCTCGGCCGCTACGACCCCACCGAGCGCTGCCTGACCTGGGCCCAGGCCGGCCACCCGCCGCCCCTGCTCGTCCGGCAGGGCAAGGCGGAGTACCTGACCCCGCCCGAGGGCGTCCTGCTCGGCGCGACCCTGCGGCCCTCCTACGGGCAGGCCACCTGCCGGATCGAGCCCGGCGACCATCTGCTGATGTACACCGACGGGCTGATCGAGCGCCCCGGCGAGCACCTCGACGCCGGCCTGGACCGGCTCAGCGAGGCCGTACGCAGCGTGCCGCCACGCGGCGGCAACGGCTCCCTCGACGCGCTCCTCGCGCGGCTGCTCCCCGACGAGCAGCGCGACGACGTGTGCCTGCTGTCCGTCCACCTTCCTCCGGAGCCCGCGCTCCGGGACGCGCGGACGCGGGGCGTGTAGGTCTTCACCAGCCGGCGCCCGCCTTCGGGGTCGTCACCGGCCCTCTCCTGAACGGCCCGGCACCCGTGGCCCTCAAGCGCCCGGCGTGCCCGGACGTTTCACCGTACCCGGGTGTTTGGCCGCACCCGGGTGTTCCGGTGTGTTTTCGGACGGACCGACGGTGTTCCGGCCCAACTGAGTTCATAGACCACTCAGTTCCGGACAACTGGGGCCGACGGGGGTTGCGGGGACACCGGGGACCGTGAAATCCATGGGTCCCGAAGCCGGAGGCCAAGTCGACGAACGCCTTTCCGCCCCCGGCTCCGCGTGTCGTATTCCCCTGCCTCAGGAGGAGACATCACCATGCGTGAATTCAGGCGAGTGCGCCGAGTTCGTTTCGCCGCCTGCGCTCTGGTCGCCGCCGCCACGGGTATCGCCCTCGCCGCGGGACCGGCGTCGGCCGACATTCCGATCGGCCAGAACATGACCGGGAAGATGACCTACTACAACGACAAGGGCTACGGCGCCTGCGGAACGCCGATCGACGCCTCGTCGCAGGACCTGGTCGCGGTACCCGCCGCCTGGTGGACCTCCCCGAACCCGAACAACGACCCGCTGTGCAGAGGCGTTTCGGTGGAGGTCTCCTACAACGGCAAGACCATACGGGTCCCGGTCCGGGACAAGTGTCCGTCCTGCGACCGGACGCACATAGATCTCAGCCAGACGGCTTTCCGCAAGCTCGCGCCGCTGGACCGGGGCGTGGTCAACGGAATCACCTGGAAGTTCGTCCGCTGACGTCCTCCGGGATGTGACGGGCCCCCCTTCCCGAGTGGGAAAGGGGGCCCGAGCGGAAAGGGGCCTGCGCGGGTAAGCGGGCCCGCCGCCGCGGATTCCACGACGGAATTCCCGCCGGTACCCCGGGCCGCCGCGCGGGATTCACCCGCCGGCGGCCAGGCGCTCCCGCCACCACGCGACCGTGGCCCCGACCTGTTCGTCGACGGGCGTCGAACGGACCGTGAAAGCGGACCGGTAGGCGCTGGAGTCGACGACGAAGGGGCG
The DNA here is from genome assembly GCF_044333095.1 of Streptomyces sp. NPDC021100. Classification (NCBI taxonomy): domain Bacteria; kingdom Bacillati; phylum Actinomycetota; class Actinomycetes; order Kitasatosporales; family Streptomycetaceae; genus Streptomyces; species Streptomyces sp. NPDC021100. The sequence continues at coordinate 367,720 of NZ_JBIRQH010000002.1, forward strand.
GTCGAACTGGTAGCGGATCTCCTTCAGCTCGCGCAGCAGCGGGGAGAACAGCGACGCCACGCCCAGGACGGCCGACGGCGTCGGCCGGACGGCGACCGGTGCCGTTCCGGCCGCGGCGGAGAGACGGTCCGCCATCTCCCGGACGGAGAGCGGCGGTTCCGTGGGAACGTGCCACGCGCGGCCCCAGGCGCGTTCCTCCCCCGCGGCCTCCACGAGGGCCGCGGCCACGTCGGGAAGGTAGCTCCAGCTGTGCGGGGCGTCCGGGTCGCCGAGCGCGGTGACCGCCTTGCCGCGCAGCAGCGGGGGCATGAAGCGCCCGGCCAGATGGCCGCCGTCGGTCACGCCGGGCCCGAAGAAGTCGGAGGCCCGTACCTCGACCGCCCTGACGCGCCCCTGCTCGTGCAGGGTCCGCACCCGCTCCCACGCGGCGGCGCGCACCCGCCCCTTGGGGCCGGTCGCCGCGAGCGGCAGGTCCTCGGTCAGGGGCCCGTCCACCGGGCCGTAGCCGTACAGATTGCCCAGCATGACCAGGACGGCGCCGGTCGCCTCCGCCGCCTCGGCGAGCGACGCGGCCAGCGGCGGCCACTCCTTCGTCCAGCGGTGGTAGGGCGGCGCGGCGCAGCCGAGGATCGCGCCGGCGCCCCGCGCGGCTCCGGTCAGCCGCGCCGCGTCCGTCGCGTCCAGGGCGACGTGCTCGATGCCGGGCTCGGGGGCCCGTCCCGACCTGGTGACGACGCGTACCGTATGGCCCTGTCCGGCCAGGAGCCGGGCGGCGGCCGCACCGGCGGGCCCGTATCCGACGACGATGTAAAGACTCACCGGCGCACCCTAGCGCGAGCGGCCGGCGTCGTCGCAGGTGGAGGCTGCTTCCAAGGCCGAGGTGCGATCAACAGCGCGGCGTGGTGAGGATGGAACGAGCGGTCTCCGTCGGTCGCCCCACCCCGTGCGGCAAGGGCGCGGGGTGGAGAACGACCCCCCGGGAGGGCCACATCCGGCCTGCCGGGCACGTTCGTTCCCGGCAGTGCGGCGGCGCGCTCTTCCCGGGCTCTCGGACTCGCCGGCTTCGGGAGGCCGATCCGGACTAGGAGAGAGACCATGTCGCACTCCTCGCAGCCACACCCCACGCATCACCACGGCGAGAGGTCCCTGGCGGCCGCCGCCGGGCTGACGGTCTTCGCTGCCGTGATGCTGTTGATCGACGGCTTCCTGAACGTACTCAGGGGCATATCGGCGATCGTCCACGACACCGTGTTCGTCAACGCGCCGAACTACGTCTACAAGTTCAACGTGGCGGGCTGGGGATGGGTGCACCTCTTCCTCGGCATCGCGGCCATCATGGTGGGCGTCGGCCTGTTCAAGGTCTCCGCCTGGGCGCGGGTGCTGGGCATCGTCATCGCGTCGCTCATCCTGATCGCCAATTTCCTGTCCCTGCCGTACTTCCCGCTGTGGTCGGTCGTCGCCATGGCGACGTGCGCGTTCGTCATCTGGGCGCTCTGCGTCGTCCGCCACGACTGACCGCGGCCGACCGGTCACGGAACGGACGGCCGGTCACACCCCCGACGCGGCCAGCTCCGCCAGCACCCGTTCCACGGCTTCCGCGGAGGAGCGCCGCGCGGCGCGCGAGGCGGAGCGCCGCAGGCGGGTGAGGCCGACGGCGGCGCCGGCGTAGCCGGCCGCCAGGGCCCAGGCCGCCCGGGGCGGTGGCATGATCCGCTCGGTGGTCCGCAGCAGAGCCTGGTGTGCGGAGACGAGGGAGAGCGCGCCCAGGGCGCCGCTGAGCGCCATCGCGGTCCCGGCGAGGCGCGCCCGGCCGACCGCCGTGGTCAGCGGGCCGGCGGGGCCGCCGGCCTCCGCGCGCACCAGCCCGGACACGTCCCGCCAGAGCCGTCCCGCCGCCTCGGGCCACGGCCCGTCCAGTGGCGATCCGTTCGTCCCCGCCTTCACCGTCATGACGTCCTCCGTTCCTCCCGTCCGCCGCGGCCGCCACTGCCGTACGCCGCGACCGCCGGCAAGACACGGGTGCCACGGATCCGTGCGGCGAAACCGGGCGGACGGGCGGGAGGGGCTGGCTGGGGCGCCGGGAGCCCGTCAGGACGGACGAGGAGACGTGAGCGGAACGGGCCCGGGATCCCGCGCCGCCCCCCTTGCCCGGCGCGGAACCCCGAACCCGTCCGATCGGACGCCTCACTCCTGACGGATCGTCAGGGCGTCAGCACCCACTTCTGGTTGGCGAGCCCGTTGCCCATGCTGCTGGGGGACGGCCTGGGGGCTCGACGACGTCCGGCTGGCCCTGCTGGCCGGCCGGCAGACAACGGTGACGACACGGTCTCCACGGCCCTGGCCCTGGTGTGCGCGGCCCTGGTGGCGGCCGGCGGCAGTGCGGCGGTCCGGCCTGCGCTGCGCCACTGGTGGTGGTTCCTGCGCACGTACCGGGCCCTGACGCCGCTGTGGTCCGCCTTCCACCGCGCCTTCCCGACGACGCCGCTGCCCGCCCGCCGGCACCCGTTCGCCGTCCCGGCCGGCCTGTCCCCCCGCCGGCTCCGCTTCGCCCTCTACCGCCGTGTGATCGAGATCCACGACGGCCTCCTCCTGCTCCGGCCCCACCTCCCGGCGGCCCCCGAAGCGGGCCCGGGCACCGCAGGCGCCGCCGTCGCCGGCCCTGGGAACGACGACGCCCACACCGCGGCGACCCGTATCGCCCACGCCCTCCGCGACCGCACTCCCCCGCCGGGCCCTCCGCCCGGCCCCCTCCCCCTTCGCCCCACGACCGGCACGGACCCCGCGGCCGCCCAACTCGCCGCGGTATCCCGCGCCTTCGCCCGGCTGCCGGCCGCGCCCGCGCCGGGCGGCTCCGGGGGGAGGTGAGGTGGGCCCGGCCGCACGGGCTCCGTCGAACGGCTGCCGCTCGCTTCCGCAGCGGCCGTCGACGCCGCCCGTAGACACCGCCGACACCGCCGCCCAGCCCCCGCGAACTCGCCGCCCCCCCCCGGCCGAGCGCGGCTTGCCGAGCCCCGGCCGGCCACGGCCGGCAGGCCGATGGGCGAGATCGGGGCGCCGGCCGTCGCATTCCCGCCCGGCCGGTTCGCCGAGTCCGCCCGCGCCTCGCGCACCTCCGGCAGGGTGCGCCTTCGTCCGCCGCGGCTCTCGCGGCTACCGACCGCCTCCGCCCGTACCATCGGCACCGCCGGTCACTCCGCACCCCATCGTCCGTACCGAAAGGCCCCTCTCCTTATGATCATCGTCGCCGGGGAAGCCCTGATCGACCTTGTCCCCGCGGAGCCCGCCCGCGACGCGCCGACGACCGGCGATCGGCTCTCCGGCCCGGGGGCGCGGTCCGGTACACGCCCCGGCGCGGAGCCCGGCGCTCGACCCGGCGCCGACGCGGGGAGGTCCGGCCGGCGGCGCCCGGACGACGCGACGCGCACAGGCACCGGGCCCGCCGCCGGCGCCGGCCCCGAAGAGTCCACCGCGCGGCACCCCGACACCGTTCCACACGCCGACGCCCCGGCCTCGTCCGCCCCCGAACTGCCCGCCCTGCGGCCCAAGCGCGGCGGCGGCCCGTACAACACCGCCGTCGCCCTGGCCCGCCTCGGCTCCCCGGCCGCGTTCTGCTCGCGGCTGTCCACCGACCACTTCGGCGAGGCGCTGCTCGACGGCCTGGCGGCGGACGGGGTGGACACCTCGCTCGTCCAGCGGGGTCCCGAGCCCACCACCCTGGCGGTCGCGCACATCGGCGCCGACGGCTCCGCGGCGTACTCCTTCCACGTCGAGGGCACCGCCGACCGCCTCTTCCGGACCCCGGGGACGCTGCCGGCGGCGGCCCGCGCGATCTCGTTCGGCACCTGCTCCCTCGTCCTGGAACCGGGGGCCTCGGCGTTCGAGGAGCTGCTGCGCCGCGCGTCGGACGGCGGCCTGTTCACCGCCCTCGACCCCAACATCCGGCCGGGCCTGATCCCCGACGCCGACGCCTACCGGGCCCGCTTCCGCTCCTGGCTGCCGTACGTCACCCTGCTCAAGCTCTCGGAGGAGGACGCGGCCTGGCTCGCCGGGCCCGCCGACCCGGCGACGGCCGTCCGGCGGTGGCTCGCGGCCGGCCCGTACGCCGTCGTGCTCACCCGCGGCGGCGCGGGCCTGACCGTCCTCACCCGGGACGGCCTCGAACTCTCCGTCCCCGGCGAGAAGGTGGCCGTCGTCGACACCATCGGCGCCGGCGACACGGTCAACGCCGCGCTGCTCCACCGCCTCGACGGCCACGCCGCGCTCACCCCGTCCCCGTCACTCACCGCGGAGCAGTGGCGGGACACCCTCACCTTCGCCGCCCGCGCCGCCGCCGCGACGTGCTCCCGCGCCGGGGCCCAGCCCCCGTACGCGGCCGAACTCGCGGTGCCGGCAGCGCTCTGACCGAGTGTTCCGTCCGGTGATTCGTGTGGGGTTCCGGGTGAGGTTCCGCGCCGGTCGGGGGTGACTTCACCGGTGAGTCCGCGGGCCATGAGGTCGGTCATCGCGAGGTGGATCACGGCTTCGGAGTGGTGCGGGTACCGCTCGTAGCAGCGGGCCAAGTGGGTGGGCCGGCAGCGGGTGTCCTCCTCGAAGGTCTCCTCAGCCCGGCGGTAGGAGAGCCAGGCATGCCGGCCCTGGCGGCCGTATGGGCCCGCCGCAGGTCGCTGTGATCGCGATGGGGACTCCGCCGCAGTGAATCCTGCATGTGCCGCGGCGCCGCCCTGGCGAACCGTCAGGTGCGCCGGGAGGGCGGTAAACGGAATCACTGCTACCGCCGATCGCCGGACCGTCGCCTCTCGCGCCCGGTCCAGCCCCCCTCCAGCGTCACCCTGCGCTGCGTGCCCGTTCGTCGCGGCTGCACGAGAACCGGGCCTGCCCGACGGCCTCCGGATCGGCGGACCGCGTGTCTCCCGTCTCCACGCGGAAGGGGTAGGTCCCGGCCGCGGTGAACGCGTCGTGGATCGGCACGATGAGCGAGGTGAGGCGACGGACGCCGGCGTCACCGATCGGCGTCCACAGCGCGGCGCAGTGCTCGTCGGTCTCGGCCTCGATCCGCTCGCGCGCCGCGATGCCGAGGTCGGTCGCGGTGCCGTCGGCGTCGAGCCAGCCGCGTGCGACGAGGCGCGTCGTCGCCGCGGCCACCTCCTCGTCGTCCCACAGCCGGGTGGCACGCGCGATCGCCGCCGGGAAGTGACCTGTCGCGGTTTGCAGAACGTTGCAGTCGCACGGCCCGAGGCCGTTGGCGGCGAGCACGGTGATATGCGCGTCACCGCGCCACTCGCGCAGCACCGTGATCTGCTGCCACAGCGCGACGAGCGGATCGGCTGGGAGAGGGACCGAGGCGTTGGCGGCGGCCATCGTCTTCCCGGCGTAGTCGGCGCTCGCGACGACCGGGTCGATCAGCGATCGCGCCTCGGCGATCCGGTCGGCGGTGAGGCTCACGCCGACGCGTCGCACCGCACGATCGACGGCTGCGAAGCGAGCGGCCTGCCACTCCTCCGGCGTCGCCGCGTCCCACACGCCCGCCATGGCCCGCACCGACCGCGGGCTGAAGTTGTAGAAGGCCGCGAGTGTGACCTGCCACGGGACCGCGCCCATCGGGGCCGCCCGGAACGCGAAGTACGCCGGTCCGTACTCGGTCACGCCCAGCTTGGCGGCCTCTTCCGGTGCCTCGGGGATGAAGTAGACGAACAGGTGGGTGGCGTTGATGGTGAGGCTGACCTCGCGGACGGCATGCGGGTCCATGGCGGTGCGAGCGAAGGTGCCGGCGGGATGCATCGCGGTGGTCTCCTGGCAAGTGGGAAGGGTCAAGGTCGTCTTGGTGCATCCGGCGCATCCGGTGCATCCCGTGCGTCAGGGCGGCTCTGGTGCGGTGATCCGTGCGGAGATCGCGCCGAGTTCCCGCACTTCGATCCGGACCGTGTCCCCCGGTGACAGGTAGGGGCGGTGGCCACACAGTTCCTGGATGCAGCCGGTGCCCACGGGACCGCTGGCGAGGATGTCACCGGCTCGCAGGGTGGTGCCGCGCGACGCGTGCGCCAGCATCTCGCCGAACGACCAGTGGATCTCCTCCCAGCTGCCGCCGCCGTAGTGCTCGTCGTTGACGTACCCGTCCATCCGCAGCGCGTAGCCGTTGCCCGAGCGGTGGGGTTCGAGTTCGTCGGGGGTGACGAGGAACGGGCCGAGGCTGGTCGAGGCGTCCTTGCTCTTGGACGGGCCGTACACGAACCCCGTCTCGCTCGCGGAGATATCGCGTGCGCTCCAGTCGCAGTAGACCAGGTAGCCGGCGATGTGCTGCTCCGCCGTGGCGGCGTCGAGGTCCGAGCAGTCCCCGGCGATCACCGCGGCGACCTCGACCTCGTAGTCCCACCACCGAGCGCCCGGGGCGATGGGGACTTCGTCGTGCGGTCCCTTGATCGCCGCCGGGTTGGAGAAGAAGAAGAGCGGATGTTCGTACCAGACCGGGCTGACCCTGCCGTCGCCGACGGCCGCCTTACCCGCGTTACTGATGTGACGTTCGAACGCGGCGAAGTTGCGGACCGCCGGTGGCACCGGGATCGGCGCCAGCAGGTCGGCCGTGGCCAGCTCGACGATCTCGGTCGGTGCCCTGGACGCGGCGGCCTCCAGCCCGCCTTCGGCGCGCAACAGCTCCAACAGGCCCATGCCCACGGCGCGGATGGTGTTGTCGTGCACCACGCCGCAGCGCCTGGAGCCGTCGGCGGAGCGGTAGCTGACCCACTTCATCGGGCAAGCACCTCCCGGGTGCGGTCGTGGGAACGTCGTGCGTCGGCAGGGGCGGATGCCTGAGGGTCCAGCCCGATGCCGCCCATGCCTCCGTTGATCACGACCGTCTTCACGCGGCCACCGTCCGCGCGAACTTGACGATCTCCCCGGCGAACAGCTCAGGCTGCTCCAGGGCGGCGAAGTGGCCGCCCGCGGGGATGTCGTCGTTGAAGTAGCGCAGGTCGTGATAGGCCCGCTCGGCCCAGATACGCGGGGTACGCGTCAGTTCGTCCGGGAAGACACTGACCCCGACCGGAAGGTCCAGCTCGGTCGGAGCCGACGGCTGCCGGGCGCACTCCCAGTACAGGCGGGCAGAGGAAGCAGCGGTGCCGGTGAACCAGTACAGGGAGACGTGGTCGAGGATCTCGTCGGGGGTGAGGGCGCCGGGCCGGGACCAGTCGAGGAATTTTTCGTAGATCCAGGCGGCCTGCCCGGCCGGGGAGTCGGTCAGGGCGTAGCCGATGGTCTGCGGCCGGGTGCGCTGCACGACGTGGTATCCGGAATGGACGGCGAGGAAGCGGCTGCCCTGTTCGAGTGCGGCCTTCTCCTCAGGGGTCGGGTCGTCGCCGACCGGTGGAGCGGCGAGGAACTCGGGGAAGTTGACGTGAATCGCCCGTAGGCCCGTCAGGCGCTGCGCCCCCATGCGGGTCGCGACGACACCGCCCCAGTCGCCTCCCTGGGCCAGATAGGAGTCATAGCCGAGGCGCCGCATGAGCACGCCGTACGCGCGGGCGATCCGGTCCGGGTCCCAGCCGGTCGAGGCGGGCTGGTCGGAGAAACCGTAGCCGGGCATCGAGGGGACGACGAGGTCGAAGCCGTGCCCGGTGAGCGGGCCGACGGTCCCCAGGAACTCCAGGAACGAGCCCGGCCACCCGTGCAGCAGCAACAGGGGGGTGGCGTCGGGGCGGGGCGAGCGCACGTGCATGAAGTGGAGGCCGAGACCGTCGATGGTCGTACGGAACTGGCCCAGCTCGTTGAGCCGCCGCTCCAGACCGCGCCAGTCGTATCCGGTGGCCCAGTACTCCAGCAGTTCCTCAAGACGCTCCCGCCGCACCCCCTGGCTGCTGTCCGGCACCGTCTCCCGGCCGGCGAGGCGTACCCGGTGCAGCCGGTCCTTCAGATCCTTGAGGGCGCTGTCCGGAATGTCGATTCGAAACGGTGTCACGCTGTCCGACGTCATGGTCACCACGGTGCGGTCGCGACGAGCACGCAGTCCAATGATTGTTCCGGAACATGTAATACGGCCTGCGTATAAGGCCAGTTAGGGTGAGGGGGTGTCCGAACGCTTCCCCGCGCCCGTGGACCTCGACCTCCGGCTGGTGCAGTGCTTCGCGGTGGTCGCCGAGTACCGGCACTTCGGCCGTGCCGCCGAGGCGCTGCACACCACCCAGCCGTCGCTGAGCCGGCAGATCGGCCGCCTCGAACGGCAAGTGGGCGTCCGCCTGCTCGACCGCACCACGCGCGGCACCCGGCTCAGCGAGGCCGGCGAGGTCTTCCTGCCCCAGGCCAAGGAGTTGCTGCGCGCCGCGGTCAAGGCGATGGCCCAGACCCGGGCCTCGGCCCGGCCCGGCAGTATCACCGTCGGCTACACCAGGGGGCTGGTCGTCACCGCGGCCGTGCGGGCCCTGCGCGACCGCGATCCCGACGCCGAGGTCCACACCCGCCTGCTCGACTGGAACGACTCGCGCGGCGCGCTGCTGGAGCACCGCGTCGACGCGGTGGTGACACGCCTGCCGTTCCCCACCGACCGGCTGCGTGTCACCGTCCTCTACGACGAACCGCGCGTGCTGGTCGTGCCCCGGGACCACCGTCTGGCCGGCAGGGAGTCCGTCACCCTCGACGACATCGCCGACGAGCCGATCCCCCACGTACGCCAGTCCGACCCGTCGCTGAACGCCTACTGGCGGCTCGACCCCCGGCCCGACGGGCGCCCCGCACCCGACGGCCCCCTGGTCGAGGCCCTCGAGGACAAACACGAACTCATCGCCGCCGGGCAGGCCGTGGCCATCGGGCCGCCCCTCGACCACGCGACCGGCCTGCATCCCAGCCTCACCACCGTCCCGTTGCACGGGGTCGAACCGAGCCAGGTCGTCCTCGCCACGCGTACCGGCGACCGCAGCCGTCTGGTCACCGCTTTCCGCAAGCATGCCGAAGCTCTGCTGACCGGAACCCACCGTGCGGGACCGGTCAGCACGACATGACCGGCGGCGATGCGCACCCGGTGCGGCACGCTCGCCCGGTGCGCATGATGCGGTGCGCTCCCTCATGCGGTGCTCGGCGAGGTGAGCAATACGGGCGAACGGCAAGGGTTGTCAAGGGAATTCACCCGCACTCCCCCGTAGCCGCAAGGAGAGCTTGCGCCTGTTGACGGGCATGGCCGATGGGATCCGCGATGACGTGCAGACCGTGGGCGACGAGTGCTCCTTCGTGAAGCAGCAGGAGCGTCCGGCCCAGACGGTCGGCTCCGTCCGGGGCGATGTCCCTGGCGAGGCCGGTGAACAACGCGAGCATCCACTGCTTCTGCCCAGTGATGATCGGGTACGCCGGGTGGGACGGGTCGCTGATCTCGGCGTGGGCGTTGACCATGCCGCATCCCTTGGAGTTGTTCTTCGCCGACCATGCGCGTGAGGCGTCGAAGACAGCCAGGACGCGTGCCGCCGGCGCCGGCCGCGCGGCGTCGAGGTGCTGGGCGAGGAAGGCGCGCCAGCGTTCGTCGCGATCCGCGAGGTACTCCACGACGATCTGCTCTTTGGAGCCGAACCGGTCATAGAGGGTCTTCTTCGTCACCCCGGCCTCGGAGGCGATCAGATCCACCCCGACGGCATGGATGCCGCGCTCGTAGAACAGCCTCGCGGCGGCCTCCAGGACGCGCCGTGCGGCAGGCGTCATCGTGATCCGCCGCGGCCTCTCGGTAGTGCTCACACCGGGGAAGTATACCGATCTGTTTAGCGGGAAGTGAGTATACCGATCTGTATCGTGAAGGGGGAGACATGAACTTCCTGCTTTCCATCGCCTTCGTGCTCTGCTGGAGTTCCGGGTTCATCGGGGCGAAGCTCGGCGCGGGCAGTGCGTCCGCGGTCACGATCCTGATGTGGCGGTTCCTGCCGCTGGCCATCGCCCTGATCGTCGCCGCCACCGTTTCCGGAACGTCGTGGCGGGGCCTCGCGGTGCGGGATGTCGCCCGGCAGGCCCTGATCGGCGTGCTCTCGCAGAGCGGCTATCTGCTCACCGTCTACTACGCGATCCAGCTCGGCGTCTCCAGCGGCACCACAGCCCTGATCGACGGTGTCCAGCCCCTCGTCGCCGGAGCACTCGCCGGACCGCTGCTGCGTCAATACGTCTCGCGCAAGCAGTGGCTCGGCCTGTGCCTGGGGATGGGCGGCGTCGCCATCGTCACCATGGCCGATGCCACGGCCGGCTCCGGTGTGGCCTGGTGGGCCTATTTCATTCCCTTCCTCGGCATGTTCTCGCTGGTGGCGGCCACGTTCCTGGAAGGCCGTTCCCGCGCGCAGGTCGCTCCCGCGGTGTCGATGACCGTCCACTGCGCCACCAGTGCCGTCATCTTCACCGCCCTTGCCCTGAGTGCCGGAGTCGCGAAGCCGCCCGCTGAGCTCTCCTTCTGGGCCGCGATCACCTGGCTCGTAGCCTTGTCGACCTTCGGCGGATACGGGCTGTACTGGCTCATCCTGAGGCGCTCCGGAGTCACCAAGGTCAACACGCTCATGTTTCTCATGGCTCCGGTTACGGCGGTCTGGGGAGCCCTCATGGTCGGTGAACCGTTCGGTCCGCAGACCGCCGCCGGTCTTGCCGTCGGTCTCGTGGCGGTCTTCATCGTCTATCGCGGTGACACCCGGTCCACCAGGGCGTTCGCGCGGGATACGGACACGGCCGAGGCCGTGGAGCCGGCCAAGCACGGCGCCTGATGCCCCCGCCCCGCCAGAGAGTGTTGTTTGCGGCACGGGCCACCGGACATCCGGCCCAGTCGCTCCTGGCGTAGGCGACCCAGCGGAGCACGGTGTGGCGGCGCACCCAGGTCACGCCGGCGAGGACCGGGCCAGGCGCACCCTCATTCCCTCATTCTCATCCGCATCGGGCGGCAGCAGCCGGAACCAGTCGGTGTACCCGCGTAGCACGGTGGAGTCCGACGGCCGTCAGAGAGCCCCGGTTCCCCGCCCGGCGGCCGGTTCGGCCGGATGGACCGGCCCGGACGCCGTAGTGCACGGGCTGACGGCCACCATGACGAGGGCCCTTTGGTGGGCGAAGCCGGGTTCGGCGGATGCGCGGCCGATGGCGGAGATGCTAGCGAGGTGCCGCGAGTACGTCCCGGAGTACGTTCTCGAGCGTGACGCGGGCCAGCTCGCGTCTCAGCGTCTCCTCGATGCCCTCGTAGATGCCCTGCATCGCCGGCTGAATGCCGTGACCCACCACGCACCCCTGGTCCGGGGTGGCCCGGTGCAGGGCGAACAGCGGGCCGGGCTCCACTGCCTCGTACACGTCGAGCAGAGTCATCGACTCCAGCTCGCGCGCCAGCGACCAGCCCGCGCCCGCCCCCCGCCGGGACTCCACGAGCCCGGCCCTGCGCAGCTCGCCCAGCAGCCGCCTGATCACCACGGGGTTCGTGTTCGCGCTGGTCGCGATCTGCTCGGAGGTGGCGACCTCGTGGCCTCGGCGCTGGTAGAGACCGATCCAGGCCAGGGCGTGGGCGGCAAGGGTCAGCCTGCTGTTGGCACTCATGCACCCCTCCTCGCGGCCGCAACGCTTGATGTTACGACAACCCGGTCGTAACAGCGAAGGTTGCATCCACCTGTCGTAACAATTAGCGTTACAACTATCGGGAAGGGCCCATCAACGAGGGGAAGAAGAATGAGCAAGCCACTCACGGGCAAGGTCGCCCTGGTCACCGGGGGGTCGCGTGGGCTGGGAGCCGCGACCGTACGGCTGCTGGCCGAGCAGGGCGCCGACGTCGCCTTCACCTACGTCAGCTCCGAGAAGCAGGCGCAGGCCGTCGTCGACGAGGTGCACGGCAAGGGAGCCAAGGCCGTCGCCTTCCGGTCCGACCAGGCGGACACGAGCCGGGCGCCGGCGCTGATCGACGACGTGGTCGCACACTTCGGCGGCCTGGACATCCTCGTCAACAACGCGGCGATCTCGGTGGAGCAGGGCCGCAGGGTGGACGACCCGGACGCCGACACCGCCGCACTGGACCGCATGCACGCCACCAACTACCTCGGCGTCATCGCCGTCATCCGGGCCGCCTCCCGAGTGCTGCGCGCTGGCGGCCGCATCATCACGGTGAGTTCCGGACTGGGCTCCCGGGTCGGCGCCCCGGGCCTTGCCGACTACGCGGCGACCAAGTCAGGGATCGAGAGGTACACCATGGGGGTCGCACGGGACCTCGGGCCCCGGAACATCACGGCCAACGTCGTGGAGGCCGGACTGATGGAGGGCGGCATGGAAGGGCCGGACCCCGAGACCCTCAAGGCCCTAGTCGGCTCGCTGTCCCTGCAACGCATGGGGCACCCCGACGAAATCGCCGCGGCGATCGCCTTTCTCGCGAGCCCCGCCGCGTCATACGTCACGGGCGCGGTACTGGACGCCCACGGCGGCTACAACGCCTGAACCGGAACCCTGCCGCGCGCCCCGAAGGACATCGCACCTTCGGGGCGCGCACCGCCTCTTGCCTTCCGGCGACGTCAGGATCGTGGCGAACCGCTCGGCCTCGTCCTCGATGGCGGCCAGGATGCGGTGGACGGTCCAGGGCTCGCCTGCCAGGCGGCGTCCCTTCGGCCGGCGCGAGGCCACCCGGCGTGCCGTCGTGACGTTGCCGACCAGCAGGCCGATGTCGTCGGCCAACCGCTTCGTCGGCCGCTCGACCGTCCAGGCCGACCCCGCGTCGACGAACCCGCCGTGCGGGACCGTTCACGACGTCGCGCACCACCCGGCCCACCGGCCGCTGTTCGACGGGGCGTTCGCGCCTCCGCGGCCGAGGCGGGTGGCGTCCTCCGACGAGGGCTCCCCCGGGCCGGGCCCAGGCGCCGCGCCCGCGTGTCCGACGCGGCGCCCCGGCTCCGGACCGGCCGGGACGGCGCGGCCCCGACCCCCGACCCCGGCGCGTCAGCCCGGCCGGACCCCCTGCCCGTCCTCCTCGACCACGTCCGCCGCCACGGGCGTCGTCCTCCTGACGAACAGCGTGGCCGCGAGCGCCAGGACGAGCAACGCGGCGCAGATGTAGCTCGTCAGTTCCAGGCCGTGGGCCATGGCCTCCCGCGCGGGCTCGGCCGCGCCGGCGGTGCCGGGATCGTCGGCGAGTGACGGAATCACCGAGCCGGCGCTCTCGGTGACCATGCCACTCACCCGCTCGGCCTGCCCGCCGGGGAATCCGGCGTCGTCCAGCCGCTCCTTCAGGTCGGAGGCGAGGGTGCTGAAGAAGAGGGTGGTGAGGAGGGCGATGCCGAGGGCGGAGCCCAGTTCCCGGGCCGCGCTCTGGATGCCGGAGCCCTGCCCGGCGCTGTGTGCGGGCACGTCGGCGAGGACGATGTTGGTGACCTGCGCCGTGGCGAAGCCGACGCCGACGCCGTACACGAAGAGGGCGAGGGCGATCGGCCACCAGGCGCTGTCCGTGCCGGCGATCAGCCCCAGCAGCACCAGGCCGGCGGATTCCAGCACCAGCCCGATGCGTACCTGCAGCAGGGCCGGGACCGAGGCGGCCATGGAGAATCCGGCGCCGCTGGCGACGAAGCTGCCTCCGGCGAGGGCGACGAGGGCGAGGCCCGTCTCGAACGCGCTGTAGCCGAGGGCGGATTGGAGCCACAGCGGCAGCACCGCGATGATGCCGAACTCCCCGACGCCCACCAGCAGGGTGACGAGGTTGCCGCTGCGGAAGGAGCCGATGGAGAACAGCCGTACGTCCACCAGCGGTTCGCCTCCGGCGGCACCCAGGGCCTTCTGCCGGCGCCAGAAAAGGCCGAGGGAGACGGCCGCCACGACGAAGGCGGCGAAGACTGGCGACGGGTTCGCGCTCCAGGTGAACGCGCCCAGGTCGAGCGGCTCAGCGGTCTCGAACCAGCCGTAGGCGCGCCCCTCGATGAGGGCGAAGGCGAGCAGTCCGAGGCCGGCGACCGAGAGCGCGCCGCCCACCCCGTCGATCCGGGCCCGGACGCGCGGCGAGGCGTCGAGGTGCACGAGCACGCCGACGGCGATCAGGACCACCAGGGGGATGTTGACGCCGAAGGCCCAGCGCCAGGAGAGGTCGGCCAGCCGGCCGCCGAGCAGCGGCCCGACCGCGGCGGCGGCGCCGATGGTGGAGCCCCAGACCGCGAAGGCCCGCCCCCGCGCCCGGCCGGTGAACGACGCGTTCACCAGGGCGAGGGAGCTGGGCAGGATGGCGGCGGCGCCGAACCCCTGGAGGAAGCGGGCCAGGATCAGGAGGCCGCCGTCCGGCGCCACCGCGGCCGACAGGCTCGTCGCGCCGAAGACGGCCAGGCCCAGGAGGAACACCTTGCGCGCGCCGAGCGCGTCGGAGAGGCGTCCGGTCAGCAGGAGGAGCGCGGCGAAGGAGATCGCGTAGGACTCCTGGACCCATTGGGCCTCGACGGAACCGATCCCCAGGTCGTCGATGACCGGGGCCAGGATCACGTTCACGATCGTGACGTCCACCACGATCAGGGCCACGCCCAGCGACACGGCGAGCAGGCCGAGCCATGGGCGTGGGGTGGGAGGGGGTTGCACGGCGCCGTTCACGGTACCTCCACTCTGAAGTATTTCCACCGTGAAGCTATTTTGCGGCCGTGCTCACTGTCAACCGCCGCAGCACTGCGGCACCTTGGGGCGATACCGGACGAAATCCCCTCTCCGGTGACTCCATGGCGGAAAAACTTTACGATGAAGCAAAGAAGCCGAAAGGACGTGAAGAGGAACCATGGCAGAGCGCGCGGCGGCAGACAGCGGCTCCGACCCCCACCGCCTCCTCGAGGGGCTGCGCACCTTCGGCGCCAACTACACGGAGTTCACCAGGCGGTTCGCCGGCTGGCTGGGCCTCCACTCCACGGACGCCGTGGCGCTCACCGAGATCCTGTACGCCGAGGACCAGGGGACCCCGCTGTCCCCCGCCCGTCTGAGCGAGCGCATCTCCCTCTCCTCGGGAGCCACCACGGCGCTGCTCAACCGGCTGGAGAAGGCGGGCTACGTGGAGCGCAGGCGGGAGAACCCCGACCGCCGGGTCGTCACCCTGCGCAGCAGCCCCGACGTCCGGCCGCACGCCATGCGGTTCTTCGGCCCGTACACGGCCGGGATGGAAGAGGTCATGTCCCCGCACACGGGCGCGCGGCTGGAGGAGTTCCGGAGGTTCGTGGCGCAACTGAACGACGCGATGGACTCCTTGCTGGCGCACGAGTACCACGCCCTGGAGCCCGGCACCACTCCGGGGAGCCGGCCGGCCCCCGACGGGACGTCCCGGGACGGGGTGAGATGACGGCCACGGCTGTCACCCCGCCCGCGTCGCCCCGCTCGCCCGCGACACCCCGCCCGCGCGGCCGTGTCGGCTGACGGCGTCGCGCCGTCCCGGCCACCGGCGACGGCCACCGGCCACCGGCTCCCGGCAGAGGGCGGTCGGGCGGCCGCCGGGGGCCGAAGCCGTGGACCCGGCCGACCGGAGCGGCGTCGGCGGCCGCGGTCAGGGCCGCAGGTCCTCCAGGAACAGCAGGGCTTCGTCGAGGGCCGCGGCGAAGTCCAGTTCCGGGTCCTTCGCCCACTCCAGGGAGACCTGGAGCATCACGCCGAAGACCGCCCCGGCGTAGGCGCGGACCGAGGCGTCGCCCGGGTCGCGGCCCGCGCGCCGGGCGACCTGCTCGGACATGATCCGGAGGGTCCGGCTCAGGTTGCCCAGGCCGGCCCCCCACAGCTCCGGCTCGGAGGTGATGAGGACCCAGCGCTCGCGCTGGAGGGCCAGTTCCTCGGGAGGGATGCCGTCGAGCATCGACCTGATGGTCCGGCGCTCCGCCTGGATCGGCGTGAGGTCGGGCGACTGCGCCTGGAGCATCATCGCGAAGGGCAGATCGTAGTCGTGCGAGAAGACCAGGTCCTGCTTGGTCGGGAAGTAGCGGAAGACGGTGCTGGGGGCGACCTCGGCGGCCTCGGCGATCTGCTCGACGGTCGTGGCCGTATAGCCCTGTTCCCTGAACATCCGCACCGCCTCCCGCTGGATGGCGGCCTTGGTCCTGGCCTTTTTGCGTTCTCTCAGGCCGGTCACCGGTTCGGCCCGGTCAGGCTGCGTCTGCGGGTTCATGGTCAGATTTTGCGGGCTTGCCGGCGCGATCACCAACCTGCCGGGCGTGGTCACCGACACGCCGGGGCAGCAGTACCGCGGCGAGCAGTGCGCCGAGCAGGCCGAGGCCGGCGGAGACCGCCAGGACGACGTCCAGGCCGTGGACGAAGGCGGAGCCGACCCTGTCCGCGAGCTCGGGGGACTTCACCGCTCGGGCGACCGCCAGGCCGCCGAAGACGGAGTCCTGGGCCGCGTCCTGTGCTCGTGGGGGCAGGTCGCCGACGTCGAGCCCGCCGCGATAGCGGGAGTTGAGGACGGAGCCGAGGACGGCCGCGCCGAAGCTTCCGCCGAGGGTGCGGACCGACTGGTTGACCGCCGAGCCGACGCCCGCGCTCTCCGCCGACAGTTCGCCGAGCGCCGCGTCCATGGCGGTGGGCAGGGCGAAGCCGAGGCCCAGTCCGTAGGCGGCGGTCCAGGCGGCCGCGAGGCCGGTGCCGCTGCCGGTGTCCGTGGTGGCTCCGTAGAACAGGGCGGCGGCCAGGAGGGCGAAGCCCAGGGCGACCGCGGCCTTCGGCCCCATGGCCCGGGCGATCCGGCCGGCGAGGGAGACGCCGAGGAGCAGGCCGCCGACCATCGGCAGCAGCCGGAAGCCGCTGCCCATCGCGTCGGCGCCCAGGATCGCCTGGTAGTACTGCGGCATCGTGAACAGCACGCCGAACATGGTGAAGTTGACGACCGTGCCGAGCAGGGTGCCCGCGGTGAACCGGGCCGAGCGGAATAGCGACAGGTCGACCAGCGGGCCGGCCGCCCGCTTCTCCCAGAGCACGAAGACGACGACGGCGAGCAGGCCGCCGAGCAGCGGCGCCAGCGTGCTGACGTCCGTCCAGCCCTTCTCGCCGCCCTGGATCACGCCGTAGGTCATCGCGGCCAGACCGGCGCTGGAGAACACCAGGCCGCCCACGTCGAACCGCTCGGCCCGCGCCGCCCGCGGCGCCTTCGACTCCGGCAGCCAGGCGGAGACCGCGAGGAAGGCGAGGACCACCACCGGCACGTTGATCAGGAACACCGCTCCCCACCAGAAGTGGTGAAGAAGGTAGCCGCCCAGGATGGGGCCGAGCGGGTAGGCCAGCATCGCCGCGCCCGCCACCGCGCCGATCGCCTTGGGGCGCTCCTCCTCGGAGAACATCACCGGCAGCAGCGACAGCGTCGTCGGCATGATCAGGGCGGCGCCCAGGCCGAGCACCGCCCGCGCGGCGATGAACATGCCCGACGACGTGGAGCAGGCGCAGGCCAGCGAGGCCAAGCCGAAGATCACCAGGGCGGCGAGCAGCGTCTTCTTGCGCCCGTGGCGGTCCCCGAGCACGCCGGCCGGGATCATCCCGGCGGCGAAGACCAGGGTGTACGACGTGACGAACCACTGCAGTTGGGCGTTGCCCGCGCCCAGGTCGTCGGCCATGGCCGGCAGGGCCAGGCTCAGGATCGTCACATCGAAGCCCACGACCAGGGACGCGAGCACGAGAGCTCCGACGGCCCACCACCGGCGCGCACCGGGATCCGCTGACACGAGAGTCCACCCCCTGATGAGAGTTGAATAGCTAATGGGAGCGTACTCTCATTTTTTCGGCCGGAGCAATGCCCGTCACCGGCCGGACCGCCTCGGGGCCGGCAGCCGGGCCCCCTCCGCAGCCTGCTGACGCATCGTCAGAACACCGGTACGGCGCGCACAATGACTCCATGTCGTCGAACGAGCACACCGACCCGCTGCGCGAGCTCTCCCTCGACCGGCTGCGCCGCCGTACGAGCGCCAAGTGGCGGACGTACCCGCCGGACGTCCTGCCGTTGTGGGTCGCGGAGATGGACGTGCCGCTCCCCGGACCCGTGGCCCGGGTGCTGACCGAGGCCGTGGCCCTGGGTGACACCGGGTACGCGACGGGCGCGGGCTACGCCGAGGCGCTGGCGGGGTTCGCGCGGGAGCGGTGGGGGTGGGACGGCGTCGCACCGGACCGCACGGCGGTGGTGGCGGACGTGATGCGGGGCGTCGTCGAAGTGCTGCGGCTGGTGACCGGGCCGGGCGACGCGGTGGTGCTCACCCCGCCCGTCTACCCGCCGTTCCACGCCTTCGTCGCGCACGAGGGACGGCGGGTCGTGGCGGCGCCGCTGGACGGCGCCGGGCGGCTGGACGCCGGCGCCCTGGAGGCGGCCTTCCGGGAGGCCGTGGCGGGCGGGCGGCGCACCGCCCTGCTGCTGAGCAGTCCGCACAACCCGACGGGAACGGTCCACGCGCGGCCGGAGCTCACGACCGTCGCGGAGCTGGCGCGGCGGTACGGGGTGCGGGTCGTCGCCGACGAGGTCCACGCCCCGCTGGTGCTGCCGGGGGCCGCGTTCGTGCCCTACCTGTCGGTGCCGGGGGCGGAGGACGCCTTCTCGGTCGTGTCCGCGTCCAAGGCGTGGAACCTGGCGGGCCTCAAGGCCGCGCTGGTCGTGGCTGGGCAGGAGGCCGCCGGCGACCTGCGCCGGATGCCGCCCGAGGCGAGCCACGGCCCCAGCCATCTGGGCGTGCTGGCCCACACCGCCGCCCTGCGGCACGCCGGCGGCTGGCTCGACGCCCTGCTCGGCGGGCTGGACGCGAACCGCCGGCTGCTCGGCGGCCTGCTCGCGCGGCACCTGCCCGAGGCGGGGTACCTCCGCCCGCAGGGCGGCTACCTGGTGTGGCTGGACTGCGGGTCCGCCGGCCTGGGCGACGACCCGGCCGCCGCCTTCCTGGAGCGCGGGCGCGTCGCGCTGACCCCGGGCCCGCCCTTCGGCGCGGGCGGCACCGGTCACGTCCGACTGAACCTCGCCACCTCGCCGGAGGTGCTGGAGGAGGCGGTCCGCCGGATGGCCCGCACGGTGGGGCGACGGCGCGGTGCGCCATCCGGCGCACAAAGCGGATGATGCGCCTCCGCCGCTGGGTACACTCGCCGCGCGTTGCTCGGCGAGGGAGGCCGTACTCATGGGGTGCGGCGATCCGTCCCGTCGCGCTCTCTTCGTACGGGTCGCCGGGGTCCGGGTGACGCTCACCGGACGGTCCGGAGACGACGACACACGAGGAGAGCAGTCATGGCCGAGGTCAAGCTGGCCGCCGAAACGCGCACCGATTTCGGCAAGGGCGCCGCCCGTCGCATCCGCCGGGAGGACAAGGTACCGGGAGTCATCTACGGCCACGGCGCCGATCCGAAGCACGTCACGCTCGACGGGCATGCCCTGATGATGGCGCTGAAGACGCCGAACGTGCTACTCCGCCTCCAACTCGGCGGTAAAGGCGGCGAGTTGGTGATCCCCAAGGAGGTGCAGCGCGACCCGCTGAAGGGCTTCCTCGTCCACGCGGACTTCCTGGCCGTCAAGAAGGGCGAGAAGGTCACCGTCGAGGTGCCGGTGCACACCGAGGGCGAACTGGCCCCCGGCGGCAACCTGTTGGAGCACATGCTCAACGCGCTGCCCGTCGAGGCGGAGGCCACGCACATCCCGGAGGGGCTGACGGTGTCGATCGAGGGCCTGGAGGCCGGGCACACCGTCCGGGCGGGGGACGTCCCGCTGCCGCGCGGCACGTCGCTGGCCGTCGACGAGAGCACGGCCGTGCTCCAGGTCGTCGCCGCGCAGACCGAGGCGCCGACCGAGGAGGAGGAAGCCGAGGAGAAGGAGGGGGAGGCACCCGCCGAGGCCGCGGCGGCGGAGGCCGCCGCTCCGGCCGAGGAGTCCTGAGCCCGCTCACCTCCGGACGCCGGACGGGCCGCACCGGCCCGTCCGGCGTTCCCCGTGCCGCGCGCCTACGCCGACAGCGCCGCCCCGCCCTCCCCCGCGGCGGCGTCCTCCTCCGGCGCGGACGCGGCGGCCAGCGCGTCGAGGGAGACGCCGAGGGCCCCGGCCAGGGCCGCCACCGTGAAGAAGGCCGGGGTCGGGGCCCGGCCCGTCTCGATCTTGCGCAGGGTCTCCGCGGAGACGCCGGCCGCCGCGGCGACCTCCACCATGCTGCGGTCGCCCCGGGCCTGCCGGACCAGCGCACCGAAGATCTCGCCGCGTCGGCGTTCCCAGGGGGTCAGAGGAGTTCTCACCATGACGGCAATACTAATACCGTGATATCAATACCGGGATACCAATACCGGTATGAGAATCGGATGAGGGGAGTGGCGGAGGACATGGTCGAGATCAAGAGCGACGGCCAGCTGGAGGCGATGCGCGAGGCGGGCCGGGTGGTGGCCCGCGCGCTGGCCGCCGTGCGGGAGTCGGCGGCCGTCGGGGTGAGCCTCCGGGAGCTGGACGAGGTGGCCCGCGGGGTGCTGGCGGAGGCGGGCGCGGAGTCGCCGTTCCTCGGCTACCGGCCGTCCTTCGCGCCGGTGCCGTTCCCCGGCGTGATCTGCACCTCCGTCAACGACGCCGTGGCGCACGGCATACCGACCGGCTACCGGCTGCGCGACGGCGACCTGCTCAGCGTCGACTGCGGGGCCCTGCTGGACGGCTGGGCGGGCGACGCGGCCGTCAGCTTCACCGTCGGGACGGCCCGGCCGGCCGACACCGAGCTGATCGCCCGCACCCAGGAGGCCCTGGACGCCGGCATCGCCGCCGCCCGCGCCGGCGGGCGCGTGGGCGACATCTCGCACGCCGTCGGCACCGTCGCGACGAAGGCGCGGTGCGGCATGCCGGCCGACTTCGGCGGCCACGGCATCGGCCGGGAGATGCACGAGGACCCCCACGTGCCCAACCGCGGCCGCCCGCGCCGGGGTTACCCGCTGCGGCACGGGCTGGTGCTCGCGATCGAGCCGATGCTGATGGCCGGCGGACGCGACGCCTACCGCACCGCCGACGACGGGTGGACGATGGTGACCACCGACGGCAGCCGGGCGGCCCACATCGAGCACACGGTGGCCGTCACGGACGACGGCCCCCGCATCCTCACCCTGCCGTGAGCGAACCCGCCTCGACCCCGGCCGCCGCGGCCCCGCCGAACTCCCGCAGCGCGTCCCGCACAATCGCCTCCAGCCGGGCGTGGTGCGCGCCGCGCCAGTACACGCGCTCGCAGGCCGCGCACTGCGCGAAGACGTCGTAGGTGCGGCGCGTGCCGTGCTCCAGGAGTTCGCCGACGGAGTCCTTGTCGGCGTCCCGGAGCTCCCCGTTGCAGGCGGTGCAGCGGGTCCACGGCGCGAGCGGCGGGGCGAACCGGCCCAGGACGTCGCGCAGTTGGTCGTCCGGCCGGTCGCTGTAGACATACGCGCCGGCCCACAGCTCCCGGCGGCGCAGCAGGCCGCGGTCGCGGGAGAGCATCACCCGGCGCTCGGCGGCGGAGCGGGCGGCGAGCGCGGGGTCGCCGATGTCCTCGCTCTCGTAGGCGGCGTCGACGCCCAGCAGGCGCAGCCGCCGGGCCAGCGTCCCGAGGTGGACGTCGAGCAGGAAGCGCAGGGGCGCCCCGGGGACCCGCTGCGGGCGTTCGACCGCCCGTACCTCCACCGACTCGCCCACCGCCGGTACGTGGGACACGGACACCTCGCGGCCGTCGACGAACAGCCGGCCGGCCTCGGTGAGGGGCATGCCCAGCGACTCGATCACATGCCCGAGGGACGACGATCCGTCGGTGACGACGGTCATCCGCTCGGCCCGGCGTTCGGCGGGGACGAAGAGCCGCAGTCCGGGGGCGAAGGTCACGGTGATCTCGGGTCGGTTCACGGCTTCAGCATGCCATGGGCGCCCCGTACGGCCGTACGCGGCCGACCACGGCCGCCCGGCCGGCTGTGTACGGTCGTGGCGGAGGCACGCAGCGACGCGTCAGGAGGAAGAACGTGAGGAAGCACCGCAGGCTCCGGTCGTCGTTGGCCGCCGTGGCCGTCCTGGCGGCCGTCGCCGGTGGGGCGACGGCGTGCGGCGGCGGGGACGACGGGAAGTCCCGGGACCGTACGGCGGCGTCGGGCCGCCCGTCGCCGGCGGACACCCCGATCGACCAGAAGTCCCCGGAGAAACCGGGCGGCGACCAGGACCCCGCCCGCTATGCCCCCCAGGTGAAGCGGTACGCCAAGGAGGCGGGCGTGAGCGCGCAACTGGTGATGGCGATCCTCTACAACGAGGCGTACAAACCGCACGACCCGGAGTTCGAGAAGTCCTGGCAGAAGATGAAGCCGGACTCGGCGTTCGGGGTGGCCAACATGCACCGGGCCGCCTACGACGAGACGAAGCAGGGGCGCCCGTTCGCGGACCGCAGCTGGTTCGATCTGCCGGACGACCCGGCGCTGGCCATCCGGGCGGAGTCCTGGCACCTGCGCGACCTGGCCGCGCAGCTCCCGGGGTCCTGGCCGGGGTCGTACACCAAGGAGGAGCTGATGGCCCTCGGGTACAACGCGGGCGCGGGCAACATGGCGGCGTTCGCGCGCGGGGTCAAGCCCGGGCCGCAAGCCGGTTCGTACCTCGCGAACCTGCGCGGGAACTGGCCCAAGGCCGCGGCCGCGCTGCGGGGTTCCGGCTGAGCCGACGGGCGGCCCGCGCTCCGGTCGGTTCGCGGGCCGCCCATGTCCCCTGGCGGCCCTCTCGCGTTGCTCAGGGTGCGCGTCCCCGAACGGGCGCGTACCGAGCGTCGTCGAGAGGTCGAGAGGGAGTCCGCCAGTCATGCGCCCACGTCCGCACCGGTTCCGCCGCCCCGCCCCGGACGGCAAGGAGCCGTCCGCCCGGAAGGCCGCTTCGTCCGCGGAGGAGGACGGCAGCCTATGGGCCTATCTGCGCGGCGGCGCACTCCGCCGGGAGGAGGCGCGGCACGGCTTCGAGTGGGCCGCGCCGCACCACAAGCGCCTCTCCAAAACCCACCCCACCGACTGGCTCACCCACCACGGCACCACCGGGGGCACCCTCCGCGTCAATCTCACCTGGAGCATGCACACCGGCCCGAGCGGGGACGGCCCCACCGGGCTGCTGCGCGGCCTGTTCGCCCCGCTCGGCGCGTCGGTGCAGGTGCACGGCCCGGCCGTGGTCTCCGCCGACCTCGACCTGGCCTGTCTGTACGAACTCACCGACGGCACCAAGGGCGTGGTGCAGCCGCTGGGCGGCTTTCACGGCGATCTGTACCGGCCGCCGTACATCTCGCTCAGCGCGGACAGCCGGTTCGGCGGCCCGATGGGCGAGACGCTGTACATCAACCTGGACAAGCGGGACGAGTTCCGGCGGATGCTGGTCTTCGTCTACAACTACGACTGCACGCCCGTCTTCGGCCGGGTGGACAGCGTGCTCACGTTCTACCTGCCGGACGGGCACCAGTTCGCCGTGGAGCTGAGGGAAAGGGTTCCACAGGCCCGGTCCTGCGCCGTGGCGCTGATCGAGAACCGGCAGGGGCACCTGACGGTGCGTCGGGAGGCCACGTACGTGTACGGGTTCCAGTCGGACCTCGACCGGTTGTACGGGTGGGGGATGCGGTGGGCCCGGGGGCACAAGCGGCCGTGAGGGAGCCGGACGGGCCTCGTACCCCGCCCCGCCCTTCGGCTACGGTACGGGCACCGGTTCGAGCAGACGCCGCCGCAGGGCCGTGACCAGGGCGTCGTCCACGCCGAGCACCCCGGCGGCGTACGCGTGCACGGATCCGTGCCGCCGGGCCAGGCCGTCCAGGGAGAGGCGCATCACGTCGGCTGGTGCCGTGCCGTAGCCGGGCCAGGTGAGTTCGCGTCCCGGGTGGCCGGCGCGCCAGTCGGCGACGAGCCGCTCGGTGGCGCGTGCGGTGAGGGTGAAGTCCTCGACCGCGTCGGCCTCTTCGACGCCCAGCAGGATCAGGAGGAGGGCGGCGAGCAGCCCGGTGCGGTCCTTGCCGGAGGCGCAGTGGAAGACCACCGCCCCCTCCCCCGGCTCGGCGATCACGTCGAGGGCGCGGCGCAGTTCGGCGGCTCCGTCGTGGGCGACCTCCAGGTAGCGCTCGGCGAGGTAGGGGCCGGGGGCGACGTCGGGGCCGAGGGCGGCCTGGTCGTAGGGCCGGTGTTCGATGCTGAGGTTGTGCCAGGTGTAGGACGGGTGCTCGGGCGCCCGTCCGGCGGCGTCGATCTCCCAGGGGTAGCGCAGGTCGATGACGGTGCCGACCCCCAGTTCCAGGAAGCGCTCCAGGTCCGCCCCGGCGAGCTTGCCGAGCGAGTCGGAGCGGTACAGCCGGCCCCAGCGCACCACGGCTCCGTCCCGGGTGGGGTAGCCGCCCAGGTCACGGAAGTTGTGCAGGCGCTCGAACGTCAAGTGTCTGTCCATGGGCGGACCTTAGAGGCTCGGGCGCGGGGACCGCCGCGACGTGGATCACTCCCCGTCGTTTCCCTGCCGCACGTTCCCCGCTTCACGTCTCCGCGCGGCGGCGTTCGCGGAGGGCGCGGACGCGGCCCCGGCTGGCGCAGGCCGGCGCGGGGCACCAGCGACGGCGGCCGGAGGGGTTGGTGAAGAGGCCCCGGCAGTCGTGCTCCGGGCAGACGGCGAGCGTGCCGCGCTGCGGGCCGGTGAGGTGGTCGACGGCCTGGCGGGCGATCCGGGCGAGGGCGGCGCCGGTGTCCGCCGGGGGTTCGCGGCGCAGCCGGCCGGCGACGGTGAGATGGACGGGGTCGGGCTGGTCCGCGAGGAAGCGGGCGGTCTCCTCGACCGCGCCGGCGGGCGGGGTGCCGCCCTCGACGACGGGCAGGGCGAGGAGCCGCAGGTTCTCGCGTAAAACCTGGGCCCGGGCCACGTCGGCCGGCTCCGGGGGCCGGACGGGGGCGAGTTCCACGCGCTCGAACCACTCCCCCAGCCGCTCGGCGGTGGCGATGCGTTCGACCGGCCGGGCGCCGAACGTGCGCCCCTTGGTCGCGAGGAAGTCGAGCCAGGTCGCGCCGAGGTCGAACCGGAAGGCCGGGTGCTCTTCTGCGTGCATGTCCCGATCGTAACGGCTGATGCGTTACATTGATCGAGATCAACGATGTAACGGTTCATCCGTTACGTTTTCAGGGGTGGGAGGAACGGAATGACGGAGGACATCGGTACGGAGCCGCGGGGGGCGGCGTTCGACCGTGCCGCGGGATACCGGCTGCTGGAGGTGCTCCAGGACGAACGGACGCGGGAGGCGACGCTCCCCGCGCTGGAGGCGGTGGCACCCGGATTCGCAGACTGGATCGTCACCAGCCTCTTCGGCGGCACGTACCAGCGCGGCGGACTCTCCCTGCGCGACCGGCAGATCGCCAACCTGGCCGCGCTCACCGCGCTGGGCGGCGTCGAGCCGCAGCTCGCCGGGCACGTCACCACGGGCCTGCGGGTGGGGCTGACGGCGGAGGAGATCGTCGAGGTCTTCGTCCACCTGGCCCCCTACATCGGGGTGCCGAAGGCGCTGGCCGGACTGCGCGCCGCCGCACCGGCCCTGGCGGCCGCCGAGGCCGCCGAGGCCGCCGAGGCCGCCGAGGCCGCCGAGGCCGCCGAGGCCGCCGAGGCCGCCGAGAACCCGAACGCCCGGCCCGTGGCGGGGGGTGCCGCGTGAACGCCGTCGTCCGGACGGTGCTCGGCGACGTCCCCGCGGACACGCTGGGCACGGTCGACGCCCACGACCACCTCTTCCTGCGCAGCCCGCTGCTGCCCGGCCAGGAGCTCGACGACCCGGCGGCGGCCGAGGCCGAACTGCGCGCCTTCGCCGCGGCGGGCGGCGACACGGTGGTGCAGTGGACGCCGCGCGGCATGGGGCGCCGGGCGGCCGACGTCGTGGCGGCGTCCCGCGCCGCGGGCGTGCACGTCGTGATGGCGACCGGCATGCACCAGGCGGTGCACTACGCGCCCCCGCCGACACCCGCCGAACTCGACGCCCTGGCGGGCAGGTTCATCGCCGATCTGACGTCGGCCCCGGTCCGAGCCGGGCTGGTCAAGGTCGCCGGAGGCTTCCACGGACTCGACGAGCACGCCCGGCGCACCATGACCGCCGCGGCCGAGGCGCACCACGCGACCGGCGCGCCTGTGGCCGTCCACCTGGAGCTGGGCACCGCGCCGCTGGAGGTGCTCGACCTGCTCTGCGGCACGCTCGGCATGCCGCCCGCGGCCGTCGTCCTCGGCCATCTGGGCCGCTGCCCCGACCTCCGCGTCCAGCGGGAGGCCGCCCGGGCGGGCGCGTTCCTGGCCTTCGACGGACCCTCGCGCGCCCACCACGCCACCGACTGGCGGCTGTTCGACCAGCTCGCCGCCCTGGCCGACGCCGGGCACGCGGGGCAACTGCTCCTGGGCGGCGACACCACGACGGCCGCCGCCCGGTCGGTCGACGGGGGCCCGGGCATGCCGTACCTGCTGCGGGTGCTCCGGCCGCGGCTGACACGGGAGTTCGGGGAGGAGTTCGCCGGCCGGGTGTTCACCCGCAACCCGGCCCGGGCCTTCACGCTGCGTCGCCCGGGGACGGGCGCGGGCCGCTCCGGCGGCGCGTGAGGGCGGATGCCTGGGCGGGGGCCACGGACGGACGGCCACGAACGGACGGGGTGCCCCCTGCCCGTCCGCGGCCCCCGCCGGGGACCCGGCACTCCGCGAACCCGCCCGCCCGGCAGGCGTTTCCGCCGGTGATAGCGTTGCGGACCGCGTACGCGGCATGGCGCGGCGCGGCGCGACAGGGCGTACGGATGGGCGGAGGGGACGTCGGCGTTCTCGGTGCGCGCCTCTTCCGTACGCGGAGCGCGCGGGGAACGGTGTGGACGACGCGACGGAGCGGGGACCTGTGGGCGCGGCGGTACGAGGGCGGTTCCGGACGGCCGGCCGGGAGGGCCGGGAGGCGTGGCGGGCGTTCGTCCGTCGGCTCACCGCGTCCCTCCGCTACACGCTCTCCGCCGGGGCGACGGGCCTGCTCGCCCTGTTGTGCTGCGGCCCGTTGCTCGCCGTCGGCGCCCTGAGCCTGGCCGGGCCCGGGCTGTTCGTCCTGCCCGCCGTCCTGCGCGGGACGCGCCGGTTCGCCGACGTCCACCGCCGGCGGGCGGCGGCCTGGTTGGGCGCCGACATCCCGTCGGCCGGCGGGACGCCGACCCGACCGCGGACCCTCCTGACGGACCGCGCGACCTGGTCCGGCCTCGGCTGGCTGCTCCTGCACGCGCTCACCGGGACGGCCGCCGGCGCGCTCGCGCTGGGCCTGTGCGGCGGCGTGCTGAGCTGGCTGACGACGCCGCTGTGGTGGTGGGCCGTGCCCCACGCGGAGTTCGCGGTGTGGGAGATCGCCTCCTGGCCGGCGGCGCTGGCCGCCGTCGCCCTCGCCCCGGTGTACGCGGGCCTCGCCGGTCTGCTGCTGCCGGTGCTGGCCCGGGGCCACGCCGGGATGACCCGCGCGCTGCTCGGGCCGCGGCGCGGCCGGGCGTCGCTGGCCCGCCGGGTCGAGGAACTGACCGTCTCCCGGGCCGAGGCCCTGGACGCGCACGCCGCCGAACTTCGCCGCATCGAGCGGGACTTGCACGACGGGGCACAGGCCGGCCTGGTCGCCGTCTCGCTGCGGCTGGGCCTGATCCGCCGCGCCCTGGACGGCCGGCCGGAGGCGCTGCCCGAACTGGTCGACGCCACCCAGCGGTTGGCGGAGCAGACGCTGTCGTCGCTGCGGGCGACCGTACGGGCCATCCACCCGCCCGTACTCGACGACCACGGGCTGGCCGAGGCGGCCCGCGGCCTGGCCGCGGCCTGCCCGGTGCCCACGGACCTCGACGTGGAGACCGTACCGCCGGGCACCCGGGCGCCGGCGGCCGTCGAGGCCGCCGCCTATTTCGTGCTCGCCGAGGCCCTCACCAACGTCGCCCGGCACAGCGGGGCCACCCGCGGCGCCGTGCGGCTGGCCGTCACCCCGCGCGCGATCCGCGTGAGCGTCCGGGACGACGGCCGGGGCGGCGCGGCGGAGGGCCCGGGCACTGGGCTGCGCGGCATCCGGCGCCGCGTCGCCGCCCTCGACGGCGTCACCGAACTGTCCAGCCCGCCCGGCGGGCCGACCCTGCTGCAAGTGGAGCTGCCGTGCGGATCCTGATCGCCGAGGACAACGTCCTGCTGCGGGAGGGGATTTCCCTCCTGCTGACCGGCGCCGGCCACGAGGTCTGCGCGTCCGTCGAGGACGGCGAGGCACTGCTGCCCGCACTGTTGCGCCACCGCCCGGACGTCGCCGTCCTGGACGTCCGGCTGCCGCCCGGCTTCCGCGACGAGGGGCTGCGCGCCGCCGTCGCGGCCCGGGAGCGGATCCCCGGCCTGCCGGTGCTCGTCCTCTCGCAGTACGTGGAACAGGCGTACGCCTCACGGCTGCTCGCCGCCGGCGCGGGCGGCGTCGGCTATCTGCTCAAGGACCGGATCGGCCGGGTGGACGAGTTCCTGGACGCGCTGGACCGGGTCGCGGCCGGCCAGGCGGCGATGGACCCGGAGGTGATCTCGCAGCTGATGGTGCGGAGCGCCCGGGCCGACCCGCTGGCGGCGCTGAGCCCCCGGGAGCGGGAGGTGCTGGCGCTGATGGCCGAGGGGCACGGCAACGCGGCCATCGGGGAGCGGCTGTTCATCGCCGAGACCTCGGTGAACAAGCACATCGGCAACATCTTCACCAAGCTCGGCCTGCCCACGGCGGACGGCGGCCACCGCCGCGTCCGGGCGGTCCTCACCTGGCTCCAGGCGGAGGCGCGGCGGTGAGCGGCGACGTGCGTCGCGGCCGCCTGGCCGCCGGCCCCGCTCCCCCAGCCGTCAGCCGTCAGCCGTCAGCCGTCAGCCGTCCGTGATCGGCGGATCCTGTCCGACGGCCACCACCAGGCGACGACCGTGACCGCCGCCGGCCGAACGGCGACCGGGCCGGACGGGCCCGCGGAAGACCCTGCGACCGGCCCGTCACGCGGCGCCCTCGAAGTCCGTGGGGCACTGCCCCCACCGCCACCCCCGCTCGATCACCCGTCACACCGCCCGGAGGACCCGTGCTCCCCGCCGTCGCCCGCCTCGCCCGGCTCGTCCCGCCCCCTGCCCCGCCGCGCCCGCACGACTGGTCAGCGGTCGAGGCACGGCTGGGCAGCGCCCTCCCCGCCGACTACCGGCAGCTCGTCGACCTCTACGGAGGCGGCTTCTTCACGTTCCCGGGCGACTGCCGCGACCAGGAGATCCGGTTCCTGGTCCCCAGCCGGGAAGAGCCCTACGACGACCTCGTCGCCCAGTTTGCGGAGCGCGCCGAGATCCACGCCGAGCTGTGGGAGCTCGGCGAACCCCGGCCGGCCGAGCTGCGGGCGGCGGGCAGCGGCGTCCTGCCGTTCGCCTACGTGGAGGGCAACGGCCACTTCCTCTACTGGCTCGTCCGGCCCGGCACCGCGCCGCGCGACTGGACGGTCATCCTCAACGAGGGCCGGGGTCCGGAGTGGGAGCATTACGGCGTCCCGGCCGCCGAGTTCCTCCTCGGCGTCCTCACCGGCGCGATCGACTCCCCGTACTTCGACCCTCCGACGCGGGCCCCCCGGTTCCTCCCCGACGACGCTCTCCGTCACTGACGGGTCGTCATGGCAGATGTGCCCCGTTCAGCCCATGCGCAGTCGACGAACTCACGTTACGTCAGCTGACGGTCCACCACCTGATGGAGCGTCGCTTTACGGACCGACGAGCCATCAGCTGACACACCGTCGCATCGATTTCTCCGTTTGCGGCCCTCCGTGACCGGTCGCAGGGTGGCGCCAGGATCCCCTCTCCGAAGGAGCACCCGATGGACGCCCTCCGCAGAACCGGTCTTCTCACGGCGGCGGCCCTGTGCGCGGTCCTCGCCGCCGTCCCCGCCCTCGCCCTCGCCGATGCCCCGCCCACCGTCGCCGTCCCCGCGGGCGCGCCCGTGCCGTCCGGAAGTCCGGCACCCGGCGCCGTCGTGCTGTCCACGGCGCCGCTGCCGGTCGCCGAGGCGGGGGCCGCCGGCGGTCCTGACGCGCTGCGCCGGGTCGCGGCGGACGCCCTGCGGGTGCTGGACCAGGACGCCATCGGGCAGCGCGCCGCGGAGGCCGCCGCCGCGTGCGGGGCCGTGCGGAGCCCGTCGGCCGAGCAGCGCCGGGCCTGCGACGCGGTGCGGGAACGGCTCGACGTGCTGATCGCGGCCCGTACCGGGCTGCGGGAGCAGGCCGCGGCGGCGGCCCCGGACCGGGCCGCCGTCGCCCGGATCGTGGCGGACGCCCAGCGGGTACGGGACGAGCTCGCCCCGCACGCCGCCGACGGCGCCGGGGACACCGGCGGCCTGCTGTCCCTGGTCACCAAGCTGCTGGGCACCTTCGCCGATCTGACGGCCGGTCTCCTCGGCACGCTGACCGGCCTGGTGACGGGCCTCTTCGGCTGACCGCCCCGGCCCGGCGGGCCGGACCCCGTACCCCCGATCGCCCGAAAAGAACGCCGCCAAATGGCGGGACTGACTGCGTCCGGCAGGTCAACGGCCCTGTGCCGGGTGCATTGTTCAGCTCCGTGAGGGGCCGCGACGGGCGGCCCTCGGCCGGACGGGCCCGCGCGCGCGGTGTGCCGCGGGCCGACGACGAACGGAGCAGCGAACGATGCGTATGCGACACCGGGCCACGACGGCGCTGGCGGTCCTCACCCTCGCCATGGGGCCGGCCGGTACGGCCCTCGCCACGGACGCCCTCGACGACGCCTTCCTCGGCGCGGTGCACCAGGGCAACATGGCCGAGATCGCCGCCGGCGGCGACGCGCAGAAGAACGCCGTGTCGATGTGCGTGCGGGAGACCGGGAAGGTGCTGGTCCGCGACCACACGCTGCTGGACAAGGGGGTCGAGGAGCTCAGCCGCAAGCTGAAGGTGGCGCTGCCCCGCTCGGTCACCCCGAGGCAGGAGCAGGAGCTGAAGGAGATCCGGAAGAAGGCGCGGACCCGCGCCTACGACAACCTCTGGCTGCGGGCCCAGGACACCGCGCACGTCCAGACGCTGGACCTGCTGGACGCCGAGGCGGCGCGCGGCAAGGACGCGACGGTCCGGGAGGCGGCCAAGAAGGCGCGGCCCATCGTCGCCAAGCACCTGGACATGGTGCGCGACTGCATGATGCACATGCCGCCGCGGCACCGGTAGCCGATACGGCCGGTACCTCCGGTACGTCCGGCGACACCCCCTGACGACCGCGGGGCCCGCGAGGGCGGCCCCGCGGTCGTCGCGTTCCGCCGGTCTCCGTCAGTCGACGCAGGTGACGCCGCCCATCCGCACGGACCGGCCGTGGAACGCGTCGTCCGGCATCCGGCCGTTCGCGTCGTGGAGGACCGGCCGGGCGGAGGTGTCGCCCTCCGGCCGCGGGGTGCGGGGGGCTGTGCCGAGGGTGACGACGACGTGCCGTGCCGGGACCGCGGAGTCGCGGAGCGGGTCGGCGCCGAGGCGGGCGGCGATGTGGCGGGCGGCGGCGTCCGCACGGTCGCCGTAGGTGACGGTGGTGGCGGTGGCGCCGGGGGCGTTGGCGATCCGCCCGGGGGTGTAGCCGAGGGCGGCCAGGGCCCGGGACTCGGCGGCCGCGGCGCCCGGCACCCCGGAGGCGTTGCGCACCTCGACGGTGGTCGAGGACGCGTCGGCCGGGAGGGTGGGGGCGGGAGCGGCGGAGGGGGCGGGCTCGGGGGGCCGCCGGTGGTCGGTCATGGCCCGGACGATGCCGCGGATCCGCTCGGGGTCGACGAGGTTGACGGCCTCCCCCTTGCGGCTGGCGAACCCGGCGATGGGCAGGGTGTGGAACTCGGCGTTGCCGCCGGTGAGGTTGGGGACCTGCTGGGCGAAGTCGAGGAGGTCCCACTGGTCGTCGAGGACGACGTCCTTCTTGACGACGTCGAGGAGCCCTTCGAGCTTGTCCAGGTCCCCCCAGGCGCCCTGGGAGGTGAGCTTGTGCATCACGGAGGAGAGGAACGCCTGCTGCCGGTGGGTGCGGTCGAGGTCGCCGTTGACCAGGCCGTGCCGCTGCCGGACGAAGGCGAGGGACTGGCGGGCGTCGAGCTCCTGGCGCCCGGCCGGGAAGTCCGCGCCGGAGTAGTGGTCGTGGACGGCGTGGCGCAGGCACACCGGGATCGGCCGCAGCACCTTGGCGATGTCGTAGAAGCCGAGCAGGTTGACCTCGGCGAAGTGGTCGATGGGGACCCCGAGGAAGTCCTGGACCGTCGCGAGGGTCGTCTCCCGGCCCGCCTCGCGGCTGCGGTGCTCCAGCTCGGCGCCCCTGACGCCCTCGGCGGCCAGCCGGTCCTCGGCCTCGGCCTTGGCGATCCCGTACGCCTCCTTGATCTTGTGCTCGCCGCGTCCGCCGGCGACCGTGACGTAGTCGTCGCGGGGGATGGAGAACGCCGTGACACGGCCGCCGCCGGCCGGGATGTGCATCAGGATCAGGGTGTTGGTGTTGTAGCCGCCGATGGCGCTGGAGCCGGCGTGCAGTTCGTCCTGGACGAACTGCCGGGGCAGGTCGCGGCCGTTCATGTCCTTGCGGCTGTCGAGGCCGATCAGCAGGACGTTGACGGAGTCGTCGAGCTTGCGCGGTGCCTTCTCGCGCAGGGCGTCGAGCGCCCGGGAGGTGGTCAGGCCGTCGCCGATCCAGTGGCCGGCGAGCCAGCCGGTGCCGGCGACCGCGAGGACGGCGGCCGAGGCCAGGCAGACGCCGATCCGGGCGGCGTGGCCCGGACTGCGAGCGGGGCCGCGGGCGGGTCTCGCCCGGCCGTCGGTTCCCCGGTGCCCGTTCCTGCCCCCGCTGGGTTCGCGGTTGCCGCGGGGGTCGCGCATCGCCCGCCCTTCCTGCCGTGCCGTCGCCGGCGGGCGGTCATCGGCGACCCGTACCCGCCCGTCCGCTCAACGAGCCAGGCGGGGGTCCGGTGACGGTCGCGGCCGGAGCGGCGTTTTCCGGAGGCCGTACGTCCGACGGGCGAGCGGCCGTACGTCCGACAGGCGCCCGCCGAACCCCCGTTCGCGGTGGGGGCGGGAGCGGGGCTAGCGTCGGAGGTGGTCGGACACCGCCGCCCGGGGAGGGCCGGCGCGGCGCGGAGGAGGAACAGGCATGGACGGTCGTCCCGCCCCGCGGGTGCCGCAGCGGCGGCGGCTCCCGGCGGTGCTGTCCGAGGAGCGGCCGAGGCCGCGGCGGATACGGGAGCGGCCGGGGGCCTGGCGGCTGGCGGTGGCGACGGTGTGTTTCGGCGCGTTCATGGGGCAGTTGGACGCGAGCGTGGTCACCCTCACGTACCGCGGTCTGAGCGCCGAGTTCCACGCCTCGACGGCCGCGGTGGAGTGGGTGTCGCTCGCCTATCTGCTGACGTTGGTGGCGCTGCTGGTGCCGGTGGGGCGGCTGGCCGACGTCCACGGCCGCAAGCTGTTCTACCTGCACGGGTTCGCGCTGTTCACCGTGGCCTCGGCCGGCTGCGGGCTGGCACCGTCGCTGGCCGTGCTGGTCGGGGCGCGGGTGGCGCAGGCCGCGGGGGCGGCGATGATGCAGGCGAACAGCGTGGCCCTGGTGACCACCAGCGCGCCGCGCGGCCGGTTGCGGGCGGCGCTGGGCGTGCAGGCGGCGGCCCAGGCGCTGGGGCTGGCCCTGGGGCCGACGATCGGCGGGGCGCTGGTGTCGGCGGTCGGCTGGCGCTGGGTGTTCGCGGTGAACGTGCCGGTGGGCGTCGTCGCGCTGGTGGCCGGGCGGTACCTGCTGCCCCGGACCCGCGGCCGCGCCCCGTCCGGCGGCTTCGACCCGCTGGGCCCGGTGCTGCTGGCCGCCTCCACGACCGCGCTGCTGCTGGGTCTGTCCGCCGCCTCCGGGCTGCCGTTCCCCGGCTGGTCGGTGGCCGTGCTGCTGGTCCTGTCGGTGGTCGCCGGCTGGGCGTTCCTGTCGCGCTCGCGCTCCCGGCCCCGGCCGTTGCTGGACCCGGCGCTGCTGCGCTCGCGGACGGTCGCGGCGGGGCTCGCGGGAGCGCTGTGCGACTACCTGGTGCTGTTCGGACCGCTGGTGCTGGTGCCCGCGGCCCTCACGGCCGCGGGGGCGTCGGAGCTCCTGGCCGGTCTGGTGCTGACCGCCCTCCCGGCGGGCTTCGCCCTGGCCGCGACCTGCGCGGAGCGCGTGCTGCCGGCCGGGCTGTCGGACCGGGTGCGCTGTGTGCTGGGCGCACTCGTCTGCCTCACGGCGCTGGCGGTGATGGCCGTCCTGCCGCTGACCGCGTTCCCCCTGGTGCCACTGCTGGCGCTGCTCGGCCTGGGACTGGGCGTCTACACCCCGGCCAACAACGCGACGGTGATGGCGGCGCTCCCCACGCACTCCGCCGGCACCGGCGGCGGCCTGATCAACATGGCCCGGGGGCTGGGCACGGCCCTCGGCATCGCCCTGGTCACCCTGACCCTCCACCTCGCCGGCGACGCGGGGGCCCGGTGGGCCGTCGTGGCGCTGCTGCCTTTCGCGGGGCTGGCGTTGGCGGCGTCACGCCGGGCGGGCTGAATATCAGCCCGCCCGGCATTCGAGGACCTCGCGGCGAAGCCGCGATGCCGGGGGTCCGGGGTTCTCCCCGGGAAACGGCGAAGGGGCGGGACCGGGGCACCCCTAAGGACGGCCCCGCAACTGCTCCATCTCGCGACGCTCCCGCTTCGTCGGCCGCCCCGCGCCGCGGTCCCGCACGCCCATCGCGGCGATCACCTCGCGCGGCGGCGCCGGCGGGCTGTTGTCGACGTAGCACTCGACGGCCACCGGGGCACCGACCCGCTTGCGCACCAGCCGGGAGACGACGACGATCCGCTCCCGTCCGGCGTGGAAGAGCCGTACCTCGTCACCGGTCTTCAGCGGCTGGGCGGGCTTGGCGCGCTCCCCGTTGATCTTGACGTGTCCGGCCCGGCAGGCCGTGGCGGCCAGCGAGCGGGTCTTGGTGAGCCGTACCGACCAGATCCAGCTGTCGACGCGTACGGGGCCCTCGTCTCCTGCAACCATGCCCCCGACTCTATGCCAGCGGCCTGCGGGACGAACGGCCGGACCGGAGGGGCGCGTCAGAGGGACAACGACACGGCCTGCACCGCCAGAACCACGTGCAACAGCAGACACGTCGCCCAGTCCCGGGCCCGCCGTATGCCGCCGCGGACCACGCTCACCCAGCCCGCCACCGTCAGCGCGGCGGCCAGCCCCCAGACCGTCCAGGCCGCGGCGAGCCAGGGTGCCGAGCGGTCGGACATGATCCGGATGAGCAGGGCGGGTGCGAGGACGAGCAGGGGGACGGACCACGTCGCCTCGGTGGCCCTGTCGTCACGGATGTCGCCGACCGTCATCGCAGCTCTTCCTTCCGTCCGGACACGCGAGGGGCTTCGCCTGAGAGTGCGTCCATGCATACACGGCGTGACCGGCGGGGCGCCACGCGGGGTCCGGTTGTTTTGGTAGCACAGTCGCGCTACATTTTTTGGCATCGCTGCGCTAAATAGGAGGTCCTGTGCACGGCTGGCCGCTCGCAGCCCTCGTCGCCGTCGTCGTCGTGATCGTCGTCGTCCGGCGACTGAAGGGCGAACCGCTCAACGCGCGGGACCTGGCGGTCCCGCCGGTGATCCTGCTGACGATCGGCATCATGACGCTGGCCAGGGCGGATGCGGTGACCGCGGCCGACTACGCCTGGGTGGTGCCGGGCGCCCTGCTCGGCGCCGGGCTCGGCGCGCTGCGCGCGTCCACCGTGCGGATCTTCGAACGGGACGGGGTGCTCTGGCAGCGCTACACCGGCCGCACCTTCCTCGTACTGGCCGGCTCCCTGGCCGTCATGGCGGCCTACGGCTTCCTGGCCGCACGGGGCGGCATGCACCCGGAGGCGCGGCCGGCCCAGCTGACGGTGGGGGTGAGCTTCCTCGGGGAGTCGCTGGTGCTGGGCTGCCGGGGGCTGCGGTCGGGGATCCCGTTCGCCCCGGAGAAGGAGCGCCGCGCGCGCTGAGCGGCTCCCCGGTCCGCCGGCCGGGGGACGGCGGGTTCCCCCTGCCGGTCCCCCGGTCGGCGGGCCGGCCCGCGAGCGGCCCCCGCCTAGCCTGGACGGTCCCGGTGGCGCGACGGCCCCGGTCCCCGGCGGCGCGGACGCCGCGCCGGGCGACTCCCGGCCGTCCCACCACCGGAGCCGATCCCGCGACCCCCGCACGGAACGGAGAATTCCGATGCCCCAGACGCCTCATACACCCCAGGACCGTCATACGGCCGGGCACCGAGCCCCCGTCGGCACCACCGCCGCCGTGCTCGAGCTCCTGGCCCGCGAGCCCGAACGAGGGGTCTCCTTCCGCCGGCTCACCGCCTCCCTCGGTCTGCCGGACCACACCGTCGGCGACGTGATCAGCGGACTGCGCGCGGAGGGGCTGGTCGAGTACGACGCCGGCTCGGGCACCTGCCGGCCCTGCGAACCGTTCCGCCGCGCCACCGGCGCGGCGGCCGCGGCCCGGCCGGACGTCAACGACGTCCGCGCCGCGGCCATGACCTGGGCCGACGGCCTCGCCGCCCGCACCGGCACGAGCGTTCTGCTCGCGGTCGCGCACCCCGAGGGCGCGCAGGTCATCCACCATGTCTTCCGGCCGGACAACCGGCCGCAGCGGCTGGCGACCGGAGACATCCTGCCGCACACGAGCGCCCCGGCCCGGGTGCTGGCCGGCCCGTGCGACGACCGCTGCGCCTACGAGGAGGGGACCGGCCCGGAAGAGGCCCGGCTGGCCACGTCCATCCCCTGCCCCGACGGCGTCCGGCACGCGGCGGCGCTGTGCCTGACCGGCCCGCGGCGGCTGCTGGATCCGGAGGGTACGGGGGCGCGGCGCTGCGAAGAAGCGCTGCGGGACGCCGCGCGGACGGTCTCCTCCGCGCTGGTCGGGGCACCGGCTCGGTGACCGCCCGGCCGGTCGGCCGATCAGTGGCGCAAGGTGCGCTTCCGGCTTCCGCTCCGCAGCGTCCGGTCGTTCACCATGGGCGAGTAGGCGGGGGTCCCGGAGGCGACAGCGCGGCGCCGCGTCTCGCCGACGCGCTCTGGACGGGGACGTCGTCCCCGGAACCCGCGCCGTCAGTTCACCCCAGGCCGCCTCGCACGCCCGGCTCCGGCGGAGGCCGACGGTACGGCCCTGGAGCTCCTGGTGTTCGAGGACCAGTACGTCACGGGCCCTGACCGACAACACGAGGGTCCCTGGCAGCCGGCGGTGGACACGGCCCGCGCGGCCGGCACGGCGAAGGCGGAGGGCGGGGGCATCGCCGAGGAGGACGGTGCCGCCCAGCCGGCCGTGGCGCACCCGGGGGCGGCGGCGAGGACGGCCGCCTTGGCATCCTTCCCGAGGTTCATCGACGCTCCTCCCTTTTACGGAGGCCATGGCGGGATCGCCGGACCGCACCACGCGTGGTGGGGGTTCGACGCCCGTGGGCGCCAGAGCCCGTTCGGCGTACCGGAATCGGCGGGCCCGCCGGGGCCCGGGCGCCCGGGTTGCGGGCGGACCGGCGGCACCTAGGGTGGAGACAGCCATGAAGCGAGCCCCCGGTCCCGTCGGCCCGTACCCGGCCCCGGCCCTTCCGCGGCCGGCGCGCCTGCTCGTCGTCGCCGCGTACGTCCTGCTGGCCGCGGCGGTGGGCGTCGACCTCGCCTCGGACCCCCGGCTGACGTTCTCACCCGTACTGGGCACGGCCCCCGTGCTGGCCAGCATCGGCACGCGGCGCGCCCGGGTCCCGTTGCTGACCGGGGCGGTGGCGCTGCTGCTGGTGGCCCCGCTGACGCTCGCGGACCCCGAAGTGCCCATCACCCTGCATCTCACGGCGGCGTTCACGGTGCTCGCCCTCACCTGCATCAGCGCGGCGAACGTGGTGCTGGTGGCCACGCGGGAACGGGAGTTGCTGCGGTCGCGCTCGGTCGCCTCGGCGGCGCAGCAGGCGCTGTTGCGGCCGGTGCCGGAGCGGGTGGACGGGCTGCGGGTCGCGGTGCGTTATCTGGCGGCCGCGGCGGACGCGCAGGTGGGCGGTGATCTGTACGAGGTGCTGACGACACCGTTCGGCGTGCGGCTGCTCATCGGGGACGTCCGGGGCAAGGGGCTGGGCGCGGTCGAGACGGCGGCGGACGTGCTGGGGACGTTCCGGGAGGCCGCGCAGGTGGAGCCGGAGCTGGGCGCGGTGGCCCGGCGGCTGGACGCGGCGGTGCGGCGGCGCGGGGTGGGCGAGGAGTTCGTGACCGCCGCGCTGCTGACCGTGCCGCGCTCCGGGGAGACGGTGGAGCTGGTGAACTGCGGCCATCTCCCGCCGCTGGTGCGCCGGCACGGGCGGGTGAGCGCGGTGGGGACAGGGGACGCCGAAGCGGATCCGCCGCTGGCCCTGCGCGAGCTGGCGGAGGGCTCGTACCGGTCGGCCGCCTTCGCCTTCGGCAAGGGCGACCTGTTGCTGCTGTATACGGACGGTGTGACGGAGGCGCGGGACGCGGGGGGCCGGTTCTATCCGCTGGAGCGCCGGCTGGCCGCGCTGCCCGAGCACGCACCGGGCGTGCTGGCGGACCGCCTGGTGGCGGATCTGCTGGCGTACGCGGGCGGGGAACTGGCGGACGACGCGGCGCTGTTGGCCGTCCGGCGGGAGTAGCCTCCAAACAAATAAGGCAACCTTGCCAGTTTTACTGATCAACAGATAACCTTCCTTTCTCTTCGGTGCGCGCCACCGCGCGCCGGGATGGAGGGAGGTTCGCCATGCGATTCGCCGTGCGGTCCGCCATACGCACATCCGGCGGGGACACCGGGAGGCCCGTCCGGCCACCGGAACGGGGCAACGGCGCGGAGGCCGCGCCCCCGGCGCTCGGCGGCCGGTTCGTCGCGGCGGTGACGGTCGGCTCGATGCTCAACCCGGTCAACTCCAGCATGATCTCGACGGCGCTCGTCCCCATCGGCCGGAGCTTCGGAGCCGGCCCGGCCGCCACGGTGTGGCTGGTCGCGGGGCTCTACCTGGCGAGCGCGGTCGCCCAGCCGGTGATGGGCCGGGTCGCCGACCACCTCGGCGCGCGGCGGGTCTACCTGGCGGGGCTGGTGCTCGTCGGGCTGTCGGGGGTGGCCGGGCTGGTGGCGGGCTCCCTGGGGGAGCTGGTCGCCGTCCGGGTGCTGACGGGCGTGGGCACGTCGGCGGCGTACCCGGCGGCCATGGCGATGATCCGTCGACGGTCGGCGCGGGCGCCCGGTGGGCCGCCCTCCGGCGCCCTCGGCGCGCTGACCATCGCCGCCCTCGCCAGCGCGGCACTCGGCCCGGCGCTGGGCGGGCTGCTCACCGGGCTGGCCGGCTGGCGGGCGGTCTTCGCGGTGAACATCCCGCTCGCGCTGGCCGGCCTGGCCCTCGCCCTGGCCTGGCTGCCCCGGGACGAGCCCCGGCCGCGCGCGGGAAGGGCGCGCGGCGCGTGGTCGGAACTGGACCCCGCGGGTGTTCTGCTGTTCGCCGGCACCCTGCTGCCGCTGATGTTCTTCCTCACCGACCTCACCCACCCGCGGTGGCCGCTACTCGCCGTCGGCGGCATCGCCGCGGGCGCGCTGGCGGCCTGGGAACTCCGGGCGGCCCGGCACCCGTTCCTGGACCTGCGCATGCTGGCGGCGAACCGGCCGCTGGTCCGCACCTACGTCCGCTACGGGGCGTCGTTCCTCGTCGTCTACTGCGTGCTGTACGGCTACACCCAGTGGCTGGAGGAGGTGCGCGGGTACTCCGCCACCCTCACCGGGGTGATCATGCTGCCGATGTGTGCGGTGGCGGCGCTGTGCTCGTGGGCGGGCGCGCGCCGGGCGACCGCACGAGGGCCGCTGCTCGTCGGCACGGTCGCGATGGTGGCGGCCTCGGCGGCGCTGGCGTTCACCGGGCCGGGGACGCCGATGGCCGTGCTGGTGCTGGTCGGCGTCGTGTTCGGGCTGCCCAACGGGCTGAACGCGGTGGGAAACCAGACCGCGCTGTACGCGCAGGCGCCGGCCGGGGGGACGGGCACGGCCGCCGGGCTGTTCCGCACCGCCCAGTACGTCGGCGCGGTCGCGTCCACCAGCGTGATCGGCCTGGTCTACGGCGACCGCGCGACGACCGGCGGGCTGCACACGGCGGCCGTCGTCCTCTCCGTCCTCGGTGCGCTGCTGCTGCCGGCCACGCTGTGCGACCGGGCCCTGCGCGGGCGGGGCCGCTGACCGGCCGGGGCCCGGCGGACCCGGACCGACGCTCCGGGCACTCCGGGTACGCTGGCCCGGTGAAGGCCCACGACCAGCAGTCCCCCGTTCCGGCCGGCGCCCCCGAGCTCTCCGAGCTGCACGAGACGGCGTCCCGGATCCGCGTCCTCACCGGGCAGTTGGCCCGCCGACTGCGCGCGGCGGGGGAACGTACGGACCTGACCCTCTCCCAGTCCGCCGTCCTCAGCCGGCTGGACCGCCGGGGCCCGGCCACCACGGTGGAGCTGGCCCGCGCCGAGGGCGTCCGGCCGCAGTCCATGGGCACCACGCTGGCCGGCCTGGAGGAAGCGGGCCTGATCGAGCGAACGCCGCACCCCAGCGACCGGCGACAGATCGTCATCTCCCTCAGCCCGGAAGGCCTGCGGCGGCTCGGCGAGGCACGCGAGGTGCGCGAGGGGTGGATCGCACGGGCCCTGGAGGAGCGCTTCGACGCGAGGGAACGGGCGGTCGTGGTGGAGGCGATCGGCCTGCTGGAGCGACTGACGGACGGCGATTAGGAAGCTGTCGGGGTGTCAGGAGACCCGGCCGGCCCTGTAACAGACATGTACTCATGTAACAGACATGTACTAGGGAACGATCGGGCGGAACGATTCACCGGATCGGGCGCATCCTGGTGATCAGAAACGCTCGCTCGTACCGACTCGTCCCGACTCGTCCCGAGCGACCGGCGTCCCCGATCGATTGAGGCAGAAACGATGCGTGTTCACAAGCTCACCTTCGCCGCCCTGGCCGTCGCCGCGAGCCTCTCGCTGACGGCCTGTCAGAATGACGACGGCAAGGCCCAGAGCGACCCGTCGTCCGCCTCCTCCGCGTCGTCCGCCAAGGGAGGCGGTACGGGGTCGGGGGGCTCGGACCAGGGCGGTTCGGAGCAGAGCGGCGGGAAGGACTCCTCGGGCAAGGGTTCCGGCGGCTCCGGTGGGAAGGGCTCCGGCGAGAAGGGCACGGCCGCCGGAGCCGGCTCCCACGAGAACGGCAAGACCGCCAAGTGCCGCACCGCCGACCTGACGGTCACGGCGCAGGACCACACCATCGACGGTGACCCCGACGGCACCGTCGCGGTGGAGTTCAAGAACCACGGCGGCCACGACTGCACCGTCACCGGGTACGCGGGCGTCGACCTGAAGACCACCGCCGGGTCGCTGTCCGCACGGCGCACGGGTGAGCAGGCCCCGCGGGTCGTCCTCAAGAACGGGCAGTCGGTGGCCTTCGGCATCTCCTACCCGGTCAACAAGTCGGGCGGCTCCGGCGTCCGCGTCACCGGCCTGCTGGTGACCCCGCCCGGCGAGACGCACACGGTCACCCTCCGCTGGCCGGGCGGTGCCACGCTGCCCGTCACCGAGGGCGGCTCGGCGGTGAAGGTGGGCCCGATCGGGAGCGCGGGCCAGGGCGGCTGATCCGCGGGCCCCTTCGCGGCCCCGCGCTCCTGCCTGCTCCCGCACTCGGGCGGTGACCCGTCACTGGGTCACCGCCCGCGAGCAGGCATGGCCTTTCACGAGGGGCGGCGCACTCCGTCTCCGGGCGACGGCCTCGGTCGCTCCGTCAGCCTGGGCGCGGAAAACGGTTTCGGCGTCGCCGTCCGGTGTGGTCCGGCCGGACTCGCGGTGGAGCACGGTGGCGTCGTGGCGTCGGCGGCCGTGGGCACACTCCCCACCCGCCGTTTCTACGCGGTGCGCCATGCGGTGAGCCGGACGGAGACCTCGTCGCCCTTCTTCACCCGGAAGAGCCCGTGGGACTGGTTCGTGAGAATCGTTCCTGCTCCACAGGGCGGCGGGCTCCGGCGGTGCCGGCACGAGCCGCCGTCACCCCTCGTCCCTGCCCGCCGATGCCAACGCCCCCCTTCTCCGAGGGAACGGTCGGCACCGTGAACAAACGTCGGCGGGCGGCGAGTTCAGCGAGCGGCGGGGAGGCGAGCCGGCGGGCCGAACCACCGCTCCAAGGCGGACCGGACCGCGTCCCCGGCCGCTTCCGGCCCCGTGCCCGGCCCGGCCACCCAGCCGACGTGGCCGTCCGGGCGGACCAGGACCGCGTACGTGCCGGGCAGCCGGCCGGAGGGGACGGTGGCGACCGTGACCCGGCCGGCCCAGGGCGCGGCGGCCTCGCGGACGGCGGCCGGTGCCTCGGCCGGCGCGGCGTCGTCCAGCAGCAGCACTCCGCCGCCGCTTCGGGCGGCCGGCGGGAGGAGTTCGCCGGCGGGGAGCATCCGGCCCTCCCATGGGTGGCCGTGCGCATCGTGGGCCGGGTAGCGGGTATTGACCCCGGTGACCGTCTCGGCGACGTGGCCCGCGGTGCCCTCCGCCGTGGCCAGTTCGCCCAGGAGGTCGCGCAGGGGCGCCAGCCGCTCCCCTTCGGCGGCGATCAGCGCCTGCGCTCGGGTGTCGCGCAGCAAGCGGGTGCCGGCCGCGTGACGTTCGGTGTGGTAGCTGTCCAACAGGCTTTCGGGGGCCAGGTCGCGAGCCACGAGCGCGAGCTTCCAGCCGAGGTTCATCGCGTCGTCGATCGCCGCGTTGACGCCGACCGCCCCGGCCGGCGGATGGATGTGCGCGGCGTCACCCACGAGCAACACCCGTCCGGCGCGCAGGCGTTCGGCCAGCCGTGCGGCGTCGCCGAACCGGGTGAGCCAGCGGACCTCGGCGATCTCGACGTGCCGGCCCAGCGCCCGGTCCAGTACCTCCTGGAAGCGGGCGTGCGTCACCGGCTCGTCGCGGTCCTCCGGCGGGTCCGGCTCGGCCGTCACCAGACGGACGTAGCCGGGGCGCGGGATGGTGAACACGGATCCGCCGCCGGGTCCGGCCGTCGTGCCGAAGGGCAGCGCCCCCGGGTCGGCCAGGACGACGTCACCGAGCAGGGCGAAGCGGCGGGCAGGGGTGCCGGGGAAGGCGATTCCGGCCGCCTTCCGGACCGTGCTGCGTCCGCCGTCGCAGCCGGCGAGCCAGTGGCAGCGCAGTCGGAGCGGACCGTCGGGGGTCGTGACGTCCGCGGTGACCCCCTCGTCGTCCTCCTCGAACCCGGTGAGCCGGTGGCCGCGGAGGAGGCGTACGCCGAGTTCCACGGCCCGCTCGGCCAGCAGTTCCTCGACGCGGGTCTGAGGGATGCCCAGGATGTACGGGTGGCGGGCGCGCATGGCGGCCAGGTCGAGGGCGGCCGTCCCGACGAACGCCGTGGCCGGCAGGGTCGGGCCCTCGGCGAGGAAGCGGTCCGCC
Organism: Streptomyces sp. NPDC021100; assembly: GCF_044333095.1. NCBI lineage: Bacteria > Bacillati > Actinomycetota > Actinomycetes > Kitasatosporales > Streptomycetaceae > Streptomyces > Streptomyces sp. NPDC021100. Next base: position 411,030 of record NZ_JBIRQH010000002.1, read on the forward strand.
AGGCCGCGGTGGTCCAGCAGGTCGAGGCTGCGGGCGTTGAGGTTGAAGCCGCGGCAGAAGCCGGGCGGGGCGGGGTTCCGTTCGAGGACCGTCGTCCGGACGCCGGCCAGGCCGAGTTCGCAGGCCAGCATGAGCCCGGCGGGGCCGGCGCCGGCGACGAGGACGTCCGAGTGGGTGTGAGTGTCAGGCATCGGTGTCCTCCCCCGGCCACGGCAGTGCGCCGCGCTCGATCTCGTCAGCGGTTTCCCGCACCCAGCGCAGCTCCGCCTCGGCCATCGCGCGGGCGTACTCGGCCTCGATGACGAACAGCCGGGGCGCCCGGTGCTCTTCCCGTGCCGCCCGGTACGCGTCCGCGTCGGCCGCCACGCGGGCCTCCAGGGCCGCGGCCCGTTCGCGCAGCGCCTCCGCGGCGCGCCGGGGGCCCAGGGCACCGAGGTAGCTGAGGGCGGACACGAATTTGGGGAATTCGCGGGCGGGTTCGCGGATCAGTTCGTCGAGCCAGGCGGTGAAGCGGGTGCGGCCCTCGGGGGTGTGGCGGTAGACGGTGCGCGCGGGGCGGCCGCCCACCCGCTCGGTGCCGTCCTCCTCGATCCAGCCGTCGCGGGCCAGCGCCCGGACGGTGTCGTAGAGGGATCCGGTGGTGAGCTTGAAGGTCAGGTCGAGCTGGCGCTCGCGCAGGGTGGCGGCCATCGCGTGCGGGTGCAGGGGCTGTTCCAGCAGGAGGCCCAGGACGGCGAGGGCCAGGGGGTTGGCGGGTCTCTTGCCGGCGGGTCGTCCGCCTGCGGCGGTTGTGTCCGTGGCCGGGGTGTGCGCGGCCGGTTCGTCTGCAGGATTTTCGACGGGCATCTCACTCCACGCTTCTCACGGCATGCCGTTTGCTCGGATCCAAATGCTCGGATCCGAGCATAGCCGGTCGGCGCGGTACGGTCGAGCGCCGTCGGGGAGGAGACGCCGCATGTTCGCGAGGCGGGAGCGGGAGCGAGAGCGGCGCGCGGCCCGCCGTCGACCCGGCGCGCGCAGGGGACCGTGTCCGGGATGCATTCCGCCGGCGGCAAGGGGCCGGCGCCGCCCGGACCGTCGCCGTCGCCGTCGCCGCATCGCACGCCGAAACCATGGCCGGGCTGCTCCGCCTCCCCGGCGGCCCTTAAGTGGACGCGTCCGCGATGCGGTCGGCCGTCTCCGCATGCACGGGATGACTCGACCGGCGGGGCGGCCGGCGCCCGGCGGTCGCCGCCGCGGCCGGAGGGGCCTGCCGGCGAAGGGCCGGCGGGGGGACGGCACATCGCCTCCGGGTCAGGCCGTGACCGCGCCGGCCGCTTCCCCCTCCCTCCTGCTCCTACCACTCCTACCGCATGGGGTCCTCGGCAAGGTCGGACGCGTGATCCGCGGCCCACTGGGCCAGCGTGCGGCCCGGCCTGCCCAGGACCCGTTCGACGTCGGGCCGGACCTCGGGCGGCTCCTGCGCGTACTCGGCCTGGTATCCGAGCAGGTACTCGGCGATGTCCCACGCCATTCCGGCCTCGATGTACGCGGCGCGGGCCTGGCCGTACGTCACCGTCTCGAAACGCAGCGGTCTGCCCAACCCCCGCTCGATGGCCGCGGCTTGTTCCCGCTGTGTGAGGCGCTGGGGCCCGCTGAGCGAGTACGCGCGCCCGGCGTGGCCGTCCGAAAGGAGCGCGGCGGCGGCCACTTCGGCGATGTCCGCCTCGTGGACGGGGACGCCGAGCGCGGCGGGGAACGCGCTGCGCACCGTGTTCTCCGCGCGGATCGACGGGCCCCACATGTCCAGCTTGTTGCCGGCGAACTCGCCGGGCCGCACATGCGTCCACGGCAGGCCGGAGGCTTCGATGACCTCCTCGACGTCGCGCAGCGTCTCGTAGCTGCCCCGCCGGCGCACGGTCACGGCGAGGCCGGACAGGTCGACGATCCGCCTGACCCCGGCGTGCGTGGCGAGTTCCACGAAGGCGCGGGCCTGCCGTACCGCGTGCCGCGGGTCGAGCATCCCGGACATGTAGTAAACGGCGTCCACCCCGTCGAGCGCCGCGGCGACTCCCGCGAGCTCGGTGAGGCTGCCCGCCGCCACCTCGACGGCAGCGGGCAGCCGGGCTTCTTCCGGCTTCCTGGTCAGGGCCCGTACGCGCCGTCCGGCCTCCAGCAGCCGGTCGACCAGGACGCGGCCGACCTTTCCGGTCGCGCCGGTCACGAGAATGGTCATGGGTTCTCCTCCTTGGCTGGTGCCCAAGTCGTCGGCGGGCGGCCGACGATAGGTCCGCGGGGCTCGCCCGCGCACATGAGCCCATGTCTCGTTTGGCGGATCGGCGCAGGGCCGTCACGAGTGCGTACGATCACGCGAATGGAGGCACTCGCTCAGCGCCTGGTCCCCGACGAGATGTGGGAAGCGGCGCGTCCGCTCCTGCCGGACATGCCGCCGAGGCCCCAGGGCGGTGGCAGGGCCCCGGCCGACGCGCGCAGGGTCATGGTCGCCGTCGTCTACGTGGTCACCAGCGGCTGCGCGTGGCAGCAGCTCCCGTCCTCGTTCGGGGTCAGCGTGCCCACGGCCCACCGCTGGTTCACCCGCTGGAGCAGCGCGGACCTGTGGCGGAACCTGAGCGAGACGACGTCCCGCACGCCGGCCCTCGCCGCCTGGACCAGGGCGGTCCACGAGTGCGCGGCGCGCCGCGTGTACCCCTGAGAAATTCACCATCCGAGACATGGCACCGCTGCCGCCTGCCCGCGCCCGTCGGAGCGGGGGGCCGGCAACCGCACCGGCCTCCCGCACTGGCTGGCCGGCCGGCTGCACACCTGGCACATCGTGCGCCGCGACGTCCCGCACCGCGCCGCGCACCGGCCGAGGAGCAGCTTCCCGCCGTGACACGCTTCATCGCATCAGCGACCACCACGGTGGCGGCAACGACGGCCGTTCCTACGGCGGTTGCCACCGTTCCCGCGCTCACCACTCCCGCACCCACCGCCACGCACCGTCCCGCCACGGTCGCGGCCTCCCGCCCGGGAGCGTCTCGCCGACGTCGACCGCCGCGCCCCACGGACCCCGCCGCCCGGCCCGCCCCACCTCCCCCGAGCCGATGCCCGCCGCGATGCCTCCGGCGGCTCCGGCGGTTCACGCCTCGGCGTGCTCTTGGGCCGGACCGGGGAGCGACGACGGCGAGGAAGGACACCCGCGGAGTCGTCGGGCCCCGGGCAGGGCGCGACGGCGCGGGACGGGAGTTCAGTCCCCCAGCAGCTTCGCCTCCGTCTCCGGGTCCAGGCCGACCGGCGGGCGGTCCGGGCGCAGCGGCGGTACGCCGCCCAGGGACTCCAGCCAGGTCCAGGTGTCGGCGACGGTCTCCTCGACGGGCCGGCAGCGCAGTCCGGCGGCCAGGGCCTTGCCGACCCCGGCCGCGAAGATCGTGGTGTGGTCCTCGCCCGGCGGCAGCCAGATCGGCAGGTCGGTCCAGGGGGCGACCCCTGCCGCGAGGATCGGTTCGGGGTCCGTCCAGCACAGTTCGGCGTCGGAGCCGGTGACGCGGACGCAGGTTTCCAGGAGTTCGCCCATGGTGGTGTGGCCGGGTGGGCTGACGAGGTTGTAGGGGCCGCCGAGGCCGCGCGCGGCGGCGTCCAGGGTCCAGGCCGCCAGATCACGGGCGTCGATGTACTGGATCGGCGACGCGGCCGGGCCGGGGGCCAGGACGCGGCCGCCGCGCGCGACGCGCAGCAGCCACCAGGGCAGCCGGCCGATGTTCTCCCCCGGGCCGAGGACCAGCCCGGCCCTGGCCAGCAGCGCCCGGTCGCCGAAGGCGCCGCACGCCGCCAGTTCCCCGCCGCGTTTGGCCTCCGGGTACGGGACCTCGCCGGCGTCCGGGGAGCCGTCCACCAGCGGGCCGTCCTCCGCGAGGCCGGCCGGGCAGGGGTGCCGGTGGACGGAGCGGCTGGAGATGTAGGCGTAGCCCTCGGCCCGGCCGGCCAGCAGCCGGGCGGTGTCGCGGACCGCCGAGGGCGCGCCCGACCAGGTGTCGGCGACCAGGTCCCACGCGCCGCGCTCCAGCGCCGCCAGGCCGCCCTCCGCCCGGCGGTCGCCGTGCAGCACCGTCGCACCGGGCGGCGCCGGGTGCCGGCCGCGGTGGAAGACCGTCACCTCCCAGCCGCGGGCCAGGGCCTCGTCCGTCAGGGCGCGGCCGACGAATTCCGTTCCTCCGAGTATCAGCAGTCTCATGATCGTGACCCTGCCCGTGCCGGGGGCCGGGCGGAACCCCCGCATGCTCTGGGCGTAATCCGGGGAGTGTCGGATTCCGGAGGGCGGGCGGGGACGCTCGCGGGAAGGCGGGTACGGACGTGACGCGACGGGACGACGCCAGCGGCGGCGACGGCGACGGCGACGGCCGCACGGTGGCGATCGTGGGGGCGGGGGCCGCCGGGACGAGCGTGTTCGCTCATCTGGTGGCGGCCCTGCCGCGCGCGGGCGGCAGGCCCGTCGGATCGGTGCTGGTGGTGGACCCGTCGCCGCCCGGCTGGGGACTCGCCTTCGGGGACGACGACCCCCTGCTGATGTGCAACAGCGCCGCGGACGTCAATTCCCTGCTGCCCGACCGGCCGGACGACTTCGTCGCCCACCTCCGCGCCCGGGGCTGGACGGGCGCCCACGACACCTGCGTGCCCCGCGCCGCCATGGCCGCGTACTGCGCGGACCGCTGGGCGGACGCCCGGGACACGGCCGAGCGAGCGGGTGTGACGGTACGTCATATCCCGTGCCGTGCCCTGTCCGTGGGGCTCACCGGCGGCCCTCCCCGGCTGCGGCTGGACGACGGTGCGGAGCTCGTGGCCGACGACGTCGTCCTGGCCACCGGGGTGCACCGGCCGCGCGTGCCACGGGGGTTCGCCGCGTTCACCGGTCACTCCCGCTACGTGGACAGCCCGTACCCCTCCGCCCGGCTGCGCGCCGCGCTCGGTACCGGGCGGCGGCGCGTCCTCGTGCTCGGTTCGCGGCAGTCCGCGGTGGACGCCGCGCTGCTGCTGTGCCGGGACGGCCACCGGACCACGCTGACCTCGCCGTCCGGGTCCCTGCCCGCGGTACGGCTCTCGCTGCACGCCCCGCCCCGGGACTTCCCGCCGCTGGAGCGGATGGCCCGGCTGGACCCGGACGACCCGCTGCTGGAGCGGCGGTTGACGCGCTGCGTGGTGGAGGCCGTCCGGCTGCTGGGCGACCGCCCGCTGCGCGCGCAGACGTCCCTGGCCGCCGATCCCGTCCGGCGCCTGGCGGAGGAGACGGCGCTGGCCGAGGCGGGGGTGTGCCTGTGGCCCGGGGTGGCGGTGGCCGTGATCGAGGCGCTGACCGCCTTCGCCGACGGCCTGCCGGCCGAGCGTACGCTATCGCTGATGCGGCGCTTCGACTGGTTCACCGGCCGCTACCTGACCGCACTCACGGTCGTCAACGCCCGCCGCCTGCTGGAGCATTGCGCGTCGGGCGCGCTGCGGGTGGCCCCCTCATACCCGGAATCCGTCGCCTTCGCGGACGGGGTGTGGCGAGTGTCCGCGCCGGGCTCCGGCCCGCCCGAGACCTACGACCACGTCGTCAACGCGACCGGCTTCCAGCCGCCGGAGGTGAGCTGGCGGGCGGACGGTACGGAGCTCCTCCTCGCCCCCGGCGACCCCGTCGGCAACGTCGTCGACCGCTTGGAGGCGGACCTGCGGGTGCGCCGGGCCCCCGGCGCACCGCCGGAGCGCGTCTGGCTGGCCGGGACCGGCACACACGTCCGCATCCCGTTCGCCAACCACCTGCGGACGGTGACCCGGCAGGCCCGGTGGGTCGCCGGGCAGGTGGCGGCCCGCGGCTGAACGGGGTGGCGGGATCGCGTCCTTGCCCGCCGGGCCCCCGGCCGGTGGATACTGGCCGCGGCCGGCGCCCGGCCCGCCGGAACGAAACGTTCCGAGCGGCGGGCCGTCGACGCGCCGGGGCGCTGTCCGTCGGGAGGGATGACTCATGGCGATGGTCCGGACACGGCGCGGCGAGGACGGCGTTCTCAACCTTCCCCGGACGGCGACGGGTGTCGACCAGTTCTTCCACGCGGTCCGCGCCCGCCGACCGCGCCGGCCACCGGGGATGCCCGGGGAGCCGCGCTGGCGCGGCGAGTTCGTCGTCCCGGACACGGACGGGCCGCGCGTCACGCTCCAGGAGTTCGGCTACGCGAGCCGCGAACTCGCCCGCCACGGCGACACGGTGGACGACACCGCGCTCGTCGGCCCGTTCCGCGTCCTCACGGCGGAGGGGCTGGACCGGCTCGCCGAGGTGTGCGACCGGCTGGAACCGGCCGCCGGCTCCAGCCGGTTCATCGCCACCCGCCGGCTGCGCGGCGCCGACCTCGTGTCGCCGTTCCTCCACAACATGATCCGCGACCGCGGTTTCCTGCTCGCCTGCTCACGGATCGCCGGCGTCCCGCTGATCCCGCACCCGCTGCGGCTGCCGACCGCGCAGATCAACTACTTCGAGGGCCGCGGCCGTCCGGAGATCGTCCGGTGGCACCGGGACGGCATGGACTACGTCTTCACGATCCAGCTCAGCGACGGCGCCGACTACGAGGGCGGCCGGTTCACCTACTTCCAGGGCCGCACCGGCGAGTTCGACGACGTGGCCGCCGACGATCCGCGCATCCGCGAGGCGGACTGCGGGGCCCGCGGCGCGGCGCTCTTCCTCCACGGCAGCCGCATCTTCCACGCGGTGACACCCGTGACGCGGGGCCGCCGCGTCACCCTGGTCGTCTCCCTGTTCTGCCCGTACTTCGCCCGGCGCGACTCCAACACCTTCTGGCACCTGGCCGGCGACGACGGCATCCTCGCCACCGTACCCGGCTGGCTTCGCCTCAAGTGGCCCGTCCGGGACCCGGCCCTGGACTTCGGCCTGCGGGCGGGGAGTCCAGTGGTGACGTGGGAGGATCTGCGCCGCTGAGACGCGGCACGCGGACGGGGTGCGGCCGGCGGGTGCCGAGACGCACGGTGAACGACGCCTTCCTCGCGACCCGCACCGCCGCCTCATCCGGCGGTGCGAGAGGATCGGAGGGTTCGGAGGAAGGAGAAGAACGATGACGCAGCCCGCCGCCCCCGTCCCGGTGCCGCGATGGGTCGGACAACTCCTGCGCGAGATCGACGCCCTCGATTTCGGCGCGGGCTTCGCGCGGATGACCGACGACACCGAGATGTTCTTCGGCACTGCCCACGTGGTGGGCGCCGAGGCCATCAAAGCGTTCTTCGTCACGATCGACGGACCCTTGCACATCGATCACACCGTCCTGGAGTGCTGGGAGGCTCCCGACGGCGTCCTGTTCCTGCGAGGGGAGGCCACCATGGCGAAGAAGACCGACCCGGGAACCGTCGTACGGGCTCCGTTCATGCACCTGTACCGCCTTGACGACGGCGGGCGGATCCGCACCGTCCACATCACCGCCGGCCCGCTGCGCACCGATGCCGTGATGTGAGGTGAGTGGCTGTTTTCCATCCCCGGCCCGGGGCGGGTAGGCGGCCTACGCTGGGCCCGTGCCGGAGAACGCGGGGCGGGCCGGGGAGAGGGTCTGCCGGGTGCGTGGCGAACGGCTGCGGCCGGGGGTCCGACCGGAGGCGGTGTTCTGCTCGTCGGCGTGTCGTTCACGGCAGTGGCGGGCGGAGCGGCGGCTGCGGAACGCCAGCTCGTCCGCGCGACCGACCTGTCTCCCCACCAGACCCGCGACGGGCTTGCCGCCTCGCGCGACCAGGCCGCGGAGTCCAGGAACGCTCCCGGCCAGGACCATCAGCGATGGGCCCGAGCAGCAATCGACGAGTCAGGGCGGCACCCCGGCCCCCAACGAGCAGGGACAGGGAGCTGTGCTTTCGAGGCACGCGCGGCGTCTCCTCCTCGACGGGCGGCTGCGGTCGCCTGACGCTCGGCCCAGAGACCGGCGCGCCGGCCCTACTCGGACCGCGAGCAGCATGTGAAGGAAATCGGGGTGGGGCGTGTGAGAAGCTGCAGGTCAGGAAGTGTCTTCCCCGCACGTGCGGGGGTGGTCCGACGGACGCCCCGGCACCACCAGCAGCGAGGGCGGACATGGGCAATGGCCCGGTGTCAGTGCGCCCCGGCCGCGTCCCGGACGGCGGTGTGGACGGCTCGGGCGAGGCGGGAGCCCCACAGGGAGCGGGGGCCGGCGAAGGCGTGGGGCTCCTCGCCGGGGCGCGGAGCGTGCGCGGCGACGCAGACCGCGTCGGTGGGGGTGCCGGAGCAGTCGAAGCCGGCGTCGAGCAGGGCCTGCACCTTGGCCTCGGTGGCCGTGGCCACGGCGTTGACCAGTGCCGCGTCGGTCAGCGGGGCCGGGACGGCGAGGACGATGTTGATGGTGCCGGGCCGGGGGGCCGCGGCCGTGCCGTCGGCGGGTGAGGCGGCCCAGCCACGCACTCCGAGCCCCGCGGTGACGACTGCCTCGGCCCCGCCGTCGCGCGCGTGGCCGTGGGCCCGGACGTCCGCGGCCGTGAGCAGACCCACGCCCGGCCCGCGCACGCCCGCCCCGGTGGCCAGGGCGGCGAGGTGCCGGTCCGGGTCGGTGCGCCGGTAGCCGTGCGGCACCTGGGAGTTGAGGACCCAGGACCGTTCGCCGATGCCGCCGCCGAGCACCGCGCTGCTGACCATCCGCCACCCGGGACCCGCCCGCCACAGCAGGGCGTGCAGCCGCTCACCGTCCTCTACGCGGGACAGGCATTCCACCGGCAGCAGGCCGCCGACGGTGCGGGGTGAGGGGACGACGGCGTTCACCGGAAGGCACTCCTTTTCGGACGGAATCAGGCGATCGTATGCCGGGGTCCGCACCCCATTTCCGTCGGCCGGCCCGCGGTCGTTCCCCGTCCGGTTCCGGGGCGGCCGTTCCGTCCGGTGGGCCGCTGCATAGACTCCCTGGGTGAGGGGACCTTCCCCTTCGCCCGCGCCGTGTCGGGGCCGGGGGACGGCAGGCGGCCGGCGGACGTCGTAAGGAGACCGAGGGTGGAAACCCCACACGCGGTGGGCGGGCCCGGTGGCCCGGCGGGGCCCGTGCGGGCCGCATTGGAGGTGGGCCCGTTGCCCGGCCGCCCCGGTATTCGCGCCAGAGGCGAGATCAGCGTGGTCACCCGCCCGTCCTGGGAGGCGGCCCTGACCGAGCTGGCCCGGCGGCACGGCGACGTGTCGTATGTGGAGCTGTCAGGGGCGGAGTTCCTCGACGTGGGCGGGGTGACGGCGCTCGCGGTCACGGCCCTGCGCCTGCCCGCCGGAAGGATCGTGGTGGAGCACCCGCCACCCCACGTGCCACGGGTGCTGGAGATGTTCTGGCCGGGACTGCGGCGGATCGAGGTGGTACCGCGATGAGCACGGCGGCCGTCGATGAGGCGTTCGAGCACCCGGCGCTGTTCTACCGCACGGAGGAGGAGTACACCGAGCAGACGCTCTCCTTCGTGCGTGAGGGACTGGCCGCGGGTGAACCGGTGGCGGTCGCCGTCCCCGGCCCCAACCTGGAACTGATCAGGACGGGACTGGGGGCGGACGGCGAGGGCCTGCTGTTCCTGGACATGACCGAGGCCGGGCGCAACCCCGGCCGGATCATCCCGCGCGTGCTGCGGGGATTCGCCGACGCCCACCCCACCGGACGGGTGCGGATCATCGGCGAGCCGATCTGGGCGGGACGCAGCGCGGTGGAGTACCCGGCGTGCGCGCAGCACGAGGCGTTGATCAACGCCGCGTTCGCGGGCAGGGCGGTGACGATCCTGTGTCCCTACGACGAGGCGCGGCTGGACGAGGACGTCCTGGCCGACGCGCGGGTCACCCACCCCACCGTCATCACCGGCGGCCGTACCCGGGTCAGCGCCGCCTACGACTGGGAGGCGGTCGTCGCCCGGTACAACGAGGAACTGCCGGCCGTGCCGCACGCCGCGGTCTTCTCCTTCGGTGCCGAGGAGCTGTCCGCCGTCCGGACGTTCGCCGTCGCCGAGGCGGCGCGGTGGGGGCTGGCGGGCCAGCGGCTGATGGACGCGGAGCTGGCCGTCGCCGAGCTGACGACCAACAGCGTGATCCACGGCGGCGGCCGGGGAACACTGGCGGTCTGGTCCGAGGCGGGACAGGTCGTGTGCGAGGTCCGCGACGCCGGACGGCTGACCGATCCCCTCGCCGGCCGCAGGCCGCCGGAGCCCGGGCAGCTCGGTGGGCGGGGGCTGATGCTGGTCCACTACGTGTCGGACCTCGTGCGGCTGTACACCGGTGACGACGGCACCACCGTGCGGTTCTACCTCGGTCTGTGAGGCACCAGTGAGAGCCGGGCCGGCCGTTCCTGCGGACAGCCGCCCCCGCCGGGCAACGCCGTGTTGACGCCGCGGTTGGTGACCGTCGTCGACGGCCATGGACCAGGCAGGTTCGCCGGCGGCCGCGGGCGGGCCGGTCGGGAGCCCGGTGGGGGCAGCTTGGCGCGCGCCTCGTGGGGGTGGCAGCCCAGGCTGGCCCCGGCCACACGGATCTGATGTTCCAGGCCGCTCCCATGGATGGTCACCAAGCCCATGGCGGGCCCGGGCGGAACGTTCCGCACCCCCGGCACACCCGCCTCTGCCACCGCAGCCTCCGGCACGGATGCGGGCCCGGCCACCACGGCCGGGCCCGCTCCCCCACGCGGTTCTTCAGAGGACGAGTACGTGAGACACGATCGCGTGACCCGGAATGTGACAGCCTCTGGAGGGCCCAGGTCATTGCACCCAACGGGACGTTCCACATGAGTCCGCTTCGGCGGGGTCGGCTTGGCGCGGGTACGGCCGTGATCAGTACTCGCTTTCGAGCGGATCAAGCCAAATTCCGGCCCCTATGGTGACAATCGCCGCTCTCCGGGGATGGGATGACATTTCCCAGGCTCATGATCGGAATGGAGCACCATGTCGCATCACAGCACCGCACTCCGCCGCCTCGGCAAGGCGACTGCCGCCATGGCGATCGCTGCCGCAGCATGCGGTCTCGCCGTGAGCCCCGCCGACGCGGCCCCCCAGCAGACGGCCTCGGCCCCCTCGGCCCTCGACGACGGCGGCCTCCTCCCCGGTGACGCACTGACCGCGCACAATTTCTTTGTCAACGTCGCCGGTCGCCCCGCGGAGTGGGTTCAGCAGGTCTCTGGCAGGGACCATGAAATCAGCTTCCTCCGGGGACTCAACCCTCCTCAGGACGATGTTGACCAGTGGCTCAAGGGGAACGGGATGTTCTGGAAGCCGGCGTTCATCACCATCGAGTTGCGGGACTACCAAGGCGCCGTCGCCCACCGCTATACCTGTGTACGCCCTGGCCTCAAGCGGATCGACAACCCGCCGGGGGGAAACGGCAGGTCCAATACTTGGATCACCGCCTCCTGCGAGAGCGTGAACCGCGATCGGTGAACCAGGCGTCTGCGAGCGCTCCTTGAACGCCGCTTCGGCGTCGGAACGGTCCAGGGCCTCGCCGACTGCCTTCAGGTCGCGGTCGAGGCCGGTGTCCGTACGCTGGTCGATCGGGTCACTGGTCACGACGCTCCTCTGAAAGGACGAAGCCCGGTCGCCGTTGATGGTGCCCGGGCCGGTGCTCGGCTTCCGTTCCGCCAGTGCGGAGGAACGGCGATGTCGGCAACCAACGGCGTCAACGGTGGACTACTCCTCCCGCAGGTGGCACCTGCGGGAGGCGAGTGAAGTGATCACGAGCTCACAGACACTGAGAGCCACGGGCGATCGATCCGGTGGCCGGTCCTTCGGTCCCGCCTCGGTCACCTGGGCTCGGTCACATGGGCAGGTCGGCGGAGAGGAAGGGGGCGAGAAGCGCGGACAACGCGTCGGGGCGGTCGAGGGGGATGATGTGCCCGCAGTCCCGGAGGTGGTGTCCGACGAGGTCGTCGGCGAAGGGCCGGAGTTGGCGTTCGAGCCCGGTGCCGACGGGGTGGGAGCCGACGGCCATGGTGGGCATGGTCAGCCGGGCCGTCGCGACGGCGTCCTCGATCTGCCGCGCGCTGGTGGGCAGGGCCCGGTAGTAGGAGAACGCACAGCGCAGGGCCTCGGCCCCGGTGTACGCGTGGACGAAGGCCGTCCGGATGTCGTCGGGGACTCCGCGCCCGAGCGTTCCCGAGTCGAGGAACCAGTCGATGTACGGGGCCTCGTTGCCCGTCAGGACGGTCTCGGCGAGGCCGGGAACGGCGTGGAAGCCGAACCACCACGGGACACCGCCCGCGGCGACGTGCTCCGCTCCGGGCAGGCGGCCGAGCAGGGCCTCCATCACGACCAGGCGCCGGACGAGGTCGGGCCGGCGCAGCGCGAGCAGGACGGCGGGGGCGGTGCCCGCGTCGATGCCGACCACCGCCGCCGAGGGCTCGCCGAGCGCGTCGAGCAGCCCTTCGGCGTCGGCGGCGAGGGTACCCGCGTCGTACCCGTCGACGGCACGCGCACTGGCGCCGAAGCCTCGCAGGTCGGGGGCGATGACCCGGTAGTGCCCGGCCAGTCGGTCCATGATGCCGCTCCAGACCCGCCAGGTGTGCGGGAAGCCGTGCAGCAGGAGGACCGCGGGTCCGTCCCCGGCGATCGCGACGTTGAGCCGGACGCCGTTCGTCGTGACGCGGCGCAGGTGGTGTGCGGTGGTGGCGGGCATGACGGCTCCCTGTGCGGTTACGATTGGTGACCAGAGAACGATAGGTAACCGCTCGGCCGCTTCCTAGACGGCACTTTCAGGGAAGGTGGTGAGCTCCAGGTGACCACCCGGGGAGCCCGGGCCGCCGGTCGCGGGGGGCGCGGCGATCTGTTCGATCCGCAGTGCCCGACGCGGCGGTTGCTCGACCGCATCGGTACGAAGTGGACGTCCATGGCCGTCAAGACGCTCGCCGACGCGGCGCCGGACGAGGTGCGCTTCGCGGACCTGAGACGCCGGATGCCCGGCGTCTCGCAGAAGATGCTGTCCGTGACGCTGCGGAACCTGACCCGCGACGGCCTGGTGTCACGCCGGGTCGAACCGGCTGTGCCGCCGCGGGTCTTCTACCGGCTCACCGGACTCGGGCTGTCCCTGGAAGTCGCGCTCGCGGGGCTGCGGACCTGGGCGGAGGAGCACATGGCCGAGATCGACCGCGCCAACGAGGCGGCCGCCCGGGAGGCCGACGAGGGGTGAGGCGGGCCGGTTCCGCGCTGCGTCCCGGGCACCGCGCCGGCCCCCGGAGCGGTCACACCCCGTGCGCGCCCAGCCGCGCCAGTTCCTCCTCCGTCAGGACGAGGTCGGCCGCCGCCGCCGAGTCGCGGACGGTCTGCGGGCGGGTGGCGCCGGGGATGGGGACGACCGTCGGGGAGGCGGCCAGCAGCCAGGCGAGGCAGACCCGTTGGGGGCTGACGCCGCGTTCGGCGGCGACGGTGTGGAAGGCGGCGTGGGCGTCGTCCGCGGCGACGCCGGAGGTGCCGTCGAGGGAGCTGCGGGAGATGCCGCCGAGAGGGCTCCACGGGAGGAAGGCGATGCCCAGGTCGGCGCAGAGGCGCAGTTCCGGCGCGCTGTCCCGGACGGCGGGCGAGTAGCGGTTCTGTACGGAGACCAGCCGGTCGCCCAGGATGTCGCGGGCCAGCCGGATCTGTGCCGTGTCGACGTTGGAGATGCCGGCGAGGCGGACGGTGCCCGCGTCGAGGAGCTCGCGGAGGGCGCCGAGGGAGTCGGCGAACGGCACGTCAGGGTCGGGCTTGTGGAGCTGGTAGAGGCCGATCGCCTCGGTGCCGAGGCGGCGCAGCGACTCCTCGCAGACGCGCTTGAGGCGGCGCGGGTCGCCGTCGACCGTCCAGCCGCCGTCGGGGGTGCGGCCCCGGCCGCCCTTGGTGGCGACGAGGACGGCGTCGCGGTCGCCGCCGTACGTGGCGAGGGCACGGGCGATGAGCAGTTCGTTGTGGCCGGGTTCGCCGTCGGGGGTGTGATAGGAGTCGGCCGTGTCGATCAGGGTGATGCCGGCGTCGAGCGCGGCGTGCACGGTGGCGACGGCACGGGCCTCGTCGGGGCGGCCCTCGATGGACAGGGGCATCGCCCCGTAGCCGATCGCTCCGACGCGGACGTCGCCGAGTGGGCGGTGGCGCATGTCAGTGGTCTCCCTGGATGGCGTGGGGTGCGGTGGCGGCCGCGGCGACGACGTCGGGCAGCCATGCGGCGGTGTCGCGGAAAGCGAATCCGAGCGCGGTGGCCCGGGAGTTGTCCATGGCGTAGAAGCGGTCGAAGGCGAAGGGCGAGTACGGGCCCTCGGGCGCGGCCTTCAGGACCGCGCGCCCGCCGGGAATGCGTTCGGCGAGCAGCCGGCACAGCTCGGCGGCGTCGACGAGCCCGTGCGAGCAGGCGTTCACGGGTCCGGTGAATTCCTGTCCGGCCGTCCAGAAAAGGAAGTCCGCTATTTCGTCGACGTGAATGAACGTCGACGGATGGACGGCCGGCGGGACGGCGATCGGGGCGCCCGTCCGGATGCGGTCGGCGTAGTGCGCGAGGCGTCCGGTGAAGTCGTCGGCGCCGCCCAGCACATGGGCCGTGCGCACGGCGACGGACGGGAAGGCGGGGTCGGCCGCGAACACGGCCTCGGCCTGGCGCTTGCCCTCGCCGTAGCTCCACGGCTCCGCCGGGGCGCGGTCCACCGGCCGGGAGGCGGCGTCGAAGGCGGTCTCCGGCAGGAGGTCCGAGGCGTCGGCCACACCGTCGTACACCTCGATCGTCGAGGTCATCACATAGCGCCGGGTGCGGCCGGTGAAGACGCGGCGGGCGATGTCCGCCTGGACGGGCGTGTAGCAGACCTGGTCGAGGACGACGTCGAAGGTGCGGTCGCCGAGGGCCGTCCGCAGGGCCGCCTCGTCGTCGCGGTCGGCGATGACGTGGGCGGCGCCGGGCGGGGGTGCGGCGGAGCCGCGGTTCACGACGGTGACCGAAGCGCCCGCGTCGAGCAGCCGGGAAATCAGCCGTTTTCCGAAATAGCGATTCCCGCCGATGACGCAGACGTCTCGCGGTACACCGTCGTGTGGCATGGCCGAAGTCCTCCCGTTCCGGGGCCGGTCCGGGGCGGATTCCCCGCCCGTTCCCCGCCCGTTTTCCGACGCGGACCAGTGTTACCGTGACGGACCGTTTCCTGAAGGGGGAGTCATGGGAGATCCGGCCGTCCTGCCGAAAGAACCTCGGTATCCGCGCGGCGCGGCCAAGGATTCGTCGGCGGCTTTCGACGCGGTCGACCGGCGCCTGATCGGCCTGCTCCAGGCCGAGGGCCGGATCACCCTCAGCGAACTGGGCCGGCGGGTGCGGCTGAGCCCGGCCGCGGTCGCCGAGCGGGTCCGCCGGCTGGAGGGCGGCGGGGTGATCACCGGATACGCGGCCGAGGTGTCGCCGGCCCGGCTGGGGTACGGGGTCCAGGCGTTCGTCCGCGTGAACCCGTACCCCGGTTACACGCTGCGCCACCCGGCGGTCACCGTGCTCACGGACCGCCCGGAGGTGCTGGAGGCGCATCACGTCGTCGGCGAGGACTGCTGGATGCTGAAGGTCGCCGTGGTGGACACCGGGCATCTGGAGGAAGTGCTGGAGCGCGTCTCGGCGTTCGGGCGGACGACGACGTCGGTGGTGCTGTCGTCGCCCGTCCCGCGCAAGACGCTGCTGCCGGCCGAGCCGCGGCCGGTCTGCTGACGCCGCGGCGGCCGGTGTCGGTCGCCCGTGGCCGGGCACGCCGGGTGTGCCACGTTCCGGAACGGTCGGCGGGGGCGGCCGCCCGCGCCGACCGGCTGCGGACGACGCGCTCGCACGTGCGGCGCTCGGGGAACCCGGGCCGGTCGCGGTAGGTGGAGGTGTCCTGCCCCGGTCTGCGAGGCAAGCCGCCGGGCCGCAAGCGCCGCCGGCCTGAGGGCCTATCCGACGACCGGACCGGTCGGCAGGTGATCGGATGTCCCGCACATCGGTGCGGTGGGCTCGCCGTGTGGACGTCAGCGGTTGCCGCTGCGCTGCGCCTGCTGCGTCCGCCAGTACAGGACGAGGAACAGGGCGAGCAGCAGATCGCCGGGGAGCGCGTCCCCGTCGGCGTCCTCCAGCCGCACCACGTGCGCCCGGCTGCCGAGCTTGTCGTAGGAGATTTCCAGGGGGCCCACCGTCCGTACCCGGCTGCCGAGTTGGTCGTAGTCGAGGGTGTACGGGCCGATGCGCCGGAGCCTGCTGTTGAGCTTGTCGTAGGTCAGCTCCCAGGTGCCGACGGCGGTGGGCCGGCCGGTCCACTTGGTGTAGGCGATCTCGGCGGTGCCGACGTGGCGGAGGCGGGTGCCCATGGTGTCGTAGTCGAGCTCCCAGGGGCCGACGCGGTTCGGGTGGCCGGTCCACTTGGCGTAGGTGATCTCGGCGGTGCCGATGCGGCGCAGCCGCGTCCCCAGCGTGTCGTAGTCGAGTGTGATCTCCATGGCTCCCTCTCCCCGGCGTTCCGCCACTTCCCCGGTCAGTGCCCGCCCGTGACCTTGAACCCGCGCGGTACCAGCCACACCGTCAGGACGGTGACGGCCGCCACGATGCCGGCGGACACGTACGCGGTCGTGGTCAGCGCGTCGTCGAAGGCGGTGTGCGCCGCGTCCAGGATCCGCCGGCCGGTCTCGCCGCCGGTGCGCCGGGCGACGTCCGCGGCGCCGCCGACCGAGCCGCGGGCCTCGTCCAGGTCGGCGCCGCGGAGCGGCAGTCCGGTCATGTGCCCGGTGAAGACGGCGCCGTGGATGCTGCCGAGGAGGGCCACGCCCAGGCCGACGCCGAGTTCGTAGGCGGTCTCGGAGACGGCGCCCGCCTGCCCGGCGCGGTGCGGCGGCACGGCGGAGACCAGGACGGCGGCCGCCGCGGTCATCGCCAGCCCGTCGCCGAGGCCGAGCAGGGCCAGGACCCCGGCGACGACCGGGTACTCGTTGGGCACGGGGGTCAGGGCGAGCAGCAGGAAGCCCGCGACCAGCGCGCCGAGGCCGGCGGCGAGGACCGTGCGGACGCCGGCGCGGTGCATGACCCAGGGCGACGCGAGCGAGCCCGCGAGCATGGCCCCGGCCGACGGCAGCGTGCGCAGCCCGGCCTGCGACGGCGAGTAGCCGTGGACGTACTGGAGCCACAGCGAGATCAGGAACAGCGCGGCGCCGATCGCGAGCATGGCGAGCAGGGTGGCCAGCGCGGCGGCCAGGAAGGGGCCGTTCCGGAACAGCCGTACGTCCAGCAGCGGATCGTGGGAGGCGAGCTGCCGCCGGGCGAAGAGGGCGAGCAGCAGCACGCCCAGAAGGAGCACCCCGATGTCGGCCGGGGCGAGGCTGCCCTTGGCGACGTGTTTGACGCCCCAGGCGAGGGCCACGACGCCGGCGACGGAGAGCAGGGCGCCGAGCCGGTCGAGCGGCCCGTGCTGGGGCGCGCGGTACTCGGGGAGCAGGCGCAGGCCCGCCGCCACCGTCACGACGACGATGGGGACGTTCACCCAGAACGCCGCCGACCAGCCGTACCGTTCGACGAGGAACCCGCCGATGAGCGGCCCGAGGCAGGCGCCCGCGCCGGCCACCGCCGCCCAGATGCCGATGGCGAGCGCCCGCTCGTGGTCGTCGGTGAAGACCGCCCGGATCAGCGACAGGGTCGACGGCATCACCATGGCGCCGCCGAAGCCCAGCAGCACGCGGCCGAGGATGAGCTGCCAGGAGCTGTCCGCCGTGGCGGCGACCACGGAGGCGAGGCCGAAGAGGACGAAACCGGTCAGGAACAGCCGTTTGCGGCCGAAGCGGTCGCCGACCGCGCCGCTGGTGACCAGCAGCCCGCCGAGGACCAGGCCGTAGATGTCGATGATCCAGAGTTGCGCGAGGGGGCCGGGGTGCAGATGGTCGACGAGCGACGGCAGGGCGACGTTGAGGATGGTGGCGTCCATGGCCACCAGCAGCAGGCTGGCGCACAGCACCGCGAGGACCGCCCAGCGGTCCGCCCTCTTGCCCGTCGCGGGAGCCCTTTCGCCCGGCGCGGGGGCGGCGGCCCGGCGCGGGTGGTCGCCGGTCATTCGAGGAGGCCCCGGCGCATCGCCTCGGCGACGGCGGCGGCGCGGTCGGACACCCCGAGCTTCTCGTAGAGCCGTTGGGTGTGCGTCTTGACGGTGCTCGCCCCCAGGTAGAGCTCGCCGGCGAGCTGCGGGATGCTCTTGCCCTCCGCGAAGCCCCTGAGCACCTGCCGTTCGCGGTCGGAGAGGACCGTCTCGTCGCGGTCGGCGCGCAGCCGGATCTGGTCGACCAGGCCGCCGGAGAGGTCCTCGGAGACGACCTGCCCGCCGCGGGCTACCTTCAGGACGGCGTCCACGATCTCGGAGCGCTTGGCGTCCTTGGCGAGATAGCCCGCGGCGCCCTCCCGGACCGCCCGGTAGACGACCGCGCCGTCGGTGGTCGCGGACAGCAGGAGGGCGCGGGTGGGCAGCCGGTCGCGGACGATGGCGTGCAGCACGGCGAGGCCGTCCAGGCCGGGGAGCCGGTAGTCGATCAGCGCCACCCGCGGTTCCAGCCGGCGGACGGCGTCGAGGGCGGCGGGCCCGTCGCCCACCTCGGCGACCACGTCGATCCGGCCGTCGAGCCGGAGGCCGCGGGTGATGCCCTCGCGGTAGACCGGGTGGTCGTCGGCGACCACCACCGTCACCTGTGTACCGGAATCGGACTCCATGGGCTCGCCACCACTTCCGTGCTCGCGGTCGCCGCCGTCCGGGCCACACCTCCGAGGCCCGGACTGCCCCTTTCGTCCACGATAAGCGGGGTGCCGCCCGTCGGCCGCTCCAGCCGGCCGGCCGCCGATCGGGGGACCCCCGGCTCCCCCGCCCCGCCGTCCGTCCGACGGATCCCGGGCGGGCGAGGCGTCCCGCAGCCTGGAGGGGAAGCGACGGAAGAGCGGAAGGAGCGAGCGGCATGGCCACGGAGACGGATCGGGAGACACGGGCGATCGAGCGGGTCGTCGTCGGAGTGGACGGTTCCGCGGGCAGCGTGGCGGCCCTCCGGCAGGGCGCCCGGGAGGCGGCCCGGCACGGCGCGGTCCTCTGCCCGGTGTACGCCTGGGCACCGCCCGGCGGCGAGGCGGCCGACGCGGTCAGCCCCGCCCCGGCCGACGTGCGCGCGCACTGGGAGCGCGCGGCGGCGACGGTGGTGCGGGAGACGTGCGAGGCGGCGTTCGGCCCGGCCCCGCCGGGCACGGTCCTCCGCCCGCGCACGGTGCGCGCCGCCCCCGGCCCCGCGCTCGTGGCCCTGGCCCGCGACCCCGGCGCCCTCCTCGTCATCGGCACCGGCGAACACGGCCCGCTCCACCGCGTCCTGCACGGCTCGGTCAGCCGGCACTGCCTCCGGCACGCCCGCTGCCCGGTCCTCGTCGTCCACCCGACCCCGGCGGACGGCCGCGCCGCACCGGTCCCGAACGGCAGGCCGCACATGGACGCGCCGGTCCGCGGGCCGGACGAGGCGCCGACGGGCCCGGCTCCCGTGGCGGCGGAACGCTGAGCGGGGCACCGGGCGTCCGGCGTCCCGCCCGTGCACCCGTCGCCCCGCCGCCCCGTCGCGGAGCGGAATGGCCCAGAACCAGCCGTGTTCCGGCGGCACCACGGCGCCGATGGCGCCTCCCGGCGCCCCATGGCACCCGGGAGGCCACCGCCGACGGCCGGAGCCGGCGCCTGTTCGACCTTGGCTCACTCCTGGAACCCGCGCTCACCAAGGGTGACATCATGACTACATGACCAGTAGAGGGTGGTGGGCGGCACTTCCGGAAGAGCACCGCGCGCCGGGTTCCGCCGAGGGCGCGCCGCGCGCCGACCGGGGCCCCGGATCCCTGACCCTGGGGGCCGAGGAGGAGTACCTGCTCGTCGACCCGGTCTCCCGGCGGCTGCGGCCGGACGCGGAGAAGGTGGTGGCCGAGGCCGCCGCGGAGCTCGGCGGGCGGGTCACGCACGAACTCACGCGCTACCAGGTCGAGGTGCGCACGGAACCGCACCGCGACCTCGCCGGATTCGCCGACGAGATCCGGTCGCTGCGCAGCACGGTGGCCCGGGCGGCCGCGCGCCACGGGCTGGCCGTCGTCTCCAGCGGTACGCCCGTGGCGGCACAGCCGGGGCCGACGGTGTTCAGCGACGGGGCGCGTTACGCGCGGAGCGTCGCGGAGTTCGGCGCCCTGGACGACGAACAGAACGTCTGCGCCTGCCATGTGCACCTCGGCATCCCCGACCCGGACCTTGCCCTCCGCGTGTCCAACCACCTCCGTGCCCGGCTGCCCGTCCTGATCGCGCTGGCGGCCAACTCCCCCTTCTGGCAAGGGCGCGACACCGGTTACGCGGGCTGGCGCACGATGACGTGGGCCCGCTGGCCGGCCGCCGGCCCGCCGCCGTACCTCGCGTCCCGGGCCCACTTCGAGGACCTCGTCGCGGAGCTCGCCGCGACCGGGGCGATCATGGACCGCTCCGGCCTGTACTGGGACATCAGGCCCTCGCACCACGTGCCGACGCTGGAGATCAGGGCCGCCGACGCCGCGTCCTCCGCCGCGGACACCGTCCTGCTGGCGGCGCTCGTCAGGGCGGCGGCCGCCACGGCCCTGGCCGACATCGAGGCCGGGAAGCCCCCGCTCCGGCCGTCGGACGAACTCCTCCGCGCCGCGTACTGGCGTGCGGCGCGCGACGGACTCTCCGGTGCGGGCGTCGACTTGGAGACCGGACGGCTCGTCCCCGCCACTGCGCTCGTGGAGCGCTTCCTGGCCGGCCTCCGCCCCGACGTGCTGCGCCGCGACGACATGGCGGCGATCCGCGCCGGCTGGGCGCGGCTGCGCGCCCACGGCAACGGCGCGGACCGGCAGCGCGCCGCGTACCGGGTCCGCCGCAGCCTCACCGACGTCGTCGATCACCTGATCGCGGACGCGTCCGGCCCCGGGCCGGAGGATCCGCTTCCGGAAGGTTCACTTCCGGAGAGTTCACTTCCGAAGGGTCCGCTTCCGGACGGTCCGTGAGGCCAGCGGGTCCGTGAGACCGGACGGTCCGTGAGACCGGAGGATTCGTGAGACCGGACGGTCCGTGAGACCGGACCCCCGCCCCCGGCGCGGAG
Organism: Streptomyces sp. NPDC021100; assembly: GCF_044333095.1. NCBI lineage: Bacteria > Bacillati > Actinomycetota > Actinomycetes > Kitasatosporales > Streptomycetaceae > Streptomyces > Streptomyces sp. NPDC021100. The sequence continues at coordinate 432,075 of NZ_JBIRQH010000002.1, forward strand.
CCGCCGCCCGCGCATGATCGACTGTCCCCATGCCGCACGCCATCACCGCCGACGGAACCCGGATCGCCTACCAGGTGCGGGGCTCCGGAGCCCCCCTCGTCCTGCTCGCCGGGCAGGCCAACTCCCACCACTGGTGGGACGCCGTCCGCTCCGACTTCCACCCGGCCCGCAGCACCATCACCCTCGACCACCGGGGCACCGGCGACAGCGACAAGCCCGAACGCCCTTACAGCACCGAGGAGTTCGCCGACGACGTCGCGGCGGTCCTCGACGACCTGGGCATCGGGCGGGCGGACGTCTACGGGACGTCGATGGGCGGCCGGGTCGCGCAGTGGGTGGCGATCCGGCATCCGCACCGGGTGCGCCGGCTGGTGCTGGGCTGTACGTCCCCCGGCGTCCGGGGCGTGGCGGCCGGCGAGGCGGTCCGCACGGCCCTGGCCGATCCGGACCCGGCGGCGGTCGAACGGACGCTGCTGGACCTGATGTACACCCCCGGCTGGCGGGCCGCGCACCCCGGCCCGTACGCCGTTCTCGGGGACCCGGCCATGCCGGGCCACGCGCGGCGGCGGCACCGCCTGGCCAGCGCGCGGCATGACACCTGGGACGCCCTGCCGCGCGTCACCGCGCCCACCCTCGTCGTCCACGGCACCGACGACCTCTTCAACCCCACCGAGAACGCGCACCTCCTCGCCGGCCGGATCCCGGACGCCCGGACGCACCTCGTCCGAGGCGGCCGCCACGCCTACTTCGAGGAGTTCCGGGCGGAAACGAGCCCGCTGGTGCTCGACTTCCTGACCGCGGGGCCCTGAAGGGTCAGGCCGTGTCGAGCCGGGCGGCGAGACGCGCGACGTCCTCCGCGGGCAGGGTGATGCCGAACTCCTCGGCGAGGCACGCCCCGAACCCGTCGGCCTCCACCTTGCGCTCGGTGCGGGAGCCGTCCGTGCGGACGGTGGTCACGGCGGCGGCGTCGAGCACGATCAGCCGGTCGGCGGCGAACCGCTGGGCGAAGGGGCGCCGGACGAACGGGGAGCGGGGGTGGGTGGAGACGTAGTGGTTGCCGACGACGTAGTCGATGGTGTGGTGCGGGGCCAGGGTGAAGGTGTGGCGGTCGAGCCAGCCGTCGGAGCGGTGCTCGTGCAGCCACCAGTCGTCGATCCCCCGCTCCCCCGGGCGCCGTTCCACCCGGAACCGCCGGCCCTCGAAGTCCGCTTCCACGCCGTCGGCCAGCTCGATCGGCTCCAGGGGACCGGACCCGAAGCCGACGTCGCAGAGCCACGTCCGCCCGTCGTCCTCGGCCTCGACGGCCAGCAGGGCGTGGGTGGCGGGGAGCAGCTTGCCCGCACCGAGCGTGACCCGGCCCAGCAGACCGGTGAAGCGGAAGCCGAGTCTTTCGAGCGCGGCGGCGAACAGGACGACGTGCTCGAAGCAGTAACCGCCGCGGCGCCGCCGCACCAGCTTCTCCTGGACCGACTCCACGTCCAGCTGGATCGGGACCCCGAGGATCACGTCGAAGTTCTCGAACGGGATCGACGTGACGTGTGCCCGGTGCAGCGCCCGCAGCGCCTCCCGGGTGGGCCGGCGCTCGCCCGCGTACCCGGTCCGCTCCAGATAGGCGTCCAGGTCCAGCAGGTCGCCGTGCCATTCCTGGCCGGTCCTCGACGAGGTCATGACTCCACCCTTCCGGACCGTGGGGGTCCGCTGTCGTACGTGCTCGGTGCGTATAGCGGTAGTCGCCTCTTCAACGACCGGGTCCGACCCTACGCGCCGCGGCCCGCGAGATCATCCGCCGTCGGACGGGGAGGGCGGCCCGGACCCCGGCCCCGGGCAGAAGGGCCCGGGTCCTAGGACCGGCCTACGCCCTCCGGCCGGGGGACGGACGGATCCCCCGCCCTCTCCCCCGGCCGGCCGGGGCCCGGCGGGCGGGCCGCCGCCTAGCGTGGGCGTCAGGGCAAGGAACGGAGGAGAGTCCATGACGAGGATCAGGACACCAGTCGTCGGCACCGGCAAGGCCGTACGGCACGCCTCGGGCGGCCCCCGCCCGCACCTCCGCGACGGTACGGCCGCGCTCTTCGTCGCCGCCCTGGTGGTGCTGGAGGCGCTGGCCCTCCGGCTGACGCCGGTGGCCGACTGGCCGCTGGCCACGGTCGCCCTCGGGGCCGCCCTCACCGCGGTCGCCGTGACGGCCGGCGTCCTGTGCCACGGCCGCCGGGTGGGCCACCGCGTGGGCCGCGGCCGCCGCTCCCCGGTGCCGGGCGACGCCCTGTTCGACGCCGCCACCCGCCGGAGCTGCCCGCTCGCCGCCCTGCGCCCCGCCCTCCCGGCGTCGGACCCGATGGCCGAGAACCGGCTCTGCGCGGCCTGGGTCCTCGCCCGGCACGGTCGCGACGCGGCCTGGCTGAGCGCCCACCTGGACCTGCCGTCCGGGGTGGCGGACACCCTCGTCCGCGCGGCGGACGCGGAACGGGCCGGAAACGGAGACGGGCACGGAAATGGAAACGGGCACCGGTGAACAGAACCCCCGGTGGGCCCCGCACCGGGCGCTTCCCACCCCGCCCCGGTGACCGACGACTCAGGGGAGCGACGACGCGCCCCGACCACCACGGCGCTGACGATTCCCACGTCGGACGGCAGGGCCGACGCCTTCGACCCCTCCGGGCTGCGGCGCCACTGGGACCGCCTGCTGCCGCTGCTCGGCCGCACCTCTCCCCCGGCTGACGGCCCGCCGCTACCGTCTCCCGCCCCCGTGCGTCCGGCAGTAGGCGTCGCGCCCCGCCCGGTACCCCGGGAGGCCGGGGACGCCCAGCAGCACCGCCCAGCGCGCGGCGTTCGACTCGATCGCGTCCTCGGCCCGCCGCCGGGCGGCGGGGCTTCCGGCGGCGGCCAGCCGGCGGGCGTGCTCCCAGGCGGTCGCGCGCCACAGGTGGAACAGCTCGTGCGCGGTGGGCCGGGCGATCGGGTTCCAGCGGGCGTCGCCGAGGGCGAGGAGGGGGTCGTAGCGCCGGGCGACGTCCTCGACGGCGGGCTGGTAGGCACGGTCGAGGACGGCCTGGACGCGCTCGTAGTCCGGTTCGCGCGCGTCGCTCGGGCCGAGCGCGGCCAGGACGTACGGCATGTCGCGCTGGATGTGGGCGTTCGCGGCGAGCAGCACGTCCTGGCCGCCGTTGAGGTCGCCCGCGCGGGCGGCGTCGAAGGCGGCGCGCCAGGCGGCCGGGACCGGGCGGCCGGCCCGGTCCGCGTGGTAGGCGGCCAGATAGCGGTTGAGGAAGCCGGTGTTGAGGCTGCCGGCCGCCCAGGCGGGTTCCTCGAACGCGCCCGCGCGCACGGCCGCCCCCAGCGACTCCTCCAGCCGCGTGTAGACGGCGGCGAAGGGTGCCCGGTGGTCGCAGCCGAGGCCGTCGCGGAGCCGGCGGAGCACGCCGGTCGCCTCGTCCACGCAGCCGGCCGGCGGCCCGGCGCAGTGGAGTGCGCGCGGTACGGCGCCGGCCGGGGCCGCCCCGGCGGGGTCCGCGGCCGACGGGCCGAGCAGGAGGAGCAGCGAGGCGGCGAGGACGACCGCCCGCCGCGCCGTTCCGGATCCGGTCACCGCGACCACTCCCCGTTCCACGACCACGTCGACGTCACGCCGTGTCAACGACGGCGCGGGGCGGGCGTTGCGGCACGAAGGCGAACGTCCCGGCGCTCAGGGGCGGTCGGGGACCGCCGGCAGCGCGACTCCGAACTTTTTCCGCATGCCGCCGCATACCCGGGCGTCCCACCCGTCACCGCCGCGCGTCCGAAAACCTTCCCTCCCGGCGTCCCGCCTCTCGCAAGGGCCTTCCTCCCGGCCGCTTTCCCGACAGAATCTCTGGGCACTGCCTGACCATCCGAACCGGCCGACGGGCCCGGGTGCCATCCGGCGCCCGCGGCCCTTTCGCACCGTCGGACCGGTGCGCATCGTCGGACCGACCGGCCGGCCATTCCCGAGACACCAGGGGGGAACGTGCATCGCATGCGGGGCATGAGCCGTAGAGGACTGTTACGGGCGGGGCTGGGCGCCGGGGGCGCGGCCTGGGCGGCGGCGCACGCGCTGCCGGGGACGGCGTCGGCGGCGACCGGGCCGGGCGCGCCGATGAGGGTGGACTCCGCGCCGTGGGCCGCGCCGGCCGTGCGCCAGGGCGTGTTCCCCGAGTGGGCGCGGTACGCCCGGGTCGCGGACGGCACCTTCGACGAGGACGCCGATCCCGTCCGCGACATGAAGCCCGTGATCAACGCCCTCAAGGCGCAGAACGTCAGCGTGATCGAGCTGGACACCATCCTGTCGAACTGGCTGACCCAGGCCGACTTCGACTTCCACGTCAAGCAGGTCGGCCGGTTCACCGAGCAGGCCCACGCCGCGGGGATCCGGGTGGTCATGTACTACCCGTCGCTGGAGCTGATCAGCGTCGGCGGCGAGAAGGGCCGCTCGTTCTACAAGGACGACCGGGGCAAGGAGTGGGTGCAGCTCTCCCTGGACGGGCAGCCGAACGTCTTCTACGGCAGCCTCGTCGTCTGGGTGGACCCGGGCGACGAGAGCTGCTGGCTCAGTCCCAACTCGCCGTGGCGCGACTACTACCTGACGCGGGTCAAGGCGCTGGCCGGCTCGGGCCTGGACGCGATCTGGCCGGACGTGCCCATCTACTTCGACGGCAAGGCGAGCTGGTGCGACGCCTCGCCCTGGGCGGCGGCGGCCTTCAAGGCCGACACCGGGCTGCCGCTGCCGAAGAAGGCGGACTTCGGGGACACCACGTTCCGCCGGTTCGTCGAGTGGCGCCACCGCAACCTGCTCCAGTGGCAGCTCGACATCGCCGCCGCGGGCAAGTCGGCCAACAAGGACCTGGTCACCTTCGTCGAGACGGTGAGCATGGACTACCAGTACGCCACCTCCATCGGCCTGGACGGCGCGTACCTGCGGCAGGCCGAGGGCGTCAGCCACGCCTGGGAGGTGGACATCCTCGGCAACTACGACGGCATGCGGCACGCCACCGCGTCCGACTGGACCTGTCTGATCTCCATGTACAAGTACGCCCGCGCGGCCAGCGGCGCCAAGCCGGCCTGGGCGTTCTCATACGGGTGGAAGGCCGACGACGCCTCGCTGGTGATGGCCGAGCTGCTGGCGGCCGGCTGCAACCCGTACGAGGTGAAGAGCCCGTTCAAGAACGCCACCACCGACGCGAGGATGCGCACCCGGATGTACGGGTTCGTGGCGGCGCACCAGCAGCGGCTCTACGACGCCGTCCCGGCCGCCGAGGTGGGCGTCTACCACTCCACCGCCTCCCGGGACTACGTCAGCCCCTCGGTCGGCACCGGCATGTACGTCAACGCCAAGAAGCCGTCCGGGGTCAAGGAGTGGTGGAGCGAGGGCACCCCGGAGGACAGCTGCGCCACGATGCCGTGGCTCGGCGAGTTCCGGGGCACGGTCAAGGCCCTGGTGTACGGGCACGTGCCGTTCGACACCGTGCCGAGCCAGGGGGTGACGGCGGCGGACCTGTCCCGCTTCAAAGTGCTGATGCTGCCCAACCTCCAGGCCGTCTCGGACGCCGAGGCGGAGGTGCTGCGCGGCTGGGTGGCGGCCGGCGGCACGGCGGTGATCACCGGTCCGGCGCCGACCGCGCTCACCGAACTGGGCGCGGCGCGGGACGAGTTCGCCCTGGCCGACGTGCTGGGGTTCCGGAAGCGGGACCCGCTCCCGGCCACTCGGGAGAACCGTTTCGGCGCCGGGACCTGCCACTACGTCAAGGACCTGCCCGGCCGGACGTTCCTGTCGGCCACCGGGCAGGCCGACCCCGGACCGCTCCTGGCGCCGGTGCTCGCGGCGGCCCCGCCGGCGGTCACGTACAGCGGCGACCGGCGCGTCCACCTGGAGCTGAGCAGGCTCGGTGACGACACGGTGGTCCAACTGGTCAACTTCACCTGCTTCGACGACAAGCCGGCCGCCTTCGGTGTGAAACCGGCGGCCTGCTCCGTGACCGTCGCCGTGCCGGAGGGCAAGCGGGTGACGGCCGCCGCGGTGAGCTCCCCGGACGCGGCCTCGCCCGCGCCGCAGCCGGTGACCTGGACGACGTCCGGGACGACGGCCACGGTCGCGCTCACGGTGGCGCAGTACTCACTGCTGACCGTCACCATGGCCTGACGGGCGGTCTGCCCGGGCCAGTTCGCGCAGCACCGCGGCGGTGGGCGAGCCCTCCGCCGCGGTGTACGCCACCATGATCTCCTCGGGGTTGTCGGTGAGCTGGAAGGTCTCCCAGGAGAGCTCCAGCGTCGTCCCGGCCGCCGGGCCGCGGAGCCGGCAGGTGGCGTGGGTGGTGTCGAGGACCGGCAGCTCGGTCCAGATCCGGTCGAAGTCGGGGCTGGCGGCGCGGAGTTCGGCGACGTGCCGGGCGAGGTCCCGGTCGTAGGGCCACCGGCCGGTCACCGAGCGCAGGTAGGCCACCGTCTCGCGAGCCTTGGACTCCCAGTCGAGGTAGAGCGTCCGGGCCCGCGGGTCGGTGAAGACGATCCAGCCGATGGTCCGCCGTTCCGCCGGGAACTCGGCGAAGTCGACGAACACCCGGGTCGCCAGCCGATTCCAGGCGAGGATGGCGCCGTCGCGGCCGACGAGGTAGGCGGGGCTGCCGTCCAGGGTGTCGAGCAGCCGGCGGACGCTGGCCCGCACCCGGGGCGCGGCCTGCGGTTCGGGGCCCTCCGCGGGGGCCGGCCCGGCGGGCGCCGGTTCGTGGCGCTCCGGCCGCGCCAGGTCGCGCAGGTACCGCCGCTCGCCGGGGCTGAGCCGCAGCGCGTCGGCGACGGCGTGCAGCACGGCGTCGGAGACCAGGGACGCGTTGCCGCGCTCCAGCCGGATGTAGTGGTCGACGCTCACCGCGGCGAGAGCGGCCACCTCCTCGCGGCGCAGGCCGGGCACCCGGCGCGGGCCGTGCGCGGGCAGGCCCACGTCGCCGGGGTGCAGCCGGGTGCGGCGGGAGACGAGGAAGTCCCGGAGGGCGATCTTGGCGTCCACTCCCGCATTCTGCGCACGCGGCGGGGTCGCGGAAGAGGCGGCAACCGGCCACTTTCCCTGGCCTCGGGCGCGGTGCCAACCCCGCTGCCAGGGCGAGTCCTGCCCTCCCTCGCGGCGCGCCGGCGGGGGATGCTGGTTCCGCTTTCCCCGTACGTCCCGCTGTACCTGTACGGCCCGCTGTACCTGTACGGCCCGCTGTGCCGGGACGTTCCGCCTCGCCGGTACGTCCCGTGCTCCCCGCTCGTCCGGTGCCGGGCCGCGGGTCCGGTGTACCGGCGGCACCGCGCCCGGCCTCGGCGCGAGTGCCGCCGGTACGCCGGAACGGCCCCGCGGCCCGGCACCGGCCGGTCCGCTCCCTGCAGGAGGAGTCGACATGCCCAGCCCCATCCCCGCGTTCAGGATCCGGGTCTTACGGGACCGCCCCGCCGGCGTCGGCGGGCCTCGGCGCACGGGATGGCGGGCCGGGCCCGCCCCACCAGGCGGTGGCGCGGCTCAGCCGCGCGGCGCGGGGACGCGCCACAGGGCGGACGGCCGGTCCTCGCCGCCCGGATGGGACTCGAACGCGATCCACTTCCCGTCCGGCGACCAGCTCGGGGCGCCGTCGTACGAGGAGTCGTGGCGGGTGACGCGGACCGGCCGGCCGCCCGTCACCGGGACCGCGAAGATCTGCGGCAGCTCCAGCCCGCCGGCGGTGGAGGAGAACACCACCCACTTCCCGTCGGGCGACCAGCTGGGGTCGGTGTGCTCGCCGTCCCCCTGGACGGGCAGCTCGCGGAGCCCGCCGCCGTCCGCGTCCATGACGTACAGGCGCCACTCGTCGCTGCCCTGCCGGCGGCGCTGGAAGACCAGCCGGTCGCCGGCGGGTGACCAGTTGGGCTGCCGGTTGTCCGTGTGCGTGCCCGGTCCGTCGACGAGCCGGGTGCGTCCGGTGCCGTCGCGCCGGACCTTCCAGAGGGAGCCGTCGCCGCCGGAGCCGTCCTCGCGCTCGGTGCTCTTCTGGCTCTCCTTGCTCTCCTGAAAGGCGATCCAGCGGCCGTCCGGGGAGAAGCTGGGTTCCAGGTAGCCGGTGTCGCCGTCGTGTTCCGTCACCCGCTCGGGGCGGCCGCCGGGGCGCAGCACCCACACCTCGTCGCGGCCCGCGCGGTCGGAGGCGAAGGTGACGCCGGCGGACGGGTTCCAGCTCGTACCCGGCAGGTTGACGGCGGCGCGGTCGGACTCGTCCAGCAGCGTCCGGGGGGCCGCCTGCCGCCGGGCGCCGCCGAGGGGGAGGGTGCGCAGGGCGGCGGCGCCGGCGTTGTAGCCGTCGTGGAAGACCGTGAAGAGGAGGGACGAGCCGTCCGGCGAGAAGGCGGGGTTCTGGGCGCTGGCCCGGCCGCCGGGGCGGTGGAGGAGCTCGGCGCCGTCGCGGCGGGTCTCCTCGCGCGGACCGGCGGACCGTGGGGAACGGGGGTTCCCACGGTCGTCGGGCCCGGAGTCGGAGCCCGACTCGCAGGCCGTCAGCAGAACGGCGGCGGCGAGCAGGGCGGCGGCGAGCGGTCGTCTGCGCACCGGGCGACGGTAGCGCAGGCCGGTGTGCGGGGTCCGCCGGAGGGCGGGTTGCCCGGGTTCGTCGCCTTCTCCGGGTGTGTTGGGGGGTGGCCGAATCAGTCGTCTTTCACGGTGAGTCCGATGTGCCGGGCCAGGGCCGGGGCCAGATCGAAGAGCTGCGGCGTGCTGATCGTCGCGCCGCCCAGGTCGCCCAGCCCGGCGGTGATGCCCAGGGCGACGGCGTCGCGCAGGTCCACCTGGGCCAGTCGGGCCCGTTCGAAGCGGGCGCGGTCCAGGGTGGAGCCGGGGAAGCGGACGTCGGTCAGCGTCGCCCCGCCGAAGTCCACGTCCCGCAGCAGGCAGTCGACGAACACCACTTCGCGCAGGGTGGCCGCGCGCAGGTTGACCGAGTCGAGCTTGCACTGGTGGAAGACGACGCGGCGCAGCTCGGCGCCGTGCATCTCGGTGCCGGCCAGGACGCCGGCGGTGAACTCGGCGTCCAGCCAGGTGGTGTCCGCCAGGTTGGTGCCGACCACGCGGACGGCGTGCAGCCACACGTCGTCGAACCGGGAGCGCCGGAAGCCGCCGCGCTCGAAGACCGCCGAGGAGAACGCCGCCTCGCTGAAGAGGGAGCTGCCGCCCTGCGCCTCCTCGAAGACGGAGCCGTCGAAGTGGACGCTCTCGTAACTGCCGCCCCGTTCCATCGGGCCCGTGAACGGCTCCAGGCGGTGGGCGTAGGGCAGTTCGGTCAGTTCTCGGGAGGCGGGGATGCGCATGCGCCGCAGCCTACGCGGTACGGCCGGCCCGCCCGCGTGCTCGCCGGCCGTCTAGGACGCGGGGGCCGCGGTGGCGGGGGCGGCGGCGGGTGCGCCGAGTGCCGACAGCAGGACGCCGAGGAGCTGCTGGAGGTCGCCGAGGATCTTGGTCACGTCGGCGGCGAGGCCGAGGACGTTGGCCGCGGCCAGGTCCACCAGGGCCTGGTTGACATCCTTGATGAGCTGGTCCACCACTTTCTGGATGTCCGCGGCGAGGTCCCGCTGGGCGGTTCCCGGCTGACCCGGCTGGGGCTGTGGGACATGCGCCTTGACGGAGGCGCGCAGCCGCGCGGCCTGCTCCGTGAGCTGCCGCTGCATCTCCCGCAGCTTGGCGAGGTCCGGCTTGGCCGCCTGGAGCTCCTTGCCGATCCGGGCGCCCAGCGAGAGGACGTCGCCCAGGCTTCCGACCGTGGTCAGCCGGTCGGCGGTGTCCGAGGCGGGCACCGTTTCCGCCCTCTCCGCCGTATCCACCGTCTCCGCCGCCGGGCGCTCCGGCGCCGGGTCCGCCGCGAGGGCCGGCCCGGCGACGGCCAGGACCAGCGAGCAGCAGGCCGCTAGGGCGATGGTGGTCGTTCTGCTGATGCGCATGCGGGCAACTCCCTCCAGGAACGTCCCTCATGGGGACGAGGCCCACGGTGTGCCGCGGCGCGGGGCCCCGCAACCGCTCGCCGGGACGGGGCGGGGCGCTTCCGCTGCGGCCCGCACCCGCTCTGACCTGCTCTCTTGACGCGGTCGGCCATTCTTGCCGGGGCCGGCGGGGCGTTCGGCCGGGAGGGTGCCCCGGTCCCGCCCCTTCCCGTTTCCTCCAGGGCTGCGCCCCGGACCCCCTTGTCGCGGCTCCGCGGGCGCGGGGGCTGGCCCCCGCAAGAAACGGGAAGGGGCGGGACCGGGGCACCCTCCCCGCCGGGGCACAATGCATCACGTGCCCCGAAACACCATCACCCCCACCACCCCCTGCCCCTGCGGCCTCCCCGCCGCCTACGGCGACTGCTGCGGCGCCTTCCACGAAGGCGCGAAGCAAGCCCCCACCGCCGAACGCCTCATGCGCTCCCGCTACAGCGCCTTCGTCGTGGGCGACGCCGCGTACCTCCTCCGCACCTGGCACTCCGCCACCCGCCCGCCGTCCCTCGACCTCGACCCGAAGGTCCGCTGGACGGGCCTGGAGATCCTGGCGACCTCGGCGGGCACCGCGTTCCACCAGGAGGGCACGGTGGAGTTCCGCGCCCACTGCGTGGTGCGGGGACAGGAGGACGCGCAGCACGAGCTGAGCCGCTTCGTCCGGGAGAACGGCGCCTGGGTCTACGTGGACGCCGCCTGAAGACGCTCCGGCTCCCAGTCGGTCTCGTAGAACCTCACCCGCTCGTCTTCCCCCGCGAGCCGCATCCCCGCCGCCGTCATGACGCGGTGGGACGGGACGTTGTCGTGGTCGGCGTCGCCCTTCACCCGCCGGACGCCCCGCGTCCGCGCCGACGCCAGGGCGGCGCGGAGCGCTTCGGAGGCGTACCCCTTCCCGCGCTCGGCGGGCAGCAGCCCGTAGCCGACGGTCACGGCCCCGTCCTCGTCGGCGGGCCCGTGGAAGTCCAGCCCGCCGACCACGCGCCCGTCCTCCCGGCGCCGTATCTCGTAGGCTCCCGGATGCCGCCCGGGCCCCTCCCGTTCCGCCGTCAGGAACCGCCGCGCGGCCTTCACGTCGTCGTCCTCCGGATACCCGGGTACCCAGTGCGGCAGCAGCTCCGGGTCCTCGGCGGCGATGTTCTCCGCCTCGGCGACGGTGAGGCGGTGCAGGATGAGCCGGGCTGTCACAAGGTCGTCCATGGCCCGACGGCTATCACCCGCCGACACGGGCCCGCATCGGTTTTTCGCCGTCCCCGCACCGGGACGTCGTCCCTCCGGGCGGCTCTCACCTGAAGGAGACGGGCCGGCGCCGCCGATGAGGCGCCGGCCCGAATGAGACATCAGGTGTCAGACGTCAGCGCACGCGGCCGTACCAGACGCTGTTGGACCAGATCTTCTCCAGGCGGACCTTCTTGCCGGTGCCGGGAGCGTGCCAGATCTTGTTTCCACCCGCGTAGATGCCCACGTGGTAGACGTTGCTGCCGGAGTGGAAGAACACCAGGTCGCCGACGGAGCGGGAGCCGCGCGAGATGTGCCGCGTGGCGTTGTACTGGTCGGCGGCGACGCGGGGGAGCTTCTTGCCGGCCTTCTTGAACGAGTAGAGCGTCAGGCCCGAGCAGTCGAAGCGGTTGGGGCCGGTGGCGCCCCACTGGTACGGGGAGCCGCTCTTGGACGCCGCGACCTTGACGGCCTGGGAGCCCGGGGTGGCCGCCTGGGCGTCCCCGGCCATGCCGGGGAGCAGGACGGACGCCGCGACAGTGGCGGCGGTGAGGGCCGATGCGGTTCCGGCCCGGGAGATGAGCGCGGGTATGCGAGGCAGCGCAGACATGCCGAGTAAGCCCTTCGTCATCCGCCTGCGAAAGATGACCTGTCGGGTTCGGGCTGACAAAGTTGCCCGGCCACCATGTGGCTTCACCCCTAGGACCACCGCCATCGTGGTCCGTCGTGCCTGGGTCTCCCGCTCCTGCCGATCCGCGTGTATCCGGTCCGCACCCGGAGCGGCGGCAGGACTCGGCGTCCGCCCGGGTGGCCCGCCTCTGTGACGGGTTCTTGGTTGTTCGGTGCATGATCCTGCACCATCCACCGGCGAAATCCGGTGCCGAAACGGCCGTCTGTGAGGTTCTTCACGCCGGCCGGAAGGTTTCATTCCGGCGGCTTGACCCCTTCTCAGCAGGGACGACGCCAGGAATTGAGACCGAGTTTCTTCTGCATGGAACTGAGCCCCAGATCCTTGGTCCGACCGCAGAACTCCCCCGGATCCAGCTTGTATTCGACGTGGAACACCGCCTTGCCGCGCTTCACGAAGGGCGACAGTTTGTCGCATTCGCGGAACTCGGCGCACTGTTCGTTCACGGCGAAGTCGAAGTCGCCGACGAGGTCCGGGATCTGGTCGAGGTCGTTCTTGAGACCGACGGACATTCCGCGGTCATGGGCGAGCCGTGCGATCAGGCGGTTGAACGCCAATTGGTGGGCGGCGGTGAGGGGGAAGCCCGTCTCGTTCCGGAACCCCTCGGTCAGGTCCGGTTCGACGGCGTCGAAGCCCTTCTTCCGGCACATGTCGAAACGTTCCGCCATGATCGGTTCGAGGACGTCGAGCCGCCGGATGTCCAGCCACTTCTCGCCCTTCCAGCCGTCGTTGTCCGCGCCGAGCACCGCCTCCGGGAACTTCTTCGCGTCGGGCCGCCAGTCCTCGTACGCGCCCACGTTGACGTAGCAGACGACCTTGCGGCCGTCGGCGTGCAGCCGTTCCACGGTCGCCGCGTCGTTCTCGAAGCCGTCGATGTCGTAGACGGGGACGTCCACCGAGGTGTCGACCTTCCCGTCGAGCTGCCACTGCCAGCGGGTGCCGGGGCGCGGCTGCCAGCGCGCCGCCCGGTCGGCGGGCTTCCCCGACGACGGGGCGGCGGATTCCGGTGTGGACGGGCCGGCGGACGGGGTGTCCCGGGACGGCGCCGGGCTCGTGCCGCGCCGGGGTTTCCCGGGCGCCGTGTCCCGGTGGCCGGGCCGGGGTTGCGCCGACGCGCTGGGCCTGCCGTCCCGCTCGGGCCCGTCGGCCTGGTCCTCGTCCTCCGAGCCCGACCCCGAGCAGCCGGCGGCGACGAGCAGGGCCGCGGCCGTCAACGCCCCGGCGCCCAGGGCCCGGCGGGCCCCGCGGCGCCGGGGGCCGCCCGGTTCCGGGCGTGCGGCTCCCAGACGGGTGGATGTCAGACGTGCGGATTTCAGGCGCTCGTCGGTGGTGCGGTCTGCCATGGGTTCTCTCCTGTTCCCGGCACCGCGCAGTGCACTCCCGCGCCGCGCAGTCCGGCCGTGCGGGACACATGACCGGCCCGCTCCTGGGGCACACCGTAGACCAAGTGGCAGAAGAGCGAGGGGAGATGGCCCTTGGTCCAGTCCGGGACCCCGGCCGTCCGGTACGCCTCCCAGTCGCCCTCGAAGGTCACGAGCAGATCGGCGATCCGCGCGTACCCGGGGTCCGGGTGCGTCCCGTGGTTGAACACGACCGTACGTCCCCCCAACGCCCGCGCGCACGCGGCGAGTCGGCGGTAACGGGCGAGGAACTCGGGGGCCGTGGGCACCTGGTCGAGGAATACCCCGTCGACGCCGTACCAGCCGCGGTGCCTGCGGACGTCCGCCAGTACCGCGCGCGGCGGCCGGCGCCCGTAGCCGGTGTCCACGTACCCCAGCACCGGGACCCCCGCGTCCCGGAGCCGGCCGGCGGCGGTGCGGAAGGCCGGGTCGGGCCGGCGCCCCGGGCCGTCGGCGGCGTTGAGCACCACGCCGCGCAGCGCGGGGGCGGCCCGCAGCAGGGCCGCCCACGCGCCGGGGTCCACCGCCGGGTGGACGTACAGCGGTACGAGCAGCCGCCGGTCCCCGGGCGGCGCCGTCACCGTGGCGCCCGCGCCGGCCGGAGCCGGGCGTCGGCCCACAGGTCGGCGAGGGTGGTGTCGAACGCGTACTCCGGCCGCCAGCCGAGCGCCCGTTCGGCGGCCGTGACGTCGGCCTGCTGCCAGGGCAGCGCCGCCGAGCGCGGCGAGCCGTCGCCGGTCTCGTCGACGCGCCCCCGGAAGCCGGCGGCCCGCGCCAGCCCCTCGGCGACCTCCCGGGCCGTGTGCGCCGTCCCGCTGCCGATGTTGAGCACGCCGGTGACCGGCTCGGGGGCGGTGACGGCGAGCACGACCGCCCGGGCCACGTCCCGCGCGTCGACGAAGTCGCGGTGCGCGGAGAGGTCCCCGGTGCGGACGATCCCGTCGGGGCCGGCCTCCCGGATCCCCTCGGCGAGCCGGCCGGGCAGCGACGTGGGCGGCGAGCCGGGGCCCAGCGGGTTGAACACCCGCAGCACGAGCGCGTCCAGCCCCGAGCCGGTGACCGCCAGCGTGCCCGCCAGCTTGGCGGCGCCGTAGAGGCCCAGTGGGGCGGTGGGGGCGGACTCGGTGAGCGAACGGGCGCCGCCCCCCGCCCCGTACTCGGCGGCCGACCCGAGGTGCACCAGCCGGGCGGCGGGCGCGGCCAGCCGCAGCGCCTCGCACAGCACCGCCGGGCCGCGCGCGTTGACGGCGGTCAGGGCGGTGGCGCCGCCGCCGGTGACCCCTGCGCAGTTGACGACGGCGTCGGGGGCCGCGCCGCGCAGGGCGACGGCCAGGTCGGCGGGGTCGGCGCCGGCCAGGTCGCAGGGGAGGGCGGCGCCCGGCGACCGGCCGCCGTCGAGCACCCGCGCGCCGGGGAGGGCGCGCAGCCGCTCGGCGGCGTGCCGGCCCAGGAAGCCGGTCGCGCCCAGGACGAGGATCCGCATGCGGGTCGTTCACGCTCCTTTGATCAGCAGGTCGCGGCGGTGGGAGAACTCCGCGTTGGCCCGGTCGTAGTCGTCGGGGCGCCCGATGTCCAGCCAGTAGCCGTCGAACTCGTAGGCGTTCGGCGGTGTCCCGGCGGCGAGCAGGTCGAGGACCAGCTCGTCGAAGCCGAGCGGCAGGCCGGGCGTGTAGCGGGCCAGGGCGTCGCGGGTGACTCCGTAAACGCCCATCGAGACGCGGTAGTCGATGCTGGGCTTCTCGGAGAACCCGGTGACGCGGCCGGACTCGGTGGTCAGCACGCCGAAGTCGATGCTGACCTTGCGGGCGTAGGTGGCGATGGTGAGCGGGGCGCCGGAGGCGCGGTGGTCGCGCAGGACGTCGGCGAAGTCGAGGTCGGTGAGGACGTCGCCGTTCATCACCAGGAAGTGCTCGGGCAGCCGGTCCGCCATGGTGAGCAGCGGGCCCATGGTGCCCAGCGGGCTCTCCTCGGTGGTGTAGTCGACGCGCAGGCCCCACTGGGAACCGTCGCCGACGTAGGCGCGGATGATGTGCCCGAGGTGGCCGATGGCCAGGGTGCAGCTGGTGAAGCCGGCGCCGGCCAGCTGCCGCATCACGATCTCCAGGATGGCGTGCTGGTCGCCGATGGGGACGAGGGGCTTGGGCAGGGCGGTGGTGTAGGGGCGCAGCCGGATGCCCTTGCCTCCGGCCAGGATCACTGCGTGCATGGGTGCCGTTCCTCTCGGGTGAGGTGACTGGCGTACGGGGACGGACCGAACGGATCGAGCTCGCGGGCGTGGACCGGGGGAAGCGGTCGCACGGTGTGCGGTCGTGCGTGGCGCGGTCGTGCGTGGTGCGGTCACACGTTGTAGATGCCGGTCTTGTAGCGGGCCAGGTTGGCCGGGTCGCGGAAGAACTCCACGGTGGCGGCGAGGCCGTCCTCCAGGCTGTGCGCGGGCGCCCAGCCGGTGGCGGCCCGCAGCCGGGAGGCGTCGCAGACGAGGCGCATGACCTCGGAGGCGGCGGGCCGGACGCGGGCGGTGTCCTCGCGGACGTCGAGGTCGGTGCCCATGATCTTGCCGATCAGGCCGACCAGGTCGCCGACCGAGATCTCCTGTCCGGTACCGGAGTTGAAGGTACGGCCGACGACACGCTCGGCGGGCGCGGTGCCGACGGCGCGGAAGGCGGCCACCGTGTCCTTGACGAAGCTGAAGTCCCGGGTGGGACGCAGGTCGCCCAGGGTGATGGTCCGCTCCCCCGCCGCGACCTGCCCGATCACCGTGGGGATCACGGCACGCATGGACTGGCGCGGGCCGAAGGTGTTGAAGGGCCGCAGGGTGACGACGGGCAGCTCGAAGCTGGCGTGGTAGCTGTCGGCGAGCCGGTCGCCGCCCGCCTTCGAAGCGGCGTAGGGGGACTGGGTGTTGATCGGGTGGTCCTCGGTGATCGGCACGGTCTGCGCGGTGCCGTAGGTCTCGCTGGTGGAGGTATGGACCAGGCGGCCGATCTCCAAGTGACGGACGGCCTCCAGCACGTTGAGGGTGCCGGTGACGTTCGTCTCCACGTAGCTGTGCGGGGCGCGGTACGAGTACGGGATCGCGATCAGCGCGGCCAGGTGGTAGACGGTGTCCGCGCCCTTGACCAGGTCCTGGACGGAACCGGGGTCGCGGACGTCGCCGAGGACGATCTCGACGGAGTCGAGCACCTCGGCGGGCAGCACCTCCAGCCAGCCGTAGGACGAGAAGGAGTTGTACTGCACCATCGCCCGCACCCGGTGGCCGTCGGCGACGAGCGCCTCGACCAGGTGCGAGCCGATGAAGCCTTCGGCGCCGGTGACGGCGACGCGACCGGCCGCGGTCGCGGAGCCGGTTGTGGATGCGGTGGGGGACGGGGACTGCGGGGTCATGCGGAGTGCTCCTTCGGTGGGTTGCCGCGGTGGGTGGGGCGGGCGGGGTCGTGGTAGCGGGCGGACGTGGTTCGGGGACGTGCTCGGACGTGCGGGGGGACGAGGTGCGGTGGCACGGTGCGCGGTGGGCCGACGCGCGCTGCGGCGCTGTGCGGTCCTGTGGTACCCGGAACGGCCGGGCTCCGGGACCCGGGGCCCCAGGACCACCGGTACTCGGTGAAGCGGGGCGCGGTCGGCGGGCCGACGCGCGTCGGGCCGGTGCCCGTACCGCCCCGCCGGCCGGCGGGCGTTCCGGCGCCGGGCGCGCTCGGCCCATGGCCCCGGGCGCGCTCGGCCGGCGGAGCCGGGCCGCCCTCGCCGCCCCGGACCGGGCGTCTCCGCCCGGATGGCCTCAGCGGTGCGCCGTGACCCGTCCGAGCCGCCCGATCGCCGTGGCCGCCAGGGCGGCCGACGTACAGGCGCAGACGACGAGTTGGACGGCGGCCGGCGACGGGAGCCGGGCCGCCAGGGCGGCGGCCTCCGCCGCGCCGGCCGCGAGGCAGAGCAGGGCCGGGGCCCAGGCGATGCCGTACGCCTGGAGCAGCAGTCCGGTCCAGAGCACCGCGCCGAGGGCCAGCAGGGCCGACGTGCGCAGCGGCGTCGGTGGCGGGCCGCCGGGCCAGACGGCGTCGGCGGCGAGGACCAGCACCGCGAGGGCCGCGAGGTAGGCGGCGAGACACAGGCCGAGGACCCGGGCGACGCCGGCCGGCAGGCCGCGGAGCGTGGTGGCGCGGGCGAGGACTTTCAGGGCCCGGCTGCGGAACCGGTAGAGCAGCCATTCGGCGGCTCCCATGCTGAGGGTGAGGGCGATGACGGCGGGGCCCGCGGGGTCGGCGTGACTGCCGTGGCGCAGCACGTCCCCGAGCGCGGCGACGCCGGTGAGGACGCCGCAGCCGAGCCCGAAGAGCCCGTAGGGGGCGGAGGCGAGCGGGGGGAGGCCGGGCGGTGGCGTGCCCTCCTCCCGTACGGCGAGGACGTTCTGGTACGCCGCGGTGCCGGTGACCCCGGCCAGGGTGGCGAGCAGCAGGCCGAAGGCCAGGGCGCGGGGCGGTTCGGCGACGAGGACGGCCGCTCCCCCGGCGGCGACGGGCAACAGCGTGTACAGCAGGAGGCGTTCGCGGCCCAGGACGAGCAGGACGGTGGCGGCGCACAGGTAGAGCGCCTGACCGACGGCGAACGAGGCGGCTCCTGGGGGCCCGTGGAAGGCGAGGGCCGCCGCGGTGGCGAGGAGCGCGCCGAGCGGGGCGCCGGTGCGGAGGCAGCGGCCGGCTGCGGCCCGGCCGCCGGCGGCGAGCCGGAGGTAGGCGCGGTGGGCGAGGGCCTGATTCCACGCCCAGGCGGTCAGCGCGGCGGCGACCAGCCCGGCGGTGCCGTCGGGCAGCCCGCCGGCGCCCCGGCCGCCGGTGAGCAGCGGCGCCCCGAGCGCGTACCCGAAGCCGGGGAGGGTGAAGACGAGGGAGCGGAGCAGGACCAGGGCGGGCTTGACCTGCCAGGGGTCGGGGGCGGGCGGAGGTTCGGGGTGGGCGCGGGGGACGCGGGCGAACAGGTCGGCGGCCAGCTCGAAGGCGTCGCGCCGGCCGTAGCGTCCGGCGATCTGTTCGCTGGTCAGGCCGTCGGCCTCCAGGACGGCGGCGATCTCGTCGGGGTGGACGGCGGCGGCGCAGACGTCGTGCAGGTCGCGGGCGAGCTCGCCGATCGGGTCGGGGCCGTTCCCCGGCCGGGGCCGGGGGACGGCGGTGAGGTCGGGGACGGTCTCGGGGTCGGGCGGTACGAGCCGCAGCGGGCCGCTCATCGGACACCGCCGGCGGCCAGGGCCATGGCGGCCAGGGTGGGCTGCCCGAAGGGGACGGCCGGGGCGAAGAAGACCGAGCGCCGCCGGGAGGCGTCGAGGTCGTGGTAGATCTCGCGGAAGGCGTTGATGGTCTGCCGGAGGGTGAACTGCTCGATGACCCGCAGCCGTGCCGACTCCCCCATGCGCGCCCGCAGGTCGCGGTCGCCGAGCAGGGTGAGGGCGGCCTCGGCCATGCTCTCCGGGTCGCGCGGCGGGACGACGAGCCCGCTGTCGCCGACGGCCTCCCGTACGCCGCCCACGTCCGTCGAGACCGTGGCCCGGCCGCAGGACATGGCCTCGATGAGGGTGAACGGGAAGCCCTCGCTGATGCTGGAGAGCATCACGACGTTGCCGGCCGCGTAGGCGTCGCGGATGTCCTCGACGCGCCCCTCGAAGGTGACGGAGTCCCCCACCCCGAGTTCGGCCGCCAGCTTCTCGCAGGCGGTCCGGTAGCCCTCGCCGCCGCGCGGGGTGCCGCCGAAGAGCCGCAGCCGGGCGGCGGGGACGCGCTGTTTGACGAGGGCGAAGGCGCGGATGAGGGTGTCGAGGCCCTTGATGGGGTCGACGCGCCCGGCCCAGCTGAGGGTCGGCACCTCCGGTTCCGGCCCGGCGGGCGGGAACGCGGCGGGGTCCACGCCGTTGTAGACGGTCCGGATGCGGTCGGGCGGGGTGCCGCCGTGCTCCTCCCAGCGGCGGTTGTAGCGGTTGCCGGGGGTGACGAGGGCGGCGCACCGGTAGGACTCGACGGCGAGCTGCCGGAACAGGCCCAGCATCAGCGCCTTGACGGGCCAGCGGTAGGGCTCGGTACGGAATCCGAGGTAGCGCTCGCGCAGGTAGATGCCGTGCTCGGTGAGGAGGAAGGGGGTGCCGTGGCGGTGGTGGGCGATCAGGCCGGGGACGGCCGCGAGGCCGCCGCTGACGGCGTGCGTGATGCCGTCGGCGGGGACGTCGGCGGCCAGCGGGCGCAGCGCGTGTTCCAGCAGGTCGGTGGCGGTGAGGGCGTCGTGGAGGGTGGGCCGGGCGGCGGCGGTGGGCAGCGCGGGCCGGTTCCAGACGCGGACGAGGGCGCGGACGGCGTCCTCGCCCTGGAGGAGGGCCGGCAGGGTGCCGGCGGCGGCGTGGTCGGCGAGCCGGTGGAAGGCGGGGGCGAAGTCGTCCTCGTGCGCCGGGTCGAGGAGGGAGAGCAGGAAGCGCTCGTAGCCGGCGAGGAAGGTGCGCAGCGCCCGGCCGCGGGGTGCCCGCCCGGCGGGCGTGGTGCCCCACAGCGGGAGGGCGTCCACCCGCCGGACGTTGGCGGGGAGCTGCCAGGCGAGCCCTTCCCGCCCGGTGCCCGTGACGGCGATGATCCGGAAGGGGATGTCGGGCATGCCCTGCACCAGCTGGTCGCACCAGACGCTGACCCCGCCATGGCTGTGGGGGTAGGTCCCCTCGGTGAGCAGCGTCACCGAGGGGACGTCGGCCGCGGGTGCGGCAAGGGGTCCGTGCATGGGTATTCGGTTTCTCCGCGAGAGACGGTGTGGCGTGAGGAGGTGCGCACGGAGGTACGGCGGTGCTCAGCGCCGGGGGCCGTCACCGGTGCCGTACGGGACCCGGTGGCCGGCGCCCGGCGGTACGGGCAGGGCGGGGGCGGGCGCCTGGACGCGGGCGGCCTTGCCGGTGGCGTGCGGTGCGGCCGGGGCACCGGCGGCGGGCAGGGTGAAGACGGCCGCGCTCTGGCCGGCCGCCGGGGTGGCCCAGCCGGAGCGCTGCCCGGCGTAGGCGTCGCCGAACGGCGCCGACGTCCCGTTCTTCACCTGGGTGGTGCCGGTGGGCAGGGTGAGGGTGGCCTCGACCCCGGCGGGCGCGCTGACGGTGATCTGGCCGCCGATGCGGTAGGCGGTGACCTTGCCGGCGTCCACGGCGGCGGACCAGGCGGCGCGCTTGCGCATCTCGTTGCCGATGTCGCTCATGCGGAGGCTGACCAGCGGGGTGTTGTCGGCGAAGAGGGCGGCGTGGTCGGCGAGGACCTTCTCCAGGACCTGGTAGCCGATCCGCTCCTCGGCGAGGTTGGACTGGTGCATGAAGTGCGGGCGCGGGTCGTTGGAGAGGACGTGCCCGAGGGCGATCCGGGCCTCCAGGGGCGCGATGTAGGAGGCGAAGCCGGTCTTGGTGTCGAGCGGGGCCTTCAGGCAGGTGGTGACGGTGGAGTTCTCGCAGATGCCGCTGCCGCCGTCGGCCTTCTTCGTGTAGAGCCAGTTGTACTCGTCGGTCTGCTCGGCGGCCTTGCCCACGTTGTAGTAGACGTTCATCGGGTAGCGCGAGACGGTCAGCGCGGGGCCGGCCTGGCGCTGCTGCGGTTCCCGTGAGCTGTCGCTGGCCAGCCACTTGACGCCGGTGACGGTCAGGGCGGCGGCCAGGTTGGGGTTGTCGTCCTTCTGCTGCGGCAGGGTGCGCAGGCCGGAGTGCTCGCCGGTGACGAGCTCGTCGGGGTCGACCTTCAGTCCCCGTGCGGCGGCCCAGGCCAGGTTCTGGGCGATCTCCTGGGTGACCTTCTGGCCGTCGACCCAGCGGATGCGGCCGAGGAGGTCGGTGGAGCACTTCCAGGGGACGACGGCGGTGTTCTGCACGCAGCCGAGGAAGGCGTGGGTGTAGGTGTGGTTGAGCCAGCGGAAGGACTGCTGGTCGGCGACGAAGCGGTCGAGGAGGGGGTCGGGGGCGCCGTCGTGGGAGGACCGGTACTCCTCGCTGCCGACGCCGTTGAAGGCGAAGTCCAGCGGCAGGTTGTGGCTCTTCGACCACTCCTTGGCGTACGTGGCGTCGGCGGCCGTCATCCGGATCGGCGGGGCGTCGGGGGACGGGTTGCCGGGGCAGTCGACGTCGCCGGGGGTGCACTTGCGCTTGCTGTCCCAGCGGTCGTCGGAGGCGAACAGGTCGTCGACGTGGACGCCGAGGTAGTTCCGCGAGGCGCCGAGGTGGACGCCCTGGGTGAGCCATTCGACGATGCCGCGGGAGACCAGCCGGAACTGCGTCTGGTACTGGTTGGCGACGAAGGTGACGACGAGTTCGCTGCGGCCGTCGTGGGCGTACTGGCCGATCAGCGAGCCGCGCGAGGAGGTGCCGGGAATGGGCGCGTCGACGTAGGTGGTGAAGGTGGCGCCGTCGTCCTGCTTCTCCAGCGGGGTGGAGAGGTAGCCGTAACTCTCGTTGACGTCGGGAGCGTTGTCCTCGAAGGGGACGTTCTTCTTCAGGTAGCCGAAGGGTCCGCCGGCGCCCTCGGCGGTGACCGTCGCGGTCTTGCCGTCCAGGGGGCCGCTCCAGCCGTGCTCCTGGGCGGCGTTGAGGCCGACGGCGGGACGGGCGTAGGTGTAGGCGTCCACCTGGCGGACGCCGAATCGTTTCTCGTAACCGGCCAGGGCGGCCATCTCCGGCGAACCGTCGCCGAACGGGTTGTCGTTGGGCAGGACGACGCCCTGGAACTTGGCGCGCGGTCTGCCGTCCACGGTGTCGCTGAGGTAGGCCGCGTCGATCTTCGGCCGGCCGGCGTCCTTGAGGTCGACCTTGGTGTACGGCGTTCCCGCGGTGGCGAGTTCGGCGGCTATCGCCTCGACGGCGGGGCCGCCGTCGTCGACGAGCAGGACCCGCAGGTCGACGCGGGGCGCCGGATCGTCGGCGTGGGCGCCGGCGGCGGGCAGCGCCAGCGCCGTCAGTGTCGCGGCGGCCCAGGCCGCGAGCAGACGTGTGGTACGTGACATGGTGCAACTCCCCCCTGCTGGGACGGCGATGGTCGGCGGCGCCGTCCTCTTGGTGAAGATGTCCGCGCGGGGTGGCCGGGCCCCGGCGCGCACGGGTGGTCGAACCCCCGGCTGTTCGGTCGCGCTCGGCCGGCTCCCCACGCCGGCCGTACTGGTCTCCCCGGCGCCCTTGGTCGAGGGCGTGGGAGCGGGGGACCATCGGGAGGCTCAACCGCCCCTCGATCGCCCAGCCATATAGTGCGCCATGCCGGAACGCGGCGTATGTCGCACGGCGCAGGAGGCCACCGGCGTTTACCTGTGCCTGGCCGGAATCCGCCGTAGCGCGGCGGGCCCGGGACGGGACGGCCGCCTTCCGCTCGTCCGCCCGGCCCTCCGGGATGACCTGCCGCGACGCCGCGAAGCCCGCGTTCCGGACCCGCGTCCCCCGAACATCAGTCCACACCGTCGGCGAGGCTGCGTGTGCCGCGAGATCGGCCTGATGACAACTGTCGGAATTGCCGCATGTGTTCGGCCTCGCGCGGTACCGCACCGGAACCCGGCCGTCCGACACCGGAGGGGCGCCTGCGGCCGCCCGGATCCGCAGGGGCCGCTGCGGCCCTTGACGCCGGGATGGTTGTCATGGACATTACGCCTGCTTGGCATGGACCAACCCCACCGGAAGGCATCCCATGCGCAGACACCCCCACCCCCTCGCCACCGGCTGCCGCACGCTCCTCGCGGCGGCCCTCCTCCTCGCGTCCGCCGCGCTGACGACGGGCACCGCACAGGGCAGTGCCGCGCAGAGCAGTGCCGGACACGGCAGTGCCGAGCACAGCGGTGCCGCCGCGGAACCCGGCGCCCGGCTCGCGGGCACCGCCACGGCGTCCGACGCACGGCCCGGCGCCGCCGCCGCGTCCGGCATGAACCCCGCTCGCGACACCGCCCGCCCCATCGGCACCACGACCGCCCACGCCCCCGACCCCGCCGCGCCCCACCGCGGCCGGGTGACCGGAGCCCGTACGCCCGACCGCTCCCCCGCCCGCGACCGGGCCGTCCGCGCCTTCGCCGAGGGCCGCCGCGCCGCCGCCCGCGAGGGCGGGCCGGACCGGTTCCACCGGCCGGCGCGCCCGGACGCCGACCTCACCCACGACTGGTGGGGTGTCTTCCCGCAGCCCGGCACCCACGACGGCATCACGGCCACCCACACCGTCGACCCCGCGTACCACGTCCGGGACTCCGAGAACTTCACCTACGCGCCCACCACCAAGGCGCAGAACTCGTGCATGGAAGTGGTCACGGCCTACTGGCAGAGCGGCCCCGAACTGTGGGCCTGGGACTGGTGCGGGGCGGGCGGCCCCGCCAAGACGCTGCCCGTCGACGCGGCGTTCCTCGCGAAGTACACCCCCGGCGGCGGCGCCCCGGCCGCCTACAGCGTCCAGTTGGTGCGCGAGGGCGGCTCGGGCAACACCTGGGGCGCCTACCTGTACAACCACCGTACGGCGAACTGGGAGCTGCTCTACCGCCAGTCCGGGAAGGATCAGAGCGGGCTCGACCACGGCTGGGACATGTTCGAGATCTACGCGAGCGTCAACCCCGCCACCGGCGTGGGCTGGTACTGCACCGAGGCCCGGAACACCGTCTTCGACAGCTCCGCGATCAAGCTCCGCCGCGACGGCGCCTGGAACCCCGCGAGCCCGGCGGACTCCCCCTGGACCGACCCCGCGCCCGACGGCCGGGACTTCCTCTGCCCGGGGCTGAGGTTCCTCCGCGCGGGGGCCGACGACCACTGGACCGTCCGGCAGTGACGCGGCCCCCGGGTGGTGGAGATGCGGTGACGCGGCCCCGGAGGGGCGATCGGCCCCCGGACGGGAATCAGCCCTCGAAGGGGAAGTAGTCGACCAGCAGCATGTCCCGCACGCCCCGTCCGGCCCCCGCGGCCGGACGGATGGGCGTGACGCCATGGAAGACCCGGCGGTCGTCGAGGACGATGGTCTCGAACGGCGTGGTCAGCAGCGCCTCGTGGACGGGCACCCGGTCCAGGCCGTAGAGGCGCGAGTCGGCCCCCTCCACGTTCTCGCGCCGGATCAGCACCTGGGCGACGTAACAGTGCCCGTCCTGGTGGACGCCCTCCGGGGCGGGGTGCCCCTCGGCGTCCGTCGTGGCGACGACGCGTATCTGGTGCACCCCGCAGGCGTCCATCCCGTCGCGCGGCCCGGGCAGCCGCTCCCGGAGCGTGCGGACGACCGTGGCCAGCGCGGCCCCCGCGGCCACGCCGTCCGACAGCGGGGCGAACATGCGGTCCACGCCGCCGTTCACCCGGTTCACGGCCGCGTCCTGGAAGAAGGCCGTGTGCGGCAGCCGCTCCAGGCCGTCCGGAAGGATCCGGAACCTGCTGTACCGGCGGAAGCGGTACGGGGTGCCGGCGCCCAGGTGGGCGTCGGCGGGCAGGTCGTTCCAGGACTCGGTGAACAGGGTCACCGCCGCCGGCGGCAGGGCCGCGAGGGCGCCCGCCAGCAGGTCGGCGGAGAAGTGGGCGAACGGCGGCGGAAGTTGCCCGCCGTCCGTCCCGGGATGCTCGGAGACGCGCAGGGACGCAGGGGTCATCGGTCTGCCTCAGCCTTCCGTGAGCCTTCGTGTGGGCCGGATACCGGTGACCGAGCCTACGCAGGAGCGGGGCCGAAGGGCAGCGTCCGACAACTTCCGTCACGTGCGTCACACTTGACACACTAGCCACACAGTGTCGCCTCAGACCTCCTTGGCCAGGAAGGCGAGGACACGCTCCGTGTACTCGGCCGGCTTCTCGGCGGGCACCAGATGCCCCGCACCCACGATGAAGGCCGCCTCCGACCCCTTCGACAGCGAGGCCCCGATCCTCGCCAGCCCGGCCTCGTCCAGGACGACGCTCTTGTCCTCGGTGCCGTGGAGGTACAGGGTCGGCTGGACCGGGACCTCACCCCAGAGGGCGGCGTGCCGGGCGGCCCATTCCGGGGTTCCCATCTCCTTCGGCGCGAAGTTCACGCGGTAGAGGTCGATGGCTGCGCGCAGCCGGGCCGGCTCGCCGAGCGCCTTGCGGACGGCCTCGAAATCCGCCGTGGCGTCGTAAGAGTCCGCGGTCCACTTCTCCTGCATGACCTGGCGCACCCACACCATGTCGTCGGCGGCGAGGACCTCGTCCGCCATGTCCATCTGGAAGAACCAGAAGTGGTTCAGCCGCTCGATGCCCTCGTAGGTGTTCGCGTATTCGCCGAAGAAGGCGAGCGGCGGGACGTCACTCGCCACCACGCGGGACCAGCGCTCCGGTGCGGTGTGGGCCACCGCCCACGCCGTGGCCGCGCCCCAGTCGTGGCCGATGACGACCGCGTCCCGGCCACCGCCCAGCGCTTCGTGCAGCGCGTTGGCGTCCGCGACCAGGTCGGCGAGGTGCATGCTGCCGTCCGCGGGCAGGGCCGAGGGGGCGAACCCCCGGATGTTCGGCGCGACGGCGCGATAGCCGGCGGCCGCGAGGGCCGGTATGACATGGCGGTACGTGGCCTCCCCGGACTCGGGGAATCCGTGGAGGAGCAGCGCGAGGGGGCCTTCACCCTCCTCCGCAAAAGAAATCTCGACATCGTTGACGACAACGCTGTTGCGCTTCATACGGGAATTACCTCATTGCCTGATTGCCGGGCCGATGCGTTCCTCCGGCTATTCCGCCGGAGTGGTTCCCAGCCTCCGGCCCGGGCCTTTTGCGCACAAGTACCCACTTATTGGTAAGCCCTTACCGCGTGGTAATCTCCCCGGGCGCCGACTTCGGCGCCTTCCCCGCGGCGGCCGTGAGCGGATGTGCGTGCCGTCAGTGACCGCTATAACATGAGATCGCGGCGTATATGCGGAACCGCCCCCGGTCGCCCTCCCTCTCTCTCAGGTGAAAGCACCCTCCAGGAGGAGTTACCACCGTGGGTCTCACGTCCCAGAATCTACTGTTGCTCTTGGTGTTCATCGCGGTCGCGGTGTGCGCCCTGGTTCTGTGGCTGTGGCCGCGCGCCGCCCGCAAGGGGGTGCTGTCCTGGGCCTCGCGCCTGGGCATGCTCGTCGTCTCCCAGGTGAGCGTCCTCGCCGTGCTGCTCGTCGCCGCCAACAACGAGTTCGGCTTCTACTCCACCTGGAAGGAGCTGTTCGGGCAGAACTCCAGCCACCAGGAGCTCCAGCCCGGCAAGGAGGGCGAGAAGCGGGCGCCCGCGCTCGTGGTGAAGGGCCAGGAGTCGGTGGGGCTCGGCCCGCGCGAGAAGGGCGGGCAGGTGGACCGGATATCGATCCACGGGCCGGTCACCGGCCTGAGCATGGACGGGTACGCGTACCTGCCGCCGCAGTACTTCCAGAAGGGCCACGAGAAGGACCGCTTCCCGGTGATCGTCGCGGTCACCGGCCAGCCCGGCGTCTCCAGAAACCTGATCACCCAGATCAAGGTCCCCCAGGCCGCGTCCAAGCTCGTCAAGGAGCGCAAGATGCGGCCGACGATCGTCCTGATGGTCCGCCCGTCGGTCGTCGCCGACCGCGACACCAACTGCACCGACGTCCCGGGCGGCCCGCAGGCGATGACCTTCTTCAACCAGGACCTGCCGATCGCCGTCAACGACAAGTACCGGGCCGACAACTCGCGCGGCGGCTGGGGCGCCGTCGGCAACTCCACCGGCGGCTACTGCGCGTTGAAGATGGCCATGACCAACCCGGCCCGCTACGGCGCCGGCGCCGGCCTCTCCGCCGACTTCTTCGCCCGCCAGGACCGCGAGACCGGCGACCTCTACGCCGGCAGCAAGCAGCTGAAGAACGAGGCCGACCTGGTCTGGCGCCTGACCCACCTGCCCGCGCCGCCGGTGTCGCTGCTGGTCGGCGTCAGCAAGAAGGGCGAGGAGAAGTACCTCACGCAGGCCACGCACTTCGCCGAGAAGGCCAAGTGGCCGACGAAGGTCGACAAGCTGGTCCGCGACGAGGGCGGCCACAACTTCCAGACGTGGCGCGAGGAGTACCCCGAGGTGCTCCGCTGGCTCGACCGGCAGCTCGCCGACCCGCGCTGACCGGGGGGTGCCCCGGCCCCGCCCCTTCGCCGCTTCCTGGGGCTGCGCCCCAGACCCTTGTCGCGGCTGCGCCGCTCGTCCTCAATCGCCGGACGGGCTGAGTAGGGCGCCCACTCCAGCCCGTCCGGCGATTGAGGACAACCGCGCGGAGCGCGGTTTCAGGGGGTGCGGGGGGCTCCCCCTGCAAGAAACGGTGAAAGGGAGGGACCGGGGCACCGAAACCCCTCCCCCCGGGAACGGAACGGCACGCCGTCGCGTCCCAGCCGGTGTGGCCCGATTGCGCGGGTGCCCGGAGCGGCCCGGGCCCCCACGGGGGAGGGGGCGGGACGGCATGGACGCCAACGGCGGCGACGAGCGGTTTCCCCTGCTGGCCGGGCGGTACCGGCTGCTGGGCAGGCTCGGCAGCGGCGGCATGGGCGTGGTGTGGCGCGCCTACGACGAGGTGCTGGGCCGCGAAGTGGCCGTCAAGGAGGTCCGGGCCCCCGAGCACCTGCGCGAGGCCGACGTCCGGGTGCTGCACGCCCGGCTGGTCCAGGAGGCCCGGGCCGCGGCCCGGATCAGCCACCCCTACGTGATCACCGTGCACGACGTGGTCGAGGAGCACGGCCGCCCGTGGATCGTCATGGAACTGGTCCGCGGCCGGTCGCTCGCCGACGTCCTGGAGGCCGACGGCCTCCTCTCGCCCAAGGAGGCGGCACGCGTGGGGTCCGCGGTGCTCCTGGCGCTTCGCAGCGCGCACGCCGCCGGCGTCCTGCACCGCGACGTCAAGCCCGCCAACGTCCTGCTCCAGGACGACGGCCGGGTGGTGCTGACCGACTTCGGCATCGCCCTCGTCGAGGGCACGGGCACCCTCACCCGCACCGGTGACGTCATCGGTTCGCCCGACTACCTGGCCCCCGAGCGGGCGCTCGGCAAGCACCCCGGTACCCCCTCGGACCTGTGGTCGCTGGGCGCCACGCTGTACGCGGCCGTCGAGGGGATGTCGCCGTTCCGCCGCGCCTCGGCGCTGGGCACGCTCCAGGCCGTCGTGCACGAGGACCCGCCCGCGCCCCGCCGCGCCGGCCCGCTCGCGCCGCTCCTGCTCGGCCTGCTCCGCAAGGACCCGAGCGCGCGCATGGGTTCGGTGGAGGCGCAGCGACTGCTGGACGCGGCGGCGGTCGCGCCGGCGGCGGGCGGACGGGCGGGGACGGGTGCGGGGGCCGCCTTCCCGGATCCGGGACGGTCGGGCGGCGGCCCCGGCGAACGCGACGAGCACGGCACCGGCGGGGGCACGGGCTCCGCTTCCGCAGCCCCGGGAGAGCGGGACCCGGACGGGACCACGGAGGAACGGCCGGGGGCGCGGGCGGCCGCCGATCCGCGTACGGGGACGCGTACGGAGACGGGGACGGGTCCGGGGGCGCCCCGGCCGCGGCCGGGCACCGGCACGGCGACGGAGCCCTGGAGCACCGGGCCGGGGGCACCGGCCGGATCCGGGGCACCCGCCGGGGCGGCCACGGCGCCGCCCTCCGCCTCCGCGAGCCGCGGAACACCCGCGGGCCCGGGAGCGTCCGGGGACCGGAGCGCGCCCGTCACCCCCCGCACGCCGGACGGCAACCCGCCCGCGCCCCCGTACCGCGACCCCGGCACCCCGTCCGGGCACCTCCCGACGTACATCCCCACCTCGCCCGACGTCCGCCCCTACACTCCCGCCCCCGCCCCCGGCACCGGGACGCCCCCCACCCCGTACGCCCCCTACGGCCCTGTCCCCACCCCCGGCTTCCCGGCCATGCTGCGGTCGGCGGGGACGCCGGGGCTCGTCGCCGGCGGTGGCGGAGCGGGGCCGGCCCGCGGTGGCCGGTGGTCCGCGCGCAGGCTGGCCGCTCCCCTGCTGGCCCTGCTCATCGCGGGCGGCGGCGTCTCGGCCGTCCTGTTCCTCCACGACGGCAAGGGCCCGGGGACGAGCCCTTCGGGCGGGACGTCGACCCCGTCCTCGGCGCCGGTGCGGCAGCCGGAGCCCCCCGCCGAGACGAACGGCGACCGTTCGTCGGCGCCCGCGCCGACCGACGACAGCCGCTCCGGCGGCCCGGCGGAATCCACGCCCGGCCCCACGACGACCTGTCCGCCCGGCAGCTGGGTGACGACCTGCCGCCCTTACTGACCGTCAGCAAGCCGACCACACAGCGCCATCGGCGTCCCGGTCCGCCCACCGGTTCGCCCGCGAGAAGTCCACCGGCAGTCATCGGCAGTGCAAGAACCGGCAATCGGGGGTGCGCACATGTGGCTGATACCCGTCCCCATCGACACGGCGAACAGGCGGAAACGACGGCGGCTCCGGACCGTCGCCGTGCTGACGGTCCCCGTCCTCGCCATCGGCCCGGCCCTGGCGGCGTGTTCGTCGGACGGGTCCGGCGGCGGCGACCGGAAGAAGACGATCGCCCTGGAGGCGGTCGGGCAGACCGGTGACGCGCCGTTCGTCTCCGACCCGCACAGCGACGTCCAGGGCGTCAGTTCGACGGACGGCGGAGGTACGGCGATCGGCGACGCGCCGGGCGCCTTCGGCGGCACCCGGCAGATCTCCCGTTGCGACAAGGCCCAGTTGCTCAAGGACCTGGCGGGGGACCCGGTCAAGGCGAAGGCGTGGGCCGAGGCCCGGGGCATCGCGGAGCCGGAGATCCCGGCGCACGTCGACGGCCTGACGCCGGCGGTCCTGATGCACGACACGCTCGTCACCAACCACGACTACGACGGCGAGGGCCGGGCGCGGGCCTATCCGGCCGTGCTGCAGGCCGGCGTGGCCGTGCTCGTCGACGCCTACGCGAAGCCGGCGGTCAAGTGCAACTGCGGCAACCCGCTGGGGGAGCCGGACTCCTCGGTGAACGTGCGCGACGCGGCGTTCGACGGGCGGCGCTGGGAGGGCTTCGCGGTGGCGACGGTCACGGTCATCCTGCCGCGGCCCGTCGAGAAGGGCCCGCTGAAGGCGATCCCGCTGGTCGACACCGAGCGGAAGGACCGGATGTTCCACCGCGAGGTCGGCGACGACGGCTCGCACGACTCGGCGCCGACGGCCCGGCCGCCGACGCCGTCCCACACCCCCGGCACCCCGGGAACCCCCGGTACGGGTACGGGCTCGCCCTCGCCGGACGGCTCCGGCGCGCCTTCGGGCCCGTCTTCCGACGCGTCCGGTTCGTCGGCCTCCTCGGGCGCTCCCTCGGGTACTTCCCCCCACCCGCCCTCCGACCGGCCGTCCCCGTCCGCCCACGACTCCGCGCCGAGCGGCTCCTCCCCCCACGCCGCCTCGTCCCGCCCGCCGTCGACGCCGCACGTCCCCTCCCCACCGCACGTCCCGACGGCTCCCCACCCGCCGTCGAAACGTCCCACGGTCGCCCCGCCCACCCACGCGGCCCCGACGACGGCTTCGCACGAGTCCGCGGTCAAGCCCTCGGCGCCGCTGATGGCCACGCCGCCGCGGCCGCCGCGGACGGTGTCGCCACCGGCGGCCCGGCCGGCCGAACCGCCCTCCTCGGGCGGCGGGTACTCCGCGCCGCGGGCGCCGTCAGAGGAACGCCAGCCCGATCCCCAGCGCCGCGAAACCGCCCGCGAAGGCGCGGCGAACCCACAGCGTGGCACGGGGACTTGAGACCACGCGGTCCCGGAAGGCCGCCGCGAACCGCCCGTAGGCGACGAACACCAGGAAGGTGAGGAGGATGAAGACGGCGCTCAGCTCGACCATGCGCAGCAGGACGTGCGGCTCGTCCTCGCTCACGAACTGCGGGAGGAAGGCGAAGAAGAAGAGGGTCAGCTTGGGGTTGAGGATGTTGATCAGCACACCGTCGAGGATCGTCCGCGCCGCGGACCGGGGCGCGGCGTCCTCGTCGGCGGCGAGCGACCCCTTGTCGCGGAGCGTCGCCCAGGCCATGAACAACAGGTAGGCGACACCGGCGTACTTGAGGACCTGGAAGGCCAGGGCGCTGGTGTGCAGCAGGGCGGCCAGGCCGGTGACGGCCGCCGCCATGTGCGGCAGCGTGCCGAGCGTGCAGCCGATCGCGGCGACGAGGCTCGCCCGGGCGCCGCGCGAGAGGCCGGCGGCCATGGTGTAGAGCACGCCGGTGCCGGGGGTGGCCACGACGATCAGTGAGGTCAGCAGGAATTCGATGCTCAAGGTGCTCCGTCCGGGACGCGCGTGCCGGGTCCTGTCCACCCCGGCGTCTTCTCATCTCCGACCCTGCCGTCACAATGGCCCGATGGACAGGTCCAATGAGCGTGCTGCCAAAGGGTCCATAGCGCCGGGCGCCCCCGGCTCGTGGCCGAGTTCCTCCCGTCCGGAAGGGGATGCCCGCGATGCGGAGCCGAATGTCTCCGGTCCGGAGCCGGATGCCTCCGATGCGGAGCCGGGTGCCTCCGGTTCGGACTTCCTCCAGCTCGACGTCGGCGACGCGCCGCCGGGCGGGCTGGCCGACTGGCTGACCCGGCGGCTCCGGGAGGCGATCGCCGACGGGCGGCTGCCGGTGGGCAGCCGGCTGCCGCCCAGCCGGCTGCTGGCCGGTGAACTGCGGCTGTCGCGCGGGGTGGTGATCGAGGCGTACCGCCGGCTGACGGAGGACGGGCACGCGGCCGGGCGCGGCCGGCACGGCACGTTCGTGGTCGCGGCGCCGGCCGTGGCGCGCCCGCCGTCCGGCCGGGCGCCGGCCCCGGCACCGGCACTGTCCGCCCGTCCGGCCGGGCCCGACGGGCTGTTCACGGCCCCCGGCGCGGACGCGTTCGACGCGCTGCGGGCCGCTCCCGCCCGGATCGACCTGTCGCCCGGGCTGCCCGACCTCACGGCGTTCCCGCGGGCGGCCTGGCTGGGCACCGAGCGCGCCGTCCTCGGTTCCCTCACCTCCTCGGCGTTCGGCTACGGCGACCCGCGCGGGACGCCGGAGCTGCGGCTGGCCCTGGTCCGCTGGCTCGCCCGGACGCGGGGGATCGTGGCGGACCCGGACGAGGTGATCGTCGTCGGCGGGGTCGCCCAGGCGATGGGGCTGGTGGCCCAGGTGCTGGTCCGGGCGGGGATCGGCGAGGTGGCGGTGGAGGACCCGGGTTCGCTGGGCGCCCGGCAGCACTTCGCGTACTGGGGCGCGGCGACGCCGCCGGTGCCGGTGGACGCCGAGGGCGTCCGCGTCGACGCGCTGCGGGCCACCGGCGCGCGGGCCGTCCTGCTCACCCCCGCGCACCAGTTCCCGACCGGGGTGGTCCTCGGGGGCGCCCGGCGGCGGGCGTTGATGGACTGGGTCGCGGACGGCGGTCTGGTCCTCGAGGACGACTACGACGCGGAACACCGCTACGACCGGCCTCCGGTGGCGGCGCTGCGGTCGATGCTCACGGACGGCGTCTGCTACATGGGCAGCATCTCGAAGCTGTTCGCCCCCGCGCTGCGCGTGGGCTGGCTGCTCGCGCCCGCGCGGTACCGGGAGGCGCTGGTGGACGCGAAGCGGTTCACGGACCTGGGCAACGCGGCGCTGCCGCAGCTGGTGCTGGCCCGGCTGCTGGAGTCGGGGGAAATGGAGCGCCACCTGCGGCAGTTGCGGCGGCGGCACCGGAGGCGGCGGGACGCGATGATCGAGGCGATCGGCGCCCGGCTGCCGGGCGCGGTGGTGCACGGCGCCGCCGCCGGCCTGCACCTGATGGTCACCTTCGACGGCGGTCCGGACGACGCGGCCGTGGCCGCGGCGGCCCTGGAGCGGGGCGTGAAGGTGCAGCCGCTGTCCTGGCACAGCCTCCGGTCCCGGCGGCCCGGCCTGGTGCTGGGGTACGCGGCGCCGCCCGCGTCCGACATCGCGGAGGGCGTGGCGACGATCGCGGAGGTGATCCGCGACCTGTCCTGAGAGCCACGCCCGTCCTGACGCTCCGTCAACTC
Source organism: Streptomyces sp. NPDC021100 (assembly GCF_044333095.1). Classification (NCBI taxonomy): domain Bacteria; kingdom Bacillati; phylum Actinomycetota; class Actinomycetes; order Kitasatosporales; family Streptomycetaceae; genus Streptomyces; species Streptomyces sp. NPDC021100. The sequence continues at coordinate 465,240 of NZ_JBIRQH010000002.1, forward strand.
CCGTCGGCCATCAGGGCCCGCGCCGCCTCCCGCGCGTGCAGCGCGGGTTCGGCGCTCCCGGAGAGGGCCGCCGTGGTGATGGCGCCCTCCGCGAGGAGGAGGAGCTGGTCGGCCAGCGCCTCGGAGCCGCCCGCGGCGGCGGCCAGCCCCGCCAGGTACCGCCGGAAGGCGTCCTTGTGCCGCCGCGCGGCGGCGGCGACGCCGGGGTGGGTGGCGCCCAGTTCCCCGTAGGAGTTGACGAAGGCGCATCCCCGGAAGTCCGGCTCCCCGAACCACGTGTGGAGCCAGTCGAAGACGGCCAGCACCCGGTCGGCCCCGGCCGGGCGCGCGTCGGCGAACCGCTCCAGTGAGGCGCGCCAGCGCTCGTCCCGGCGGCTCAGGTACGCCTCGACGAGAGAGTCCTTCGAGGGGAAGAGCCCGTACAGCCGCTTGAGCGACACCCCGGACGCGGCCCGGATCGCGTCCATGCCCACCGCCTGCAGCCCACGGCCGTAGAACAGTTCCTCGGCCGCGTCCAGCACCTTGCCCTCCGGGCTCTCCGACAGCTCCGGCCCCGCCTGCGCCACGGACTCCACCACCCTCTCCCCTTGCACGAGAACCACCGTTCTCCTACGCTACCGCACACCCCGGAGAACGATCGTTCTCCACCGGTCCGAAGCCAACAGCCGCACAAGGAGACCGCCATGCCCGAAACCCCGAGGCCCCCGCTGCCGCCGTTCACCGCCGAGACCGCCCTGGAGAAGGTGCGCGCCGCCGAGGCGGCCTGGAACAGCCGCGACCCGGAGCGGGTCGCGCTCGCGTACACCGAGGACTCGGAGTGGCGCGACCGCGACGTCTTCCTCACCGGCCGCGCCGAGATCACCGCCTTCCTCCGCGACAAGTGGCGCCGCGAACTCGACTACCGCCTCCGCAAGGAGCTCTGGGCGTACACCGACGACCGGATCGCCGTGCGCTTCGCGTACGAGTGGCACGACGCGGCGGGTCGCTGGTACCGCTCGTACGGCAACGAGAACTGGGAGTTCGCCGCCGACGGTCTGATGCGGCGCCGCTTCGCGAGCGTCAACGACGTCCCCATCCGACAGCACGAACGCCGCCTGGCCGCACCGCCCTCCGACCGGGGCGTCTGAGCGCGGGCCCTCCCGATGCACTCATCGATGCACGCACTGCGTGCATAATGGCGGCACGAGCGCGCCGGACCACCGGTCACCGACTGTCCGGCGCGCCCCCATGCCTTGTTCCCCGGGCCGGGCGACCGCCATGGAGTCCGGCCCGCGGCCGACGGAAGGACGCATGACCGTGAGCAATCCGCTGGACACCACGGCGCTCGACGCCGCCCTGGAGAACGTCCACCGCGCCGGAATCCCGGGCCTGTTCGCCGAGGTGCGCGACGGCGACCGGATCTGGCGTGGCGCCACGGGCGTCGCCGACGTCACCACCGGCCGCCCCGTCACCGCCGACATGCGGCACCGCGTCGGCAGCATCACCAAGACCTTCACCGCCGCCGCCGTCCTGCGACAGGTCGAGAGCGGGACGATCGGCCTCGACACACCGATCGGCCGGTACCTCCCGGAGCTGGTCCCGGGGGAACGCGGCCGGGCGATCACGGTCCGGATGCTGATCAACCACACCGGCGGCCTGGCCGAGTACCTGCCCTACGCCTACCCGTCCCTCAAGGCGTTCCCCGACCTCGCGGCCACCGGCCCCGAGAGCCTGGACGACCACCGGTTCACCCGCTTCGACCCCGCCGACCTGATCGGGATGGGCGTCGCCGCCCCTCCCGTCGGCGCCCCGGGCGGCACTCCGGGCTTCTACTCCAACACCAACTACCTGCTCCTCGGCGCCCTCCTGGAGCGCGTCACCGGCACCACGGCCGAGCGGTGCGTCACCCGCGACGTCATCGAACGCGCCGGGCTCCGGGACACCGAACTCCCCACGGAACCGCACATCCAGGGCCCGCACCCGCGGATGTACGAGGCGTGGTTCGGCATGATCGACCCGCCGCGCGACTACAGCGCCTACGACATGTCCTGGGTGGGTCCGGCGGGCGCTCTGATATCGACCGTCGCGGACCTCAACCGCTTCTACCGCCTGCTGCTCGCCGGTGAGATCGTCACCCCGTCCTCACTGGCGGAGATGCGGCGCACGGTGCCGGTCGTCTCCCAGGAGGGCAGGACGATCCCCTACGGCCTCGGCCTGCACCCGCTGGAGACCCCCGGCCGGGACACCTTCTGGGGCCACGGTGGCACGGTCTGGGGTGCCGGAGCGCTGTCCGCGATCCGCGCCGACGGCGGCCGGCAGGTGTCCGTCGCGGTCAACCTCCAGCGGTGGAGCGCGTTCGACGCCTCGGGCAGGCCGCGGCCCCACCCGATCGACGACGCGCTGGCGGCGTTCCACCGGCTGGCGATGTACGGCTGACACGCGGGTACGGGGGCGGGCGGTGCCGAACGGGGGCGCGCCTCCGTCCGCCCGCTCCACCCGCTCCGGCGGCGACGAGTACCGAACGCCGCACCGCCACCCCGTCACCGCCGCGCCCGGCGGGCACTCCCCGGGGCGAACTCCCGGCCCCGCCGGGCGTGGCGCCGCGCCGCCCCCCGCCGTCCGGCCCATTCTGGCCCTCGTGCGCACCCCTGACCCGGACCGCCCGTGCGGCGCCTGCTGACGGCCGCCCTCCTGGCCACCGTCGCGCTGACCGGCCCCGCCGCCGGCGCGCAGCCGCGGGCGGGCGGGGGCCGGGGCGCGGCGGGGACGCCCATCGTCGCGGCCGATCAGGCGAGCCGGGCCGTGTACGTCCTCCGGTCCGAGCCGCGGAGCTGGGACGTGGGCCGGGGCACGGGCGTCCTGTGGTCGTGGAGCGCCGACGGCCAGGCGGGCCTCGCCGATCTGGACCCCGGCGCGTCGTGGAGCAACCCGAGCGAGGCCAAGCTCCGCGAACTCGGCGGCCGCCGCTATCTGCTGGCCACCGCCTCCGGCGGGCTGGCGGCGGTGGTCGGGTACCCCGGGCGGGACGTGTACTGGGCCGCCCACACCGGGCCGGGCAACGCGCACAGCATCGACCTGCTGCCCGACGGCAACGTCGCCGTCGCGGCCAGCACCGGCGGCTTCGTCCGCGTCTACGCGGCCTCGGCCGGCTCCCGCGCCACCCGCCACGCGGAGGTGCCGCTGCGGGGCGCGCACGGCGTCCACTGGGACCCCCGGACCCGGCTGCTGTGGGCGCTCGGGAGCCGGGAGCTCGTCGCCCTGCGGGTGGAGGGGCCGGCCGACGATCCCGGCCTGGTCGTCGTCCACCGCAGCGCCCTGCCGACCCGCGACGGCCACGACCTGGCCCCCGTCCTCGGCACGAAGGGCCGCCTCTGGGTGACCACCGGCACGGCCGTCCACCAGTACGCGACGGGCCGGCACCGCTTCGTGGACTACCCGCTGAGCTCCCGTATCAGCGCCCCCGGCGTCAAGAGCATCGGCGACGACCCCGCCACCGGCCGGATCCTGATGGCCCGGCCCGAACCGGGGCACGCCTGCGTCTGGTGCACGTCCGTCCTGACGTTCCACCAGCCGGACGGCACCAAGCGGATGGTGCGGGGCGCGATGTACAAGGCCCGCTGGTGGACCTCGCGCCGGGACTGACGCCCCCGCCCCCGCACGGCGGGGACCCGCGGCCGTCCTGCACACTTTCCCGGTGACAAGACGCCCGACCGCACCGCCCCGGCCGACGCCCGCCCGCGTACCCCGCACGGGAACCGTCCGATGAGCGCTCCCCTGGCCGAGTCCCTCTCCGTCGTTCTGCTCCTGGCGGTGCTGGCCTGCACGGTGGTCCGTCCCTGGGGGCGGTCCGAGGCGGTGTTCGCCGTTCCGGCGGCCGCTCTGGTGGTCCTCGCCGGGGCGGTCTCCCCGGAACACGCCCGCGCCGAGGCCGGGCGGCTCGGGCCGGTGATCGGTTTCCTGGCGGCCGTCCTGGTCCTCGCCCGGCTGTGCGACGACGAGGGGCTGTTCCGGGCCTGTGGGGCCTGGATGGCCCGTACCGCCGCCGGACGGCCGCGCAGGCTCCTCGCGCAGGTCTTCGCCGTGGCCTCGCTGATCACCGCGGTGCTCAGCCTGGACGCCACGATCGTGCTGCTGACGCCGGTGGTGTTCGCCACCGCCGCCCGGCTCGGCGCCCGGCCGGGTCCGCACATACACGCCTGCGCCCACCTGTCGAACACCGCCTCGCTCCTCCTCCCCGTCTCCAACCTCACCAACCTCCTGGCGTTCGACGCGACCGGTCTGGACTTCACCCGGTTCGCCGCCTTGATGGCACTGCCCTGGCTGGTCGCCATCGGGACGGAGTACCTGGTGTTCCGGCGGTACTTCGCCGCCGACCTGGCGGCCGGTGCCGGGACGCCACCCTCCGCCGGGCGGGACGAGGTGCCGGTGTTCGCCCTGGCCACGGTGGCGGGTACGCTCGCGGGCTTCGTCGTCACCTCCGCGTTCGGTGTCGAGCCCGCCTGGGCCGCCCTCGCCGGGGCGTCGGTGCTCGCGGTCCGCGCCCTGGCCCGGCGCCGTACGACGCCCGGCGCCCTGCTCCGGGCCGCGTCGGTACCGTTCCTCGCCTTCGTCCTGGCCCTGGGCGTCCTGGTCCGCGCGGTCGTCGACAACGGGCTCGCCACCGGCCTCGGCCGGCTGGTCCCGGACGGCACCGGGCTGTGGGCCCTGCTCGCCCTCGCGGCCCTGGCCGCGCTGCTGGCGAACCTCGTCAACAACCTCCCCGCCGTGCTGGTGCTGCTGCCGCTGACCGCCTCCGCCGGTCCCGGCGCGGTCCTCGCGGTACTGCTGGGGGTCAACATCGGCCCCAATCTCACCTACACCGGGTCCCTGGCCACGCTGCTGTGGCGGCGCATCGTGCACGAGCACGACGAGGAGGTCGCGCTGGGCGAGTTCACCCGGCTCGGACTGCTCACCGTGCCCGCCTCCCTGGTGCTGTCGGTGGTGGCGCTGTGGGCGTCGCTCGCCCTCATCGGAGCCTGACACCGCCCGCCGACGGGCGGGGGAAGGAGGCCGGGCACGGGAGGCCGGGACCATCGTCCTGACCCGTCATCGTCCCGATTCCGGAGGGCCGGCCCGTCCGCGTCGGCTCCGTCCGCTCGCACGCCCCCGGGGCCGCCGACGTCGTCCTGCCGCACACCACCGGCCCGGGGGCGGCCGACACCGCGCCCGGCGCCCACGCCGGGCCGCTCGGCCCGGCCGGGGCCGACGGGCCCTGAGTACCGCGGGGGCCATGGCCGCACCCCCGCCCGGACGTTCGGCCACCCCTCACCGAGAGACCGGACGCGGTCCCTCCGCCAGCCGGGCGCGGACGTCCGCGGCGGCGTCGAGGCTGCCGGGCACCTGCTCCCACAGGGCGAGCAGGGCGGGCGCGAGCAGCGACGCCCGGTCCCCGCTGTGCTGCCAGCAGTAGTGGGCGCGTTTGAGGGCCGCGACCGCCTCGGCGTCCGTCGGGCCGCCGCGGGCCAGCCGGTTGGCGGCGGCGGACATCCACAGTTCGGCCGCGCGCGGGTGGTCGCCGGCCAGCCGGGCGAGGTCGGCGCGGACCTCGATCCACAGTCCGGCCTCGGCGCTCTGCGGCCCGTGCCGGCGCAGCACCTGCTGCTCCCAGGCGGCGGCCATGGCGGCGGCCTCGTTGTGCCGGCCGGCGTTGGCGGCGGCCAGGATCCGCGGCAGCGCGTCCTCCTCACGGGCCGGCGCCGGTTCCTGCCGCGGGGGTTCGGCCGGGAGAGCGGCCGCCGGAGCGGCGGGCGCGGGGACGGCCCCGGCCGGCGCCGGGGCGGCGTGCGCGGGGTTGGCGAGGACGGGCCCGGGCGTGCCGTGCCGCAGGACCAGCCGGCCGTCCGGCAGTCCCGCCTGGTCCAGGGCGAGTTGGTGCAGCAGGGCCGGGTCGAGAACGGGCCCGGCCGTGGGGTGCCCGAGGTCGAGAGCGGTGAGGAAGGCCCGGGTGTAGGGCGAGGCGTCGGCGGGGGCGCGGTCCGGACTGGGGATGACGACGCCGCACACCGCCGGCCCCGCGGTCAGCCGGCCGTCCCGGACGGCGGCGGCGACGTGCGGCCAGGATCTCTGGTCGGCCTCGACGTCGACCACCAGCAGGGTGGGTCCGGCGTGTTCGCCGAGGGTGCGGGTCAGCCACTCCCAGGGCAGTCCGGTGTAGCGGACCGTGCCGGGGGTGCTGTCGCGGAGCGCGAGGTGGACCTCGCCGCCCTTGCGGGCCGGCACCATCAGGTGGCCGGTGACCCACACCAGCAGGGGCCCGGGGACGGTGGCGGCGTCACGGAGGTAGGCCAGGACGCTCTGCGGCCCGGCCATCGCCGGGAGCTGGACCACGTCCGCGGTCGGGGCGGCGAGGAAACCGCGCGGCCCGGCCCCGGCGACGGCGTGCGCGGTCGGGTTCGGCACCAGGCCCCGCCGCCGGTCGGGGGTGCCGTCCAGCAGCAGAACACAGCCATGGGTCAGGTGGTCCAACGCGTTCTTCCTTCCGGCCGATACGGAGACTCGTGGCCCGGTGCGGCGCCCGGTGCCGGACGCCGGGCCCGGTGCCGGATCCCGCGTCCGTGCAAGACGTTCCGTGCAGTACGTGAGGCAACTGTAGGCGCCACCACTCGTATCGGCTCCGGCAATCACCCCGTGCGCGCGGGGTGGCGGGTCCCGTCCGCGCGCGGACGGGACCCGGTGCGCCCTGCGGCGCGTCAGCCCATGGCGTTGCGCGACTGGGTGCTGTCGTCCATGGCGCTGCGGTTGAGCATCCTGCAGTAGGGGACGTTGGCGGCCTTGTCGTCGATGTACTTGGCCGCGACCCAGGTCTGGCGGTCCCTCAGCTGGTACCAGACGTTGTTGCCGCCGATGTCCTGGGCGCGGACCTTGCACCGCAGCCCGATCTGGATCCGGTGGCGCAGGATGCCGCGCACGGAGGCGTCGGTGCTGGGCAGGGCGCGCTCGTTGACGCCGGTGCGGGCGCTGACCGTGCCGTACGCCCGGGCGGCGCCGTCGGGCGTCGCCTCGGCCGGAACGGCGAGCAGCGCGGTACCCGCCGCGGTCGCCGCCAGCACGCCGGCGGTGAGCCGGCCGGCACGGGTCGCGAGTCTCCTGGACATGGAACTCCTCTGGTACGAGGTGGGAAACAGAGCATTGCCCAGGTTCCACACGTGATGTCCGGTTAAACGCTGACAATGGGTGATAGGGCCGACTGGCACGCCGTCAGATGGCGGTACCGTTCCCGCCCTTCCCGGCCTGGCCCTCCTCTTTCTTCTTCGCCCGGCTGGGCTGGACGCGCTTGGGCTCGCCCTTCATCTTGGGGTGCTCCGGCGGGTACGGCAGGTCGCCGAGCCCGTGCTCGCGCTCGTCACGGGCGGCGAGCTCCAGGGCGGCGTCCAGGGCGCAGGGGTGGTCCTCCATGCCCGCGTGCACGTCGCCGAGTTCGGCGTAGCGGGCCGGCATGGTGGTGATGTCGAAGTCCTCGGGAACGGCGCTCTCCAGCTCGTCCCAGCGGAGCGGCGCGGAGACGGGGGCGTGCGGGCGGGGCCGGACGGAGTAGGCACCGGCGATGGTGCGGTCGCGGGCGGTCTGGTTGTAGTCGACGAAGACCTTGGCCCCGCGCTCCTCCTTCCACCAGGCGGAGGTGACGTGCTCGGGCATCCGCCGCTCCAGCTCCCGGGCGACGGCGATGGCGGCCCGCCGCACCTGGACGAAGGTCCAGCGCGGGGCGATCGGCACGAAGACGTGCAGGCCCCGGCCGCCGGAGGTCTTGGGCCAGCCGGTCAGCCCCAGCTCGTCGAGGAGCCCGCGCAGGGCGAGGGCGGCGCGCACGGCGTCGGCGTACCCGGTGCCGGGCTGCGGGTCGAGGTCGATGCGCAGCTCGTCGGGGTGGTCGGTGTCGTCCCGCCGGACGGGCCAGGGGTGGAAGGTGAGGCAGCCGAGGTTGGCGGCCCAGAGGACGGCGGCGGTCTCGGTGGGGCAGATCTCGTCGGCGTACCGGCCGCTGGGAAAGGCGATCCGGCCGGTGGGGATCCAGTCGGGGAGGTTCTTGGGCGCCCGCTTCTGGAAGAACGACTCGCCCTCGACGCCGTCGGGGTAGCGCTCCAGGGTGGTCGGGCGGTCCCGCAGGGCGCGCAGCACGCCGTCGCCGACGCTCAGGTAGTACCGGGCGACGTCGTACTTGGTGTAGCCGCGCTCCGGGAAGTAGACCTTCTGCGGGTTGGACAGCCGTACCGTCCGCTCGCCGACGGTGAGCTCCAGCGTCTCTGCCATGCGGCCACGCTAAGGCGTCCGGGGGCCCGGGCGCCTGTCGGCGGGCGGGCCGGCGCCGCCGCCCGCACAATCGGGATCATGGACCTTCCGGTGATGCCGCCCGTGGAGCCGATGCTGGCCAAGCCCGCGGCGACGATCCCTCCGGGCATGCAGTACGAGGCCAAGTGGGACGGTTTCCGGGCCGTCGTCTTCCGGGACGGCGACGAGCTGGAGTTGGGCAGCCGCTCGGGCCGCCCGCTGACCCGCTACTTCCCGGAGCTGGTCGCGGCCCTGAAGGACAACGTGCCGGAACGCTGTGTGCTGGACGGCGAGATCGTCGTCGCCCGGGGCGGCCGCCTGGACTTCGACGCCCTGCTGGAGCGCATCCACCCGGCCGCCTCGCGGGTACGCCATCTGGCCGAGACCACCCCCGCCGCGTTCGTCGCCTTCGACCTGCTGGCCCTCGGCGACGCGTCGCTGCTCGCCACCCCGCAGCGCGAGCGCCGCCGGGCGCTGGAGGACGCCCTCCGGGACGCCGGCGACCCGGTCTTCACCGCGCCCGTCACCTACGAACTCGACGTCGCGCACGGCTGGTTCGAGCGGTTCGAGGGCGCCGGCCTGGACGGGGTGATCGCCAAGCCGCCGGACCTGCCGTACCGGCCCGGCGAGCGTGCCATGGTCAAGGTCAAGCACGAGCGGACGGCCGACTGCGTCGTCGCGGGCCTGCGCCCGCACAAGAGCGGACCGGTGGTCGGCTCGCTGCTGCTGGGCCTGTACGACGCCGCGGGCCGGCTCCAGCACGTCGGCGTGTGCGGCGCGTTCACCATGAAGCGGCGCCAGGAGCTGATGGCGGAGCTGGAACCGCTGCGCATGCCCACCGCCGAGGGCCACCCGTGGCAGGACTGGGCGGACGCCGACGCCCAGGCCACCGACCGCCTCCCGGGCGGCCCCAGCCGCTGGACGGGCAAGAAGGACCTCTCCTGGGCCCCGCTGCGCCCGGAGCGCGTCTGCGAGGTCGCCTACGACCACATGCAGGGCGACCGCTTCCGGCACACCGCCCGCTTCCGCCGCTGGCGCCCGGACCGCGAGCCGGACGGGTGCACGTACGCGCAGCTGGAGGAGCCGGTGTCGTACGACTTGGCGGAGGTGCTGGGGGGTTAGCGCCGGGGGCTCCCTCAACACTCGTACGCCCATACCGAGATATGCGGTGACATTCACCTGAAGGGCCTATTCCGGCGGAACAAGGGTAGTTCGTTAGCAAGAGAGCGATCTGAACCACCGTGTATCTGGGGGGAGTTCATGTCGGACGAACAGGCGGGCAACCCCGTGCGCGAGGGGAGCCCCGACTCGGCCGCCGACCGGGTGGCCGACTTCTACGGCGCGTACATCGACGCCGTCGACGACGGGATCGACGACCTGGGCTCGGAGCTCCGCGCCCACTACCTCACGGAGGACCTCCGGCAGCGGCTGGCCGCCTGGGAGGAGGCCAACCACGCCGACGGCGTCCTGCGCGCCCAGGACGTGCCCACCCACTGGGAGGTCCGCTACCACGACTCCGGCGCGGGGCACCTGTTCACCACGGTCACCCTCACCTGGGGCACCGGCCCGGACGCCGGGCACACCCGGCTGGCGGTGCAGAGCGATCTGAGCACGAAGCTCATCTCGGACATCGAGGACGGCTGACGGGCTCTCCGGCCGGACGAGGCCCCGGCCGATGCCGCGTGCGGCCGGCGAAGCGTCGCGCGAGGTCTGCCGGGCGCCCTGTGCGGCCGCCAGGGCGCCCCATTAGGTCGGCCTGCGCCGTACAGGGCCGACCTCGTCGAGCGCCCGGTGGGCGCACAAGAGGTCGCCGGGCACCGCGTGCGCTTGACAGCGTCGTGTGAAGTCGCCCGACGCCGCGCGAGGTCGGCCCAGCACCGGGCGAGGGCGACCGGGGGCGCTGCCGAGCCAGGCCGGCCGGGCGCCAGTTGCGGCCGTTGGGCGCTCGCGCGGCCGGCCGGCCGCAGGGCCCCGGGGGGCCCGCACCGCTCGCGGGCCGCCCGGCCCGCCACCGGCGGAGACGTGCGCGCCGGCCCGGAACCGTCCTTCACCTCAGGCCCGATCCGGCACGATGCCGTGAACGGTTCGGGCGCCGCGCGAGGCCGGCCGCAGCCCCTCGGAGCCCGCGCCGCTCGCCGCCCGCCCAGCCCGCCATCGGCGAAGGCGTGCGTGCCGGCCGGGAACCGTCCTTCACCTCCGGCGCCGACCCGACACGGTGCCATGAACGGATTGGGCGCCGCGCGAGGCCGGCCGGCCGCAGACCCCCGGAGCCCGCGCCGCTCGCCGCCCGCCCAGCCCGCCACCGGCGGAGACGTGCGCGCCGGCCCGGAACCGTCCTTCACCTCCGGCGCCGACCGGGCACGATGCCGCGAACGGCGACCGGAAGCGGGAGCCCCGCACCCGTACCCGACCCCGCGGCGCGAGCCGCCCCCTCACCCGGCCGGCCCAGCGGCCGACCCACACGGCGCAAGCCCGCGCGACCTGACGGCCCGCCACCTTACAGCCTGGTACGACCACGGTTGCCCAGGTGAAGGGTGGAGCCCATGCGCACCACGAGTCCGGCCCGCGTTCTCGTGCACGCCCGTCGGGGTGCCGTTCTGCTGGCGAGCGCGGGGGCGGTGTGCCTGCCGCTGTGCCCGGGGCAGGCGGGAGCCGCGGACGGGGTGACGGCCGGGGCCTCCCCGTTCTGGGTGGAGCCCGCCGGTCCGGCCGCGCGTCAGGTACGGGTCTGGCAGGAGCGCGGGCGGGAGGGCGACGCGGAGGCGCTGCGGCGCATCGCCGACCGCCCCGCGGCCGTCTGGCTGCCGGGGGACGATCCCCGGGCGGTGGCGGAGCGGGTGACGCGCGCGGCGGCCGCCGCCGGACGCGTACCACTGCTGGTGGCGTACAACATCCCGCACCGCGACTGCGGCCAGTACTCCTCGGGCGGGGCGCCCGACGCGGCGGCGTACCGCCGGTGGGTGGCCCGGGCCGCGGAGGGCATCGGCGACCGCCGCGCCTGGGTGGTGCTCGAACCGGACGCCCTCGCCCACCTGGCCACGGGCTGCTCGTCCCCGCCGGAGGCGCCGGCCGAGCGGCCGGCTCTGCTCGCCGAGGCCGTACGGGCCTTCAAGGCGCTGCCCCGGACGTCGGTGTACCTGGACGCGGGCAACGCGGGCTGGGTCTCCGACCAGCCGCGGCTGGCGGACCTGCTGCGCCGGTCGGGGCTGGAGCACGCGGACGGCTTCGCGCTGAACGTCTCCAACTTCCACACCACGTCCGTCACCCGCGCCTACGGCGACCGGCTGTCCGCCCTCCTCGGCGGGGCCCACTACATCATCGACACCAGCCGCAACGGCAACGGTCCGCTGCCCCGGCAGGAGGGCAAGGAGGACGCCGGCGACGAGACGTGGTGCAATCCGCCAGGGCGCGCCCTGGGCACACCCCCCACCACGGTGACGGGCGCCCCGCTGGTGGACGCCCTGGTGTGGGTGAAGCGGCCCGGTGAGTCGGACGGCGCCTGCCGGGGCGCGCCGCCCGCCGGGCACTGGTGGGCGGAGTACGCGCTGGGCCTGGCGACGACGGAGCCGACGCTGCCGGAGGCGCCACCGGAGGCATCGCCGGAGGCCGCCGTGCCACCACCGGCCACGGCGGCCCCACCGGTGTCCCCGGCGCCGCCCCCCGCACCCCCGGCCCAGCCCTCGCCTCCCGCCCAGCAGACGCCTGTCGCACAGACGCCTGTCGCACAGCAAACGGGCCCCGCTCCGGCACCGGCGGCGGGCCCGGGCGCGGCGCCCGTACCGCCCGCCGGGCCCCCGGCGGCCCCACCGCCCGCGCCGGCCGCCGCGCCACCGCCCCTGGCACGCCCCCTGCCCGCGACGCCGGGCGGCTGACGCCGCCGTTGCGCCTCAGAGGCCCCGGTCGGCCCCGCCGAGCCTGTCCGCGTCGGCCCCCACCATCCGCATCAGCGCCTCGGTCACCTCGCGCGCCGAGAGCTTCCGCGCGCCGGAGGGCGCGTCGACCGTCACGGACGTGCTGTCGAAGCCGACCTTCAGTGGCAGCGGGGCCCGTACCTCCTTGTCCAGCGCGGCCATGTCGACGGTGACGGCGGACAGCCGGCCGCCCTTCAAGGCGACCTCGAAGACGACGTCCTTGTCCGGTGCCTTCTCCAGGGCGCCCAGGTCCTTGCCCTTGCCCGCCGCGCGGAGCTGCTTCTCCAGCGGCTTGAGGGCCTCGGACAGCTGCCCGGCGGCCTTGCGGGCGGGGACGGTGACCTTTACGTGCTCGGCGCCGTTCCTGGTGCCGGCCTCCTTGACCGTGGAGTTGTCGGTGAGCGTCTTCCGGAAGGCGTCGGTGACCCGCTTGCGCGTCTTCGCGTCCAGTTCGCCGGAGGAGCCCGTACCGCCGTCCCGCTCGCTCTTCTTCTTCGCGAGCTCCTCGAACTCCCGTGCGTCGAGGACGACCCACTCCCCCTTGAGGGCGTTCCTGACCGCGGCCAGCGAGTCCGGCATCCGGTCGATCCTCTTCAACGCCTCGTCGAAGTCCCGGTGTTCGGACCGCTCCTCGGCGTTCTTGGGCTTCACCATCCCGGCGAACGCCTTGAGGTCGCCGCGGAGGTACATCTTCCGGTCGACCGACCGCAGCTCCGCCAGGACCGTGCCGTCCTTCTTGGCCAGTTGCCCGGCGGCGGACGCCCGGTGCGCACCCTTGCCGTCGTCCTGCTCCTTCAGCGGCCTGTCGGACACGACGGCGTACCTCACCTTCAGGCCGGCGAGGATGCCGGCCGCCTCGCGGTCGACCCCGTCTTTCCCGTCCTTCCCGTCCTTCCCGTCCTTCAGCGCGTCGTGGACGGCGTCGGCGTTCGCGTCGAGCGCGAACTCCATGGCGACGGCTCTCTCCTCCCCCAGCCGATCGAACGCTCTCTCCACCTTGGCCCCGGCGTCGAGCTTCTCCTCCGTGCCACAGGCCACCGCGGTGCTCGCCACGACGAGCGCACAGCAGGCGACGGCCAGGCCGGTGTGTTTGGCAGCGATGATGATCCCCCCAGATCGAAATACACGTAATCGAATACACGTATGAGTACACTCAATTACACACAGTGAAAGTCTGTCAACGGGTTTCCGGGCACGACGCCCGGTTCACCCCGCGCCGCGCGACCCCGCCGCGCCGTACCGGCCCGCCGGTTCCGTCCCGCCCGGCTACACCGGCGTCCGCTGCCCCACCGGCCGGGCGGACTCCGGTTCCTGGCCGCCGTCCGCCAGGGCGGGCAGCGGCCCGTGGCGGCGCTGCGCCCGCAGGCCCGCCTGCCATACGCCCAGCGGGATGAGCGTCGTCAGCAGCCCCAGGAAGGCCCAGACGCGCATCGCCGTGTGGGCGTGGCTGAGCACGACCGAGGCGAGGAGCGCGAACGCGAGGACGGCGGCCCACGTCAGGTGGGTGCGGAAGGTCAGCACCCGGTCGGGGCTGGCGGAGTCGCCCTTCGGCGTCACGACGAACCGGGAGCGGCGGCGCAGCAGCGCCTCGCCCAGCGACCGGGCGTACAGCGGCGCCGAGAGGGCGGACATCAGCATGCCCGCGGTGCCGGACGAGCCGGCGGGTTCGTGAGGGCTGACGTTGTGGCGGCGGTTCCAGACGTAGAGGCCGACCTGGAGGGCCGCCGCGTCGCCGTAGAGCATCAGCCAGACCTGGGACTCGACGTTGATGCCGGAGGCGCCGAGGGCCAGGAAGAGGACGCAGGAGACGGCACCGAGCACCCAGTTGAGGGCCGCCATCGGGTAATAGGCCACCATCAGCGAGTAGTTGACCACTCTTCCGGGGGACATCGTCCAGACGGCGCGCCAGAACTGGCGGAGCAGGGTCTCGTAGGTGCCGCGGGACCAGCGGAGTTGCTGGGAGAAGAAGTCGGTCCAGGAGGAGGGCCCCTCGCCGACGGCGAGCACGTCGGGGGTGTAGACGGAGCGCCAGCGGCGTCCGGTGCCGGGGTTGCGGCGGCGGTGGATCTCCAGGCCGGTGGCCATGTCCTCGGTGATGGAGTCGTAGAGGCCGCCGATCTGGCGGAGCACGCTGACGCGGACGCAGTTGCTGGTGCCGACGAACATGGGGGCGCCGTACGCGTTTCCGGCCCGCTGGATGAGGGCGTGGAAGAGGAACTGCTGGCTCTCGGCGGCCTTGGTGACGGCCGTGGTGTAGTTGCCGTAGACCTGCGGGCCGACCACGAAGGCGACGTCGGGGTCGCGGAAGTAGCCCATCATCCGTTCCAGGAAGTTGGGCAGCGGTACGTGGTCGGTGTCCACGCAGGCCATGAACTCGTAGTCGTCGCCGTGCGCGTCGAGCCAGGCGTTGTAGTTGCCGTGCTTGGTGCGGGCCCGGAAGCTGCCCGAGGGCTGGTTCCAGCGCTCGACGCCCTTGCGGGTGAAGTGCCGTACGCCGAGCCGCTCGCAGAGCCGCTTCACCTCGGGGTCGTCGCCCTCGTCGAGCAGCCAGACGTCCAGCACGCCGTCGTGCCGGACGCGGACCGCGCCCTCCAGGGTGGCGCGGACCATGGACAGCGGCTCCTTGCCCGGGACGAAGCTGGTGAGGAACGCGACCCGGGTGCCCGGCTGGGCGCGGACCGGGACGGGGTCGCGGGCCACCCAGGTGGCGTGGGCGTTGGAGACCACGTTGACGAGGCGGAAGGTCTCGATGAGGCCGATGGAGAGCGTCATCACGGCGTCGGCGGCGCGCTCCCAGCCGTCGATGAACGGGCGCTCGACCCAGTGGTCCGGCTGCATCAGCCACACCAGCAGGGCGAGGGAGACCAGGGGGGCCGCCGTCACCAGCAGCAGCGCCCCGAGCCGGCCGCGGAAGCCGCCGGCGACCAGGCGCCGGTAGCGGACCCGGTAGACGCCGGCGGGGGGTTCGGTCAACTCGCCCGCCAGTCTGCTGAATCCGTCGTAGTCGTAGTCCGGCGGGGGTTCGGACGGCGCGGGGGCGACCGGCCCACCGCCGCCCGGACCGCCCGGAGTGCCGCCGCCGCCCGGTCCGGGGGTGCCGGGTCCGCCGGGGGCGGAGCCGCCGCGGCCGCCCAGGGCGGGTACGACGTCGGCCGGGCCCCCGTCGAACGGCAGGCCCCCGGCGGCGATCCCGCCCGCCGGGAGGCCGGCGGCGGCCGCCCCCTCGCCGGACATGTTCGCGGCCTTCCCCCGGGCCGCCGCAAGCCGGGCCTCTCGCGCAGAAACCGCCACCACCACACCCCCAGCCGTATAAACGGACAGACGGGACTAAGAGGCCTCAAACTAACAAACCGACCCTATGATCATGTGACAAACACACCGGACATGCCCCGCACTCCCCCACATGGCCCCGGACCGATGACGCCGGGCCACCCCCGCACCGTGACCTACGATGGTCGAACGGTGTTCGACGGGAGCGGGGCATGGCAGACAGCGAGAAGTACGCCGAGAAGGCGATCGGCTGGCGCGTGCTGATCTACATCGTCCTCGGCCACCTGCTGGCCGGTTTCATCTGGCTGCTCTTCTACCTCGGGTCGCACGCCTCGCACTGATCCGCGCGCGGCGCCGGGCGGCCGGGTGTTCACAAGGACAGGTGATTTCCGAACGTACGGAATCCGCTCTTCCCCAACTGTCCGATGCACCATGAATAAACGCTTGTCCTATGCCCGGCCGGAACGCCGCAGCCACGGCCGTCCGGCGGCGGCCACAGGGCCGCGGGCACATGCCGAAGCGAACCGTACACCCTGGTCAACCCGCAGGTGGGCGCAGTGAGATCATCCTTCGGATCGGGGGCCGGGAGGGCTTCCGCGCTGCTACTGTCCCCCGTCATGGAGGAGCTCTTCAGCCCAGACGAACTCGACCGTATCGAGGCCGCGGCGCATCGAGTCGGCCGCTCCCCGCACGACTGGATCCGGGAGATCGTGCTCAAACGTCTCTCCGGGGACTCCGATCAGACGCACATCTCCCAGCGCCGGACCCTGCGCCCCGATTTCGAGGACGCGGTCTGGCCCATCACCCTCTACCGGCGTTCCGGCGGCGTGCTCCAGGAGCTGCACCACGCCGGGTGCTGGGTGCCGAAGGGCGGCGAGGACACCCTGACGACCGCCGAGGCACGGGCCCAGATGGCCACCCACGACGTCCGCCCCTGCGACGCCTGCCAGCCCGAGCGGTTCCTCACCCCGTACGCCTGAGCCTCGCGGACCCCTCGTGGGCCCGGCCCCCGCACCCCGAGCCCCGCCGCGCCCGGGCTCCCGCGCCGCCCCGGCGCCCGGGTACTCGTACATCCGCGCGAGCACACCAACTACGCTGTCCACGTCAAGATCATCAGATGGCTGGGCGGGGTTGTTGGGCATGAGGGCAGGGACACGGCTCACCGGGTGGGCGACCGTGCTCGTCGGGTACGCCACCGCGCTGCTCGCCGTGCTCCCGTACGGCACCGTTTCCTTCGCCGAACAGCCGCCCAAGCGCCACCTGCTCTGGATGATGGGCGCCACGGCGGCCTGCGCCCTCTGCTGGATCGCGGCCTCCCTGGTGGACCGCGCGCGCCGGCGGGCCGCACTGCGCCGCGAGGCCTCCCGCCGGCGGGCCGCGCGCGGCCGGGCGGCACGCCGCCGCGCCTCCCGCCGGGGTTACGGGGCCCGGCCCGAGCCGCCCCGGTCGCGCACCCTCTCCTGGGTGCTGGGCCTCGGCATCGCCCTCACCAGCGCCGCCGCGCTCAGCCAGGCGGTCGGTCCGGACGGTGCGCACGGCCTGTGGCTCGCCGAGGTGAACCGGGCCGGCGGGCGCACCCACCAGCTCACGGTCGCGAAGGTGGTCGGCACGCCGCAGGCCACCGGCGCGGCGGAGCGGAACGTCGAGGAGTTCAGCTCGACGATCGTCGTCACCGTCCCCTTCGACTCCGGCCCGCGCCAGGTGACCGTCGACGGCGTGCGGACCCAGGGGGAGCTGGAGCAGGGCCGCTCGATCAAGCTGCTGTACGCCCCGAGCCGCCCCGAACTGGGCGTGCGCCCCGCCGGGGACGACGACCTCTCGTCCACCGTCGGCCGTGTCGTGGTCCGGCCGATGATCTGGATCCTCGCCCTCGTCGCCGGGCTGAGCACCGCCGTCGCCATGCACCGGCGGGAGGCGGGGGTGGCCCGGGCCCGGCGCTTCGAGCCCTGGGTGCACCTGCCCGCCGCGGCGTTCCTGGCCGGCGGGGCGGTGCTCATCGTCCCGCTGCTCACCGGCTTCCCGGCCACCGCGACGGGCTGGGGCCTCGCCGCCGGCGCGGCGGCCGCCCCGTGGCTCGCGCTGGCCTGGGTCGTCCGGACCAGCTGAGCGGGAGCGCCCCCGGCGGCGCAGGCCAACTCGCGTGGCCGGGCTAGGATTTGACGTGATCTTGAGGAAGGGGCGCCGATGGGTACCAGGTTTATCGAGGTGGACGAGTCACGGCGGGGCGAGCCGGGAGTGCGGAAGGGGGGCAGGACGCTGACGGTCGGGGACCAGTCCATCACCCAGGAGACATGGGTGAAGGTCGAGGCGTACGACGACCTGGATCCGGCCGTGACCGAGGACGTCCACCTCCACACCTTCGCGGTCCCGGGCATGGACGTGCGGGTGGGGGCCTCGGAGGGCGACGGTGACGGCGGCGACTTCGAGACCAGACTCGTCCCGTCCGTCCAGTACTACCGGATAGAGCTGGGGCCCGAATCCCTGAACAGGCTCCACGACGCGCTGGAGCCCTTCATCGCGGCCGCCCGGGAGTGCGAACCGCCGAAGCCGCGCAGGGCCCGCGGCGCGAAGTAGCCGGGGGCGGCGGCGGAGGGCGGGGGCCCCTTCCGGAAGGCTCCCGGGGACGTCCCGGCAGCCCCCCGGAAGGGAAAGCCCACCGTCAGGAGCGCCGCCGGCGGAACGCCTTGCGCACGAAGTGGACGATCAGCCAGATCGCGACGATCACCAGGATGATCACGACGATCAGGATGATCAGCAGGGCGATGCCCAGCTTCGCGAAGAAGCCCTTCTTCTTCTTTTTCTTCTCCTTGGCCAGGACCTGGTCCCCGGCGTCGGCCCGCCGGTCCCGCGCCACCGGCGCGGCCTCGGACCGCGTCCCCGCGTCCGCCGCGGCGGCCGGAGCGGCGGCGGCCACCGTCCGTACCTGCTGTGCCGTCCGGGCCTCGGGCCGGCCGCCGGCCGCCATCGCGGGCGTGGCCAGCAGAGCGGTGCCCAGCGCCAGCGCGACGACAGCGGACAACCGGCGGGCGAGACGCCCCCGGTACCGCTTCCCGTGCCGCTGTTCGCTCTTCATCGACGCCCCCATCTTTCGGTGCTGATTCTCTGTCGGACATCCGCCGTCCGGCCGACACCGTCGTCGGCCGTCCTCGCGGAACCCCCCATTATCCGCACATCGCCGGGGGCCGAGCAGAGGGCGTACGACGAGGGGCGGTCCGAGTGCGGCGGCCCGGCGTGTTGCTCCGGACAGGTGTCATCGCGCCGGCCGTCCCGCGCGCGTCGGCGATCGTCATACAGCCTGCTTGTTAGGTTGCCGACGCCCCTCCCTTCGGCCCCCGGCCCTCGGCAGTGAGGAACAGGCATGACGTCTCTGTACGAGCCCATCAGGTCCTGCTTGGGCCGGTACTTCGACATCCCGACGGAGAGCATCCACCCCGACAGCACCATGGAAGACCTCGGCATGGACTCGCTCGCCCTGGTGGAGTTGATGTGCGTACTGAAGGACGACCTGGGTCTGCGGATCCCGTCCGGTGACGACCCGCTCTCCCTGCGCACCACGTTTGCCGAGGCGGTGGCCGCGGTGGAGGCGGCCCAGCGGGCGCCCGAGTCGGTCGCCGGACCCGCGGGCCCGTCCGCGTGAGCGCCGGTCCGGTCGCGGTCACCGGCCTGGGGCTGGTCACACCCGCCGGAGTGGGGACCGAGGCGACCTGGCGGGGCGTGTGCTCGGGGAAGCCGACCGCCGCCCTCGACCCCGAACTCGCGGGCATGCCGGTGCCGATCAGCTGCCGGGTCCCCGCCTACGACGTCCGGGCCGTGGTCGGCCGCCAGACGTGGCGCATGGACCGCTTCGCCCACCTGGCCCTGACCGCGGCCCGGGAGGCCGTCGCCGACGCCGGCCTCGATCCGGCGACGTGGGACGGCGCCCGCGTCGGCGTCGTCGTGGGTGTCGGGACGGAGAGCAAGGAGACGGCGGCGCGGGGCTTCACCAAGCTGCTGCGGGGCGACTTCGAGGGCGTCTCACCGCTCACCGTCCCCCGGGTCACCGTGAACGCGGCGGCGGGCGAGATCGGCATCGCCCTCCA
Source organism: Streptomyces sp. NPDC021100 (assembly GCF_044333095.1). Taxonomy (NCBI): domain Bacteria; kingdom Bacillati; phylum Actinomycetota; class Actinomycetes; order Kitasatosporales; family Streptomycetaceae; genus Streptomyces; species Streptomyces sp. NPDC021100. Next base: position 484,783 of record NZ_JBIRQH010000002.1, read on the forward strand.
GGCGCTCGGGCCCAGCATGGCGGTGACCACGGCCTGCGCCTCGGGGACCACCGCCCTGGGCGCGGCCCGGGACCTGCTGCTGGCGGGCCGCTGCGACGTGGTGCTCGCCGGCGGCGCCGAGGCCCCCTGCCACCCCATGGCGTCGATCTCGTTCTCGCAGATGAGGGCGCTCTCCACCCGGCTGCACGACCCGGCCGGGGCCAGCCGGCCGTTCGACGCCGACCGGGACGGGTTCGTCCTCGCCGAGGGGGCCGGGATCCTCGTCCTCGAACGGCTCTCCGACGCCCGCGCCCGGCGCGCCCCGGTGCGGGCGCTGCTGGCCGGGCACGGCACCTCCACCGACGGCTACCACCACGCCGCCGCGCACCCCGAGGGAGCCGGGTTGGAAAGGGCGTTCAGGGCCGCGCTCGCGGACGCCGGGCTGGAGCCGGCGGACATCGGACACGTCAACGCGCACGGCACCTCGACCCCGATGAACGACCGGATCGAGGGACACACGCTCAGCCGGGTGTTCGGCCGCCGTCCGCCGCCGGTGACCTCCGCGAAGGGCGTGACCGGGCACATGCTCGGGGCCGCCGGGGCCGTCGAGGCGGCGCTGGGCGTGCTGACGCTGGAGCACCAGCTCGTCCCGCCCACCGCCAACCTCGAACGCCTCGATCCGGAACTGGACCTGGACGTGGTGGCGAAGGAGGCGCGGCCGTGCCGCGTCGAGGCCGTGGTCAGCGACTCGTGCGGGTTCGGCGGGCACAACGCCGTCGTGGTGCTGCGACGGGTGTGACGCGCGGGGCCCGGGTGCTCCCCGGGCCCGCCCGCGCGTCGACCGCCCCGGGCCGTCCCGCCCGTCAGCCGCTCTTGCGGCGGAACGACCGCTGGCCGCCGGCCTTCCCGTGGGTGCCGTGGACCTTCGAGCCGTCCTGGGCGCGGGCGCCGGCGGCCCCTTCGGCCGTCTTGCCCCGCTTGCGATCCAGCGCCTCGCGGAACCGGCGCTTCACATCGTCCTCCGCGGCCCCGCCTGTGTCGGCGCCGCCCTGCTCTCCCGCTGGTGATTCGGGCATCAATACCTCCTGAAGACACGGGTGTTCGCCACAGCTTCGCACAAAAGGGGCGCGGCGGGGCCTGTCGGGCGCGGATCGCCACCGGAACAGGCGCGCCCCGCCCGCCGGGGAGCCGCCTCCGGTCAGACCGGGGTCGCGTCCGGGCCGAAGCGGTCGCAGGCCGCGGTCTGGACCTCGGCCTCCTCGGCCGGATCGGCGGCGAGCCGGCGGAGCTGGTCCACCACCCGGGAGTCCGCCGTGGCCGCGTGGCGCGCCGCGAGCTCGCGGGTGGTCTCCTCGCAGTCCCACAGGCACTCGACGGCGAACCCGGCGGCGAACGAGGGGTCCGTCGCGGCGAGCGCCCGGGCGGCCCGGCCGCGCAGATGGGAGGAGGACGTCTCGCGGTAGAGGTGGCGCAGGACGGGCGCGGCGCAGCCGATCACGAGGCGGCCCGCACCGTCGACGAGGTCCCAGAGCACGGGGGCGTCGGGGCCCTCGGTGCGGACCACCCGGCGCAGGGCGCCCAGCACGAGCGACGCGTCGTAGGCGGCGCCCCGGCAGGCGAGCATGCCCGCGGCGGCGGCGCCCAGCGCGTCGGTCCGGTGCACCCAGACGCGGGCGCGCTCCAGGGCGGCGGGGCCGCGCATGCGTTCGAAGGCGGTGACGGCGGCGTCCGCCACGGCGCCGGACGGGTCCGCCGCGGCGGCCTCGATGAGCTCCAGGGCCTGCGGGTCGTCGTGTTCGGCGAGGTAGCGCAGCGCGGTGGCGCGGGCGGCCTCGGGACCGAAGGCGGCCGCCTCGATGATCTCCAGGCGGTCCTCGGGTCCCGCCACGGCATTGAGGCAGCGGGTCGCGGGGACGTGGCGCTGCTGGGGCGGGTGGAGAGCCAGGCCCTCCTGGGCCCAGTCGAGCACCTCGCGCACGCTCCAGCCGGGCCGGGGGCCGGCCGGGCGGAGCTGCCGCTGCCAGCGGTCGAAGGAGCCCTGCTCCCGCGCGGCGCGCACCCGGGCGGCGGTGGCGGGGGCGTGCGGATCCTCGGCCCAGATGCGCCAGGGGCGGGGCTCGAAGGCGTCCCGTACGGCGGCGGCCAGGGCGGCCTCGCCCTCGGGGGTCTCCGGGAAGCGGGCGACGACGGCCTCGCCGAGGGCGGCCAGGGCGGCGTCGTCGTCGCGTACGGCCAGCTCGTCCAGGGCCCAGCTCCAGTTGCCGCCCGTGGCGGCGTAGCGGCGGAGCAGCGCCAGGGCGTCGTCGCGTCCGTACGAGGCGAGGTGGCCGAGGACGGCCAGGGCCAGGCCGGTGCGCTCCTCCGCGGGGTCGAGGAGGTCGTCCGGGTGGAAGAGGTGCTCCTCGATCTCCGCCAGGTCGCCGTCGAGATCCAGGTAGAGCCGCGCGTAGTACAGGGACCGGTTCTCGACCTGCCAGTCGCGCCGGGGGTCGCGGAGCACGCACTGGTTCAGCACCGCGAGGGCCTCGGCCCGCGGCGCCGCGAGGGCGTGCAGGGTCCCGTCGCCGCGGCCTCGCTGGAGGAGGCCGAGCAGGGTGCCGCTGGGCGCTATGTCTGGATCGAACATGAGGTCAGCATCCGGTGCGGGGGGTCGGCTGGCAACGGGATTTCCGTCGTCCGGCATTCTTGCCGGTGTCCACCCGGGCTATGCCTGGTGAACTGTGGGGACTCGGGGACCGAGCGCCCGCAGCCTACCCGGAGTCGGGCGTTCCGCCGACCCTCTGTCCGATTTACTCCGTCACGCCCCTGGCATATGCCGGAGTCACCACCGGATCGGGTATGGCCAAACGGCTTACGGGCCCTCGCCCGCTGTGCAAGAGTCGTCACGCAGTCTTCCGGAGTCGTCACGCGGTCTTCCGGCCGCTCTCGCGGACCACGCCGGCGTCGGCCGCGCCCGCCCCATCGGAGTACCTGATGCCGTCCCCTTCTTCAGCCTCACCCGCGGAGCACCCGGCGGGCAGCACGCCGGGCGGGCCGTCCGCCCCCGGCGCGGTCGACGCCCTCATCTCGCAGACGCGCCGGCTGAGAGGCGGCCTCGACGCGGTCCGCCGCGAGACGGCCGGCGAGGAGTTCTCCGACGACCCGCTCGGACGCTGGCGGCGCGCGCTCTGCGAGCTGGCCGCCCACCAGCTGGACGACCTCGGCACCCACCTCGGCCGGCTGCGGGACGGGAACCCCGGCCCCGGCCACACCGCGGGAGACGAACCCGCGGCGTTATCGCCGGCACCGGCGTCCCCGGCACCGGCGGGCAGCGCCGAGTGGAACCTCCTGACCGACGAGGTGACCTGGTCCGACGAGCTGTTCCGGATCCTCGGGCGGCACCCGGAGGACGGCGCCCTCACCCTGGACGAGTTCCCCTCCTTGCTGGTCGAGGACGACCGCGAGCTGCTGACCGCGCTGGTCACCGACTGCCTGGTGGACGGCAAGCCCATCGACGGCGAGTTCCGCATCGTCCACCCCGACGGCTCCCCCCGCACCCTGCACATGCTGGGCGAGCCCGTCCTCGACGACGACGGCTGCACCGCCGCCATGTGGGCCGTCCTGCGGGACGTCACCGCGCTGCGGCGCAGCCGGGACGCCGTGGACGCGACCGGGGACTCGCTCCGGGCGCACACCCGGCGGGCCGTCGCCGAACGGCGGCTGGCGGCCGAACTCCAGGAGGCCGTGCTCCCGCCCTGGCGGGAGCCGCTGCGGGCCGACGCCGGCGGGACGCTCGACGTGGCCGCCCGCTACCTCCCCGCCACGGATCCCGTCGCCGTCGGCGGCGACTGGTTCGACGCCCTGCCGCTGCCCGACGGCCGCACCCTGCTGAGCGCGGGCGGACTGACCGGCCGCGGAGTGGCCGCGGCCTCCGCCATGGCCGTCCTGCTGGGCGCCGTCCGGGGCATGGCGGTGGCCGGCACCGAGCCCGGCCCGCTGCTCGGCTGCCTCAACCACCTGGCCGGCGTCTCGGACCGGCCCGCCCTGGGCAGCGCGGTCTGCTGCCGCTACGACGCCGCGACCCGCACCCTGCTGTGGGCGCGGGCGGGCCACCCCGCCCCCCTGCTGTTCCGCGAGGGGCGGGTACGGGCACTGCGACCGCCGGCGGCGGGCCTGGTCCTCGGGGCCGTCACCGGGGCCGGCTACGCCCAGGCCGAGGTGCGGCTGCTGCCCGGGGACGTCCTCGTCCTGCACACCGGCGGCCTGTCGCCCCACGGCGCGGACGCCGACGGGGGGACGGGCCTGCTGCCCGGGCTGGCGGCCCGGTTCACCGCGGCCCGTAGCGCGCAGGAGTGCGTCCGCACCGTCCTGGAGGAGTGGAGCGGGGCGGTACGGGAGGACGACGCGTGCGTGCTCGTCGCCCGGGTCGCTTCCTGAAGCCCTCTCGCCCGCCTCGGAAGGTACGCGCCCGGGCTCAGGCCGTGGCCGTCCGGCCCCGGCCGCCCGGCGCCTTGGGCAGCGCCCGCTCGATCTCCTGCCGCAGCTCGGCGATCTTCGGGAACCCGGAGTACCTGCCGGTGAGCCGGTACATCTCCCGCAGCCGGTCCCAGGTGCGGTGGGAGGAGTTCTCCCCGATGGAATCCAGCGCCTGCTGAGCGTAGGCGCGGCCCTGCTCGGGATCATCGTCGATGAAGCAGGCGGAGGCCATCGAGATGTAGTCGAAGATGAGCGACCGTTTCTGGTTGGTCCCCTCGCGGAGCCGCAGGGCCTCCAGGGCATGGCGCTGCGCCACGGCCGCGGCGGACGGGTCGTGCTCGGCGAGGGTGCGGTACGCCAGGGCCTGCATGCCGTGCAGGTCCGCCTCGTTGAACATCTGCATCCAGCTCGGCGGGGGCACGTCCCCCTTGTCCGCGACGAACAGGTCCTCGGCCCGGCCCAGGGTCCGCCGCACGGCCTGGCCCCGGCCCATCGACGCCTGCGCCCACGCCTCGATGGTGCAGAGCATCGCCCGGGTGCGCGGCAGTGCCTCCTCGCCCGAGCCGGAGGTGGCGAGCTTCATCAGGTCGAGCGCGTCGGCCGGACGGCCGAGGTGCACCATCTGCCGGGCGGCCCGGGACAGCGCCTCGCCGGCCCGGGGCCGGTCGCCGCCCTCCCGGGCCGCGTGCGCCGCGATCACGAAGTACTTCTGCGCGGTGGGCTCGAGCCCCACGTCGTGGGACATCCAGCCGGCCAGCACCGCCAGGTTGGCCGCCACCCCCCAGAGCCTGCGCTGGAGGTGCTCGGGGTGGCGGTACGCGAGCATCCCGCCCACCTCGTTGAGCTGGCCGACGACGGCCTTGCGCTGGAGCCCGCCGCCGCGGGCCGCGTCCCACGCGCGGAAGATGTCGACCGAGCGCTCCAGCTCGTCGATCTCGGACGAGCCCACGGGGGCCGCCTCGTACCGGTCGAACCCCGCCTGCTCGGCGTGGCCGGGGTAGGAGGCACGGTGCAGAGGGTCGTCGAAACGGGGGGCGTCCGAGGCGAGCGCCGGATCGGAGTGCAGCCAGTCGTGCATCGCCCCGCTGAGTGCTGAGCCTGCGGCGAGCGCGGCGCCCGCGCCCACCAAGCCGCGTCGGTTGAGCATGAGGTCCATTCCCGTGAATTCGGTGAGGACCGCGGCGGTCCGCTCGGGCGGCCAGGGGAGTCCGTCCTGCGACTGTCCCTTGCCCGCTCGCCCGCGCCGGCCGAACCCGAGGTCCTCGATGGTCACGACACGACCGAGACGCTCGGTGAAGAGGGCGGCCAGCACCCGGGGCACGGGATCGCGCGGGGACTCCCCCATGTCGATCCAACGCCGCACCCGTGAGGTGTCGGTCGCCAGCTGCGGATGTCCCATGACCGCCGCCTGCCGGTTGACCAGCCTCGCGAGCTCGCCCTTGGACCATCCGGCCAGTCCGAACAGGTCCGCAAGGCGGGTGTTGGGTTCCCTCGTCACGTCAAGCCCCCAGGTTCCTCGGCTGACTTGAAGGTAGCGGTCCCTCAGATGCCAGGCGACTATTCGCCAGGGTTCGCCAGGGTCCGCCAGATGGTGTGCCACCCATCGACGGGTGTGATGTAGGAACGCGCCACCCCGACCACCCGGCGCGCATTCCCCAGGGTGCGCGACGGCCGGGACCCGGCCCCGGTTCGTACCGTTCCACCGCGAATGCGACGCGCATTCGGAAGCGGAGCGGCCGTTCCGGTCCGGGCCCGGCCTCCGGGCGGCGGGGCCGGAAGCGTCCCCGCGTCGGCGGGGGCGGTCCGGGGGCGCGCCGCAACTCGCCGGCACACGAAGGGATCTGTTCCGCCCATGTATGCAGCATCGGCCTCCGTGTCCGCTCCGCTCCGGCCCCCGTGGCCGCAGCAGATCCGCCCGCCACAGGGCGGCGGACCGTACCTCGACCCCTCCCACGCCGTGGGAGCCGCGTTCGGGGACGGACGGGCGCGGAGGGGCTCGGGGCTCGGCACACCGCCGGTCGGCGGGAGAATCGACCTGTCCGGCCCCGACGGCCCCGAGCTGCGCGCGCTGATCGCCTCGGTGCACCACGTCTGCCCGGAGTTCACTCCGAGCCAGGTGCTGCGCCGGAGCGGGCGCTCCGTGCTGCTGGTCGGCACCGCCGGCCGCACCGGCGCCGTGGCGAAGTGTTTACTCGACCGCTCCCCCGCGGGTGCCGAGCGGTTCCGTCAGGAGATAGCGGCGTACCGCACGTTCGTGCGGCACCGTCCGCCGGTCCGGGTGCCGCGGATGATCGCCGCGGACCCCGAGCAGGGCATCCTGGTCGCCGAGCGCATGCCGGGCCGTCCGGCCGCCGTCCGGCGGCATCCTTCGGACACCCCGCCGCGCGCCGACGTACGGGTGGCGCTCGGCGCGGTCTGCCGGGTCAACCTCTGGCAGCCGCCGGTCGGCATGTTCGACATGCCGCTCGACTACGCCAAGCACATCACCCGCTTCCACGAGCTCGGCCTGCTCACCGACCGGGACATGGGCGACCTGCAGAAGCTGCTGCACGGACTGGCGCACGTCCAGGGCCAGTTCTGCCATGGCGACGCGCAGCTCGCCAATATGCTCCTCTCCCCCGCCGGCCCGGTGCTGGTCGACTGGGGGCAGGCGGGCTGGTACCTGCCGGGGTACGACCTCGCGACCCTGTGGACGGTGCTCGGGGACGCTCCGCTGGCCCGCCGGCAGATCGCCCAGCACGCACAGGCGCCGGGTACGCCGTTCCGTGACGCCTTTCTGGTGAATCTGATGCTCGTCCTCACCCGCGAGATCCGGACGTACGAGCTGGCCGTCCAGCGGGCCCAGCAGGAGCCGCTCCCGCCGGGCACCCCGGACACCGGTGAGGAGCAGCGGCTCCTGCTCCGGCGGCTGCACGACGACTGCGCGATGGCCCGACGGGCCGTCCGAGCCGCGGTGGGCACCCGCTGAGGCCCGCCGCCCCCAGCCGACACGCCGTGCCCCGAGCGCGGCGTGTCGGCGTTCACCCCTCCGGCTCAGGGGTCCGGCAGGTTCCCGCAGCCCAGGCGTTGACGTGCCCATAACACCCGCTCCAGTCTGATGAACGGATCGTCTGCTCGGCATCGCCGCTTGGTAGGTTCGGGTCGCCACCACTCCGGCGCACGGTACGGCCCGGCCCGTCCTCGAGGAGGCTGCCTTGCGAGCTGTTTCCCCCAGTCCAGAGCACACGCCACCACCGAGACCCCCGCACAGAGCCCGGGAACACCGGACAGGCAGTCATGCCCGCAGGGCGGCCGGCGCGCTCGCGTCGGCCGCCCTGTTGCTCCCCCTCGTCTCCGGCCTGCCGACCGCCGATGCCGCAGCCGGCGGCGCGGGCACGGCAGCCGCCGCGAGCGGCCCGGACACGCTCCAGCGGGACTTCGCCCGGGCGGCGGCCGAGTACCACGTGCCGTCGAGCGTCCTGCTCGCCGTCTCCTACCTCCAGTCGCGCTGGGACGCCCACGCGGGAGCGCCCAGCGTCACCGGCGGCTACGGCCCGATGCACCTCACCGACGCGGCCGGAGCCCTCGCCGCCTCCGCCGGAACCGCGCACCACAGCGCGCCCGGCGAGGACGCCCGGGGCGACACCGCCCGCCCGCACCGGGCCGACGACCGCGCCCTGCCCGCGGCCGGCGCGCTCCCCGAGCGGCTCCGCACCCTGGACCGGGCCGCCGGCCTCACCGGGCTGCGGCCGGAGGCGCTGCGCACGGACCCCGCCGCCAATGTGCGCGGCGGCGCGGCCCTGCTCGCCGACGCCCAGCTGCGGCTGGGCCTGCCGGCCGGGGGTGACGCCGCCGACTGGTACGGGGCGGTGGCGCGCTGGTCGGGCGCTTCGGACGCGGCGACCGCGCGGACCTTCGCCGACGACGTCTTCGAGGTGATCCGGACCGGCGCCCGGCGGACGACCGACGCCGGGCAGCGGGTGGCACTGGCCGCCGCACCGCGCGTGGTCCCGCACCGCGAGCAGGCGGATCGCCTGGGGCGGGCGGTGCCCCCGGCCGAGGGCACCGAGTGCCCCGAGAGCGTCGCGTGCGAGTCCGTCCCCGCCCCCTACCAGCGGCTGGAGGGGTCGGACTACGGCAACCACGACGTGTCCGACCGGCCGCGCTCGCAGAAGGCGGACTTCATCGTCATCCATGACACGGAGGCCACCTGGGAGAAGACCCTCCAGCTGATAAAGGATCCGGCGTACGTCTCGTGGCACTACACGGTTCGCTCGACCGACGGCCACATCGCCCAGCACGTGCCGGTCAAGGACGTGGCCTGGCACGCGGGCAACTGGTACATGAACGCCAAGTCGGTGGGCATCGAACACGAGGGCTTCCTGGCCCGCCCGGACGCCTGGTACACGGAGGAGATGTACCGCACGTCGGCCCGGCTGGTCCGCCATCTGGCGCGGAAGCTCGACATCCCGCTGGACCGGCAGCACATCCTCGGCCACGACAACGTCCCCGGCACCGTCCCCTCGACGATCAAGGGCATGCACACCGACCCCGGCCCCTACTGGGACTGGGCGCACTACTTCGAACTGATGGGCCGGCCCTTCCATCCGACGGCGAGCCCGTTCAGCGGCATGGTGACGATCGCCCCCGACTACGACGACAACGAGCCCGTCTACACCGGCTGCGAGAAGCCGGGCCAGGAGTGCGCACCGCACGGTTCCGGCGCGGTCCGGCTGCGGGTGGCGCCGCGGGACGACGCGCCGCTGGTCAGGGACGTCGGGCTGCGGCCGGACGGCGGCGCGTCGACCACCGACGTCAACGACACCGGGGCCCGGGCCTCGACCGGCCAGCAGTTCGCGGTCGCCGACCGGCTGCCGGGCTGGACGGCCGTGTGGTACCTGGGGCAGCGGGCGTGGTTCCGCGACCCCTGGTGGGAGCCGGTGGCGGTCGGGGCGCGCGGGAAGCTGGTGACGCCGCGTGAGGGGCTGAAGGAGATCCCGGTGTACGGGCGGGCGTACCCGGAGAAGGCCGCGTACCCGGCGGGGGTGCCGGTCCAGGCGGTGACGCCGCTGCCGTACAAGCTGCTCGCCGGGCAGGCGTACGTGCTGGGCCAGACGAGTCCCGCGGAGTATCTGTACGCGAACGACTTCGACCCCGCGAAGCATGTGGTGGTGCGGGGGAAGGACCGGTACTACGAGATCCAGTTCGGCCACCGGGTGGCCTTCGTCCGGGCGGACGACGTGACGGTCCGCCCGTCGAACCACTGACGGACGCGGAGCTCCCCGGGCCCGGCGCGAAGGGCCGGCCCGGGGAGGCGCGCGATCGGGCTCAGCCCGCCTGGAACATCTCGGCCGGGAGCGGCTTGAGCAGCTGGTAGAGGTCGTCCGTGATCGGGCGGTCCCAGCTGGCGATGGTGACGAGGACGCCGTCGCTGCGGTCGAACTGGGTACAGGAGACGCGGCTCTCCGAGCACTTCAGGCGGCGCACGATCAGCAGGTTGTCCTCGTGCATGACCGGGGTGTCCTCGGTCTCCAGCACGGTGACCGGCTCGTCGTTGCCGAGCGCGGCCAGCAGCTGCGCCACCTCGAAGGGCACCTGGCCCTCCTCCAGCTCCCGGGCCGGGGAGCCCTCGGGCAGATTCCCGATGATCATCGCCGGGCCGCGCCCGCCGAACAGGTCGTACCGGAGGAAGACGCCCTGGCAGCTGCCGTCGGGCGCGGGCAGCAGCCCGGCTCCGAGGTCGCCCGGCCAGTCACCGGGGTCCATGGCGAGGACGTCGAAGTCCGGCCCCGTAGGGGTGGCGGCGCTGCGGCGGCGGAGGAAGGACATGCCCACATCGTACGTGCCCGACGAGGCACGGCGCCCCCGGGGCGACCCCGACCGGCGGGGCATGGGCGGCTCCTTGGTACCGTCACCGCCCCCCAGGAAGACGGGGGCGGGGGACGGGGGACCGACGATGCGGACGACACGGAACGGCACGCTCGACTACTGGCGGCGCGGGCTCGGGCACGTACCCGAGGAGGTCTGGCGGACGGAGGGCCTCCGGACGCTGATTCTCGCGGAGAACGGGCTGACGGAGCTCCCGGCCCGGATCGGTCGGCTGGCAAGCCTGCGCACCCTCGACCTCGGGCACAACGCCCTGGTCTCGCTGCCGCCAGAGCTGGGCGCGCTGACCGGGCTCGACGGCTGCCTCTACCTGCACGAGAACGCGCTCACCGCGTTGCCCGCCACGCTGGGCCGGCTGTCCCGGGTGCGCTACCTCAACGTGAGCGGCAACCGGCTGGCGGAACTGCCGGAGGAGATCGGCGGGATGACGGCTCTCGTGGAACTGCGGGCCCGGCACGCCCGCCTGACCCGCCTGCCGGACGGCGTCGGACGGCTCACGGCGCTGCGCGAGCTGTGGCTGCGCGGCAACTCCCTGACGGAGCTGCCCTGTTCCCTGACGGGCCTGGGCGAGCTGCGGGAACTGGAGCTCCGCGAGAACGCGTTCACCGCCGTGCCCGGCGCGCTGCGCGGGCTGCCCGCGCTGCGCCGGCTCGACCTGCGGGCCAACCATCTGACGGAGCTGCCCGGCTGGCTGGCCGAGCTGCCGTCGCTGGAGAAGCTGGACCTGCGGTGGAACGCGCTCGATCCGGCGCCGCGCCTGCTGGACGCGCTGGCCCGGCGCGGGTGTGTGGTGCTGGCCTGAGCCGGACCGCTCGTCCCGCGCGGCCGCCTGCCCGGACACCCCGTCCCGCTGTGTGCGGCCGGACCGCCACGTGAGACCGGGCCGGTATGTGAGAACGGGCCGCCATGTACGCCGGACTGCCGCGTGCGGCCGCACCGTTGTGTGCGGCCGGATCCCTACGTGAGGTCGGATCCCTGCGCGAGGCCGGATCCCTACGTGAGGTCGAACTCCCCGTCGCGCGCGAGGCCGACGAAGGCGCGCCACTCCTCCGGGGAGAAGATCACGGCCGGGACGTCGGGAGTGCGCCGGTCGCGCAGGGCGACGTAGCCGTCGATGAAGCCGATCTGGACGTCCCCCGTGCCCGGAACGCCCGACTGCCAGGTGGCGTTGGCCAGGTCCAGGCGCTGCCGCCGGTCGTCCGCCAGGTGCTCGGTCGCGCTCTTCGCCACGTGCCGTTCCCCTCCCCGTCGCGGGTGTTCCGTCCCGCCACCCTAGCGATCCGGCGGCGTCCGGGACAGGCCGCCGACGGCCGTGGAGGCGGATCGCCCGGACGGGTGAGGGGAATTCCGAGGCCGCCTCTTGACGTCCACGGCCGGTGGCTGGTTCTTTTGCCCGGAAGGAAGCTACCGAATGATCGGTCGGGACAGTGGGGGTGGGTCATGACGGCAGCCGCGGCGCTCGACGCGGGAGAGCGCCTGTCGCACGACGGGCTGGCGACGCTGCAACGGGAGCGGCTGCGGGCGACGTTGCGGCACGCCTACGACAACGTCGCCTTCTACCGCCGGGCGTTCGACGAGGCGGGGGTACGGCCGGAGGATTGCCATACGCCCGCCGACCTTCCCCGCTTCCCGTTCACCACCAAGGCGGACCTGCGCGCCCACTACCCGTACGGCATGTTCGCCGTGCCCCGCGAGCGGATCCGGCGCCTGCACGCCTCCAGCGGTACGACGGGCGAGCCCACCGTCGTCGGCTATACCGAGCGGGATCTGGACACGTGGGCCGACCTCGTCGCCCGCAGCCTCCGCGCGGCGGGGGCCCGGCCCGGCGACACGGTCCATGTGGCCTACGGGTACGGGCTGTTCACCGGCGGCCTGGGCGCGCACTACGGCGCCGAGCGGCTCGGCTGCACGGTGGTCCCCGCCTCCGGCGGTATGACGGCCCGTCAAGTGCGTCTCATCCGGGACCTCCGGCCGGACGTCATCATGGTGACGCCCTCCTACATGCTCACCCTGCTCGACGAGTTGGAGCGGCAGGGCGTCGACCCGCGCGCCACCTCCCTGCGCGTCGGCGTCTTCGGCGCGGAGCCGTGGACGGCGGAGATGCGCCGCGAGATCGAGGAGCGGTGCGGCCTCGACGCCGTCGACATCTACGGCCTCTCCGAGGTGATGGGTCCGGGCGTCGCGCAGGAGTGCGTGGAGACCAAGGACGGCCCGCACCTGTGGGAGGACCACTTCTACCCGGAGATCGTCGACCCGGTCACGGGTGAGCCGCTGCCCGACGGGGAGCCCGGGGAGCTCGTCCTCACCTCGCTCACCAAGGAGGCCATGCCGGTCGTGCGGTACCGCACCCGCGACCTCACCCGGCTGCTGCCGGGCACCGCCCGGGTGTTCCGCCGGATGGACCGGATCACCGGCCGCAGCGACGACCTGATCATCGTCCGCGGGGTGAACCTGTTCCCCGGGCAGATCGAGGCGGTCCTGCTGCGGGTCCCCGGCGTCGCGCCCCACTTCCAGCTCCGCCTCACCCGGGAGGGCCGGATGGACCGGCTGACCGTGCGGGCGGAGGCCCGTCCGGGGGCGACGCCGGAGCAGCGCGCGGCGGCCGTGGAGACGATCGTCCGGCGGGTGAAGGACGACGTGGGCGTCTCGGTGGCCGTCGAGATCGTGCCGCCGGAGACGCTGGAGCGGTCGGTGGGCAAGATCCGGCGCCTCGTAGACGAGCGCTGACGAGCTCCGGTGCCCCCCCCTGAGCGCAAGGGCGTTCGCCTCAACCGTCACTCCATCGTGGGAGTCTTTCGAGTCGTCCCTCAACGAGGGAAGCATGTTGCGCTTTGCGCCACTCGCTCCACGCCCTGGCCGTCGGCGGGCTCGTCCCGCTGACCGGTGCCGGGCCCTGCCCGCCGCCGCGGCGGCGGCACCGGGCACCACTCGCGGTGAACGGCCGTCCGCCGGCGGGCTGTCGGCGGTGATCCGCGACACCGAGTACGGCATCCCGCACATCCTGGCCGACGACTGCGCGGACCTCGGGTTCGGCGACGGCTGAGCGCAGGCCGCCGACGCGGTCTGCACCCTGGCCGACGGCTTCGTCACCGTACGCGGGGAGCGCGCCCGGCACTTCGGGCCGGACGCGACCTCGGACCGCTCGCTCTCCGACGCCTCGACCGACCTCTCCAGCGACCTCTTCTTCCGGGGCGTCTGCGACGCCCGGACCGTCGAGAAGCTGCTCGACCGGCCGGCGGGCATCGCGCTCGACGCGCTTTTGGGCGAGCACCGGTTCATGGTGCGGAAGGGGAAGAGGATCCCCGTGCCGGGCGGTACGGAGGCGCTGGGCGCCTGGAACAAGGGCGGGGCCCGCTGGGACGGGCCGCGCAGCGTCTACCCCGAGGTGTCCATGGGCACCAGCTACGTCCAGGCGGTGGGTTTCGACGGCGGCTCCTGCCCGGTGACGGCGCGGACGCTGCTGACGTACTCCCAGTCCGACGACCCCGCGTCGGCCCACGCGAGCGACCAGACCGGGCTGTTCTCGAACGGCCGGATGATCCGCGGCCGGTTCTGCGAGCGGGACGTCCTCGCGTCGCCGGGGCTGCGGGTGGTGCGGGTCGCCCAACGGTGAGGTGATCCCAACGGTGAGGTGACTCGGGCCCGTTGACGCGGCGCGCCGCGTCGTCGTGGCGCGCCCCGTGCGCGTCGGGGACGCTCAGGCGCGCGCCCGGCGGTGCTGCGCGGCCTTGGCGCGGTTGCCACAGGCCGCCATCGAGCACCAACGCCGCTTGCGCGCGGCCGAATTGTCGTAGAAGCGGGCGCCGCACCGCTCGCCCGCGCAGACGCGCAGCCGGTCGCGGTCCGCGCCGCCGAACATCTCCGCCGCGTCCACGGCGATCCGGCTGAGCGCGCCGCGCCCGTCCACCGGCGGGACGCCGGCCGTCAGCACGGGGACGCCGTCGCGGACGTCGAGGCGGGGCGGGTTCTCGACGGCGCGGGCGAGCCACGCGTTGAGGACCCGCTGGGAGGCGGCGGGGAAGGCCGTCCCCTCGACGACGGCGAGCAGCCCGGCGTCGACGGCCTCCCGCAGCTCGACGGCCTGCGCCAGCAGGGGCCCGTCGACGGGGATGCAGGCGGGGCCGATCGCGGCCGCCTCGAACCAGGCCGTGAGGTCGGCCGGTTCGCGCAGGAGTTCCCGGCCGCCCGCCCAGCGGTCGCGGCGGGTGTTGACGAAGTCGACGCTGATCCGGGTGCCGTACCAGACCCAGTCGCGGTCCTGACGCTCTTGCTCCGCACTCATAACCCCATGTGAGGTTACCGGCCACAAACGAAGTAACCACACAACCGGTTACTCCGGTGGGTGGGGTACGGAGAGGGGTGGGCGCGATGATGGCCGTGGCGGAAGGAACGTCGAAGGACAGGGGCGGGGGCGGGGCCCGGATCTGGCTGCTGGCGCTGGGCATGTTCGCCATCGGGACGGACCTGTTCATCGTCTCGGGGCTGCTGCCCTCGATGGCCGGCGACCTGGGCCTGTCCACGGCGGCGGCCGGCCAGTCGGTGACGGTGTTCGCCCTCACCTACGCCGTCGCCGCGCCGGTGCTGGCGGGTCTGACGTCGACCGTCGACCGGAGGACGCTGCTGGTGGCGGTGCTGATCGTGTTCGCGGCCGGGAACGCCCTGTCCGCCTTCGCGACGTCCTACGCCGTGTTGCTGCTCAGCCGGGCCGTCGCGGGCGCCGGTGCGACGATCTACGCCTCGACCGCGTCGGCGGTGGCCGCCGGGATCACCTCGCCCGAGCGGCGGGGACGCTCCCTGGCCCTCGTCTACGCGGGCATGACCACGGCGATCGCCCTGGGCGTGCCGCTGGGCAGCGCGATCGGCGACTTCTCGTCCTGGCGCTGGGCGTTCGGCTTCGTCGCCCTGCTGGCCCTGGTCGCGCTGGCCGGACTCTGGCCCGCCCTGCCGTCGGTACCGGGCCCGGGCGGGTCGGGGGTACGGCAGCGACTGGCCGTGTTCCGCGTCCGCCACGCGCCCTCGGCGCTGCTCGTCACGGCGTTCTGGGTGGTCGGGACCTTCGTCGTCTACACCTACCTCGGCGCCCTGTTCGACCGCGCTGGGCACGTGGGGACGGGCCTGCGGCCGTGGCTGCTGCTGCTCTTCGGCGTCGGCGGATTCGCCGGCGTGATGGCCAGCGGCCGGCTCGCCGACCGTGTCGATCCGCGTGCCGCCCTCGCGACGTCCGTCGCCCTGCTCGCCGTCGTCCTCGCCGTCCTCTCCCCCGCCCTGCGTTCCACCGCGGGCACGGCGGTGGCGCTCACCGCGTGGGGGTTCGCCCACTGGTGTGCCTTCCCGCTCATCCAGCACCGCCTGCTGCACATCGGCGGCCGGCACGGCGACATGCTCCTCGCCCTCAACCAGAGCGCCCTCTACCTGGGCCAGACCCTGGCAGGCGCCCTCGGCGGCCTCATCGTGGGCGCGGGCCGGCTGGGGTCGCTGCCGTGGGCGGGTGCGGCGTTCGAGCTGCTGGCGCTGCTGGTGCTGGTGGTGGGGGCGACCCGGGCCCGAGGAGGTGGCGGAGGACGCGGGAACGGCCCGGCCGCGCGCGAACGCGGCGGCCCCGCCGAACGCCGGGCGGACGCGGAATCCTGCCCGTCCGGCGTGTGAGGACAAGCGGCGGGGCCGCTTATCGTGTCCGCCCGGCGGGCCTTCCCCGCGGGGTGCGGGGAAGACACGGGAGCGCGCCCTCCGACCGAGCCGCGGGGGCCGACCCCGTATGCGCGGGGAAGACAGCGCGGGCACCGCCACGTGGACGCTGCCTTCCGGACCACCCCCGCCCGCGCGGGGAAGACCGCAGCCCGTCGCCCACGCCACGGGCGGGAGTCGGACCACCCCCGCCCGCGCGGGGAAGACATCAAATACGCCTACACATGGTGGCGATACGGCGGACCACCCCCGCTCGCGCGGGGAAGACCCTTCGTGAGCTGCGCTGTTGCCCGGTCAGGGTAGCGTTTTCCTTCGCCTCCGTGGCGCGGCGTTTCACAGCCCGCCGCATGGCAGCGCACCGGCCCCCCGACCGTGAGCACGGACACGCGCGTCGCGCCGGACAGCCTGCGCTCGGTGCCTCCTGTGTACTCATCCGTCGCGCTGCCGGCCGATGCCCGCCGCTGCCCATCGGCGCGAAGCCGCATGGCATACGGCGGCAACGGCCTTCCACGCGCGGGACCGTGCGCGTTCGTCCGGTCAGCCCTCCTTGGTGCGCGGGAGGCCGTCGTCGAGGACGATGCGGATGGTTTCGCCCCGGCCGGAGACGGTGGCGAGTTCGGAGGCGATGCGGTGGTAGGCGGTCGCCGCGAGGGCCCAGTCGGCGTCCAGGGAGGCGACTGTGGAACGTGCGTTCCACAGTTCGATGAGCAAAGCGATGAGGGAGCGGCCGGACAGCACCGTCTGGATACGGCCGTCCTTGGCGTCCTCCACCGCCGGCGGGGTACGGAAGTGGCTGTGGCGGACGGCCAGGGCGCAGAGCCATTCCCAGGTGTCGCGATGAGCGACGAGCTCGGTGGACGCCACACCGGCGGCTTTCAGGAGCAGCACGCCGTGCTCGACACGCGGGTCCTCGGAGCGGTGCTCCGGTGGCCGGAGCGCGGCGGGTGGCGTCCCGGCCGGCCCGCCGGTCTCCGCGCCGTGGTAGGCGGTCTCGATCGCGCGTTTGAGGGCGGAAGCCTCGTCGGTCTCCTCGCCGTGAGGCTGCGGTCGCTGTCCGGTGTTCTCCACGGTCTCCCCCTGCCGGTCGATGTCGGGCGTGGTGTCCACGTGCGGTGCGGCGGCCGGGTCCCCCGGGTGCGGCTCCGGAGCGGCGGCCGGAGGGGCCGCGGCGCGCAGCAGGTCGGCGAGCTCCCCCAGTTGCCGGAACAGTTCGGCCCGGGTCCCGTTCAGGTCACCGGTCATCCGGTCCTGCCGTCGGCGTACTTCCCGGTTCTCCTCGCGCAGTCCGGTGACGCCCGTCTGTACGGCTTCCTGGATCTTCAGGCGGCTCTGTGTGACGCCCCCGTGCAGCGCGGCCAGCCCGACCGTCGGGTCGTCGAGCCGCTCCAGCCTCTCGCGGATCTCCCGCAGCTCGTTCATCGCGTCGTCGAATGCCTGTTTCCACCCCAAGGCGACCCCCACATTGCCCAGTTCGAGCGACCGCTCGTATCTCCCCACCGGGGCGTCGTATGACGCGGTCGTTTCCGGCCTTCGGCGTCAGCCGCCGGGGTACGCCGCTCCGCGCTCACCCGTGAGGGACGTGTTGTGTCGCGGCGCCGTGGGGTCGGTGTGACGCTGTGCGCGGGGCCGGCGGCTCCGGCCTCGGGAAGGACGAGAGCCGTGATCGATCCCGTACAGGTTCTGTGGTCACCCGCCGGGGAGTCCATGCCCTCCCTGGGCTCCGACGCTCTGGTCGACGTCCACGACGGCGATACACCGAACATCCGTATGCCCGTCCGCATGCTGTCCGTCGACGGGGCGCAGGACGCGGCGCACGGTGGAGGAGCGGCCGTCCGCGCCGGCCACGAGCCCGGCGGTCACCGCCTCTCGGGTGGCGCGGGCGCGGCCTGCCGTCCTGACGGCCGTGCCCCGTTCTCCCTGGCGGAACGTGATGCCGGGGGTGGCGCGCACCGTGCGTAGCAGCAACGCGGCGAGGACATGGTGGTACATGCTCACATCGGTGCCGTAGGGATAGGGGCGGTGCGGCGGAGGTTTCCCGTCAGGTGCGTGCAGCCGGAACCCGCGGGTGCGGTGCGTTCCCGGCCTGAGGTGATGATTCCCATCCGGTGCGGTGCGCTCACCCCCGCCGGGTGGAGCCACTCTCCGGCCAGTTGGCGGACGGGGGCCGGGCAGGGGCCCACGGCGAGGGCGGTGGCGCCCCACCGGGCGAGGCGCTGTGCTGTCATGCCCCCGCTGGCCCGGCTCTCGCGACCAGCACATCCACGGTCCGCACGAACTCCCCCTCGGCGTCTCCCAAGAGGGCGGCCGCGACGACCTGCACCGGGAGAACCCGGAGGCGTCCACCTGGAGTTGCTCCCCCAGGCCCATGGGGTGTTCCTGCATCGTCACGCCCAGCTCGCGCAGGAAACCCGCGCGCGAGGAACCGTGGGGGGCGGGCCGGCACCCCCTTCCCGATGCCGGCCGCATGCCCGCCAGATGGTCCTGGCTGTCGGCCTCGAGCCCGGTGGCCTCACCGTCGACCACGTCGACGCCGAGAGCAGCCGGCTTCTCCCCCTGCTCGTCGGTCAGTTCCGTCGCGGTGTGCAGCAACAGCGTGACGTCCGTGGACACTTGACGGAACAACAGCGCATGGTGGAAGTCGCCGAGCACCCCGCTGACCTTGCCCCGGACTTCCCAGCCGTGGCAGTACACGCAGTGCGGCACGCCCCGACCCCACCGTTCGGCCAGGCCTGGCACGTCCGGCAGCACATCGACCAAACCAGTGGTCACCAGCACTCTGTGTGTCCGTAGGTGCTGCCCTTCCTCGGTGACAACCCGGAAGCCCGCGCCGTCCCGGGAGATCCGCGTGACCTGCCCCGCAACGACATGACCGCCGTACGACGCGACCTCCTCGCGCCCGAGCCGCAATAGCCCCGGAGGAGAGATACCCTCGCGGCCGAGCACACCATGGGCACCGGCAGCCGGAGCATTGCGGGGGTTCCCCCTTGTCGATCACCGGAACCGGCCGGCGCACCCGGGCCGGATTCAAAGCCCCGGAAAGGCCGGCGGTCCCACCCCCGGCCACCACGACGTCCCAGGCCTGTTCATCCACTCGTATCGGCTCGAACTCGCTCATGCCATCAGCGTGCGACGGCGCCACGGACGCCGCAAAGGCTCTCGCGAACTGGCAAGGCGCGCCGGTACCTCGCCGTCGGCGGTGGCCCGCCGGCCGGCTGAGGGCCGGGCCCACGCCGACCATCTTGCCGGTTCGGCAAGAGGATTCGTCACCTGCGGACCCGTGTGTGCAGGGTGTGTCCCGACGGTTCCGGCTCACCACCGACACGAGCGGCATGTCGGTGGTCGAAGTACGTGAGGAAGCAGCGGATGGAAAGTCGCCACGTCGTGATCATTCCGATCGAGATCGATGAGGAAAAGGAAGCCGATTATCTCGCCGCATGGCAGGATGCCGCGAAGGTGATGGCGGCGCAGCCCGGTTTCATCCGGACGTACATGTTCCGCACGATCGTTCCGGGAAGCAGATTCCCTCTCGTCAACGTGGCGGAATGGGAATCCACCCGCCACTGGGAAGAGGCAATGAATGTCTGCCCGATGATGGGACAGCGGATAGCCGTCGCCCATGCCTCGAACTACGAGGCGATCCGGACGGTCCTGCCTCCGCAGAGCCCGAGTTCCGGCGACGGTCGCGTGCCCGCTGACCTGTCTCCTGTTGAGGCACGTCGCCGCGCCGAGGAGGGGCGACTCACGCTGGTCGATGTCCGTGCAGACGATGAATGGGCAGCGCGTCGCCCGGCCGGCGCCGTCCACGCCGCGCTCAGCACATTGCCGGCGTCGCTGTCGGATCTGCCTGACGGCCCACTGGCCTTCGTCTGCCGCACGGGCGACCGCAGCGCGCAGGGCGGCGTGCAGGCGATCCGCGCGGGCCGGTCTTCCGTCTACAGCGTGGCGGGCGGCCTTGAGGCGTGGGAAGCAGCGGGGCTGCCGGTCGTCCTTCCCGGGAGCGAAAGCGCACAGAACAACGGCGATCGCGTCGCAGATGCGGTGCGCGAGAGCTGACGAAAGCAAACCCGGCAGACAACCGTCGCATACGTCCGCCGGTATGAGGCCGGCCGGATACGCCGTCCGCCCGCAGTCTTCGGAAAATTCGCTACCGTCATTCCAGACGGCGACCGTTTGCGCGATGACCCAGAAAATGAGAACCGCGGATATGGCGAGCGGTTCGGAGTGGCGCAACGGTTCCGGAGCTTCGGCGGCGGCTTCCCGAAACGGAACTACCCGGGTACACCAGCCCGGAGAGGAGTCACGCCATGTTTTTCGTCGACACCCTGGAGTTCGAGGGGCTGGGCAACCGTAGCTATCTGGCAGGGGGTCGGAGGGCTGCGGTCGTGGTCGACCCGCCGCGGGACGTGGATCAGGTGATCGCCCTCGCTGCGCGGCGAGGAGTGCGCATCGCCTACGTGGCGGAGACGCACTTGCACAACGACTACGTCTCCGGCGGGCTGGAACTGGCCCGCCTCACCGGCGCCCGCTACCTCGTCCCGGTCGGGGCCCGCGTCTCCTTCCCTCGCGTTCCTGTCGCGGACGGGGACGTGTCCGAGGTGGACGAGTGCCTGGTGCTGCGCGCGATAGCCACCCCGGGTCACACCCCGCACCACACCTCGTACGTCCTGGAGGAGGAGGGAAGCCCGGTGGCTGCTTTCACGGGCGGCTCGCTGCTGATCGGCTCCGTGGGACGACCGGACCTGGTGGACCCGCGGCTGACCGAGCAACTGGCCCGTGCCCAGCACGCTTCCGTCCACCGGCTGGCGGCGACACTCGACGACGAGGTGCCGGTGCTGCCCACGCACGGTTTCGGCAGCTTCTGCTCCTCCTCCCAGGCCGAGGGCGATGCCAGCACGATCGGCCAGGAACGCGCCGGCAACGACGCGTTCACCCTGGATGTCGACGACTTCGTGAAGCGGGTCCTGGACGGGCTGGAGAACGTGCCCGCCTACTACACGCACATGGGCCCGGCCAACGCCGCCGGACCCGGGCCCGTCGACCTGACCCCGCCCGAGCCCGCCGACGCCGCACAGATCGCCGAACGGCTGGCGGCGGGTGAGTGGGTGGTGGACCTGCGCAGCCGGGTCGCCTTCGCCGACGGCCATGTGGCCGGATCGTTCAACTTCGAAGGCACAGGCAAGCCGGCCACCTATCTGGCCTGGCTGATCCCGTGGGGCAAGCCGGTCACCCTGCTCGGCGACACCCCGGCGCAGATTGCCGAGGCGCAGCGGGAGCTGGCCCGGGTCGGTATCGACCGCCCGGCCGCCGCCGCCACCGGTGATCCAGCCGCCTGGGTCCGTCAGGGGGAACGGCTCGCTGTCTTCCCCCGCGCCGGCTTCGCCGGCCTCGCCGCCGCACACAAGCGCGGCGAGGACGTGGTGGTGCTGGATGTGCGCCGGGATTCCGAACGTGCGAACGGCTTCATCGAGGGCTCCGCGCACATTCCGCTCCACGAACTGCACGGCCGGGTCGGCGACGTGCCGGACGGCACGGTGTGGGTGCACTGCGCCGGCGGGATGCGCGCGGCGATCGCCGCTTCTCTCCTGGACGCGGCCGGACGACAGGTCGTCGCCGTCGATGACGGCTTCGAGGCGGCCGCCGACGCGGGCCTGAACCTCATCCGGTCATGAATCCCTTGCTCCACCCGCACAGAAGGTACGTGATGTTCCTCTACCGCCAGGCTCTTGGCTGTCTCGGCCCCGTACCGGCCCACCCCCGCGTCACCGGTACCGCGATGCCCTCGTCCGGCGACAGCGAACACAGTGGGCGAATAGCGTGACCGCCCTGATCCTGGCCCTGGTTGCAGGAGCCGTTGTCGGCCTGATGCTCGGCGCCCTCGGCGGCGGCGGCAGCGTCCTGGCGGTGCCCGCCCTGATCTACCTGCTCGGCTTCACCCCCGCCTCAGCCACCACGGCCAGCCTGATCATCGTCACCACCACGTCTCTGACCGCCCTGTACGCGCACGCCCGGGCCGGGCGGGTGCGGTGGAAGGCCGGAGCGGCATTCGCAGCCGCCGGGATTCTTCCGGCGGCTGTCGCCGGGGCCGCCTCCGCTCACCTGCCTCAAGCCGTCCTCACCCTCGCCTTCGCCGCCATAGCCGCCCTCTCCGCCATCAAGATGCTCCGGCCCGCTGACACCGCCCGCCCCAAAGACGGAGGTGTACGGCCAGGCAAGGCAGCCGGGGCCGGTGCCGCACTCGGCACGCTGACCGGACTGCTCGGTGTGGGTGGCGGCTTTCTCGCCGTCCCCGCCCTGGTCACCGTCCTGGCCTTCGAGATGGATGCCGCGGTCGGCACCAGTCTGCTGATCATCACGGCCAACTCGCTGGCCTCCCTGGCCACTCGCTCCGGCACCGCTGCCTCGGTCGACTGGGCGCTGATCGGCCCGTTCACCGGAACCGCGATCCTGGGCGCCTGGGACGGCAGGCGCATGGCCGCGAAGGTCTCCGCGCCCCACTTGCAGCGCGTCTTCGCCGTGGTCCTGCTGGCCGTGGCCGCCTTCATGCTCGCCGACGCCGTGACGTGACAGCAGCCCAGACCGGCGACAGACTTCTCCAGGCGGGCCCGCATCCGCCCGGTTTCCCCGGTACATCGCCCCCGACTACTCGAAGGCGGAGCGGGCCGCCCTCACCCGGCGACAGCGCTCCACCTTCGACTTCGACCTCATCGGGTCCGGCTGGGCCGCGACGTTCATCATTTACCCCTCCTTTCCCGGGGAGTTGGACCTACCGCTGACCCTGGAGGCCGCCGACAAGACCGTGAAGGGGAAGAAGAGCGTCCGGAAGGAGCCCGCCACCCTGCTGGGGTACGAGCACCGGGCCCTGGAAAGGCTGCACGACGTCACTCAGAAGGTCGTCGACGGCACGCCGCTGCTCCCCGGCGAGTCCTTCTCCTGGCGCCAGCGCTACCGCGCCGACCTGCGCACCCGCGAACTCTTCGGCCCCGGGGACTACTTCCGGGTGCCGCCGGTGTACCGGTTGTGGGGCTGGCCGAAGGGCGTCAACGAGGTGATCGGGCGGCTGAATCCGATTCCGTCCCGGGAGCGGGTGATGGAAGGCGGGGCGGTGGTGGCTGAGTGACCGCTGTCTGAGCCATGCCCGCGGGCCGATGCCCCCCGCACGCGCGGGGACCATGCCAGCCACCGAAGCGGCGTCACCGACCCCGCCGGGCCACCCCCGCACGCGCGGGGACCACCCTGATCACCTGGCCACCTGACCGCACCCTCCTTACCCCATAGGTAATCGCTCTCCCCCAGCCTCCCGAGCCACACTGATGCACGACCGCCCCACCGCAGCCCGCATCACAGAGAGCAGGAGAGCATCATGAGCACCGTCACCCCCGCCACCACCCCCGCCACCACCGACACCACCCGGGCCGTCGTCGATGAGCTGCTCCGGCGGATCGCCGACGGAGACCCGGAGCGCATCGCGGAGTTGTACGCGGACGGGGCGGACTGGGCGCTGGACTGGCCGGCGGAGGACCTGGGGCGGGCGAAGACGCCGTGGATCCGGGAGCGGTCGAGCCGGGCGGACGCGGCGGCGCACTACCGGGAGATCGGGGCGCACCACGTGCCCGAGGAGGCGGACACACGGATCGAGCGGGTGCTCGTCGACGGGGCGGACGCGGTCGTAACCGGCGAGTTGCGGCTGACGGCCCGGCCTACGGGGCGGCGCTACCGGGCGCGGTTCGCGCTGCATCTGACGGTCGAGGACGGGCTGGTGACGCGGCATCACGTCTACGAGGACAGCCTGGCCGTCGCCCGGGCGTTCACCGCCTGAGGCGGGCCGCCCGGGTCCGCTGCAGGGCCGCGACCTGGCGGTACAGCTCCGCCGCCTCCGCCGTGCGGCCGAGCTGCTGGAGGCAGCGGGCCTCGTCGTTGCGGCTGGCGAGCGCGTCGGGGTGGTCCGCGCCCAGGACGCGCTGGCGCGCCTGGGCGACGTCGCGGTAGACGGCCAGGGCGTCCGTCCAGCGGCCGAGCCAGCCGAGGCCGACGGCCACCTCGCGGCGGCTGACGAGGGTGTCGGGATGGTCGGCGCCGAGCACGCGGGCGCGGATGGCGCAGACGTCGCGGGCCTCGGCGAGGGCCTCCTCCCACCGGCCGAGGCGCCCGAGGTTGACGCCCATGCCGTGCCGGGCGCGGAGGGTGTCGGGGTGGGCGGGGCCCTGGACGCGGGTGCGGTCCTCGATCAGCGCGCGGTACAGCTCCAGCGCCTCCGTGCTGCGCCCGAGGCGGCCCAGGCAGATGCCCGCCTCGTAGCGGGCGGCCAGGGTGTCCGGGTGGTCCGGGCCGAGGACGCGGGTGCGGGCCGCCGCCACCTCGCGGTACGTGCGGAGGGCGTCGCTCCACCGGTCGAGCTGGCCGAGCGTGTAGGCGACCTCGTAGCGGGTGACGAGGGTGTCGGGATGGTCCCCGCCCAGCACCCGGGCCCGCGCGGCGGCCACGTCGTGCGCCATGCGGTACGCCTCCTCCAGCAGGCCCAGTCTGCCGAGGCTGAAGGCGAGGTTGTGGCCGCAGCGGAGGGTGTCGGGGTGGTCGGGGCCCATGATGCGTTCGCGGGCCGCCAGGACGTCCGCGTACACCTCCCGGGCTTCGAAGTGGCGGCCGAGCCGGCCGAGGACGTACGCCGTCTCCTGCCGGGCCGCGAGCGTGTCGGGGTGGTCGGGGCCGAGGGTGCGGGAGCGGGCGGAGGCGGTACGGGCGAACTCGCGGAGCGCCTCCTCCGGGCGGCCGAGCCGGCTGAGCGAGAACGCGACCTCGTAGCGGCTGGCGAGCGTGTCGGGGTGGTCGGGGCCGAGCAGCCGCTCGCGTTCGGCGAGCACGGCGCGGTGCGTCTCGTCCGCCTCCGCCCAGCGTCCGGCGCGGCCGAGGCGGAGGCCGCCGCTGTGCCGGGCGGCGAGTTCGTCCAGCACGTCCGGGGGGACGGGGACGGGTGCCGTCGGGGACGGGCGTTCCGTCCCGGCGGAACCCGTGGTGCCGTCGGCGGAGAGGAACGCTCCCGAGCCGGCGGAGGACCGGCGCGGGTCGGCGCCCGGCTCCCACGCCGGAGCGGTGGGCCCGCGACGGCCCGTGCCGCCCGCTCCGCCCTTCCGGCCGCTCCCGGGGACCGTCCAGGCGCCGGTCAGCACGGCGGAGGGGTCCGGCGGGAGCGCCGTGGCACCGGTGCCGGCGGCCTTCGAGCCGGTGGTCATGTGCCGCGCCCAGGCCGGGAGCCGGGGCGGCGGTTCGGACAGGAGGCGCGGGTGGGAGGGGGAGGGGGCAGCGCCGAGGGTGGAGGAAGTGCCGCGCGTGGGGACGGCGCCAGGAGTGGAGGAAGTGCCGCGAGCGGAGGAAGCGCTGCCGCCGGTGTACGAGGTGTCGGCGGTGTACGAGGGGGCTGCGGTGTACGGGGTGTCAGCGGTGTACGAAGGGGCGGCCGGGTACGAGGCGTCGGCGACGTACGCGATGCCGCCCGCGCGCGGTCCGGGCCGCGCGCCGGTCAGCCGCCGGACCAGCTCCGCCGCGTCGTCGGGACGGTCGTCGGGCTCCTTGGCGAGCAGGTCGAGGACGACGTCCTCGAACGCCGGCGGCAGCTCCGGGCGGAGGTCGCGCGGGGGCGTGGGCGGGGTGTCGCGGTGGCCGACGAGGACCGCCCAGGCGTCGTCCATGTCGAACGGCGGGGTGCCGGTGGCGATCTCGTACAGCACGCAGCCCAGCGAGTACAGGTCGCTCCGGTGGTCGACGCCGCCTCCGCCGATCTGCTCGGGCGACATGTAGTGCGGGGTGCCCATGGCGATGCCGGTCCCCGTCAGCCGGGCCGTGAAGCCGATGTCGTGGCCCAGGCGCGCTATGCCGAAGTCGCATATCTTCACCGTGCCGTCGGTCAGCCGCATGATGTTGGCCGGTTTGAGGTCGCGGTGGACGATGCCCTGCCGGTGGGTGTACGCGAGGGCGGCGCCGACCTGTTCGGCGATGTCGACGACCTCGGGGACGGGGAGCGGGTGCTGCTTGTTGTCCTCCAGGAGCTGGCTGAGGTTGCGCCCGTCGAGGAGCTCCATCACCAGGTACAGGACGCCGTCGCTCTCGCCGAAATCGTGGACGACGGTGATGCCGCGGTGCTGGAGCGCCGCCGCGACGCGGGCCTCGCGGCGGAAGCGCTCCCGGAGCACCCGAAGGTAGGACGGTTCGTGCCGCGGTCCCAGCGGTTTGAGGCATTTGACGGCCACGTGCCGGCCCAGGGACTCGTCACGGGCGCGCCACACCTCTCCCATGCCGCCCCGCCCGATCCGGTCGAGCAGCTGGTACCGGCCCTGGATCAGCCTGGTCTCCGCCATCCCCGCCCCGCCGCCCCCGTCGTTGCCTCCGCGCCGCCCCCGGCCTCCTCCAAGTATGGCGGGCTCCCCCAGCCGCTTGTAGGGCGACGGCACCGGGGCGGTGCCGCCGCCGTGGGGAACCGGCTCACCCGGCCCGGCTCTCCGCGCCCTCGGGCAGCGGGAACATCGGGGCCCACATCGTCGCGAGGGTGCCGCCGGTCCACCAGAGGACGCCGGTGAACGCCTCCACCGAACGGCCCGGCCCGTCCCTCCCGGGCTCGCGGGGGCCGGGAAAGACCGAGGGCCCGCCGGCTCCGGGAAGGAGCGGGCGGGCCCTCGGGGGCTCGGCGGGTGGCGGTCAGCGCGCCGCGTGCCTGCGGTGCCGGCCGGGGCGGCGCGGGCCGCCCGGGCCCGGTACGGCGGCGTGGCCGCCCTCGCGGGCCTCCAGCTCGGCGCGCTCCTGCTCCAGGCCGAAGCGGCCGAGCAGCGGCAGCCGGTCCACCCGCGGGAGGATCCAGACGTGCCAGATGCCCGTCACGAAGAAGATCGCCGACCCGGCGACCAGGACCGAGCCGAAGGTGTCGGTCGGGTAGTGGGCGCCGATGTACATCCGGGAGAAGGCGACCAGCAGCACCGCGAGGGCGCCGCAGACCGCGACGGTGCGGCGGTGGCGGGACTCGCGGAAGAGGAAGTACACGGCGACGGCCACCGCGACGGTGAAGGCCGTGTGGCCGCTGGGGAAGCTGTTGGAGCCGATCTCCGGGTCGAGGGAGAACTGCCGCGGCGGCCGGTCGCGGGCCACGAGGGCCTTGGCGATCTGGGTGCTGTTCCAGCCGACCGCCACCACGAGGAACGTGGCGACGGCCTGGATCGGCCGCCGCCGGGCGATCAGCAGCCAGCCGGTCCACAGCGCGAGGATGATCACGCCCGCGACGGGCGAGGCGAGGTAGCTCACGCCCTCCATCACGTCGTTCAGCCAGCCGGTGCGGGTGTTCGTCTGGATGGTGCGGTCCAGGTCCAGGTCGTGCGGCTGGATCAGCGACGTGTGCGCGGCGGTCAGGCCGAGCACGATCGCTGCCACGAACAACAGGACGGAATTGCGCAACCAGTGGCGCACGTAGGGCATGGGTGGGGCGTCCTTCGTATCGGCATGGCGGCGCCGGGGGCGGCAGCACGCGCTTGATGACGAGTACGTGCCGCATGCTCCGGGATGACCGGTGCGGCCGTACTACAAAAACTACACGTGCGGACGGGTGTCTCCCCAAGCGCGGCCGTCACACCGGGGTTCGTCGACCGCCGTGTGTGACCGGCGCGTCGCCCTGCGCTGTCGGACCGCCTGGCCCCGCGCGCCGCCCCGGCGACAGTGGATCATGGTCGGCCTAGACTCCCGCGGATGGAGCGCACGAGGAAGTGGCGGCCCGGCCGCCGGGCGGTCGTCCGGGCCGGCTGCGGTGCTGCCGGGGCGGGAGTGGTGGCGGCGGGGGCCGCGGCGCTGCCGGGCGCCGGGGGGACGGCGGTCGCCACGATGGCCGTGTCGGCCCTGCTCACCCTGGCGGCGACGGGCTGGTGGCCCCGCGACGCGCGCCGGCTGGCCCGGACGGCGGTGGCCGTGGCGGCGGTGTGCGGACTGGGCACCGTATGCGCCGGGCCCGGTGCGGCCGTCGAAGGGTCCGTCGCGATCGAGCTGGCGCTCGTCGAGTACGTGTCCGGGACCTGGCTCGTCCTCCTCGTCACCCGGGCGCTTCCGCTCCGGCGGTCGGCCGGGCTCTGGCTGCTACTGGGGGCGGCCGTGTCCACGCTGCTGCTGCGGGTGGGCGCCTACGACGGGGCGCTGGAGGCCGCCGGGCAGTCCGTGTTCCTGTCGGCCGGCCCGCTGACCGCCGGCGCGCTCGGCACCGCCCTGTACACCGCGCGGGAGCGGCGGGCGTACGGCATACGGGAGGCCCGGCGGGCCCAGCGGCTCGAACTCGCCGCCGATCTCCACGACTTCGTGGCCCACGACGTCTCCGGCATCGTCGCCCTCACGCAGGCCGCGCGGGTCGTGCACGAGGCGCGGCCGGATCAGGTCCCGGCGCTGCTCCGGCAGATCGAGGAGGCCGGGGTGCGGGCGTTGGGAGCCATGGACCGTACGGTGCACATGCTGCGCGACGGGGACGGGCGGCTTTCCGCCGCCGGCCCCGGCGTGGACGCGCCGGTGGCCGACGACGCCGGTGCCCGGGCGGCCGCGTACGGGCTGGACGACGTGCCGGGGGTCGTGGACCGGTTCCGGGCGTCCGGCACGGCGGATGTCCGGCTGACCGACCGACTGCCGCCCGGGCGGCGGGCGGACGTGCCGCGCGAGGTCGCGGCGACCGTGCACCGCGTCGTCGTCGAGGCGCTGACCAATGTGCGGCGGCACGCTCCCGGTGCGGAGCGGGTGCGGGTCGTCCTGTCCTGCGGGGACGGCGGGTCCCGCGGGTCCGCCGGGTCCCGCGGGTCCGCCGGGTCCCGCGAGGACGGCATGGCGGGGCCGTCACTGTCCGTCGCGGTGACGGACTCCGGGCGCGGCGCGGCCGGGGCACGTGCGGGCCGGCCGTTGGCCGGTGAGCGGCGGGGTGGGTTGGGGCTGGCGGGGCTTGCCGAGCGGGTGGAGGCGTTGGGTGGGGTGTTGACGGCGGGGGCTTGCGGTGAGGGTGAGGGATGGGAGGTGCGGGCGGAGTTTCCGTTGCGGCGGTGAACGGGTTGTGGTGTGGCGGGTTTGCAGTGTGGAGGGGGTTGCCCCGGTACCTCCCCCAGGGGGCACCCCCATTCACCGCTTCTCGCGGGGCCGGGCCCGCACCCCGTGCGTCCGGCGGCCCATGTGATGCGCCGGGCGCCCGCGCGGGCGCGGCCGGGCGCGGGGGCCGCTCTTGTCCCCGTCCCTCCCCGGCGCCGTCACCCGCCGGGCCGGGCCCCACGCCCTCGTACGGCCACCGCCCTGGAGCGACGCGCCAGGCGCACGCACGGCCGCGCCGCGCCGGGGACGCTCCCGCCCCCTGCCAGGCCGGGCCGCTCGTCGCCCCGAGCGCCCGCCGCGTGCGGACGCGCGACACACGAGGGCGGCTCCCACCAGGGGAGCCGCCCGCCGCGTGTCGTCGCCTTCCGGTCGGCGCTCGTTCAGGCGCGTGCGCAGTGGGCGCACGCCCCGCGGCGGCGGAGGTGGTAGGCGAGGGTCGCGGCGCCGAGGGCCAGGCCCCAGACCGTCCAGAGGATGCCGGGACCGTTGGCACCCCACATCTCGGCGGTGACGGTACGGGCGTTCATCAGGCCGCCGGGCACGAGGACGAGGGCCACGACGGTGGCGGGGACGACGGCCGTGAGGGGGTGGACGCGCTTGCCCGCCTTCCACCACACCCAGCGGGGCCAGACCTCGCCCCAGCGGCTGACGAGGCCGTGGGTGAGGAGGCCGCCGGCGGTGGAGAGGAGGCCGAGGCCGAGGCCGATCTCCAGCATGCCGGGGGTGTCCCGCATGTCCTCCAGGAACTCCCGGGTGATGCCGAGGGGCCAGCCGAAGTACCAGGCGAGGCGGGTGAAGTCGTAGGGGACGGAGGACAGGGCGGCCGTGTACACCGCCCACCGGCCCCAGCGGCGCGTGGCCTCCGGTGTCGTCCAGCGGGCGGCGCCGTGCCGGCCCCGGCCGCAGGCCGTGCAGCGGTGCGCGGTGCGCCACTGGTAGGCGAGGGTGGCGGCGGCCCACAGCAGGCCCCCGACGAAGACGATGATCAGGTTGCCCCGGTGCCAGTAGAGGATGTCACCGATCCCGTCCTGCGGGCCGGGGACGCCCGTGAAGGCGAACACCACCAGCAGCGGCGCGAAGACCAGCAGTCCCAGGAGGGAGTAGTCGGGGACGGCGAAGGCCAGCACGCAGGCGGACGTCCACCCGTAGGCGAGCAGCCAGGTCCTGGCCCGGCCCTTGCCCACGCCCCGGGCCATCAGGACGCCCGCGACGACGCCCGCCGCCCCGACCGCCGCGATCACCGGTCCGACGGTCTCCGCCCGGCTGGGTTCCAGCAGGGAGGCGGAGGCGCGGTCGTTCACGACCTTGGCGAAGGGGTAACCGGCGCCGCCCGCCGCCCAGTAGAGGCCCGCGGCGCCGTACAGCAGGGACCACAGGGCCGCCAGGCAGCCGGACCAGACCGGCCACCGCGTCCGCCACCGGCCCCGGGATGCCCCCGGCGGCGGCGCGGTCACGCCGTCCCGGACCGGTTCCGTGGTGGTCATCCGTGTGCTCATGGCGGTCCGTCTCCTCATCCCGGCCGGTGGTCCCGTCCACCGGCGCGGTGACCACCCTCCCGTCCGGGGCCGCCCCGCCACATCTGCCGATCGGCAGACTCCGGGCGCCCGCCGCCCGGCCCGGGGTATGCCGCGCGGCGGAGGGCCGCTACCGTGACGATCATGAGCACCCGCATACTCCTCGCCGACGACCAGGAAGCGGTCCGCATCGGCTTCCGGCTGATCCTCGACTCGCAGCCGGACATGGAGGTCGTCGGTGAGGCCGCGGACGGGCGGCAGGCCGTCGAACTGGCCGGCCGGCTGCGGCCGGACGTCGTCCTGGCGGACATCCGGATGCCGCGGCTGGACGGCCTGGAGGTCACCCGGCTGCTGGCGGGCCCGGACGTGCCGGATCCGCTGCGGGTGGTCGTAGTGACGACGTTCGACCTCGACGAGTACGTCCACACCGCCCTCCGCAACGGGGCCTGCGGCTTCCTGCTCAAGCGGTCGAGCCCGGCGCTGCTGGTGGAGGCCGTCCGGGCGGCGATGGCCGGGGACGCCATGGTCAGCCCGTCGGTGACGGTCCGTCTGCTGCGGCAGCTGCGGGCGCCCGAGCCGCCGCGCGCGGAGCCGCCCGCCGAGCCGCTGACCGAACGCGAGGCGGAGATCGCCCGGTTCGTGGCCAAGGGCCTGACGAACGCCGAGATCGGCGCCGAACTCTTCATCTCCCCCGGCACGGTGAAGACACACCTCGCCCATGTCCAGCGCAAGCTCGGCGTCCGCAACCGGGTCGGGATCGCCGCCTGGGCGTGGGACAACCGGGCGGCTTCCTGACCGTCCCGGCCGTCCGCGCACCCAGGCCAGGAGCGGGGTTCAGTCCGTCGCGGCCGCGGCCCGCAGGACGCTCGCCCCGAGCCGGTGGTTCTCCGGCGCTCCTCCGCCGCCCCCGAAGGCGAACCGCCGCCGGGTGTAGGCGTACGCGATGCCGCTGCCCGGGTCGGCGAAGGACTGGGCGCCCACGGCGCCGCTGTGCCCGAAGGCGTCCGCCCCGAGGAACGGGTACCGGCGGCCCTGCGCCTCGAAGCCGAGCCCGAAGTGGTCGCGTTCCCCGGTCACCAGGTCGACGCCCGGCGTGTGCAGCCGGGCGAACTCGGCGACGGTCTCCGGCCGCAGGAGCGGCGGACGGTCGTCCAGGACGCCGATGGCCGCCGCGTACATCGCCGCCAGTCCGCGGGCCGAGCCCACGCCACCGGTCGAGGCCGGGCCCAGCGCCCGCACGGCGCGGGTGTTGGCGAAGTCCACCAGGTCCGTCGGGGGGTCGGCGTCGAGGTTGAACGCGACGGCGGCGACGCTCCCGGGCGCGGGGGCCGGCGCCTCGTCCTGGCCCGGGGTGCGGCGCACCGGCTGGACCGGGAGGTAGCGCGGTTCCAGGGCCTCGGGCAGGCCCAGGTGGAAGTCCAGCCCGAACGGGACGCGCACCCACTCCTCGTAGAGCTCCTGGATCGACCGTCCGGTGGTCCGGCGCACCACCTCGCCGGTGAGCGCGCCGATCACGAAGCCGTGGTAGCCGTAGGCCGTACCGGGCGTACGGTTTCTGGCCCGCCAGCCGCGCGGCGAGCAGCCGGTCGTCGGCCAGTTCGGCGAGGGTGAGGCCGCCGTCCACGCCGACGACCCCGGCCTGGTGGGCGAGGAGCCGGCGCAGGGTGACGGACTCCTTGCCCGCGGCGCCGAATTCGGGCCAGTAGTGGGCGACCGTGCGGTCGAGGTCCAGGACACCGTCCTGCACCAGCATGGCGACGATCAGGTGGGCCGCGCCCTTGGCCGAGGAGTACAGGCCGAACAGCGAGTCCCCCGACGCCTCCGGCCCGCCCCACAGGTCGACGACGCGGTGTCCTCGCCGGTGGACGGTCAACTGGGCGTCGAGCCCGGCGGGTTCGCCGGCCAGGACGGCGGCGAACTCGTCCCGGACCTCCTCGTAGCCTTGCGCGACCGTTCCCCGTACGTCGATCCCGCCGGTCACCGGCATGGCTGTCCTCCTTGTGTCCGCATGCCCGCGGACGACCCGCGGCGGTCCCAGCATCACCGAGCGGGAGGAAAAACAGGCAACCATGCCGGTTTTTATGTCAGAGAGCGGTGCGCCGCGGGGTGCGCGTCGCTCCGGACGGGCCGTCAGCTGTCGACGGTCGCCTTCGCTCCCGCGATGCGGAGCAGCCGTGCCATGACCCCGGGCAGCTCCTCCGCCCGGCCGCTGCCGGCGGCCCGCCAGGCGACGTGGGCGTCGGGGCGGACGAGGACGCAGCCGTCCGGGCCGACCTCCCGGACGCGCGCCCACTGGCCGTACGGGTCGCGCAGGTCCTCCGGGGAGCCGATGACGCGGACCGTCACCTCGGCGCCCGTCAGGCGCGCGGCCTCGCGGGCGGCGGCGTGCCAGCGTTTGCCGCCGGGGCCCGTGAGCAGGACGAAAGCGCCGCGCCCCACGACGTCGAGGGTGGAGAGGGCCCGCCGGCCGTCCTCCAGCCAGGCATGCGGGAGGTGTGCGCCGGGCCAGGTGGTGGGCCGGTAGTAGAGCTCGGGATCGCGGTCGGCGTCCGGTTCGGGGGTGTCCGGGACGGTGGCGCCGTCCCGGTAGCGGTAGCCGAGTTCGACGCCGTGCGCGTTGACCTGGTAGTTCATCCGGCGGGTGGCGGCGGTCAGGGCCGCCGTGCGGGCCCGGGCCTCCTCCGTGTCGTCGTGCAGCGACTCCAGGATGCGCCGCTGCTCGTCCGCGCTCTGCCCCTCGGCGAAGCCCAGCGCCTCGGGGACGGCCAGCAGGTCGGCCATGCTGCGGAAGGCGCGGTCGACGACCTGCTGTCCGACCGGGTGCCGTTCGCTGTGGTACGTGTCCAGCAGCCCGGGTCCGGCCGGTCCGTCGAGGACGAGTTTGAGCTTCCAGCAGAGGTTGAACGAGTCGGCGACCGCCGAGTTGAGGCCGAGCCCGTTGGTGGGCGGCCCCTGGTGGACGGCGTCGCCGACGCAGAACACCCGCCCGGCTCCGTACCGTTCGGCGACCGTGCCGTTGACGTCCCAGGGCGAGACGTCCTTGATGCGGACGGTGACGGAGTCGTCGCCGATGCTCTCCAGGATCCGGGCCCGGATCGCCTCGTGGTCGCCGGGGTCGAGGGGCGCGTCCGGGTGCGGGAAGGTGAGGAAGACCCACTCGTCCCAGGGGCGGACGCTGACGAAGACGCGGCCGTCGGTCGGGGGCCGGCCGGGGACGGCGCCGACGTAGAGGATGCCGGGCCGGTGGGCGGCGTAGCGGCTCAGGTCGGCCTCGAACCAGACGGAGACGGCCCGGGCGACGCCCTGCGCGCCGGTGAGGCCGAGGTCGAGCTGCCGCAGGACGCCGCTGCGGGCGCCGTCCGCGCCGATGAGGTAGTCGGCGCGGACGGTGTACTCGCGGCCGGTCCCCCGGTCGCGGACGAGGGCGGTGACGCCCTTCTCGTCCTGCGTCAGGGACAGGAACTCCTGCCCGAACCGGAGCTCGCCGACGCCGGCCTCCTCGACCGCCTCGACGAGGATCGGTTCCAGCAGGTGCTGCGGCAGGTTGCACATCAGGGCGGGGCTGGCCGCCCGGTAGTCCCCGATCCGGTCCGGCCCGTTGCCGTACGCGTCGAGCCGGGCGACCTCGGGGCCGGTGAAGGTGGACATGAACACGTGGTTGGCGAGGAGTTCGGGCGGGGTGGCCCGGTCCAGGACCCGCCGTTCGACGCCGAGGTCGCGGAAGATCTCGCCGGTGCGCTGGTTGAGCAGGTGGGCGCGGGGCGTGTGCGCGGTGCCGCGGTGCTTGTTGACGAGGAGGTGGCGGACGCCGTACCGGGAGAGCGCGAGGGACGCGGCGAGGCCGGCCGGGCCGCCGCCCACGACCAGGACCGGCACCCGGACGTCGGCGGCGTCCCCGCCGGGGTCAGAGGCCGGCATCCGTGCTCCCTCCGGCCTTGCGGGCGTACCCGGCGTAGATGACGGAGATGTCGGTGCTGGTGCCGAGCCGGAACTCGCGGCCGAGTTCGCCGTACGAGATGTGACCGCGCGCCCGGCGGCGGAGCAGCCGCAGCACCTCCAGCCGGCCGCGGCTGGAGGAGAAGCCGACCTGGCCCTTGTTGCGCAGGCCGTGCCGGCCGAAGATCCGGTAGAGCTCGTCGGGCTTGATGAACTGCCGCCAGACGTGCAGGTCCTTCTCGGCCCAGCTGACGGACGGCCAGTCCTGAGCCATCTTCACCATGACCAGCCAGGAGGCGAAGGTCCGGTTGATGGTGTCGTAGAGGTAGTGGCCGCCGGGCCGCAGCACGCGGGACGCCTCGGCGACCGCGCGGTCGACGTCGGTGACGTGCTCCAGGGTGTCACAGCAGTAGACGAGGTCGAAACTCCCGTCGGGGAAGGGCAGTTCCTCGGCCGTGCCCTGCCGGTAGGTGATGTCCAGGCCCTGCTCCTTCGCGTGCCGGGCGGCCGCGTCCAAGGACGGCTGGGACGGGTCGATGCCGGTGACGCGACAGCCGGCCCGGGTGAACTCCTCGGCGAGCAGGCCGCCGCCGCAGCCGATGTCGAGGACGTTCAGCCCGTCGAGGTCCATCCGCAGCCGGCGCGTGAGGACGTCGTGGAAATAGGCGAAGCGGGCGGGGGTGAACTCCTGGAGGGTGGCGAACGGGCGGTCGTCGCGCCACCAGGAGTCCGGGCGGTCGTAGACCGCGTTGTTGACCTTCACGGGTGCGTCCTTCATGGGGCTTCCTTACGGGTCGGGGGGGGTGACGGTCGGGAGGGGTCAGGTCAGCTTGACGACCGGGCGCCGGACGTCCAGCCAGACGGCCAGGTCGAGGACGCGCTCGAACGCGTCGCGCGCGTCGCGCCGGACGGCCTCGGGCGCGCCGTGGGCGGCCTCGCGGAGGGCGGCGCCGTCGAAGAAGCCGACGGCCTGGTGGTCCTCGGCCAGCAGCTCGGAGACCTGCGCCTGGAGGGCGGAGACGTAGCCGAGCTCCTGCGTCCGGGGGTAGAGGGCCTTGACGCGCTCGACGACGGAGCGCGGCAGGACGTCGGCGGTGGCGGCTCGGAGCAGGCTCTTCTCGCGGCCGTCGTGGGTCTTCATGGCCCACGGGGTGTTGTAGACGTACTCGACGATCCGATGGTCGCAGAAGGGGACGCGGACCTCCAGGCCGACGGCCATGCTCATGCGGTCCTTGCGGTCCAGGAGCATGGGCAGCAGGCTCGTCAGGTGCACGTGGCAGAACTCGCGCATGCGGCGCTCGTGCGCGTCCTCCCCCGGCACCTCCGGGACCGCGGCCACGGAGTCGGCGTACCGCTGGGCCCAGTAGCCGGGCACGTCCAGGGTGTGCAGCAGCAGATCGGGGTCGATGAGCTTGGTGGGGTGGCCGGAGGGGTCGAGGGAGGAGGCCGTGACCCAGGGGAACATGGGCTGTTCCTGGACGGCCGGGATGTGGAACCAGGGGTAGCCGCCGAAGACCTCGTCGGCGGACTCGCCGGAGAGGGCGACGGTGGAGTGCTCGCGGATCGCCTTGAACAGCAGGTAGAGGGAGTTGTCGGCCTCCCCGAAGCCGAACGGCAGGTCGCGGGCGGCGACGACGGCCCGGCGCACGGCGGGGTCGGCGAGCTGCCGGTGGTCGAGGCGGATGTCCTGGTGGACGGTGCCGACGTGGCGGACGACGTCCCGGGCGAAGGGGGCGTCCTGGGTGTCGTGGAGGTCGTCGGGGGCGAACTCCGCGCTCTGGACGAAGTCGACGGTGAAGGTGCGGGCCTGCTTGCCCCGCGTGGCGAGGTGGCGGCCGGCCAGGGCGGTGAGCGCGCTGGAGTCGAGGCCGCCGGAGAGCAGGACGCACTGCGGCACGTCGGCGACGAGCTGGCGGGCGACGGTGTCGTCCAGCAGTTCGCGGATCCGGCGGACGGTGGTCTCCGTGTCGTCCTGGTGCTCCTTCGCCTCCAGCGTCCAGTAGACGTGCTCGCGCACGCCGCCGCGGTCGACGGTGACGACGGTGCCGGGGCGCACCTCGCGCAGGTTCGCCCAGACCGACCGGCCGGGGGTCTTGACGAAGCCGAACAGCTCGCGGAAGCCGTCGGTGTCGACGACTGGTTCGACGAGCGGGTGCGCGAGCACGGTCTTGGCCTCGGAGCCGAAGACCACGCCGTCCTTGGTGAGGTGGTAGTGGAGCGGCTTGATGCCGAGCCGGTCGCGGAGCAGGACGAGCCGTTCGGTGCGTCCGTCCCAAATGCCCAGGGCGTACATGCCGTTGAGCCGGTCGGCGACGCCGGGGCCCCACTCCAGGTAGCCGCGGAGGACCACCTCGGTGTCGCTGGCCGTGCGGAACTCATGGCCCCGGCGCCGGAGTTCGTCGCGGAGCTCGGTGTAGTTGTACGCCTCGCCGCTGTAGGTGAGGACGACCGGGCCGTCGTCCGTCTCGGCGACCATGGGCTGGACGCCGCCCTCCAGGTCGATGACGGACAGCCGGCGGTGGCCGAGCGCGGCGTGCCGGGACAGCCAGGCGCCCTCGGCGTCGGGGCCGCGGCAGACCATCGTGTCGTTCATGGCCCGCAGCACGGGCCCTTCGCCCTCCAGGTCGCGCTGGAAGGAGATCCAGCCTGCGATACCGCACATGGTTGCCCAGCCCTCGTTTCCGGTCGTTCGGTGTCGGTTTTCGGTCTTCGGTTGTCGTTCGGTGCGGGTGCCGGAGCCCTGCTTCCCGTGCCGGGCTCCGGCGGGCCCGGCTCAGCGCCGGGTGGTCATGTACGTGCGCAGTCCGTCGATGTGCGACCGGCCCGTCGGCGCGAAGAAGAACCGGTCGAGTGCGTGCCGTACGAGCGGGAGGCTCCAGGGGGCGCGCAGTTCGGCGGCCCACCGCCAGCGCAGCCGGGAGCCGTGCGGGGTGGGCTCGACCTCGTAGTCCTCGACCAGCCGCCGGAAGATCGGACGGGAGGCCGCGGTCCCGGTGAAGGTCTTGCGGCGGCCGTCCTCCCAGCGGTAGAAGCGCTCCTTGAGGACG
Organism: Streptomyces sp. NPDC021100; assembly: GCF_044333095.1. Taxonomy (NCBI): domain Bacteria; kingdom Bacillati; phylum Actinomycetota; class Actinomycetes; order Kitasatosporales; family Streptomycetaceae; genus Streptomyces; species Streptomyces sp. NPDC021100. Next base: position 522,347 of record NZ_JBIRQH010000002.1, read on the forward strand.
AAGTCGCCGCTCATGCTGATCTCGCGGGTGGTGCCGACGCCGAAGGGCCGTTCGGAGGTCCAGGTCAGCTTCTCCATGCCCCGGGTCCAGCTCGACGCCTCGTCGCCGGTCAGCACCGCCCAGGTTTCCTCGGGCGGGAAGGGCAGGTCGACGGTGCGGGTGTGGCGCATGGGCGCCGAGGTGAGGAAGGCGTCGCCCGCCTCCAGGATGGGGTACCAGCGGTGTGCCATGGCCGTGTCCCCCGCGCTCAGGCGGTCGTGCGGGCGCGCCAGAGGCCGACGCAGCCGCGCACGACGAGGTCGTGGTCGGTGAAGTGCTCGGTGAGCTGGTCGCGCAGATCCTCCAGGCTGTCCTCCTGGTTGTGGAAGACCCCCTTGGCGTTGAGCTTGTCCATCAGCGAGCGGCCGGCGCGGGTGACCGGGACGCCCTGGGAGAGGATCGTGCTGCCGAACACGTACCCGCCGGGCTTCACGGCCCGCGCCGCGTGGCGGAACGCTATGCCCTTCTCGCGCAGGCTGCCGGGGATGCAGTGCAGCAGGAAGCTGAGGGCGACCGAGTCGTAGGAGGCGTCGGGCACGGGCAGCGGTTCGAGGGCGTTGCCCTGGATCTGGGTGACGCGGTAGCGCTTCAGACGGCGGGCGGTGAAGGCGAGGGTGCTGGGGTTGAGGTCGACGAGGGTGATGTCCGGGTCGGAGGTGGGGAACGGGCAGTTGTCGAGCAGGTAGCCGGTGCCGACCCCGACCTCCAGGTGCTTCTCGCCGGCGCAGGTGGCGTACATCCGGTGGAAGTTGCGCGGCGAGCAGCGCCAGAACAGGGGCGCGCTGCCGCGGAAGACGACCAGGTCGTAGAAGGTGAGCGCGCGCCGGTGGTAGGCGGACTGGCCGTCGAGGACGTCCTGGTCGACGGGTTCCGGCCGGCGGACCTGATCGATGCTCATGGGTGCGGTGTCCTTCGCTGTTGTCGGTGGTGCGGGTGTGTGGTGGTCGTGGGGTGTGCGGGGTGGTCGTACGCCGGACACGGTGCGTCCCGTGGGGCGACGCCGCCGTGCGGTGTGGCGCGGCGGCTCAGCGGCGCTGCGGTGGCTCGGCGGCGTTCGGACCGGTCGCGTTCGGGCCGGTGCCGCTGGGACCGGCGGCGCCCGGCCCGGCGCCGGCCAGTCCGGCGGCGTTCGGACCGATGCCGGTCGGACCGGCGGTGTACGAGCCGACGGCGTCCGCGTCGGCGAGCCGATCCAGGACGGTACGCACGGTGCCGGCGGCATGCTCGCCGATCAGGCCGAAGTGGTCGCCGGGTACCTCGGCGGTGGCGTCCGCCGCGGGCCAGGCGGCCTGCCACCGGCCCTCCGGGAAGGCGGCCAGCGGCGCGGCGGCCCGCAGGTGCAGGACCGGAGTGGCGAGCGGCTCCGGCCGCCAGTCGGTGAACAGCCGGTCGTAGCCGCCCATGGCCGTCAGGCAGGTGTCGTCCCAGCGGTCCTCGCCGGGGCCGAGGGAGCCGCCGCCGTCGCGCAGCCGCCGGCCGATCTCCTCCTGGATCGCGGACAGCGCCGGGCTGCCGGGGAGGTAGCTGTCGAGCAGGACGACGGCGCGGGCCGGGGTGCCGAGCGCCTCCAGCCGGGCGGCGACGGCGTGGGCGATCCACCCGCCCGCGGAGTGCCCGAGGAGGGCGAACGGGCCGTCGGGGGCGCGGCGTCGGACGTCCTCGGCGTGGTGGCCGGCGAGCGCCGCCAGGGTGTCGGGGAGGTCCTCGCCCGGGGTGAAGCCCGGAGCAGGCAGGGCCCACAGCTCGGCCGTGTCGTGGGCCGCCGCGGCGAGCCGGGCGTACTGGTGGGCCCCGGAGCGGCCGGCGAACGACGGGAAGCAGAGCAGGCGGGTGCCGGCCGGGCCCCTGGAGAGCCGCACCGGTTCCGGGCTCGCGGCCGGGCGCTCGCCGGCACCGAAGACCGGGCGGTAGCGGGAGGCGGTCCGCAGCAGCTCCTGGAAGGCCGCGAACTCGCCGAGTTCCCCGGCGCGCAGGGCCAGCGCGGCGAGGGTGCCGTCGCCGGTCTCCTGCTCGGTGGCGGCCGGCTCGTCCTCCAGGGCGGCCAGCAGGTGGGCGGCGAGCGCCTTGAGGGTGGGGTGGTCGAAGACCAGCGAGGTGGACAGGGTGAGGCCGGTGGCCGTCTGGAGGGCGGCGCGGAGCTCGGCGGCGGCGAGCGAGTCGAAGCCCAGCTCGGGCAGGCCGACGCTCGCCTCCACGGCCTCCGTCGTCGGGTGGCCGAGCACGGCGGCGATGTGCGCGGCCGCCAACTCGGTGACCAGGCGTTCCCGTTCGCCGCCGGGGAGGGCCAGAAGGCGGTCCCGCAGGGACGGGCCCTCGGCGGCAGGTCCGGCGACGGCTTCGGCCGCCGCCGGAACACGGCTGCCGGTGACGGGGGTTCCCGGCATGGCGGGGGCGACGACGTCCGGCCAGTAGCGCTGCCGCTGGAACGCGTAGGTGGGCAGCTCGACGCGGCGGGCGCCGCGTGCGGCGTGGAAGCGTGCCCAGCCGGGTCCGGCCGCGCCGCGGGTCCGGGCCCGGGCCAGGGCGGTGACCAGGCTCGTCTCCTCGTCCTGGCCGCGGCGGAGCAGCGGTACGGCGGCGGTGTCACCGCCTTCGTCGCCCAGGGCGTCCCGGACCAGCGCCGAGAGGACGCCGCCGGGGCCGAGTTCGAGGAACGTCGTCACGCCGTCGGCGGCCAGCCGCCGGACGCCGTCGTGGAACCGCACCGGGCGGCGGATGTGCCGCACCCAGTAGTCCGGGGTGCACACCTCCTCCGGCTCCAGGATCTCTCCGGTCACGTTGGACACGAGGGTGACGCGGGGGGCACGGTAGTCGAGCTCGGCCGCGACGGAACGGAAGGCGTCCAGTACGTCGTCCATCAGCGGCGAGTGGAACCCGCGCGTCACGCGCAGCCGCTTGGTGCGGCGGCCTTGGGCGGCGAGCAGGTCCGCCACCCGCTCGACGGCTTCGCGCCGGCCCGATATGACGGTCGCCCGGGGCCCGTTGACGGCCGCGATCCCCACGCTTTCGTCACCGGCCAGGGCGGCGGCCACCTCGTCCTCGGCGGCCTCGACCGCGACCATGATCCCGTCCGGTGAGGAGGCCGCCATCAGCCGCCCGCGGGCGGCGACCAGGGCGCAGGCGTCCTCCAGGGAGAGCACGCCGGCCACGTGGGCGGCGGTCAGCTCGCCGATCGAATGCCCGCCGAGCCGGTCCGGGACGACGCCCCAGCCCTCCAGCAGGCGGGCGAGCGCGACGCCCGTCGCGAACAGGGCGGGCTGGGTGTACGCGGTGTCGTCGAGCAGCGCGGCGGCGGGCGCCCCCTCGTCCGCGAACAGCACGTCCCTGAGGGGCCGTTCGAGGTGCGCGTCCAGTCGGCCGCAGACCTCGTCCAGCGCCTCCGCGTAGGCCGGGAACGCCGCGTACAGCGCACGGCCGGCGCCCGGCCGCTGGCTGCCCTGCCCGGGGAAGAGGAAGGCCGTCCGGCCACCGGCGGCGACGTCGCGGACGACGTGCGGCGCCGGCGTACCGGCGGCCAGTGCCGCCAGCCCGGCGAGCAGGCCGTCGCGGTCGGCCGCGAGCACGGCGGCCCGGTGCTCCAGCGCTCCGCGCGTGGTGGCCAGGGAGTACCCGACGTCCAGGGGCGTCAGCCCCGGACGCTCGGCGACGTACGCGCGCAGCCGCTCGGCCTGGGCCCGCAGGGCCTGTTCGCCGCGGCCGGAGAGGACGCAGGGGATGGGGGCGGGTCCGTTCCCGCGCGCGTCGCGGTCAGCCGCTGTGTCCTTCGCGGGCGCGGACACACGGTCCGAGAGCACCGCTTCACCGCCGCCAGGCGCGGACGGGCCCTCGGCGGGCGCGGACACGTCCGTCGCGCGTGCGGACGCGCCATCGGCCGGCGCCGACCCGCCCCTGACGGGCGCGGACTCGTCCTGCGCGAGCACGAGCGCGTCCCCCACGGACACGGACAGACCCTCCGCACCTGCGGACGCACCATCGCCCGGCGCCGACCCGCCCACCGCGTGCGCGGTCACACCCTCTGCCGGCGCCGACCCGCCCTCCGCATACACGGACACGTCAGCCCCGGGCGCGAGCGCGCCCTCCGCCCGCTCCGGCTCCCCCACGCTGGGCGCCTGTTCCAGGATGACGTGGGCGTTGGTGCCGCTGATGCCGAAGGAGGAGACGGCCGCCCGGCGGGGGCGTCCGGGTTCGGGCCACTCCCGGGCCTCCGTGAGCAGGGCCACCGCGCCGGAGGACCAGTCCACGTGCGGGGTGGGCTCTTCGGCGTGGAGTGTTCGGGGCAGGGTGCCGTGTTCCATCGCCTTGATCATTTTGATGATGCCGGCCAGGCCCGCCGCGGCGGCGGTGTGGCCGATGTTGGACTTCACCGAGCCGAGCCAGAGCGGCCGGCCGGCGGGCCGTTCCTTGCCGTAGGCGGCGATCAGTGCCTGGGCCTCGATGGGGTCGCCGAGCGGGGTGCCGGTGCCGTGGGCGTCGACGGCGTCCACGTCGGCCGGGCCGAGGCCCGCGTTGGCCAGGGCCTGGGTGATGACGCGCTGCTGGGAGGGGCCGTTGGGGGCGGCGAGGCCGTTGCTGGCGCCGTCCTGGTTGGTGGCGGTGCCCCGGACCAGGGCGAGGACGGGATGGCCGTTGCGGCGCGCGTCGGACAGCCGCTCGACGAGGAGCAGGCCGGCGCCCTCGCCCCAGGAGGTGCCGTCGGCGGCGGCCGAGAACGCCTTGCAGCGGCCGTCGGGCGCCAGCCCGCGCTGCCGGGAGAACCCGACGAACGCCTGCGGCGTGGACAGCACGGTCACGCCGCCCGCGAGAGCCAGCGTCGACTCGCCCGAGCGCAGCGACTGGCAGGCCAGGTGCAGGGCCACCAGGGAGGAGGAGCAGGCGGTGTCCACCGTGACGGCCGGGCCCTCCAGGCCGAACGCGTAGGCCAGGCGGCCGGAGATGACGCTGGCGGCGTTGCCCGTGAGGACGTACCCCTCCAGGCCCTCCGCCGCTCCGGCGGCCAGCGCGGTGTAGTCCTGGCCGCTGGAGCCGGCGAACACGCCGGTGCGGCTGCCGCGCAGCGACGTCGGGTCGATGCCGGCCCGTTCGAACGCCTCCCAGGCGGTCTCCAGGAGCAGCCGCTGCTGGGGGTCCATGGCCAGGGCCTCGCGGGGGCTGATGCCGAACAGCGCGGGGTCGAACCGGTCGGCGCCCTCGATGAAGCCGCCTTCGCGGGTGTAGGTGGTGCCGGGGTGGGCGGGGTCGGGGTGGTAGAGGGCTTCGAGGTCCCAGCCCCGGTTGCCGGGGAACGTGGTGATCGCGTCGCGCCCGTCGGCCACCAGCCGCCACAGGTCGTCCGGGCCGGTGACGCCGCCCGGGAAGCGGCAGGCCATGCCGACGACGGCGATCGGGTCGTCGTCGGCCGCGGTGGCCGTGGCGGACGGGGCGTCCGGCGCGCCCTCGCCGAGGAGTTCGGCGAGGATCCTGCGGCTCAGCGCCTCCGGGGTCGGGTGGTCGAAGACCACCGTCGCCGGGAGCGGCAGACCCGTCGCCGCGCGCAGCCGGTTGCGGAGCTCCACGGCGGTGAGCGAGACGAAACCAATCTCGTTGAACGGCCGTCCGGGCTCGACCCGTACGTCCTGCCCGAGTACGGCGACGGCGTGCGCGGCCACCAAGTCGACGAGGACCCGGACCCGTTCGGCCTCGGGCAGTCCTTCCAGCCGCCGGCGGAGCGCGGTCGCGGCCGTGTCGGGCTCTTCCTCCGGCTCGTCCCGTGCCCCGCCCGCGCGTTCGCCGCGCTGGGACCACCAGGCCGACAGGGTCGGCAACAGCGCGTCCAGCCGGGCCAGTTCATCCGGGTCGGCGAGTTCGAGGAGGGCGGCGAGCCCGTCGTGGTCCTCGTCGGCGACGGCCGTCCAGAACCGCTCCTCCAGCGGGTCCCGGTCGCCGGGGCGCGTCTCGACCCAGTAGCCGCGCCGCTGGAAGGCGTAGGTGGGCAGCTCGGTGAGGCGGCGGGCGGCGGGCGGGAAGGCCGGGGTCCAGTCGACGGCGAGGCCGCGGGTGTGCGCCTCGGCCAGGGAGGTGAGGAAGCGGCGCCAGTCGCCCTCGTCGCGGCGGAGCGAGCCGACGGCGACGGCGGGGACGTCCGCGTCCTGCGCGGCCTCCTCGATGCCGACGGTGAGGACGGGGTGCGGGCTGCACTCGACGAACGCGCCCTGTCCCTGGGCGAGCAGGTCGCGGACGACGGGCTCGAAGCGGACGGTCTCGCGGAGGTTGCGGTACCAGTAGTCGGCGTCCAGCCCGGCGGTGTCGACGACCTCCCCGGTGAGCGTGGAGTGGAAGGGGACGGTCCCGGTGCGCGGCCGGATGCCGGCCAGGTCGGCGAGGACGCGCTCGCGGACGCGCTCGACCTGCGCGGAGTGGGAGGCGTAGTCGACGGGGACGCGCCGGGCGCGGATCTCCCGCGCCTCGCAGCGGGCCAACAGCTCGTCCAGGGCGGCGGGTTCGCCGGAGACGACGGTGGACAGCGGCCCGTTGACGGCGGCGACGGACGCCCGGTCGCCGAGGCCGTCCAGCAGCTCGGCGACGGCGTCGGCGCCGAGGGTGACGGCCACCATGCCGCCGGTGCCGGACAGGATCTCGCCGATGGCCCGGGAGCGCAGCGCGGCCACCCGGGCGCCGTCCTCCAGTGACAGCCCGCCCGCGACGCAGGCGGCCGCGATCTCGCCCTGGGAGTGCCCGACGACGCCGGCGGGCTCGACGCCCATCGACCGCCACAGCGCCGCGAGCGACACCATCACGGCCCACAGCACCGGCTGGACGACGTCGACGCGCTCCAGCCCGGGGGCGCCGGGCGCCCCGCGCAGGACGTCCGTCAGCGACCAGTCGACGAACGGCGCCAGGGCGCGCTCGCACGCCTCGGCGCTCTCCCGGAAGACCTCGCTGGTGTCGAGGAGGCCGACGGCCATGCCGGCCCACTGGGAGCCCTGGCCGGGGAAGACGAAGACCGCGCCGTCATACGTGGCGGCGGCCTCGCCGGTGACCAGGCCGGGCGCGACGCCGTCGGCCGCCAGGTCCCGTACGCCGGCGGCGAGTTCGCCGGGGCCGCCGATGACGACGGCCCGGTGGGTGAAGGCGGTCCGGCCGGTGGCCAGCGTCCAGCCGACGGCCGCCGGGTCGGCGTCCGGCCGGGCGTCGAGGTGCGCGGCGAGCCGCCCGGCCTGGGCGCGGAGGGCGCCCGCGCTCTTGGCGGACAGCGGCCAGGGCAGCACCTCCGCGTCCCCGGCGGGCGCGGCGGGCTCTTCTTCCGGCGCCTGTTCGAGGATGACGTGGGCGTTGGTGCCGCTGACCCCGAAGGAGGACACGCCGGCCCGCCGGGGGCGGCCGGTGTCCGGCCACTCCCGGCGCTCGGTCAGCAGCTCGACGGCGCCGGCCGACCAGTCGACGTGCGGCGTCGGCTCGTCGACGTGCAGGGTCCGCGGGAGGACGGCGTGCCGCAGCGCCAGCACGGTCTTGATGACGCCGGCGACGCCCGCCGCTGCCTGCGTGTGGCCGATGTTGGACTTCAACGAGCCGAGCAGGAGCGGCTGTTCGGCGGGCCGGTCCTGCCCGTACGTCGCGAGGAGCGCCTGGGCCTCGATGGGGTCGCCGAGCTTCGTGCCCGTCCCGTGCGCCTCGACGGCGTCCACGTCGCGGGCGGAGAGCCGGGCGTCGGCGAGGGCCTGCCAGATGACGCGCTGCTGGGACGGGCCGTTGGGCGCGGTGAGCCCGTTGGAGGCGCCGTCCTGGTTGACGGCCGAGCCCCGGACGAGGGCGAGGACGGGGTGCCCGTTGCGGCGCGCGTCGGAGAGCCGTTCGAGGACGAGCATGCCGACGCCCTCGCCCCAGCCCGTCCCGTCGGCGCCGGCGGCGAACGCCTTGCACCGGCCGTCGGGGGCCATCCCCCGCTGCCGGCTGAACTCGACGAACATGCCCGGCGAGGCCATGACGGCCGCGCCGCCGGCCAGGGCCACGGTGGACTCGCCGCGCCGCAGCGACTGGCAGGCCAGGTGCAGGGTCACCAGCGACGACGAGCACGCGGTGTCGACGGTGACGGCCGGGCCCTCCAGGCCGAGGACGTACGAGAGCCGGCCGGAGAGGACGCTGGCCGCGCTGCCGGAGAGCAGGTAGCCCTCGAAGTTCTCGGTGGCGCGCTGGAGGAGGGCGCCGTACTCCTGGTGGCCGGTGCCGACGAAGACGCCCGCGCGGCTGCCGCGCAGCGTCTCCGGGTCGATCCCGGCGCGTTCCAGCGCCTCCCAGGAGGTCTCCAGGAGCAGCCGCTGCTGCGGGTCCATGGCGAGGGCCTCCCGGGGGCCGATGCCGAAGAAGCCGGCGTCGAACCGGTCGGCGTCGCGCAGGAAGCCGCCTTCGCGGGCGTAGCAGGTGCCCGGGTGGTCGGGGTCCGGGTGGTAGAGCGCGTCGAGGTCCCAGCCGCGGTCGGCGGGGAACGGCTCGACGGCGTCCCGCCCCTCGTCGACCAGCCGCCACAGCTCCTCGGGGCTGCCGACGCCGCCCGGGAAGCGGCAGGCCATGCCGACGACGGCGATCGGCTCGCCGGCGACGGCCTCCAGCTCCTCCAGCCGGCGCCGGGTCTCCCCCAGGTCGGCGGTGACGCGCTTGAGGTAGTAGCGCAGTTTGTCCTCGGTGCGCTGTGGCACTCCACCACCACCGGCGGCGACGGTCTTCTCCTCGGTCCCCATGGACGCAACACCTTTCACGGTTCGACTTCGACGGCACGGTTTCCGAGCGGTCAGGAGATTCCGAGTTCCTTCTCGATGTAGTCGAAGACCTCGTCGTCGTCGGCGGCGGCGAGATCGGTGACGGCCCCCGGTTCGTCGTCGGCCGGGGCCGGCCGGTCGTCGTCCCAGCGGGCGGCGACGGCCCGCAGCCGGGTGGCGACGCGGACCCGGTCCGGGTCGTCCGGCGGCAGCGCGGCCAAGGCGGCCTCCAGCCGGTCGAGTTCGTCGAGGACGGACCGGGCGGCGGGCGCGCCCTCGGCGGGCAGCGCCTCGCGGAGGTGCCGGGCCAGGGCGGCGGCCGTCGGATAGTCGAAGACGAGGGTGGCGGAGAGCCGGGTGCCGGTGGCGGCGGTGAGCCGGTTGCGGAGTTCGACGGCGGTCAGCGAGTCGAAGCCCAGCTCCTCGAACGGCTGGTCGGGGGCGACCGCGGCGGCGCCGGCGTGGCCGAGCACCTGGGCGGCCTGGGTGCGGACGAGGTCGAGCAGGACCCGGTCGCGGCCGGCGGCGTCGAGCCCGGCGAGGCGCTGCCGCAGGTCCCCGGCGGCGTCCGGCCCGGCGTTCCCGGCCGCCCGGACGGGCGGCGGGACGAGGCCGTGGAAGAGGGGCGGCAGTCGGTCGGAGGCGGCGCGCAGGGCGGCGGTCTCCAGCCGGACGGGCAGCAGCACCGGGCGGTCCCCGGCGAGGGCGGCGTCGAAGAGGGCCAGCCCCTCGTCGGCGGAGAGCGGTAGGACGCCGGAGCGGCGCATCCGCCGCCGGCCGGCCTCGTCGAGGGCGTCGGCCATGCCGCCGGTGCCCTCCCAGGGCCCCCAGGCCAGGGAGAGGGCGGGCAGCCCGGCGGCGGCCCGGTGCGCGGCGAGGGCGTCGAGGCAGGCGTTGGCCGCCGCGTAACCGCCCTGCCCGGCGCCGCCGAGGGTGGCGGTGGCGGAGGAGAACAGCACGAACGCGGCGAGCGGCAGGTCGCGGGTGAGCTCGTGCAGGTGGTGCGCGGCGTCGGCCTTGGGGGCGAGGACGGCGGCGGCGCGCTCGGCGGTGAGCGCGGGGACGACGGCGTCGTCGACCACGCCCGCCGCGTGCACGACGGCGGTCAGCGGGCGGTCGCCGGGCACGGCGGCGAGAGCGGCGGCCAGGGCCGTACGGTCGGACACGTCGCAGGCCCGGACGTCCACCCGGGCGCCGAGGCCCTCCAGTTCGGCCACCAGGTCCTTGACGCCGTCGGCGTCCGGCCCGCGCCGACCGAGCAGCAACAGGCCGCGCACGCCGTGCCGTTCGACCAGATGTCGGGCGACGAGGGCGCCCAGGGCGCCGGTGCCGCCGGTGACGAGGACGGTCCCGTCGGGGTCGAGTACGGGCGGTACGGCGTCGGCCGAGAGCCGGGCCGGTGCCAGCCGGGGGACGCGCACGGCACTGTCGCGCAGGGCGAGTTGCGGCTCGCCCGCGAGGAGTTCCTTCAGCAGTTCCGGTGTCGCTCCGGTGTCCGGCGGGAGGTCGGCCAGGACGAACCGGCCCGGGTTCTCGGCCTGCGCGGCGCCCACCAGGCCCCAGACGGCGGCCAGTTCGGGGTGCGGGACGGTGTCGCCGGGGCCGGCGGCCACGGCGCCGCGGGTGAGGACGGCGAGGACGGACGACGTGGTGCGCTCGTCGGCGAGCCACCGCTGGAGCAGGGCCAGCGTCTCGGCGACGGTCTCCCGCACGGGCCGGCCGGGCGCCGGGGCGATCAGCGCCACGTCGGGCACGCCGGCGTCGGCGGTATGTGCGAGGAGCCGGTTGTCGGCGGGCAGGGCCTCGGCGGCATCCCCCACCGGCCGCCCGGGCGCCGGGACGGTCGGCGCCAGGTCGGATACACCGGCGTCGGCGGCATCTGCGACAGACCGACCATCAGCGGGCAGGGCCTCGGCGTCGGCGTCCCCCGCCGGCTGCCCTGGCACCGGGACGGTCGGCGCCGCACCGGGCACGCCGGCACCAGGGGCGTACCCGACGAGCCGGTCGCCGGCGGGCAGGGCCTCGGCGAGGCCCGGCACGTCGTCGCCGAGCACCGCCCAGGTACGGGCCCGGGCCTCGGGCTCGGCGCCCGGGGCGGCGGTCCAGCGGAGCTCGTGGAGGGCGTCGTCCCGGCGGGCGGCGCGGAGTTGGCCGAGGGAGACCGGGCGGGCCTGGAGGGAGTCGGCGGTGAGGACGGGGGTGCCGTCGGCGTCGGCGACGGTGAGCCGCATGGCGTCGGGACCGGCGGGGGCGAGGTGGACGCGGAGCGCGGTGGCGCCGGTGGTGTGCAGGCCGACGCGGTTCCAGCAGAAGGGCAGCCGGACGGTGTCCCCGGTGTTGCCGACGAGCCCGGCGTGCAGGGCCGCGTCCAGCAGCGCGGGGTGCACCCCGTAGCCGGCCGCGTCGGAGCGTGCCTCCTCGGGGAGGTCCACCTCGCCGAACACCTCGTCGCCGGACCGCCAGAGCGCGCGCAGGCCGCGGAACGTCGGCCCGTAGGCGAAGCCGTCGGCGACGACGGACGGGTAGAAGTCGGCGAGGTCGACGGGGACCGCGTCGGCCGGGAGCCAGTCGCCGGCCAGGTCGCGGGCGGGCTCCGAAGGCGAAGGGGTGCCGGGGGCGAGGGTGCCGTGGGCGTGCCGGGTCCACTCCGCGCCGTCGTCGGGCCGCGAGTGGACGGCGACGGCGCGCCGGCCGCCGGCGTCGGGGGCGCCGACGGTGAGCTGGACGTCGGCCGGGCGGGTGCCGGTGAGGATCAGCGGCGCCTCCTGGTTGAGCTCCTCGACCGTGCCGCAGCCGACGCGGCGGGCCGCGTCGAGGACGAGGTCGAGGTAGGCGGTGCCGGGGACGATGACCGTGCCGAGGACGACGTGGTCGGCGATCCAGGGGTGGCTGCGGGTGGAGATCCGGCCGGTGAGGACGAGCCGGTCGTCGTCGGCCGGCCGTACGGCGGCGGTGAGCAGCGGGTGGCCGGCGGCGTCGAGGCCGAGCGCGGCGGGTCCCGCCGTGCCGTCGCCGGTGTCGGCGGGCCGCAGCCAGTGGCGTTCGCCCTGGAAGGCGTAGGTGGGCAGGTCCAGGTGCGGGGTGGGTCCGGCGGGCAGGGCGGCGGCGAGGCCGGTGCGGGCGCCGCGCGCCCAGGCGTGGGCGAAGGCCGTGCGGACGGTCTCGGGCTCGGGCCGGTCCCGGCGCAGCAGGGGGACGGCGATGAGGTCGGCGCCGTCGTCGGCGGCGGCGGTGTCCTGGGCGAGGGCGGACAGCACGCCGGCGGGCCCGAGTTCGAGGCAGGTGCGCACGCCCTGGGCGAGGAGCCGGCGGACGCCGTCCCGGAACCGGATGGTCTCGCGGACGTGCCGCACCCAGTACCCGGGGTCGCGGGCCTCGTCGGCGGTGAGGGTCCGGCCGGTGAGGTCGGAGACGACCGGGAGGGCGGGCGCGTGGAAGGTGACGCGGTCGAGGACGGCGCGGAAGTCGTCCAGCATGCCGTCCATGCGCGGGGAGTGGAAGGCGTGGCTGACATCGAGGCGCTTGGTGCGGCGGCCGTCGGCGGCGAAGCGTCCGGCGATCTCCCGGACGGTGTCCTCGTCGCCGGAGACGACGACGGCGCGGGGGCCGTTGACGGCGGCGACGGCCGCGAGGCGGGCCCGGTCCGCCAGCAGCGGCAGCACCTCTTCCTCGTCCGCCTGGACGGCCATCATGGCGCCACCGGGCGGGAGTTGGGCCATGAGACGGCCGCGGGCCGCGACGACGGCGGCCGCGTCCTCCAGGGAGAACACCCCGGCGGCGTGCGCGGCGGCCAGCTCGCCGATGGAGTGGCCGAGGACGGCGTCCGGGCGCAGCTCCCACGACTCCAGGAGCCGGAAGAGGGCGGTCTCCAGGGCGAACAGAGTGGTCTGGGCGTGCAGGGTGCCGCGGAGGAGGGCGGGGTCGCCGGTGCCGAGGACGAGGGAGCGGGTCTCGGCGCCGAGGCCGTCGCCCAGGGCCTCGCACACGGCGTCGAGGGCGCGGGCGAAGGCCGGGTGTCCGGCGTACAGCTCCGCGCCGGCGCCGGCGCGCTGGGCGCCCTGGCCGGTGAAGAGGAACGCGGTCTTGCCGGCGCGCCGGACGGTGTCGTGGACGAGGCGCGGCGCGGAGGCGCCGTCGCGCAGCGCGTCGAGGCCGGCGAGCAGGTCGTCGCGGGTGGTGCCGGTGACGGCGGCGCGGTGCTCCAGGGCGGCGCGGGAGCGGACGAGGACGCGGGCGAGGTCGCCGGGGCGCCACTCGGGGTGGGTGCGGACGGCGTCGCCGAGCCGGGCGGCCTGGGCACGCAGCGCCTCGGGGCTCCGGGCGGACACGGCCCACAGCAACGGGCCGTCGCCGTCCGGCAGTTCCGTTTGCGAGGCCGGGCCGTCGCCCTGTTCGAGGACGACGTGGGCGTTGGTGCCGCTGATGCCGAACGACGAGACGGCGGCGCGGCGCGGACGTCCGGTCTCCGGCCAGGCGACCGGTTCGGTGAGCAGGGACACCGCGCCGGAGGACCAGTCGACGTGCGGGGTGGGCTCGTCGACGTGCAGGGTGCGCGGGAGGGTGCCGTGGCGCATGGCGAGGACGGTCTTGATGACGCCGGCGACGCCGGCGGCGAGCTGGGTGTGGCCGATGTTGGACTTCACCGAGCCGAGCCACAACGGCCGGTCGGCGGGCCGCCCTTGGCCGTAGGTGGCGAGCAGCGCCTGGGCCTCGATGGGGTCGCCGAGGGAGGTGCCGGTGCCGTGCGCCTCGACGGCGTCGACCTGGTCGGGCGTGAGCCCGGCGTCGGCGAGGGCCTCGCGGACGACGCGCTGCTGGGAGGGGCCGCTGGGGGCGGTGAGCCCGTTGGAGGCGCCGTCCTGGTTGACGGCCGAGCCGCGGACGACGGCGAGGACGGGGTGCCCGTTGCGGCGGGCGTCGGAGAGGCGTTCGAGCAGGAGGACGCCGCCGCCCTCGCCCCAGGCGGTGCCGTCGGCGCCGGCGGCGAACGCCTTGCACCGCCCGTCGGGGGCGAGCCCGCGCTGCCGGCTGAACTCGACGAACATGCGCGGCTCGGCCATCACGGCCATCCCGCCGGCCAGCGCGAGGGTGGACTCGCCGCGCCGCAGCGACTGGCAGGCGAGGTGCAGGGCGACCAGCGACGACGAGCACGCGGTGTCGATGGTGACGGCCGGGCCCTCCAGGCCGAGGACGTAGGCGAGCCGGCCGGAGGCGACGCTGACGGTGGTGCCGGTCAGCAGGTAGCCCTCGGCGCCGTCGGAGCCCTGCCGGGCGCCGGTGGCGTAGCCGAGCGGCGCGGTGCCGACGAAGACGCCGGTGCGGCTGCCGCGGACGGACTCCGGGTCGATGCCGGCCCGTTCGAACGCCTCCCAGGCGGTCTCCAACAGCAGCCGCTGCTGGGGGTCCATGGCGACGGCCTCGCGGGGGCTGATGCCGAAGAACGCGGCGTCGAACCGGTCCGCGCCGCGCACGAACGCACCGTGCCGCACATAGCTCTTGCCGACCCGGTCGGGGTCGGGGTCGTACAGCTCGTCGGTGTCCCAGCCGCGGTCCTCGGGGAACGGGCCGACGGCGTCGGTGCCGTCGGCGAGGAGCCGCCAGAAGTCCTCGGGGGAGCGTACGTCCCCGGGGAAGCGGCAGGCCATGCCGACGATCGCGACGGGTTCGCGGGCGGCGTCGGCGAGCCGCTGGTTCTCCTGCTTGAGCCGGGTCGCCTCCTTGACGGACGCGCGCAGCGCTTCCAGGACCTTCTCGTACGTTGCAGCCATCGTGGTTCTCCGCCGTCCGGGCGCTATCGGATGTCCGTCATGTCCAGGGCCATGTCCACCAGACTGTCGGCGTCCATGGTGTCGATCGATTCGGTGCCGGTGTCCTCCGGGCCGCCGCCGTCGGGCGGCAACGCGCCGGATTCCGCGGCGAGTCGGAGGAGCGGGTCGAGGAGCCCGGCCGCCCGGAGGCGGGCGAGCGGGATGCCGGCGAGCAGCGCCCGTACGTCGGTCCCGTCGGCCGTGCCGCCCGGGCCGGCCGCGCCGTCCGGAGCGTCGCCGTCGTCGGGCAGCAGCAGGGTCCGCAGGTGGGCGGCGAGGTCGCCGGGGGTCGGGTGGTCGAAGACGAGGGTGGCCGGGAGCCGCAGGCCGGTGGCGGCGTTCAGGCGGTTGCGCAGCTCGACGGAGGTGAGGGAGTCGAAGCCGAGCGCCTTGAACGGCTGCCGGTCGTGCACGTCCTCGCCCGAGGCGTGCCCGAGGACGGTCGCCGCGTGACCGCGGACCAGGTCCAGCAGGGCGCCGTCGCGTTCGGCGGCGGGCAGGGCGGCCAGCCGCGCCCGGAGGGCGTCCCGCCCCTCCCCCGCCCCGGCCTCGGCGGTCCGCCGGGCGGGCCCGCCGGCCAGGGCGCGGAGCAGCGGCGGGACGCCCCCGGGCCCGGCGGCGGTACGCAGGGCCGCGGTGTCGAGCCGCAGGGCGACGGGCAGCGGCCGGTCCCCGGCGAGGGCGGCGGCGAACAGGTCGAGCCCCTCCGCGTCGGTGAGCGGGGCGACGCCGGAGCGCCGCATCCGGGTGTGGTCGGCGGCGTCCAGGTGGCCGGTCATGCCGCTGGCCGTCTCCCACAGGCCCCAGGCGACCGCCAGGCCGGGCAGGCCGTCGGCCCGCCGCCGCCGGGCGAGCGCGTCGAGGAACGCGTTGGCGGCGGCGTAGTTGCCCTGGCCGGGGCCGCCGAGGGTGGCGGCGGCCGACGAGAACAGGACGAACGCGCCGAGCGGGGTGTCGCGGGTGAGCTCGTGGAGGTTCCAGGCGGCCCGTACCTTGGGCCGCAGGACGGCGTCGACCTGCGCGGGGGTGAGGGCGGTGACGACGGCGTCGTCGAGCACGCCGGCGGCGTGGACGACGCCGGTGAGCGGGCGGTCGGCGGGGATCGCGGCGAGCACGGCGGCCAGGGCGTCCCGGTCGGCGGCGTCACAGGCGGCGACGGTCGCCTCGGCGCCCGACTCGTGCAGCTCTTCGACGAGTTCCGCGACACCGGGGGCGTCGGCGCCCCGCCGGCCGAGCAGCAGCAGGTGCCGTACGCCGTGCCGGGCGGCGAGGTCGCGGGCGACGAGCCCGCCGAGGACGCCCGTGCCGCCGGTGATCAGGACGGTGCCGGCGGGGTCGAGGGCGCCCGGCATGGAGAGGACGACCTTGCCGGTGTGCCGGGCCCGGCTCATGAAGCGGAACGCCTCGGGGGCGCGGCGGACGTCCCAGGTGGCCGCCGGGAGCGGCCGGAGCACGCCGCGCCCGAAGAGCTCCATCAGCTCGCCCATCATCGCGCCGATGCGCTCGTGCCCGGCGTCGATGAGGTCGAAGTACCGGTAGGTGGTGCCCGGGTGGGCGGCCTCCTCGGTCTCCGCGTCGCGGATGTCGGTCTTGCCCATCTCGACGAACCGGCCGCCGGGGGCGAGGAGCCGCAGGGAGGCGTCGACGTACTCGTGGGCGAGGGAGTTGAGGACGACGTCCACGCCGCGTCCGCCGGTCGCCGTCCGGAAGGCGGCCTCGAAGTCCAGGTCGCGGGAGGAGGCGATGCGCTCCTCGGGCACGCCGAGGGCGCGCAGCGTGTCCCACTTGGCGGGGCTCGCGGTGGCGTACACCTCGGCGCCGAGGTGGCGGGCGATCTGGAGGGCGGCGATCCCGACGCCGCCGGTGGCGGCGTGCACCAGCAGGGTCTCGCCGGGGCGGACGGCGGCGAGGTCGACCAGCCCGTACCAGGCGGTGAGGAACGCGATGGGGACGGTGGCGGCCTCGGTGTACGTCCAGCCGTCGGGCATCCGGGCCAGCAGCCGCCGGTCGACGACGGCGTGCGGCCCGAACGCGCCGGGAACCATGCCGAACACCCGGTCGCCGGGCGCGAATTCGGTGACGTCGGGCCCGGTCTCCAGGACGACGCCGGCGGCCTCGCCGCCCATGACGTCCTGGTCGACCATGCCGAGCCCGAGGACGACGTCGCGGAAGTTCATGCCGGCGGCGCGCACGGCGATCCGCACCCGGCCCGGCCCGGGCGGGCCGGCCGCCTCGGGGGCGGGGACGAGGGCGAGGTTCTCCAGGGTGCCCTTGCTGGTGACGTCGAGCCGCCAGCCGGACCCGTCGCGCGGCGGCTCCAACGACCTTCCGGAGGCGGCCCGGGCGAGCCGCGGGATCAGCAACCGGCCGTTGCGTAGGGCGGCTTCGGGCTCGTCGGAGGCGAGGGCGGCGGGCAGGGCGTCCCGGGAGCCGGGCAGCCCGTCGACGTCCAGCAGCGCGAACCGGCCCGGGTGCTCGGTGCGGGCCGAGCGGACCATGCCCCAGACGGCGGCGTGCGCGAGGTCGTGGACGGTCTCCCCGGGGGCGGCCGGGACGGCGCCGGAGGTGACGAGGACCAGCCGCGACGCGGCGCAGCGCTCCTCGTTCAGCCAGTCCCGCAGCAGGGCCAGGAGCCGGTGCGTCACCGCCGTGGCGGCCTCGTCGGCGGGGAGGCCGGCGGTGTCGAAGCGGCAGGGGACGACGACGGTGCCGGGGACGGCCGGGGCGGCGGCGAGCGCCGCGAGACCGGCGTGGACGGGCACGCCCGGCCGCCCGTCGGCCAGCCCGAGGACGTCCTCGCCCAGCACGGCCCAGTCGGACGCGCCGTCGGCCGGCGGGGTTTCGTTCCACTCGGCTTCGTTCCACTCGACGTGGAAGAGGGAGTCGTGGTGCCGGGCGGTACGGGCGGACTCCAGCTGGTCCCGGGTGACGCTCCGGCTGACCAGGGACGCGACGGTGACGACGGGCGCGCCGGAGCCGTCGGCCGCGCGGAGCGTCAGGCCGTCGTCGCCGGCGGGCGCGAGGTGGACGCGGAGGGCGGTGGCACCGGTGGCGTGCACGGTGACGCCGGTCCAGGCGAACGGCAGCCGGACGTCGCCCGCGGAGCGGGTGGCGGCGGGGTGCAGGGCCGCGTCGAGGAGGGCCGGGTGGAGGGCGAACGCGGCCGCGGCGTCGTGCTGTTCGCGGGGCAGCCGGACCTCCGCGTAGAGGTCGTCGCCGCGCTCCCAGAGGGCGTGCAGCCCCTGGAAGGCCGGCCCGTAGCCGAGGCCGTCGTCGGCCAGGCGCTCGTACAGCCTGTCGACGGGTACGGGGGTGGCGCCCGGGGGTGGCCACGCGGCCAGGTCCCACGTCGGGGCGGGGGCGGTGTCGGGGGCCAGGAAGCCGGTGGCGTGGGCGGTCCAGGCGGCGTCGGGGGCGGCGCCCTCGGGGCGGGAGTGCAGGGCGAGCGGCCGTCGGCCGTCCTCGTCGGCGGCGCCGACGGACAGCTGGGCGTGGACACCGCCGCGCTCGGGCAGGACGAGCGGTGCCTGGAGCGTCAGCTCCTCAAGGTTCCCATGGCCCGTCAGGTCCCCTGCCCGGACGGCGAGTTCGGCGAGGGCCGCGCCGGGAACGAGGGTGGTACCCCAGACGGCGTGGTCGGCGAGCCAGGGGTGGGTGTCGAGGGATATCCGGCCGGTGAGCAGCAGCCCGTCCCCGCCGGCCACCGGCACGGCCGCGCCGAGCAGCGGGTGTCCGGTGGCGCGCAGGCCGACGGCGGTGATGTCGCCACCGGTGGCGTCGCCTTCCAGCCAGTAGCGCTCGCGCTGGAAGGCGTAGGTGGGCAGGTCGACGCGGTGGCGGGCGCCGGCCGGGAAGACGGTGGTCCAGTCGACGGCCACGCCCTGGGTGTACGCCTCGGCCAGGGAGGTCAGGAAGCGCCGCCGGTCGCCCTCGTCACGGCGGAGGGAACCGACGACCACGGCCGGCACGTCCGCCTCCTGCGCGGTCTCCTCGACGCCCACGGTGAGGACGGGATGGGCGCTGCACTCGACGAACGCCCGCTGCCCGGAGGTCAGCAGAGCGTCGATGACGGACTGGAAGCGGACCGTGTTGCGCAGGTTGCGGTACCAGTAGTCCGCGTCGAGTCCGGCGGTGTCGAAGACGTCACCGGTGAGCGTGGAATGGAAGGGCACCGACCCGGAGCGGGGACGGATACCGGCCAGCTCCTGGCGGATCCGCTCCCGGATGCGCTCGACGTGCGCGGAGTGGGAGGCGTAGTCCACCGGCACGCGGCGGGCGCGGACGTCGTGGGCTTCACAGTGGGCGAGGAGCTCGTCCAGCGCGCCCGCGTCTCCGCAGACGACGGTGGAGCGGGGGCCGTTGAGGGCGGCGACGGATATCCGGCCGTCCCACGACTCCAGCAGCGCCTCGGTCTCGGCGGCGGGCAACGCGACGGACACCATCCCGCCCTCCCCCGCGATCTCCAGCAACGCCCGGGAGCGCAGCGCGACGACGCGAGCACCGTCCTCCAGCGACAGACCACCCGCCACACACGCGGCCGCGATCTCGCCCTGCGAATGCCCGACCACGGCGACGGGCTCGACCCCGGCGGACCGCCACAGCGCGGCCAGCGACACCATCACCGCCCACAACACCGGCTGCACGACATCGACACGCTCCAGCCCCGGAGCCCCCGGCACCTGCCGCAGCACATCGGTGAGCGACCAGTCGACGAACGGCTCCAGCGCCCGCTCGCACTCGGCGATCCGTTCGGCGAACTCATCCGAGGATTCGAGCAGTTCGACGCCCATGCCGGTCCACTGCGACCCCTGCCCCGGGAACACGAACACCGGACCGTCGGCCTCACCCGAGGCCACCCCGTGGACGACACCGGGGGCGGGCTCGCCGGCGGCCAACGCGCGGATTCCGTCGAGCAGTTCGCTCCGGCCGTCGCCGATCACCACCGCCCGGTGCTCGAACACCGACCGCCCCGAGGCCAGCGACCAGCCCGCCCGCGCCGGGTCGGCGTCCTCGACGGCGTCGGCGAGCCGTGCGGCCTGCGCCCGCAGGGCGTCGGGGGTACGGGCGGAGACCACCCAGGGCAGGACGTCCGTGCCGCTCTCGGGAACGGTGGCGGGCTCGCCCTCGGGTGCCTGTTCCAGGATGACGTGGGCGTTGGTGCCGCTGACGCCGAAGGAGGAGACGCCGGCCCGGCGCGGGCGGCCGGTCTCCGGCCAGTCGCGGCGCTCGGTGAGCAGCTCGACGGCGCCGGAGGACCAGTCGACGTGCGGCGTCCGCTCCTCGGCGTGCAGGGTCTGCGGCAGCACGCCGTGGCGCAGGGCCATGACGGTCTTGATGACTCCGGCGGCCCCGGCGGCGGCCTGCGTGTGGCCGATGTTGGACTTCAGCGAGCCCAGCCACAGCGGCCGGTCCGCCGGGCGGCCCTTGCCGTACGTGGCGAGGAGCGCCTGGGCCTCGATCGGGTCGCCGAGCTTCGTCCCCGTGCCGTGCGCCTCCACGGCGTCCACGTCGGCGGCGGTGAGTCCGGCGTCCTCCAGGGCGCGGCGGATGACGCGCTGCTGGGCCGGTCCGTTGGGGGCGGCGAGGGCGCTGCTGGCGCCGTCCTGGTTGACGGCGGAGCCGCGCAGGACGGCGAGGACGGGGTGGCCGTTGCGGCGGGCGTCCGACAGCCGTTCGACCAGCAGCATGGCGACGCCCTCGCCCCACGCGGTGCCGTCGGCGCCGGCCGCGAAGGACTTGCACCGGCCGTCCGGGGCCAGTCCGCGCTGCCGGCTGAATTCGACGAAGGTGTTGGGGGTGACCATGACGGTGACGCCGCCGGCCAGGGCGAGCGTGCAGTCGCCGCGGCGCAGCGCCTGCGCGGCCAGGTGGAGGGTGACGAGCGACGAGGAGCAGGCCGTGTCGACGGTGACGGCCGGGCCCTCGAAGCCGTAGGTGTAGGCGATCCGGCCGGAGGCGACGCTGCCGGACGTGCCGCTGCCGAGGAACCCGGCGACGGCCTCGGGCACCTCGATGCCGCGGTTGCCGTACTCGTGGTACATGAGCCCGGCGTAGACGCCGACGCGTTCGCCGCGCAGGCGGCGGGGGTCCACCCCGGCGCGTTCGACGGCCTCCCAGGCGGCTTCCAGCAGCAGCCGCTGCTGCGGGTCCATGGCGACGGCCTCGCGCGGGCTGATGCCGAAGAAGGCCGGGTCGAAGCCGTCGGCGCCGTCGATGAACCCGCCCTCGCGGACGTAGGTGGTGCCGGGGCGGCCCGACTCGGGGTCGGGGTCGTAGAGGTCGTCGATCCGCCAGCCGCGGTCGGCGGGCGGCGCGCCGATGGCGTCACCGCCCTTGACCACCAACTGCCACAGTTCTTCCGGCGAGTTGACGCCGCCGGGCAGCCGGCAGCTCATGCCGACGACGGCGATGGGCTCGTGGCCGCCGTCCTCCAGCTCCTTGACGCGGCGGCGGGACTCCTTGAGCTCGGCGGTCGCCCATCGCAGGTGTTCGCGCAGCTTCTCTTCGTTGCTCACTTCGAGCCAGCTCCTCGGGGGGTGTGCGGTGCGGTGGTCAGCCGCGGTCTGCGGTGCGCAGCTCTCGAAGCGCTTCGAAGAGCTCGTCGTCGGTGGCGGTGGCGAAGTCGTCGTGCGGACGGGCGTCCTGGCCGGTGTCCGGGGCGGGGTGGCCGGAGCCGTGGCCGGGTCCTTCCGGGCCGGCCGTGCCCCAGCGGGACAGCAGGTCCTTCAGGCGGCGGGTCACGAGGTCCCTGGCCCCGTCGTCGGCGGCGTAGGGGGCCAGGGCGGCCTCCAGCCGGTCGAGTTCCCCGGCGACCGGGCTGTCCGGGTCGTCGGCGGGTGCCGCGGCGGCGAACTCGGCGCAGAGGTGGTCGGCGAGGACGGCCGCCGTGGGGTAGTCGAAGATCAGGGTGGTGGGGAGGTCCAGCCCGGTGGCCTCGTGCAGCCGGTCGCGGAGTTCGAGGTCGGCGAGGGAGTCCAGGCCGAGGTCGACGAAACCGCGGTCGGGGGCGATGTCGGCGGGCGTCGCCTCGCCGAGGACGGCGGCGGCGTGCGTCCGGACGAGTCCGAGCAGGGCGCGGCGGCGCTCGGGCTCGGGGAGGACGGCGTAGCGGTGGCCAGGCGAGGCGGCTTCCTGAGCGGCGGCCGGCTCGGCCGTCGGTTCCGCCGTGGATTCCGTCGCGGGTTCCGTCGCGGTGAGCGCCCGGAGCAGCGCCGGGGGCCTCCCCTGTGCCGCCACCCGCGCGGGGTCGAGCCGGAGCGGCAGCAGGACGGGCTCGCCGTGGGCGCCGGCGGCGTCGAGGAGCGCGAGGGCGTCGTCCGTCGCCAGCGGCAGGACACCCGTCCGGCCGAGCCGGGCCCGGCCGGCCGCGTCGAGCGCGTCGGTGAGCGTGCTGCTCCGGGCCCACAGCCCCCAGGCCAGGGACCGGGCGGGCAGGCCGCGGGAGCGGCGGTGGTGGGCGAGGGCGTCCAGGTAGGCGTTGGCGGCGGCGTAGCCGCCCTGCCCGGCGGAGCCGAACGCCCCGGCGGCCGAGGAGAACATCACGAACGCCGCCAGGTCGTGGTCCTCGGTCAGCTCGTGCAGGTGCCAGGCGGCGTCGGCCTTGGGACGGAGGACGGCGTCGAGGCGCTCGGGCGTCTGCGCGTCCAGGACGCCGTCGTCGGTCACGCCGGCGACGTGGTACACGGCCGTCAGCGGGTGCTCCTCCGGTATGCCGGCGAGCAGCGCGGCGAGCGCGGCGCGGTCGGAGACGTCGCAGGCGGCGACGGTCGCCTCGGCACCGAGCCCGGCCAGCTCCGCCGTCAACTCCGCAGCACCGGGGGCATCCTGGCCCCTGCGGGCGGCGAGCAGCAGCCTGCGCGCCCCGGCGCGGGCCAGGTGGCGGGCGACCTCGCCGCCGAGGGCGCCGGTGCCGCCGGTGAGCAGCACGGTGCCGCGCGGGTCGAGCGGACGGGAGCCCGCTCCCTCCGCCCCGGCCGCCACCAGCCGCGGAACCAGGACCTCCCCGTCCCGCACGGCCGCCTGCGGCTCGCCGGCGCCCAGGACGGCCGCGAGCACGCGCCCGTCCACGGGGGTGTCGGCGTCGGTGTCGACCAGGACGATCCGGTCCGGGTGCTCGGACTGCGCCGTCCGCAGCAGCCCGAGGGCCGCCGCGGCGGCCGGGTCCGGCACGTCCTCACCGGACTTGACGGCCAGGGCGCCGCGCGTGACGACGACGAGCGTCGCACCGGCGAAGCGGGGGTCCGCCGACCAGTCGCGGGCGAGGCCGAGGGCGGCCCGGGTGGCGGCGCGCAGCCCGTCGGGGCCGGGGGGGCCGGCGGGCAGGACGTGAACCGCCGTACGGGGACGGGCCGTTACTCCGTCGACGGCCGCGCCGAGGGAGGCGAGGTCCGCGTGACGGATGACGGTCCCGGGCAGGTCGACCACCGGCGCGTCCTCGGGGCCGGGGGTGCCGATCAGGGCGATGGACGCGCTGAGGGCAGGAACCCCCTGCCCGGCGGTGGAGGGCGCGTGGGCATCGGGCACGTCGTGACCGACCGGCGCGGGGGACGCGGTGGGCGTGACGGGCACGCCCTGCCCCCGCACACCGGGCGTACCGGCGGCACCGGACGCGGTGGCCGCGCCGGTGTCGGCGGCGGAAGGCGAAGAGGCCGACGCCGCGGGCGCGTCGTGACCGAGGCCGGCGGGTGCGGGAGCCGAGGAGGATACGCCGAGCGTGCGAGCCGGGACGTCGGGAGCCTCCTGCCCCTCGACACCGGGCGTACCGGCGACACCGGACGCGGTGGCCGCGCCCGCCGGAAGCGGAGTCCACGCCACGCGGTACAGGGCCGCCGGGGCGCCCTCCGCGTCCCGCCCGCTCGCTTCGATCGGTGCGCCGGTGGCGGCCTGTCCGTCCCGAACGGTCCGCAGGACGACCGCGCCCGCCGAGGCGACGGGGGTGCCGGCCGGGTCGGCGAGGTCCAGGGTGACGGTGTCCGGGCCGGTGCGGGTGAGGTGGACGCGCAGGGCGCCCGCGCCCGGGGTGTGTACGGCCATGTTCCGCCAGGCGAAGGGGAGTCGCGCCGCGTCGTCCTCCTCCACGAGTACGCCGAGGGCCTGCAGGGCGGCGTCGGCGAGGGCCGGGTGGAGGCGGTAGCGGGCGGCCTCGGCCTGTCGGTCGCGGTCGAGGGCGGCCTCGGCGAACACCTCGTCGCCGAGCCGGCGGAGGGAGCGCAGGCCGCGGAAGGCGGGCCCGTAGGCGTAACCGCGTGCGGCGGCACACTCGTAGAAGGCGGTGACGTCCGTCACGGCGGCGGTCTCCGGGGCCGGGTCCGTCAGGTCGTACCCGGGCCGCGGCGCGTCCTCGGCCAGGGTGCCGCTCGCGTGGCGGGTCCAGTCGGTGCCGTGGGCGCACGCGTCGAGGGTGAGGCGACGGCGGCCGGACGCGTCCGGGCCGGTGACGGCCAGCCGGAGGCGGGCGCCGGAGTCGCCGACGACGAGCGGGGCGTGCAGGGTGAGTTCCTCGACCAGGCCGCAGCCGGCGCGGTCGGCGGCCCACAGCGCGAGCTCCAGGCAGGCCGTGCCGGGCAGCAGCGTCCGGCCGAGGACGGTGTGGTCGGCGAGCCACGGGTGTGTCCGGGCGGACAGCCGGCCGGAGTACAGCACCCCGTCGCCGTCGGGGAGTTCGACGGCGGCGGCCAGCAGCGGGTGGTCGACGGCGCCGAGTCCGGCGGAGGCGACGTCCCCGGCGGCCGGGGCGTCGTCGAGCCAGTAGCGGCGGCGCTGGAACGGGTACGTCGGCAGGTCGACGCGGCGGAGCCCGGTGGCCGGCAGGGCGGCGGACCAGTCCACGGCGGCGGCACGGACGTGCACGTCGGCGAGCGAGGCCAGCAGCCCCCGGGCACCGCCGTCCGCGCCCAGCGCGGGGACGGCGAACGCGTCCGGCCCGGCGGCTTCGGCGAGGGCGCCGGGGTCCGTGCCCATGACGACGAACGCCGTCCGCCCGCGCCCGGCCGACTCGCGGACGGCGGAGCCGAGTCCGCGCGGTGCGCGGTCGGCGTCGGGCCGCCAGTCGCCGTCGCCGGAGGTCACACGGAACGGCGCCTCCGCCGGGCGCGGCGCCACGGCGCCACCCGCCGCACCGAGCACCGCACGGGCACCGTCCTCCAGCGACAGCACCCCCGCCGCACAGGCCGCCGCGATCTCGCCGATCCCGTCACCGACGACCGTCGACGGCCGGACGCCGTGATGCCGCCAGAGCGCGGCGAGGGAGACGGCGACGGCCCAGCGGGCGGCGCGGGCGCCGACGGTGGCGGCACCATCGGACGCGTGATCCTCCTCGGCCCGGCCGCCCGTACCGGGCGTCGTGCCTGCACCGGCCGCTTCGGAACGGCCCACTCCGGCCACGTCGGCGCCGTGCCGTGTGGTGGCTCCACCGTCCTCGCCGGTCTCTCCGACCGCACCGGTCGCGCTCGTCACGTCGGATGCCGCGGCCGCACCGGACGGCCGGTTCCGGCCGCCCTCCACCGCCGGGACGCCCGCGCCGTCCCCGGCCGGCCCATCGGCCGCCGTGGGCGCGCCGATCGCGTCCGTCAGGTCCCGGAGCACATCCGCCCCGGCCCGGCCGGTGACGGTGGCGAGCGCACCGGCGCACTCCTCAAGGTGCCGGGCGAACACCGGGGACTCGTCCAGCAGGCGGCGCACCGCGGCGCCCCCGGTTCCGATGCCGTCGTCCGGGAAGAGGAAGGCGACCTTGGTCGCGCCGTGTGCCGCGCCTGTCGCCGTTCCGGTAGCGGGCTTTCCGGAGGCCAACGCCGCGACGACCGCCCGGAGTTCGTCACGGTCCGCGCCGACGGGCACCGCTCGGTGCTCGAAGACCGAGCGGCCGCGGGCGAGGGCCGCGCCGATGTCGGCGGCCGTCTCGTCGGGGTGGGCGTCGAGGTGGGCGAGGAGGCGCGCGGCCTGGTCGCGGAGGGCTTCCGGGGTCTTGGCGGACAGGGGCCAGGGAACGGCCGACGCGACGGACGGTACGAAATCGGCGTACACGTTCTCAGTGACATCGGCGGCCGCGGCCGCGGCTTCCTCCGGCGGAACCTCGCCGGAGCGCGCGGCCTCGCCGGAGGGCACGGCCGCACCGGACGGCGCACCCTTGCCGGACGGCGCCGACGGCGACGTCGCAGCCTCCTCCGGCGCCTCCTCCAGCACCACATGCGCGTTCGTCCCGCTCACGCCGAACGACGACACGCCCGCCCGCCTGGGCCGCTCCGACGCCGGCCATGGTGCCGGCTCGGTGAGCAGGGCGAGGGCGCCCGCCGACCACTCCACGTGTGGCGACGGCTCGTCGACGTGCAGGGTGCGCGGGAGGGTGCCGTTGCGCAGCGCCATCACCATCTTGATGACGCCGGCGACGCCCGCCGCGGCTTGCGCGTGGCCGATGTTGGACTTCACGGAGCCGACCCGTACGGGCCGGTCGGCCGGCCGGTCCTGGCCGTAGGTCTCCAGCAGGGCCTGGGCCTCGATGGGGTCGCCGAGGGTGGTGCCCGTGCCGTGGGCCTCCACCGCGTCCACGTCGGCGGCCGCGATCCGCGCGTGGGCGAGGGCGTCGCGGATGACGCGCTGCTGGGCCGGGCCGCTGGGGGCGGTGAGGCCGCTGCTGGCGCCGTCCTGGTTGACGGCGCTGCCGCGGATGACGGCGAGGACGGGGTGGCCGTTGCGGCGGGCGTCCGACAGGCGTTCGAGGACGAGCATGCCGGCGCCCTCGCCGAGGGCGGTGCCGTCGGCCGCGGCGGCGAACGCCTTGCAGCGGGCGTCGGGGGCCAGTCCGCGCTGCCGGCTGAACTCGACTAGGGCCATCGGGGAAGCCATGACGGTGACGCCGCCCGCCAGCGCGACGCGGCTCTCGCTGAGCCGCAGCGACTGGCAGGCGAGGTGCAGGGCGACCAGCGACGACGAGCAGGCGGTGTCGACGGTGACGGCCGGGCCCTCCAGGCCGAGGGTGTAGGCGACCCGGCCGGACGCGACGCTGGCGGCGCTGCCGTTGCCGATGTAGCCCTCGAACTCCGGTGGCACGCGCCGCAGTCGGGACGCGTAGTCCTGGTAGATGACGCCGGCGAAGACGCCGGTGCGGCTGCCGGCGAGCCCGGCCGGGTCGATGCCGGCGCGTTCCAGGGCCTCCCAGGACGTCTCCAGCAGCAGCCGCTGCTGCGGGTCCATGGCCAGCGCCTCGCGTCCGCTGATGCCGAAGAAGCCGGCGTCGAACCGGTCGGCGCCGTCCAGGAAGCCGCCCTCGCGGACGTACACCCGGCCGTGCCGGGCCGGGTCCGGGTCGTACAGCTCCGGATCCCAGCCCCGGTCGGCGGGCAGCGGGGTGATCGCGTCCGTGCCGGCCGCGACCAGGTCCCAGAGGTCCTCGGGCGAGCGAACGCCGCCGGGGTAGCGGCAGGCCATGCCGACGACGGCGATCGGCTCGCGGGCGCCGGCCTCGGCCTCGTGCAGCCGCTGCCGGGTCCTGCGCAGGTCGACGGTCAGGCGCTTGAGGTAGTCGAGAACCTTTTCGTCACTGGTCATGTCGCTTGTGGCCCTTCTCTGGCACGAACAGTTCCCGGGTGCCGGGCGGGTGGCCCCGCCCGGCGGTCAGGACCTGCGCAGTTCGTCGTCGACGATGTCGAGGAGCTCGTCGAGGGTCGCCGCGGTCACCGCGTCGTCGTCCCCGGCGGCGGGCTCCGCGTCGTTCTTCAGCTCGGTCAGCAGGTCGCGCAGCCGGGCCGCGATCCCGGCGCGGCCGGGGTCGCCGGCCGGCAGGGCCCGGACGGCTGCCTCCAGGCCGTCGAGTTCCGCGAACCCGGCTGCGGGCGCCGCCTGTTCGTCCGTCACCAGCCGGGACCGCAGGTGCCGGGCGAGCGCGTCCGGGCTGGGGTGGTCGAAGGTGAGCGTGGCCGGCAGCCGCAGTCCGGTGACCGCGGCGAGCCGGTTGCGCAGTTCGACGGCGCGCAGCGAGTCGAAGCCCGCTTCGAGGAAGCCCCGGCCGGTGTCGACCTCGTCCGGCGAGCCGTAGCCGAGGACGGTCGCCACATGGGCGCGGACCAGGTCGAGCAGCACGCTCCCGCGCTCGGCGGGCGGCAGCGCCGCCAGCCGGGCGGCGAACCCGGCGTCGCCCGAGGAGGCGTCCGGTTCGGCGGCCACCGCCCGGCGCCCGGCCGGCGCCGCCAGCGTCCGCAGCAGCGGCGGCGGGGTGCCGGTCCCGGCCCGAAGGGCGGCGAGGTCGAGCCGGGCCGGGAGGACGAACGCCCGGTCCTGCCCGAGGGCCGCGTCGAATAGGGCGAGCCCCTCGGCGGCGGACAGCGGCAGGACGCCTGAGCGCCGCATCCTGGCCCGGTCGGCGTCGTCCAGCGCGCCGGTCATGGCGCTGGTGTCGGCCCAGTGGCCCCACGCCATCGACACGGCCGGCAGGCCGAGCGCCCGCCGGTGGGCGGCCAGGCCGTCCAGGAAGGCGTTGGCGGCACCGTAGTTGGCCTGCCCGCCGTTACCGAGGGTGCTGCCGGCGCCGGAGAACAGGACGAACATCGACAGCCCCGCCTCCCGCGTCAGCTCGTGCAGGTGCCAGGCCGCGTCGGCCTTCGGCCGCAGGGCCGCGCTCATCCGGTCCGGGGTCAGGGCGGTGACGACGCCGTCGTCCAGGACGCCGGCCGCGTGGACGACGCCGGTCAGCGGCGGTTCGGCCGCGGCCACGACCCGCGCCAGCGCGTCCCGGTCGGCGACGTCGCAGGCCACGGCCGTCACCCGGGCGCCCAAGGCGGTGAGTTCGTCGACCAGTTCGGCGGTGCCCGGCGCGTCCGGTCCGCGCCGGCCGGCCAGCAGCAGGTTCCGTACGCCGTGGACGGTCACCAGGTGCCGGGCCAGCAGGCCGCCCAGCGTGCCGGTGCCGCCGGTGATCAGCACGGTCCCGTCCCCGGGTACGACGGTCTCCGCGCCGCCGGGTCCTCCCGCACGGGACAGCCGGGGGACGAGCACCCGGCCGGCCCGCACGGCCGTCCACGGCTCGTCGGCGAACGGCACCGCGGGCAGGGCGCGGACGGACGCGGCGTCCCCGTCGAGGTCCACGGCGGCGAACCGGCCCGGGTGCTCCACCCGCGCGGACCGCAGCGCGCCGTGCACGGCGGCGGCCGGCAGGTCGGTGACGTCCTCGCCGTCGACGACGCTCACCGCGCCGCGCGTGACCCACACCACGCGGGAGTTCTCCAGGGTGGGGGCGGCGAGGCAGTCCTGGAGGACGGCCAGGGCGCGGTGGACGGCGGTGTGGGTCGCGGCGGGGGCGGGCCCGGCGTCCGCTTCCGTCCAGGGGAGCAGCAGGACGTCCGGAGCCGGAGCCGCTTCAGCGAGCAGGGACGCGACGTCGGCGTGGACGGTGACGGAGGAGCCCGCGTCCGTCAGGGCCGCCGCGAGGGCGTCGGCCTCGGGCGAGGAGCCCAGCACGGCCCAGGTGCCGCCCTGTCCCCCACCCTGTTCGGTCCGCTCGGTCCAGTCGAGGCGGAACAGCGCGTCTCCTACGCCCGCCGCCGCGTTCCGCAGCTGCTCGGGCCGGACGGGCCGGACGGCGAGCGACGCGACGGAGGCCACCGGCCGGCCGGTGGTGTCGGTCGTGGTCAGCGACACCGTGTCCGGGCCGGTCCGGGCGAGCCGGACGCGCAGCGCCGTCGCGCCGGTGGCGTGCACCTCGACGCCCGTCCAGGCGAACGGCAGCCGCACCTGGTCCACACCGTCCAGGAGGGTGGTGTGGAGGGCGGCGTCGAGCAGCGCCGGGTGGACGCCGAACCGGGCGGCGTCCGCCTGCTGTTCGGGGGCCAGCCGGACCTCGGCGAGGAACGCGTCCTCGGTCCGCCACGCCGCGCGCAGTCCCTGGAAGGCCGGGCCGTACCCGAAGCCGTCGTCCGCCAGGCGCTCGTAGAGCCCGTCGAGGTCCACGGGGACGGCCGCGGCGGGCGGCCAGGCGCCGGCGGGCGGGACGGCCGGCTCCGCCGCGGGGGCGGCGGCGAGCGTGCCGGTGGCGTGGCAGACCCAGCCGTCGTCGGTGAACTCCCGCGCGGACCCGGCGGGTCGGGAGTGAATGCCGACCGGCCGCCGCCCGTCCGCGTCGGGCGCGCCGAGCCGTACCTGTACGTCGACCGCGCCGGTGCCGGGCAGGACGAGCGGCGCCTGGAGCGTCAGTTCCTCCAGGGTGCCGCAGCCGGCCTGGTCGCCCGCGTAAGCGGCGAGTTCGACCAGCCCGGTGCCGGGCAGCAGGGCCGTGCCCCAGACGGCGTGGTCGGCGAGCCACGGGTGGCTCTCCGTCGACAACCGCCCGGTGAACAGCAGCCCTTCGCCCCCGGCCAGGGCCACGGCCGCGCCCAGCAGCGGGTGTCCGGCGTCGGCCAGCCCGGCCTGCCCGACGTCCCCGGCGGGACGTGGGGCGTCCACCCAGAACCGCTCGCGCTGGAAGGCGTAGGTGGGCAGGTCGACGCGGTGGCGGGCGCCGGCCGGGAAGACGGTGGTCCAGTCGACGGCCACGCCCTGGGTGTACGCCTCGGCCAGGGAGGTCAGGAAGCGCCGCCGGTCGCCCTCGTCACGGCGGAGGGAACCGACGACCACGGCCGGCACGTCGGCGTCCTGCGCGGTCTCCTCGACGCCGACGGTGAGGACGGGATGGGCGCTGCACTCGACGAACGCCCGCTGCCCGGAGGTCAGCAGATCACCGATCACCGACTGGAAGCGGACGGTGCTGCGCAGGTTGCGGTACCAGTAGTCCGCGTCCAGCCCGGCCGTGTCGAGCACCTCGCCGGTGAGGGTGGAATGGAAGGGCACCGACCCGGAGCGGGGGCTGATGCCCGCCAGCTCCTGGCGGATCCGCTCCCGGATGCGCTCGACGTGGACGGAGTGCGAGGCGTAGTCCACCGGCACCCGTCGCGCCCGGATCTCCTGAGCCTCGCAGTGCGCCAGCAGCTCCTCCAGCGCACCGGCCTCGCCGGATACCACCGTCGAACGCGGGCCGTTGAGGGCGGCGACGGATATTCGCCCGCTCCACGACTCCAGCAGCGCCTCGGCCTCGGCGGCGGGAAGGGCGACAGACACCATGCCCCCCTCCCCCGCGATCTCCAGCAACGCCCGGGACCGCAGCGCGACGACGCGAGCACCGTCCTCCAGCGACAGACCACCCGCCACACACGCGGCCGCGATCTCGCCCTGCGAATGCCCGACCACGGCGACGGGCTCGACCCCGGCGGACCGCCACAGCGCGGCCAGCGACACCATCACCGCCCACAACACCGGCTGCACGACATCGACACGCTCCAGCCCCGGAGCCCCCGGCACCTGCCGCAGCACATCGGTCAGCGACCAGTCCACGTACGGCTCCAGCGCCCGCTCGCACTCGGCGATCCGCTCGGCGAACTCATCGGAGGAGTCGAGCAGTTCGACGCCCATACCGGCCCACTGCGACCCCTGCCCCGGGAACACGAACACCGGACCGTCGGCCTCACCCGAGGCCACCCCGCTCACCACACCGGCGTCGACCTCGCCTTCCACCAACGCCCGCAGGCCGTCACGCAGTTCGCCGAGGCCGTCCCCGACGACCACCGCCCGGTGCTCGAACACCGACCGCCCCGACGCCAGCGTCCACCCCACCCGGCCCGGGTCGGCGTCCTCGACGGCGTCGGCGAGCCGTGCGGCCTGCGCCCGCAGGGCCTGCGGGGAGCGGGCGGAGACCACCCAGGGCAGGACACCCGTGCCGCCCTCGGGAACGGTGGCGGGCTCGTCCTCGGGTGCCTGTTCCAGGATGACGTGGGCGTTGGTGCCGCTGATGCCGAAGGCCGAGACGCCGGCGCGGCGCGGCCGGCCGTGCGTGTCCGGCCAGGCGCGGTGCTCGGTCAGCACCTCGACGCCGCCCGCCGACCAGTCGATGTGGCTGGACAGCCGGCTGACGTGCAGGGTCCGCGGGAGGACGCCGTTCCGCAGCGCCAGCACGGTCTTGATGACGCCCGCGACGCCGGCGGCGGCCTGGGTGTGGCCGATGTTGGACTTCACCGTGCCGAGCCAGAGCGGCCGGTCGGCCGGCCGGTCCTGGCCGTAGGTGGCGAGGAGTGCCTGGGCCTCGATCGGGTCGCCGAGCTTGGTGCCCGTCCCGTGCGCCTCGACCGTGTCGACGTCGGCCGCCGCCACCCGGGCGTTGGCCAGGGCCTCGCGGATGACGCGCTGCTGGGAGGGGCCGTTGGGGGCGGCGAGCCCGTTGGAGGCGCCGTCCTGGTTGACGGCGGAGCCGCGGACGACGGCGAGCACCTGGTGGCCGTTGCGGCGCGCCTCGGAGAGGCGTTCGAGCAGGACGACGCCGGCTCCCTCGGAGAGGCCGAAGCCGTCGGCGTCGTCGGAGAACGCCTTGCAGCGGCCGTCCCGCGCCAGTCCCCGGAGCCGGCTGAAGCCGACGAACGCGTCCGGGGTGGGCATGACGACGCTGCCGCCGGCGAGCGCCATCGAGCAGTCGCCGGCGCGCAGGGCCTGGCAGGCGAGGTGCAGGGCGACGAGGGACGACGAGCAGGCCGTCTCGACGGTGACCGCCGGACCCTCCAGGCCGAACGCGTAGGCGAGGCGGCCGGAGACGACGCTGGTGACGCTGCCCGTCACCACGTAGTCGCCGATCTCGCGCGGCGCGTCCTGGGGGCGCGGCCCGTAGCCGTTGGTCATGGCGCCGATGAACGAGCCGGTGGCGCTGGAACGCAGGGCCTCGCGGCCGATGCCGGCCCGCTCGAACGCCTCCCAGGCGGTCTCCAGCAGCAGCCGCTGCTGCGGGTCCATGGCGAGGGCCTCGCGGGGGCTGATGCCGAAGAAGCCGGCGTCGAAGCGGTCGGCTCCGTGGACGAAGCCGCCCTCCCGGACGTAGCTGGTGCCGAGCCGGTCGGGGTCGGGGTCGTAGAGGTCGTCGAGGCGCCAGCCGCGGTCGGTGGGGAAGCCGGACACGGCGTCGCCGCCGGTGGCGACGAGCCGCCAGAGGTCCTCGGGGGTCTCGACGCCGCCGGGGAACCGGCAGGCCATGCCGACGATCGCGATCGGGTCGTCGTCGGCCGCCGGGAGGGCGGGGGCCGGGGCCGCGGGCGCGGCGGGGGCCGGGGTGTCGCCGAGGATCAGGCCGGCGAGGTGGCCGGCGAGGGCGAGGGGGGTCGGGTAGTCGAAGACGAGGGTGGCGGGGAGCCGCAGTCCGGTGGCGGTGGCCAGCCGGTTGCGCAGCCCGACGGCCGTCAGCGACTCGAACCCGAGCTCCTTGAAGGCGCGTTCGGCGCCGATGGCGTCGGGCGCGGAGTGGCCGAGGACGGCCACGGCGTGCGTCCGGACGAGGTCGAGCAGGGCGCGCCGGCGGTCGGCCGGCGACAACCCGGCGAGGCGGTCGCGCAGTTCGGCGCCCTCGCCGGCGGGCGCGGCGGGGGCCTTCCCGTCGTCCTTGGCCGGGCGGGCCTGCGGTAGGTCGCGCAGCAGGGCGCTGGGGCGGGCCGAGGTGAAGAGGGGGACGAAGCGGTCCCAGTCGATGTCGGCGACGGCGACGAAGGTGTCGCGGTGGTCGAGGACCTGCTGGAGGGCGGCGAGGGCGAGGTCGGTGCGCATCAGGGGCAGGCCCTGTTCGCGGACGCGGCGGCGCCGGTCGGCCACGTCCAGGCCGTGGTCCTCCCAGGTGCGCACGGCGTCCTCCCAGACGCCCCAGGCCACGGTGGTCAACGGGAGGCCACGGGCCCTGCCGTGCTCGGCGAACGCGTCGAGGGCGGCGTTGGCGGCGGCGTACGCGGCGTGCTCGCCGCTGCCCCAGACGCCGGCGATCGACGAGAACATGACGAAGGCGTCGACCTCGGCCGGGTCGAGGAGGTCGGCCAGGTGCCGGGCGCCGGCCATCTTGGCGCCGACGGCGTCGGCGAGGGCGTCGTAGGTGGTGGTGTCGACGCGGTCCAGTTCGATGTGGGCGGCCGTGTGCAGCACGGTACGGACGGTGCGGCCGTCCTCCGCGAGCCCGGCGAGCAGGGCGGCGACGGCGTCCCGGTCGGCGAGGTCGCAGGCGGCGAGGGTGACCTCGG
The DNA here is from genome assembly GCF_044333095.1 of Streptomyces sp. NPDC021100. Lineage (NCBI taxonomy): Bacteria > Bacillati > Actinomycetota > Actinomycetes > Kitasatosporales > Streptomycetaceae > Streptomyces > Streptomyces sp. NPDC021100. The sequence goes on from NZ_JBIRQH010000002.1 coordinate 555,980, forward strand.
CGCCCGACTCCGCGATCTCGTCCCGGAGTTCGCGTGCGCCCGGGGCGTCGGCCCCGCGACGGCTGACGAGGACGAGGTGCTCGGCCCCGGAGGCGGCCAGCCACTGGGCGAGCCGCCGGCCGAGGACGCCGGTGCCGCCGGTCACCAGGACGGTGCCGCGCGGCTTCCAGTCCCGGGCCGGCCGGGCGTCGCCCAGCGGCGCGGCGAGCATCCGCCGCGCGAACAGCCCGGCGGGGCGGACGGCGAGCTGGTCTTCGGTGCCTTCGGTGGTCCCGGTGGCCGGTCCGGCGGTCGCCGCGCCGAGTCCGGCGGTCACGGTGACGGAACCGGCGTCCGCGCCGCCCGGCCCGGTGCCCCCTGCGACCGTTCCGGCGGTCCCGACACCCAGTCCGGCGGTCCCGACGAGCGGGGCCGCCGTCCTGGCTCCGGGCCCGGCGGTGGCCGCGAGCGCCGCGCAGAGCCGGTCGAGCGTCCGGTCGTCCGGGTCCGTGCCACCCGGCAGGTCCAGCAGGCCGCCCCAGCGCTCCGAGTGCTCCACCGCGACGACCCGGCCGAGGCCCCAGACCTGGGCCTGGACCGGATCGGCCGGCGGGTCGGACGGGCCGGTGGCGACCGCGCCGCGCGTGGCGCACCACAGGGGCGCGGCCACGCCCGCGTCGCCCAGGGCCTGGACCAGGCCGAGCGTCAGGAAGACGCCGGTTCCCGTGTCGGGGCGGCCGGCCCACGGCCGGGTGTCCAGGGCGAGGAAGGACAGCACGCCCGCCGGTTCCGCGCCCGCCAGGGCGGTGCGGACGGAGTCGGCGAGGGACCGCCGGCCGGCGTCCGCCGCGGGCGGCGAGACGGTGACGACGGAGACGCCGCGGGCCGTCAGGGCGTCCACGACCGCCGCCGGCCACGGGTCGTCCCCGAGCCCCTCGGGCAGGATCACGAGCCAGGTGCCGGCGGGTCCGGCGCCCACGGCGCCGACGGCGCCGACGGGCTTCCAGCCGATCCGGTAGCGCCATCCGTCCACGGCGTCGCGCTCGCGGCTCCGCCGCCGCCAGGAGGACAGGACGGGGAGGAGGGAGGCCACGGAGGTGCGCTGCGCGTCGTCCTCCACCCGCAGGGCGGCGGCGAGGGCGTCGGCGTCCCCGTCCTCGACCGCGCTCCAGAAGCCGGCCTCCGGCCCGTCGGCGGACCCGGCCTGCTCCGGCGCGGTCTCCTCCAGCCAGTAACGGCGGTGCTGGAAGGCGTAGGTGGGCAGGTCGACGAGGCGGCGGGCGCCGCCCGAGAAGAGCGAGGGCCAGTCGACGGCGAGGCCCTGGGTGTACGCCTCGGCCATGGAGGTCAGGAAGCGCCGCCAGTCGCCCTCGTCGCGGCGCAGCGAGCCGACGACCACCGCCGGGACGTCCGCCTCCTGCGCGGTCTCCTCGACCCCCACGGTGAGGACGGGGTGGGCGCTGCACTCCACGAACGCCCGGTGCCCTGCGGCCAGCAGCCCCTCGACCACCGACTGGAAGCGGACGGTGCCGCGCAGGTTGCGGTACCAGTAGTCCGCGTCCAGCCCGGCCGTGTCGAACACCTCGCCGGTGAGCGTGGAGTGGAACGGCACCGGCCCCGAAGACGGCCGGATGTCGGCCAGTTCCTCCCGGATCCGCTCGCGGATGCGCTCGACGTGAGCCGAGTGCGACGCGTAGTCCACCGGCACCCGCCGCGCCCGGACGTCATCGGCCTCGCACTGGGCCATGAGCTCGTCCAGCGCGCCCGCGTCCCCGCAGACGACCGTGGAGCGGGGGCCGTTGAGGGCGGCGACGGATATGCGGCCGTCCCAGGCCGCGATCAGCGCCTCCGTCTCGGCGGCGGGCAGCGCGACGGACATCATCCCGCCCTCGCCGGCGATCTCCAGCAGCGCCCGCGACCGCAGCGCCACCACCCGGGCGCCGTCCTCCAGCGAGAGCCCGCCCGCCACGCACGCGGCCGCGATCTCGCCCTGCGAGTGCCCCACCACGGCGGCGGGTTCCACGCCCACGGACCGCCAGAGTTCGGCGAGCGACACCATCACCGCCCACAGCGCCGGCTGCACGACGTCCACCCGGTCGAGCCCGGGGGCGCCTTCCGCGCCGCGCAGCACGTCCACCAGGGACCAGTCCACGAACGGTGCGAGCGCCCGCTCGCAGTCGGCCATCCGCCCGGCGAACACCTCGCTGGAGCCGAGGAGTTCGACGGCCATGCCGAGCCACTGCGAGCCCTGGCCGGGGAAGACGAAGACGGGCCGGCCGAGGGAGCCGCCGCCGGTCGCCCCGGTCACCAGGGTGGGGGCGGCGTCGCCGGTGGTGAGGGCGGCGAGGCCGGTGAGGAGTTCCTCGCGGTCGCCGCCGATGACGACGGCCCGCTGTTCGAGGGCGGCGCGCCCGGTGGCGAGCGACCAGCCGACCTCGCCGGCGGGCCACTCGGCGTGCCCGGTGACGTCGGTGCGCAGCCGGGCCGCCTGCTCGCGCAGGGCCTCGGGCGTACGGGCAGAGAGCAGCCAGGGCAGGACGCCGGAGCCGTCGGCCACCGCGCCGGAGCCGGTGGGCTCGTCGGTGCCGTCGGCGGGCGCCTGTTCGAGGATGACGTGGGCGTTGGTGCCGCTGATGCCGAAGGAGGAGACGGCGGCCCGGCGCGGCCGGGCGGCCTCGGGCCAGGCCCGCTCTTCGGTGAGCAGGGCGACACCGCCGGCCTCCCAGTCGACGTGCGGGGTGGGCGCGTCGACGTGGAGGGTGCGCGGGAGGACGCCGTTGCGCAGCGCCATCACCATCTTGATGACGCCGGCGACGCCCGCGGCGGCCTGGGTGTGGCCGAGGTTGGACTTGAGCGAGCCGAGCCACAGCGGCCGGTCCGCCGCACGTCCCTTGCCGTAGGTGGCGAGCAGCGCCTGGGCCTCGATCGGGTCGCCGAGCTTCGTCCCCGTGCCGTGCGCCTCCACGGCGTCCACGTCGGCCGGGGTCAGCCGGGCGCCGGCGAGGGCGTCGCGGATGACGCGCTGCTGGGCGGGGCCGTTGGGGGCGGAGAAGCCGCTGCTGCCGCCGTCCTGGTTGACGGCGGAGCCGCGCAGGACGGCGAGGATCCGGTGGCCGTTGCGGCGGGCGTCGGAGAGCCGTTCCAGGAGCAGGACGCCGGCGCCCTCGGCCCAGCCGGTGCCTTCCGCTCCGGCGGCGAACGAGCGGCAGCGGCCGTCCGGGGACAGCGCGCGCTGCCGGCTGAACTCGACGAAGCCGAGGGTGTCGGCCATGACGGTGACGCCGCCGGCCAGGGCGAGGGTGCACTCCTGGCGCCGGAGGGACTGGCAGGCGAGGTGGGCGGCCACCAGGGAGGAGGAGCAGGCGGTGTCGACGGTGACGGCGGGGCCTTCGAGGCCGAGGGTGTAGGCGATGCGGCCGGAGACGACGCTGCCCTGCCCGCCGGTCATCAGATAGCCCTCGAGGTCCTCGGGGGCCTTGCGCAGCCGGGACGCGTAGTCCATCTGCATCACGCCGGCGAACACGCCGGTGCGCGTGCCGCGGACGGACGACGGGTCGATGCCGGCCCGCTCGAACGCCTCCCAGGCGGTCTCCAGCAGCAGCCGCTGCTGCGGGTGCATGGCCGTGGCCTCGCGCGGGCTGATGCCGAAGAAGTCGGCGTCGAAGCGGCCGGCGTCGTGGACGAAGCCGCCCTCCCGGACGTAGGTGCGGCCGGGTGTGTCGGGGTCCGGGTCGTAGAGGGCGTCGACGTCCCAGCCACGGTCCTCGGGGAACGGGGTGATGGCGTCGGTGCCGGTGGCGACGAGCCGCCACAGGTCTTCGGGGGACCGGACGTCACCGGGCAGGCGGCAGGCCATGCCGACGATGGCGATGGGCTCGGACTGCGCCTCGGTCAGCTTGCGGTTCTGCTGCCGGAGCTGTTCCGCCTCCTTGAGGGAAACCCTCAATGCCTTGATGACTTCTTCGCTGGATGCGGTCACAGCTCACTCCGAAGGTCTGTTCCGTGCCGGTCGGTTGTCGTCGAGTCGGTGGTCATCAAGCCGGATGTCATCACGTCGGTTGCCGCCGCGTCGGCCGTCGGCAGGTCAGTTGTCACCGAGCGCCACCCGTACGAGGCTCTGGAGGTCCATGCTGTCCAGGTCGTCCCCGTCGCTCCCGCCGTCGCCCTCGCCGTCGGACGTGCCGCTCTCCCCGCCGACGGGGACTCCGGTGGCCTCGGCGAGCCGCAGAAGTTCCGGCAGCAGGCCGGCTTCCCGGAAGCGGGCCAGCGGGACGGCCGCGAGGGCGCGGCGGAACTCCCGCTCGTCGGGAAGGCTTTCGGACGGGCCGTCGGTGGGGTCGTCGGGGCCCGCGGGGCGGAGTTCCGCGTGCAGGTAGCGGCCGACCGCGGCCGGGGTGGGATGGTCGAAGATCAGGGTGGGGGGCAGCCGGCGGCCGGCGGCGGCGCCGAGCCGGTTGCGGAACTCCAGGGCCGTGAGGGAGTCCAGGCCGAGCTCCAGGAAGCCCCGGTCGAGGTCGAGGGTGTGCGGGGCGGAGTGGCCGAGGACGTCGGCGAGCCGGCCGCGGACGAGTTCGAGGAGGACGCGTTCGCGTTCGGCGTCGGGGAGCCCGGTGAGCCGCTGCTCCAGGGGCTCCTCCCGGACCGTCTCGGCGGGCCGCCGGGCGGGGAGCCGGACGAGGCCGCGCAGCAGGGCGGGCACCTCGGCCCGGGCCCTCGCGCCGGCGGTGTCCAGCCGGGCGGGCACGAGCAGGGCGCGGCCCTCGTTCCCGCCGGCCGCGAGGGCGGCGTCGAAGAGGGCGAGACCCTGGTCGACGGCCATGGGCAGCAGCCCGGCGCGGCTCAGCCGGCGGACGTCGGCGTCGTCCAGGTGACCGGTCATGCCGCTCGCCTCCGCCCACAGGCCCCAGGCGAGGGAGAGGGCGGGCAGGCCCTGGGCGCGCCGGTGGTGGGCGAGGGCGTCCAGGAAGGTGTTGGCGGCGGCGTAGTTGGCCTGTCCGGCGGTGCCGAGGAGTCCCGCCGCCGAGGAGAACAGCACGAAGGCGTCAAGCTGCTGATGCTTCGTCAGTTCGTGGAGGTGCCAGGCGGCGTCCGCCTTGGGGCGGGTGACGGCGTCCATCCGGTCGGGCGTCAGGGAGGCGACGACGCCGTCGTCCAGGACGCCGGCGAGGTGCACGACGGCCGTCAGCGGCGGCTCGGCGGCGGCCACAACCTCGGCCAGGGCGTCCCGGTCGGCCACGTCGCAGGCCGCCACGGCCACCCGGGCGCCCAGGGCGGTCAGTTCGTCCGTCAGCTCCGTCGCGCCGTCGGCGGCGGGGCCGCGCCGGCTGACGAGCAGCAGGTCGCGGACGCCGTGGGCGGTGACCAGGTGGCGGGCGAGCGTCCCGCCGAGGAGGCCGGTGCCGCCGGTGAGGAGGACGGTGCCTCCGCCGCCGAAACCGGACGCGCCGTCGGCGGCGGTGGCCCTGGCCAGCCGGGGCACCCGCATCTCGCCCGCGCGGACGGCGAGTTGGGGCTCGTCGTCGGCGGCCAGGGCACGCAGCAGGGCGGGTGCGGCGGCCGGGCCGGTGTCGTCGGTGTCCAGCAGGGTGAGGCGGCCGGGGTTCTCGGTCTGCGCCGAGCGGGCCAGGCCCCAGACGGGGGCGTGCGCCAGGTCGGGGACGTCCTCGTCGGGGGCGGCGGCGACCGCGCCCCGGGTGAGCAGGACCAGGCGGGAGGCGGCGAACCGCTCGTCGGCGAGCCAGGACCGCACCAGGTGCAGGGCGTGGTGACCGGCCGTGCGCGCCGCCCCGGCGGCGTCCTCGCGCCCCGTCGTGCCGGGCTCGGGGAGCAGCGGGACGAGGACGACGCGGGGGGCCGGGGCGCCGTCGGCGACGGCCCGCGTGAGGGCCGCGAGGTCCGGGTGGGCGGCGGCGCGGGCGCCGGCGGCGGTCAGGGTGCCGGCGAGGGCGTCGGCCCCGGGTCCGGCCACGGCGAGGGGCGCGGCGGGGGCCGGCGAGGCGTCGTCGGGCAGGGCGGTCCAGGTGAGTTCGTGGAGCGGCGGGCGGGTGCCGCGGGCGGCGGCGCGCAGCTGCTCCGGGGTGACGGGCCGGAGCGTCAGCGAGGCGACGCGGGCGGCCGGGCGGCCGCCGGCGTCGGTCGCCTCCAGGGACAGGGTGTCGGTTCCGGTGCGGGAGAGGCGGACGCGGAGTGTGGTGGCCCCGGCGGCCGCCGCCGTCACGCCCGTCCAGGCGAAGGGCAGGCGGACGCCGTCGGTGCCGTCGAGCAGGCTCGCGTGCAGGGCCGCGTCGAGGAGGGCGGGGTGGACGGCGTAGGCGCCGGCGTCCCCGTGCGCGTCGTCGGGGAGGCGGACCTCGGCGAGGAGGTCGTCACCGTGCCGCCAGGCGGCGGTCAGGCCCTGGAAGACCGGGCCGTACTCGAACCCGGTGGCGGCGAGCCGGTCGTAGGCGCCGTCCAGGTCGACGGGGGCGGCGCCGGGCGGCGGCCAGGCGGCGGGGCGGGGTTCGGGGACGGTCCTGGAGGGGACGGCGGAGGCGTCGGTGGCACCGGTGGCGTCCCGGGTCCACGCCTCACCCTCACCCGCGACGGGCGCCCCGGACGTACCGGCGCCGCCGCCCTCCGGCGCGGCTGCGGCAGGCGCACCTGCGGCGCCCCCGGCCCATGCCTCCCCCGCGCCGTACTCCGGCGACTCGCCGGCAGGGGCGAGCACGCCCGAGGCGTTCCGCGTCCACGGTTCGCCCGCCTCGTCCGACTCACCGGAATTGCCGGGCACGCTGGACGCACCGGAGACACCGGAGGCGCCGCGCTCCGGGCGCGAGTGGACCGTGACGGGCCGGCGGCCCCGCTCGTCTGCCGCCCCGGCCCTGATCTGGACGGTCACCGCCGCGTCCGCCGGGTCCGCCGGCAGGACCAGCGGCGCCTCCAGCGTCAGTTCCTCGACGGTGTCGCAACCGCTGCGGGCGCCTGCCCGCAGGGCCAGTTCCACGAGAGCGGTACCGGGGAGCAGGACGGTGCCCCGGACGGCGTGGTCGGCGAGCCAGGGGTGGGTGGCGAGGGAGAGCCGCCCGGTGAGGACGGTCTCGTCGCCGCCGGCGAGGGTGAGGCCGGCGCCGAGCAGGGGGTGGCCGGCGTCGGCGAGTCCGGCCTCCCGGAGGTCGCCGGCGGGCCGGGGCGCGGTGGCCCAGAACCGTTCGCCCCGGAACGGGTACGTGGGCAGCTCGGGGGTGAAGCGGCGGGCGTGCTCCGGGAACAGCCCGGCCCAGTCCACCGGCAGCCCGCGGGTGTACGCCTCGGCGAGCGAGGTGAGGAACCGGCGCGGACCGCCCTCGTCGCGGCGCAGCGAGCCGGTGACGACGGCCGGCCGCCCGGCCTCCTCGGCGGTCTCCTCGACGCTCACGGTGAGGACGGGGTGCGGGCTGCACTCGACGAACGCGTGCCGGCCGCGCGCGGCGAGCTCCCGGACGACGGGCGCGAACCGCACGGTGGTCCGCAGGTTGGTGTACCAGTACGCGGCGTCGAGCCGGGCGGTGTCGGTGACCTCGCCGGTGACGGTGGAGTGGAAGGGGACCGTCCCGGTGCGGGGCCGGAGTTCCGCCAGGTCGGCGAGGATCCGGTCGCGGATGCGTTCGACCTGGGCGGAGTGGGAGGCGTAGTCGACGGGGATGCGCCGCGCCCGGATCCCCCGTTCCTCGCAGCGGGCCAACAGGTCGTCCAGAGGGGCGGGTTCGCCGGAGACGACGGTGGACAGCGGCCCGTTGAGCGCGGCCACCGACACCCGTCCCCCGTAGGCGGCGATGAGCTCGGCGGTGGCGTCGGCGCCGAGGGAGACGGCCACCATGCCGCCGTCGCCCGCCAGTTCCTCGCGGATGACCCGGGAGCGCAGGGCGACGACGCGGGCGCCGTCCTCCAGGGACAGGCCCCCGGCGACGCAGGCGGCGGCGATCTCGCCCTGGGAGTGCCCGACGACGGCGACCGGTTCCACGCCCGCCGAGCGCCACAGCCCGGCCAGCGAGACCATGACCGCCCACAGGACGGGCTGGACGACGTCCACCCGGTCGAGGCCGGGGGCTCCGGGCCGCTGTCGCAGCACGTCGGTCAGCGACCAGTCGACGAACGGGTCGAGCGCGCGTTCGCAGTCGGCGATCCGGTCGGCGAACTCGACCTCGGTGTCCAGCAGTTCGACGGCCATGCCCGCCCACTGGGAACCCTGTCCGGGGAAGACGAACACGGCCCCGGCGAGCGGCGCCGCCGCACCGGTGACGGCCTCGGGGGCCTCCTCGCCCCGGGCGACGGCCTCCAGGCCGCGCAGCAGCTCGTCGTGGCCGTCGCCGACGACCACCGCGCGGTGCGCGAACGCCGACCGTCCGGCCGCCAGCGACCAGCCGGCCGCCGCCGGGTCGTCCGGGGCGCCGGCCGCGAGGCGTCCGGCCTGCTCGCGCAGGGCCTCCGGGGTGCGGGCGGAGAGCACCCACGGCACGACGCCGGGATCCTCCCCGCCCAGGGCGTGCGTCCCGTCCTCCGGCGCCTGCTCGACGATGAGGTGGGCGTTGGTGCCGCTGATGCCGAATCCGGAGACGCCCGCGCGGCGCGGCCGCCCGGTCTCGGGCCAGGGCCGTTCCTCGGTCAGCACCTCGACCGCGCCCGCCGACCAGTCGACGCCCGGCGACGGCTCGTCGACGTGCAGGGTACGCGGCAGGACGCCGTGCCGCAGGGCCATCACCATCTTGATGACGCCGGCCACGCCGGCCGCCGCCTGGGTGTGGCCGATGTTGGACTTGAGCGAGCCGAGCCACAACGGCCGGTCGGCGGGCCGCCCTTGACCGTAGGTGGCGAGCAGCGCCTCCGCCTCGATCGGGTCGCCGAGCCTGGTGCCCGTCCCGTGCGCCTCGACGGCGTCGACCTCATCGGCGTCCAGCCCCGCGTCGGCGAGGGCCTCCCGGACCAGGCGCTGCTGAGCACGGCCGCTGGGGGCGGTGAGGCCGTTGGAGGCACCGTCCTGATTGACGGCGGACCCCCGGAGGACGGCGAGCACGGGGTGGCCGTTGCGGCGCGCCTCGGAGAGGGGTTCCAGCAGCAGGAGCCCGACGCCCTCGCCCCACGCCGTGCCGTCCGCCGCCGCGGCGAACGCCTTGCACCGCCCGTCGGGCGCCAGCCCGCGCTGCCGGCTGAACTGGACGAACAGGCCGGGCGCCGACATCACCGTCGCCCCGCCGGCCAGGGCGAGCGAGCACTCGCCGCGCCGCAGCGACTGGCAGGCGAGGTGCAGGGCGACCAGCGACGACGAGCAGGCGGTGTCCACGGTGAGGGCGGGCCCGTCCAGCCCGAGCACGTACGACAGCCGCCCGGAGAGGACGCTGCCCTCGGTGCCGGTGAGCAGGTGGCCCTCGATGCCCTCGGCCGGTTCGTACAGGCGGGGGCCGTACTCCTGCCGCATGGCGCCGACGAACACGCCGGTCGCGGAGGAGCGCAGCCCGGCCGGGTCGATCCCGGCGCGTTCGCAGGCCTCCCACGCGGTCTCCAGCAGCAGCCGCTGCTGTGGCTCCATGGCCAGGGCCTCGCGGGGGCTGATGCCGAAGAAGTCGGCGTCGAAACGGTCGGCGTCGTGCAGGAACGAGCCGTGCCGGACGTAGGTGGTGCCGGGCCGGTCGGGGTCGGGGTGCTGGAGGGCGGCGAGGTCCCAGCCGCGTCCGGTGGGGAACTCCGAGCGGGTCTCCCGGCCCTCCGCGACCAGCCGCCACAGGTCCTCGGGCGTGCGGACACCCCCGGGGAAGCGGCAGCCGATGCCGACGACGGCGATGGGCTCGTCGGCGGCCGGGCGGCCGGCGGTCCGGCGGGCGGCGGGCTCGGGGCGCGGGTCGAGCAGCAGGGCGCGCAGGTGCTCGGCGAGGGCGGCGGGCGTCGGGTGGTCGTAGAGCAGGCCGGTGGGCAGCGGGAGTCCGGTGGCGTCCCGGAGCCGGTTGCGGAGGGCGACGCCGGCGGCGGAGTCGAGGCCGAGCTCGCGGAAGGTGCGGTCGTCCCCGGCGCCCGACGCGGCCTCGGACCCGGCTTCGGCTCCGGCCTCGCCGAGGAAGGCGGACGTGTGCGCACGCACCAACTCTTCGAGCGCGAGCCGCTGTTCGGTCACGGGCAGGGGCGCGAGGCGGCGGGCGAGGGCGGAGCCGGAGTCCGGCTCGGGGGCGGCGCACCGGAAGGGGTACGAGGGGAGTTCCACGCGCCGCGCCCCGGCGAGGGCGGGCAGGGCCGTCCAGTCGGCGTCCACGCCGTGCGCGTGGAGTTCGGCGAGGGCGGTGAGGAAGCGGCCGGGGCCGCCGTGGTCCCGGCGCAGCGTCTCCACGACCACGCCGTCCGCGCCCGCCCCGGCGTCGTCGAGCGTGTCCTGGAGGCCGACGGTGAGGACGGGGTGCGGGGAGACCTCGGCGAACGCCCGGTGGCCGTCCCGGACGAGCGAGCGGGCCGCCGCGTCGAAGCGGATCGGTTCGGTGATGTTGCGGCACCAGTAGGCGCCGTCCAGCTCGCGGGTGTCGAGGCGGTCGCCGGTGAGGGACGAGTAGAACGGTATGCGGGACGGTCCCGGGGCGAGGCCCCGCAGGTCGGCGAGCAACCGCTCGTGCTGCGACAGCAGTTGGGGCGAGTGGGCGGCGAGCCCGTTGCTCAGCCTGCGGGCGCGGACGCCGTCCGCCGCGAGTTCGTCCAGCAGCTCGGCGACGGCCGGGCGCTCCCCCGAGACCAGGGTGGCGCGCGGGCCGTTCGCGCCGGCGAACACCAGCCGGTCGCCGAACCGGGACAGCCGGGGCGTCAGTTCGTCCGGCGCCAGGAGGACGGAGGCCATGTCCCCGCGCCCGGCCAGGCGGGCCTGCGCCGCGCTCCAGGGCACGACGACGCGGGCCGCGTCCTCCAGGCTCAGCGCCCCGGCGACGTGCGCGGCGGCGATCTCCCCCAGGCTGGCGCCGACGACGGCGGCGGGCTCCACGCCGTGGGCGCGCCAGAGGGCGGCGAGGGAGACCATGACGGCGAACAGCACCGGCTGGACGACGTCGACCCGCCCGGTGTCGGGGCCGCCTTCCGCGCCGCGCAGGACGTCCAGGAGGGACCAGCCGGTCAGCGGGTCGAGCACGGCGGCGCAGGCGTGCAGCCGGTCGCGGAACTCCGGGGATCCGTCGAGGAGTTCGCGTGCCATGCCGGGCCACTGGGTGCCCTGCCCCGGGAAGACGAACACGGCCCGGCCACCGTCCGTCCCGCCGGGCGCGGCCGTGCCCCGGACGATCCCGGGGTCGCCGTCGCCCGCCGCCAGGGCGGTCAGGGCCCGCACGGCGTCGGCACGGTCGGCGACGAGCAGGACGGCGCGGTGCGGGAGCAGCGGGCGGGTGGCGGCCAGCGAGAGGCCGATGTCGCCGAGCCCGTCCTCGGGGTGCTCCTCGACATGCCGCAGCAGCCGCCCCGCCTGGGCCCGCAACGCGCCTTCGCCGCGCGCGGAGATCCGCCAGGGGGTGAGGGCGGCAGAGCCGGCGGCGGGCGCCCGGCCGCTCGCGGGCTCCGAGCCGCCCGTCCGGGCAGCCGCAGCCGCGAAGCCGTCCGGCACCTCCAGCCGGACGCCGTCGACGGTCACGCCGTTCCGGTCACCGCCGGCCACGCCGGTCAGTGCGGCGAGGAAGTCGACGACATGGGCGCCCTCCGCACCGGCCCCGTCCGACGGAGCGCCACCCGCGGGCCCTCCCCCGGCGGCGAGCCGCAGCACGCGGTGGATCCGGTCCCCGTCCCGCACCGCGTGCGGCCACGGCTTGAGGACGACGGCGAAAGCGCCGGACGCGGCGGACGGGCCGAGGCGCGCGGCCCCGGCCACGGCGAGGCCGTACCGGCCGGCGCCCAGCGCACGGACCGCCCGGGCGACGGCGGCACCAGGCTCCTGGTCCGGCGGCGTCACGGCGCCGGGCCCGGCCAGGCCGAGAGCGGAGGCGACGACGTCCGTCGCCCCACCGGACGGAACGGCAGCGGATGCGCCATCGGGGACGCCGAGGAAGTCGGGCGCGTCAAGGAAAAGGCCGGCCGGTACGCCGCCCGCCCCCGGCGCGATGCCGGCGTTCTCCAGCGCCGCCCAGCCGAGTTCCGTCAACAGGCGTGATTCCGCGCCGAGCCGGTCCGCCTCTTCTTCGGAAAGGCCGAAGAATTCCGCGTCGAACAATGCCGGGTCGCACCAGGAAACGGCGTGCGGAGCCGGCTCCCCGGCTATTCCGCCGCCCGGCCCGCCGGCGAGCGTCCGCCGCATGTCCGCCGGGTCCAGGGCCCACGGTGTGCGCCCGGCCATTCCGATGACGGCCACCGCCTCACCCGGGGCGAAGGGCGGTTCCGGCGCATGGCGTTCGGAATTGCTCATCGGTCTGCTCCCCGTTACCCGGCTGCGCTCTCGGTCATGAATGGGACGCGGCCCTTCACCGCTTTCTTTCCGGACTTCTCCGGACGACTCCGGGCACCCTAGCGCGGCCGTCTTGGCGGCCACTTGAAGCCGTCTTGGATCGCTCTTGGACGACGAACGGGTGATGCGGGAAACAAGAAAGAAACAATGGGGTTCACGGAATTACGTCGTCGAAATCCACCGCGTACCGTCGTCGGCGTGAACCTTTTCCGAACGAGGGCCGACGGAAGCGTCGCGCCCACCGCCGCCGGGAAGGTGCCGGACGGCTTTCCGGAAGGGGTCCGACCGGAGGGGCGGGGTCCGGCACCGCTGCCGGTTCCCGTGCGCCGCACCAGCGGTCTTACGTCCCGCACGTGTTGTTCGTCACGTTTATCCGAGGTCATTCTGTGTCAATGGGACCCCTCTCGACGATCATGCCCGGAAGACACTGGTGCGTACGGAGGCGTCCTGTTGGATCATCTGCCGTCCGGGAACGGAAGCCCGACTGCCCACGTCAGGAAAAAAGGGGCACACTTGGCGGCGGAGGTGCGAACGAACGTGCGCCTCCGATCGTCATGCACGGAAACGGTCCCGGAGCCGGCGGGGGCGACCATTCCCGGGTGCCGGCCGCCGTCAGGAGTCGTGACAGGAGGAAAGCGTCGATGTCCATAACTGCCGGGTTACAGATCAGCGTTCTGGGTCCGCTGGAGGTCCGGGCCGGAGGGCGGCCGGTGGACCTGGGGCCGGCCCGCCAACGCGCCGTGCTGGCCGCCCTTTTGTTGACACCGGGTGAAGCGGTTACCACCGAACGGCTGACCGAGGCCGTATGGCCGCGCAACCCGCCCAGTGCCGTGATGACGACTCTGCACAGCTATGTGTCCAATCTGCGGAGGAAATTGGAACCAAGCAGTCCACCACGGTGCCGTAACAGGATTCTGCGCCGGGAGGCTTCCGGATACGTCCTCGCCGTGGAACCCGAACGCATCGATGTCTGCCGTTTCGAACAGCTGCTCCGCGACGGCCGCCGCCTGCTCCTGGAGGGACGCCACCAGGCCGCCGGCCACACCCTGGAGTCCTGCCTGGCCCTGTGGCGCGGCACGCCCTACCCGGAGATGTGCGACGACGCGCTGGGCACGCAGGCCGCGGCCCGTCTGGAGGAGCTGCGGCTGCTGGCCCTGGAGAGCCGATGGGAGGCCGAACTGGCCCAGGAGCAGGACTACTCCGTGATCGCCGCCGATCTGGCGACGCTCAGCATGAAGTTCCCAACCCGGGAACGCCTGAGCTGGCTGCACATGCAGGCCCTCTACCGGGCGGGCCGCCAGGCGGAGGCGCTCAAGGTCTACCACCAGACGCGGCGCCTGCTGGCGGACGAGTACGGCGTCGACCCGTGCCCGGAGCTGCAGGACCTGTTCGGCTCCATCCTCCGGGGCGCCTCATCCGTCGGGCGGGCGCGCCCGGGCGCGATGCTCTAGCGGCCGCCGCCACGCGCGGTCCGGCCCGACCGGCCCGCGACGCCCCTGCCACCGGCGGGCGTTCCCCCTGCCGGCCGTACCGGCTGCCTTCTCCCCACGTATCCGTCGCGCCCCTCGCCTCAGGAGGCCCCCGATGCCCCGTCGCGGCGCCGCCGCCGCTCGCGCTCCTTCCCCGGCACTCGTTCACGGTGATCGGGCATGCGCACCGGCATGTCGGTCCGGGCGCGCCCGCGCGGCGGAACGGGACACCGGGCCCGGGGAGCGCGGCGGCCGGCCGCCGCCGTGCGCGGACCGGGGCACGGGTGGTCACGCGGGGGCGCGCCGCCGGATTCCGCGCGCCGGGCGGATCCGGCCGTTTCGCGCAACGTCCCACGTGACCCGTCCTGTTGCCGCATCCTGGAGTCCGGACTTCCGGCCGGGAGCGAAGGAGTTCAGGTGGGGAAACCGCGACTGCCGCTCGCCGAGTACGTCGCCGGCCTGCCCAAGGCGGCCGTGTACGGGGCACTGTTCTTCACCGACACCGAGGAACGCCCGCTGCAGCTGCGGTCCTCGGTGAAACAGGGGCTGTGGCAGTTCCCGGGCGGGGACATGGACCCCGGCGAGACGCCGTTCGGCACGGCCGTGCGGGAGTGCCGGGAGGAGACGGGCATCGTCTTCACCGGCCGGCCGCGGCTGCTCGCCGTGGACTTCGCCCCGCCGGGGCCGTGGCCGGTGGCGAAGACGGGGTTCGTCTTCGACGGCGGCCGCCTCGGCCGGGACGCCCTCTCCCGCATCGTCCTGGACCCCGGCGAGCACGACGCCTGGGAGGTGCGGCCGATGGACGACTGGGCCCGGACCATGGACAGCCGCTCCTGGCGGCGGCTCGCGGCCGTCAGCCGGGCGCGGCGCACCGGCACCACGGTCTACCTGGAGACCGTCCCGGACCCCGCCTGCTGACGCGCCGTCCCCGGCGGTTCCGGCGGGGGCCGTGCCGTCAGCGGCGTACGTGCCCGTACCGGGCGGCGGGCCCGTCGAGTTCGGGCTCGCCGAACCGCTCCCGCAGCGCCTGGAACACGCCGGCCTTCTCCGGCCCGAACAGCCGGGCGAGACCGGCGGCGTAGGTCTCGGCGGAGAGGAACGCCGGCGGGTCGCTCTTGGTGTGGAACTTGTCGGCGTACATGACCAGTTGCTCCTCGACCGTCGACGCGACGTAGTCCGCCTCCGGCAGCGGCAGCCCTTGCCGGCGGATGTCCTCCCGGGTGAGGCCGACGCCGGTGTGGCACGAGCAGAAGCGGCACAGCCGCTCCGGGAACCCCTCCCGGCGCAGGATCTCGTGCCCGATCACCCCGTGCCGGATGTACTCCCCGTGCCGCGGCCGGCCGTCCGCGTCCACCAGCTCGTAGACGCCGATGTCGTGCAGCAGCGCCCCCGCCCGCACCAGCTCCGCGTCCGCCTCCGGCGCCGCCTCGTCCCGCAGCCGCTCGGCGAGTTCCGCCACGATGAGGCAGTGGGTGTACACGAGCTCGAACGCCTCGGGGGTGGGCGCGTACTTCTCGTGGAGGGCGCGGATGTCGTCGGGCGTCGGCAGGGAGGACATCCCCGCAGCGTAACAATCCGGCTGGAACCGGGCGACGGGCACGGGACGGCGTGCGGGGCGCGGGCGGATACGGGACGGGCCCCGCCCGCACGCCCGCGCGGCCGCCCCGGCGGATCGGGCGCGAGGGCGCGGACGGGTGTGGTGAGGGAGAGGGTCGAGCCCGAACGCGGGCGGGCCGGGCACCTCGCCGGGAGCCCCACGCCGGGAACCGGGAGCGCCACGCCCGGAAGGCGCCCACGCGCGGCGGACGTCACCGGTCGTACGGTGTCGCACTCCCGGCGCCGCTGACACGCGGCGCCCGCACGCGGGCCCGCTCTCCCCGCGCGACGCGACGGCTCCGCCTCCGCCGACCGGACGACCGAGACGCGGACGGGCGAAGTCCGCGAGCGGTGACAAGCGGGGCGTCAGACAGTCGTGGCGACGGCCTGCGCCGCGCGGTCGGCCTGCCGCGCGCGGCGTGCATGGCCTGCTCGACCGCGGCGTCGAACTGCCCGGGGAGGCTATGGACGTAGGCCGGGACGTACGCGCTCGCCCCTGCGCGGTGCCCTCGCGCGCCGGGCGGCAGCGGAAGCCGCGCCGGCCGCCCACCCCCGGCGGCCGCCCGGGAACCGCCCCACCCCCGCCCGGCGTTCTCAGGAGCGGGACGTGGGGGCCGGTACGGGTCCGGTGCGGGCGGCGTCCCGTTCCCGTACGGCGAGGACGTGATGACCGATGAGCACGCTGGTCCCCGGAGCCACCCTGGAGCTGCCCGACGGCGCCCTGACCGTGGAGGTGACGGGCCCCTACGACGTGTCGGTGCTGATCACCGGCGCGGACGGGAAGGTGGCGGGCGACGCCGACTTCGTCTTCTACAACCAGCCGTCGGCGCCCGGCGTCCGGCTCGGTTCCGGCCGGGTCGTGGTGGACCGTTCGGCCCTGCGCCCGGGGGTGAGCCGGCTGACGGTGGTCGTCAGCCCCGAGGACCCCGGGGCCCGGCCGGCCGCGCTGCCCGTCCCGGGCCTGCGGGTCACCGGGCCGGGCGGCCGGGCCCTCGCCCGGTTCGCGCCGCCGCGGCCGACGGACGAGACGGTGCTGCTGCTCGCCGAGGTCTACCGCCGCGGTCCGGGCTGGAAGCTGCGCGCCCTGGGCCAGGGGTACGCGGACGGCCTGGCGGGCGTGGCGCGGGACTTCGGCGTCGAGGTGGCGGACGAGCCCGGCTCCCCCGCCACGACGACCGCCCGCGACCCCGGTCCCGGCCCGGGTTCCGCACCGGACGACGCGCGCGCGTTCGCCGCCCTCGTCAACGCGGAGCGCGCCCGGACCGGTGTGCCGCCGGTGGCCGCGGACGCGCGGCTCGCCGAGGCCGCGCGCCGGCACGCCGACGGCATGGCCCGGCAGGGCCGGCTGGGCTCCGAGGGCCCGTCCGGCATCTCGGTGTTCCAGCAGGTCACGGCGTGCGGTTACGCGTACCTCGGGCTGGCGGAGCAGCTGGTGTCGGGGCCGCTGTCGCCCGCCGGGTTCCTGGAGTTCTGCCTGGGGGACGCCCGTTCGTCGGACCCGGTGCGGGACCCCGCCCTCACGGCGGTGGGGCTGGCCCGCGCGGTGGACGGGCGCTCGGGCGACACGTTCTGGACGGCGCTGTGGGCCCGGCCGTTCACGCCCGACGGGCTGGCGCGCACGGCCGCCGACGTCCTCGCCCTCACCAACGCCCACCGGACCGCCGCCGGCCTGCGCCCTCTGTCCGGCGACCCGCGGCTCACGGCGGCGGCCCAGGCGCACAGCGCGGACATGGCGGCGCGCGGCTACCACGCCCACGTCTCCCCGGACGGCGGCCGCCCCTGGGACCGCGCCGTCGCGGCGGGCTGCGTCCACCGCTCCATAGGCGAGAACATCGCATGCGGCCAGCGCTCGCCCGCCGAGGTCGTCGAGGGCTGGATGAACAGCCCCGGCCACCGCGCCAACATCCTCACCCCCTCCTTCACCCACCTGGGCGCAGGCTTCGCGGGCGGCGGCCCGGCGGGCAGCTACTGGACCCAGCTCTTCGGCGGCGCCGCCTGACCGGCCGTACGGCCACGAGCGACGATCTCCGCCTCGGCCGCGGCGGTCCGCGCCTGGGCCGCCGCCCGGCTCCACCTGCCGCTGCCCCTCGCGGAGCCGTCCCGGCAGGCGGGCACGAGCACCCGTACGTTCTGCCGCCGGTTCCGCGACGAGGTGGGCGTACCACCCGGGCAGCGGCTCACCCGGCAGCACGTCCGGCACGCGCGCCGGCTGCCGGAGACCACCGGTCCGCCGGTGGACCGGATCGCCGCCGCGTCCGGTCCCGGTACCGGCGCCGCCTCCCTCCGCCTGCGTCTGTCCGCCGAGGCGGAGGTGTCCCCGGCGGCCTGCCTTCGGACGTTCCGGGCGCCGGCCGGGCCGGACGCGTGGGGACCTGAGGAACAAACCGTCACCGCGATGCGGCATTTGAGACGACCACAGCGTGACTTTCCGTCACCGGCCGTTCACCGCCGCGCCGCTTCACCGCCGCGGACGCCGCCGGACGAGGATGCGGAGGGTGGCCCGGGCGTCCCGGCGGCGTTGGGGGCTGCGGGCGGCGACCGAGGCGACGACGACCGCCAGCAAGGTGACGGCGCCCGTGAGTCCCGTGGCGGCGGCCAGCACGGCCGCGCTGTTCAGTACGGGGGGAAGCAAGGACATGGCAGAACCTCCTGGGCGGACGGCCCGATGGTCCGGGTCACCGGTCCGTGCTCCCTCGGGAACCTCTACGCCGGATTTCCAGCGACCTCCGGGCGATTGAGGAGCCCGTCGTTACGCTGATACGAAGCATCGGAAAAAGTGTCCGGCGAAGTCTCGCGTCACGTACGGCGTGAACCGATTCACCACGCGGATGGCGGAACGTTCGCGCCCCACAAGCACACCGACGGACCTGTCCGGGGAAGAAGAGGACCGGAAAGGCCCCGTCTGTCGTCCCCGTCGGCATAACACCGGAAAAACGCCGGAAAGACACGTTCGCGGCCGCCGCGAGAACGGCCCCGCCGCGCAGCCCTTCGCATCCTTCGCGTACTTGAGCGAGAGCACGCGGAATCCGCAGCGGGCACACCGCCGATGAGTCCGTGGACCGCACGCATTTCGTCGCCCGGTTCAAGTCGCCCACCCGTTCGCCCGGTTCTCCGCCCGCCGGAGAACCCGTCCCCGAAGTCCCGTGCACGGCCGCCCGCCTCCGCCGGGGGACGCCTCCCTTCCGCTCACCCCTGGGCATCGGACGTCCCATATGCCAAGATCACCCGACGAAGAGACGCATGTCGCGAAGTACCGGCATGCGGCCGAGCACTGCTCTGGGAACGGTGACCCATGTCCGTGCAGATGGTGACGGGGCTCGCGGCCCGTGACGAGGAAGCCGGTTTCCGGGAACGGGCGGCGGCGGACGACACGGCCGCGCTGCGGCTGCGGGTCCTCGGGCCGATGTCGGCCCAGTACGACGGCGCCGAGCGGGCCCTCGGCCCGCGGCGCCACCGCGCGCTGCTGGCCCTGCTCCTGCTCCGGCTCGGCCGGGTCGTGCCCACGGGAGTGCTCGTCGACGATCTGTGGGGCTACGCTCCCCCGCGCCGCGCGGTGGCCACCCTGCAGTCCTACGTCTGCCATCTCCGCCGCGCCCTGGACTCCCCGGCCGGCCGCACCGGCCCGTCCCTGCTGCACTACCGCGCGCCCGGCTACGTCCTGCGGCTGGCTCCGGAACAGGTGGACGTCCAGCGTTTCGAACTGACCGTGGCCGCCGGCAACCGGCTGCTGGACCGCCGGAACCTGCCGGGCGCGCGGGACGTCTTCACGGAGGCGCTCGGCCTCTGGCAGGGCTCCCCCTACCAGGAGTTCGAGGAGATCGGCGCGCTGGCCGACGAGAGCGGGCGGCTGGAGCAGATACGCCTGACGGCCGTCGAAGGGCTGGCCGAGGCCCGGCTGGCGCTCGGCGAGGAGGCCCTCGTCGCCGCCGAACTCGCCCCCGAGGCACGGCGGCACCCGACCCGCGAGCGGCTGGTCGGCCATCTGATGACCGCGCTGTCCGCGCTCGGGCGGCAGGCCGAGGCGCTGCGCGTGCACGAACGGACCCGGGCCTGCCTCGCCGAGGAGTTCGGCGTGGACATCGGCGCGGAGCTGCGGCGCGTCCACGCGGCCGTCCTGCGGCAGGAACCGCTGGAGAGACCGCCTGCACCACCGGCGCCCCTCGCTCCCCCGGCTCCCGCCGCCGGCCCCGGACTGCTTCTCGGCCCGGGCCCCTGGCCCCCGGAGGCATGGCCCGCGGGCACCGCCCCGCGCGTCCCGGGCGAACTGCGCGTCGCCACCCTCCAGTCGATCAGCATCGGCGTCATCCCGCCCGCGCTGCGCGTCTGGTACCAGGAGAACCCGGCCTCACAGGTCGTCCTCACCGAGTACATGAACGCCGCCGAACTCCAGGCGGCCGTCACCTCGGGAGCGGCCGACGTGGCCGTCGGCCCGCTCCCCGACGCATGGCCACACCCGGTACGCCTGCTGGGCACCGAGGAGTTCGCCATCGTCCTGCCGCCCGACGACCCGGCCGCCGCCGCTTCCGGCCCCCGGTTGCCGTTCACCGCCCTGCGCGACCGCGCCTGGGTGCGCCTGGCGCCCCGCAACGGCCTCGCCCGGTTCCTCGACGAGGGCTGCGCCGCGGCCGGCTTCCACCCGCGGACGGCGATGCTCACCGAACTGAGCGCCGCCGCCCCGATGCTCACCCACTCCGGGCTGGGACCCGCCCTCATCCCCGCGAACATGGTCCCCCGGCACTTCGCCGGCCGGGTGATCCTCCCGGACCCGCCCATCCGCCGCACCCTGGCCGCCTACGCGAACGGTCCGCTCGACACGGTGGCCGCCTCCTTCGTGGAGACCCTCGCCGCCCGGGCCAGCGTCGGCCCGTGACGCCGCGCGGGGCCCGCCCCGCCGGTACGCGGCGACGGCCGCGGCCATCCGCTCCACGACCCGGGTCAGGATCGCCTCCGTGGTGGCGAAGTTGATCCGGACGAACCCCTCGCCCGCCGTGCCGCAGTCGCGCCCGTCGACGAGCGTCACCCCGGCCTGGTCCGCGAAGAAGCCCGCGAGGTCCGCCCCGGGCAGGCCGAGGCCGCGGAGATCGGCCCAGCCGAGGTACGTGCCCTCGGGCGGGACGTATCCGGCCTCGGGCAGGTGGGCGGCCAGCAGCTCGCCGAGCAGCCGCCGGTTGCGGTCCAGCCGGGCGAGCACCGCGTCGAGCCACGGGCGTCCCTCCCGGTAGGCGGCGACGGCGGCCACCGCGCCCGGGGTGGCCGTCCCGTCGGTGGCCAGCCGGCCGAGCCGCGCCCACCGCTCCCGGTCGGCGTCGTTGTGGAGCAGCATCTGGGCGCACTTCAGGCCGGCGAGGTTCCACGCCTTGGACGCCGAGGTGGCCGTCAGGGTGTGCAGCGCGGCGGCCTCCGACAGGGAGGCGTACGGGGTGTGCCGCCGCCCGGCGAGCACCAGCGGGGAGTGCACCTCGTCGGAGAAGACCCGGCCCTGACGGCTCGTCACCAGCTGGCAGACGGCGTGGAGTTCGGCGGGCTCCATGACCCGTCCCGTCGGGTTGTGCGGGTTGCACAGCAGGAGCAGGTGCCCGCCTGCGGCGAAGGCGGCGTCCAGCGCGTCGAGGTCGAGGGCGTACCGGCCGCCGGCCGTCCGGGCCATGGGGACCTGGAGGACGTCGCGGCCCAGCAGCCGCGGGACGACCAGGAACGGCGTGTAGGCGGGCACCGGCACGATCACCGGGGAGCCGGGGCGGGAGAAGTGCTCGACGGCGACGTGCAGCGCCCGGACCACGTCGGGCAGCAGCCGGACGTCGCCCCCGTCCACGTCCCAGCCGTGGCTCTCCCGCTGCCAGGCGGCGCAGGCCGCGCCCGCCTCGGCGGCCAGGGACGGGGTGAGGTAGCCGAGCACGTCCCGGTCGACGGCGGCGCGCAGCGCGGCGAGGACCGGCGGGGCGGTGCCGTAGTCGGTCTCGGCGGCGCAGGCGCCGAGACCGTCCGGTCCGGCCGTCTCCCACTTGAGCCGGCCCGGGCGGCGGAGCGCGTCGGCATCCGCGTCGGCGTCGGCTCCGGCCGCGTACCGGACGCTCATTCGGTCAGGACGTGCTGTCCGGCGGCCATGCTCGCCTCCCAGTTGCGCCCGTCGAACTCCACGAACTCGATGTGCTCGGCGGCCTCCAGGTCCAGGCAGCGCGCGTTGACGCTGAAGTAGCCGGTGGGGTGCGAGCGGGGGCGGTAGAAGGGCATGATGCCGCAGACCGCGCAGAAGGTGTGGTCCGCGATCCGGTTGCCGAACCGGTACGGCTTGAGGAACTCCTGCCCCCGGTGCAGCTCGAACCGCTCCTCCGGGACCATCAGTTCCTGGTGCCCGGACTTGTAGCAGATGCCGCAGTTGCACAGGGTGATGGTGAGGTTGCGGCTGGCGGCGGCGGAGAACGCCACGCCCCCGCAGTGGCAGGAGCCCTCGTACCAGACGCGCTCGATCTCGCGCGCGGCGTCGGTCCCGTCGTGGTCAGCCGGCACGGTGGTCCACCCCCGCCAGGGCGTGCGCGCCGGTGCTCCCGGCCAGGCCGTCGAGCGAGGGCAGGGCCGTGGTCATCGGCAGGTCCGGGTGCGGGCGCAGCGAGTCGTGGGCGTGCGAGACGTGCCCCGGCCCGGCGGGCTTGCGGGTGAAGAAGATCAGCATGTCCCGGGTCGCGGGGAGTTCGGGGTCGACGGCGATCACGGGCGAGACGCTGTGCTTCCGCTCGTGGTCGACGAGCAGGAGGGTGTCGAGGAAGTGGCGGTGCCGCTCCTCGCCGAGCAGCAGCCCGGGGTCGGCCTCGTGCCAGCGGGCGGCGTTGGCCTCGCGCATGTCGTGGATGAACGTCGCCGCGCTGTCGTCGGTCATATTGGTGCTGCCGAGCAGGGTGGTCATGGTGTGGTCCACGCCGTCGCTGTGCACCCCCTCCAGCGCCGGCTCGCCCTGGAGCCGGGCGTCGGTGATGGTGCGCAGGTTGAACAGGGTGCAGATCCACTGCGGCGACGCGTAGTCGAGGTACGGGCGGTGGGCCATCGCGACGTCCTCGATCACCAGGAACTTGAAGGCGAGCAGCGCCTGGAAGGCGGTGTTCTGCTGGAGGTCGTCGCGCACCTCCTCGAAGACCCGCAGTTCGCCCGAGTCGTGCCGGACGAAGTCCTCCTCCTTGGAGAGGACGAACGGCTGGAACTCCAACCGGCGCGCCCGCCGTTCCACCGGGTCGAGGCAGAACCGGCCGTTGCGCGACTTGCGGAACGGCAGGGTGGGGTCGTCCCGCAGGCCGTCGCTCACGTGCTTCAGCCGTTCCAGGTCCGCGTCGGAGGCGCCCAGGAACCTGAGGATCTCCGTCATCCGCGCGCCCTCGACGAAGACCGCCCGGTCGCGTACGTACCGGGATCTGACGTCCGCTATTTCGGAGACGGCGTCGACTGTGAATTCCGAGGTTGTCACTCGACCTCCATGGTGATGGGTCGGACGAGGGCAGGCCGTCACCATGACCGCGGCCCCGCATTCCGCGGTCAACGTAGGGAGGGCGGGAATGCCGTGTCAAGTGTCGTCATATTCCGCACGGTTATCGGGAAGGGGCCGTGAAACGACGTCGACGAGCGCGTCGACACCGCGTCCACAACGCGTTGACGTTTCGTCGACGGACCGCTGCTAGCTTTTCGGCCCGACAGCGAAATTGCCGTCCGTACCGGAGAAAAGCTAGGGGTGCTCGTGGCGAAAGAGAGCCGTACGGCGATCGGCTTCGAAGAGGGCCGCAACGACGGCGCCAAGTGGTTCGGCGACCTCACCCGCTCGCGGTTCGCGGGGCCCGTCACGCCGCACCACCGGGTGCTGTCCCGGGAGGTCTCGCCGGAGACGCTCGCCGTGCACGCGGGGACGTACGAGGACCCGGTGACGGGCGCGGTGGGCACCCCGGTCTTCCAGACCAGCACCTTCCTGCTGGACGACGCCAGCTACGCGGCCTTCTCCGACGGAACCTCCCGCGACGTCCCCATCTACACCCGGTACGGCAACCCCTCGCAGTGGTCCGTGCAGGAGAAGATCGCCGCCCTGGAGGGCAGCCGCAGCGCGCTGGTGACGTCCTCCGGGATGAGCGCCACGGCCAGCACGATCTACGCCCTGACCAACGCGGGCAGCCACATCGTCTCGGCCTACGACGTCTACGGCGGCACCTACAACCTGCTGCGCGAGGACATGCCGTCGGCCGGCCGCGAGGTGACGTTCGTCGACCCCTGCGACCTGGACGCGGTCCGCGCGGCGATCCGCCCGGAGACCCAGCTGCTGTTCTTCGAGACGCTGACCAACCCGCTGCTGAAGGCGCCGTCGGTGCGCGGCCTCGCGGAGATCGCGAAGGAGGCCAACGCCCTCCTCGTGGTGGACAACACCTTCCTCACCCCGGTCAACATGCGCCCCCTGGAGCTCGGCGCGGACGTCGTCGTGCACAGCGCCACCAAGTACCTCGCCGGCCACAGCGACCTGACCGCCGGCGCGGTCGTCGGCCGGCGCAAGTTCCTGGACCGCATCTGGGCGCAGGCGCTGCGCTTCGGCGGCACCCTGGAACCGCTCGCCGCCTTCCTCCTCGAAAGGGGAATGAAGACCCTTCCGCTGCGCGTCCGCGCGCAGAACGCCAACGCCCGGGAAGTGGCGCGTTTCCTGGCCGGGCACGAACGCGTCGCGGCCGTTCACCACCCGGAACTCGGCGGCCCCCGCTATGCCGGCCTGGAACACGCGGACTACGGCGGTTTCGGCGGCATGGTGAGTTTCGAGGTGCGCGGTGGTGACGAGGCCGCACTGGAATTCATGAAGAAACTCCGGATTCCCTATGTGGCGACGAGCCTGGGCGGCGTCGAATCCCTGGTGAGCATGCCGAGCAATACCTCGCACAGTTCGCTCACCGCCCGCCAGCGGTCCCGGATCGGCATCAATCCCGGCCTGGTCCGGTTCTCGGTGGGCATCGAGAACGTCCGCGATCTGGTCCGGGACCTGGACGAGGCGCTCGGCGCTCCGGCAGAGGAGGACATGCGATGAGGAACAGCTTCAACACGGCCGGCTTCAGCGAAGTGGTCCACGAGATCCGCAACGACCCCGCCGAGGCGGCGTTCCGCTACTCGGCCGAGGCGCAGTCCTCGCCGTACCGGGGGCTGTCGGCGAAGATCGGTCCCGCGCTGTTCGGCACGGTGAAGTCGGCGCGCCGCTTCTCGGTGGAGCTCCGGGACGTCTCCGACGCGCCCGGCGCCGAGGGTCCGCTGCCGATGCACCTGGCCCTCACCGGCGTCGCCTCCTGCGCGCTGACCACGCTGGTCGGCGGCGGCAGCGCCCAGTCGGTGGTCTTCGAGAGCGCCGACATGGACATCGCCTGGGACGGCGGCGCGGTGACGAGCCGGATCGACGTCGGCGGGGTGCCGGACGACGAGACGGTCGCCGAACTCGTCGGCCAGGTCGAGCAGTTCAGCCCCAACTACACCACCCTGACCCGCCCGGTCCCGGTCGCCCTGCGGTACGGGCCGGACGCCGCCCCGGCGCACACCGCCACGACGGAGGGCGCGCCGGCCACCGGCCGCCCGGCCGCCTGCCGGGTCCGCTGGATCAGCGGCACCCAGCTCGCGTCCGTCCCGCTGGACCAGGAGCCGGGCGACCAAGCGCCGGGCGATCAGGAGCCGGGCGGCGAACTGCGTGTGGACGCGCCCAAGCAGCTGACCGGCGTCGACTGGGGTCCGAACCCGCAGGAGTACCTGCTGATGGGCCTCGCCGCCGACGTCGCCTCGCACCTGGGCCGGATCGCCCGTGAGCTCACCGGCCGGGCCGTGACGTGGCGGGTCACCGTCCGCGGCACGGAGGACGTCGGAGGGCTGCTCCAGGCGGACCCGTCGGCCGTCGTCCAGCTCCAGGACATGGAGTGCGCCGTGTCGGACGCGGCGGGGCTCTCCGGCGCGGAGCTGGAGAAGGCCGCCGCGGCGGCGTGGGCCGCGTCCGAGGTGCGGTACCTGATCGAGGCAGCCCCGGCCGTCCGGCTGGCCTCGCACCGGGTGGAGTCGTGTCCGGCATGAACCGAGACGGCGCCCTCCGCGTCCTCGCCGTCGGCGCGGGACCGGCCAACCTGAGCCTGGCCGCCCTGGCCGAGCCGGTCGACGGCCTCCGCGTCACCGCCCTGGAGGCCCGCGACTCCGTCGCCTGGCACCCCGGCCTGCTCTGGACCGACTCCCGGCTCCAGGTCAGCGCGGTGAAGGACCTGGTCACCCTGGTCGATCCGCGCAGCCGCTTCGGCTTCCTGAGCTTCCTGCACGAGCGGGGCCGGCTGTACCGGCACCTGATCGCCGCCGCCGACCACGTCAGCCGCAAGGAGTTCGACCAGTACTTCACCTGGGCCGCCCAGCAGTTGGACGTCCGGCTCGGCGAGCGGGTCGAGGCGGTGGAGCACGACGGCGACGGGTTCGCCGTCCGCACCGGCCGCCGCGTCCACCGGGCCGACCACGTGGTCCTCGGCGTCGGCCGGACCCCGTACGTCCCCGACTTCGCCCGCGGCGTCACCGGCCGCCGCCTGTGGCACGCCGCCGACCACCTCGGCCGGGAGGACCGGCTGGACGGCCGGGACGTGCTGCTGGTCGGCGGCGGGCAGAGCGCGGCGGAGGTGGCGCTCGACCTGATGTCCGGCCGGGCCGGGCTGCCGCGCCGGCTGACCTGGGTCACCGGGCGCGAGGGCTTCGCCCCGCTGGACGACTCGCCGTTCGCCGACGAGTGGTTCAACCCGCGCTACGTCGAGTACTTCCGCGAGCTCCCGGCCGGCCGGCGCGCCGCCCTGCTGGAGCGGCAGCGGTCCGCCGGCACCGGGATCACCCGCGAGCTGCTGGCCCGGGTGTACGAGCGGCTGTACGCGCTCGACTACCTCACCGACGGTCCGTTCACCCACGACCTGCTGGCCGGGGTGCGGCTCACCGGGCTCGCGGACGCCGACGGCGGGTTCCGCGCCGAGCTGGAGGACACCGTCACCGGCGGCCGGCGCGCCCTGTCCTGCGACACGGTCGTCCTGGCCACCGGCTACCGCACCGAAATCCCGTCCTGCATGGACGGATTGCGCGACCGGATGCCCGTCACCGACGACGGCTACGCGGTCGAGGCCGACTACCGGGTGCGCTGGGAAGGACCCGACCGGCACCGGATCTACGTCCAGGGCGCGGCGCGGCACACCCACGGCGTGGCCGACCCCAACCTGTCGCTGGCCGCCTGGCGTTCGGCCGTGATCCTCAACAGCCTGCTGGGCCGGGAGCACTACGACCTCAAGGCGGACGAGTCGGCCCTCGGGCCCCGGGACCGCGTGGGGGACCGCCCGTGACCGCCGAAGCGCGCCCGCGCCTCTACCGCGAGGTGTTCGCCGTCCCGGGCATGACCCGCTCGGTGCTGCTGATGTTCGTGGCCCGGCTGCCGGTCACGGCGATGGGGCTGACTCTGACCCTGCACGTGGTCAACGGGCTGCACCGGGGCTATGTGGCCGCCGGTCTCGTCGCGACCTCCACCACCGTCGGCACGATGGTCGGCGCGCCGGCGGTCGGCCGGGCCCTGGACCGGCACGGCCTGCGGCCGGTGGTCGCGGTCTGCGCCACGGTCGCCACCGCGTACTGGATCGGCGTCCCCTGGCTGCCGTACGAGGCCCTGCTGGTCGCCGCGTTCCCGGCGGGCGCGCTGGTGATCCCGGTGAGTTCGCTCTCCCGGCAGGTCATCACGGCGCTGGTGCCGGAGGACCGGCGGCGGACGGCGTTCTCGGTGGACGCCGTCGCGATGGAGACGTCCTTCATCGTCGGCCCGGCCGTCGGCATCTACCTGGCCACCCAGTTCTCCAGCCGGCTCGCCCTGACGGTGATCGGCGCGGTCGTCGCCGTGACGGCGGTGCTGCTGTACGTGCAGAATCCGCCTCTGCGCGGCAAGAAGGAGGCGGCGGCGGCCGCCCCGGACGGCCCGCGGACCTGGCTCGACGGGCGCATGACGGCCACGCTGCTGATCTCCATGGGCGTGCTGTTCGTGCTCGGCGGGACGGAACTGGCCCTGGTGGCCGTGCTCCGGGCCGGCGGCGAGACCGCCTGGACCGGGGTGGCGGTCGCCATCCTGGCCCTGGGGTCCATCGTCGGCGGCGTCGTCCACGGCGCCCTGCCCCGCTCGCTGCCGCAGTCCGCGCTGATGGCGCTGCTGTCCCTGCTGGTGATCCCCGCCGGCCTGGTCTCCGGACCGTGGTGGCTGCTCGGACTGGCCCTGGTGCCCATGCAGTTGGTGTGCGCGCCGACGCTGGCGGCCATCGCCGAGAGCGTCAGCCGGCTCGCGCCGCCGCACGCCCGCGGCATGGCCATGGGCCTCCAGGACTCGGCGACCCGGCTCGGCGGCGCCCTGAGCTCCCCCGCGATCGGCTTCGTCATGGACCGCTCGTCGCCCGGCTGGGGCTTCGCGGCCTCCGGCGCCGGCGGGCTGCTGCTCGTGGCCGCCGCCGGGGTGTGCGCGGGCGGCGCGCGGATCCGTACCCGGCCGGCGGCCGAGCGGCCGCCCACAGACCTCCCCACCACTGAACCCTCCATCGGAATGGACAGGTGACGACAATGACGACGACGGACACGGACGCCGCGTCCTGGGCGGCCTCCGCCCGCATCTACAACTCTGCCGTCGCCGCGTGGGCGATCGGCGCGGCCTGGGAGGTGGGCGCGCTCGACGAGCTCCAGGAGCGCGGCTCCCTGGACACGGCCGACTTCGCCGCCCGCCACGACCTCGACCCGGCGTCCACGCTGGGCATGTTCCGGGCGCTCGCCTCGGTCGGCGTCGTCCGCCGGGACGGCACCCGGGTGGTGCCGGCGGAGGACTTCGCCGAGATCCAGCGCACCCGCTCCCTCTTCCACTGGCTGGTGCGCGGCAGCGGCGAGCTGTTCCGCCAGATGCCGTCGGTGCTCCGCAACGAGAACCGCGTCGGCACCTTCTACCAGCGCGATCCCGTCGCCATCGCCCGCTCCTGCAAGGAGATCAGCGTCTTCTGCTACGACCCGTGGTTCTGGCGGGCGATGGAGGGCCTGGACTTCGACGTCCGGGTGGCGGCCGACCTGGGCTGCGGCAGCGGCGAGCGGCTGATGCAGATTCTGCGCCGGCACCCCGACGCCCGCGGCCTGGGCGTGGACATCGCCGGGGACTCGCTGAAGGTGGCGGCGGCCGACGCGGCGGACGCCGGTCTCGCCGGCCGGCTGTCCTTCGTCGAGGCGGACATGCTGACCATGGACCCGCGCCCCGAGTTCACCGAGGTGGACCTGCTGACCTGCTTCATGGCCGGGCACGACTTCTGGCCCCGCGAGCAGTGCGTGGCGACCCTCACCAGGCTCCGCGAACTCTTCCCGAACGCCCGCCGGTTCCTGCTCGGCGACGCCACCCGCTCGGTGGGCGTGCCCGACGCGGAGATGCCGGTGTTCATGCTCGGCTTCGAGGTGGCGCACGACCTGATGGGCACCTTCATGCCCACCATGGCCGACTGGGAGGGCGTCTTCGCGGAGAGCGGCTGGCGGCTGCGGCACAAGCACGACATCGGCATGGTCGCCAACGAGGTCATCTTCGAACTCGAACCCCGGTGACCGCCGGGGCGACCACGGCATGACGGGACGACGGCCGGCGGGCCACCAGAGTGAACAGGCGTGAACAGGCGTGAAGCGAGGGCCGATGACGGCGAAGAGTGACGGGACGGAGGGCGGCGAGATGCGCGAAGTACCGCTCGTGCACGAGGTGTTCGAGGAGCGGGCCCGCCGGTACCCGGACGAGCGGGCCGTGGTCTGCGGCACCGACGCGCTCAGCCGGGCGGAGCTCGACGCCCGGGCCAACCGGCTGGCCCGGTACCTCATCGCCCGGGGCGTCGGACCGGAGACGCGGGTGGCGGTGGTGCTGCCCCGCTCGGCGGACGCGCTGGTGGCGCTGTTCGCGGTGCTCAAGGCCGGCGGCACGTACGTCCCGGTGGACCCCGCCCAGCCGGCCGGCCGGATCGCGTCCGTGGTCCGGGCGGCGGACTGCGCGGTGGTGCTGGACGGTCCACTGAACCAGACCGGCCTCTCCGGCCTCCCGGACACCCCCGTCACCGACGCCGACCGTCGCGCGCCCCTGGACCCCGCCCACGCCGCGTACGTCGTCCACACCTCGGGCTCGACCGGCACGCCCAAGGGCGTCGTCGTCGAACACCGCGCCCTGGCCGCCCTGTTGCACCACCACGTCGCCCCGCAGTACGCGAAGGTGGCGGCCGGCGACCGGCTGCGGGTCGCCCTGGTCTCCCCGCTCGCCTTCGACGCGTCCTGGGACCCGGTGCTGGCCATGGTCGCCGGCCACGAGCTGCACCTGCTGGACGACGACACCCGCCGCGACCCGGCCGCGCTCACCGCGTACGTGACCCGGCACGGCGTGGACGTCGTCGACCTCACCCCGTCCCACCTGGAGCAGCTGCTGCCGCACGGCCTGGTCCGCGACCCGGCCGCCCGGCCCCGGCTCGTCGTTCTCGGCGGCGAGGCGCTGCCCGAACCGCTGTGGCGCGAGCTGCGCGCCACCTCCGGCATCACCGCGCACAACCTGTACGGCCCCACCGAGTGCGTGGTGGACGCGCTGTGGGCGGCGTCCGACGCGGCGGAGGACGTGGTGATCGGCCGGCCGGTCGCACACGGCGACGCCTACGTGCTGGACGGCCGCCTGCGGCCGGTCCCGGACGGCGAGGCGGGCGAACTGTACGTCTCCGGAGCCGGGTTGGCGCGTGGCTACCTGGGCCGGCCCGGCGCGACGGCGGCCCGGTTCGTGGCCGACCCGTTCGCGCCCGGACGGATGTACCGGACCGGCGACCTCGTCCGGCGGGGCGCCGACGGCCTGGTGCGCTACGTGGGCCGGGCCGACGACCAGGTGAAGGTCCGGGGCTTCCGGATCGAGCCGGGCGAGGTGGAGGCGGTCCTCCGCGAGCACCCGGCGGTGGCGGCGGCGGCCGTGCGCGCGCACCGGTTCGGGGAGGGCGACCGCCGGCTGGTCGCGTACGTCGTGCCGGCCGGCGAGGTCACCCCGTCCGACGTGCGGCGGTTCGCGGCCGACCGGCTGCCGGAGCACCTCGTCCCGGCCTCGGTCACCCTGCTGGACGCGCTGCCGCTGACCCCCAACGGCAAGCTCGACCGCGCGGCGCTCCCCGACCCCGGTCCGGTGGCGGCGGCCACCGGCGGCCGGGAGGCGCGCACCGACGCCGAGCGGGTGCTGTGCGCGCACTTCGCGGCGGTGCTGGGGGTGGAGCGGGTGGGTGCCGACGCCTCGTTCTTCGAGCTGGGCGGCGACTCGCTGCTGGCGATGCGGCTGGTCGGCCGGGTCGGCGCCGCCCTCGGGGCGCGCCCGTCCGTCCGGGACGTCTTCGACGCCCCGACGCCGGCCGCGCTCGCCGCACGGCTCGCGGACGCTCCCGAGCGGCCCGCCGCCCCGCTGACGGCCGGCCCCCGCCCGGATCCCGTCCCGCTGTCGTCCGCGCAGCGGCGGCTGTGGTTCCTCGACCGCCTGGAGGGCCCGAGCCCGACGTACAACGTCCCGCTGGTCTCCCGGCTTTCGGGTCCCCTGGACGCCGGCGCCCTGCGGGCGGCGCTGCGGGACGTGGTGGCGCGGCACGAGAGCCTGCGGACGGTCTTCCCGGAGCTCGACGGGCAGCCCGTGCAGCACGTCGTGCCGGTCGACGAGGCGGTCCCCGAGCTGGAGACCGTACACCTCGGCGCCTCCGCCCTCGACGCGCGGCTGGAGGAGGACGCCCGGCGGACGTTCGACCTCTCCCGCGAACTCCCGGTACGGGCGTGGCTGTACGGAGTCGGGCCCGGCGAGCACACGTTGCTGCTGCTGGTGCACCACATCGCCACGGACGGCTGGTCGCTGGACCCGCTCGTCCGGGACCTGGGCGAGGCGTACGCCGCCCGCGTCCGGGGTGAGGCACCGGGCCGGGCCCCACTGCCCGTCCAGTACGCCGACTACACCCTCTGGCACCGCGACCTGCTCGGCGACCCCGCCGACCCCGACAGCCCGGCCGCCCGCCAACAGGCATTCTGGACCCAGGCGTTGGAGGGCATACCCGACGAGCTCGGCCTCCCCTTCGACCGGCCGCGCCCGGCCGTCGCCTCCTACCGGGGCGGGACGGCCGACTTCCACCTGGACGCGGAGGTCCACCGGCGGCTCGCCGGGCTGGCGCGGCGGCGCGGGGTGACGACGTTCATGGTGTTCCAGGCGGCCCTGGCCCTGCTGCTGGCGAAGCTCAGCGGCGGCACGGACATCCCCGTCGGCACGCCCGTCGCCGGACGCTCGGACGAAGCCCTCGACGATCTCGTCGGCTTCTTCGTCAACACCCTCGTCCTCCGCACCGACCTGAGCGGCGACCCGACCTTCGACGAGCTCCTCGCCCGCGTCCGCGACACCGACCTCGCGGCCTTCGCCCACCAGGACATCCCCTTCGAGCAGGTCGTGGAGGCGGTCAACCCGGTGCGCTCGCTGGCCCGGAACCCGCTGTTCCAGGTGTCGCTGACGATGAACGAGCCGGACACCGCGCTGTCCCTGCCGGGGCTCGCGGTGACCGGGCGGCGGCCGGTGCTGGGCGTGGCCCGGTTCGACCTGAACGTCAACTTCCATGAGCGGAAGGACCATCAGGGGGTCGACGGGCAGATCGAGTACAACGCCGACCTCTTCGACGCGTCCACGGTCGAAGCCATGGCAGCCCGGCTCGTCCGCGTCCTGGCGGCGGTGACGGCGGAGCCCGGCCGGCCGTGCGGCGCGGTCGACGTCCTCTCACCCGAGGAGCGCACGCGGATCCTCGTCGAGTGGAACGCGACCGCGCTCGACGTGCCGGACACCACCCTCCCCGCGCTGCTGGAGGCCCAGACGGCCCGCACCCCCGACGCGCCGGCCGTCCAGGCCGCCACCGGCACCCTGACGTACGCCGAGCTCAACGCCCGGGCCAACCGGCTCGCCCGGCACCTCGTCGGCCTCGGCGTCGGCCCGGAGGCGCTGGTCGCGCTGCGGCTGCCGCGCTCGGCGGACCTCGTGGTCGCCGTCTGGGCGGTCCTGAAGGCCGGTGGCGCCTATCTGCCGATCGACGGGGAGTACCCGGCCGAGCGGAACGCGTTCATGCTGGAGGACGCCCGCCCGACGACGGTCCTCTCCGAGCTGCCCGACGTGTCCCACCTGCCGTCCGGCGACCTCACGGACGCCGAGCGGACCGCCCCGCTGCTGCCCGCGCACCCCTGCTACGTCATCTACACCTCCGGCTCCACCGGCGTGCCGAAGGCCGTGTCGATGCCCGGTGGCGCCCTCGTCAACCTGGTCACCTGGTGGGCGACGATCGAACCGCCCGCCCGCATCGCCCTGTTCTCGGCGACCAGCTTCGACGTCTCGCCGATGGAGCTCCTCATCGCCACCACCTCCGGCGGGTGCGTGCTCGTCCCGGACGACGCGATCCGCAAGGACGCCGAGAAGCTGGTGGCCTGGCTCGCCGAGCACGAGGTGAGCGACCTGACCGTGGTGCCGAACCTGGTGCTGAACTCGGTGTGCGAGGCGGCCCGCGCCGCCGGCACCCGTCTCCCGGCGCTGCGCCACGTCGGCCAGGGGGGCGAGGCCCTCGTCCTCTCGTCGGCCGTCAAGGACCTCTTCGCCGAGGCGGGCGGGCGGCGCCTGGACAACTGCTATGGTCCCACCGAGACGCACATGGCCACCGGCTACCGGATGCCCGCCGACCCGGCGGACTGGCCGGCGGACCCGCCGATCGGCCGGCCCATCGGCAACACCACGGTGTACGTCCTCGACCGGTGGCTCCAGCCCGTCGCCCCGGGCGTGATCGGCGAACTGTACATCGGCGGCGCCCAGCTGGCGCGCGGCTACCTCAACCGGCCCGCGCAGACCGCCGGGCGGTTCGTGGCCGACCCGTTCGGCCCGCCCGGCTCCCGCCTCTACCGCACCGGCGACCTGGTGCGCTGGCGGGCCGACGGGGAGCTGCTGTTCACCGGTCGGGCCGACCACCAGGTGAAGATCCGCGGCTTCCGGATCGAGCTGGGCGAGATCGAGGCGCTGCTGCGGCGCCACCCGGACGTCGCCCAGGTGGCGGTCCTGGCGGTGGCGGACCGGCCGTCGGTCAAGCGGCTCGTCGCGTACGTCGTCCCGAACGGCCCGGCCGCCGGGCCGGAGGCGCTGCGCCGGTACGTCGCCGCGTCCCTGCCGGACTACATGGTGCCGTCGGCGTTCGTCACCCTGGACCGGATGCCGCTGAGCCCCAACGGCAAGCTGGAGCGCCGGCACCTGCCCGCGCCCGCCGCCGAGGCGTCGCGGCGGCCCCGCACCTGGGTGGAGAAGGTGTTGTGCGAGATCTGGTCCGAGGTGCTGGACGCGCCGGGGGCCGGGATCGACGACGACTTCTTCGCGCTGGGCGGGCACTCGCTGACCGCGACCAAGGTGATGAGCCGGGTCCGCGGCAGGCTCCGCGCCGATCTGCCGGTCCGCGCCCTCTTCGAGCGGCCGACGCCGGCCGGGCTCGCCGAGATCGTCGGCACGGCGGGCGCCGCCGGGCACGCCCTGGCGGCGGGGCCGCGCCCGGAGCGCGTCCCGCTGTCGTCCGCGCAGCAGCGGCTGTGGTTCCTCGACCGGCTGGAGGGCCCGAGTCCGACGTACAACAACCCGCTGGTCTCCCGGCTTTCGGGCCCGCTGGACGCCGACGCCCTGCGGGCGGCGCTGCGGGACGTGGTGGCGCGGCACGAGAGCCTGCGGACGGTCTACCCGGAGGCCGACGGACAGCCCGTCCAGCGGATCCTGCCGCCGGACGAGGCGGTCCCGGCGCTGGAGGCCGTACGCCTCGACGCCGCCGCGCTCGACGGGCGACTGCGGGAGGACGCCCGGCGGACGTTCGACCTGACGCGGGAGATCCCGCTGCGGGCGTGGCTGTACGCGCTCGGCCCGGACGAGCACGTGCTGATGGTCGTGGTGCACCACATCGCCTCCGACGGCTGGTCGCTGGAGCCGCTCGTCCGCGACCTCGGCGCGGCGTACACCGCGCGCCGCCGGGGCGAGGCGCCGGAGTGGGCGCCGCTGCCCGTCCAGTACGCCGATTACACCCTTTGGCAGCGCGACCTGCTCGGCGACCCCGCCGACCCCGAGAGCCGGGCCGCCGCGCAACTCGCCTTTTGGAAGGGTGCGTTGCTGGGCATACCCGACGAGATGGGACTCCCCTTCGACCGGCCGCGCCCGGCCGCCGCCTCCTACCGGGGCGGAACCGTCGACCTGTTCGTGGAGGCCGGCGCGCACGCGGGCCTGGCGGAGCTGGCGCGGCGGCGCGGGGTGACGACGTTCATGGTGTTCCAGGCGGCCCTGGCCGTCCTGCTGGGGAAGCTGACCGGCGGTACGGACATCCCCGTCGGCACCCCGGTCGCCGGACGCTCCGACGAGGCCCTCGACGACCTGGTCGGCTTCTTCGTCAACACCGTCGTCCTCCGCAACGACCTGGGCGGCGACCCCACGTTCGACGAGCTCCTCACCCGCGTCCGCGACACCGGTCTCGCCGCCTTCGCCCACCAGGACGTCCCCTTCGAGCAGTTGGTCAGGGAGCTCAACCCGGCGCGTTCGGCGGGGCGGCACCCGCTGTTCCAGGTGATGATGCCGTTCAACAGCAACCTGGCCGACACGGCGGTCCGGCTGCCCGGCCTGGCCGCCGAGCCGCTCGACGAGCCGCTGGAGGTCGCCAAGTTCGACCTCTCGGTGAACCTGCGCGAGGAGTTCGGGCCGGACGGCGAGCCGCTCGGGGTGCGGGGGAACATCGACTACAGCACCGACCTGTTCGACCACGGGACGGTCGTCGCCGTCGCCGAGCGCCTGCATCGCGTCCTGGCCGCCGTCCTCGCCGACCCCGGCGCCCGGCTGTCGGAGATCGACGTGGTCGGGCCGGAGGAGCGGCATCGGCTGCTGACCGGGTGGAACGGCGCCCCGGCCCCCGAACCGGCCGGTGAGGGCGAGCTGTTCGCGCACCGGATGATCGAGGAGCGGGCCGACGGGAATCCCGGCGCGCCGGCCGTCGTCCACCGCGACGCGTCCCTCACCTACGCCGAGCTCAACCGCCGCGCCAACCGGCTGGGCCGGTACCTGATCGCCCGGGGCGCCGGCCCGGAGGACCGGGTGGCGGTGGTGCTCCCCCGCTCGATCGACCTGGTCGTGGCCCTGCTCGCGGTGTGGAAGGCCGGGGCGGCGTACGTGCCGGTGGACCCGGCGTACCCGGCCGAGCGGATCGCCTACCTGCTCGCCGACGCGGCGCCGCGCGTCGTCCTCGACGGGCCGGTGGACACCGGCGCGTACGCCGACGGCGACGTCACCGACGCCGAGCGGACGGCCGCCCTGGACCCGGCCCACCCCGCGTACGTCATCCACACCTCCGGCTCGACCGGCCGCCCGAAGGGCGTCGTCGTCGAACACCGGGCGCTGGCCGCCTACTTGCGCTATCTCCGCACGGCCTACCCGGGCGTCCCGGGGACGAGCACCGTGCACTCGTCGGTGGCCTTCGACCTGACGGTGACGGCGCTGTACGGCCAGCTCGTCAGCGGCGGCCGCGTCCACCTGGCCGAGCTGGGCGAAGACGACGCGCCGCGGCCCGACTTCCTCAAGGCCACCCCCAGCCACCTGGAGCTGCTGGCGTCCCTGCCCGAGCAGGCGTCCCCGGGCGCCTGCCTGGTGATCGGCGGCGAGGCGCTGCACGGCAGGGCGCTCCAGGGGTGGCGGGAGCGGCACCCGGGCGCCTGGGTGGTGAACGCGTACGGGCCGACCGAGTCGACCGTCAACTGCTGCGACCACCGGCTGCCGCCGGGCGCGCCGGCGCCGTCCGGGCCGGTGCCGATCGGCCGGCCGTTCCCCGGCGTCCGGGCGTACGTCCTGGACGGCCGGCTGCGGCCGGCGCCCACCGGCACGGTCGGCGAACTGTACATCGCAGGCGCGCAGTTGGCCCGTGGTTACCTGGACCGGCCCGCGCTGACCGCCGGACGCTTCGTCGCCGACCCGTTCGGCCCGCCCGGCTCCCGCCTGTACCGCACCGGCGACCTGGCGCGGTGGCGGACCGACGGCGTGCTGGAGTTCGCCGGGCGCGCCGACGGCCAGGTGAAGGTGCGCGGGCACCGGATCGAGCTCGGCGAGATCGAGGGCGTGCTCCGCGAGCGGCCGGGCGTGGCCCGGGCCGCGGCGGCGGTGCACCAATCAGGGGACGGCGGCCGGCGGCTGGTCGGCTATGTGGTGCCCGCGCCGGGCGCCGCCCTCGACCAGGAGGAGGTGCGGCGCGACGCCGCGCGGTTCCTGCCCGCCCCGCTGGTCCCGGCCGCCGTGGTCGTCCTCGGCGCACTGCCGCTGACGCCCAACGGCAAGCTCGACCGGGCCGCGCTCCCGGCGCCCGACTTCGCCGGGGCGGCCCGGGGCGGCGCACCGCGCACCGCGCGCGAGGAGCTGCTGTGCGCGCTGTTCACCGAGGTGCTGGAGGTGGAACGGGTGGGTCCTGACGACTCGTTCTTCGACCTGGGCGGGCACTCGCTGCTCGTCGTCCGCCTCGCCGACCGGCTCCGGGCGGCGTGCGGCGTCCACGTCACCATCCGGGACCTGCTGGACGCCCCGACGCCGGCCGCGCTCGCCCGGCGGACGGCCGCCGGCGAGGCCGGCGCGGCGGACCCGCTGGCGCCGCTGCTGCGGCTGCGCGGCGGCACCGGTACCCCGCTGTTCTGCGTCCACCCGGCGGCCGGCACCGGCTGGGTCTACACCGGCCTGCTCCGCTTCCTGGCCCCCGGCCGGCCGGTGTACGCCCTCCAGGCGCCCGGCCTGGGCACGCCGGAGCACACGGCGGGCACGCCGGACGACGTGGTGAAGGACTACCTGGCCCGGATCCGCGAGGTGTGCCCGGACGGGCCGTACGCCCTGCTGGGCTGGTCCGTCGGCGGGCTGATCGCGCACATGCTGGCGGTGCGGCTCCGGGAGGAGGGCGCGGAGGTCCCGCTGCTGGCCCTGCTGGACGCCTACCCCCGCACCCCGGAGGACGCGGGCGGGGAGCAGGACGCCGACGAGGCCTCGGCGCTCCGGGCGCTGGCTTCCTCGCTGGGGCAGGACCTCGCCCCGGACGGCACCCTCGCGGGCACGGCGGACGTGGACGTGGCGTCGCTGGTCCGGGTCTACCGGGAGATGAGCCGCGTGTACGCCGACCCGGTCCTGGGCCGGTTCGACGGTGACGCGGTGCTGTTCCGGGCGGCGGCGGACAAGCCGGACGGCTCGCCGTACACCCCGGAGCTGTGGCGCCCGTACCTGGCCGGGCGGCTCGACGTCCACGCCGTGGACTGCGACCACGGCGGCATGACCCGGCCGGCGCCGCTCGCCGCGATCGGTCCGGAGCTCGACCGGCGGCTGGCCGCTTTGACCCCACACGGCGCGACCGACGCGACCGACCGGAACGACCACCGCGGAGGAATCCGGTGACGACACCCACCGTGCCCACGGCACACCTGCACCACGTCGGGGTCCAGACCTTCGACCTGGACAACTCCCTCGCCTGGTACCGGGACTTCCTCGGCTGCCGGCCGACCTGGACCGCCGAGACCTTCTCGGAGCTGACGCTCAGCCGGCTGCCCGGGGTGTCCCGGATCACCGAGATCGTCGCCGGGGGCGTCCGGCTGCACCTGATCGAGCGCACCACCCGCGTACGGGAGCGCGGGCCCGAGGACCGCGTCCAGTTCCAGCACGTCTGCCTCGCCGTGGACACGCCGGAGGAGCTCGCCCGCCGCCGGGAGCTGTGGCAGGAGCTGTACGCGTCCGGGCGGTACGACTTCCTGCTGCCCGACCCGCCGTCCGGGATCGTCACCGACGCCGAGGGAGTGCGGAGCTTCTACTGCCTCGACGTCAACGGCCTGGAAATCGAGTTCACCTACGTCCCCTCCGTCCCGGGAAGCACCCGATGAGCCGCAACGCGACCGCGGTCGCCCTCTCCCTGCCCGGCGCGCGCGGCTGGGACTTCGGCGACTACCCCTACGCACTCGAACCGCTGACCCTGCCGCACCCCGGCGACCCGTGGCCGCTCGCCCCGGACGCGGGGCCGGAACTCCGGGCGGCCTGCCGGGAGTTGCTGGCCGCCGCCGACGAGGGGGCCCTGCTCACCGAACCGGTGACGGAGGAGGGGCTGGAACGCCTCTTCTGGTTCCGGTGGATCACCGGGCACCACATCTCGTTCGTCCTCTGGCGGCTCGTCGCCGCCGCCCTCGACCGGCTCGGCGCGGGCGAGGAGGAGGACCTGGCGACGGCCCGGGAGATCCACCACCACGTCCGGGCGTACAGCGCCATGATGCTGTACACCGGATCCAGCACTCCCGCCGTCTACAACGCGGTCATCCGGCCGAGCATGTACCGGCTGCACAGCACGTTCAGCGGCACCTGGGCGGCCGACTTCCCGGCCGTGCGCAGCCTGTTCCGCGGCCGGAAGGTGCCGCCGGTGCCGGCGGGCGAGGCCGGCGCCCTGGTGCGGGAGGTGGCGCTCGGCCACCGGATCCACCTGGGGACCGCCGCCAAGCTGGTCGCCGACGGTCGGTCGCTGCTCCAGCACCTGGTCGACAACCCGCCCGAGCGGCAGCCCCGGATGTGGACGAGCGTCTTCGACTGCTACTTCCTCACCCTGCGCGCCCCGGTCGCCGGCCAGGAGGTGCTGGCCCAGCTCCTGCGCCGCTGCAAGGCGGTGGCGATGGACCTGACGACGAACGGGCTCTACCCGTCCGTCGCCCACTACCCCGGGCCCGCCCCGGACGAGCTGTGCACGCCGGACGTCCTGGCCTGCGAGAACGAGCTCACCGACATCGTGCTCCGCACGGCCGCGCTGGCCACCGCCGCCGGCGCCGAGCCCACGGGCACCGGACCGACGAGCCCCCGAAGGAACGGCTGAGAACATGGCTGAGACGATGCGACACGGAATCATCATCCTGCCCGAGCAGCGCTGGCAGCAGGCCCGGGAGCGCTGGGTGACGGCGGAGCGGCTGGGCTTCGACCACGCCTGGACCTACGACCACCTGATGTGGCGCTGGTTCCGCGAGAAGCCGTGGTTCGCGACCATGCCCACCCTGACGGCCGCCGCCACGGCGACCTCCCGCATCGGCATCGGCACGATGGTGGCCAGCCCCGGCATCCGCCACCCCGTCGCCTTCGCCAAGGAGATCATGACGCTGGACGACATCTCCGGCGGCCGGGCGATCTGCGGGGTCGGCGCCGGGGCGGGCGGGTTCGACGACGAGGCCCTCGGACTGCGCCGGCTCGACCCGCGCGAACGGGCGGACCGCTTCGCCGAGTTCGTCGACCTGACCGACCAGCTGCTGCGCGAGCCGGAGACCACGTACCGGGGCGACTGGTTCACCACGACCGGCGCCCGACTGCACCCCGGCTGCGTCCAGCGCCCACGCGCGCCCCTCGCCGTCGCCGCCACCGGACCGCGGGGCATCCGGCTGGCCGCCTGCCACGCCGACATCTGGGTCACCATCGCCTGGCCGGGACACGGCGAACCGGTCCGCTACGACCAGGCGCTCCCGGTGCTCCGCGAACAGTCGGCGCTGCTGGACAAGGAGTGCGAGGCGATCGGCCGCGACCCCGCCTCCGTCCGCCGGCTGGTGGTCACCGGCGCGATGATCGACGGCGTCCTGGAGTCCGTCGAGACCTACCGCGACGCCTGCGGCCTCCTCGGCGGCATCGGGATCACCGACCTCGTCGTGCACTGGCCGCGCCCCGACTTCCCGTACCAGGGCGACTTCTCCGTGCTGGAGGACGTCGCGAACGAGGTCCTGCTGCCCGGCCGCGCCGCGTAACCCCTTCCCCTCCCCGGCCGTCCGGCCCGTCCCGAAAGGGTTCTCCTCCTGTGCTGTTCCGTCCCGAGCTCCACGGCACGCAGGGCGCCGTCTCCTCCACCCACTGGCTCGCGTCCGCCGCGGGGCACGCGATGTTCGACCGCGGCGGCAACGCCTTCGACGCCGCGGTGGCCGCCGCGTTCGTGATCCAGGTCGTCGAGCCCCACCTCAACGGCCCGGCCGGCGACGTACCGATCATGGTGCACGACGGCGCGACCGGCGAGGTCACGGTCG
The DNA here is from genome assembly GCF_044333095.1 of Streptomyces sp. NPDC021100. Lineage (NCBI taxonomy): Bacteria > Bacillati > Actinomycetota > Actinomycetes > Kitasatosporales > Streptomycetaceae > Streptomyces > Streptomyces sp. NPDC021100. Next base: position 596,543 of record NZ_JBIRQH010000002.1, read on the forward strand.
TCTGTGGACAGGGCCCGATGCCCGAGGCCGCCACCGTCGACGCCGTCCGCGCCCTCGGCCTGGACGCGATCCCCGGCTCCGGCCTCGTCGCGGCCTGCGTCCCCGGCGCCTTCGGCGCGTGGATGCGCGTCCTGCGCGACCACGGCCGGCTGCGCGTCGCCGACGTCCTCGAACCGGCCATCGGCTACGCCGAGCACGGCTACCCGCTGCTCCCCCGCGCCGCCCTGATGATCGAGGCGCTGGCGCCGCTGTTCCGCGACCACTGGACCGCGTCCGGGGCCGCCTACCTGCGGAACGGCGAGGTCCCCAAGGCCGGTTCCCGGATGCGCAACCCGGACCTGGCCCGCACCTACCGCCGGCTCGTCGCCGAGGCCGAGGCCGCCGGGTCCGGCCGCGAGGCCCAGGCGGACGGCGCGACCAAGGCGTTCTACGAGGGCTTCGTCGCCGAGGCGATCGACACGTTCGTCACCACCACCGAGGTCATCGACTCCACCGGCGTCCCGCACAAGGGCCTGCTCACCGGCGCCGACCTGGCCCGCTGGCGGCCCGGCGTCGAGCGGGCCGCCACCCTCGACTACCGGGGCATGCTGGTGCACAAGCCCGGCCCCTGGTCCCAGGGCCCGGTCTTCCTCCAGCAGCTGTCCCTGCTGGCCGGTTACGACCTGGGCGCGATGGGCTTCGGCAGCGCCGACCACCTCCACACCGTCATCGAGTCCGCCAAGCTGGCGTTCGCCGACCGCGAGGCCTGGTACGGCGACCCGGAGCACGCCGACGTCCCGCTCGCCGCGCTCCTCGACCCCGCCTACGCCGACGCCCGCCGGGCGCTCATCGGCCCCGAGGCGTCGGCCGTCCTCCGGCCCGGCGCCCCCGGCGGCCGCGAGCCGTGGATCCCGCCCGTCCTCGACGCCACGGACGGCCCGGTCGAGCCCGAATGGCGGGCCGAGCTCCACAACGGCATCCCCACCGTCGTCCGCAAGACCGCCGGCAAGGGCGACACCACCTGCGTCAGCGCCACCGACAAGGACGGCAACATGGTGGTCGCCACCCCCAGCGGCGGCTGGCTCAAGAGCTCGCCCGTCGTGCCGGGGCTCGGCTTCCCGCTCGGCACGCGCGGGCAGATGGCCTGGCTCGCCGAGGGCCACATCAACCAGCTCGCTCCCGGCAAGCGGCCGCGCACCACGCTCAGCCCCACCATCGTCCGCACGGACGACGGCCGGCCGCACCTCGCCTTCGGCACGCCCGGCGGCGACCAGCAGGACCAGTGGACGCTCAACTTCTTCGTCAACCACGTGGACTTCGGCATGTCCCCGCAGGAGGCCGTCGAGGCGGCCACCTTCCACACCGAGCACGTGCCCACCTCGTTCCACCCCCGCCAGGCCCGCCCGCTCGGCGTGGTCGTCGAGGAGGGCGGATTCCCGGACGCCACCATCACCGAACTGGAGCGCCGGGGGCACGAGATCAGGAAGGCGCCCGCGCTGAGCCTCGGCAAGGTCTGCGCCACCGGCCCCGACGGTGACGGCGGCGTGCTCGCCGCCGCCAGCCCGCGCGGCGGCCAGGCGTACGGCGTGGTGCGGTGACCGGATGACCACCCGACACTCAGGAGGACCGGCCGTGCCGAGGATCGTGCTGCTCAACGTCGGGACCGCGGCCCCGCGCGCCGTCCACCGCCAGCTGTGGCTGCTCCGCGAGGGCGACGTCGTGGTCAGCCCCTTCGTGCCGGACGAGGGCTTCCTCCGGTACGTCTGCGGCGAACTCGGCGTCGACCGGGCCGCGTTGCGCTTCGTGTCCGCCGGGGAGAACCTGACGGACGAGGCCCTGACCGCGCCCGCGCTGATTGGCGAGGTCCGCGCGCTGCTCGCGGAGCACGACGCCTGGGAGCTGCTGCCGGCCCACCACACCGAGGGCGTCGCCGCCTTCGCCGATCTCTGCGGCCTGCCGGGCGGCACCGGGCTGCGGTTCGCGGCCCAGCGCGGACCGGTGCTGCTCAACCGCAAGTCGCACTTCCGGCAGCTGGCCGTGGGCGCGGACGTCCCGGTGCCGGACGGCACCGTCGTCACCGGGCCCGCCGCCCTCGCGGCGGCCGTCGAGCGGTACCTGCCGCGCACCGGCACGGTGGTGGTGAAGCGGGACGACGACCTGGGCGGCCAGGGGAACGTGGCCCTCACCCTCAAGGAGACCCGGCCGCTCCCCGGCACCCGCGCGACCCTCGCCGCCCACGCGCCGGAAGCGGCGGCGGACGTCCTGTGGGAGGAGCTGACGGACTCGGACAACCGCGTGCTCGCCGTGGAGTCGTACCACCGGTCCACGCACAGCTTCTACGCCGAGTACCTGATCGGCCCGGCCGGGGACGTCACGTTCCTCAACAGCGGGACGATCCGGCGGCGCGCCGACACCGACCCGGCCGCCCCCGAACTCGTGTGGGTGGGCCTGGAGCTGCCCGCCGAACTGCCGCCGGGCGCCGGCGCCCGGGCCCTGACCGCGTCGGCCCGGATGGTCGCGCTCGCGGCGGCGATCGGCTACCGCGGGCACATCAACGTCGACGGCATCGTCACCGACACCGGCGAGGTCCTCTTCAACGAGGCCAACGCCCGGTGGGGCGGCAGCCTCGCGCTGCACGCCGCCGGGGAACGGCTGCTGGGGCCGGCCTACCTGGACACGCACGTGCTGTCCGGACTGCGGGACGTGCCCGCGCTGCCGCTGCCGGCCGCGCTCGACGCCCTCCGCCGGCACGGGCTCGCCTTCTCGCCGGAGACCGGGGAGGGGGCGGTCGTCCTGGGCTACGACCCGTCCGGTGAACGGCCGTTGGAGTGCGTGGTCCTGGCCCCCACGCGGGAGCGGGCGCGCGCCGTCGAGGCGGCGGTCCGCGACGCGGTCGGGGAGGTACGGCCGTGAGCGACCCACAGGGTGTACGGCAGGAGACCGGCGACCGCCCGTACCGCCAGGGGCTCGACAAGGCCCTGCTGATGAACCTGGCCCGGGCGGACCGGCGGCGGGTCGCCGCGCGCACGGCGGTGCTCGGCGTCGTCTACGCCGCCACGGTGACCGTGGCGCTCCGGCCGGGCGTCGGCTGGTGGGGCCTGCTGGCCTCCGCGTTCCTGGGGTTCGTCCTCGCCGGCTTCATCAACGCCGCCCACGACTGCGTCCACGGCACCCACCTGGGATCCAGGAAGGCCAACCGGATCGCGGGCGCGGCCTGGTCGACGCCGATCCTCCTCAACTACACCATCTACCGCCACCAGCACCTCGTCCACCACCGCTACACCGGGGTGGAGGGCGACAGCGAGCCCGCCGAGCACTACGCGACGCTGCGCGCCTACCTCTACAACCTCTCCGGGCTGCCGTTCTGGCCGGGCTTCCCGCGCCGGATCGTGAAGACCTGGCGCGGCGACTTCCCGGCGAGCGTCCGGACCGACGACCGCCGGCGCGACGCCAAGCGGGACAACTGGGCGATCTTCGCCTGGATCGTCCTGATGGCCGTCCTCACGGCCCTCTTCCCGTTCGCGCTGCTGATCGCCTACTGGGTGCCGCTGGTGCTCTCGCTGCCCGCGAGCGTCTTCCTCAGCCTGCCCGAGCACTACGGGCTGTGGGGCGTGCCGGAGGTGTCGCGCAACACCCGGACGGTCCGGTCCAACCGCTTCGTCCGCTACTTCATGTGGAACGCCAACTACCACGCGGAGCACCACCATTACCCGGCGGTCTCCTCGCTCAACCTGCACCGGCTGCACCGGTCCATGCCCGTCCCGCACCCGATCCAGGAGAAGTCCTACCTTCGCTTCCACGCGGGCCTGGTGGGGGCGCTGCGCAAGGGCAGACAGGACTACGGGCGGGCGGCCGGCAGATGAGCGCCTTTCTTTCGAACGATCCCAAGACGACCGGGAGGTCACCGATGAGCAACCCGTTCGAGGACGAGACCGGGACGTACCGCGTCCTCGTCAACGACGAGAACCAGCACTCCCTCTGGCCGGACTTCGCCGAGGTGCCCGCCGGGTGGGCCGTGGCCCACGGCCCGGCCCCCCACGGCGAGTGCGTCGACTACGTCGAGCGCCACTGGACGGACATGCGGCCGGCGTCGCTGTCCCGGCGGGCGTCCGCCGCGTGAGCTCCGGCGGCTACGGCGCGCGGGCACACGCCGTGGGCCGGGTGTCCGCCGCGCGCCGGCGGCCGGCCGAGTCGGAGCTCCACGGGCCCGGGTCCCGCGCCGGTGCGCAGTTCCCGTTCGACGTCGCGGACGCTGCGGCGCGGGTCGGCCAGCAGCCGGGCCGCCGCGGCCCGCAGTGCCCCCGGCCGGTACTCGCAGGTGGAGACCAGCCGGGCGGACGGCTCGGCCTCGTACCGCAGCCGCTCGTGGCCCACGACCGCGCCCAGCAGCTGGAGCGCGTCCGCCAGGGTGAGGCCGTCCAGCACGAACCCCTGGCACGGCGGCGGGAGTTCACCCGGCGGGCGGCGGCCCACCAGCAAGGCCGCACTGCCAGGTGACACCGGGAGCAGCGACTCCGGCCGGGCGCCGGCCACGGCGTCGTCCAGGACGAGCAGCAGCCGCCGGCCGTCCGTCATCCGCCGCCAGAGCGCGGCACGTCCGGACGCCGGTCCGGGGACGGCGGCGGCCGGGACGCCGAGGGCCGTCAGCAGCTCCCCCAGCACGTCCTCCGGCGGCCGTGGTGTGCCGTCGGGCGCGCCGAGACGCGCGTAGAGCCGGCCGTCGGGGAAGTGCGACCGCAGGCCGTGCGCCGCGCGGAGGGCCAGGGCGGTCTTGCCGATCCCGGCCGGACCGGTCAGAGACATGACAACCGACGCGCCGGGGGCGGTCAGCCGCTCGGTGAGGTCGGCCAGTTCGGCGGTCCGGCCCACGAAGTCCGCCGGGGGCCGGGGCGGTTCCTCGGGGCGTACCGCCGGGCGGACTTCCGGGGCCGGTGGTTCCAGGGCGAGGATGCCGCGGTGCAGCTCGCGCAGGCCGGGGCCGGGTTCCAGGCCGAGCTCGGCGTGCAGCAGGCGGCGGGCGTCCTGGTAGGCGGCGAGGGCGTCGGCCCGGCGGCCGAGTCCGGCGAGCGCCCGGATCCGGAGCTCCCACAGTTTTTCCCACAACGGCCGCCCGGCGAGCGCCGTTTCGAGCATCGCCACGGCCTCGGCGTACCGGCCGAGCCCGATCTGGACGGCGGCCAGCTCCTCGGTGGCGGCGGACCGCAACTGCTCCCAGCGCTCCCGTTCGGCGGCGAAGTACGGGGTGTCCGCCTCCCCGAAGGGGGTGCCGCGCCACAGTGCGAGGGCGTCCCGGAGGTGTGCGAGGGCGGTGCCGGGGTCCGTCCGGTCCCGGGCCTCGCGCCCCCGCGCCAGGAGGTCCCGGAAGAGTTCGGTGTCGAGCGTCGCGCCGCCTGCGGTGAGCAGGTAACCGCCGCCCTGCTTGCGGATCTCCGGGGCGTCGCCGGCGAGGTCGCCGAGGAGCCGGCGCAGCCGGTATATGTAGGTGCGTACGGTGGTGTCGGCCGACCGGGGGGCGGTGTCGCCCCACAGCGCGCGGACGGCGTGTTCGCACGGGACGGGTTGGTCCCGCCGTAACAGGAGGATCGCGAGCAAGGCGCGCTGTTGCGGGGAGCCGAGGTCGATCTCGGCCGTCCCCGACCATGCGCGGACCGGGCCCAGCAGGGAGAACCGGGGGGCCGTGGCCGCGGTGGCGGCGGGGGCGTCCGGTGCCGGCCAACGTCCTGGGAAGGTGTTCTCGGGCGTCACGCGCACAGAGTCGACGGCTCCGCTTGCAGTTCGTTTGACGACTCGCTTGCGCCGCCTCCACGGGCCCCGGGGCCTGGATCTGTCCGGATACCGCCGTCCCGGCGGCGCTTCCTGGTGTTCTCCACCCCCTTCCGGCGTTTTCCGGCCATCGGCAGGGCTACCCGCACAGGAATGACGGCGAAAGAAATCGGGAAATTACCGCACCGGGGCGCGCTTTTGATAACCGTCTCCATTACAGCCTTTGAAATCGCGGAAACAATGCGCTTCACTTTCCCTGCCCAGCCCGGAACGAGGGGGTTTCATGCAGCAGGCGCACCGACACGCCGGGGACACGCAGGCGGACGGGGAGGGACACCGCCACGATTCCCACGACGGTCACGGCCACGGCCACGGCCACGGGCATCACCACGGCCACGGTCACGGCGGGCACAGCCACGGGGTGGCCGCCGACGCGGACCGCCGCTGGCTGAGCATCGCGCTCGGGCTGATCCTCGCCTATATGGCGGTGGAAGTCGTCGTCGCTTTCCTCGCCCATTCCCTGGCCCTGATTTCCGATGCCGCGCACATGCTGTCGGACGCCGGTTCGATCGTGCTGGCCCTGGTCGCGATGCGGCTGGCGGCCCGCCCCGCCAAGGGCGGCTACACGTACGGTCTGAAGCGGGCGGAGATCCTCTCGGCCCAGGGCAACGGGCTGACGCTGCTGCTGCTGTCCGCCTGGCTGGCGTACGAGAGCGTGGAGCGGCTGATCGACCCGCCGGAGGTCGGCGGCGGGCTGGTGCTGGGCACGGCCGTGTCGGGGGTGGTGGTGAACATCGCCGCCGCCTGGTGCATGTCGAAGGCCAACCGCTCCTCGCTCAACGTGGAGGGCGCCTTCCAGCACATCATCACCGACCTGTACGGCTTCGTCGCCACGGCGGTGGCCGGCGCGGTGGTCATGCTGACCGGGTTCACCCGCGCCGACTCCATCGCCACCCTGGTCGTCGTGGCCCTGATGCTGCGGTCCGGGATCTCCCTGGTCCGCGCCTCGGGCCGGATCTTCCTGGAGGCCGCGCCCCCCGGTATGGAGCCGGACGAGGTGGGGGCCCGGATGGCGCGTCAGAACGGTGTGGTGGAGGTCCACGACCTGCACATCTGGGAGATCACCTCGGGTGAGGTGGCGCTCTCGGCACACGTCCTGGTCGAGCCGGGCGGCGACTGCCACGCGGTGCGGACCGCCGTCCAGGCCGACCTCCGCGCGGGGTACGGCATCACCCACGCGACGCTGGAGGTCTGCGAGGCCCCCGGCGAGCTGGTGAGCGTCGGCTCCGGCGAGGGCGGGCGGCACTGCGAGGACCCGCACGGCACGGTCCACCGGCGCGCGCCGGAGGCCGGCTGAACGCGGCCGGCCCGTCCCATGAACAGGAACCGCCCCCGCCCCCGTAGGGGGCGGTTCCTCATTTTCCGGGGGCCCCTTACGGCTTGGGACGCCGCCCCGGTCCCAGCAGCCGGGTCAGCGGCCGCTCCACCCCCGCGTACATCGCCCAGGACACCGCCACCGAGACGGCGAGGAGGGCGACGGCGCAGAGCGCCCGGAAGCCGTCACCGCCCGTGCGGTCCTCGTCCACCAGCCGGTATCCGTAGGTGAGGACGAGCATGTGGACCATGTAGAAGGCGAACGAGATGTCGCCCAGCCACACCGCCGTCCGGTTCCGCAGCGGCGAGCGGGACGCCCGGACGTCCGCGCCGGCGCCCGCGAGGACCAGCAGCGCCATCGGGATCACCAGGACGGCCGTGATCGCGTACAGGAACGGCACGTACATCGCCAGCGGGTAGCCCACCGCCAGGGCGGGCAGGGCGTGCCGGAACCGGACGCGGGTGCTGCCCGCCTCCGCCAGCGCCCGGGCGAGCAGCATGCCGAGGACAAACTCCAGCAGGCGGGCCGGCGGGAAGGTGTAGACGGCCCAGTACCGGTGGAGCGTCGTGGGCAGCCCGTAGAACGAGGGCTGCGCCGAGGTCACCGCGGTGACCAGCGCGGGCAGCAGGATCACGGCGAGGGCCGCGGCGCCGGCGCAGGCCCCCAGCCGGGCGGCGGGGATGCGCCGGACGAGCGGGATGAGCAGCGGGAACGCCAGGTAGAAGAACGCCTCGCAGGACAGCGACCAGGACACGCCGTTGACGCTGTCGTAGACGTCGAAGACCGGCCACCAGGACTGGACGAGGAACAGGTTGGGCAGGGCCTGGCGGGCGGTGGTCTGCCCGCCCGCCCAGGCGATCAGCAGCAGGGCGGCGAGCCAGGTGACGGCGTGCGTCGGGTAGATCTTGGCCGCGCGGCGCCGCCAGAAGGCGCCCGCCCGGTCGCCCGGCCGCGCCGACCAGGCCAGGACGAACCCGCTGAGCAGGAAGAAGAAGGCGACGCCCGACCGGGCGAGGATCAGCGCGAAGGTGGCCGCGGAGTTGCCCTCCCAGACGCCGTCGAACCAGAAGGTGAAGTAGGCGTGCGCGGCGAACACCGCGAAGGCGGCGGCGAATCGCAGCCCGGTGAGCGAGGGGAGCCTCACGGGGAGCGGTCGGTCCGGTGCGGGTGCCGCCGGGGCGGGGCCCGTCGAGGCGGGTATGGGCTGGGCTGCCGGGGCCACGGCGTCTCCTGAGGGAGAAGGGGCGTCTAAGGGAGAAGAGCCCCTGAGGGGCGTCGAAATCGCGCCCGAACGTATCAACGCCGATGGCCGGATGTATGCCAACCGAGGATGGCATTCGGCCCCTGCAACCGGGGTTGCAGGGGCCGGATTCAGAACGGGTTCACCACCCCATGACGCGGAGCAGGGCAGCCTCCTCGACGGGGGTCATGCCCGCCGGCGGCCGGCGGCCGGCGGCCCGGCCGAGCCGGTCCTCCAGGACCGCGCGGGCGGTGTCGGCGGCCGGCCGGGCGCGCAGCCCGGCGTCGGCGGAGGGGCCGGCGGCCCGGGCGAGCGCGCCGTACAGCTCCCGCGGCGGCCACAGCGGCAGCGAGTGCGGCCCGGTCCACGGCCGGACACCGGCCTCGGCCAGGACGGGCTCGGGCACCGGGACGAGTTCGGGCTCCCGGCCCACGGCGTCGGCGACCTCCGCCAGCAGCTCCGCCAGGGCGGCCGCCGGGCCGACCGCGTCGAACGTCCCGGCCGTCCGCTCCTCGGCCGCGTCGACGATCCACGCGGCCAGGTCGCGGACGTCCAACAGCTGCGCGGGCAGCGGAAGTCCGGCCTCCCCGACGGCGGGCGGTACGGCCGTGGGGCCGCCGCGCGCCATCCGCAGCGGCCAGTAGCCGAACGGGCCGACGTCGTCCCCGGGGCCGGTGAGCAGCCCGGGGCGGACCACGAACGCCCGGTCGCCGACCGCCTCCCGCACTGCGTCCTCGCAGGCCAGCTTGACGCCGCCGTACCGCGCCTGGGACGGCTCGGGGTCGCGGGCCGGGTCGTAGGCGGCGGTGTCGCCGGGCAGGGCGGGCCGCAGCCGGGCGGTGCGGGCGTCCTGCCCGGGGGTGTGGGTGTCGGCGTAGACGCTGATGGAGGAGACGAACGTCCAGTGGGCGGCGGTCACCGCGGCCAGCGCCTCCCGCACCCAGGGCAGGGCGAGGGTGGCGGTCTCGACGGCGGCGTCGAACGGGGTGCCGCGCAGGGCGTCGAGGGCGCCGGCCGCGGCCCGGTCGGCGCGCAGCAGGCGGGCCCCGGCGGGCGGTCCGCCGCCGGTGCCGCGGGCCACGCAGGTGACGTCGTGGCCGCGGGCGACGGCCTCGCGGGCGACGGCGCCGGAGACGAAGCCGGTGCCGCCCAGGACCAGGAGGCGCAGCGGGGCGGTGCGGCCGGACGGGGTCATGCGGGCTCCTGGCGTGGGCGGGACGGGCTTTCGCGGACGACGCGGGGTCAGGCCGGTTCGGGTTCGGCCTTGTCCGGGGTCTTCTCCGGTTCGGGGGCGCCGGTGAGCAGGTCCTTCTTGTGGACCAGGGTCAGCGCGACGGCCGCGGTGCCCACGCAGATGATCGCGGCCCAGGTCATCACGTTGGACGCGCCGTCGGACACGGCCGTCTCCAGCGTGCGGCGGACCTGGCCGGTCACGGCGTCGGGGACGTGCTCCAGGGCACGGGAGATGTCGCCCTGCGCGGCGGCGGAGACGATCTCGTCGTGGTCGGCGCCGGCCAGCACGGCCTCGCCGCCGGCCTTGTCGGAGATGCGGTCGCGGAAGAGGATGCCGAAGATCGCGGCGCCGGCGCCGGCGCCGAACATGAAGAGGCTGTTGATGGCCCCGGACGCCATGCCGGCGCGCTGCTTGGGCACCACGTTCACGGCGAGGGACATCGACGGGCTGCCGGCCAGTCCGCCGCCGACGCCCCAGAGGAGCAGACCGGGCAGGGCGGCCCAGATGGTGGTGTCGCGGTCGAAGGACCAGGCCATGGCGAGGCCGCCGATCGCGAGGATGCCGAAGCCCGCGGCGATGATGTGCGACGGCGAGTACTTGGCCTGGAGCTTGCCGGCCACCAGGCCCATGCCCAGCTGCGGCGCGAAGATGGCCATCATCAGCAGGCCGTTCTGCAGCGGGCTGAGCCCCCGGGCGCTCTGGAAGTACAGGATGTAGTACACCGAGCCGCCGACGGTGGCGAAGCGGGAGAAGAAGGCGATCAGGGTGGCCGCCACGAAGGTGGGCACCTTGAACAGCGACAGGTCGAGCGTGGGCGCCTTCACCCGCCGTTCCAGGGCCAGGAATCCGGCGAGCAGCACCACGCCCACCCCGAGCTGGACGAGGGTCGCGGCGCTCCCCCAGCCCTGGTCCTCGCCCTGGGTCAGGCCGAAGTTGATGATTCCGAGGGTGAGGACGAGCAGTCCCGCGCCGGTCCAGTCGATGCCGGCCAGGGAGGTGCGCGGCGGGTCGGCGGGCAGCCGGGTGCGGCAGAGGAACAGGGCTATCGCGCCGATGGGCACGTTGATCAGGAACAGGTAGCGCCACTGGGTGAGGTCGACCAGCAGACCGCCGATGACGGGCGCGACCGCGCCGCAGGCGCCGAGGGTGGTGCCCCAGACGGCGATGGCCATGTTGCGGGCCTGGCCCTCGTAGACCTGGGCGATCAGCGGCATCGCGTTGGCGAGGACGAAGGCCGCGCCGACGCCCTGCACGCCGCGGGCCAGGTCCAGCGTCAGCGCGTTGGGGGCGACGCCGCAGGCGAGGGACGAGAGGGTGAACAGGGCGATGCCGCTCATGAACATCGCCCGGCGGCCCAGCCGGTCGGACAGGGAACCGGCCGCCTGCTGGAAGGCGCCGAACGTGACCGTGTAGCCGATGATGATCCACTGCAGCGCGGCCAGTGAACCGCCGAGGTCCGACTGGATCGAGGGCAGCGCCACGGAAACGATAGTGATATCGATGACCAATAGCGCCGAGGCGACGACGGTGATGATGAGCACGATGCGGGCCTGCCGGCCCACCGCGGTATCCGTGGCGCTCACTAAAGCCTCTCCGTTGGGTTGCTGCGGCGGCCGGCGGGGCCATGGGCGGTGCATTGACAATCGTTTCCGAATTCATTTCCGGCGTACCGCCGCCTCATCGAGTAAGGGTTACCTTACCGCGCATGGTGGCCGCGAGTTTAGCACTCGATTTCCGGTTATTCGGAGGGCGGCCGAGAATTTCGGCCGCCCTCCGATACCGGGGAATTCCCCGCCCCGACGGCATGTCAGCCGGGCGGCTCGGGGAGGGCGTTGAGGTCGGTTTTCCCGGTGACGGTGAGCGGCAGGGAGGCCATCGGGACGAAGACGGCCGGGACCATGTAGGACGGCAGCCGGTCGCCCAGGTGCTTCCGGAGCACGGCGGGGTCCGGGGCACCGTCGCACTCGATGTACGCGACCAGCCCGGCCGTGTCGACCCCGCCGCCGCGGGCGACGACGGCGGCCCGCCGGACCTCGGGCCGTTCCAGCAGGACGCCCTCGATCTCCCCCGGCTCGATGCGCAGCCCCCGCACCTTCACCTGCTGGTCCGCCCGGCCCAGGTAGTCGAGTTCGCCCGAGGGCAGCCGCCGGGCCAGGTCGCCGGTCCGGTACATCCGGGCCCCGGGCTCCCCCGAGAACGGGTCCGGGAGGAACCGCTCGGCCGTGAGCCCCGGCCGGCCCAGGTAGCCGCGGGCCAGACCGGCCCCGGCGAGGAAGAGTTCGCCGGCCTCACCGTCCGGCACCGGCCGCCCGGCGGCGTCCAGGACGTACGCGGACGTCCCCGCCACCGGCCGCCCGATCAGCGGCTTGGCGCAGCCCCGGGGCACCCGGCTCCAGGTGGAGTACGTGGTGTCCTCGGTCGGGCCGTACAGGTTGTGCACGCGCTCCACGGTCCCGGTGCCGTACAGCTTCTGCGCCAGGGTGGCCGGAAGCGCCTCCCCCGCCAGATTGACCGTCAGCACCGAGGCGGGCAGCGGCCCGGAGGCCAGCAGGTCGAGGAGGAGGCTGGGGACGGTGTTGACGAGGGTGACGGGACGCCGGGCGGCGGCCACCGGCAGGTGGAACACCGTCTCCGCCAGCACCACCGTGCCACCGCACGCGAGCGGCGTGAACAGCTCGAAGACCGACAGGTCGAAGCAGAGCGAGGTGGAGGCCAGGGTGTACCGCAGCTCCCGGGGCGTGAACTCGGCCAGCGCCCAGTCCACGAAGGCCGCCGCGCTGCGGTGTTCGACGGCCACGCCCTTCGGCCGGCCCGTGGAGCCGGAGGTGTAGAGGACGTAGGCGAGGTTCCCGGCGACGGGGCCCGGGGCGGGTGCCGGGTCGGCGGCGGCGATGCGGGACCAGTCGCGGTCCAGCGACACCACCGTGCCGGGGGCGCCCTCCAGCCGGCCGCGGTACGCGTCCTCGGTGACGGCCAGCCGCGCGCCGCTGTCTTGCAGCATGAACTCCATGCGGTCGGCGGGGAACGCCGGGTCGAGCGGCACGTACGCCGCCCCGGCCTTGAGCACGCCGAGCACGGCGACCACGAGCCAGGGGGTGCGGCCCAGGCAGACACCGACGGGCGTCTCGGGCCCGGCGCCGAGCCGCCGCAGATGGGCGGCCAGCGCCTCGGCGGACTCCTCCAGCTCCCGGTAGGTAAGCCGCTCCCGGCCGGCCGTCACCGCCTCGGCGTCGGGAGTCACCGCCGCCTGGAGGGCGACGCGTTCGTGCAGCAGGGGCCCGGCCTGACGGTCGTTCACCTTCACGCTCCCGCACCGTCCTTCACCACGGCCCGGCGGGCGGACAGCTCGCGGGCGACCTCCTCCGGGGTCATCCGGGAGACGCGCAGATGGATCCCGGCGACCGCCTCCGAGCGGCCGGGGACGCCCTCCCCCGCCGTGATCGCCTCGGCGAGCCCGGCGACCGTCGGCGACAGGAACAGCGTCCGCAGCGAGATCCCGTCGGAGGTGAACACCTGCCGGAGGCGGGTGACGATCCGGGTGGCGAGCACCGAATCCCCGCCCAGGGCGAAGAAGTTCTCATGCTCGCCGACCGCCGGGCGGCCCAGCACATCGGCCCAGACGCCGGCGCAGACCTCGGCCACCGCCGAGCGCGGCGCGTCCGGGGAGCCGGTGGGTTCGGCGGCGGGTTCGGGCAGGGCCGCCCGGTCCACCTTGCCGTTGGCGTTGAGCGGCAGCGCGTCGAGGACGGCGAACGCGGACGGCACCATGTGGCCGGGCAGGGTGGAGCGCAGGTGCTCGCGCAGCCGGCCCGGCAGGCCGTCCCGGTCCGCGCCTGCGGCCGGGACGACGTACCCGGTCAGGCCCCGGTGACCGGGCCCGGCGGCCGCCCGGCGGCCGGTGACCACGGCGGCGGTCACGTCCGGGTGGGCCAGGAGCGCCGCCTCCACCTCGCCGGGCTCGATCCGGTGGCCGCCCACCTGGATCTGGAAGTCGGCGCGGCCGACGAACTCGATCGTGCCGTCCGGCAGGAAGCGGCCCAAGTCACCGGTACGGTACAGGCGTTCGCCGGTCTCCGGGTGGGTGACGAAGGCGGCGGCGGTGCGCTCGGGGTCGTCCCAGTAGCCGCGCGCGAGGCCGACACCGGCGACGTACATCTCGCCCGTCGCCCAGACCGGCCGGTCGCGCATCCGCTCGTCGAGGATCCGGTAGCGGGTGTTGGCGATCGGCGTGCCGTACGGGACGGTCCGCCGGCCCGGCTCCAGCCGGCGGACGCGGTGCCGGATGTTCCACAGTGTGGTCTCGGTGGGGCCGCCGACGCTGACCACCTCGACGTCCGCCTCCTCGGTGAGCCGGCGGACGGCGGGCACGGACAGCCAGTCGCCGCCGAGGAAGGCCAGCCGCAGCGGCTCCAGCACCCCGAGGTCCGGCCCCAGGTGCTCCAGCAGCATCTCCATCATCGCGGGGACGGAGTTCCAGAGGGTGATCCGGTGGTCGGCCAGCAGCCGCGCCCAGTGCGCGGCCTCACGGCGCTGCGCGGCCTCGGGCATCACCAGCGCCCCGCCGGCGCCGAGCACCCCGAACACGTCGAAGACGGACATGTCGTGGTGGAGCGCGGTCAGCGCGAGCACCCGGTCGCCGGGGCCGACGCCGAACTCCTCGACGGTCTCCCGCAGGGCGTTGACGACGCCGCGGTGCGCGGTCATCACCCCCTTCGGGCGACCGGAGGAGCCGGAGGTGAACAGGACGTACGCCAGGTCGGCCGGGGTCGCGGCGGACGCGGGCGGCTCGTCCGTGTCCGGTACGTCCGCCGGGAGCGGCTCGTCGAGGCAGAGCGACTCCCGCTCGCCTCCGGCCCGGTCGGCCAGGCCGCGCCGGGTGAGGACGAGGCCGGCGCCGCACCGGTCGAGCAGGGCGCGCGTCCGCTCGGCCGGGGCGTCCGGGTCGACGGGCAGGTAGGGGGCGCCCGCGTAGAGGACGGCGTAGGCGGCGACGATCTGTGCCCAGCCCTTGTCGAGGACGATGCCGACGGGCCGGCCGGGGGCCGCGCCCCGGGCGCGCAGCCAGTGGGCGACACGGGCGGCCTCGCGGTGCAGCTCGGCGTAGGTGAGGGTGCGGTCGGCGGCGATGACGGCCGGGGCGTCCGGCCGCAGGGCCGCCTGCTCGCGGAAGGCGTCGTGGACGAGGCGGTCGGGCAGGTCGCGGGTGCCACCGTCGCCGAGGCCGGCCGGGGAGAGGCGGCCGGCCGGCGGGAGGGGGTCCGGCGCGGTCCAGGCGCTGTCGTCGTCGGCGTCGGCCAGCCGCTCCAGCAGCCCGCCGAGCCCGGCGAACACCGCGTCGACCAGCTCGGGGTCGAACAGGGCCTCCTGGACGTCCCAGTTGACGACGAGGTCGCCGTCCTGGACCTCGGTCAGCAGGTCCATCCACACCTGCGGGGTCTGCGTGATGCCGCCGACCTGGCGGAGCAGTCCGCCCAGCAGCCCGGCGGTGCCGCCGGCCAGCGGTACGGCGCTGGTGAACACCATGGGCATCAGGGCGCCGTCGAACCCGCCGCGCTGCCGCATGAGTTCGCGCAGCAGGTGGACGCCGCTGACGTAGGAATGGCTGAGGTCGCTCCACAGCCGCTCCTGGATCCGGCGGGCGCGCACGGCGAAGCCGTCGCCGCCTCCGGCGTCCACCTCGACGAGGGCGAAGGACGCGAACTCGCCGACGGTACCGTCCACTTCCGGGTGGACCGGCAGCCGGTTGAGGTTGGTGACGTTGAGGGTGAAGCGGGGCTCCTGGGCCCAGGGGGCCAGGGCCTCGGCGTAGCCGGCGAGCAGCAGCCCGGCCGGCGTCAGCCCTGCCTCGCCGGCGCGCGCGACCAGCCGGTCCCAGCGCGCGGCGGGGATCCGTACCGAGCGGCGGACGAACCGGGGTTCGGTCACCGACTCGGGGCTGCGGAGCATGGGCAGGCGCGGGGCCGGCGGCAGCGTCCGGAGCCGCTCCTCCCAGTAGGCGGCCGACCGCCGGTGCTGTTCGGTGCGGTCGAGACCGGCGGTGGCCAGGACGTAGTCCCGGTAGGTCATGGGCGGCGGGGCGAGCTCCGCGCCCGGGTCGGCGTAGGCGCGCGACAGGTCGTCGAAGAGGACGCGGATGCTGGCGAAGTCGCAGCACAGGGCGTCGACGCTGAGGTGCACCCGGTACCGGTCGGCGGGCAGTTCGGCCACCACGACGTCGAACAGCGGCCAGGTGTCCACCGGCCGGACCTCGTGCGAGTAGCGCTCCCGGATCGCGGCCAGCCCGTCCCGTACGCCGTCCTCGTCGGCGGCGCGGAGGTCCACCACCGGCATCTCGTACGGCGGTACGGACTCCAGGACGCGCTGTTCCATGGTGTCGGGCAGGACGACGGCCCGCAGCATGGGGTGGCGGTCGATCACCCGCCGCCAGGCCCGCTCGAACCGCTCGCGGTCCAGGCCCTCGCCCTCGAGCTCCAGGTACATGTGGGCCGAGACGTTGCCGGAGGACAGGGCGCCGGTGCGGCCGACGCAGTACGCCTGCTGCTGGTCGGTGAGCCGGAACGGCTCGTGCGCGGCGCCGGGTTCGGGACGGACGGGGGGAAGCCCGGTGTGCCCGCCGGCGCCGCCCCGCTCGCCCTCGACGGCCCGGGCCAGTTCGGCGACCGTGCGGTGGCGGAAGATGCTGTGCGGGTCGGCGTCGACGCCCAGCCGCTCGCGCAGCCGGTTCATCACCCGGATGCCCAGCAGCGAGTTGCCGCCCAGCTCGAAGAAGGTGTCGTGCACGCCGACCCGGTCGACGCCGAGGATCTCCGACCAGAGACCGGCGAGTTGGGTCTCCAGCGGGGTGCGCGGGGCGTCGGCCTCGGTGCCGGCCGGCTGCTCGCCGGGGGCGGGCAGCGCCGTGCGGTCCACCTTGCCGTGGGCCGTCAGCGGCAGCGTGTCCAGGACGGTGAGGTGGGCGGGGCACAGGTAGGACGGCAGCCGTTCGGCGAGGTGGGCGCGGAGCGCGCCGGGCTCGGGGCGGGCCGCGCCGGCGGGGGTGACGTATCCGGCGAGCGCCCGGTGGCCGGGCTCGCCGTCGAGCCGGGGCAGCGCGACGACGACGGCCGCGTCCACGGCCGGGTGGGTGCGCAGCGCCGTCTCGATCTCGCCGAGTTCGATGCGGTGGCCGTCCACCTTCACCTGGAAGTCCTCCCGGCCCAGGAACTCGACGTTCCCGTCCGGCAGGAACCGCCCCACGTCGCCTGTGCGGTAGAGGCGTTCGCCGGTGTCGGGGTGGGTGAGGAAGGCGGCGGCGGTGCGCTCGGGGTCGCGCCAGTAGCCGAGCGCCACGCCGGTGCCGCCGATGTACAGGTCGCCGGGGACGCCGACGGGCCGGGGGCGGAGCGCCGCGTCGAGGACGTGCACGGTCTGGTTGGTGAGCGGCTTGCCGTACGGGATGCTGGTCCAGGCCGGGTCGACGGCGTCCACGTCGTAGGTGGTGGACAGGACGGACGCCTCGGTGTTGCCGCCGAGGCCGACGAAGCGCACGTCGGGGGCGATGTCCCGGGCGCGGGCGGGCAGGGAGAGCGGGATCCAGTCGCCGCCGAGGATGAGCAGCCGCAGGGAGTCGGCCCACGGCTCGTCGTCCTGCTCGACCTGTTCGCAGAACAGCTCGAAGAGGGCGGGCGCGCCCATCCAGGTGGTGACGCGCTCCCGGCGGACGAGGTCGAGCCAGTGGGCGGGGTTCCGTTCGGAGCCAGGGTCGGGGAGGACGAGGGCGGCGCCCGCGCAGAGCGCGCCGAACATGTCCCAGACGGACAGGTCGAAGCTCATGGCGGAGAGGCCGATGAAGCGGTCCTCGCAGGTGACGCCGTAGCGGTCGTTGACGTCGAGGACGGTGTTGAGGGCGCCGCGGTGCGGGACCACCACGCCCTTGGGGCGGCCGGTGGAGCCGGAGGTGAACAGCACGTACGCCGGGTCGGCGGGGGTCTGGGCGGACTCCAGCGGGCCGTCGTCGACGCCGTCCCACGCGGAGTCGTCGTCGACGGCGAGCACGGTGACGCCGGCGGGCCACTCCCAGCGGCCGGCCACCGAGCGCTGGGTGAGGACGATCCGGGCCTCGGTCGTCTCCAGGACGTACTCCCGGCGCTCGGCCGGCAGGTTGGGGTCGAGCGGCACCCAGGCGGCGCCGGACTCCAGGGCGCCGAGGATGCCGACGGGCTGTTCCCAGCCCTTCTCCATGCAGACGGCCACCAACCCGCCGGTTGGTGCGCCGAGTTCGCGGAGGCGGCGGCCGATGCGCCGGGTGCGGGACGTGAGTTCGGCGTAGGTCAGCCGGCGGCCGCCCGCGACGACGGCCGTACGGCCGGGGTGGCGGGCGGCGGCGCGGGCCACGGCCTCGTGGAGCAGGCCCTCGGGGACGGGCGCGGCCGTCGCGTTGACCTCGGCGCGGGCGCGCTCCTGGGCGGCGGGCAGCCGGACCGGGGAACCGGGGGCCGTCCAGGCGTCCGCGTCCTCCTCCAGCACGGCGAGCAGCGCGGACCAGGAGTGGGCCATATCCTCCGCCGTGCCGGCGGGCAGGACGCCGGGGGCGGTCTCCCAGACGGCGGTCACGCCGTCGTCGGCGGCCGGCCGCAGCCGCACGGCGAGGACGGGCGGCGCGGCGGCCGGGGGGTGCGCGGCCAGGCCGTCGAGCTCGTCGGCGAACTCCACGGCAGGTGACGGCGTTTGCGCGGTCGCCGGGGCCGTGTGGCAATGCCGGGCCCGGTCGAGGAAGGAGCCCTCGGGGGTGGCGTCCACGGTGACGGCCCGGCGGCCGTCTCCGTCCCGCCACCACAGGGTGAACCGCGGCTCCTTGGACCACAGGGCCAGGACCTCGGTGAACGCGGCGGCGAGCAGGGCGGCCAGGGGGATCCCGTGCGCGGCGGCGCGCTCGGCGAGCCGCCGCGCGCGGGATCCGTCGAGGGTCAGCGGGACCGTCCCGGGGGCGCCGGCGGGTCCGCCCGGCAGCAGGGGCAGCCGCGGGCCCGCCACCGTGGCCTCGGCGTTCTCGGCGCTCATATGACGATCTCCGATCCGGGGGTGCGGGAGCCGGCGGGCGACGGCAGCGGGCCCGCGGCGGCGAGGTGGTCGAGGTAGCGGTCGAGCAGCGGCCCGTCCACGGGCGGGCAGGGGACGGCGCCGTCGAGCGCCCGGAGCGTGCCGGTGACGTCCAGGCGGAGGCTGCCGAAGCCGGGCATGCCCCGGGAGGCGCCGGCCAGGGCGGCCACGGAGGCGACGGACTCGTCGCCGTCTGCACCCGGGTCCAGGACGTCGGCGGTGACCGCGCGCGACCACTCTTCGGGGTCGGTCTCCGTCAGCGGGTGCCCGGCCGCGCGCAGCCGTTCGACGACGTCCGCGAACCGGGTGCGGACCGGGTGGGCGAGATGGTAGGTGCCACCCAACGCCTGTGATTTCACGGATAGTTCGGTGAGCGCTGCGGCCGCGTAGTCGACGGGGACGAGGTCGAAGTCGGCGTCCGGCCCGAAGGCGGGAACGGCGCCGAGCCGGATGCAGGCGCCGAGGAACCGGCCGAAGGCGAAGTCGGGGTCTCCGACGCCCGTCGCCGAGTCACCGCCGAGCCGGCCGGGCCGGTAGACGGAGACGGGCACGCCGCGTTCGCGGGCCGCGTCGACGAGTTCCTCGGCGGCCCAGCGGGTGCGGACGTAGCCGGAGGGCAGGACGCGGTCCGCCGGTACGCGGCCGTCCGGGGCCAGGGTGCCCGGCTCGGCGTCGCGGTCGAAGAGGACGCCGGGGGACGAGACGTAGTGCACGGCCTTGACCCGCTCGCGGGCCGCCAGCCGCAGCACCTCGGTGGTGCCGCCGACGTTGGCCGCCCGCAACTCGGCATACGGCAAGGCCAGGTTGGCGTCGCAGCCGGTGTGGTGGATGACGTCGATCGTGGCGGCGAGCCGGGCGAAGGCGATCGGCGACAGGCCGAGGCGGGGTTCGCGGAGGCTGCCGGGGAGGGGTGCGACCCGCTCCCAGGGCACGGTGACGCCGTACCGGGCCAGGGCCTGCCGCAGGACGTCGGCGGCCTCGGCCGGGTCGTCGGCCTCGACGAGGCAGTGGACGCGGGCGGTGGTGCGGTCCAGCAGCCGGGCGAGCAGGTGGGCGCCGAGGAAGCTCGTCGCGCCGGTGAGCAGGACGTGCTCGGGGTCGGCCGTGCGGCGGGGGTCGTGCGGGGCGCTGTCGGCGCGGGTCACGTCCGGGGCGAGGACGGCGTCGGCGGTGAGTACCGCGAGGTCGTCGCCCGTCGCGGCCGGCTCGGGGGCGGTGCCGCGGGTCCGGTCGAAGACGGCGGCCAGCGCCGAGACCGTACGCGCCTCGAAGAAGACCTGCACCGGCAGGTCCACGCCCAGCCGTTCGCGCAGCCGCAGCAGGACCCGGACGGCGCGCAGGGAGTGCCCGCCGGCCTCGAAGAAGTCCTCGTCGGGGTCGATCTCGCGCAGGCCGAGGACCTCCCGCCAGACGGCGGCCACCTCGCGCTCGGTGGGGGTGAGGTCCGACGGTCCGCCGGGAGCCGTCTCCGCCGCGGCCGCGGGCTCCGGCTCGGGCGGCGCGGGGGCCGCCGGGACCGCGGGGAGCGGCAGCGCGGAGACCGGGCGGCCGGGGCCGGCCAGGACGGCGGCGAACAGGGCCTCCAGCTCGGCCGTGAACCGGTCCACCGACGCCGGGTCGAACAGGTCCGCGCTGGCCCGGACGCCGCCCTCGACGCGCCCGTCCGTCTCCCAGTAGTGCAGCACCAGGTCGAACTCCGAGGTGTCCAGGCCGAAGTCGAAGGCGCCCACCTCCAGGTCGCCCATCCGCGCCTCGCCGGCCACGTTCTCCTCCACGACGGCCGCCTGGAACAGCGGGTTGTCGCCGTGGTTGCGGCCCGGGCGGAGCTCGGCCGCCAGCACCTCGATGGGGGTGTCGCGGTGCGCGTACGCCTCCAGGCACATCCGCCGCACCCGGTCCAGGACCTCGGTGAACGAGGGGTCGCCGGACAGGTCGGCGCGCAGGGCGAGGGTGTTGGCGAAGAAGCCGACGAGGTTCTCGGTCTCGGGCAGGTCGCGGCCGTGCACGACGGATCCGGTGACGATGTCGGTGCCGCCCGTGCGCCGGTGCATCAGGGTCTTGAAGCCGGCCAGCAGGACCATGAACAGCGTCGCCTGGTGCTCGCGGCCGAGGGCGCGGAGCCCGTCGGAGACCTCGGCCGAGAGGCGGAAGGCGCGGCTGACGGCCTGGAGGCTGGTGGCCCCGCGGCGCGGCCGGTCGGCGAGCCGGTCCAGGTTCGGCAGCGGCTCGCGGAGGACGTCCCGCCAGTGCGCGAGCCGCCGCTCCAGCTCCGCGCCGCGCAGCAGGCCGCGCTGCCACTCGGCGAAGTCCCCGTAGCTGACGGGTGGTTCGGACAGCTGGGGGAACGGGCGGCCGGCGGTGGCGGCCTCGTAGCAGGCGTAGAGCTCGCGGAAGAGGATGCCCATGGACATGCCGTCGCCGACGAGGTGATGCATCGTCACCATCAGGACGTGCTCGTCCTGTCCCAGCGGCGTGAGGTCGAAGCGGATCAGCGGTCCCCGGGTCAGGTCGAACGGCCGCTGGGACACCTCCCGCAGCCGCTCCGCCACGTCCTCGCCGGGCGCCGGCGGCGCGCCCTCGGCGAGGGCGAGCGGCTGCCGGGCGGGGAACAGCTGCCGCGGTTCGCCGTCGTGGACGTCGAAGACCGTGCGCAGGGCCTCGTGCCGGTCCAGCAGGTGCTCCAGGGAGCGGCGCAGGGTGTCCCGGTCGAGGGGGCCACGCAGCCGGATCGCCTCGACCATGTTGTGGTAGGGGTTTCCGGGGTGCAACTGGGCCAGGAACCACAGGCGTTCCTGCGCGAACGACAGCACGGCGGTGTCCGGCCGGGCGCGCCGGGGGACGGTGGGGCCGGCCGTCCGGCCGCCGCCGGCCAGCCACTTCTCCAGCAGGCGCTGCTTGGTCGCGGACAGCTTCGCCGCGTCGTCGGCGAGGGGGCCGGATGGGGGCATGTGAGCGTCAACCTCCGCTGGGTTCCGGGATGTCCGCTATTCCGACAGGAGCCGGGCGGCGTCGTCGTCCGACATGGCGGCGAGCTTCTCGTGCAGCCGCCGTTCGACGGTCGCGGCCGTGCCGGCCACCGTCTGGGTCTCCGCTAGCAGGTCGGTCACCGTGAGGGTGACCGGCAGGACGGCCTGGAGCCGGGCCACGACCTGGGCGGCCATCAGGGAGTGCCCGCCCAGGTCGAAGAAGTTGTCGTGCGCGCCGACCGGGGTGACGCCCATGACCTCCTGCCAGACGCCGGCGACCGTCTCCTCCAGGGGGGTGCGGGGGGCGGTGTAGGGGGTGGGCAGGTCGGGGCGGGCGTACCCGGTGAGCGCGGGCGCCTCCTCGGCCGGCGGGGTCCCGGCGGCCGGCTCCTGCGCGGGGGCCGCTGGTACGGCCGCCTGCGCCGCCGGGAGGTCGACGAAGAAGCGCTGCCGTTCGAAGGGGTACGTGGGCAGCGGCACCCGGCGGCGGTCCCCGGCGGCCGTCGGGGCGGCCGCGTCGAGGGGTACGCCGCGCGTCCACAGGTGGCCGACGGCCGCCAGGACGGGCGCGGCGTCCGGGGCGTCGTGACGCGTGCCGAGGGTGGGGATCACCGGGGGCTGTCCGGGGGCGGCGTCGCGGGAGGCGAGGGCGCGCAGGGTGTTGCCGGCGCCCACCTCCAGCAGCAGCCGGCCGGGTTCCCGGCGCAGGGCCCGCAGGGCGTCGGCGAACAGGACGGGTGCGCGCAGCTGGCGGCCCCAGTAGGCGGGGTCGGTGGCCTGCTCGGGGGTGATCCAGGTGCCGGTGACGCAGGAGAGGAAGGGGACGGCGGGCGGGTTGAGCCGGACGCCGGCGACGGTGGCGGTGAACTCGGCCACGGCCGGGTCCATCGCCGGGGAGTGGAAGGCGTGCGAGGTGTGCAGCGTCCGGGCGTCGGTCCCGTCGGCGGTCAGCCGGGCGACGAGCGCCTCGACGGCGTCCGCGGGGCCGGAGACCACGGTCTGGTCGGCGGCGTTGACGACGGCTACCACCAACTTTGGCTCATGCGCGATGAGTTCACCGACCCTGTCGGCGGGGAGCGGCACGGCGGCCATCGCGCCGGGGGCGCACCGGTCGACGAGTTCACCGCGGCGGGCCACCACCCGGAGGGCGTCGGGCAGGGTCAGCACCCCGGCCAGGCAGGCGGCGGTGAACTCGCCGATGCTGTGGCCGAGCATGGCCGCCGGGCGCACGCCCCACGACTCCAGCAGCCGGGCGAGCGCGTACTGGGTGACGAAGAGGGCGGGCTGGGCGAGCCGGGTCCTGGTCAGGCGTTCGGCGGCGGCCTCCTGGCCGGCGTCGGGGAACAACACGGTGCGGAGGTCCTCGCCGAGCAGCGGGGCGAGGAGTTCGGCGCATTCGTCGACGACGGCCCGGTAGCCGGGTTCGGTGGCGTACGGGCCGCGGCCCATGCCGGCGCGCTGGCTGCCCTGCCCGGGGAAGAGGAAGGCGAGGGCGGGGGCGGCGGACGGGTCGGCGTGGCCGACGGTCACGGGGGTGATGCCGGTGCCGTCGAGGGCCGCCGCCGCTTCGCTCCGGTCGCGGGCGACGACGGCCAGCCGGTGGGGGAAGATCCGGCGGCCGGCGCGCAGGGTGTGGGCGGCGTCGGCGAGGGCGGGGGCGTCGTCGGCGCGCAGCGCTTCGGCCAGGGCCTCGGCGGAGCGCTGGAGGGCGGTGGGCGTCCGGGCGGAGAGGACGAGGAGCTCGGGCCCCTCGGGGGTGTCCGCCGGTTCGGGCGCCGGGGGCGGTTCCTCCAGGATGACGTGCGCGTTGGTGCCGCCGACGCTGAAGGAGCTGACGCCGGCCCGGCGCGGTTCGCCGGTCCCGGGCCAGGGCGTGGCGCGGGGGCTGACCCGGAAGGGAGTGGAGGGGAAGTCGATGTCCGGGTGCGGGGTGCCGCTGTGCAGGGCCGGCGGGATCTCCTCGTGCCGGAACGCGAGGAGCACCTTGATCAGCCCGAGCACGCCGGCGGCGGTGTCGGTGTGGCCGATGTTGGGCTTGAGGGTGCCGAGGGTACAGTAGCCGCGCTTCTCGGAGCCGAACGCCTCGGTGAGGGCGGCGACCTCGATGCCGTCGCCGAGCGGGGTGCCGGTGCCGTGGGTCTCCACGTACGAGACGGTCTCGGGCTCGGCGCCGGCGACGGCCAGGGCCTCGACGATGACGTCGGCCTGGCCGCGCACGCTGGGCGCGGTGAAGCCGGCCTTGAGGGCGCCGTCGTTGTTGACGGCCGTGCCCAGCAGGACGCCGTGCACCCGGTCGCCGTCGGCCAGGGCGTCCTCCAGCCGCTTGAGGAGGACGACACCGGCGCCGTCGCCTGGCACGGTGCCGGCGGCGTCCGCGGCGAACGCCCGACAGTGCCCGTCGGGCGAGTTGACCCCGCCGGGGGTGTGGACGTAGCCGGCGTGTTGAGGGAAGTAGACGGTGGCGCCGCCGGCCAGCGCCATGTCCGACTCGCCGTCGAGCAGGCTCTGCACGGCGAGGTGGACGGCGACGAGGGACGAGGAGCAGCCGCTGAGCACGCTGACGCTCGGGCCGCGCAGGTCGAGCTTGTACGAGACGCGGGGGGCCGTGAAGTCCTTCTCGTTGCCCAGCAGCGCCTGGAACTCGCCCACTTCGCGGAGGTAGCGGGGGTCGGCGGACAGGTGGCGCTGCCAGTACGAGGTGGGTCCGCCGCCGCCGAAGACGCCGACGGCGCCGTCGAAGCGGGTGGTGTCCCAGCCCGCCGACTCCAGGGCCTCCCAGGAGCACTCCAGAAACAACCGCTGCTGCGGGTCGAGGAGTTCGGCCTCGCGGGGGGTGTAGCCGAAGAAGGCGGCGTCGAACCGCTCGACGCCGTCGAGCACGGGCCGGCGGCGGACGAGCCGGGGATCGGCGAGCAGGTCCTCGGGGACGCCCGCCGCCCGCAGCCGCTCCGGGGTGAACTCGGTGTGCGCCTCGCGCCCTTCGCACAGCAGCTGCCAGAACTCCTCGGCGGTGTCCGCGCCGGGGAAGCGGCCGGCGAAGCCGATGACGGCGATCCGGTCGCGGTCCGGGCCTGAGGTGGTGTCCAGGGTCACCGTCACACCGTCCCGTCCGCCGCCGTACCGTCCATGCGCCGGCGCAGCGACGCCGGCCGCATGTCGGTCCAGACTTCCTCGACGCGGCGGAGGCAGGTCTCCCGGGTGCCGGTGGTGCCCTCGTCGTGCCAGCCGGGCGCGTTGTCGCGGTCCGCCGGCCACAGCGCGTACTGCTCCTCGTCGTTGACGACGACGCGGTAGTGGTCGCCGCCCTGTTTCTCAGTCACCGAGTCTTCTGTCACCGGAAGTGTCACCGGAAGTCCTTCGCGCTGTGCCGGGCGGGGGCCGGACGGACGGGGGCTGGTCGGGCGGGGGTCGTCAGACCTGGGCGAGCAGGTCGTCGGAGATGACGGGCTGGTGGTAGGTGCAGGTCCCGGAGAGGACCATCGAGCCGTGCAGGCGCTCGGCCGGGATGAGGAGCTTGTCGCCCTCGTTCATGGGGATCTGCTGGTCGACGTTGTTCCAGAAGTGCATCTGGCCGACCTCGACGACGACGAGCCGGTGGTCGTCGTGGACGTGGGTGGTGGAGGTCTCCTCGTGCGACTCGACGAAGGTCTCCAGGTCGACCTCGATGTCCCGCTCGCGGATGAGGGCGTCGAGCTTCTCGGCCTTGACCCGGTACTCGTCGAGGCGGTCGGCCCAATCGAGCTGGACGGCGAGGTCCTCGTCGTGGACGGCGGCGAGCCGGCGGGCGTCCTCGAAGCCGCGGTGGAAGGCGGTGACGGCCTCCTCGCCGAACCGGTCCGCGAGCGGGCCCACCAGGGCGGTGACGAGGGCGGCCAGGTCGTCGGCGGACGGGCGGGGGGCGTCGGCGAAGTACGCGGGGTGCTCGATGCCGAGGCCCTCGCGGACGAGGTCGGCGCGGGCGGGGGCGGTGACGGCCTCGTCGAGGCGGTGGTGGGTCCAGGCGCCGAGGAACTCGCCGAACCGCCCGTGGTCGTGGGCGACCCGGTGGAGGTGGTTGGCGGTGCCGAGCGCCGAGGAGAGGAGGAACTGCCAGTAGGCGTAGGGCTCGGCGCTGAGGTCGGCCGCCGCGAGCAGCCGCCGGTAGAGGGGTGCGCGGCCGGCGCGGTCGCGGTAGTCGTCGAGGAGCAGTCCGCGCAGGGCGGGGTGGGCGGTGTCGTAGTCGCCGAGCAGGTTGCGGCCGACCGCGCTGAGCGCGGCGGGGTGCACGGCCGTGAGCTGGACGAGCGAGAAGAGGGCGGCCTCGCGCCGGTGGCGGCAGCCCGCGGCGGCCTTCAGGGCGCGGCCGGGGAGGGCGCGCCGCTCCTCCAGGACGCCCTGGACGTGCCGGACGAGGGCGTCGACGCCGGTACCGGCGGGCTCGGGGCGGTCCTCGTCCAGCCAGGAGAAGAGGTGGTCCTCCAGGACCACGGCGGCCTTGCGGCCGAGGATACGGTTCTCCGCGCTCCGGAAGGCCGCGGCGTCCTGCCGGCTGGGGTGGTCCTCCCCGCCGGTGGGCAGGAAGAGGAGGTCGGCGTCGTAGACGGTGCGGAGCATGCGGTGGCCGAGGAGTCCGCGCAGGCGCAGTGCCTCGTCGGCGGGCAGCGGTTGGCCGTAGTCCAGGAATCCGAGGTCGTGCGGCCGGACCGGTCGGCGGAAGGGATTGTCGTGGTTGACCATTTCCTCCGACGTCGCGCTGCGGAACGGGGTGTTCGCCGCGTATTGGCGGACTATTCCATTGGGGTCGTCCGGTGTGCTCCTGATGCGCGAGACGGGGCTCATGCGTTTTCCCTTTCGTGGTCCATCTACCGGGGACACGGGCTTCGGCACCGGTGGGCGGCACCGGTGGGGGCGGCGCACCGCTCGCGCGCGGCCTCAAGCGCCGGAAATTCAACCAGCATTGTGGATCGGCGTCGTCCAACCAGGGTTGGAAGCCCTTGTCTCCACCCGGAGTTGACGCCTTGCGATGGTGTGCCGGGGTGCGGTCGGCGGTTATGGTGGCTGCGCCGGCCGGGAACCTGAACCGGGCGCGCGGGAATCGCAGAGGAAAGGTGTGGAACGCATGACCGAGACCGTGACCGGCCCACCGCCCGGAACCGCGGACGGCGGACGGGCGCTGCGCGGCTGGCTGGCCGCGAACCGCCGGGAGAATATGGTGCTGCGGGACGAGGCGACCGGGACGTACCAGGTTTTCGGATATGCCGAGACGCAGCGGATGCTGAAGGACGCGGAAACCTTTTCCTCGGATTTCGGCCGGCTGGTTCCGGCGAATCCGGTCACCGTGCGGACGCCGGAGGGCGAGCGGACGGTGCCCAGCCTCCTCCAGGGGCATCTGAGCGTGACCGACCCGCCGCGCCACGGCAAGCTGCGCAAGCTGGTCTCCCAGGCGCTGACACCGCGCGCGGTGCTGGCGCTGGAGGGGAAGATCGAGGAGATCACGGCCGGGCTGCTGGACGCGATGGCGGGCCGTGACGAGGTCGAGATGGTGGAGGCGTTCTTCAACCCGCTGCCGGTCACGGTGATCGCCGAGCTGCTGGGCGTGCCGGCCGCGGACCACGCCATGTTCCGGGGCTGGGCGGACGCGCTGGTCTCCGCGCACCACGACACGGGCGCGGTGGACTCGGCCCGCCTCCAGGTGCCGGACGCGATGAACCACCTGCTGCTGGAGATGGAGTCGTACGTCCTCGGCCACGCGGCGCACCGCCGCCGGAACCCGTCGGACGACGTGCTCAGCCGGCTGGTGGCCGCCGAGGTCGAGGGTGAACGGCTCAGTGAGAGCGAGGTGTTCACCATCACGCTGATGCTGCTGCTGGCCGGGCACATCAGCACCACCCTGCTCCTGGGCAACAGCCTGATCTGTCTGAACGACAATCCGGACGCCCTGGCCGCGCTGCGGGCGGACCCGAAGCGGGTGCCCGCCGCCCTGGAGGAGGTGCTGCGCTTCAGCCCGCCGGCTCCGCTGGCGTACCGGCTGACCACCCGGGAGACCACCCTCGGCGGGGTGGACATCCCGGCGGACACCATGGTCGCCTCCTGGGTGCTGTCCGCGAACCACGACGAGCGGCAGTTCACGGCCCCGGAGACGTTCGACGTCACGCGCAGCCCCAACCCCCATCTGTCCTTCGGTCACGGCATCCACTTCTGCATCGGGGCGCCGCTGGGCCGGATGGAGGCCAGGATCGCGCTGTCCCGGCTGCTGGAGCGCTGCCCGGAGCCCCGGTTCGCCGAGGCCCCGGTGCCCTACGAGTCGCCGACCATCTTCGGCGTCAAGCGGCTGGTGCTGTCGAAGCCGGTGGCCTGACCGGCGCCCGCGGACCGGCCCGCGGGGACCTCGGGCCCGCCGCCGTGCCGGAACGGGCAGCGGGCCGCCGCGGGGCCCCCGCCCGGCTCCGTCTCGTCCTCCGGCTCGTCGGCCAGGAAGTACTGCCGCCACTCGCGGTTGTCCGGGTCGCCGTAGGAGCCGAGTTCGGGGGCCGCCTCGACGGCGTCGTAGCGGCTCAGCCGCTTGCGGATGGTCCGCCGCGCCGCCCTGCCGGGCGGGGTGTCGGCACCCAGTTCCTCGAAGACCCAGCGCGGCTGGAAGGTGATGAAGAACGCGGGGCTGTGCCGGCTGCGGCGCAGCACGTGCGCCGGGGTGTTGCAGACCACGAAGAGGGACGTGCCGCCGAAGCCGAACTCCCACCAGGGGTCCTCGGTGTCCTGCGGCACGTCCGCCGGCCAGGGCGCGCGGTCGTGGTCGTGCAGGTGCTGCAGAACCGCCCAGAACCGCTCGCGGTACTGCTCCAGCGTCCGGGTCACGCCGTCCGGCCGGAAGAAGACGATCAGCGAGGTCTCGCGGCCGAGTTCGCGGTACTGCTCCAGGTACGCGGCGAGCAGGTCGCCCAGCGGCGCCCAGCTCTCCTCGTCGTCGAGCGATTCGACGAAACCGTAGCGCAGGGTGTCCTTCTTCGTTCCCGCCACGGCGAAGGTGCAGGGAAAGGGCGATGTTTCCGACAGCAGTGTCCGCTGCAATTCCTCTATGTGTGCGGGACCCCAGGCCGGGGTTTCGCCAATGACGTTGTCCGACAATTCAGTCTCACCCCGACGGTCGTGATTCCGCGGCAGGCTGCCCCTCACCCAGGGCATCGGTCGGCGTGGACGCTACCAGCGCCGCCGGGGCCCGGTCGTCCAACCTGGGTACGCATTGGCCCGTGCAACCAGGAGTGGAAATAAGGATGTTGTCCGGAGTCCGGACGAACTCCCCGGTGCGCCGGGAACGTTCCGGAACTCCTTCCGGGCGGGAAATCCGCCGGTTAGCATGTGCGCCCGTCCTGTCGGCCGGCGTTTTACCGGTCCTTCCGACCGGGAACTCGCCGCCCGGGAACCCACCGCCACCTGTATTCGCCGGGGCACCCGCAGCGGGCCCGCCCGGCCGGAAATGGAGAAGCACATGTCCGCTCCCGCCCCGGAGACGCCGACCGCGCGGAACTCCGACGCCCCCGAGGGGATCACCGACGAGAGCCTGCGCGCGCTGGAGCGGGCTCTGGACGCCCACCCCGGCGTGGCCCGTTCCGCCGTCCTGGCCGACGAGCACGCCGACGGCACCCGGACCCGTACCGCCTATGTGATGCCGCGCCGCAACGAGGCCGTGGCCGCCGACGGCGCGGAGCTCGGCCGGCAGTACGTGGCGGAGTGGCAGGGCGTCTACGACCACGTGTACGCCCAGCCGGAGCCCGAGGACCCGACGTTCGACATCCGCGGCTGGCTGAGCAGTTACACCGGCGCCGAGCTGTCCGAGGACGACATGCGCGACTGGGTGGACGGCACGGTGCGCAGGATCCGGGGCCTCGGGGCCCGTCGGCTGCTCGAAGTGGGCTGCGGGACGGGCCTGTTGCTGCACCGGCTGGTCGAGGGCACCGACCGCTATCTGGCCAGTGACATCTCGGCGGGCGCCGTCGAGCGCATCCGGGCCTCGTTCGGCGGCCGGCCGCCGGCGGGTCTGGAGCTGTTCCAGGCGCCCGCCGACGACCTGTCGGCGGTGGCGCCGGGGTCCGTCGACGGCTTCGTCGTCAACTCGGTGTCGCAGTACTTCCCGGACGAGCAGTACCTGGACCGCGTGGTGCGCGGGGCGGTGGACGCGGTCGCCGAGGGCGGGTACCTGTTCGTCGGCGACATCCGTTCACCCGCCGTGAACCGGGCGTTCTGCGCCGGCCTGGAGCTCGGCCGGGCCCCGGAGCGGGCGCCGGCCGAGAAGGTGCAGGCGCTCGTCGAGCGGCGCTGCTGCACCGGCACCGAACTCCTCATCGACCCCTCGTACTTCACCGGGCTGGTCGGCCGGCTGCCGAGGGTCGCGCACGTGGCGGTGCTGCCCCGGCGCGGTCGGCGGGCCACGGAGATGAACCGGTACCGCTACGACGCGGTGATCCGGCTGGACGCGGTCCCGGGCGGCGAGGCGGCGGTGCCCGCCTGGGAGCCGTGGTCCGCCGCGGGGGGCGTGCCGGAGCTGCGCCGCCGCCTGGCCGAGGAGCGCCCGGAGGCGCTGGGCCTACTGGGCGTTCCCAACGCCCGTATCCTCGCCGACCGGTGGGCCGCGGAGCTGCTGTCCCGGCCCGGGCGCCCGGCGACGGCCGGGGAGGTGGTCCGGGCGGCGGCCGGGGCGGCGCGCGGCGGAGTGGAGCCGGAGGACCTGTGGGAGCTCGGGGAGGGCCCGTCCGCGCCGCCCTACACCGTCCGGCTGAGCTGGGCCCGTTCGCTGCCGGACGGCGCGTTCGACGTCGCTCTGATGCGGACGCCGGACGGCGGCGGGCCCGCGCCGGAGGTGCGCTTCCCGGCCGAGCCCGCTCCCCCGCGCCGGCCCGTCAGCCGGCCGTGGTACGGCAGGGTCGAGAACCTGCACCCGGCGAAGCTCCGCGCCCATGTGCGGGAGCGGCTGGCCGACGAGACGGCCGGACCCGGCCGGTTCGTCCTGCTGGAGGACTTCCCGCTCACCCCCGGCGGCGAGCCGGACCACGCGGCGCTGCGCTCGCTCCACTGGGCCTGATCCGGCCGCTCCGGGGCCGCCGCGCACCGGCCCCGGACGCCGCGCCGAAGTGATGGCGAGTCAGCTGACTTGAACGCCCTTGCGGGCATCCGGGCAGGTGGACGCCGTTTGCGGACATCTGTCCCGGTCGCCCACCTCAAGGGGGTTCGTCGACCGCCGACGGCGGGAACGGGCCGTCCGCCGGTGGCCGAATATCGATTACATGTAGACACCATTGGGAATGGTTATCATCTCGTAAAGAGCTTCCAAAGACAGCGTTTCGGCCAAAAGACGGCCATGAGGACCAGCAGGCCCCCACCAAGAGCAAATGGAATTCACGCCAATCTACGACCGCAATGATCCGGCCCCTTGGAACCCGCAAAAGCTCGCCTACGCTGTGACCGGTAATAGGTTTCCGGTTCCGCGCGGTGCACGCGCCGGTTTACCTGCGACGACGTCTGATGGGGGAACGTGACAATGGGGGGCGTTGGTGCCGTACGCGGTGTGGCCGAACGGACGGAGAGGTGCACGGCACGGCCGGGTGACCGCGCGCCGGGCGCGGGAAGCGGAGGCGGCGGCCCGCGCTTCGGACTGCTGCTGGGCGACGAACAGCCGCTGGTGCGCCGCGGACTGCGCGCCCTGTTCGAGGCCGACCCGGCGTTCCGGGTGCAGGGCGAGGCCGGCAACGGCGACAGCCTCCTGGAACTCGCCCGCCTCCACCGCCCCGACGTCGTCCTGATGGACGCCGACCTCCCCGGCCCCGACGTGCTCGGGGTGGCCCGCCGCCTCGTCGAGGACCACACCGGCCGCTGCGCCGGCGTCGTCCTCCTCACCTCCGCGACCGGGCTGACCGAGAGCCGGATCCTGGGGGCCGCCCGGGCCGGTGTCCGGGGCTTCCTGCACAAACGCGAGTCCTCGGAGGAGATCGTCTCCGGCGTGCGGTCCGTGGCCCGCGGCGGTGTCGCGATGAGCGAGCACATCGTCGGCCAGGTGCTGGCCGCGCTGCGCTGCGACCACCCGGCCGCGGCCTTCCGGCCCGCGGGCGAGCTCGCCTTACTCACCCCGCGCGAGCTGCAGATCTTCCGGCTGGTCGCCCAGGGGCTGACCAACCAGCAGATCGC
The DNA here is from genome assembly GCF_044333095.1 of Streptomyces sp. NPDC021100. Taxonomy (NCBI): domain Bacteria; kingdom Bacillati; phylum Actinomycetota; class Actinomycetes; order Kitasatosporales; family Streptomycetaceae; genus Streptomyces; species Streptomyces sp. NPDC021100. Next base: position 628,333 of record NZ_JBIRQH010000002.1, read on the forward strand.
CGACGTGCTGGTGCTGTCCGAGGCCACGGTGAAGTCGCACTTCAACCGCATCTGCCGCAAGCTCGCCCTGCGCAACCGGGTGGACGCGGTCATCCTCGCGTACGAGATCGGCGTCGCGGGCGGGGTGGCCGAGCAGCGCTCGTCCGCCTGAACGGGCCGACCGGGCGGGGCCCGGCGGTTCGTGAGCCTCCGGTCCCGGCCGGCCGGGGGCGGCGCTCACCCCGCGAGCGACGCCGCCCCCGCCGGCCCCAGCAGGCCCGCCACCTCGCCGACGATCCCGTCCAGGTGGTCCTGGAGGTAGAAGTGCCCGCCGGGGAACGTCCGCAGGGTGAAGCCGCCGGACGTCACCTCCCGCCAGCGCGGCATCTCCTCCGGCCGGACGTGCGGGTCATGGGTGCCGCAGAACGCCGACACGGGCGCCGCGATCCGCGCCCCCGGCTCCGGCCGGTACGTCTCGATCAGCCGGTAGTCGTTGCGGACGGCCGGCAGGAACAGGGCGCGGAACTCCGCGTCGTCCAGGATCGCCTCGGAGGTCCCGGCGAGCGCGCGCAGGTCCTCCACCAGGTCCTCGTCGGGCAGCAGGTGCACCTGTGACTCCGGGGCCGCGTGCGGGGCCGGACGGCCCGAGACGCACAGCCGGGCCAGCCCGCCCGGGCACGCGGCCTCGATCCGCCGCGCCACCTCGAAGGCGACCGCCGCGCCCATGCTGTGGCCGAACAGCGTCAGCGGCCGGTCCGCCGACAGCGGCAGCGCCGCGGTGACGCGGTCGGCGAGCGTCGCCATGTCGGGCACCAGCGGGTCCTCGAACCGGTCCTCGCGGCCCGGGTACCGCACCACCAGCACCTCGGCCTCCGGCGCCAGCCGGTCGGCCCAGCCCCGGTAGGCGCTCGCCCCGCCGCCCGCGTGCGGGAAGCAGACCAGGCGCGGGGCGCCCGGCAGCGCCGGATGCCGTCGCGTCCACCGTCGGTCCGCCGTCGTCCCGTCCGTCATGCTCGCTCTCCCGTGCTCCGGTGGCCGGGCGTCGCGGGGCGGTCCGCCCGACGGCCGCGGCCGTGCGTACCCCGTATCCCGTACCTCACGCCGTGTACCTCACGCCTCGTACTGCGGGAGGCGCGAGCGTACATATCCCGCCGAGCCCGCGGCAAGCGGATCGGGAGGAATCGGGAGGAGGGGAAACCACGGTTGGAGGCCGTAATGGCTACCCGGGTTGGACGACGCCCGCGGGCCCCGCTGTTACGTTCGGCCGAGGCCCACAGGAGTGGTACCGGGAACACCGGTGACCGCCTTTTCCCCGGAATTCCCCCGGAAATTCTCCCCGCGTCCGTCCGCGGGGTCCGGCCCGCCGTCCCGCGGCCCGGAGCGAGAAACAGAGGACCGCAGTGACGCGTACCGAGGACCAGTCCGACCCCACCGCCGAGACACAACGTCGGGAACTCGCCGAACTGCTGCTCGCCGAGGCCGGGCTGGCCGGCCGGGACCCGTCGTTCGCCCCGGTCGCGGTGAGCGACCCGGCGGCCCCCGCGCCCCTGTCGTCGGCCGAGCGGCGCATGTGGTTCCTGCGCCGGCTCCAGCCCGACGGCGTCGCCTACAACCTGTGCGGCGGCGTCCGGCTGACCGGGCCGCTGGACCCGGCCGCCCTCGGCACCGCCCTCACCGCGCTGGCGGGCGCCCACGACGTCCTGCGGACCGTCTACCCGGCGGGCCCCGACGGCTCCCCCGCCCGCCGGGTGCTGCCCCCGGCACCGGTCCCCCTGCCCCTGACGGACCTCGGGGACGTGCCCGCCGCCGAGCGCGCCGCACGGGCCCGGGCGGCCGTGTACGAGGAGGGGCGGCGCCCCTTCGACCTGGGCGGTGAACTGCCGGTGCGCTTCGGGCTGTTCCGGTTCGGCGCCGACGACCACGTGCTGTCGCTGACGGTGCATCACATCGTCTTCGACGACCTGTCGTGGGGCCGGGTGCTCGACGAACTCGCCCACCGCTACACCGAGGCCACCGGCGGCACGCCCGCGCCCTCCGCCCGGTCCCGCGTCCAGTACGCCGACTACGCCCGCTGGGAGGCGCGCCGGCTCGCCGAGGGTGCGTGGGACGGCCAACTCGCCCACTGGCGCGAGCGGCTGCTGCCCCACCCGCCGGCCCTCGCGCTCCCCGCCGACCTGGACCGCGGCGCCGCGCCGGGTGCCGCGGGCACCGACGGCGTACGGCGCGACGCCCGCCTCGGTGCCGACGCCGCCGGGGCGCTGCGCGCGCTGGCCCGGGAGTCCGGGGTCACCCTGTACACCGCGCTGCTGGCCGCGTACCAGACGGCGCTGCACCGCTGGACCGGCGAGCACGACATCGCCGTCGGCTCGCCGGTGGTCAACCGCGGCCGGGCCGAGTTCGAGGACGTCGTCGGGAACTTCGGCAACACCGTGGTGCTCCGCACCGACCTCGCCGGGGACCCCGCCTTCCGTACCCTGCTCGGCCGCGTCCGGGACGTCTGCGCCGACGCGTTCGCCCATCAGGACGTGCCGTTCGACCGCGTCACCGAGGCGCTGCGGCCTGCCGGTGCGGTGGGCCGGCAAGCACTGTTCGAGGCGGTGTTCTCGTTCGTCACGGCGGAGCCGAGCCGCGTCCGCACCCCTGACGTGCTGTTCGAGGAGCTGCCGCACCACAACGGCACCGCCCGCTTCCCGCTGGTCCTGGAGGCCCGCGAGGCCGGCGGGGACGTCGTCCTCGGACTGACGGCCCGCGCCGACCTGTTCTCCCCGGCCGCCGTCGAGCGGCTGCTCGGGCACCTCGTGGAGCTGTTCCGTGGCGCGGCGCTCGCCCCGGACCGGCGGCTGAGCGAACTGCCGCTGCTCACCGAGGAGGAGGAGCACCGGGCGCTGGCCGAGTGGAGCCGGACGGACGACGACCCGGCCGAGAGCCGGCCCCTCCACCGGCTGGTGGAGGAGCAGGCCGCCCGTACCCCGGACCTGGTCGCGGTGGTCGCGCGGGACGCCACACTGACGTACCGCGAGCTCGACGCGCGGGCCGATGAACTCGCGGTGAGGCTGCGCGCGTCGGGCGCCGGGCCGGAGCGCGTGGTGGGCGTCCACCTGACCCGCTCGCCCACCCTGGTGGTGGCCCTGCTGGCGGTGCTCAAGGCGGGGGCCGCGTTCATGCCGCTGGAGCCCTCCTGGCCGGCGCTGCGGCAGGCGGACGTGGCCCGCGCCTCCCGTCCCGTCCTGGTGCTCACCGACGCGGCCACCACCCCGGCGCCGCCGCCGCTGGACGTTCCGGTGCTCGACCTGGCCGACCCGTCCGCCCCCGTCCACGCTCAACCCTCCCCGGCCGTGGTGGACATGGAAAACATGGCCTATGTCATCCACACCTCGGGCTCCACCGGAACCCCCAAAGGCGTGATGATCCGTCACCAGGCCATCTCCAACCGCCTGGTGTGGCAGTCCCGGCTGCTCGGCATGACCACCGGGGACCGGGTGCTGCACAAGGCGCCGATGGGCTTCGACATCTCCGTCAACGAGATCTTCCTGCCGCTGGTCAACGGCGCCCGCCTGGTCCTGGCCGACCCGGACGCGCACGGCGACATCGCCCACCTCGCCGAGGTGATCGAGCGGGAGGGCGTCACCTTCCTCTACATCGTCGCCTCCATGCTCGACGTGCTGCTGGAACGGGACGACATCGCGCGGACCGCCCGCTCGATCCGCCACCTGTGGTGCGGCGGCGAGGCGCTCACCCCGGCGCTGTACCGGCGGTTCCGCGACCGGCTGGACGCGACGATGTACCACGGCTACGGGCCGGCCGAGGCCACCATCGGCGTCAGCTGCCACGTCTTCGACGAGCGGGCGGACGGCGCGACGGTCACCATCGGGCGCCCCAACCCCAACGCCCGCCTGTACCTGCTCGACCGGGCGCTGCGCCCGGTCCCCGTCGGAGTGCCCGGCGAGCTGTACCTCGGCGGGATGCCGCTGGCCCGGGGCTACTTGAACGACCCGCGCCGGACGGCCGAGGCGTTCGTCCCCGACCCGTTCGCCGACACCCCGGGCGGCCGGCTGTACCGCACCGGCGACCTGGGCCGCTACCGCCCGGACGGCGGGATCGAGTTCCTGGGCCGGGCCGACGACCAGGTCAAGGTGCGCGGCTTCCGCGTGGAGCTCGGCGAGGTGGAGGCGGCGCTCACCGCCCACCCGGCCGTCCGGCAGAGCGCGGTCCTGCTGCGGACCGGCGCGCCGGGCGGCGACCGGCTGGCCGCCTGGTGCGTCCCGGAGCCCGGGGCGGAGGCGCCCGCCGTCGCCGCGCTGCGCGACTGGCTCGCCGCCCGGCTCCCGCACTACGCGGTCCCCGGCGAGCTGCACGTCCTGCCGGCCCTGCCGCTGACCAGCGCGGGCAAGACGGACCGCAGGGCGCTCCTCGCCCTGACCCCGGTGGCCCCGGACGAGGCGGCGACCCCGTTCGTCCGGCCGCGCGACGCCCTGGAGCGGGACGTCGCGGCCGTCTGGGCCGAGCTGCTGGGCCGGGACGACATCGGCGTCCGGCACAACTTCTTCGACCTGGGCGGGCATTCGCTGCTCCTGGTCCGGGCCCAGGCCCTGTACCGGAGCCGGCTCGGCCACGACATCCCCCTGGTCGAGCTCTACGACCACCCCACCGTCGCCTCCCTCGCCGCCCGGATGTCCCGTGGCACGCCGGCGGAGGACGGGGAGACGCCGGAGCTGGACCGGATCCGGGCGCAGGCCGAGCGCCGGCGGCAGACAGCGGCACGGCGCGCGGCGGCCGCCGGCCGGACGGCGCGACAGCGGGCGCAGGCGCCCGGGGAAAGGACGCGGTGAGGACCGTGAACAGCGACATCGCAGCGGACGGGCCCGACGAAGGGACCGACATCGCGGTCGTCGGCATGGCGGGGCGCTTTCCGGGCGCCCCGGACCTGGACGCGTTCTGGGCCGGCCTGACCGAGGGCCGGGAGGCGGTCGCGCCCCTCGACGACGAGACGTACCTGGCGGCGGGCGGCGATCCGGCGCGGCTCGACGACCCGTATCTGGTCAAGGTGGCGTCGGTGGTGGACGGCATCGACGAGTTCGACGCAGAGTTCTTCGGATACCCGCCCTCGGAGGCCGAACTCCTGGACCCACAGCAGCGGTTGTTCCTCCAGTGCGCCCACCACGCCCTGGAGCACGCCGGTTACGGTCCGGGGACGACGACGGGTGCCGTCGGCGTCTACGCCGGTGCCGTGCAGAGCCGTTACTTCCTCGACCACGTCCACCCCCGGCTGCGCGGCGCGGACAGCGTCACCCTGCACCACGCCCAGCTCGGCAACGTCAACAGCACGCTGGCCACCCGCGTCTCGTACGAGCTGGGGCTCACCGGCCCCAGCCTGTCCGTGCAGACCGCCTGCTCCACCTCGCTGGTCGCGGTGCACCTGGCCTGCCAGGACCTGCTCTCGCACCAGTGCGACACGGCCCTGGCCGGCGGCGTCTCGCTCAACCCGGCGCTGCGGCAGGGCTACCGGTACGTCAAGGACGGCCCGTTCTCACACGACGGGCACTGCCGGCCCTTCGACGCCGACGCGACCGGCATGCTGGCGGGCGAGGGCCTCGGCGTCGTGGTGCTCAAGCGGCTGGCGGACGCCCTGGCCGACGGGGACCACATCCACGCCGTCGTCAAGGGCAGTGCGGTCAACAACGACGGCGGCCGCAAGGTCGGCTTCGCCGCGCCCAGCGCCGCCGGGCAGGCCGAGGTGATCGTCGCCGCGCAGGCGGTGGCCGGGGTCGACGCCGGCTCCATCGGCTACGTCGAGGCGCACGGCACCGGCACGCCGGTCGGCGATCCCATCGAAGTGGCCGCGCTCACCCGGGCGTTCGCGGCCTCCACCGACCGGCGCGGCTTCTGCGCGCTGGGCTCGGTCAAGGGCAACATCGGGCACACGGACGCGGCGGCGGGCATCGCCGGGTTCATCAAGACCGTCCTGGCGCTGGAGCACCGGACCATCCCGCCGACCCTGCACTTCCGCTCCCCCAACCCGCTGCTCGGCCTGGAGGACGGCCCCTTCCACGTCCCGACCGCCACCCGGCCGTGGGAGAGCGACGGCCGGCCGCGCCGGGCCGGCGTCAGTTCGCTGGGCATCGGCGGCACCAACGCCCACGTCGTCCTGGAGGAGGCACCCGCGCGCCCGACTCCTCGAACGGACGACGGAGAAGCGCTGTTGACGCTCTCCGCCCGCACCCCCGAGGACCTGACGGCCCTCGCCGGCGATCTCGGCCGGTACCTGCGGGACCACCCCGGCCTGCCGCTCGCCGACGTCGCCCACACCCTCGCCGCCGGCCGCCGCGCCCGCCCCCACCGCCTCGCCCTCACCGCGGCGGACACCGCCGACGCGGCCCGCCGGCTGCTCGCCGCGCCCCCGGCGGCCGGTCCCGCCGGCACCGACCGGCCCGTCGTCTTCCTGTTCCCGGGCGCCGGCTCCCAGCACCCCGGCATGGGCCGCGGCCTGTACGAGCGGGAGCCGGTCTACCGGCGGGAGATCGACCGCTGCGCCGGCGTGCTGCGGCCGCTGCTCGGCCGCGACCTGCGGGACATGCTGTACGGCGACGCCGGGTCCGTCGCCGCTCCCGGCGCCCCGGAAGGGGTCTTCCCGACCCTGGTCGCCACCGAGTACGCCCTGGCCACGCTGCTGATGTCGTGGGGAATCCGGCCCACCGCGCTGCTCGGGCACAGCCTCGGCGAGTACACGGCCGCCTGCGTGTCCGGCGTCCTCGCCCCCGAGGACCTGCTGCCGCTGGTGGTCCGCCGCGAGGAGCTGTTCGCCCGCGCGGCCGGCACCGGCGGGATGCTGGGCGTCGCCCTCGGCGAGGACGCCGTCGCCCCCTACCTGGACGGCGGCCTCTCGCTGGCCGCCGTCAACGGGCCCGGCGCCTGCGCGCTGGCCGGTCCGGAGGAGGCGCTGGCCGGCGCGGAGGAGCGGCTGACGCGCGACGGGGTACGGCACCGCCGCATCCGCTTCGGCGCCGCCGCCCACTCCGCGCTCCTCGACCCGGTCCTCGACACCTACGCCGAGGCCGTCGCCCGACTTCCGCTCAAGGCACCGGAGATCCCGTACGTCTCCAACCTCACCGGCACCTGGATCACACCCGGGCAGGCCACCGACCCGGCCGCCTGGGCGCGGCACACCCGCGAACCCGTCCGCTTCGGCGCCGGCCTCGACACCCTCCTCGCCGACGGCGACCCGGTGCTGCTGGAGGTGGGCCCCGGCCGCGCCCTCACCGGGCTGGTCCGCGCGCGCGGCGGCGACACCCCCGTCGTCCCCGTGATGCGGCACCCGCAGGCGGGGGAGCCCGACCACCGGACGCTGCTGGACGCGGTCGGGCGGCTGTGGACCCTCGGCGTACCGGCCGACGTCGCGGCCGTGCACGCCGGACGGTCGCCGCGCCGGGTCCCGCTGCCCGGCTACCCGTTCCGCCGCGCCCGGCACTGGATCGACGTCCACCGGCCGGCCGGCGATCCCGCTCCCGGCCCGCGGCCCGCCGCGTTCCCCGTCCCCTTGGCGGCGGAACTGCCCCGGATGACCCTCGCCGAGCAGCGGCTGCGCGCCGAACACCCGCCGCTGCGCGACCCGTCGGAGCTGACCGCCGCCCTCGACCGGCTGGCCGTCGCCCACGTGTGCGCGGTGCTCCGCGACGCCGGGCTGCCGCTCGCTCTGGGCGCCGTCCTGGAACGGGAGGGCGTCCACCGGGCGTTCGGCACCGTCCCCGCCTACCGGCGGTTCCTCGACGCCCTGCTGGCCATGCTCACCGACGACGGCATCCTCCGGGAGGACGGCGGACGCCTGCACGTCACCCCGGCCGCCGACGAGGTACCCCAACCGGCCGCCCTCACCCGCGAGATCCTCGCCGGCCACCCCGAACAGGCCGAGGACCTCGCGTTCCTGGAGCACTGCGTCCGGCACTACCCCCGGGTGCTCGACGGCACCACGGCCGGCACCGAGGTACTTCTGCCCGACGGCGACGACGCCCGCCAGCGCGCCCTCATCGACCGCCGCCTCGCCTACAGCGACATCCCCCTCTTCCGCCGGCTGATCGCCCGTACCGTCGCCCGGCTGGCCGGCGAGGCGGGCCGCCCGGTGCGGATCCTGGAGATCGGGGCCGGCCGCGGCTACCTCACCTGGGAGGTGGCGGAGGCGCTGCGCGAACTCCCGGACACCCAGTACCACTTCACCGACCTCGGCCGGTCGTTCGTCCTGGACGGACAGCGCCGGGCCCGGGAGGAGGGGCTCGCCGGGATGGAGTTCGGCGTCCTCGACATCACCAAGGACCCGGCCGCGCAGGGCTTCCCGCCCGGCGGGTTCGACATCGTCCTCGCCTTCAACGTCCTGCACGCCACCCCCGACCTGCGGCGGGCCGTGCGCAACGCGGGCGCGCTGCTCGTCCCGGACGGCGTCCTGATGCTGCTGGAGGCGTCGCGGCAGCAGCGCTGGTCGCTGATGACGACCGGCCTGTACGAGGGCTGGTGGTACTTCGACGACGATCTGCGCGAGGGTTCCCCCCTCGTCACGGCGGACCAGTGGACCGGGCTGCTGGCGGCCGAGGGCTTCGCCGACGTCACCGCCTTCCCCCGGGACGGCGGGGCGGACGGCGCCGACCACACGCTCGTGGCGGCCCGCCGCGCCGGTTCCACCGCGCCGGAGGCCCCCGCCGCCGCTCCGGCCGGCCGCTCCTTCAACCAGCGGCCCGCGCTCTCCGTCCCCTACGCCCCGCCCGGCACGGATCGGGAGAAGGACGTCGTCCGGCTGTGGGAGGACGTCCTGGGCATCGACGGCATCGGCGTGCACGACAACTTCTTCGACCTCGGCGGGGAATCGCTGCTGGCCATGCAGCTGTTCGCGCGGCTGCGCGACACCACGGGCGTCGAACTGTCGCTGCAACGGATCTTCGACGCGCCCACCGTCGCCCAGCTCGTCCCGCTGCTCGACGCGCCCACCGCCGGGGCCGCGCCCCGCATCCGGCCCAGCGCCCGCCGCGCCCGGGCCGCCGCCGGCACCACCCGCGACCACAGGACGGAGTAGCCGTGTCCCCGGCCGACACCAGCCAGCCCAGCACCGCCCCCACCACGCCGGAGGACCCGGACACCCTGCTCTTCCCGGCCTCCTACGCCCAGCAGCGGATGTGGTTCTTCCACCACCTCGACCGCGGCAACCCGTACTACAACATCCCCCTGGCACTGCGGCTCACCGGCGAGGCCGACCCCGCCGCCCTCCAGGCGGCGCTCGACGGCGTCGTCGCCCGCCACGAGATCCTGCGCACGACGTTCGCGGAGCGCGACGGCGAGCCGCACCAGCTGGTCGCGCCCACCGGCGCCGTCCGGCTGGAGACGGCGGAGTGTGCGGCCGAGGCCGAGCACGCGTGGGCCCTGGAGTGGGTGGGCCGGCCGTTCGACCTGACGGCCGGGCCGCTGTTCCGCGCCGCCCTGCTGACCACCGCCCCGGACCGGCACCTGCTGCTGCTCTGCCTCCACCACATCGTCACCGACGGCTGGTCGCTCAACATCCTGACGCGCGAACTCGCCGCCCTCTACCGCGAGCACCGCACCGGCGAGCCGGCGGGCCTGGAACCGCTGGAGATCCAGTACGCCGACTTCGCCGAGTGGCAGCGGGAACGGCTCGACGGCGCGGGGCTGGAGCGCCGCCTGGACTACTGGCGGGAGCGACTGGCCGGGATCCTGCCCCCGTTGGAGGTGCCGACGGACCGCCCCCGCCCCCCGGTCCAGTCCTTCCGCGGCGCCCGCGTCGACTTCGAGCTGCCCGACGACCTGACCCGCGCGCTGCGCGCCACCGGCCGCGCCCACGGCACCACCCTCTTCATGACGCTGCTGGCCGGGGTGACCGCCCTGCTGCACCGCTGGACCGGGCAGGACGACATCCTCGTCGGCTCCCCGATCGCCGGCCGCGACGTACCGGAGACCGAGCCGCTGCTCGGCCTGTTCGTCAACACCCTCGTGCTGCGGGGCGACTTGTCGGGCGCGCCGACCTTCGCCGAGCTGCTCGCCCGCACGCGGCGCGTCTGCACCGGCGCCTACGACCACCAGGACGTGCCGCTGGACAAGCTCGTCGAGGTGCTCCAGCCGGAGCGCGACCCCGGCCGCAACCCGCTGTTCCAGGTCATGTTCGCCCTCCAGAACCCGCCACGCCTCGACTTCCCCCTTCCGGGCGCCCGGTTGGGCGCCGAGCCCCTGCCGCGCCACTCCACCCGCTTCGACCTGGAGTTCCACCTCTGGGAGGACGGTGACCGGCTGCACGGGTCCCTGGTGTACGGCACCGACCTGTTCGACGACGAGACGGCCGTCCGTACGGCGTCCCGCCTGCGCCGCCTGCTGACGGCGGCCGTCCGGGCGCCGGAAACCCCGGTCGCCGACCTGCCGTTCACGGACGACGAGCCGGCGGACGACACGGCGACGGGTGCCGGGGCGACGGCCGCCGCGCGCGTCCCCGCCGACCCGGACACGACCGTGCCGGCCGTCTTCGCCGAGCGGGTCCGGCGGGAGCCGGGGGCTGTCGCGTTCGCGGGGGGTGCGCTCGGGGCCGAGCCGGGCCGGGGCATCCGGGACGCCACTCCCCGCACAGGCGGCGAGCCGGCCGCGACGGAGCTCGCCGAGCGGGACCGGCACACCCCGGATGCCCCTGCCGGCGCCGCCGACCCGGGGGGCCGCGCCTGTCCGACGACCATCGCGCGGCTCTCCGAGCGCGCCCACGCCCTCGCCGGCCGGCTCGCCGCCCGAGGCGTCGTCCGTGGTACGCGCGTCGGACTGCACCTCCCGCCGGGCCCCGACGCCGCGGCGGCGACGCTCGCGCTGCTGGCGCTGGGCGCGGTCTGCGTGCCCGTCGAGCCGGACCTGCCGGTCGCGGCCGCCCGCGCGTGGCTCGCCGAAACGGGTACGGGAACGGTCCTCACCGACCGCCCGGCGGCGCTCCCCGCGGCTGTCGGAGCCCTCGGCCTCGCCGCGCTCGACCGCGAGGCGCCCGGGACGCCCCCGGGCCCGGCGGACGGGCCGCGCGGCACCGATCCGGCGTTCGTCCTGCGCGGTGCCGCCGGGCCGGTGGAGTACGGGCACGCCGCGCTGTGCGCGACCCTGGCCCGGCTCCAGGAGCTGGGCCGCCTCGGTGCCGGCGACACGGTCCTGCACCACCGCACCGCACCGCTGCCCGACGCGGTGCACGCCCTGCTGTGGCCGCTGCTGTACGGCGCCGCCGTGCACCCCGCGCCGGACACCGGCCCGGAGCGGATCGCGGACGGCGGGGTCACCGTCGCCCTGCTGCCGCCCTCCGCGTTGAACGAACTCGCTTGCTCCACACGTCCGTTCAGGCTGCGCCTGGTGCTCACCGACGGCGGCCGGCTCACCGCCCGGCTCGCCGGCCGTTTCCTCGCCGCCCGCCCCGAGACCGTCCTGCACCGGGTGTGGGTACTGCCGGAGGCGGCCGGCTGCGTGGCCTCCCTGCACTGCCGCCCGGGCCTTACCGACGCCGAACTCGCCGCCGGGCAGGGCGACCACCGGCACGTCACCGTCACCGACGATCGCGGCCGGCCGCTGCCCGGCGGAGTCCCCGGCCTGCTGTCCGTCCACCGGCCGGGCGCCGCCGCCCCGGAGCCCACGCCCTGGCGCGGGCGCCGGCTCCACGACGGGCGGCTCGCCGTCGCCGACGACGCGCCACCGCGCCTGGACGGATACGCCGTCGACCTGCCGGCCGTCGAGAACGCCCTGCTCGCCGACGAGACCCTCGCCGCCTGCGCGGTCCTGCCCCGGACCACGGCCGAAGGGGTGGAGGAGCTCGTCGCGTACGCCGTGCCCACCGGCCCGTTCTCCGCCCGCCGGTCGCTCGAACGGGCCGCCGCGCTGCTGCCCGCTCCCCTCGCGCCGCGCACGGTGGTGCCCGTGACCACCCTCCCCCGCGACCGGTCCGGCCGGCTCGACACCGCCGCGCTCGCCGCGCTGCCCGTCGTGGACGAGGACGCCGCGCGGGCCTGGGAACGGGAGCTGACGGCGGCTCCCGGCGGTCCGGCCGCCGCCGTCCTCGTCGAGGAGGCGGCCCCGGAGCCGGAGGAGCGCGTCCACGTCCCGCTGCCCGCCGCCGAGGACCGGCGGGAGCCGGACCCCGACGAGGAGGCCTCGCGCCCGCCGGCCCCGGCGGACGGCGGGCGCCCGGCGGTGGCCGCCGGCCCCCCGGCCGTCGCGCCGTCCGTCCGGACCCTGCCGGAGGCCCTGCACCGCGCGGCACGCGAGGGCCGGGGCGGCATCGTGATCGTCGACCGGCACGGTGCCGAACACGAGCTGTCGTACGCGGAGTTGGCCGAGGAGGCGGCCCGTGTGCTCGGCGGCCTGCGCGCTCTCGGGCTGCGCCCGGGCGACCGCGCCGTCCTGCAGTGCCCCGGCCACCGCGACTTCCTCACCGCCTTCTGGGCCTGCCTCCTCGGCGGCTTCGTCCCCGTCCCGCTCGCCCCCTCCGACGGCTACACCGAGGACACCGCGTCCGTCGAACGCCTGGCCGGTGCCTGGGAGTTGCTCGACCGCCCTCCGATCCTCGCCGACGCCGCGACCGCCGGCGGCCTGCGCGGCCTCGCCGCCCGCCGCGGCTGGGGAGCCGCCCTGCGCCTCGGCGTCCTCGACGAGCTGCGCGGCCACGCTCCCGACCGGGCCGAGCACTCGTGCGCGTCCGACGACGTCGCCCTGCTGCTGCTCACCTCCGGCAGCACCGGCACCCCCAAGGCCGTGCCGCTGCGCCACCGCAACATCCTGGCGCGCTGCGCCGGCACCGCCGCCGCCAACGGTTTCGGGCCCGAGGACGTCACGTTCAACTGGATGCCGCTCGACCACGTCGGCGGGATCGTCATGTTCCACGTCCGCGACGTCTACCTGACGAACCGCCAGATACACGCCCCCACCGGCTGGGTGCTGGAGGACCCGCCGCGCTGGCTCGACGTCGTCCACCGCCACCGGGTGACCCTCACCTGGGCGCCGAACTTCGCCTTCGGCCTGGTCAACGACCGTGCGGCGGACGCGGCGGGGCGCGGCTGGGACCTGTCCTGTTTGCGCTACATCCAGAACGCGGGCGAGGCCATCATGCCGCGCGTCGCCCGCCGCTTCCTCCAGGCGCTCGCCCCGCTCGGCCTGCCCGCCACCGCCATGCGCCCCTCGTGGGGCATGTCCGAGACCTCGTCGGCGGTCACCTACTCCGACGCCTTCACCCTGGCGACGACGTCCGACACCGATCCGTTCACCGAGGTCGGCCGCCCGCTGCCGGGCACCACTCTGCGCATCGTCGACGACGCCGGGAAGACCGTGCCGGAGGGCGTGCCCGGCCGGCTCCAGGTCAGCGGCCCGACGGTCACCTCCGGCTACCACGACAACGAGGCGGAGAACCGGGCCTCCTTCACCCCCGACGGCTGGTTCGAGACCGGTGACCTGGGGGTCGTCCGGGACGGCGCGGTCACCATCACCGGCCGCGCCAAGGACGTCCTCATCATCAACGGCGTCAACCACTACTGCCACGAGATCGAGTCGGTGGTGGAGGAACTGGAGCGGGTCGAGAACTCGTTCACCGCCGCGTGCGCGGTCCGGGACGCCGGGGCGACGACGGACGGCCTGGCCGTGTTCTTCCACCCGGCGCCGGGCGCGGACGTCGCCGCGACGATCCGAGAGATCCGCTCCCTGCTGGTCCGGCGGACCGGCCTCAACCCGCGCCACGTCGTCCCCGTCCGCCGCGAGGACGTGCCCAAGACGGAGATCGGCAAGATCCAGCGGGCCGCGCTGCGCCGCCGCTTCCACTCCGGCGGCTTCGACGCCGTCCTCGCCGAGGTGGACCTGCTGCTGGGCAACGAGCGCACCACGCTGCCCAATTGGTTCCACGAGCGCGCCTGGCGGCCGGCCCGCCCGCTGCCCGCCCCCGCGCCGGACCCGGGCGGGACGCTGCTGGTGCTGGCCGACCCGCTGGGCCTGGCGGACCGCCTGCTGCCGGACCTCGCCGCGCGGGGCCCGCGCGTCGTCCGCGTCGACGCCGGGACGGAGTACGCGCGCGTCGCCGACGACCGCTTCCGCGTCCGCCTCGACCGCGCGGAGGACCACGGCCGCGCTCTGGACGCCCTGGCGGCCGACGGCCGTACGGTGACGGACGTCCTCGACCTCACCACGTACGCCCCGCCGGCTCCGCCCGGCAGCACGGTTCCGCCGGAGACGGCGGCGCTCGTCCACCTCGTCCAGGCCCTCGCCGCCCGGCGAGCCGGCGACGCCCGGGTGACCCTGCGCGTCGTCGGCCGGCACACCCAGCACGTGACACCGGGTGACGTGGTCGACTGCGAACGGGCGTCCAGGCTGGGCCTGTTGACGAGCCTCGGGCAGGAGCTGCCGTGGCTCGACGTCACCCACCTGGACCTTCAGGAAGCCCCGGCGGATGACCAACTGCCGTTTGTTCTGGCGGAACTGACCGCTCGTCGCGGCGACTCGGAGGCCGCCGTCCGGGACGGCGTCCGTACCGTGCCGCGCCTGGCGGCCCTCCGGCCCCCGGCCGGCACGCCGACCCCGGCGCCGTTCCGGCGCGGCGGGCTCGTCGTCGTCACCGGCGGACTGGGCGGACTGGGCACGGAGATCTGCGCGCACCTGCTGGACGCGTACGACGCCCGGCTGCTGATCCTCGGCCGTACCGGCCTCCCGCCGGAGGGCACGGCGGACGACCCCGCCGCTGCGGACACCACGGCCGGCCGGCGCCTGGCCGCGTACCGCGCGCTGCGCGCCAGGAGCGAGCACGTGCTGTACGCGACCGCCGACACCACCCGCGCCGACGAGATCCGCACGGCCCTCGGCAAGGCGGCCGACCGCTGGTCGCTCACGCCGACGGCGGTGCTGCACCTGGCGGGCACGTTCCGCCGACTCCCCTTTCTGGAGCAGTCGGTGGAGGAGCTGGCCGAGGTCCTGGCCCCCAAGACCCTCGGCACCCGCGCCCTGCTCGACGCGCTCGGCGACGCGGCGGAGGAGACCCCCCTCATCACCTTCTCGTCCGTGAACGGCACCTTCGGCGGCGCCATGGTCAGCGCCTACGCGGCGGCCAACGCCCACCTCGACGCACTGGCCCGCGCGGGCCGCGCACAGGGCCGGCGGTTCACCGCCGTCGCCTGGAGCCTCTGGGACGAGACCGGCATGAGCGCCGGCCGCGACCTGGCCGAGCCGGGCCGCGCCCGCGGCTACCGCCCGATCGGCCGCGCCGAGGGCGTACGGTCGTTCGTCCACGCGCTGCGCCTGGACCGGCCGCACGTCCTGGTCGGCCTGGACCCGGCCCGCCCGTGGATCCGCGGCACGCTGGACGCCCCGGCCCGCCCGGCGACGGCCCTCGCGGCCTACACGGAACCGCGCCCCACCACGCAACGCGCCCCTACCGACCGCTACGGCACCCTCCTCCCCACCCGTCAGGTGACCGTCGACTCTCTCCCCCGCACCCCGGACGGCTCCGTAGACCGCGCGGCCCTCCACCGCGCCGACCGCCCGGACCCGGGCGCGGTCCCGGCGGGGAAGACCCAGCGGCTGGTGGCCCGGGTGTGGTGCGAGGTCCTGGGCGTGGACCGGGTGGGCCCGGACGAGAACTTCTTCGACCTCGGCGGCCACTCCCTCCTCATGGCCCGCGTCCACGGCTCCCTCCAGGCGGCCCTGGACCGCGAGTTCTCCATGGTCGACCTCTTCCGCCACCCCACCGTCGCCACCCTGGCCACCTACCTCGACACCCCGGCCACCACGCCGGCCGACACTCCGGGCGCCCCCGCCACTCCCGCCTCGGACCGCGCCGCCCGCCGCCGGGCGGCCCGGTCCGCGGGGCGCAGACGGCGGTGACCCGGGCCCGGCACCGCGTCGATCCTGGTCGGCTTGGTGAACACCAACCGCGTCTTCGTGCGCACCGCCACCCCGTCGAGCGGGAGCGTGGACGACGACCAATGCTTCTCCGTCGTCATCGCCTGTCACTAGTGCTTCAGCGCGACCTCAGGGCTCTTCGCGGTGGGCACCGGGTGGGCGGGGCAGGTGCGGAGGACCTTGGTCATCGCGTCGTGCTCGGCGGGCGTCACCCACAGCTTGTACTGGCGCTTCACCGCGATCTGCCGGGCGACGTAGTCGCAGGCGTAGGTCTTGTTCGCGGGCAGCCAGTCGGCGGCGTCCTTGTCGCCCTTGCCCATGTTGGCCGGGCCGTCGGCGGCGACGAGGTTCAGCGGGTCGTTGGCGAGGGCCTCGCGCCGCGCCTGGGAGAGCTTCTGGGCGCCGGTCTGCCAGGCATCGGAGAGGGCGACGACGTGGTCGATCTGCACCGCCGAGGACCGGGCGCCGCGCTGGAAGCGGATGGTCTTGCCGGTGTAGGGGTCCGCGAGGGTGCCGGAGGTGACGGTGCATCGCGCGGAGCCGTCGAGCTTCGGGTTCTTCAGGTCGCGTCGCAGGATGTCGTTGCGGGTGTCGCAGCCGTTGCCGGAGCCGGGGGCGTCGGTCCGGTCCGACCAGGCCCGGCCGAAGTGCTTGTTCCGGTCGTAACCGGTCTTCGGCGCCGCCTTCTTCACCGGCAGTTCCGCCAGCGCCGCCTTCACCGAGCCCGGCTTGCCGTCGGAGGATGCGCCGGAGCCGTCGCCCCGGTCCTTTGAACACGCCGTCAGCAGCACCGGCAGCAGCAGGGCGGCGGCGACGGCGCCTATGCGTCGGGGGCTGGTCTGGTACGGCACCGGTGTCTCGTTTCGTCCGATAGGGGGCGTGGGTGATCAACTGTGGGAAACCGTAGATCATGAATGAAAGGGGTGCGCACCCGGACCCTCGCCCCTTGCCGTAAGCCCTCAGGAGGGGCGGTTGCCGGGCGACCCGGCCGACGACCGACGGCGGAGGATGCGTCTCCC
Source organism: Streptomyces sp. NPDC021100 (assembly GCF_044333095.1). NCBI lineage: Bacteria > Bacillati > Actinomycetota > Actinomycetes > Kitasatosporales > Streptomycetaceae > Streptomyces > Streptomyces sp. NPDC021100. The sequence continues at coordinate 645,204 of NZ_JBIRQH010000002.1, forward strand.
GCGCCCCTCCCCGCCACCGCCGCCGCTCTCGCCGCCGCCCAGGACGAACGTCAGCCACATGTCGGCGCCACGGGCGGCCAGGAAGCGCCGGCGCTCCCGGCGCGAGCGCGGGCGTGCGGAACCGGCGCCCCGCGCGCCCTGCGGTGGGAGCGCGGCAGAGGCGAGGCGGTGGCCCGCCCGGGCGAGGTCGGCCAGGACGCGGTCCCGGGGCCGCTCGCCGCGCCCGCCGAGCAACTCCGTGTATAGCCCCTCGATTTCGGCCACGGCAGCACCGACGATCAGGTCGCCGCCGGCCGTCGGTGTCGTCCTGTCCCGCGCCATCCGCAGCCCCCTTCGGACGAGTCGTCGCGACGCGTGGTGGCGACGAGCGGTCGCCGGGTCGCGCACATGACTTGCCCAACTGCGCAACCGGGCAACCGCGCGAGCCGGAGATCGTCCTGCCGCACGGGCGGTCCGCGAGGGGGAGGGGTTACGGGCTGGCCGGGTCGAAACCGTAGCGGAGCGGCTCTTCGTCCACGCGCAGGTCGCGCCGGTAGACGTACAGCCCGTCCACGCGCACGTCACCGAAGGGGACTTCGACGACGCACGGACGGGTGACCTGCAGCACCGCCGGCCGGTCGGCCACCGTGATCCTCATGCCGTCGGCCGGCCCGCCGGCCAGCACCGCCGTCTCCTGCCCCCGCACGCCGTCTCCCGCCATGGGGACACTTTACGCATTGCGCAAGTGGGGAACAAACAGCGGTGGCAGGGCCGTCAGTCCTCGTAGTAGTTGTTGACGATCACGTCCGGCTCGTCGTCGTCGAACGCCTCGTTCAGCAGCGCACCGCCGACGAGACCGGCGGCACCGGCACCGATGAGCGCGCCCGCGCCGAACCGGCGCCCGCCCTGCTGCCCGCCGCCCTGCTGCGGGTCGGCGTGCGGGGCGGGGTAGCCCTGCTGCTGGGGCTGCGGGTAACCCTGCTGCTGCGGCTGGGGGTAGCCGGCCTGCGGGTAACCCGGCTGGGGGTAACCCTGCTGCTGCGGGGTGTAGTACGGGGGCGGCGTGGTCTGCACACGGTGCGCGCAGCCGCCGCACGCCTGGACCGGCCGGGGCACGCCCCACTGCGGCGACCAGGACACCGTCGTCATGCCGGGGCCATGGCTGGGGTCGAAGAAGCAGGTCACGGAAGAACTCCCTGGGGGTTGCTGGGGTGCCGCCGCAATCGTCGGCGCGCTGTGGGGCGTCGAGGGGACGACGACCGTCGGTGTCGGGGTGGACGCCGGGGCCGGGGGCGGCGTCGGGGCGGCCATCGCCGCCGGGGCCGGGGCACCGTCGGCTGCCTTGTGGATCCGCGCGGGCGCGGCGGACGCGGCGGGTTCGGCGGATGTCACGGGCGGAACCGACGTGGCAGGCGCCGCCGCCGCGTCCCGCAGCACGTCCACCCCGTAGTCCGCGGCGATCCCCGCGAGCCCCGAGGCGTACCCCTGCCCCACCGCCCGGAACTTCCATTCGGCGCCGTGGCGGTACAGCTCCCCGAAGACCATCGCGGTCTCGTCCCCGGCGTCCCCGGCCGCGAGCTCGTAGCGGGCCAGTTCGGCCCCGCCCTCCCCGTCGGTGACCCGGATGTGGGCGCCGCGGACCTGCCGGAAGTCCTGGCCGCGCGCCTCGGCCTCGTACAGGGACACCGGAAAGACGATCTTCATGACGTCCGCCGGGACCCGCCCGAGGTCGACGTGGATCCGCTGGGCGTCACCCGCCGGGCCGGCGCCGCCGGCGTCCCCGGCGTGCCGGACGGAACCGTCCGGGCTGGTCAGGTTGTTGAAGAAGACGAAGTGCCCGTCGGAGAGCACCTTCCCGGACCCGCCGCACAGCAGCGCGCTGGCGTCCAGGTCGCATCCCGGGGCCGCCTGCCAGCCCAGTCCGACCGTCACCGCGGTCAGCCCGGGGGCCTGCCTGCTCAGCGAGACGTTGCCGCCCTTGGTCAGGGCCACACCCGCCACACCCCTCTCCCTTCCCTCACAACCGCTCCGGCCCCGCGCGGCGCACCGCACCGGATGCGCTCGGGACCGGCTCGACCGTTTCCGTCGATTCCCTTGATTCCTGCTGACACGACGGCTCTCACCTGGGGGAACGTCATGTCGCCCCGGCACGTCGCCATGTCACCGCCTGACGCCCATACTTTAGCGCTTGCGCAACAGGGGAACCGTAGGGGTGGCTCCGACCGTTCTCCTACCCGACCGTTCTCACCATCGACGACCAACGGCGGCGCGTGCGCCGGCCACCCCGGAAAGGGCGGAGGAACACACATGGGCATCATCGGCTGGATCGTCCTGGGCCTGCTGGCCGGAGCGATCGCGAAGATCCTGCTCCCGGGCCGGGACCCGGGCGGCCTCATCGGCACCACCCTGATCGGCATCGCGGGCTCGTTCATCGGCGGCTGGCTGTCGGCGAAGTTCCTGCACCGGTCGGTCACCCACCACTTCTTCGACGCGGCCACCTGGGCCGCCGCCATCGGGGGCTCGCTCGTCCTGCTGATCGGATACCGCATCCTGTTCGGCAACTCGCGCGACTGAGCGCCGTCGACGCGCCCGGCGTCGCCTCACGGCGTCACCCGACGACGACGGTCCACGGCCGCACGGACCACCGTGTGACCAGTCCGTGCCGCACATAAGGGTCCCGATCGGCGAACTCCTCGACGACCGACGGGTCATCGACCCGCCACACCAGCAACGCCCGGTCCACGGGCCCGTCCAGGGCCCCGGCCAGGACCAGTGCGCCCTGCTCGTGCGCCTCCCGCGCGAGCCCCAGGTGCTCCTCGCGCAGGGGTGCCCGGCGCTCGACGTAGTCGTCGACGAGCGCGTATTCCAGCACGTAGTACGCCATGTTCATCCTCCGCCGTCCGGTGGCCGGGCTCTGAGGCCGCACCTTACTGCCCGGCCGGCGGCGGCCGGCCGCCGGGACGTCCCGCCCGCGGCCGGAGACGTCCAGGCGGACGAAGGTCGGCATGACCACCCTCCGCACCGGCCGCGATCGCTGCGCGAGGTGCAGGGGCGCGGACCGCCGCGGAACTCCCCCACGTGTAGGGGCCGATGGGACGCTCGGTCACCGCGTACCGGCCAGGCGCACCGGTCGACCAGTCCGACGGCGACGGGGTCGTCGAGGAGCGGGGGTTCCGGCGGGCGGCCGACGCCCGGTGGTGCAGCGTCCACAAGGACGTCAGGGCGACGGGCGGCAGGGCGAGCGGGCCCCGGGCTTCCTCGGAAGTCCCCATGGAGCGGGTCTACCCCTCGGCCGCGGCGGGCAGGGCGCGCCGGGGGACGGCCGTCCTCCCGGGGGAAGCGGCGTACGTCCGTGCGAGGCCGCGCCGGAGTTCGACGGCAGCCGGGCCGGGGAGCGGCCGCACGGATCCGCCGTCGGGACGGGGAGAGGAAGTCCCGCCCCGGCCGCGTCCCGCACGGAACCACCCGCCGCCTGAGGCCGGGCCGTACCGGCCGGGGAAGGACAACGGCCGCTACCATGGGAAGCCATGTGCATGCGATGCGTCATGACTGCCCGACGGTGACCGGCCACGTCCACCGGAGGGGCGGAGAGGACCGAGCGCGTATGGCGGCGAAGCGCGACGACCGCGGCGAGAGCAGGGACCTGGAGGTCAATCCGGTCTTCAGCCGGGAGCCCGTCCGGGTCCCGCGCTACACGCTGCCGGACGGGCAGATGCATCCGGAAACCGCCTACCAGGTGGTGCACGACGAGCTGATGCTCGACGGGAACGCCCGGCAGAATCTGGCGACGTTCGTCTCCACCTGGGCCGAACCCCAGGCGCGGCGCCTGATGGCGGAGTGCACCGAGAAGAACATGATCGACAAGGACGAGTACCCGCAGACCGCGGGGCTCGAGAACCGGTGCGTGCGCATGCTCGCCCGGCTCTGGCACGCCGAGGACCCCCACCACGCGATCGGCTGCTCGACCACCGGGTCGAGCGAGGCGGCGATGCTCGGCGGGCTGGCGCTCAAACGGCGCTGGCAGCACAGGCGCCGCGCCGAGGGCAGGCCCACCGACCGGCCCAACCTCGTCATGGGCATCAACGTGCAGATCTGCTGGGAGAAGTTCGCCGACTACTTCGAGGTGGAGGCCCGCTACGTGCCCATGGAGGGCGACCGCTACCACCTCACCCCCGAGACGGCGGTGGAGCTGTGCGACGAGAACACCATCGGCGTGGTCGCCGTCCTCGGCTCCACCTTCGACGGCAGCTACGAGCCCGTCGCCGGCATCGCGGCGGCGCTGGACGGCCTGCGGGACCGGACCGGCCTGGACATCCCCGTCCACGTCGACGCGGCGTCCGGCGGGATGATCGCGCCGTTCCTCGACCCGGACCTGGAGTGGGACTTCCGGCTGCCGCGGGTCGCCTCGATCAACACCTCCGGGCACAAGTTCGGCCTGGTCATGCCCGGGGTCGGGTGGGCGCTGTGGCGCGACCGGGAGGCCCTCCCCGACGACCTGGTCTTCCACGTCAACTACCTCGGCGGGGACATGCCCACGTTCGCGCTGAACTTCTCCCGCCCGGGCGCCCAGGTCGTCGCGCAGTACTACAACTTCCTCCGCCTCGGCTTCGAGGGCTACCGGCGGGTCCAGCTGACCTGCCGCGACGTCGCCACTCGCCTGGCCGCCGAGATCGCCGGGCTCGGGCCGTTCGAGCTGATCACCGACGGTGGTGACATCCCCGTCTTCGCCTTCCGGATCCGGGACGGCATCGACCACTTCAGCGTCTTCGACGTCTCCGCCGCCCTGCGCGAACGCGGCTGGCAGGTGCCCGCCTACACCTTCCCGAAGAACCGTACGGACCTCGCCGTCCTGCGCGTCGTGGTCCGCAACGGCTTCAGCCACGACCTGGCCGACCTGCTCCTGGACGACCTGGGCCGGGCCCTGACCCGGCTGGACAAGCAGCACGAGCCGCACCGCGACGCCGACGACGCCGGCGGCTTCGCCCACGGCGCCGAGACCAAGAACCCCCGCCGCCCCGGCCGTCACTGACCACCCACCACCGGACGGCCGTGCTCTCGCCTGCGGGCGCGGGCCGGCCGCCTGGCGACCAAGGAGAAGAACCATGTGTCGCCTGTTCGGTCTCAGCAGTGCCCCGCAGCGCGGTCCCGCGACGTTCTGGCTGCTGGACGCCCCCGACAGCCTCAGCCGGCAGAGCCGCAAGGACCCCGACGGCACCGGCCTGGGCCACTTCGCGGCGGACGGGACCCCGCGCGTCGACAAGGCACCCATCGCCGCCTACCGGGACCGCGCCTTCGCCGAAGAGGCCCGGCAGGTGCGGTCGGCCACCTTCGTCGCCCATGTGCGCTACGCCTCCACCGGCAGCCTGGACACCCGCAACACCCACCCCTTCGCACAGGACGGCCGGCTGTTCGCCCACAACGGCGTCATCGAGGGCCTCGACGCGCTCGACGCCCGTCTGGGCGAGGACCGCTCCCTCGTCAAGGGCGACACCGACTCCGAACGGTTCTTCGCCCTGATCACCCGCGAAACGAGGGAGAGGGGCGGCGACGTCGGCGCCGGCGTCGAGCACGCCGCCCGCTGGATCGCCCGCAACCTGCCCGTCTACGCCCTCAACCTCGTCCTCGTCACGTCCACGGACCTGTGGGCGCTGCGCTACCCGGACACCCACGAGCTGTACGTGCTGGAGCGCCCGGCGGGCGGTCCGCACGGCGGACGGCACCTCGACCACAGCGGCAGCCGGGGGCGCATGCGCGTCCACTCCGCGCACCTGGCCGGCCACCCGGCCGTCGTCATCGCCAGCGAGCGCATGGACGACAACCCCCACTGGCGCCTGATGGAGCCGGGCGAACTCCTCCACGTCGCCCCCGGCCCGCACACCACCCGCCGCGTGGTCCTCCCCGAGGCCCCGGCATACCGCCTGAGCCTCACCGACCTGAACCCGGACGCCGCCGCCTCCCAGAAGGCCGCCTAGCGCGGGCCCGGGCCCCGTTCCCCCTTCACCGGGCCAGGGCCGCGCGGAGGAACGCGAGGATCTCCGCCCGGGCGGCCCCGGCCTGCGGTTCCACGCCGGGCAGGGTGAGGAACGCGTGCCGCGCCCCCGGGTGTTCGGTGAGCCGCGCGGGGGTCCCCACTATGCACGCAATGCGTGCAACAGCAAGTGCATGAGTTAGGGTCAGTCCGGACGAGAGGGGCGTCATGACTGGCCGACGGCGATGGTCGACCGAGGAGATCCTGGACACGGCGGCGGAACTGCTGCGCACGGGCGACGCCGAGTCGTTCAGCGTGCGCCGGCTCGCCGCAGCGCTCGAAACCGATTCCTCCAGCCTCTACCGGCACTTCCGCAACAAGACCGAGCTGATGCGCGCGGTCGCCGACCGGATCCTGCTGGCCGCCATGGACGGCCACCGCCCCGAGGGCGACTGGAAGCAGCGCATCACCGCCCTGGCCCTGCGCCTGCGCGAGGCGTTCGGCGAGCAGCTCCAGATCGCCACGGTGTGGGGCCGCTACGGGTCCGGCGGCACCGGATCCCGGCTGGTCATGGAGGAACTGCTGCAGGCCCTGCGCGCGTCCGGCCTGCCCGACGACGAGATCCCGGGGCACTACCACCGCATCGTGATCCTCCTCTCCGCACTGATCACCTCCGAGGCCGGCATCAACGCCACCACCCCCAAGGAGCACGAACAGGCCATGGAACAGTTCCGCGTCGCCGTGCTCGGCGCCGACCCCGAACACTTCCCCGCCCTGGCCCACTTCGCCCGCGACATCCGCCCCCTCGGGGCGGACCGCCGCGCCGCGTTCGAGGAGCTCCTCGCCGCCCACCTCGCCCGGATCGAGGCCCGGATCCCCTGACGTCCCGGCCGTGCGTCCTCAGCCGAGGCCGGAGCCGCGCCCGGGAAGAAGGCGGCGCTCTGGGCGTACTCCATCGCCTCGGTGAACTCCCGGTCGCCGAGGCGGCGTTCGATCTCCCGCGGGCCCGGCTCCTCCACCCGCGTCCGGCGGATCGCGCACCCGTCCCACGCGGTCGCCGAAGAACACGTGGGTGACCTCGGCGACCGAGGTGCCGCCGGCCGCGACGGCCCGCCGGTGGACGGCGCCGGCGGGCCCGAGCGCCCCCGTCAGCTGCCGGTCGCCTCCCGCCACGCCGCGACGTAGGAGGCGAGGTTCCTGTCCAGGTCGGCCCAGTCGGGGCGGAAGACCTCCACGTCCTTCATGACGCGGGCGAGGGCGGCGGCGTTCGGGTCCGTCGCCTTGACGTCCGTACGGGCGGAGAAGCCGCCGCCGACGGCCGAGACGTCGCGCTGCGCCCGCTCGGTGAGGAGGTGGTCGAGGAACTTCTTGGCGTTCTCGGCGTGCGGAGCGTTCTTCACCAGCCCGGCCGCGTAGGGCAGGGCGAAGGTGGTGGGCTTTCCGTTGTCGCCGGCGGGGAAGAAGATGCCCTGGTTCGGCATCGTCTTCATGTTGGCGAAGTTCATCTGCACATCCCCGTTGGCGACGAGGAGTTCGCCCTTGTCGACCTTCGGGGCGAGCTGGCCGGTGGACTTGGAGGGGCCGACGTTGTTCTTCTGCAACTCCTTGAGGTAGGCCATGGCGGGTTCCCTGCCGCCGAGGTCGTGCATGGCCTTGATGAGGACGGCCGTGCCGTCGCCCGCGACTCCGGGCGTGGAGTACTGCAGCTTGCCCTGGAACCTGCCGTCCAGGAGGTCGCGCCAGGTCTTCGGCGGGCCGTCCTTCCGCTCCTTGGTGTGGTAGATGAAGCAGAAGTAGTTGTTGACGACCGCCGTCCACTTGCCGACCGGGTCCTTGTCGCCGTCCGCGACCTTGTCCGAGCCCGCGGGCCGGTAGGCGGCCAGCAGACCCTTGCCGTCGGCCTGCTGGACGAACGGCGGCAGGGTGACGACGACGTCGGCCTTGGTGTTGGACCTCTCGCGGGCCAGGCGCTGCACGATCTCGCCGGAACCACCCTCGACGTAACGGACCTTGATGCCGGTCTCCTTCGTGAAGTCCTTGAAGACCTTGTCGTAGAAGCCGGAGCCGTCGTCGGCCTTGAGGCCGTCGGCGCTGTAGACGGTGATCTCCTTCGCGCCGGCGTCGGCCGTCCCGCCGCACGCGGTGAGCGGGAGGAGGAGCAGGGGGACGAGCGGGAGCAGCGTACGGGGGCGGGGCACGGGCGGAACTCCTTCGGGCGGGAAGTCAGCGGTAGGAGGCTCGGGTGCGGACGCGGGAGACCGCGAGGAGCACGAGGAGCGTGGTCCCGACGAGGACGACGGCGAGCGCGGCGCCGGGGAAGAGGGCACCGCGGTCGGTGGCGGCGAAGACCTTGACGGGCAGCGGCAGCCAGTCGGGCGGGTAGAGCATCATGGTGGCGCTGAGCTCGCCCATCGACAGGGCGAAGCAGAGGCCCGCGGCCGCGGAGAGGGACGGCAGGAGGAGCGGCAGCCTCACCCCCAGCAGGACGCGCAGAGGGCCGGCGCCGAGGCTCGCGGCGGCCTGCTCGTAGGCGGGGTCGAGCCGGTCGAGGGCCGCCGCCACGGACTGGTAGGCGAAGGCCGTGACCAGGATCGTATGGGCCAGGACGACGATCGCGGGCGTCCCGTTGAGCAGGAACGGGGGCTGGGAGAAGGCGACCAGCAGGGCCAGCCCGACGACCACGGACGGCACGGCCACCGGCAGCATGAACAGCGGGCCGATCACACGGCGGGCGCGCGGGCCCCGGGCCGCGAGGGCCGCCCAGGTGCCGGTGGCGAGGGCGAGCGCCGAGGCCGCGAGGGCGGTGAGCACGCTGGTGGTCAGGGCGTCGAGCGCCTCTCCGTGGGCGACGGCCCGGTAGTGGTCCAGCGTCGCCCCGGAGGGGAGCGCGCCGCTCCAGCGGGTGGCCAGGGACGCGGCCACGACGACGAGGAACGGCAGCGCGAAGACCGGGAGGAACAGGGCGAGGAAGACGGCCTGGACCACCAGGCGGGCGCGGCGGCTATGCACGAGCACGGCGGGTTCCTTCCAGACGGGTGGTGAGCGTCCGGTAGAGCCCGTACAGCGCCAGGGAGAGGACGATGTTGACGACGGCGACCACGCAGGCGCCGGTCCAGTCGCCTTCGAGGACGGCCTTGCCGTAGACGAGGACGGGCAGGGTCGTCACGCCCTTCGCGCCGGTGAAGAGGACGATGCCGAACTCGTTGAGGCACATCACCAGGACGAGCGAGCCGCCGGCCGCGAGCGCGGGCAGGGCCTCGGGCAGGATCACCTGCCGGACGATCCGCGGGGCGCGGGCGCCGAGCGAGGCCGCGACGTCGAGTTGCGCGGTGTCGAGCTGCGAGAAGGCGGCGAGCAGCGGGCGCATCACGAACGGCGTGAAGTACGTGACCTCCGCGAGCAGGACGCCCCAGGGCGTGTGCAGGAAGTCGAACGGGCCGGACGCGGCCCCGGTCGCCCCGGTCCAGACGCCGTTGGCCAGACCGGCGCTGCCGTAGACGAACAGCAGCGCGAGGGTGATGAGGAAGGAGGGGAAGGACAGGAAGACGTCGACGAACCGTCCGATCGCCTTGCCGCCGGGCATCGGGACGAAGGCGATGACCAGGGCGAGGGCGAAGCCGAGGAGCAGGGCGCCGGCGGTGGCGCCGACGGCGATCAGCACCGTGGTGCGGAGGGCGTCGCGGAACGCGGTCTGGGCGAACACCTGGGTGTAGGCGGCGAATCCGTGCCCGCCGCCGTCCGGGGAAAGGGACTGCCACACGACGAGGGCGAGGGGGTGGAGGAAGAAGACGCCGAGGGCGGCGACGGGCGGGAGCGCCAGGGTCCAGGCCGGGATCCGCCGCCGCGCGGGGGCGGCCGCCGGCGCGGGCGGCAGCCGGACGCTAGCCATGGGCGGCACCTCCGGCCTCGCCCGCCGGCAGCAGCACCGCGTCGTCCGCGGCGAAGTGCAGGGTGATGCCGGTGCCGGGTGCCGGTGTCTCGCGCAGTTCCCGTACGTCCGCGGTGACGCGGTGCCCGGCGACGTCGACGCCCAGGCGGTGCGTGACACCGCGCCACTGCACCTCCGCGACGGTTCCGCGCAGGGCGTTGGGGCCGTCCCCCAGCCCGACCAGGTGCGGGCGGAGGCACAGCGTGGCCGGGTCACCATCGGCGGCGCCGCCGGTCGGCACGTCCAGGTCCGTGTCGCCGAGGCGGACGCCGCGGCCGGTGACCGTCACCGGCAGGAGGTTGGCGTCGCCGACGAAGGAGGCCGTGAACCCGGTGCGCGGCCGCCGGTAGAGGTCGCGCGGGGTGCCGCAGTCCCGCAGGCGGGCACGGTCCATGACGGCGACGCGGTCGGCGAGGGTGAGCGCCTCGGTCTGGTCGTGGGTGACGTAGAGCATGGTGACGTCCGGCAGGTCGCGGTGGAGGCGGGCGAGTTCGGCGAGCATGCCGGAGCGCAGCCGGGCGTCGAGGGCCGAGAGCGGCTCGTCGAAGAGGAGCACGCCGGGCCGGATGGCCAGCGCCCGGGCGATGGCGACGCGCTGCTGCTGGCCGCCGGAGAGTTCGCGCGGGTACCGCTTGGCGTAGCCGGTCATGCCGGTCGCCTCCAGTGCCTCCGCGACGCGCGCGGCGGTCTCGTCCCGCGGCGTCCTGCGCGCCTTGAGGCCGAACGCGACGTTGGCGTCGACGCGCAGGTGGGGGAAGAGCGCGTACTGCTGGACCACCATGCCGATGCCGCGCCGGTGCGGCGGCACGTCGGTGACGTCGTCACCCCCGATGAGGACCCGTCCGGAGACCGGCCGTACGAAGCCGGCGACCGCGCGGAGGGCGGTGGTCTTGCCGGAGCCGGACGGCCCGAGCAGCGCCATGACCTCGCCGGGCTCGACGGTGAGGTCGAACGCGTCGAGGACGACGTTCCCGCCGTAGGCGACCGTCACGCCGTCGAAACGGATGCCGGTGCTCAACGGACGCCCTCCAACCGCGCGAGCAGGTCCGGGAGTTCGGCCACCGAGCCGAGGACGTGGGTCGCCCCGGCGGCGCGGAGCGCGGCCTCGTCGTGGGCGCCGGTCAGCACGCCGGCGACGACGGCCGCCCCGGCCCGGGTGCCGGAGAGCATGTCGGACGAGGTGTCGCCCGCGACCGCGATCCGCCGTACGTCGTCCGCGGCGCGGGTGCGCAGCAGGGCGGTGAGCACCATGTCGGGGTACGGGCGGCCGCGCCCGCCGGCGTCGGCCGGGCAGAGGGTGAGGTCGGCGAGGTCCGTCCAGCCGAGGGCGGCCAGGATGGCGTCCTGGGTGACGCGGGCGAAGCCGGTGGTGAGGACCACGGTGCGGCCGTCGGCGCGGAGCCGTTCGATCGCCTCGCGGGCGCCGGGGAGGGGCTCGCAGCGGCCTTCGGCGACCGACTGTCCGTAGGCGGACTCGAAGGTGGCGTTGGCGCGCCGGGCCCGTTCCTCGTCGCCGCCGGCGAGCCGGCGGAAGACGGAGATCTTCGATTCGCCCATCGTCGCGCGGACGTGGGCGAGTTGCCCGTCGTGGCGGGCGCTGCCCGGCTCGGTGCCGAGGGTCCGTGCGGCGGCGGCGAAGGCCCGCTCGACCAGGCCGTCGTCGGCGACGGTGGTGCCCGCCATGTCCAGCACGACGAGGGTCGTACGCTCCGTCACCTTCCTCACCAGCCCATCTCGTTCGCGGTGGTCTCGGCGATCGCCGGGGAGCACGTCATGCCGCGCCCGCCGGGGCCGGTCACCAGCCGGGCGTCGTCACGCAGGCGTTCGCGGTGCACCACGCGGGTGGTGTCCGCGCACTGGGCGTAGACGCCGGCCCAGCGGCGCCGGACGGGCGGCAGGGGGCGGCCGAGCAGCGCCTCGGCGACGGAGGCGAGGTGCTCGTACGGGGCCTCGTCGACGTCGAACCCGAACGGCTCGGCGTACTCGTGGGTGTCGCCGATGGTCAGCCCGCCGTCCGCGCGCTGCACCATGAGGAGCTGCATCCGGTGCTCGGCGGCGGTCGGGGGCTGCGCCTGTGAGGCGGCCATCGCGTCGAGGGCGGGGCCGGCGTAGGCGGGGTAGTAGCGGAAGCTGTCGGCGTCGGCGACAGAGGTGGGGAGCGGCTCGCCCAGCGGCGCGGTCTGCATCATCTGCAGCCGTACGCGGCGGACGGGCAGCTCAGGGACGAGCTCACGGACGAGGCCGCCCAGCCAGGCGCCGGTGCAGAGCACGAGCGCGTCACCGCCGTGCACCGCGCCGCGGTCGTCACGGACGGCGGACCCGGAGGCGGTGTCCACGAGGTCGCGGACCTCGCGGCCGCCGAGGAAGGTGTAACGGCCGGAGCGGAACAGGACCTCCTTCAGGGCGCGTTGGGCCGTGCGGGGTTCCACGACGGCGTCACGGTCGCAGGCCAGGGCGCCGAGGAGAGTGCCGCGCAGGGCCGGGTTGGCGGCCCGCGCCTCGTCGGGGGTGAGGAGGCGCAGCCCCCGGGCGGCGGCGTCGGGCCGCGCCGACGTGGCGCGGGCTACGGCGAGTTCATCCTCGGTGGTGACGGCCGTCAGCGAACCGTTGGCGCGGAAGCCGATGCCGGGGACGGCGGCGCCGATCTCCTCCCACAGCTCGCGGGCCCGCAGGGCGGTGGCCAGCTCCTCTCCCGCGGCACGGCCGCCGACCCAGATCAGGCCGAAGTTCCGGACCGAGGCGCCCCGGGCCTCCGGCTCGCGCTCGATGTGCACGACCTCGTGGCCGCGTTGGACTGCCTGCCAGGCGTGCATGGTTCCCAGGACGCCGGCTCCGACGACTATGACTCGCATGACCCGAACGGTCGCCAGGGCGGGTGACGCGCGGGCGACCGGCCGGCGAACCGGTGGGAAACCGGGCATCAAACTTGGCCTAGACCCGTTACCTTTTCGTTATCGGAGCGGGCCGGTCGCCTCTCCCTTTCGTCAACTCCCCCCGCGCAGATGGGCGGTGAAGGAGAACCGGTCCCCCCGGTAGAGCGAGCGCACGCGCTCCAGCGGCCGGCCCTCCGTGTCCCGCGACACCCGGTGGATCAGCAGCATGGGCAGCGCGGGCGGCGTACCGATCAGCAGGGCCTCGCGCGGCGTGGCCAGGACGGTCTCCAGCCGCTCGTCCGCGTCCCCGAACCCGATGCCGAGCCGCTCGCGCAGGTAGCCGTAGAAGGAGGAGTCCGGCTCGAAGTCCCTGTCCAGGCGCGGCGCCCGATCCACCGCCACGTACGTGCTCTCCAACCCCACCCGTTCGTCATCGGCGAGCAGCACGCGCTCCAGGTGCCAGACGGGGGCGAGGGGCTGCACCCCGAGATCGGGGGCGAGGGCGGCCGGGCAGGCGAGCCGGTCCAGGCCGACGAGCGAACGCCCGGGGCGGCGGCCCTGGCGGCGGACGCCCTCCGTGTAACTGGCCAGGGAGAGCGGCTGCTCCAGCTTCGGCCCGGCGACCACCGTGCCGCGCCCCATCCGGCGCAGCCGCCCTTCCAGCAACAGCTCGCGGAGGGCCTGCCGGACGGTCTCCCGGGACACCTCGAAGCGCGCGGCCAACTCCCGTTCGGTGGGCAACAGGCCGCCCTCCCCCAGCTCGTCGAGCAGGCCGGCGATGTGCGTCTTGACCGCGTAGTACTTGGGAATCCGCCCGTGCTCGGGAATGCCGGCCCGGACCGGGGCGCCGGGCGGCCGTCCGGGCTCGTCGCGCGTATGCGTGTTCACGCCGCGATCTTCGCACCCGGGGCCGCGCCGTGGCGCCGCGCGTTCCGCACCCGCGCGGCCTCGGTTCCGAGCGCGCCGGCCCGGCCCCGGTCGGCCGGCCGCTCGCGCGCCGGGCCGCCACGTCCGGCCGGCCGGCCCGGGACGCGGCCTCGACCGGCTCGGCGCACGTCCGGCGGTGCACGACGAGGTCGTGGTACCCCGCCCCGGAGCGCCGCTTCCACAGCGAGCGGACGGTCGCCCAGGCCTTTGCGGAGCACGGCCCGCGCGCGCACGCCGCCATGAAAACGCAACGATCACGGGCCCTACGGGTGAGCGGCGGTACCGGAGGCATGCGCGCCGGGAGCAGGCCGCCGGTGGGCTTCCTTGCCCGGCCGCGAGCGGGGCGGCTTGCCCGCGACCCCGGCGACGATCTTCTGGAGCAGGCTGTAGGAGAGGATCGGCAGGAGTACCTCGGGGCGGTGGGAGAACCAGCAGGCGGCCAGCACGGCGGCGGCGCTGCTGTTGTTCATGCCGGTGGCGAAGGTGAGGGAGATGCCGTCCGGCTGGTCGCAGCGTGTCCAGCCGGACATCCAGCGGCCACAGCGGAAGGCCAGGAAGCACACCGCGCCGGACAGGCCGAGGGCAAGCACCAGCAGGTCCCAGTCCGGATGGGCCAGGGCCTGCCCGAGGGCACCGGCGGCGTTGATGTAGCACAGCAGCAGGATGTTCACGGCGTTGACCGCCTTGACCGAGGGAAGGACGCGGCGGACCCGTTCCTCACCGAGCAGCATCCGGGCAAGGACACCGGCCAGGCAGGGCAGCACCACCGCCACCAGAGCGAACACCCCGGCCCCGGTACCCGCGATCATGTCGACCTTGGTCGTGTCGTCCAGGACGCCGGCGCCGTGTGGGCCGACCAGTCGGCCGGCCACGCGCATCCCGAACGGGACGGTGAACGGGCTGAGCAGGGTGGAACCGATGACCATCGCGACGACCAGAGGCACGTTGCCGCCCGCGTTCTGCCCCCAGGAAGCGGCACCCCCCGCGATCGGCATCGCCAGCACGAGCATGAGCCCGACCACCAGCCCCTCCACCTCGGCCGGGTCGGGCCAGGTCCGCAGGACGAGGGCGATCACGGGAAGCACCAGCAAGGGCAACAGAGCGTTGGCGGCGATCCCTAGCATCAGCCGCACCGGCCGGCTCGCCACCCCCCGCAGTTCGGCGATACGAACCCCCAGACCGGCATTGAAGAGCATCACCGCCAACAGCACCATCGGCAGCGTCACCGTGCCCGCCACCGCGGGAACCGGGAGCGCCAGCGCCCGGAGCGCCTCGCCGGGCGCCGGGAGCACGCCGGCCAGCACGTAACAGGCCAGCATCATCACCAGCAGCCACCGCTGCACGAACCTCACGACAGTCATCACGTAGGGGAGTCTATTGACCACACAAGGCTACGAGACGCCAGTACTACCTTTGCTCCGCACTCGATACGTGCGTTTTCGGCGGCCATCCGCTGAGCCTCCGCACGGATTCGGCTCGACCGTCCTGCGGCCGGTATGTCAGCTGCCGCGCCGGACATGTGACGGGCCCTGGCCCGGTTCATCGTCGCGTTCCTCGGCCTGCCCTGCGGTAACGGCCACGAAGCGGCACTCTTCGCCGAGACGAGTGAACACGGAGCGACTCGCGGATCGAGCGGTCGGGGATACCGTCGCCGGCCGGTGCGAAGGGGTCCGTGGTCGGCGGGCGAGACGGGCGGGAGCGCGGACCGCGAGCAGCCGCAGGCGCGGCCTGCGCTTCTCAGCGTCTTCTCAGCACGCGCGTCACATGCTGGAAGAGTCACCGGGGATGACCGAGACCGAGGACCTTTCCCGCCGACGAGGGGTGATCCCATGGCCTCTCACGCCGCCGCGGAGCCCGTCGTCCCGGCCGGGGAGCGCACCGCCGCCCCCGGGCCCGCGAGCACCGTCGGCCTCCACCGCTTCTTCGAGGAGGCCTGCGACCGGTCGGCGTCGGCCCTCGCGCTGGAATGCGGTAGGCAGCGGCTGACGTACGCCGACCTCGACGCACGGGCCAACCGGGTCGCCCACCACCTGCGCCGTATCGGCATCGGGCCCGGCAGGCGCGCGGCCCTGCTGCTGCCCCGGTCCGTGGACATGTACGTATCCCTGCTCGGCGTCTGCAAGACGGGCGCGGCGTTCGTACCGATCGATCCCTGGGCGCCGCCCGACCGGGTCGCCTTCGTCCTGAGCGACGCCGGCGCCGACGTGGTGCTCACCACCTCTCAACTGGCCGCGGGCGCGGCTTGGGCGGGGCCGCACCGGGCGTGCCGGGTGATCGAGACCGACAGGTGGGCCGCGGACCTCTCCCGGCTGCCGTCCTCCCGGCCGCCCGTCGCGGACCGGGACACCGGCGACCCGCTCGCGTACATCATGTACACCTCGGGATCCAGTGGCCGGCCCAAAGGGGTGGAGATCGCCCAGTCGAGCATCGCCAACTTCCTGCGGGTCGTCCGCGGGATCTACGACATCCGGCCGCGGGACCGGGTGTACCAGGGCATGACCATCTCCTTCGACTTCTCCATCGAGGAGATCTGGCCCACCTGGTCGGCCGGCGCCGCCCTCGTCGCCGGACCGGCCGGCTCGGGCCGGCTCGGCGCCGAACTCGCCGACTTCCTCCAGGACCACGAGGTGACCGTCCTGTACTGCGTGCCGACGCTGCTGGCGACCATCCCGTGCGAGCTTCCTCGGGTCCGCAGCATCTTCGTGGGCGGTGAGGCGTGTCCCGCCTCGCTCGTCCGGCGGTGGAGCAGGCCGGGACGGCGCATCCTGAACACCTACGGGCCGACCGAGGCCACCGTCACGGCGACCTGTCAGGAACTCCTGCCGGGACGGCCGGTGACCATCGGCCGCCCGCTGCCGACGTACTCGGCCGTCCTCCTCGACGAGCGGCGCCGTCCCGTGCCCCCCGGCACCGTCGGTGAGATCTGTCTGGGCGGTCCCGGCCTCGCCCGCGGTTACGTGGGCCGGCCGGACCTCACCGCCGACCGCTTCGTCGAGCACCCCTTGTCGCCCGGCGACCGCCTGTACCGCACGGGAGACCTCGGCAGGATGACCGACGAGGGGGAGATCGAGTACCTCGGCCGGGCCGACGCGGAGGTGAAGATCCGCGGCTTCCGGGTGTCACTGGAGGAGATAGACACCGTCCTGCTGGAGGACCCCGCGGTGGCCCAGGCGGCAACCACCCTGGTGTCCGCGCGCGACGGGCAGGACGACGACCGCCTGCTCGCCGCCTACGTCGTGCGCGCCGATGACGGCACGACGGCCGACGACGTCCTCGCCGCCCGGCTGCACGAGCGTCTGCGCCGCGCACTGCCCGCCTACATGGTGCCCACGACGCTGGACTTCCTGGACCGGCTGCCGGTCATGCCGAGCGGCAAGGCCGACCGCGCGCGGCTGCCCGCACCGACCGGCCGCCGCCTGACCGGCGCGGGCCGCGTGGCACCGGTCCGCGGCGAACCGGAGAAGCGGGTGCGTGACGCCTGGGCACGGACGCTCGGCATCGCCCCCGAGGAGCTGTCGGCCGAGGCCGACTTCTTCACCGACCTCGGCGGTCACTCCCTGCTCGCCGCCCGCGCCGTGTCGCTGCTACGCGGCCAGGGCGGCGAGAGCGGCCCCACTCTGCGCGACCTGTACGAAAACCCGACGGTGCGCGCCTTCGCGGCCCGGCTGCGCGCCGCCCCGGACCGTCCCCGCCGGCCGGAGCCCGCTCGCTTCGCGCCCCTGCGGCACGGTCGCCCGCGGATCGCGCGCGCCGGCCTCGCCCAGGTGGCGGCCTTCTACGTACTGCTCCTGCTGCTCACCGGGCCGGTGGCCCTCTCCTACGCACTGCGCCGCGGCCAGGTGACGGGCTCGGGCGTCGCGGTACCGATGATCGCCGTGCTGGCCGGTTACACCGCCGTGCGCTGGCTCGTGCCCCTCGCCCTCGCACGGCCCCTGGCCGCGGGCATCCGGCCCGGCAGGTACCCGCTGTGGGGAGCCACCTATCTGCGGCTGTGGACGCTGGACGTGCTGGTGCTCGGCATCAGCCCCCTGCCGGTCCTCAGCGGTTCCCCGCTCATGGGCTGCTACCTGCGGCTCCTCGGCGCGCGCGTCGGCCGCCGCACCACCATCGCCACCAGCGTCGTCGGCCTGCCCGCGCTGCTGCGCGTCGATGGCGACGCCACCATCGGCTACGGCGCCACGCTGCGCTGCTGGCAGGTCGCCGACGGATGGGTCACGGTCGCCCCGATCACCATCGGCGAACGGGCGTACGTCGGCGCGCACGCCGTCTGCGAACCCGGCGCGGTCCTGGGCCCCCGGTCGGCACTCGGCGAGCAGTCCGTGGTGGGCTCGGACGACGTGGTCCCCGCCGGAGCGCGCCGCGCCGGATCCCCCGCACGCCCCGTCGAAGCGCTCTCCCCGTTCGTCGAGACGATGCTGCGCACCCGGGCCGACCCGGACCACTGGCCGCCCCGGCACCTGGCCGCCGTCCTGCTCGGCCTGGTCCTGCTCGAGGCCGCGGTCATCGCCGCGGTGCTGCCGGGCATCGCCTTGTTCTGGTGGGCCTGGCTGCACGGCGGCGCCACCGCCGGCCTGGGCGCTGCCGTCCTGTTCGGCCCGGTCTTCGTGGCCACGGCCTGCCTGATCGTCGCCGTCGGCAGACGAGCCGTCCTGCCGCGGACACCGCTCGGGGTCCACCCGACGCGCTCGGCCCTCGGCGTACGCAAGTGGATCGCCGACAAACTGCTGGAACACAGCCTGGCCTTCACCAACTCGCTGTACGCCACGCTCTACACGGTTCCCTGGCTGCGGCTGCTCGGCGCCCGTGTCGGGCGGAACGCCGAGGTCTCCACCGCCGCGCACATCGACCCGGACCTGCTCGCCCTCGGCGACGGCAGCTTCGTCGCCGACATGGCCGGCGTCGGCGTCGCCACCTTCGCCGCCGACCGCATGGAGCTGGCGCCCACCGAGGTCGGCGCACGCGCGTTCGTCGGCAACGCGGCCGTCGTCCCAGCGGGAACACGGCTCGGCCCGGGCAGCCTCATCGGCGTCGGCACGGTACCGTCCGCCGACAACGTGCCGTCCGGCAGTACCTGGCTCGGATCGCCCGCGCTGCGGCTGCCGGTCCGTCAGAGCAGCGGTCACTACCCCGAGGAGCTGACGTTCCGGCCGGCCCGCAAGGCCGTGCTCGGCCGCCTGGCCATCGAGTTCTTCCGCGCCACCATGCCCGCCTCGGTGCTCGCCACCGCCGCGTTCCTGTACCTGCTCGCCCTGACCGGCACCGCACGCCGCACCGGGCCGCCGGTGACGCTGCTGGTGTCGCCGTTCCTGACCATGGGCGCGGGACTGGCCGTCATCGGATACTGCGCGCTGGTCAAGTGGGTGGTGGCCGGAAGGTACCGGCCGCGGGTGGAGCCCCTGTGGAACCTGTTCGTGCGCCGGACGGAGTTCGTCACCGGGCTCTTCGAGGCGGCGGCGGTCCCGGCGGGCGCGGGTGGCCTGGTGGGGACGCCGTTCCTGCCGCCGGTGCTACGCCGCTTCGGTGCCCGCATCGGACGGCGCACCTGGCTCGGCACCACGTACCTCACCGAGTTCGACCTGGTCCGGGTGGGCGACGACGCCGCGATCGGCCAGCAGGTCTCACTGCAGACCCACCTCTTCGAGGACCGGGTGATGAAGATGTCGACGGTGACCGTCGGCCCCGGCGCGAGCATCGGCCCGCGGACGATCGTGCTCTACGACAGCGTGGTGGGTGCCGGCGTCAGGCTCGGGGCGCTGTCCCTGGTCATGAAGGGCGAGCGGCTGACGCCGGGAACGAGCTGGCGCGGGCTGCCGGCGGAAGGGCTCGACGGGACGGGCCGCCGCGAGGCCGGCACCGGTCGAAGGGGCCGAGCGCCGGGGGTGGGACGGTCATGACACACGCCGGCGCACGCTCCGAGACCACCGCCGGGCGGCGCCCGCTCGCCCTCGTCTACCGCGGGCCGGCCTCGGCGCCCGGCTGCCCCGAGGCGGTCGCCGCACTTCTCGCCGCCGGTCCCTGGGATCTGGACGTCCGCTTCACCGGCCCGAACGAGGCACTCCCGCTGTCGCCCCGGACGCTGTCCCAGGCGGCGCTGTACTCCCAGCCCGGCGGCGGCACCCTGTCCGCCGCCTACGGCAGACTGCGGCCGCAGCGCGGGGCGATCCGCGACTTCGTCCACGACGGCGGGCGCTACCTGGGGTTCTGCCTCGGCGGCTACCTCGCCGGGGCCACGCCGGGCTTCGGCCTCCTCCCCGGCGACACCGACCAGTACATCTCCTCCTCGGGTGCCACCGTCCACGACGAGCGCGACACACTCATCCAGGTGACGTGGCGCGGCCGCCCCCGCACCGTGTTCTTCCAGGACGGCCCGCACTTCGTCCTCGACGACGACGCCGACGCCACGGTCCTCGCCACCTACGACAACGGCACTGCCGCAGCCCTCGTGACCGGCTTCGGCCGCGGCCGCGTCGCGGTCTGCGGCCCCCACCCGGAAGCCACCGACGACTGGTACACCGACCAGGGCCTGCGGGTTCAGCACACTCTGGACCTGGCGATGGATCTGGTGGAGGCGGTGATACAGCGGTGACCTCGCTGCCCGCCCCGCCACCGCCTTGCCGGGCCGACGGACCGGTTGAGGAGTTCCGGGCAGGAGGTGACGTCCGTGCGGCCCGGTTTCGGTGCGGGCAGGCGTCCGTCGGCTGCTGCGAGGTCCCGCAGGGCGCGGTCCATGGCGTCCTGCGCGGCCAACAGGCACGGGGTGCTGTGGAGGGCGATGTCGACGCCGAGTTCGCCGAGTGCGGTCAGGGAGAGCCTGATCTCGCCGGTGGCGTCGGTGGTGCGGACGGGTCGACCTCCACGGCCGCACCTGTCTCCTTCACGTACGCGGGCGGGGCTCCGAGCGGTGCCCTGCGTCCGGACCGTCCTTTCGCGCAGGAGTGGTGACCGGAGGGAGCCACCGGGCGGCCGCCACGGCGCACGCCGCGTACCAGGCGAGAGCGAAGAGCCAGCCACCGACGACGTCGCTGAACCAGTGGACCCCGAGGTAGACGCGCGTCAGGCCGACCGCGGCGCCCCAGCAGCCGATGACCGCCGCGACGAGGAATCGGCCGGGGGGCGAGCGCAGAAGTACGGCCGTGATGAGCAGCGCGGCCGTGAGGGCCGCCGTGGTGGCGTGGCCGGAGGGGAACGACCATCCCGAGGCGTGCGTCGCCCACTCCGCGGCCGGCGGGCGGGGCCGGCCGATCAGGTACAGCACCGCCCGTCGCAGGAGCTGCCCCACTCCCAGGCACAGCAGGCTCGCGGCGGCCGCGTACGCCTTCCGGCGCTTCGTACGCCCCGCGATGACACCCGCCAAGGCGGCCAGGACGTAGGGGACCGCGCCTGTCCCGGTGTCGGTCAGCCCCCGTGTCGCGGTCACCGCCGCGGCCGGGCGGTGGCCGACGGCCCACGAGAGCAGGGCGCCGTCCCCCGCCACAGGGGCACCACCCCCCGCGGTGACGATGCCGGCCAGCAGCGTGAAGCCGGCCAGGGCCGTGAGGCCCACCACCATCGCTGTGCGGCGCTCCATCACTCGCCCGCCCCGCCCCGCCGCCCGGCCGCGGCGCGGCGTGAGCGAAGGACCTCGGCCAGGAGCGGCAGGAGCGACAGCGCGACGATCAGCGCGACGACGGGAAGGAGGTACTGGTCGACGTGGGGAATGGATGAGCCCAGCGCGTAGCCGCCCAGGGTCAGGCCCACCGTCCACAGCACCCCGCCGATCACCTGCCAGAGCGTGAACGAACGCGCCGGGACCCCGAGGGCCCCGGCCATGGGGTTGAGGACGGTGCGCACGACGGGCACGAACCGGGCCAGCACGATCGCCTTTGCGAAGCCATACCGGCCCAGCAGCTCCTCCGCCCGCCGCGCTCCCTCGTGGAGCCGGGCGGAGCGGCTCCGGGCGAGCAGGGCACCACCGGCCTTCCTGCCGATCAGGTAGCCGCACTGCGAACCCGCCAGCGTCCCGGCGACCGCCATGACCAGCAGGGGCGCCAGTGACAGGTGCACGCCGGTGGCCGACGAGCCGGTGCACAGCAGGCCGGCGGTGAAGAGCAGGGAGTCACCGGGCAGGAAGAAACCGACCAGCAGGCCCGTCTCGGCGAACAGCACCACGCCGACCCCGAGCACTCCGAAGGCTCCGAGAAGCGACTGGGCGTCCAGGACGTTGACGGCGAGCGGAGACGCCGTCGCGAACAAGGGTGCGGACATCGTCGCGTGCCCTTTCATAATGAGGGAGCGGGCGGCCTGCGGGGCACCCCGACTGACTACAAGCATATAGACGGTCTACTGACGTGTAGACGACGGCGGGGTGAAGGACGTTCCCATGACGAACGCGAAGGACGAACGGCGGCCGGCGGGCGAGCTCGAGGCCGGTGTGCTGGCCGTCCTGTGGGCGGCGGACGCCCCTCTGACCCCGGCCGAGGTTCAGGCGGCCCTCTCCCACGACCCGGCTCGCACGACCGTGACCACCACCTTGACGCGCCTGCACGAAAAGGGCATAGCGGGACGGCGACGGCAGGGCCGCGGCTACGCCTACTTCCCCGTCCAGGACGCTCCCGGTCTCACGGCTCTGCGGATGCACAGCGAACTCGAACGGGACACCGACCGCGAAACCGTCCTGGCCCGCTTCGTCGCCCGGCTCAGCCCCGACGACGAGCAGCTCCTGCGGGACCTCCTGGAACCGGAGGACCGATGACCGCCCTCCTCCTGCTCCCCCTCCTGCTCCCCCTCATCGCGCCCGCACTGGCGGAGCGCACCGCGCGGCGGCTCGCCCCCGTCGCCGCGGTGTGGGTGCTGGCCCTCGCCGCGCTCGCACTGGCCGGCGGCTCGGTGATCGCCCTGGGTGCCCTGGTCGTCACGGGCCTGCTGAAACTGCCCCTCTTCGCATCGCTGGGGGAGCTGGTCCACCCCCTGCGCACCCCCTGGGACGCCGTCGCCGTGCCGTCGGCCGCGGCCGCGGTCGGCCTGATCGCCGTCGGAGCCTGGGCACTGACCCGCTCCGCCGTCCGTCAGGCCAGGACGCTGCGGGCCGCCCACGCCGAGGCCGGCCGCCGCCCGGCGGCGGGGGATCTGTGCGTCGTCGATTCGCCGTACCCGGACGCCTACGCCCTGCCCGGCAGGCCCGGCCGCATCGTGATCACCACCGCGATGATCCGGAGCCTCGACGCGGCCGAGCGCGAGGTCCTCTTCGCCCACGAGCGTGCCCACAACGCGTACCACCATCACCTCTTCCTGGCCGCGGCCGAGCTGGCCGCGCACTGCCACCCGGCCCTGCGCGCCGTCCGCGACGCGACCCGATACGCCGCCGAGCGCGCCGCCGACGAAGCCGCTGCCGCCGTCGTCGGCGACCGGCGCCTGGCCGCCCGCGCGATCGCCCGCGCGGCCCTCGCCTCGGGCGGCCACCATCCCGACCGGCCGGCCGTCGCACCGGCGGCGACGACCGGCCCCGTCCCGCGTCGCGTCGCCGCTCTCCTCTCCGCCCCGGCGCCCCCGCACCGCCGGACCGCCCCGTGGGTCGCCGTCCTCCTGGCCGCGTGCGCCACCGCCTCGGTCTGCGCCTCGGCGACCGGCGCCATCGGCTTCCACCACAAGATCGAAGTCGCCCAGGGCGAAGTCGCTCACTGATCACCACCGCCCGGCCCGGGCGGAGGGAACCAGCCGGCCACCGCTATCGTCTATCGGCGTGTAGTCACCCGATGGGTGTCCGCACCCCGACGCATGCCGTCGGGCCGCGATCACGCGGGACCACGCCCTCCGCACGATGGGAACTCGCAGACGATGACGACCGCTTCCGGCGCGCCCGGCCTCGACGGGGCCGCGATAGACGGCGGCCTGTACACCGATGTCACCGATTTCGCGCACCGGACGCACTGGCTCAACGACGCGGTGTCGCTTTACACGACGTACGGCGTCGCCCTGTTCGGCCTGCTCCTGCTGGCCGGCTGGTGGCTGGCCCGCCGCCGTGACGCACGCACCATGGCCGCCGCACTGGTCACCCCGGTCGCCGTCGTCATCGCCTACCTCGTCGACGACGGCGTCAAGTCCCTCTTCCAGGAGGCACGCCCCTGCCGGGCCCTGCCGCACGACTTCCTCATCGAGGCCTGCCCGGCGGCGAACGACTACGCCTTCCCGAGCAACCACACCACCGTCGCCTTCGCCGTGGCGGCCGGACTTCTGCTGGTCGACCGGCGCCTCGCCGCACTCGCCTGGCCGGCGGCGATCCTGATGGCCGCGTCACGGGTCTACGTCGGTGCCCACTACCCCCACGACGTTCTCGTGGGAGCCCTCGTCGGCATCGTCCTCGGAGCCGCCACCGTCGTGGCCACGCGCCGTCCGGTCGCACACGCCGTCTCCAGGCTGCGCGGCGGCCCGGCACGTTCACTCCTCCAAGCCGCCTGACCTCGCGGTAGCCGCCGGCACGGGTCGACGTCGGGCGGCCGCGGCCTCCTTCTGGGCTTGCGCACCGAGGGGTGCGCCGGGTCGGGGAAGACGACGGAGCCGGCGCCGCCGGGCGCGGGGTGGGCGGCCTGACGCCAGGCGAGGCGGCGGTGGAAGCCGACGGCGGCTGTCGCGCGGGCGGAGGTGAGGAGCCGGCACCGGCCGTTCGCGGCCGGGGCGGCTGCCGCGGTGAGCAGGGCCGCGCCTCTTCCGCGACCGCGCGCCGCTGTGCGAGAAGCCCTCGGCTGGTGGACAGCGGGCCGACGTTGTCAGTCCGTGGTGGCCTCGCCGGGCTGGACGTGAGCGGTCCACTTCTCTTCGATGCGGGCGACCTTCCACACGATCAGGGCGACGGCCCAGGTCGCGACGAACAGTCCGACGACGGCGAAGCCGAGGGTGTTCAGGTCGAGGCCGCCGATCCAGTCCCAGAAGGCGCCGTGGAGACCTGCCTTGTCGGCGATCAGGGCGAGGAGTTCGACGGTACCGATGAGCAGGGCGACGGCCACGGACAGGCCGGTAATGGTGAGGTTGTAGTAGACCTTGCGGACCGGCTTGGAGAAGGCCCAGCCGTAGGCGAAGTTCATGAAGGTGCCGTCGATGGTGTCCAGCAGCGACATACCGGCCGCGAAGAGCACGGGCAGGCACAGGATGGCGTACCAGGGCAGACCGGAGGCGGCGCCGGAGCCGGCGAGGACGAGGAGGGCGACCTCGGTCGCGGTGTCGAAGCCCAGGCCGAACAGCAGACCCACCGGGTACATCTGCCAGGGGCGGGTGATGGACTTCATCACCCGCCCCAGCAGGCGGTTCATGAAACCGCGGTTGTTCAACTGCTCTTCCAGCGCGGCCTCGTCGAAGTGGCCGGCGCGCATCTGCCGGAAGACCTTCCAGATCCCGGCGAGGATCACCAGGTTGATGATGGCGATGGCGTAGAGGAAGGTGCCGGAGACGGTGGTGCCGATCCAGCCGGTGACGTTGTGCAGCGGCGAGTCGTCGTTCTCCACCGGCCCGGCCAGGCTCTTGATGCCCAAGGAGAGCAGGAGGGCGAGGATGAAGACCACGGAGGAGTGGCCGAGGGAGAACCAGAAGCCCACTGACAGCGGCCGCCGGCCGGAGTGCATCAGCTTGCGGGTGGTGTTGTCGATCGCCGCGATGTGATCGGCGTCGAAGGCGTGCCGCATGCCGAGCGTGTAGGCGGTCACCCCGATGCCGATCCCGAAGGATTTCGTGCCCAGACTGTAGTGCTCCGGCGCCACCAGGGCGATCAGCGTGAACCAGCCGATCACGTGCAGTGCCAGGATCACCACGGCCATGCCGGCCAGGTGCCGCCACTCACGGCCGGATATCGCCACCGCCGCCCGGCGCCACCGGGGTGCCCGTATGTCCGGGACGGTGGAAGAACCGCTGGTCATCGCAAGGACTCCTCTCCTTCGGTCACCGAAGACGGCACACCGTAGGCGCGGCTGGTTCTCACCTGCAATACCTATGCGATAACCCTCCGCAGTGCGCGGCAAAAGGGGGCGCGCGCTGAAGGTCACGCGCTGTCCGCCGACTCCGACACCACCCTCTGTCTCGTGGCGCCAGAGGTCTGTGAGGAGGGACGGGACGAGAACGCCGCGCCCCGCACCGTCGGCCGCTTGATCTCCGTGACCAGTGGAACCCTTGGCCTGAGGAACTGGGGGGAGACGCTTCCGCGGGAACGGCATCATGCTGGATGTGCGGGCACGGCCCGGCTCATACGTCCGAGCTCCGCGGCGGGATTCGGCAGGTCTGTGACGGCACCGGGCGGGCATCCGCCCAACCGGTCAGGACGTCAGGGCCCTCCATTGCCGTCGGCGGGGAGGCGGACGACGAGGCGGGCGCCGGGGGCGTTGTCCTCGATGTGGGTACTGCCGTGGTGGGCGGTGACGATGTCACGGACGATGGCCAGTCCGAGTCCGACACCGCCGGTGTCTCTGGCGCGCGCGTCGTCCAGGCGTGTGAAGCGGTCGAAGACGCGTTGCCGGTCGGGTCCGGGGATGCCGGGCCCGTCGTCGGCGATGACCAGCTGCGCGGTGCCGTCGTGGACGCCGAGGCTCACATCGATTCGTCGGGTGGCGTACCGGATGGCGTTGTCCAGCAGGTTGCGTACGACGCGGGCGAGGGCGTCGGTGTCGCCGCGCACGCGGGCCGCGCTGACGGCGTGTTGGTCGATGGTGAGTGGCGTGTGCCGGCGCGCGCGGCGGACTTCGGCAAAGACGATCTCGTCGAGGTCCACCGTGCGTTCGCGGAGTCGGGGGTGAGCGTCGAGACGGGCGAGCCGCACCAGGTCGTCGACGAGGCGGGAGAGGCGCTCGCTGTCCTCCATCAGGGCCGGAGTCAGGGTGCGCCAGTCGGCGGAGTCGGGGTGCCGGGCGGCGACCTCGAGTTGCGTGCGCAGGCTGCTGAGGGGGCTGCGCAGCTCGTGGGCGGCGTCGGCGATGAACCGGCTCTGCTTTTGTGTGGACGTTTCAAGCCGGGCGAGCAGATCGTTGAGCGTGGTGGCGAGTCGGCCCAGCGCGTCGGCCGATGGGGGGACATCGAGACGGCGGCTGAGGTCGGAGCCGGTGATCTCGGCGGTTTGGGCGCGCAGCACCTCCACAGGACGCAGCGCGCGTCCGGTGAGCAGCCACGCGACGCTGGTCAGCGCGGTGACGACCAGCGGCACGCCGATGGCCAGACCACCGGTGAGCTGGGCCAGGCTGGTGTCGACATCCTTGGCGGGCACGGCGGCGTATACGGTCATCGGGTCGTTTCGGCTGCCGGCGGGGACGGCGACGGCACGCCATGTCGTGTTCCCACCGAGGGGAAGGTCCTGCAGGCTGCGGGCATGCGGGTCGTCGTCGGAGGCGGCGGTCGCGGGGAAGGTGAACACCCTCGGCCGGCCTTGCAGATTGTGCGAGCCGGACCGCACTGTGCCTGTGCCGTCGACGACTTGGACGGCGATGTCACGCTCGCCGACGGAGGGCAGTGTGGCCGTGAGCCTTCCGGAGTCGACGACCTCCGCGACAGCCTGGGCGCGCTGCCAGGCGGCCTGGTCGAGCGAGCCGGTGAGGCTGGTGCGCAGCCAGGCGACCAGCACCACGGCAGCACCCACCAGCCCCACCGTGATCACGAGCGCCGCCGCCGCGGTCAGCCGCAGGCGCAGCGATCGGCGGGTCCACCAGGCCCGGAGGCGGCCACCCATCGCGTCACCCCCCGGCGCCGCGCAGCCGGTAGCCGGCCCCACGGACGGTCTCGATCGACCGGCGACCGAACGGGGTGTCGATCTTGCGCCGCAGGTAGCCGACGTAGACCTCGACGATGTTGGTGTCTCCGTCGAAGTTCTCATCCCATACGTGGGTGAGGATGTCGGTCTTGCTGACCACCTCGTCGCGATGGCGGAGGAGGAATTCCAGCAGCGCGAACTCCCGTGCCGTCAGCGTAAGTCCCCGTCCCGCGCGGCGGCACCGACGGGACGCGGGGTCCAGAGTGAGGTCGCCGGCCGCGAGCACCGCGGGCCGGGCCGGCGCCCCGCGCCGCAGCAGTGCCCGCAGATGTGCGACCAGCACGACGTAGGAGAACGGTTTGCTGAGGTAATCGTCGGCGCCGAGGTCGAGGGCGTCGGCCTCGTCGCACTCGCCGTCCTTGGCAGTGAGCATCAGCACCGGGGTCCACACGCCGGCCGCCCGCAGCCGCTTGAGGATCTCGTATCCGGACAGTCCAGGCAGCATGATGTCCAGCACGATGACGTCGTGCGGCTCGTGGACCGCATGCCAGAGCCCGTCCACACCGTCGTAGGCGACACCGGTGACGAAGCCCTCCTCGGCGAGCCCGTGAGCGAGCCCCGAGGCGAGTCCGCGTTCGTCCTCGACTACCAGCACCCGCATGATCGCCTCTCCCACCACTCTACGCCGCACCGTAGAGAGCGGCCTGCGGAGAGGAGACTGAGCATCAGGGCGGCCCTGAGCCTGCTCTCGGCAGGCCCGTCACAGCACCGCCGTCTCGACCGACAGGCTCGTCGGCGTCGCGTCGCATCCCACAGGGGTGTCGATCGGCTCTACAGCCAATCAAGACAAAAGAGGTAAAATTCTTTAATAGCGCATTTCAAGAAGTGCACGTCACTACACCGTGAGGAGCGTGTGCCCATGTCAACGGGAACGCTTCTGGCGATCATCATCCCCGTCGTCGTGGTGGCCGGCCTGGCCATCATGGCGGCCTCGATGCTGATGCGGCGCCGTCGCCTCCGTGCGCGCTTCGGTCCGGAGTACGACCGGACGGTCGAGGGCGCCGACAGCCGACTCGACGCCGAGCGCGAGCTCAGGGCTCGCGAGCGGCGGCACGACGCACTGGAGATCAAACCGCTGCCCCCGGCCTCCCGCGACCGGTACGCCCGGGAGTGGAGCAGCGTTCAGGAGGAATTCGTCGACCGGCCGGAGAACGCGGTGCACGACGCGGACCGGCTGGTGACGTCCCTCATGCGCGAGCGCGGATACCCGACCGAAGGGTTCGAACAACAGACGAAGGATCTGTCGGTGCGGCACGGTGCCACGCTGGAGCACTACAGGGCCGCACACGAGGTCGAAACCCTCTCCACGCGCAGCCGGGCCACGACCGAGCAGCTACGGGGTGCCATGGTGCACTACCGCACCCTGTTCGAGGAACTGCTCTCCGACGGCAACGGCCGGGCGCAACCCTCCCGCTCCTGATACCGATCCATGCCGCATGGAGGAACACCATGCACATCAACGAGGAACCGGACCGCACGAGCGGTCTGTCCACCGACGATCTCGCCCAGCCGGCCGGCACCGGGACGGAGAGGGAGGCCCCGCCCTCGGAGGCTCCCGTCTACCCGGGTGAAGGCGCGGTGCCGGAGGAGGTCGGCCCAGCCGACGACGAACCGGCCACCGACGCGACCACCACCGAGGACCGGGACGCAGCCGCGACGCCCGGTGCCGCCGGCGCCTCGGACGACGAGACTCCGCAACTGCTGACGGACGACGAGGAGCGCGGCTTCCGTGACCGCTGGCAGGACATCCAGACCAGGTTCGTGGACGACCCCCGCGAGGCGGTGCACGCGGCCGACGCCCTGGTCGCGGACGTCATGCAGACCTTGGCTGCCACCTTCGCCCAGCACAAGAAGGAACTCGAGGCCCAATGGGACCAAGGCGACCGGATCGACACGGAGGAACTGCGCGGAGCACTGCGGCGCTACCGTTCCTTCTTCAACCGGCTGCTGAGCACATGAGGAGGTGAAGAGCGCCGCCGGGCACGACCGCCGCCCGAGGAGTCGGGTGGGGCGCGACGGCGAAACATGTCACTTCAGGCGAGCGGCGCTACGCAGGCTGGGAACTGATGGCCTGGCGCAGCGCGTTGGTCAGCGCCCCCACCAGCGCCGTCAGCGCGGCGGCGCGCAGGGGGCGGGCGCCGTCCCGGAAAGCGGTCCGGGCCGCCAGGTACTGCATGGCGAAGAGGGCGAGGGCGACTCCGCACGTCACCCTCAGGAACGCGAACGGGTCCAGTTGCGGCCGGGGGGGCACCGCTTGGTGAAGCCCGTACCCCGACAGGGCGGCCAGGGCCGCGGCGAGGCTCCACACCACGGCCCGGTTCCAGGCACGGCCGAGCCAGGGAACCCACGGGTGGCTGCCGGCACGCTTGGTGCGAGCCGTCTCAGTCGGCTTCCGCCTGCTGTCACTCTTGGCTACCGTGCGTCTATTACGCTCAGTGACAAGCCAGGGAAGCTGACGCGCCATCAGCCAAGTCAGCGTCAGTACCGTCACAGACCGCGGACAACCACCGGAGTCCGCACGCCTGATCTGCGGAAATACAGGTCGGCGACCCAATCGTCCGTCACCGGAGGAGCCCGCCGTGAAAATGCTGATCAACGTCCCCGAGTCCGTCGTCCCCGACGCCCTGCGGGGCATGGCCGCCGTTCATCCCGAGCTGGTCGTGGATGTGGAGGGGCGGGTCGTGCGGCGGCGGGATGCGCCGGTGGGTGGGAAGGTGGGGCTGGTGTCGGGGGGTGGGTCGGGGCATGAGCCGTTGCACGGGGGGTTCGTGGGGTTGGGGATGCTGGATGCCGCGTGCCCCGGGGAGATTTTCACGAGTCCCGTGCCTGACCAGATGGTGCGGGCGGCGGCTGCCGTGGACAGCGGTGCGGGCGTGCTGTTCGTCGTGAAGAACTACACCGGTGACGTCCTGAACTTCAATATGGCCGCCGAGCTCGCCGAGGACGAGGGGATCCAGGTGGCCAGTGTGCTCGTCAACGACGATGTCGCGGTGACCGACAGCACGCACACGGCCGGCCGCAGGGGGACGGGGGCCACGCTGTTCGTGGAGAAGATCGCCGGGGCCGTGGCCGAGGCGGGGGCGCCGCTGGAGCGGGTCGAGGCGGTCGCCCGGCGGGTGAACGAGGCGTCGCGGAGCTTCGGTGTCGCGCTGTCGGCCTGTTCGACGCCGAGCAAGGGCGGCCCCACCTTCGACCTGCCGGCCGGTGAACTGGAGCTCGGAGTCGGCATCCACGGGGAGCCGGGCCGGGAGCGCCGGCCGATGATGACGTCCGGGGAGATCGCGGACTACGCCGTGCACGCGGTGCTGGACGACCTCCACCCCACCGGCCCGGTGCTCGCGCTCGTCAACGGGGCCGGCGGGACGCCGCTGCTGGAGCTGTACGGCTTCGCGGCGGAGGTGCACCGCGTGCTGCGCGAGCGGGGGGTGCCCGTCGCCCGGACGCTGGTGGGGAACTACATCACCTCCCTGGACATGGCCGGCGCGTCCGTGACGCTCTGTCAGGTGGACGACGAGATGCTGCGGTGGTGGGACGCCCCGGTGCGGACGCCCGCCCTGCGCTGGGGGTGCTGATCCCCCTTCGGGTCAGGCGTCGGCGGCCGGCTCCGCCCCGTACCACACCGTGGTGACGTTGCAGAACTCGCGGATGCCCTGCCCCGACAGCTCGCGGCCGTAGCCGGAACGCTTGACGCCGCCGAAGGGGAAGGCCGGGTGGGAGGCGGTCATGCCGTTGAAGAAGACGCCGCCCGCCTCCAGGTCCCGTACGAAGCGCCGCTGTTCGCCCTCGTCCCGGGTCCAGACGTTGGAACTGAGGCCGAACGGCGAGTCGTTGGCCACCTCGACCGCCTCGTCGAGGTCCGCGACGCGGTAGACGGTGGCGACCGGGCCGAACGCCTCCTCGCGGTGGATCCGCATCTCCGGGGTGACGTCGGAGAGCACGGTCGGCTCGTAGAACCAGCCGCCCGCCAGCTTCTCGGGCAGGGCGGGCCGGCCGCCGCCGCAGCGCGGCACCGCGCCCTGCCGTACCGCGTCGTCGACGAGTTCCTCGACGTCGGCGCGGCCCTGCTCGGTGGCGAGGGGGCCGACGTCGGTGGCCTCGTCCAGGGGGTCGCCGACGGTCAGGCCGTCCATGCGGGCGGTGAAGCGCTCCAGGAAGGTCTCGTACACGTCCGTGTGGACGATGAAGCGTTTCGCGGCGATGCAGGACTGGCCGTTGTTCTGGACCCGGGCCGTCACCGCCGTCCGGACGGCACGGGCCAGGTCGGCCGAGGGCATCACCACGTACGGGTCGCTGCCGCCCAGTTCCAGGACCGTCTTCTTGATCTCGTCCCCGGCGACGGACGCGACCGAACGGCCCGCCGGCTCGCTGCCGGTGAGGGTGGCGGCGGCCACCCGGGGGTCGCGCAGGACGGACTCGACGGCGCCGGAGCCGATGAGCAGCGTCTGGAAGCAGCCCTCGGGGTAGCCGGCCCGGCGGAAGAGGTCTTCCAGGTACAGGGCGGTCTGCGGCACGTTGGACGCGTGCTTGAGCAGCCCGACGTTGCCGGCCATCAGCGCGGGGGCGGCGAACCGGACGACCTGCCACAGCGGGAAGTTCCACGGCATGACGGCCAGCACGGGGCCCAGCGGGCGGTGGTGGACGCGGACGGCCGCCGCGCCCGAGTCGGCGACCGCGTCGGCCGGCGGGTGTTCGTCGGCGAGCAGCGCCTCGGCGTGCTCGGCGTACCAGCGCATGGCCTTCACGCACTTGGCCGCCTCCGCGCGGGCGGCGGCGAGCGGCTTGCCCATCTCCAGCGTCATGGTGCGGGCGATGTCGTCGCCGTCCTCCTCCAGGAGGTCGGCGGCGCGGCGGAGGAGCCGGGCCCGCTCGGCGAAGTCCCGGGTCCGGTGGTGCCGGAACGCGGCGGCCGCGGCGGCCACCCGGCGCTCGATCCCGTCCGGGGCCAGGGCCTCGAACGTCTTGAGGGTCTCGCCGGTCGCGGGGTTCACCGTGGCGATGGGCATGGGCGTCCTTCCTCAGCGGCGGCTCGGTGACCCGGCGACGGCACCCGGCGCCTCGCGCGGCGCGGGCCCGGCGGCCCTTCCCCGCCCGGCCGTACGCCGGGGCGGCACCGGCCGCGGTGCCGGGTCTCCTCGTCTCGACCTTGCGGCGCTCCGCCTGCCCGCGCAAGGCGGCCGTACGCACGGGGCCGGGCGGTCCCGTCGTCCGGAGCGGGCACGCACGCGCTCCCCCGCCTGGTGAGACGCGGCTCCCCTCCCCCGGCCCCGGCGCGGCCCGGCTCCCCTTCCCCCCGGCCCTGGACGCCGGAACGGCCGCTCCTCCCGGGCCGCGCGAGGCGGGCGGGCGGAGCGGCCGTCCGGTACGACGCGTGGCGGGTGCCGACGGCGGGCCCCTGCGGGCCCCCGGGCCACTCGGGCCGGTAGGGGCCCGGCACCGAGTCACCGCCGGCTACCGGGCCGGCCCCGCGGCACCCCCGGCAGCCCAGCCGGCGCGGCGCCCGAGCGCCGCTCAGCGCGGCGGCTTCTCCCGCGCCTCGTCCGCCGCCCGGCCCGGGCCCGGCAGGCGGGTCCGGCCGAGGAGGCCCGCCTCCCAGCGGCCGACGCTCTCCGCCGTCGGTCCGGCCGGGCCGGAGCTCGCCTCCGCGGCCATCGCGCCGCTCCGCTCGGGCAGGCCGGACGGGATGACGGTGCCCTGCATCGCGGAGACCTCCGGGCGGTCCGGGAGGAGCCGGGTGCGGTAGAGGAGGGTGACGGCGAGGGCGGAGGAGAGACCGAAGGCGACGCAGCCGATCCAGGGCAGCCACGGGCATTCGTACTGCTTGCCGATGTCCATCGTCCAGCCGACGACGGCGTTGCCGCCGGCGGCGGTCAGCCCGGCGAAGACGTAGAACAGCCCGAAGTAGGTGCCGGCGAGCGTCTCCCGGCCGAACCGGGGGATCATCTCCAGCACGGCCGGGTGGGCGACCATCGTGCCGACGAACAGCAGCAGCGACCCGATCAGCATGACGAGCATCCGCGGCACGACCTCCCGCAGCCCGTCGGGCGGCCCGTCGGCGCAGATCAGCAGCGGGGGGACGAAGCCGAGGCCCATGAGGACGAGTCCGCCGCCGACCCACCGGCTGCCGCCGCCGTGCCGTTCCAGGGCGCGGGTGATGGGCATCTGGAAGAGGTTGACGGCGGCACCGGCCCCGAGCAGCACCCCGGCCGCCCCCTCCCAGCCGGACGCCTGTTTCGCCCCGGCGGGCAGCAGCAGGCAGAGCTGGTTCTCCACGGTGAACATTCCGGTCGTGGCGAGGGAGAACAGCAGGAAGCGGCGGTTGCCGAAGACCTCCAGCCAGTCGCCGAGGACGGTGCTCCGGTCGGCGGCGGGGGCCGGCCGCTCCGGGATCACCATGGCCTGCGCGACGGTGAGCAGCGCGTAGACGACGGCGGCGGCCACGGCGCAGATCCGGAAGTCGGCGCGGATCAGCACGCTGCCGAGGAGCAGCCCGATCAGCGAGCCGATGGTCGCGTAGACGTTGAGCAGGGCGAACGCCTCCGCCTTGCGGTCCCCCGCCTCCAGGGCGACGTAGGCCCGGGCGGACGGGTAGAAGAGGCCGGCGGCCAGTCCGTTGAGCAGTGAGGCCCCGAGGACGACCGGCAGCGTGGTGCCGAAGGCGAAGAGGGAGAAGCCCAGGGTGCGCAGGGCGCATCCGGTGATGATGACCGCGCGTGGGCCGAGCCGGTCGGCGGCCGAGCCGCCGAGGAGGAACAGGCCCTGCTGGCCGAGGTTGCGCACGCCGAGCACCAGGCCGACGAGCGCGTCGGACATTCCGAGTTCCTGACCCAGATATGCCGCGAGAAACGGCACCAGGATATAGAACCCGATGTCGATGCCAAACTGGTTGATCAGTAGCAGTCGCAATGCGAGAGGAAACTCGCGAGTGACCCGAAAAGCTTTCATGCGCGTCCCTGCATTCAGCTCGAACAGGCGAGGAGAATCTCCCTGAACCGAGGTGGGCATGGGGGCCCGGAGGGTTTTGACAGTGCGCAAAGCGATAGGGACGGCTGCCGTCCTGACCTCGTGCTTCGTCCTGATCCACCGTGGTGATCAGAGGCAGCGGCACCCCGCCGTCCGGTTCGTCAGAATGCCCTTCCCACGGGTTGTCACCCGGCGGGAAAAGCCGCACTCACTGACGTGGGATCGAGCGGTCGATCATATGCTTTTGCGGTGCATCCTCAACGACTCCCGACTGCGCTCGGAAGAATACGCACCCCACACGTTAGCAAAGCAAACGGATCCCGGATAGAGCGGATGCCGGGGACTTCAAGTGACACGGCCGAGGAGTGGCCGAATTTGTTTCCGCCTTTTCCTTCGAACGCTGGAACTCGCGTACTGTGAACTGGCCTCCGACGGCCCGGGCGTCAGGCGGTGGCGGGCCCGGGGGCCCGGTGGACGTCACACGACGGGGGCATTCAGATTCGCGGAACGCCGGGAGGGGTCCGGAGGAGGCGTGTCTCAGACGGATGCGGGTCGCCCGCCGGCGAGGCCGAGCCGGTCGCGGATCACCCGCACGGCGGCCTCCGCGTCGTCCACCGTGACCGTGAACGAGCGCCCGTCGCCCAGCCGGAGCACGAAGCCCTCGCCGCGGCGCACCACGACCGCCGTCCCCTGCTCGGGCCGCCAGCGGTAGCCCCAGCCGCCCCACTGGCGGGGGGTGACCCGGGGCGCGAACGCGGCGTCGACCACCTGGGCGAGGGGGATACGGGTCCGGGGCAGCCCGATGTGGCCGCAGCGGACCTCCAGCGTCTCCTTGTCGACGCGCACCGCCACGTGCACGAACGCGACCGTGCCGTAGAGCATCAGCAGCCCGGCGGCGACGCAGCCGACGACGGACATCACCAGCGGGATGATCCCGGAGGTCCAGGGATGCGCGACGGCCAGGTCGATGCCCAGCGCCATGCAGGCGGCTCCGGCGGCGGCGAGCAGCCACTGCACGCGATTGGTGGCGCGGCCCGTCCAGACGGCGGACTCGCTGTCGTCGTGCCCCTTCGGGGCCTCCGGCTGGTCCCTCATACCAGGCAGCGTACCGAGGTTCCGGCCCGGCGGCAGGGGTCTCCACGGGGACGGCCCGGACGCGTACCGGTCTCCGCCCCCTCGGGGACTCCCGGCCCTTACGGGCGTCCGGCCCCCACCGTCGTCAGGGAACGGGCCTCCGGGTAGCTCAGCGAGGCCGCGTCGAGGACCCCTTCGCGCCCCCCGAGCAGCACCGTCAGGCGGCCCGTCGGTTCCGCGTCCGGCGCCGGGGCGGCGCCGATCCGGCGCAGCGCCTGGGCGGCCACCGCGCCGGCCGAGTCGTGCAGGACCAGCGGCGGTCCGGCGGGCGGCCGGACGGCGGCCCGGATGCGCTCGGCGACCAGCTCGTAGTGGGTGCAGCCGAGGACGACGGCGCGGACGTCGCGCGGGGTGCGGGCCGCGGCCGAGGCGATGGCGGCGTCGATGGCGGCGTCGTCGGCCCACTGGATCGCGTCGGCGAGCCCGGGACACGCCACCTCGGTGACCTCGACGCCGGCCGCGAACTCGCGGATGAGGCCGCGCTGGTAGGGGCTGCCGGTGGTGGCCGGGGTGGCCCAGATGGCGAACGGGCCGCCGCCCGCCGCGGCCGGCTTGATCGCGGGCACCGTGCCGATCACCGGAAGGCCCGGCTCCAGTTCGGCCCGGACGGCCGCCAGCGCATGGACCGAGGCGGTGTTGCAGGCGATGATCAGGGCGTCCGGCCGCTGCGCCGCGGCGGCGCGTGCGCAGCCCAGGGCGCGTTCGGTGACGTCCTGCGGGGTGCGGGGACCCCAGGGCATGCTGCCGGGGTCCGAGGAGAGGACCAGATCGGCGTCGGGCCGCAACCGGTGCACGGCGGCCGCCGCCGCGAGGAGGCCGTTGCCGGAGTCCATGAGCGCGATCTTCACCCGGTCACTTTAATGGATGGGCCGCACACGGGTTAATGGGCGGACGGCGGATGGGGCCGGGGAGCCCGCGCCGGCGCCCGTTTCGACCCGACTTCTCCCGCCCCCGCTCTGGATCGCCCGCGCTCCTGGCGCCCCGGCCCCGGCACCCGTCGGGCAGACTGCGGCGGGTGAACGCGCTGACATGGATCTCCGTCGGTTCCCTGGCCGCGTGGCTGTGGCTGCTGCTGGGCCAGGGCTTCTTCTGGCGCACGGACGTGCGCCTGCCGGACCGCCGGCCGCCGGACGACTGGCCGTCCGTGGCGATCGTGGTGCCCGCCCGGGACGAGGCGGAGGTGCTCCCGGAGAGCCTGCCGTCGCTGCTGGCCCAGGACTACCCGGGCCGGGCCGAGGTGTTCCTGGTCGACGACGGCAGCACGGACGGCACCGGTGAACTGGCCCGGTCGCTGGCCGCCGAACACGGCGGGCTTCCGCTGACCGTGGACTCCCCCGGCGAACCCGGGCCCGGGTGGACCGGCAAGCTGTGGGCGGTACGGCACGGCATGACGCTGGCCCGCGCCCGTACCGACGCCGAATACCTGCTGCTGACGGACGCCGACATCGCACACGCGCCCGGCAGCCTGCGCGAACTCGTCGCGGCGGCCCGGACCGCCGACCTCGACCTGGTGTCGCAGATGGCCCGGCTGCGGGTGGTCACCCCATGGGAGCGGCTGATCGTCCCGGCCTTCGTGTACTTCTTCTCGCAGCTCTACCCGTTCCGCTGGGTCAACCGGCCCGGCGGCCGGACCGCCGCCGCGGCCGGCGGCTGCGTCCTGCTGCGCCGGGAGGCGGCGGAGCGGGCGCGGATCCCGGACGCCATCCGCCACGCGGTCATCGACGACGTGACGCTGGCCCGCGCGGTCAAGCGCACCGGCGGCCGGATCTGGCTGGGCCTCGCCGAGCGGGTGGACAGCATCCGCCCCTACCCCCGGCTGGGGCAGTTGTGGCGGATGGTGTCCCGCAGCGCCTACGCGCAACTCCTGTACCAGCCGCTGCTGCTGCTCGCCACGGTGGCGGGCCTGGCCGTGGTCTACCTCGCCCCGCCGGCGGCCGTCGCGGCCGGCGCCGCCGCCGGGAACCTCCCGACGCTGGCCGCCGGGGCGGCGGCGTGGGCGGTGATGACGGGCACGTACCTGCCGATGCTGCGCTACTACCGGCAGCCGGCGTGGCTCGCGCCGCTGCTCCCGTTCACCGCCGCGCTGTACCTGCTGATGACCGTCGACTCGGCGGTCCAGCACTACCGGGGCCGGGGCGCGGCCTGGAAGGGGCGGACCTACGCCCGCCCCGAGGCCGCGCCCTAAGTCCTCCCGGCGCCTCCGCGTCCGGCCGGCGTCACTTCCGTCCGGGCGTCCAGTTCATCCCCCAGCCGTACGCGCGGTCCAGCGTGCGCTGCGGGCTGACGCCCCGGTCGGGGACCAGGTAGCGGGCCTCGCGCTGGACGACGAGGTCGCCGCCGTTGTTGGTGATGAGGGCCAGCGCGCAGACGTTGGACGGCACGGTGCACTCGTCGAGCGAGAAGTCGATGGGCGCGCCGTGCTGCGGCTGGAGGGTGACCGTGGCATGGAGGCCCGCGAAGCTGCTGGCCCCCTGGTAGATCGTGACGAAGACGAGGATGCGCCGGAAGTCACGGCTGTGGTCGAGGTTGATGGTGAGGTTCTCGCCCTGCGCCGCGGCGCCGGTGCGGTCGTCACCGTCGAGGTGGATGTAGGGCGGGCGCTGGAGCGAGCCGAAGGAGTTGCCGAGGGCCTGCACCACGCCCTTCGTCCCGTCGTTGAGCTCGAAGAGGCAGCCGAGGTCGAGGTCCAGGTCGCCCTGGAGCGCCCGGGTGAGGCGGCGGCCCCAGCCACCGCCCTTCGCCGGTTCCTGCTGCCGCATCTGCCAGTTGAGGTTGACGCGCAGCGCGCCGGAGGTGCCGCCCTGCTTGGTGAGCGAGACGGACGGGGCCTGCTTGGTGAGCGTGACCTTGCTCAGGCTCACGGGCCGGGCGGCGGGGGCCGCGGGGGGAGTCACCGGGGCCGGGGGCGCGGCAGGCGCCGCCACGGGCGCCGGGGGCGCCGGAGGCGCGACGGGAGCGGGCCCCGGATCGTCCACCGAGATGCCGAAGTCCGTCGCCAGGCCGGCGAGCCCTCTGTCGTACCCCTGGCCGACCGCCCGGAACTTCCACTCCCCCTGCCGCCGGTAGAGCTCGCCGAGCACGAAGGCCGTCTCGACCGTCGCGTCCTCGCTGTCGAAGCGCGCCAGCTCCGCGCCGCCCGCCGCGTCGAAGACCCGTACGTACAGCCCCGGCACCTGCCCGAACGTGCCGCCGTCGGCGGAGGCCGCGACCACGACGGTCTCCACCTCGGGCTCCACCGAGGCCAGGTCGACGGCCAGGGTGTCGGTCACCGCGCCGGCCGCCGGCACCTTGCCCTCGTGCCGTACCGCGCCGGAGGTGTGCACGGCCTGGTTGTAGAAGACGAAGTCCGCGTCGGAGCGGACCCGGCCCCCGGCGAGGAGCAGCGCGGAGGCGTCCACGTCCGGTACGCCGGGGCCGGTCCGCCAGCCCAGTTCTATCCGCACCGCCGGCGCCGGAATCCGGACGTTGGTGCCTTTCAGCATCCCCATCTGCCACCCCTGTAGAGCGATTCCCGGACGAGCCCCCTGGTCAGGCCCTGAACGATCCGGTTGCTTACACGGGTCCAACGTACCGTGGCCCCCGAATTCTCCGCCTTCGCCCCGATTGGTCGTCGGCGCCGCAGGGGCCTCCGGAACCAACCCGGGTACCTGACTCCCCAACCGGCACATCGTGGGCTTAACTTAAGGGCTATGACCTCCCCCCGCAGTGCCTACGGCAGCGGTTACTACTCCGCGTCGTCGTTCCCGGACACCCCCATCTACGACAGTCTCGTCGCCGAGCGGGGCACCCCGCAGATCGCCCCGATCCGGGTGTCGGCCCCCTTCGACGGCGGGAGTCAGCTGCCCGCGCTGCCCGCGCTGCCGTCCGGCCCCTCCGGCCACGGCCCGGGCCCGGCGCAGGCGGCCCACCCGGTGCAGCCGCTGCAGAGCGGGTACGCCCAGCATCCCCCGCAGTACGGGCAGGGCGGCCCGCAGCCGGCCGGGCTCCAGCAGGCGCCCGCGCCGTACATCCCGCAGCAGGCGTCGGCGCCGCGCGGCTACCCCGGGCCGCAGCAGTACCAGCAGCCGCAGGCCGGGCCCGCGGGCCCGGCGGGGTACGACGCGATGCGCCCGGTGGCGCCCCGCCCGGCACCCGGCCCGTCCGGCCAGCCCGGCCAGTCCGGGGGTTATGAAGGTCCGTACCAGCGCCCGTACTCGGGCCCGGGGAGCTACTGACCGACGGCGACGGGCGGCGGGCGACGGGGGCGCCCGCACTCGCCCGGAACCGCGGGTGCGCACCGGAGCCGGCCGGGCAGGATGACCCCATGGCTGCGTCTTCCGATCCCTCCGGTTCTTCGGGCACTTCGGGTCCTTCCGGCTCTTCGGATCCTTCCGGCTCGCCCGGTCCTTCGGGTTCGTCCGGTCCGTCGCCCTCGCTCCTGTCGCTCCACGTCCACCCGGTGAAGTCGATGGCGGGGGGCTCCCCCGGGTGGGCGGCCGTGGAGCCGTGGGGGCTCGCCGGGGACCGACGGTGGATGGTGACCGCGCCGGACGGCCGGTTCCTCACCCAACGGCAGCTCCCCCGGCTCGCGTTGGGGGCGGCACGCGGGCTGCCCGGGGGCGGGGTACGGATCTCCGGCCCGGGGGCCGCGCCCCTGGACGTACCGGTACCCGATCCCGGGCGGCGGGGCACGGTCACCGTGGAGGTGTTCCGGGACAAGGTCGAGGCGGTGCCCGCGGGCCCCGAGGCCGACGCCTGGCTGACCGCCTTCCTGGGCGTCGAGGCCCGGCTGGTGCACATGGACGACCCGGCGGTCCGGCGCCCGGTCGACCCCCGGTACGGGCGCCCGGAGGACCGGGTCGGCTTCGCCGACGGCTTCCCGCTGCTGCTCACCTCCGCCGCGTCGCTCGCGGCGCTCAACTCGCTGATCGCCGGAGGCGAGCACGCGGACGAGGGCCCGCTGCCGATGGACCGCTTCCGCCCGAACGTGGTGGTCGGCGGCACCGGCGCGTGGGAGGAGGACGGCTGGCGCCGGGTGCGGCTGGGCGACGTGACCTTCCGGGTCGCCAAACCCTGCGGGCGCTGCGTCGTCACCACCACCGACCAGCGTACGGCCGCGCGCGGCCGGGAGCCGCTGCACGCCCTGGCCCACCACCGGCGCGGTGCGACCGGGCTCGTCTTCGGGCAGAACCTCGTCCCGGAGCAGCCCGGAGTGCTGCGGGTCGGGGATCCGTTCGAGGTCCTCGACCGCCTTGCCTGAATCGCTGGAATCACCTGGTCATCTGGTCACCTGATGCCGGGAACCACCCTCATCGCCGCGGGTTTCCGTAAGGCCCGGGCTGAAAACCCGTCCTGGACACCGGCCTGAAGACCCGGCCTCAAGACCGTTCCGCGCGCCGGCGCGCCCCTGTGCGCCCCGGCGCGTCAACGCGCGTCCCCCCGCTCTCCACCGGGAGTGATTCCGCCCTCCGCGACGCCCTTTCCCGCATGCGCCGCCCCCTGTGAGGTAATGAGACGCAGGGGGGTGAGCTTCATGAACGCGACGTCCCGGATGCGGTCCTGGGCCCTGCGGTCCGCCTGGCGCTGGCGGCGGAACCCGCTGCGCCGTCCCACCGATGTCCTGGAGAGCTGGGTCGGGCTGACGGCGGTGGTCCTGATGCTCGTCGTCGGCCCGCTGGCGGGGCTGCTGGCGGGGTCGTCCGCCCACGCGGTGCTCCGGCAGACGGCCCGTGAACAACAGTCGCACCGGCACCTGGTGAGCGCGGTCGCGCTCCGCCCGGAGCCGGTGCGCGCCGCCGCGGGCGACCGCGAGGGCTCGCCGGGGCAGGACGGCTACCACCGGATCCTGGCCCGCTGGCCGGGCCCGGACGGCGGGCCGCGCACCGGCCTCGTACCGCTGCGGGGCGCCGAGATACCCGGCCGGCGGTTCCCGCTCTGGACGGACGACCAGGGCCGGCTCGCGGGCCGCCCGCTGGACGGCACCACGGCGTCCGTCCACGCCGTGCTCGCCGGCGTCGGGGCCGGCGTGGCCGCGGCGGGCGCGGTGCACGGGCTGCGCCGCCTGGTCATGTGGCGGATCGTCCGGCGGCGGTACGAGCGGTGGGACCGCGCGTGGGAGCGGGCCGGTCACACCTGGGGCCGGGCCGACGCGGGGAGCTGAGCGCCGGCGCGGCGAGCCGGGCGGTGCCGCGGGCGGTCAACTCCCGTGCCCGGCGCACGCTACGGTGGACCGGCCGGTACGCATCGGTCCCGGGCGGCTCATCCGTCCCGGGCGGCAGACGCACGAGGTGGGGGCGCGACAGCACCATGGCACAGGGCTCGGTCCAGGTGACGCACGGCGGCCCGTCGCGCTGGCGGCGGCGCACCGGGGAGTACGTATCGCTCGCGGCGGCCCTGGAGGCGGCGGCGGACGGGGACGTGCTGTCCGTCGCCCCCGGCACCTACCGGGAGAACCTGGTGGTCACCCGCGCGATCACCCTCAGGGGCGCGGACGGGGTGCCGGGTTCGGTGCGGATCGCCCCGCCGGA
This sequence comes from Streptomyces sp. NPDC021100, assembly GCF_044333095.1. Classification (NCBI taxonomy): domain Bacteria; kingdom Bacillati; phylum Actinomycetota; class Actinomycetes; order Kitasatosporales; family Streptomycetaceae; genus Streptomyces; species Streptomyces sp. NPDC021100. Next base: position 687,235 of record NZ_JBIRQH010000002.1, read on the forward strand.
GGGCGTGGCGCTCACCGTCCGGGCGGCGGCCGCGCTGCGGGACCTCCAGGTGGAGGGGCAGGACGCGGCGGTGCCCGCGCTGCTGGTGGACGGGGGCGCGCCGGAGCTCACCGGGCTGCGGGTGGTGACGCGTTCGTCGGTGGGCATCGAGGTGCGCGGGGGCGCGCGGCCGACCGTGCGCCACTGCACGGTCGACAACGCGGCGGGCGTCGGCGTGGCGGTGCTGGACCGGGCCGGCGGGGTCTTCGAGGAGTGCGAGGTGCTGGCGGCCGGGCAGTCGGGCGTCGCCGTGCACGACGGCGGGGGCCCGCGCCTGGAGCGCTGCCGCGTGCACCACGCGCGGGGCGCCGGGCTGTCGGTGACGGGTGAGGCCAGCACGCTGGAGGCGATCGGCTGCGAGGTGTACGAGATCCGGGGCGCCGGCGTGCGGATGGCGGAGCGGGCGGCCGGCCGGCTGTCCGACTGCCGGGTGCACCGGGTGGCGGGCGACGGGGTGACGCTGGACACCGGCGCCGTCCTGGCGGTCGACGACTGCGACATCCACGACGTTCCGGAGAACGCGGTGGATCTGCGGGCGCGTTCGGTCCTGACGATGGCGCGCTCCACGGTGCGCCGGTTCGGGCGGAACGGACTGTCGGTCTGGGACCCGGGCACCCGCGCGGAGGCCGTCGGGTGCGAGCTCCAGGACAGCACGGGCGACTATCCGGCGGTGTGGGTGAGCGACGGCGCCACGGCCGTCCTCTCCTCCTGCCGGGTGCACGACGTGCCGGACGCGCTGTTCGTGCTGGACCGCGGTTCGTGCGCGGAGGTCACCGACAGCGACCTGGCGCGGATCCGCGGGACGGCGGTGTCGGTGAGCGGCGGGGCGACCGCGCGGCTCGACGACTGCCGGATCCGGGAGGCGACGACCGGCGCCTGGTTCCGCGACCACGGCAGCGGCGGGACGCTGACGGGCTGCGCCGTCGACGCGACGGCCACGGGGGTGATCGTCACCAAGGGCGCGGACCCCACCTTCGAGGACTGCTCGGTGAGTTCGCCGCTGGAGGCGGGGTTCTACGTGTCGGCCGAGGGCCGGGGCACGTTCCGGCACTGCCGGGTGACGGGCAGCGGCGGCTACGGGTTCCACGTCATCGACGGCTGCCGGGCGACGCTGACCCGCTGCCACACGGAGCGCTGCGCGCGCGGCGGTTACGAGTTCGCCGACGGCGGCGGCGGGCACGCGGAGGGCGGTCCGGGCCCGCTGAGCGAGGGCTGCACGAGCGACGAGCCGGTGCCGGTCCGCGTCCCCGGCCCGGCGGTGACGGAACGCTCGCGGCCGGCACCCGCGGCGCCCGCGCCCGTGACGCCGCCGGCCCCCCTTCCCGTACCGCGCCGGGAAGAAGAGGGCTCGGCGCGCCCGTCGACGACGGTTCTCGGTGAACTGGACGCGCTGGTGGGCCTGGAGAGCGTCAAGAAGGAGGTCCGGGCGCTCACCGACATGATCGAGGTGGGCCGCCGCCGGCAGGAGGCGGGCCTGAAGGCCGCCTCCGTCCGCCGCCATCTGGTCTTCACCGGCTCCCCCGGCACCGGCAAGACGACGGTGGCGCGGCTGTACGGCGAGATCCTGGCCTCGCTCGGCGTGCTGGAGCGCGGCCATCTGGTGGAGGTCTCCCGGGTGGACCTGGTGGGCGAGCACATCGGCTCCACGGCCATCCGCACCCAGGAGGCGTTCGAACGCGCCCGGGGCGGCGTCCTGTTCATCGACGAGGCGTACGCGCTGGCCCCCGAGGACTCGGGCCGGGACTTCGGCCGGGAGGCCATCGACACGCTGGTGAAGCTGATGGAGGACCACCGGGAGGCGGTGGTGGTGATCGTCGCCGGCTACACGGCCGAGATGGAGCGCTTCCTCAGCGTCAACCCCGGTGTGGCGTCCCGCTTCTCCCGCACGATCACGTTCGGCGACTACGCCCCCGAGGAGCTGCTGCGGATCGTCGAACAGCAGGCGGAGGAGCACGAGTACCGCATCGGCGAGGGCGCGGCCGAGGCCCTGCTCCACTACTTCCGCTCGGTCCCCCGCGGCCCGGCCTTCGGCAACGGCCGTACGGCCCGCCAGACTTTCGAGGCCATGGTCGAACGGCACGCGGGGCGGGTGGCCCAGCTGACGCATCCGAGCAAGGACGACTTGACGCTGCTGTACGCGGAGGATCTGCCGAAGGTGCCGTAGGCGTCAGGGCGAACGGCCTCGCCGGAACAGGGGCGTACGGCTCGTACGCGGGCGGGCTCAGAAGTAGTCCGGGATCTCCACGCGGGTCAGGAAGCGGCCGGGCCAGGAGTACAGGGCGCCGCCGAAGGTGAGGTTGCGCGTGTAGGCGCCCTCCAGGAGCAGCGCCAGGCCGATGTCCAGGCCGTCGCAGGCGCCGTGGGTGCCACGGGCGTCGCCGGTGAGGGTGTGCGGGTACCGCCCCGCCACCCGTCCCGTGGGGGCGACGGTGACGACGGCGCCGTCCCGCCGCAGCTCGTGCCGGCGGCCGGGGAGCGCGCGGTAGCGGTACGCGCGCCCGGCGACCTCGATCCGCAGGGCGCGGCGGCCGGCCGGAACCGCGAGGTGGCGCCGCCTCAGCCGGGCCGTCCGCCCGTCGGCGGTCAGCTCCATGCGCGCCAGGCGCGGCCGGTCCCGGAAGCCGGTGCCGGTGAAGCTCATCGGGGGGATCCCCCGCCCCGACACCCGGGTGGTCAGGGTCTCCTGGGTGAGGTCCTCCTCCGCGGGGCAGACCAGCTCCACGGAACCGAGGCCGGGGACGGTCCCGGTCCAGGTGTGGGACGTCCGTGTCCGGAGGCGGCCGCGGCCGGAACCCGCGTGGGCGAGGGTGAAACGGACGTCGTGCATGGGAGGGGACCTTTCGGGCAATCGTGGCGTACGAGGTTACCTTCGGGCGGTCTCCGGTCCACCGTCGCCCTGCCTGCGTCCCCGCCGCCGGAACCCCTTCGCGGTACGGCCGGCCGACGCCCTACCCTGCGCCGCATGGGCACCGACATCTACGGTTGCGTGGAGATCCGCAACCCGAACGCCGACGAGGACTGGTACACCAGGCCGCCGTGGCAGCACGCCATCGACCTGTGTCCGCTCTACTCCGGGCGCGACTACGCGGCCTTCGGCTGCCTGTTCGGTGTCCGCGACCCGGTGGGCTGGGAGCCGGTCGCCGCCGGCCGGGGGCTGCCGCCGGACGTGTCGCCGGAGTTGCGGAAGGAATTCGACGAGGTCGCCGGCTCCGATCCGGCGGTGCACGGCCCGACCTGGGTGACCTGGGCGGAGCTGGCCCGGATCGACCTGGACGCGGCCCCGGCGGACATCCGCGGCGCCCTCGTCCTGCGGGACGACCGCACACCCGCGCCGGAGGAACGCCACTGGGTCACCGACCACTGGCCGCCGGACGTCCTGGACCGGCTGGGCCCCGGCCCGGCGGCGGACGGCCCCGCCGCCACCCCGTTCGGCGAGTGGCGGTCGGGCCCGACGCGGGTGAGCTACCGGAGGTTCACCCGGCGGGACGCGGTGGGCCCGGGGACCGGCTGGGAGCACGTCTTCGCCGTGATGGAGGCGCTCGCCGGCCGCTTCGGCGACGAACACGTCCGGCTGGTCGTGTACTTCGACTGAGCCGGCGAGCCACCCGCACCCGGTCTCTCCGGACTCCGGAGCGCGCGCCGAGCGCCGCCCACGCTCCCCCTCCCTCCACCTCGCCCCTCACCCGCCCGGTTCCCCCGCGAAGGCGCGGCGGTAGGCGCGGGGGCTGACGCCCGTGGTGCGGCGGAAGCGGTCGCGGAAGGCGGTCGGCGAGCCGAACCCGACCTCGGCGCCGATGTGTTCGACGGGCCGGCGGGTGGTCTCCAGGAGCTGCTGGGCCCGGCGGATCCGGGCGCGGTGCAGCCACTGCAGCGGCGTCGTGCCGGTCTGCTCGCGGAAGCGGCGGGTGAGCGTACGGGGGCTGACGCCGGCCCGGGCGGCGATGTCGTCCACGGTGAGCGGGCGGCCGAGGTTCTCGCCCAGCCAGCGGAGCAGCGGCTCCAGCGCGGAGCCGGCCGGGACGGGTATGTGGTCGTGGGCAATGAACTGCGCCTGGCCGCCCTCCCGTTCGAGGGGCGTCACGGAGAGCCGGGCGGCGTCGGCGGCCACCGCGGAGCCGTGGTCGCGGCGGACCATGTGCAGGCACATGTCCAGCCCGGCCGCCGCGCCGGCCGAGGTGAGGATCCGGCCGTTGTCGACGTAGAGGACGTCCGGGTCGACGTCGACCCTCGGGTGGTCGGCGGCGAGCCGCCCGGCGGCCAGCCAGTGGGTCGTCGCCCGCAGCCCGTCCAGCAGTCCGGCGGCGGCGAGGGCGAAGGCGCCGGAGCAGATCGACGCGATGCGCGGACCGCCCTCGTCGGCGGCGGCCCGGCGCAACGCGCTGCGGACGGCGGGAGTGAGGGGCGCGGCCGGGTCGGCGGTACCGGGTACGACGACGGTGTCCGCGCCGCGCAGCCCGTCCAGCCCCCAGGGCGCCCGCAGGGTGAACGCCCCCGAGCCGACGTCGACTTCGTCCTGCTCGGCACAGACCCGGACCGCGTATCCGGGGCTCCCGTCGGACAGCCGGACGCGGCCGAAGGTGTCCACGGCGGTGGACAGGTCGAACGGGATCACGCGGGGGAGGGCGAGGACGGCGACCGTGTGCATGAACGGACGGTACCTCCGCATTCCCCGGGTGCCGCGCCGGGGACGGCCGCCGGGCGGCGGGACGGGGCGGCGGTATTCCGTCGGAATGTGTCGGCAATGCCCCTGTGACCTGCCGGCGGACCTTTCTACCGTGTGATCGGTACGGCCGGGGGCGGCGGCGATCCCCCGCGTCCGCCGTCCGCGGCCGTACCCCCCGCTCGCACCGCCCACCACGGAAGGCGCCTCATGCCCTACCTGCAGTACATCGCGCCCGTCGGCATCGGCCTCCTCTACGCGCTGGCGATGTCCCTCGTCGGCGAGAAACACCGGCTGCGCCTCAACGCCGTCATGGTGGCCGGGGCGGGTGCGGCCTATCTCGGCGGTGGCGGGATGGGCGGCTGGGAGTTCGTGTTCACCGCGTCGGCCACGTACGTCGCGTACCGCGCCCTGGACTCCTGGACGTTCGTCGGCATCGGCTGGCTGCTGCACACCGCGTGGGACATCGTGCATCACATCAAGGGCAGCCCTCTGCTGCCGTTCGCGCACGGCTCCTCGCTGGGGTGCGCGATCTGCGACCCGGTCATCGCCCTGTGGTGCTTCCGCGGCGGCCCTTCCGCGCGCGACCTGCTGCGCGGCGGACGGCGCCGGACGCTCGCCGGACCGGCGGCCTGACGCGCGCGGGGAGGTCACGGCGCCCGGGCTGCCGCGGGACGTTGCGGCGGCCGCCGGAGCCGACAGCCGTCAGACGCGGTCCTCGGCGCCCGGGCTCCGACGTGCAACGTCAGAACAGGCCCTCAGGCCCGTCCCGTTCCGCCGCGCTGACCGCCGCCGTGGTCCGCGCGCCGGGCGGCGCGGCCGCGAGCTCCCAGCCCGCCAGCCGCCGCGTGTCGACGAGCACGGGGCGGCCGTCCGTCGTCTCCAGGTACACGTCCGGCCCCGCCGCGGCGACGACGTGCCCGACGACGGCGCACCCGGGTGCGAGGTCGACGATGCCGTGGCGGGGGCCGACGCGGTCCAGGTGGAAGACGTCGTCGTGGTGGACGGGCGCGCAGGGCAGCACCTCCAGCGACTCCGGCAGGCCGGGCAGGGCGCGGGCGCGCTCGTGGAGCGCGGCGAGTTCGGCGGCCCGCTCGCCCGGCGGGGCCAGGGGGTGGCGGGCGGCGCGCTTGGCGGCGTACGGGAAGCGGTCGGGGACGCCCAGCGCGGCACCGAGCACGGCCTCCGTCCGCCGGGCGGCCATCAGCGGGCCGCGGCCGAGCAAGGCGTAGGAGAGGGCGGCCTGTTCGAGGAGGCGGACGCCCTGGCGTCCGGTCGCCGTGATGCCGGCCTTGACCAGGCCCGGAGCGAACCAGGCCAGGTAGACGTCGTACGGGCGCGGGTCGTCGGCGATCGTGTCGGCCGCGACGGAGTGGGACCGGTCCAGCCGGGCGCACTCCGCGCACTGGGCGGACACCGCGCCGGCCGGCACCTCGGCGCCGGCGGGACACGGGGTGTACCGCCCGGCGCGCCGGACGCCGACGCAGTGCCGCCGGTCACCGGCGACGAAGCCGAGCCGGCGGCCCGCGGGCAGCGGGGAGCGGCGTTCGCCGTGCCCGGGGTGGAGCCACAGCAGGGCCGGACCGTCCGCGCTCCAGCGGGGGCCTGCGCAGAGCCAGCCGGGGGGTGCCATCGCTGTCGTCGTCCTTCGGGGGGTACGGGGGTTCCGTCGTGCCACCCTGCCACGGCTGCGGGGCGTGGGGCCGGCGGGGGTGCCCCCAGTAGCGCGCTGCGCGCGCTGTCCTCAAGCTCCCCCAGAGGGGGCACCCCCAACGGGCTGGAAAACCAGCCCGTTGGGGGTGCCCCCTCTGGGGGAGCTTGAGGACGAGCGGCGAAGCCGCGAACAAGGGGGTCTGGGACGCAGCCCCAGGAAACGGTGAAAGGGAGGGACCGGGGCACCCCACCCACCCCGTCAGACGCGCCGCGTCCACCGCCGGGTAGCCCCACTGATCAGCGCCGACATGGCGGCCAACCCGGCGACGGTCGTCAGCGCCGCGGGCAACGAGAACCGATCGGCGAGAAGACCGATGGCCGGCGGCCCCAGCAGCATGCCGCCGTACCCGAACGTCGACGCCGCGGCGACCCCACCGGGCCCGGTCAGTTCCCCGGCCCGCCCGATGGCGACAGGAAAGATGTTGGCGAGCCCCAGCCCCGTCAGGGCGAAGCCGACGAAGACCGCCCACAGCGCCGGGGTGAGGGAGGCGAGGAGCATGCCGACGGCGGCCGTGGCGCCACCGAAAACGAGGGTCCGGGTCTGGCCGAGCCGTTCGAGCATGGCGGTGCCGGACAGTCGCCCCACGGTCATGGCCAGCGCGAACACGGAGTAGCCGATGGCCGCGGTGCCCGCTCCGGCGCCGACGTCCTGCCGGAGGTGCAGAGCGCCCCAGTCGGCGAGCGCCCCCTCGCCGTACGAGGAGCACAGCGCGATCAGGCCGAAGACGACGACGAGTCCGCGCCCGCGCACGGGCGGCTTGGGACGCTGCGACGCGCCACCGGAAACGGAAGCGGAACCAGAACCGGAAGCGGAAGCGGAAGCGGAACCCGAAACGACCGTCTCGGGCGGCCGCGGCGCCGGATGGGCGAGCAGCATCCGCCCGGCGACGACCGTGACGACGAGCCCGACGGCGGTCAGCATCAGGAGGTGCCGGGTCACCGGAAGCCGTCCGGCGACCAGCCCCCCGAGACCGGCCCCGAGCATGCCGCCGACGCTGTAGGCGGCATGGAAGCTCGGCATGACCGGCCGGCGCAGCGCCGTGACGAGGTCGACGGCCGCGCTGTTCATGGCGACGTTGATGCCGCCGTAGGCGGCGCCGAAGACGAGGAGGACGAGTCCGAGGGCGGGCGCGGAGCGGGCGAAGGGCGGCAGGGCGATGCCGAGGGCCAGCACGGCGGCCGTGGCCACGGTGACCGGATGGCTGCCGAAGCGCCGGCACAGCCGTCCGGTGAGCATCATGACGGCGACGGCACCGGCCGAGACGCCCAGCAGGGCGAGGCCGAGCGCACCGGCGGAGGCACCGGTACGCTCCTTGATCGACGGGATGCGGACCACCCAGCCGGCGAAGAGGAAGCCGTCGAGGGCGAAGAAGACGGTAAGGGCGGTCCGGAGGCGGCTCAGCGACGGATCGGCCGGGGTGACACGCTGTTCCCCCCGAAGGGCCGTCCGTATTTTGTTTAGCGTCGGCACAAAGTCAGAATAGGGGTGTGACCCAGACTCGGACAACACGTTTGGAGCGCGGCCGGGCCGCCCTCGGCCCCGCCCTGGAGCTCGTCCACACCGGGCGCGCCCCCACCCGCGCCGTGCTCACCGCCGAACTCGGCGTGACCCGCGCGACCGCGGGCGCCGTCGCCGCGGAGCTGGAGGCGCTCGGACTGATCCGGGTGGACGCCCGCCCGACGGCGTCCACCGGGTCGCAGGGCCGCCCCTCGCACCGGCTGTCCGTCGCGCCCGACGGTCCCGTGGTCCTGGCGGCGCAGATCCACGCGGACGGCTTCCGGGCCGCGCTCGTCGGCCTCGGCGGCCGGATGGTCGCCACGGCGCCCGGCTGTATGACGGTCCCCGCCGACCCCGCGCACATCATCGACGCCGTCGTGGAGGCGGGCGCCGGGCTGCTGCGCGAGACGGGCCGGCACTGTCTGGGCGCGGGGCTCGCCGTCCCGTCGGCGGTGGCCGAGCCGGAGGGCACCGCCCTCAACCCGCTGCACCTCTCCTGGCCCGCCGGGGCACCGGTCCGCACGCTGTTCGCCGAGGCCCTGGCCAAGGCGGACGTCCTCGGCCCGGGCGGCGTCCCCGTCACCGGTGTGGCCGGCAACGACGTCAACCTCGCCGCCCTGGCCGAACACCGCCACGGCGCCGGCCGCGGCGCCCGCCACCTGCTGTGCGTGGCCACCGGCCACCGCGGCGTCGGCGGCGCGCTGGTGCTCGACGGGCGCCTGCACAGCGGGAGTTCGGGGCTGGCCCTGGAGGTCGGGCACCTGACGGTCAACCCGGCCGGGCTGCCCTGCCACTGCGGCAGCCGCGGCTGCCTGGACGTCGAGGCCGACCCGGCGGCCTTCCTCACCGCCGCCGGACGGACGCCGGGCCCGGACAGCTCCCTCCTCCACCAGGCCACCGAACTGCTCCGGACCGCGTACGACGACCCGTCCGTACGCGAGGCCGCCGAACTGATCGCCGACCGCCTCGGCCTGGGCCTCGCCGGCCTCGTCAACATCCTCAACCCCGACCGCATCGTCCTGGGCGGCCTCCACCGCGAACTCCTCGCCGCCGACCCCGACCGCCTCCGCGCCGTCGTCGCCGACCGCAGCCTGTGGGGCCGCAGCGGCAGTGTCCCCATCCTCCCCGTCACCCTCGACCACAGCAGCCTCATCGGCGCGGCGGAGGCGGCGTGGCAGCCGGTGCTGGACGATCCGCTGGGGGTGCTGGGCTGAGACGGGCGGGGCGCGCGGCGGGCCGGCGCACGCGGCGGGGCGCGACCGTTGCCGAACGCACCGCGTCACCCGCGAGGTGCTCCCGGGGGGCCGAACGCACCCGTCACCCGCGAGGCTCTCCCGGAGACACCAAACGCACCCCATCCACCCGCGAGGCGCTCCCGAGGACCGGGCATCCGGGTGGCGCCGCCCGGAGAGCGTCACCGGGACGGTTCCGGGCCCGGTGCGCGACCGGCACCCTGCCGGGGCGGCTCTCGCGACCGCGTTCCGCCGTCATGGCGACGAGGGGTGCCCGACGAGGGGTGCCCGAATCCGGCGGGTCGGGGCGGTGCGGACAGCGCGGGGGCGCGGGCAGTCGGGGGCGCGGACAACCGGGAGGCGCGGGGGCGCGGGCAGTCGGGGCGCGGGATCGGGGCGTGTGTGCCGCGGCCGGAGCATCCGGGGCGTCGCCTGCTCCGGCCGGGCGCATGGCGGCGGCCACGGCCGTCTGCCCACGGCAGGCGCGAACTCACGCGCGGGACGGCGCTATAGATCGGTGACGCGCTGCATCAGGTGGGCGCCGGCCGCCCCGCCGGGGAGCGGATCGCTGAGCGGTTCTCCGGGACACCGAGGGGCCAGGCCGCCCGGCGGGACGAGTTCGTGGAGCCGACCGGTTCTTCCGCCGGTGCGCCAGGCCGTTCGTGAAGGTCACCGCCGAGGGGGCGCGACCGGTGATCTGGCGGGAACAGGCCGAGCCGGCCCCGGCAACGAAGCAGGCCCCGGCAACGAACCCGCGCGATGGCGAGCCTCCGCGCGACGGCACGCGCACTCGCGCCCATCGCCGAGTCCGTGGATCGGGCCGCCGGACGGGGAGCGTGCGCGCGTGGACCACCGACCGCGCTCGGCGAGGTCCTCGACCGGTCCGACCGGTCCGACCGGTCCGACCGCGGCGACCTTCCCCGGCTGACGAGCGACGATGGGAGGGGACCGGCCGCCGCGCCGTCCGTGGACGCGCTACGGACCGGTGAAGATGTTCGTGCCGGCCGACGTCTCGCCGGACGACATGCCGCGAGCCCGCGTACGCACTCCGTCCCGTACGACGACCAGGACGCACGCGCGTACGCCCCCGGGCCGGACGAGCTCGTCGGCGACGGCCGCCCGGCCGGGTAACCGGCCGAGCGCCGGCCTTTCACCGCCCTCCGATCAGGAGGTCTTCTGCAGCAGCCAAGTGTTCGGCGTAAACGAGGAGTTGACGAAGACCACACAGCCGCCGCTGTAGTACGTCTGGACCTTGGTCCAGCCCTTCGGCGGTTGCGCGGACGCGCAGGCGTTGACCTGGGTGCCGACGGGAAGCCCGTCCAGCTGCTTGATCATCTTGATGTTCGAGCCACTCATCACGCGGCACGAGGCGCTCGTGCCCCAGTTCACGTCGACCCAGCCGTCCGGGGTCATCGAGTCGGCGCACACCGTACGGGTCTCGCCCGGCGACGCCTGGGCGGGGCTCGCCGCGACGGAGGCGACGAGCGTCGCGCCGAAAAGTGCCAGACCCGCGGTGCGGAGGCGTCTCATGGGGTGTCTCCCAACCGTGAAGAGTGCACTGATGAGCGATCAGTGTCGGTCACGGCATTCAATGGCCTGGTGAAGGGCTTGGGGAGCGCATTTTCGGCCAGGAAAGGCACCGCGAAGAAGTCACTGTGCCGCACGGGCGCGGCCCCGTGCGGCACAGTGTCGTCCCGGCCGCGCGGGCGGTGCCCCGCCGGGCCGGGGCGGGCGGGTGCGGCTCGGACCTCAGTTCCTCGTCGGCGCCGGGGCCTCCGCCGGACCGGCCGGGTGCTCGGGTTCGAGGACGAAGACCGGGATCACACGGCCGCCGGCCTTCTCCTGGTACTCGGCGTACGGCGGATACGCGGCGACAGCGCGCTGCCACCACTGGGCCTTCTCGTCACCGGTGACCTCACGGGCCGTCATGCCCCGGCGCTCGGGGCCGTCTTGTAGATCCACCCGCGGGTCCGCCTTGAGGTTGAAGTACCAGACCGGATGGTGCGGGAAGCCGCCCTTCGAGGCCACCGCCGCGTACCACCCCTCGTGCTCCACGCGCATCAGCGGAACCTTGCGGATCTTGCCGCTCTTCGCACCACGCATCGTGACGATGACGACCGGCAGGCCCGTGTCCCAGAGCGTTGTGCCCTGGGTGCCTCCCGAGCTCTCGTACAGCTCGACCTGTTCGCGGATCCACTGCGCCGGACTCGGCTCGTACTCGCCCTCGAGAGGCATCGCATTCACCCCAGTTCGTGCACGGATGGTGTCGGGACAGTCCACCGGAAGCCTCGCGCGAGGGGGAGACCGCCGTTTCCGCTCCGCCGACGACCGCACGGGGGACGGCAGGGTTCCGGTGTCGCACCCGGCTCCGCGCCTCGGCAGGCCACGGCATCACCCCCCGCGGCGGGTCGGAGAGGACGGGACACGGGCCGGCCGTGGCCGGGCCCTTGACGGTTCCGCGGACGGCGGGCGGGGCGCCCGTACGCGCGCGGGTGTCGTTCCTCGGAGCCCGGCCGGGAAGCGCGCGCCGGAGCGCGCGGCCCTCGGACTCCGCCGACCGCACCCGACCGCGCCGTTACGCCGGCTAATGCGCCCGTGCCACCGCCGGCACGGCCCCCGCGCCCGCCGGGTGCAGGGCCGCCGGCTCGGTGAAGGCCGCGGCTCCGAGGGAGGTCAGGGAGGCCGTGGCCCGTTCGAAGGCCACCGCCGGCTCGGCGCCGCGGTCACGCCAGGGGTCGGCGCCGGGGGCGGAGGCCGGTACGAGCAGGGTGAACCACACGGCCTTCCCGCCGTCGTGGCGCGGCTGCACGCCCCAACCGGCGCTGAGCGCCGCGACCAGGGCGAGGCCGCGCCCGTGGGTGCTGGTCTCGTCCGGAGCGCCGACGCGGGGCAGCCGGGGGTCGTGGTCGCGCACGGAGACGGTGAGCCGGTCGAGCATGAGGGTGATCTCGACCGTGCACCGTTTGTCCGGTTCCGCGTGCTGGTGGACGTTGGTGAGGAGCTCGGTGACGCCGAGCGCGGCGGGATCGATGAGCGGATCGAGATGCCAGTAGCGCAACTGCGCAGAGACGATTCTGCGCACCTGCCGGATCCGCTGCGGCAGGGCCTGGAGCTCGACGGTGCAGTGCTTGTTCACTCGGCTGATCACGGCTGCGACTCCCTGAAGAAGTAGGGCTAGCCTGATGCAGATGCGTGGCGCGGTGCGCGCCCGTCCCGGTCCGGCGGGCGGGCCGGACCGCACGACGGAACCGATCCGGAACGCGACCGTCGATGAACCCTCAGTGATGCTGTACACCTCAAGGGTCGACCTTCGCCGTCCCGGGCGCAACTCGTGCGCCCCCACCGTGCACCCGTGCCGCCCCCTGTTCGCGCGCTCACTCCGGCCCGTCGCCGCGCGCGGCCTCCACCGCCTCCAGGAACCGGCGGACCGCCTCCTCCGGGTCCTGGCCCGACTCCCCGAGGTCGAGCACGTACCGGTTGCCGTTGAGCGTGGCCCGGGCCCGGTCGCGGGCGGCGAACCGGGGTTTCCGAGCCTGGACGGCGTCCACCGGAGCGCTGTCGATCTCGACCCCATAGCTGGTCAGGAGCTCCAGGCGACCGTTGTGGATCTTCACCTGCCCGGCACGGGTGAGCGAACGGAGCGATTTCTCGATCCGTACCCCCGTCGCCTTGAACTCCGGTTCCGCCACGGTGCACCGCCTCTCGGCCGATGGTTGTCTGCTGCGCAGTGTGCCCGCGAGCCGACGCCCGCACCAGGGGCCGATTTTCGTTCTCGTTCACGAGCCCCGGGGCGCGCACCGGCGGCTTCCGGACCGGGAGCGGACACCGGACGGACGACGTCTGGCCCTCTGACGTCGTACCACCTGCGCGAACCGCCGGACGGGCGACGCGGCACCGGGGGGACGCGCCCGGCGGTGCCCCGGCGGCTCCCGGCGCGGGGAACAGGCCGCGCGGCCGGTCCCGTGCGACGAGCCGCCGGGGCTGCGCCCCTCGTCGCGCCGCCGTCGTGGAACGCCGGGCGGACCACGCTTTCATGCACGTCCTGGGCCTTCCCCCTCGTCGTCGACGCCACCCCCGCCTACGGTTCCCCCTGCGGCTCTTCCGCCGCTCACACCACCCATCTCACTCATGCCACTCGTGGCCGCCAAATGCGCGTCCAACGCGCGCAGTGCGCCGCGGAAGGCATGAGAGAGCGCCGGGCGCGCGAGGAGGACGAGGCAGCGGATCGGCAGCGGCGCGTCCATCGCCAGAGTCCAGCGGACGAGGGTGCCGCCGCCGGCGGGGACGAGCCGCCAGTCCGCGAGAACGGCGCGGAGGAACGGCACGTTGGTGCTGTCGACGCGGTACGCGCAGCGCCGGGGCGCGTCGACGGCCATGACCGTCTCGTGGAACCACACCCCGCCCACGAGCCGGACTTCCCGACGGCGGCGCCCGTTCCCGTCGAGCGGCCGGGCCGACGCCACGGCGCGGAACCAGCGGGGCCACGCCGTCACGTCCTCGACCAGCGCGCGGTGCACGCACGCGGGCGGTGCCGCGGTCCGGGCGACGAACGTCAGCCGCAGCCGGGCGACGTCGCCGGGGCCCGCCGCGCGAGGGAACACCGATCGGAGGCGGGCCGCGCGGGAACGGGAGGAAAGGGAACCCTCCGGGCCGGCGAAATCAGCGCCCACGGATCGGAGTCTGCGCGCCATCAGGAGCCCCCACGGGGTCGGCCGGCCGCGTACGCGCACACCCTAGCCCGGAGGCAACGGCTTGTCTGCGGCGCACGGCCACCACCCGCCGTACGGCCGGACGTACGGCTGACCGTGCGGCCGTACGCGGGGACAACACGCCGCTCTTGCCGGGCCGGACACACCACCGACGCCCGGCTGCCCGCACGGCGGAAGCCCCGGGCACACGGTCGGACGCGCCATCGTCGCCGGCCGGCACCTGCCCGGACGCGTCACCGCGTCGGCTCGACGGGCAGCCGGTCACACCTCCGGCGCCGGTCCGGGACGTACTCGGGCGCCGGCCCTGCGCACAGCCGAACGCGACATCACCAATCCCGGGCCGATCCGGCACACCCGGACACACATCCCAGGAAACGCACAACCCCGGACACGCACAACGCCCGGACACACACGCCCGGAAGTCCCGCCTCGGAGCCGACCGGCAGCCGGGGTGAAGGCCGGACCGGCGACATCCGCCCCCATGGCCGGACGACCGCCGACGGATCTCAGGACCAGTCGGCCGACGACCGGGCTCGGGACGGGACACCCGGGGCCGGACACCCGACACCGGCACCGGAAAGCACCGGCACCGGACAGCACCGCCATCGACACCGGCACCGCCTACCGACCGCAAGGCCGGGCAGCCGACAGTCGACAGCCGAAGTCAGGCAGCCCATAGCCGAACCCGGCCGACCGCCGGCCGCGACCGGCCTCCGGCAACGGCAACCGGCAACGGACCCGCGACCACCCAGCCGTCCATCGGCTGGCCCGACCCGAAACCCGACGACCCGAGGCCCCGACGACCCGAGGCCCCGGCTCAGGGCCGCCCGGCCCCCGGCAGCCGGTCCGCCGCGGAGACCAGCCGCCGCGCCACCGGGTGCGTCCGGACGATCTCCGCGAGCGTGGTCGCGCCCTGGGTGACCCGGGCGAACGCGCGCCATGCGGGCCCGAATCCGGTGACCGCCGCGTGGAAGACGCCCGGCTTGCGGGAGTACAGGGCGAGGATCCGGCGGCCGACGCCCATCTCGACGCCCAGCCCGGCCTTGACGGCGAACGCGTAGTTGAGCGCCTGACGGCGGGCGTCGACGGCGTCCTGCGCCTCGGCGACGCGCACGGCCCACTCCCCCGCCAGCCGGCCGGAGCGCAGCGCGAAGGAGATGCCCTCGCGCGTCCAGGGCTCCAGCAGCCCGGCGGCGTCGCCGCAGACGACGACGCGGCCGCGGGAGAGCGGGGAGTCGTCGGAGCGGCAGCGGGTGAGGTGGCCGGAGGAGATGCTCGGCTCGAAGCCGGACAGCCCGAGGCGGGCGATGAAGTCCTCCAGGTACCGCTTGGTGGCGGCGCCTTCGCCACGCGCGCAGATCACGCCCACCGTAAGGGTGTCCCCCTTGGGGAAGACCCAGCCGTAACTGCCGGGGACCGGGCCCCAGTCGAGCTGCACCCGGCCGGCCCAGTCCTCGGCGACCGACGGCGGGACAGGGATCTCGGCCTCCAGGCCGAGGTCGACCTGGTCGAGCTTCACCCCGACGTGTGCTCCTATGCGGCCGGCGCTGCCGTCGGCGCCGACGACCGCGCGGGCCAGGACCGTCGAGCCGTCGCCGAGCACGACGGCGACGGTGCGCCGGTCGGGCACGGCGGGGCCGTGCTGCTCGACGCGGGCGACGGTCACGCCGGTACGCACCTCGGCGCCGGCCGCCTTCGCCGCCTCGACCAGGCCGGCGTCGAACTCGGCCCGGTTGACGAGCCCGAAGAGCATCTTCTTCGACCGGCGGGTGCGGGTGAGCTTGCCGTCGAGGGAGAAGGTGACGGCGTGCACGCGGTCGCGCAGCGGCAGTTCGAAGCCGGGCGGCAGCGCGTCGCGGGACGGGCCGATGATGCCGCCGCCGCAGGTCTTGTAGCGGGGCAGCTCGGCCTTCTCCAGGAGCAGGACGCGGCGTCCCGCGCCGGCCGCCGCGTGCGCCGCCGAGGCTCCGGCGGGCCCGGCGCCGACCACGACGACGTCCCACACCGGCCCGGCGCCCGTGGGCTCGCCGTCCGCGGACACGGCGTCGACCGACTGGTCGACTGGCTCGTCGACCGACTCGTCGTCCGCCGGCACGTCCTCGCGGCCCGTCCCCCGGGCCGTGTTGTCGCTGCTCACCTGTGCTTCCGCTCCCGCTCGTCCGCCGCCGCCGGCCGTGCCGGCCGTACCGCCCGCATCCTACGGCCCGGTCGTGGGCCGCCCCGCCCCGGTAAGAGCACCCGGCCCACCCGGAACGCCGTGAGGCGTCATGAAAGGATCGGGACCGTCATCACCCCCGTCCGTACACCACAACGTGGTGCCCCCGAGGAGCGTTCCATGGACACCGTTCCGGCCCGGCCCGACTCCGCCGCGCTCGCCGCGACCGTCGCCTCCCTCCAGCCCCGCGCCCGCACCGAACTGGCCGAGCTGGTCGCCTTCCGGTCGGTCGCGGACGAGGCGCAGTTCCCGAAGAGCGAGTGCGAGGCGGCGGCCGAGTGGGTGGCCGGGGCGCTGCGCGCCGAGGGCTTCGAGGACGTCGCGCTGCTGGACACCCCGGACGGCACCCAGTCCGTCTACGGCTATCTGCCGGGACCGGAGGGCGCTCCGACCGTTCTCCTCTACGCGCACTACGACGTGCAGCCGCCGCTGGACGAGGACGCGTGGCTGTCCCCGCCGTTCGAGCTGACGGAGCGCGACGGCCGCTGGTACGGGCGCGGCGCGGCCGACTGCAAGGGCGGCTTCATCATGCACCTGTCGGCGCTGCGCGCCCTCAAGGAGCACGGCGGGGTGCCGGTGGGCGTGAAGGTGATCGTCGAGGGGTCGGAGGAGCAGGGTACGGGCGGGCTCCAGCAGTACGCCGAGGCGCACCCGGAGCTGCTGGCCGCCGACACCATCGTCATCGGCGACGCCGGCAACTTCCGGCTCGGCCTGCCGACCGTGACCGCCACCCTGCGCGGCATGATGCTGGTGCGGGTGGAGGTGCAGACGCTGGGCGGCAACCTGCACTCCGGCATGTTCGGCGGCGCCGCCCCCGACGCCCTCGCCGCACTGATCCGCACCCTCGACTCGCTGCGCGCGCCCGACGGTTCGACCGTCATCCACGGCCTGGAGCCGGAGGGCACCTGGGACGGCCTGCAGTACCCGGAGGAGGACTTCCGCTCCGACGCCAAGGTCCTGGACGGCGTCGACCTGATCGGCTCCGGCACGGTGGCCGACCGCCTGTGGGCCCGTCCCGCCGTCACCGTCCTCGGCATCGACTGCCCGCCCGTCGTCGGCGCCACCCCGTCCGTCCACGCGAGCGCGGCGGCCCTGATCAGCCTCCGCGTCCCCCCGGGCGTCAACGCCGCCGACACGGCCAAGCTCCTCCGCGCCCACCTGGAGTCCCAGGTCCCGTGGAACGCCCGGGTGACGACGGAACTGGTCGGCCAGGGCGAGCCGTTCAGCGCCGACACGGCCAGCCCGGCGTACCTGTCGATGGCCGAGGCGATGCGCGTCGCCTACCCCGGCCAGGAGATGCAGACCGCCGGCATGGGCGGCTCCATCCCCCTCTGCAACACCCTCGCCGCCCTCTACCCCGACACCGAGATCCTCCTCATCGGCCTCAGCGAGCCGGAGGCCCAGATCCACGCGGTCAACGAGAGCGTGTCACCGGAGGAACTGGAGCGGATGTCGCTGACGGAGGCGCTGTTCCTGCTGAACTACGCGGAGTCGAAGCGGTAAAGGCTGCCGCGCGCCTGGCTGCAGCCGTCCCGGTTCGGGCCGGACCTCAATGGTCCTGCCCAAGCTGGTATTCCCTAACACCTGCGAGAAGTTTGACAGACCGGTGAGTGACGACCCGACAGTCGTCCTCATTGGCAGTCACCACAAGTTATCGCAGCCTCTTACTAGGGAATTCCAGAACCTCCGCCTAAAGCAGCAAGTCAATCGTCTTGTATCGGCAAGACTCGGCGTACACCAGCCGCAGCGCGCTCGGCCGCGGTTCGCAATTCCGCCCACTCCACTGACGCCCTCACCGCCTTCTCGGTCCACAGCGGTGTCGTAGCTTCGGTCATCCGCTGCAGGATTTCATCGACCGGGATCATGCAACTCATGACCTCGCGGGCGATCAGCCCTTCCGCCTCCATGCCCACGCCTTGGCGGAACACGTCGTCGAACTCCAAAGCCATCTCGTCAACGCCTACCCCGAGGCAGCGAACGTGGTGGACTTGTTGCTCCGCATCGAATGCCAGGACATCGAGCACGGAAAGCGCCTGTCGCAGAAACGCATCCGGTTGCACGTGTGTCATCTAATAATCCCTCCGAGGTCCCCTTCCCACCCCTTCACTCGCCAATATGCCCCGTCACCATGATGGCCCCCGCCAGGGTGCCACCGCAGCATTCTCCCCGTCGGGTGACCCTGGGGGTTGTACTCTCGCAGGACCCAGCCCTGGCCAGCGTGATCGCCCTTGCCAAGCGCTTCTTCGCGCCACCCAGGTCTGTTTACCAATGCGCCACGAACTTCCTCAGGCCGTACACCCCCACTGAGGACCTGCGGATTATCCATAATATCTTCTATGCCTTGGATCGAGCCCGCAGGTCCGGCTTCCGCTCGCAGTTGTTGCCTTAGCCGCTCGGCGTTCGCAGCATTCGCTGGACCCTCCGCACCTCTTCTCTCATCGCATGTCATCAGCCCCAGTGGGTCTGACAAGGTGTGCGGATTACTGACGTATGACACATGATTTGGCGCCGGGACCAAGCCCAGAGGGTCCGATGCGGCATACCTCGCGGTCTCTGGATCATAGTGCCGGTAGAAGTTGTAATGCAGTCCCGACTCCGGGTCGAAGTACTGGCCCGGGAATCGTAGAGGCGTGTAAGTCGTGCTGTCCGCCGGCCACGCCGTGGTCCCCCACAGCGTGGCGCGCGAGCGCCAGGCCGTCGTTCCCGTCTC
>NZ_JBIRQH010000003.1:0-424127 GCF_044333095.1 Streptomyces sp. NPDC021100
ATCCGGTATTAGACCCCGTTTCCAGGGCTTGTCCCAGAGTGCAGGGCAGATTGCCCACGTGTTACTCACCCGTTCGCCACTAATCCCCTCCCGAAAGAGGTTCATCGTTCGACTTGCATGTGTTAAGCACGCCGCCAGCGTTCGTCCTGAGCCAGGATCAAACTCTCCGTGAATGTGTACCCGTAATCGGGTTCAACACTCGCGTTGAGCGGAACAACCGAGCGGAATAAGCCCGGTCGTTCACAGCGTCCTCGCTGTGTTTTTCAAAGGAACCTCATCCAGGACCACAAGGATCCGTGGACGGGGTTGTTTTATAGTCTGGCGTTGACTTTTGGCACGCTGTTGAGTTCTCAAGGAACGGACGCTTCCTTTGTACTCACCCGAGAGACTCTCTCAGGCTTTCCTCCGGGCGCTTCCCTTCGGTGTTTCCAACCTTACCAGATCCTTTTCCGTTCCGTTTCCGGCCCGGATTTGAAATCCGATCCCCGTTGGAGGGGGTTTCCCGCCGTGGAGCGGCTATTTGTTACTGCCGCGCCTTCCGGCGTGATCACTACTTTAGCGGATTTCCCCGGCGGCGCCTAATCGGCGCCTGGGTCTCAAACCGAACCGAATTCCGGCATGCCGAAATCAATCCCGTTCAAGGGCCGTGCAGTAGTGGATCCCGCCGAGCTGGCGTGAAGTGCCGCCGTGAAAAGCCCTTCGGCTTCGCGGCAGCTCGGAGTACATTACGGATCCGCCGACCCGGTGTCAACCCTCGCGCTGCCGTGCGCCACGGACGGGTCAGTCGAGGTCCCTGAGGCGCCCGCCGGCGTCCGGCTGGGCCGTTTCGACGCGGCGGAGGAGGCGGATCAGGAGCTCGCCGAGCTTGCCGCGGTCCTCGCAGGAGAGGTCCTGGAGGAGTTCCTCCTCGAAGACGGAGGCGAGCCGCATGGCCTCCAGCCACTTCTCCCGGCCGTCCTCCGTGATGCCGACGATGACGCGGACCCGGTTGCTGCCGTCGCGCTCCCGGGTGACGAGGCCCTCCGCGACCATGCGGTCGATGCGGTGGGTCATGGCCGCCGGGGTCAGGCCCAGCCGCTTCGCCAGGTCGCCCGGGCCCAGGCGGTAGGGGTGGCCGGCGAGGACCAGCGCCTTGAGGACCTCCCACTCCGCGTTGCTGATGCCCAGCTCGGCGGTCTGCCGCCCGTAGGCGACGTTCATACGCCGGTTGAGCCGGCTGAGGGCCGAGACGACCTTCTCCACCTGCGGATCGAGGTCCTGGAACTCGCGCTGGTAAGCGGCGATCTGCTCTTCGAGGCTCGGCTCGGCGGAGCCGGGGGTGTCGGCCATGTGCCGCAGTATGACAGACCCCTTGCCGTTAAAGCCCTTTGATGTGTACTCTTTAGCTTCGAAGTTTAGCTCTGAAGTCTTCAGGTCTGGACTGTTGCCGTACGCGGCACGGTCCGGGCCATTTTCGTGATCAAGGCAAAGGAAGGTGAGTGTGACCACCGCGATGGGCGCGGCACTGCGCCGGATCCAGCTGGGCAACGCGCTGAGTGCGTTCGGCAACGGCTTCACGGTCCCGTTCCTGTTCATCTATGTGTCGCAGGTACGGAACCTCGGGGCGAGTACGGCCGGTGTCGTGCTGGCGACGTTCGCCGTGGCCGCGTTGTTCGTACTGCCCTTCGTCGGGCGGATGATCGACCGGCGGGGCCCCGTGCCCGTCGCCGTCGCGGGTACGGTGTCGGCCGCCGTCGGCTCCATGGGTCTCGGTCTGGCCGACAGCGAGTTCCTGGTGGTCGCGGCCGCCGCCGCGCTCGGTGCCGGCATCGCGGTGGTGCAGCCGTCGCTGGCCACGATGATCGTCTGGTGTTCCACGACGACCACCCGGTCGCGGGCGTTCGCCACCCAGTTCTTCCTGAACAACCTCGGTCTCGGCGTCGGTGGCCTGCTGGGCGGCCAGCTGGTGGACACCTCCGACCCGTCGAGCTTCGTCCGGCTGTTCGCGATCGAGGCCGTGATGTTCCTGGTGCTGGGCGCCACCATCGCGACCGTGCGGCTGCCGAAGGCGCCGCGGGTCGAGGTCGCCGTCCCGACGGACGGCTCCGCGCGGAACGGGTGGCGGGCACTGCTCGCCGACCGGGCGATGGTGCAGCTGTGCGTGCTGGGCTTCGTGATGTTCTTCGCCTGCTACGGGCAGTTCGAGTCGGGCCTGTCCGCGTTCGCCGTGGAGGTCACGCGGATCTCGCCCGCGACGCTCGGCATGGCTCTCGCGGCGAACACGATGGCGATCGTGCTGACGCAGTTCGTGGTGCTGCGGCTGGTCGAGCGGCGGCGGCGGAGCCGGGTCATCGCCCTGGTCGGTCTCATATGGACGGTGGCCTGGGTGGCGGCCGGGGTCTCCGGTCTCGTACCGGGGGCGCACGCGGTCGCGACCACGCTGCTGATCTCGACGTACGCCCTCTTCGGCATCGGCGAGTCGATGCTGGCGCCGACGATGGCCCCGCTGGTCGCGGATCTGGCCGCGCCGGGGCTCGTGGGGCAGTACAACTCGGCCTTCGCCCTGGTGAAGCAGCTGGCGCTGGCCGCGGGGCCGGCCGCCGGCGGGCTGATGGCCGGTTCGGGTCTCTACGCGCCGTACATCGTGCTGCTGATCGCCTGCTCGCTGGGCATCTCCGTGCTGGCCCTGCGGCTGGGACGCCGGCTCACGCCCGCGCAGGAGAACCCGCTGCGGGCCCAGGAACAGCGCACGGTGGCCGCGCGCGTCGTTCCGCAGGAGGAGGGGGCCACGGTCGGCGCCTGACGGCCGACGCGGTACGAACGGCGGAGTACGGACGGTGGAGCGGTGCGGCGGAGCGGTGGGCTCCGGCCGCACCGCTCCGCCGTTTTCATCGTTGTCCGGCCGGCTCGTGTGTGTCGTCCCGGTGGCCGTCGGCGGCCGGCGCGGTCACACGTGCGCGTGCTTCGTGGGCAGGGCGAATTCGCACCAGACCGCCTTGCCGCCGCCGGGGGTGCGGCGCGAGCCCCAGGACGAGGCGATGGTGGCGATGATCGAGATGCCGCGGCCGGCCTCGTCGGCCGGTTCGGCGCGGCGGCGGCGCGGGAGGTGGTCGTCGCCGTCGGTGACCTCGATGATCAGGCGGCGGTCGGTGCGGCGCAGGCGCAGCTTCATCGGGGGCGTGCCGTGTTGGAGGGAGTTGGCGACGAGTTCGCTGGCGGCGAGGACGCCCAGGTCGCGCAGGTCCGGTGGGAAGCGCCAGCTGGCGAGGACGCCGGAGGCGAAGGCGCGGGCGCGGGGTGCGGCCTCGACGCCGCCGAGCAGTTCGAGCGCCGCGTTGTGGAACAGCTCGGCGTCGTGGCCGGTGCGGGCGGGGTGCTGGAGGACGAGGACGGCGACGTCGTCGTCGTGCTCCTCGGTGATGCCGAGGGCGCGGATGAGGCGGTCGCACATCACCTGGGGCGTGCCCGTGGCGCCGGCGAAGGCGCGTTCGAGGGCGGCGACGCCGTCGTCGATGTCCTCGTCGCGGCGTTCGACCAGGCCGTCGGTGTAGAGGACGGCGCTGCAGCCGGGGCCGAGCGGGACGCTGCCCGAGGTGTGCAGCCAGCCGCCGGTGCCGAGGGGCGGGCCGGTGGGTTCGGCGGCGCGGTGGACGGTGCCCTCCGGGTCGCGGACGAGGATGGGCAGGTGGCCGGCGGAGGCGTAGACCAGGCGGCCCTCGTTGGGGTCGTGGACGGCGTAGACGCAGGTCGCGATCTGGGTGGCGTCGATCTCGGCGGCCAGGCCGTCGAGGAGCTGGAGGACCTCGTGGGGCGGCAGGTCGAGGCGGGCGTAGGCGCGGACGGCGGTGCGGAGCTGGCCCATGACGGCCGCGGCGCGCACTCCGCGGCCCATGACGTCGCCGATGACCAGGGCGGTGCGGCCGGCGCCGAGGGTGATGACGTCGTACCAGTCCCCGCCGACGGCGGTGTCCTGGCCGCCGGGCTGGTAGGTGGCGGCGACCCGGAGGTCGTCGGGTTGTTCGAGCTCCTGGGGGAGCAGGCTGCGCTGGAGGGTGACGGCGGCCTCGCGCTGGCGGCGTTCGCTGGTGCGCAGCCGTTCGGCGGCCTCGACCTGGTCGGTGACGTCGGCGGCGAAGATCAGGACGCCGGGCTGCGGCGGGCCGCCGCCGGGGACGCCGACGCGCAGTGGGGTGCAGGTGAAGGTGTAGTAGCCGTGCCGGGGGCGGGTGGTGGTGCCGTCCGGGTCGGCGGGGGTGTCGGGGGTGGTGCTGACGCGGCGGGATTTCACGGTGCGGGGTTTGCCGCTGCGCAGTACCTGGTCCATGAGGGCGAGGAGGCCGAGCTCTTCCAGCTCGGTGAGGGCCTCGCGGGCGGGGGCGCCGGGGGTGCGGGGGCCGAAGAGGGCGGCGTAGGCGTCGTTGACGTAGGCGATGCGGTGATCGGGGCCGTGGACGACGGCGACGAGGGCCGGGACCTGGCCGAGGACGTCGTGGACGGACAGTCCGTCGAGGGTGGCGACGGGGCCGTCGGGCGCGGAGAGCGGGCCGGAACCGGCGCGGGCGGCGGGGACGGATCCCGTGGCGGGCGTCGCCGCGGCGGGGGCGGCCGGGGCGTTGCGGTCGGCGCGCGTCGCGGCCCGGCGCTGTGTGCCGGGGAGCCGGGCGCTCCAGCGGGTGAAGTTCACTGAGGATTACCTCGCGGAGTCGGTCCGGATCAGCTCGGCGACGCGTGGCGGCCGAGCCGCGCGCCCGGCGCGGGGGCGCGGTGGTCGGTGCGGGGGCCGGCCCCCGGAGGAATGCGGCAAACGTCTGATTCCTTCGAATCCTCGCGATCGTTACTCTTCGGAAGTGCGAACCCACCCATGGTCACACGTCCAGTGTGGCCGACCGGACTGACATCCGTGAGACGTCGGAGCCGTCGGCGGGAGTTCCCCGCTCCGGTACCGGCGTGGCGCGTGCGTCACCCGGCCTCCGGATGGCGGCCGGTGCCGGCGGCGAGTTCGAACTCGGCCCGGGGGTTCTCCAGTGAGCCGAGCGAGACGATCTCGCGCTTGAAGAGGCCGGCGAGGGTCCATTCGGCGAGGACGCGGGCCTTGCGGTTGAAGGTGGGGATGCGGCTGAGGTGGTAGGCGCGGTGCATGAACCAGGCGGGGTAGCCCTTGAGTTTCTGCCCGTAGACCTGGGCGACGCCCTTGTGCAGGCCGAGGGAGGCCACCGAGCCGACGTATTTGTGCCGGTAGTCCGTGAGGGAGTGGCCGCGGAGGGAGCACAGGACGTTGCCGGCGAGGACCTTCGCCTGGCGGACGGCGTGTTGCGCGTTGGGGGCGCATTCGACGCCCGGTTCGTGCGCCGTCAGGTCGGGGACGGCTGCGGCGTCGCCGGCGGCCCAGGCGTGGTCGACCCCTTCGACGCGCAGGTCGGGGCGGCACTTCAGCCGGCCGCGCGCGTTCAGCGGCAGGTCGGTGGCGGCGAGGAGGGGGTGCGGTTTGACGCCCGCGGTCCACACGAGGGTGCGGGCGGGGAGGCGGGAGCCGTCGCTGAGGACCACGACGCGGTTCTCGCAGGAGTCGAGGCGGGTGTCGAGGCGGACGTCGATGTTCCGGCCGCGCAGCACGCGGACGGCGTAGCGGCCCATCACCTCGCCGACCTCCGGGAGGATGCGGCCGGTGGCCTCGACGAGGACGAAGCGCAGGTCGTCCGGGTCGATGTTGTGGTAGTACCGGGCGGCGTAGCGGGCCATGTCCTCCAGTTCGGCCAGGGCCTCCACGCCGGCGTAGCCGCCGCCGACGAAGACGAAGGTGAGGGCGGCGTCGCGGACCTCCGGGTCGCGGGTGGAGGAGGCGATGTCCAGTTGCTCCAGGACGTGGTTCCGCAGGCCGATGGCCTCCTCGACGGTCTTGAAGCCGATGCCGTGCTCGGCGAGGCCGGGGATCGGGAGGGTGCGGGAGACGGAGCCCGGGGCGATGACCAGCTCGTCGTAGTGGACGGTGAGGGCGCCCTCGCCGGACTCCTCGGTGGCGGCCGTCCGGACGGTGGCGGTCCGCGCCGCGTGGTCGAGGGCGGACACCTCGCCGACAAGGAGTCGGCAGCCCTTGAGGACGCTGCGGAGCGGGACGACGACGTGCCGGGGCGAGATGGAGCCGGCCGCGGCCTCGGGGAGGAAAGGCTGGTAGGTCATGTAGGGGTCGGGGCTGACGACCAGGATCTCGGCCTCGCCCTTCCGCAGCTTGCGCTGGAGGTGCAGTGCGGCGTACATGCCCACGTAGCCGCCCCCGACGACCAGAATGCGCGTCGCTTCCTTCACCGCCGGTTCTTTGGCCAAGGCTGTCCCTTCACATCCTCGCGGTCACACGGCTCCCTTCCATGACGCACCGGGTACCGGTGTTTGTCCACAGGGCCGGGCGAAACGTATGACCGGAGGCGTAGCCGGAGGGCGGAGCCTCCGCTTGCCCCGCCCTGGACAAGGTATGCAGGTCAGCGCGGATCCGCCGGGGTGGTGAGGTGGTGCGGAATCAACCGCGGACCGGCGCGTACTCCTATTGGGGGCAGGCTGTGCGGAACTACCCTCTTCTTTCTTGACCTGGGCTCAACTATGTTCGTACTTCGTCGGGGTTCAGGCAGCGGTCTGCTCCGGCAGTCAGGGCGGGGAGTCTCCGGGGGGAGACGTCATAACCGGGGGAACGTATGCACATTCAGGGCTCTCATTGGTCTACCGCTGTCGCACCCTCCGACGGGAACGGCGGCCGTAGTACGCCGCTCCGCGTGGACGCGCAGCGCAATCTCGAACATGTGCTGCGGGCGGCTCGCGAAGTCTTCGGCGAGCTGGGGTACGGAGCGCCGATGGAGGACGTGGCGCGCCGGGCCCGGGTCGGCGTGGGAACGGTCTACCGGCGGTTCCCGAGCAAGGACGTCCTGGTCAGGCGGATAGCCGAGGAAGAGACGGCACGGCTGACCGAGCAGGCGCGGACGGCGCTGGGCCAGGAGGAGGAGCCGTGGTCGGCGCTCTCCCGGTTCCTGCGCACCTCGGTGGCCTCGGGCGCCGGGCGGCTGCTGCCGCCGCAGGTGCTGCGGGTCGGCGTCGAGGGCGAGTCCGCCCCGGAGCCGGTGGCGCCGCCGCAGGCCCGGGTGCCGCAGCAGCGGCAGCCGGGGGCGGCCGGGGGCCAGCTCCACGAGCTGCGCCTCGTCGAGCAGCGACCGGTACCGGTGCCCGAGGGGCAGCGGGACGGCTCGGGCGCGGCGGCGCTGCTGGAGGTCGTCGGGCGCCTGGTGGACCGGGCGCGGGCGGCGGGCGAGCTGCGCCCGGACGTGACCGTCGCGGACGTGCTGCTGGTCATCGCCACGGCGGCGCCTTCGCTGCCGGACGCGGCGCAGCAGGCGGCGGCGTCCTCGCGGCTGCTCGACATCCTGCTGGAGGGGCTGCGGTCGCGGCCGGCGGCTTGACCGGGCTGACCGCCTGACGGCTTGACGGCGGGCGCGCGGTGGCCGGCTGAGGGCGGTCGTCCGTCGCCGGTCGTCCGATGGCGGCCTTCCGGTGACAGCTGTCCGACGGCGGATCGGGGGGATCGGTGGGGCGTGCTTCGGCTCGTTCCGGCCCATCCGGTTGTTCCAGCCGGACGGGCCGGGGCGTTCGCGGTGTGCCGGTCCGGTCCTTGCCGGACGTGGTGGGTCGTGACGGGCGGTCGTATCCCTGTGCATCTGGAGGTGACACCGGAAGCGGCGCCCGAAAGCCGCACCCGAAAGGAGGGTGGGCCTTCGGAAGGTTGTTCCCGTTCGAGTGACTCCGAGTCACTTCGAGAGCGATGGAAAACCGGTTAAGGCGTGGGTATTTCCACGCTCCGGTGTGCGAACGCTCCTCGGACGAGTGGTTGCCGTTCGCGCGTCTGCCATCGCCGTGTGCGTCTGTGCCACGCTGACCCCTGTTTTGTTCGGTGTCCGGCGTGCACGGGAGCTTCCGCTATGGGTCGTGACGGGCGGGAAGAGCCGTACGGGAACGAGGAGTCGGGCGCCTCGGCGTCGCACCGGACGCCGTCCGGGGTGCCCGGGCAGGGCGGTCCGCACAGCCGTGGCCGAGGGCGGCGCGGAGGCTCCCGGGCGAGCGTTCCCCAGCAGCGCGGCAGCGCGTGGGGCGGCGCGTTCGACGCGGCCATCGCCCACCCCACCGCCGGCAGGCCGCTCCCGCGGCCGTCGGCTCCGGCGGCGCTGCCCGGGCCCGCTCGTGACGACGCCGGCGGACCCGACGCCGCCGCCCGTCCTGACGGTGCGTCCGATGCGGACGGCGTACCCGACACATCCGGTGCGCCCTCCGCGCCGGATGCGGTGGAAGCCGTCCCGGACGGTGCCGGAAGCGGGCCCCGAGCCGGACGCGGGCCCCGGGCCGGAACCGACGACGACCGCGCACCTGACGGAGTGCACGCCGGCGGCGCCCGGGACGCGGGGGGCGCCGAGGGCGGTTCGGCGCTCTCGGACACGGAGTTGGTGGCCCGGCTGCGGGACGGTGAGGACGTGGGCGGGGAGGCGTACGCCCTGCTCTACCGGCGGCACGCCGCCGCGGTCCGCGGCTACGCCCGGACCTGCTGCCGCGACGTCCACACCGCGGAGGACCTCACCAACGAGGTGTTCGCCGCCACGCTGCAGGCGGTGCGCCGGGGCGGGGGGCCCGACACGGCCGTGCGCGCCTACCTGCTCACCACCGTGCGGCGGGTCGCCGCCGCCTGGGCGCGAACGGCCAGGCGGGAGCGGCTCGTCGATGACTTCGCGGTGTTCGCCGTGTCCTCGGCCGGAGCTTCGGTAGATCCGGAGGACACGCCCGTCGACCCGGGCGCGGACGTGCGCGCGATGCGGCAGGCCGAGACGTCCCTCGCCGTGCAGGCGTTCCGCAGCCTGCCCGAGCGGTGGCAGATGGTGCTCTGGCACACCACCGTCGAGGAGGAGTCGCCCAGCCAGGTGGCGCCGCTGCTGGGGCTGAGCCCCAACGCCACCGCCGTACTCGCGCACCGGGCCCGCGAGGGGCTGCGGCAGGCGTATCTGCAGGCGCACGTCAGCGCGTCGTTGACGTCCGCGGGGAGTTGCGCGCAGTACGCCGACCGGCTCGGGGCCTACGCGCGCGGCGGGCTGCGGACGCGGGCCGAACGGGGGCTGAGCAAGCACCTGTCGGAGTGCGCCCGGTGCCGTACCGCGGCGCTGGAGCTGGCGGACGTCAACGCGCGGCTGCGGGCGGTGCTGCCGGTGGCGCTCGTCGGATGGTTCACCGCCGGCGCCTCGGTCAAGGCCGTCGCCGGGCTGGCGGCCGGGGCGGGAGCGGGAGCCGCGGTGAGCGGCGGGGCGGCGGGCGGTGGCGCGGCGGGCGGTGGTGCCGCTTCGGCGGCCGCCGGTTCGGCCGGTTCCGGTGGCGGTGCCGCGGTGGGCGAGGGTTTGGGGGCGCCCGCGAAGGTGGCACTCGGGGTGGGGGCGGCCGTCGTCGCCGCGGGTGTGGCCCTCGCCTGCGTCCTGGCGGGCGGTTCCGGCGAGTCGCCCGGGAAACCGCGGGCCCTGCGGTCGGCCCCGCCACCCGTCGTACCGTCCCGCACGCCTCGCCCGTCCCCTCCGGCCCACTCCGCACCGCCCGTGGTGAAGGCGCAGCAGGCCGCCGCTTCCCCGGCGCGTACGTCGGCGAAACCCACGCCCGCCCCCTCGCCCTCGTCTGCCCACCGGACGACGCCCGCTCCCCCGCCCCGGCCCGCGCCGCCGTCCGTTTCCCCGCCGCCGAAACCGTCGCCGAAACCGTCGCCCGTCCCGCCGCCACCCCTGCCCGCCCGTGCCGTCTACCGGCTCGACGACCTGGACTTCGACGTGTTCGGCGACGGGCACGAGCCGCACGTGCGGATCGACGAGGGCAGTCTGGTGTGGCAGCGGGACGGCCTGCGGATCGGGGGCGTCGCCTACCGCCACGGGGTGAGCGTCGGGCCGGCGTCGTCCGTCGCCATCGACCTGAACCGCTCCTGTACCGCCTTCGACGCGGTGGTGGGCGTCGACGATCTGTCGCTCGGGCGCCCTGCGCTGCGGTTCTCGGTGCTCGCGGACGGGGAGTCCGTGTGGCGGTCCGGCGTCGTCCGCGGGGACGGTCCGGCCGTGCCCGTCCACGCGGCGCTGACCGGGCGGCGGACACTGCGGCTGGTGGTACGGACGGTGGCGCCGGCGGAGGACGTGGTGCCGGCGCCGGAGGGCCCGGCCGAGGCCGTCGGTGACGGGCCGGGCCGGTGGTGGGACCGGTGGCCGGACGGCCGTCCGGGCGGCGCCGGCGCGGCACCGGCGGCCCGGCGGGCGGCGCTCGCACCGGTCGCCGGGCCGGCGCTCGCGGACTGGGCAGCGGCCCGGATCACCTGCTCGTAGCGCCGGGGCCTGCCGGGGGCCGGGGGTGGCGGACGCCTGCCGTGCGGGCGCGCTGGGCGGCCGGGCAGTCCGAGCGTGCCGAGCAGTCCGGCCGGGCACCCTCACGGCCGCAGGTCCGACACCCCCCTGCCGGGCGACGGCTCACGGCACCCGCTTACGACACCGACCGCCGCAGAGGGCACTCCCGTGTCATCCGACGGCGCGGTGGGCACGGCACGCACCGCAGCTGCCCGGCATGACGGCTGTCGGCGTGTCGGGGGGGTGGACGCCCGGTGCTCGGTGCGGTGGCTGTCGTCGTGGGACGCCCCGGACCCGCCCTTTCGCCGTGTCCGCGGGAGAGCCCGCGTTCCCGCATCGCGGTTTCGCCGCGACGTCCCCGAACTCCCCCAGAGGGGGCACCCCCAACGGGCTGAACAGCCCGTTGGTACGGCGCCGCCACGCGTTACAGGCTCGGCCGCGGCACCACTCCCCCCGCCACCGCCCGCATGCGCGGCGCCGCCGGGCCCGTCCAGCAGGTGCCGCGGCGGGACAGCAGACGGCGGAGCCAGAGCTCCGTGGCGACCAGTTCGGCGAGGCCGTCGAGGGGCAGGGGCGCGCCCTCGGCCGCCGAGCGGAGGGCGTCGCGGACGACGCCGGCCTCGATCAGGCCCGCGTCCGCGAGCAGGGGCGCGTCGAAGAGGCGGAGGAGGAGGGCCGCGTACGCGCGCAGGCCGGCTCGGGCCGCCGCCGCGTGGGCCGCGTGGGTGGGTGCGCCCCAGCCGGGCGGCAGTTCGCGGATGCCCGCCCCCGCGAGGACGGAGCGCAGGACGGTGGCGCGCGCCCCGGGTTGTACGCGGAGCGCTTGGGGCAGCGCGCGGCAGGCCCGTACGACCTGGTTGTCGAGGAAGGGGGCGTGCAGGCGCTGGCCGCGGATCTCCGCGGCCTGTTCGAGGACGCGGAGATCCGCCGCGTGCCGGGCGAGGGCGGCGGCGGCGCGGCGTTCTCCCGGGCGCTGTGCCGCGCCGGTCGGCCGGACGGCGGCGGCCTGGAGCCGGACCGACACCTCCGCGAGCGCCGCTCCGGTGAGCCAGCGGGCGGCGGGGCCGGGCCGGCACCAGGTGAGCGCGGCGAGGGAGGCGTCCACGGCTCCGGCCGCGCCGGTGAGGTGTTCGGCCGTGGCGAAGTCCGGTGCCAGGAAGCGGGCCGCGGCGCCCTCCAGCCCTTCCCGGTAGGAGGTGCGGGCCAGCCGGCGCGCCGCGCGGTAGACGGTGAAGGGGACGGACGCCGAGAACCCGGCGATCGCCGTCGGACCCGGGCCGTCCGCGCGGGCCAGGGCGGAGACCGGGCGGAGGAGGTGGCGGCGGCGCCGGCCCAGCAGGAGGTCGGCGAGGCGTGCCGGGTGGGCGTCGAGGACCTGGCGGGCGCCGTGTCCGGTGAAGTGGTCGGCGCTGCCGGCCGCGAGCCGGTGGCGGTGGCGGGTGGCGGTGACGAGGGCGGGGGACGGTTCGTCCGTGAGCGGGCCGTCGAGCAGGTCGGCGTAGGGCAGGGCTTCTTCGGCCGCGGCGACGACGACGTGGTGGAGGCGGGGGTCGGCGGCGAGCGCGCGGGCGCGTTCGAGTTCGGCCTCGCGGGCTCCGCCCTGGTCGGCCACCAGGTCGTTGAAGGTGACGACGAGGAGTCGTTCGCCCGCGCCGGTGCCGTGGCCGAGGGGGGTGCCGGGTGCGCCGGGGAGACCCGCGGCGAGCAGGGCCAGGGTGGCGGAGGCGCTGCCTCCGGAGAGGTCGGCGCCGATGCCGGGGACGGGACCGCCGCGAGCGGCGCGGCGGAACGCGGGGCCCATGCCGGGTACGGGTCCGGGGTCGGGCGCGGGGGTGCGGGGGAAGCCGTTCGGGGCGTGGCGGGGGGCGGCGAGGCGGGTACGCACCGCTTCCACGAGGGCGTCGCGGACGCCGTCGACGGCCTGGGCCGCGTCGGGTTCGGGGGCGGCGACGACGAGGGAGGCCGACGGCTCGTAGCTCGTGACGTCGCGTGCGCCGTCGCGCACCACCAGCGCGTGCCCGGGCGGGACGCGCCGTACGCCGGTGTAGGGCGTGCTGTCGCCCAGCGCTTCCGTGGAGTCGGGGCAGGCGAGGAGGGCGGCGAGGTGGCCGATGTCGAGCTCGGCCTCGACGAGGTCGGCGAGGGGCAGGGCGGCGGTGGCGTAGGCGGTGCCGCCGGCCCACGCGGCGTGGAAGACGGGCCGGGCGCCGGCCAGGTCGCCGGTGACGGTGACGCGGCGGCCGATCTGGGCGACGGCGGTGTAGCTGCCGGGCCAGGCGGTCAGCGGGCGGAGGGCGCCGCCGCGGGTGGCGAGGAGGCCGGTGCGCAGCTGGTGGTCGTCTGCTCCGCAGCGGCCGAGGACGGCGAGGCGGGCGACGGGCGGCGCGGCGGTGCGGCCGGTGGCGTCGGGGTGGGGGCCGGCGGGGCGGGTGCCGTTGGGGTGCGGTCCGGCGTGGACGACGCGTACCTCGTCGGGCCGCCAGTCGCCGACCGCCCACAGCGGATCGGGGTCCTCCCACAGGAGCCGGGCGCCCACGGGCTGGACCGCGGGCGCGGCGGGGACGCCGGGCCGGGAGCCGGCGCGGCTCCACCCCACCAACCAGCGCATCGCCGCCTCCACAGGCTGTGGACAACCATCGGGTAGCAGTCATCATGCACAGCGGGACGGGCGGCGCGACATCGATCGGGCCACTCGGACCGGCCGACAGGGGCCCAACTGACGGGAAACCGGGACGGAATGGCGGCCGACGACGTCACACCGTGGCGCATGCGCACCCCATGCTGCCACGACCGCACCGGACTTGGCCGTTCCGGGCTGCGGTCCGGCCATGCGGCTCCGTCGGCGTACGGCGGGTTTCGGCCGTTTCCCGCGCGCCCCGCGCGCGGTACGGGCGGCGCACTCCCACCGCGCGTTTCCGCTCGCGAACACCACTGAGACCTACCCTCGGGGGTTACCCTCCGTACCGTGAACTCCGCGCCCCGAAAGGGGCGTTCACTCTCGTACGGGCCCTCGCCATCGGGGCGCGCCGTGGAGTCCGCGCAGCCCGGGAGGCACGAGCCGTACCCCCCGGGCCGGTCCGCCGCCCGCGGGGAATGGGGCGACGGCTTCCCCCAGCCCACTGGATCCAGTACAGCGGGCCAACCCACGCAGAACCATGGAACCGCCCCGGCGATGGCGTATACAAGGCGCACAGCAGGCGCACGGCCACACTCTGCCGGAGCACGTGCCCCTCCGTGCACGCGCATGCGGACCAGAATCTCGCCATCCGGGACAACGCCCCTTAACGGTCGGGATGTGGGGAACTACGCTGGGTTTACGAATGCCCCGCGCCTATGCCGGGGCGGGCATCGTTGTTGCCGAGGGGTGCGCATGTCCAGGGAGCCACGCGGACCGAACGAGAAGCTGGGCACGGTCCTCGCTCTCGCGGGGATCAGCAACGCCGGTCTGGCGCGGAGGGTCAACGACCTTGGTGCGCAGCGGGGATTGACGCTTCGGTACGACAAGACGTCGGTCGCCCGGTGGGTCAGCAAGGGCATGGTGCCGCAGGGCGCCGCGCCCCATCTGATCGCCGCCGCGATAGCGGGCAAGCTGGGCCGGCCGGTGCCGCTGCACGAGATCGGCCTCGCCGAGTCCGATCCGGCGCCGGAGGTCGGCCTCGCGTTCCCGCGCGATGTCGGCCAGGCGGTCCGGTCGGCGACGGAGCTGTACCGGCTGGATTCCGCCGGTCGCCGCGGGGGCGGCGGGATCTGGCAGAGTCTCGCGGGTTCGTTTTCCGTCAGCGCGTACTCCACGCCCGCCTCGCGCTGGCTGATCACGCCCGCCGACAGTTCGGTGGCGCGCGAGCCGCAGCAGGCGGCCCGGGAGCGCGACGCCGGCGCGGTGCCCGACTGCGGTCTGCCGCAGCGCGTCGGCCACAGCGACGTGGCCAAGCTGCGGGAGGCGGCGGAGGACGCGCGCCGCTGGGACTCCAAGTACGGCGGCGGGGACTGGCGTTCGTCCATGGTGCCGGAGTGCCTGCGCGTCGACGCGGCGCCGCTGCTGCTGGGGGCGTACAGCGACGACGTGGGGCGCGCGCTGTTCGGCGCGACCGCCGAACTCACCCGGCTCGCCGGGTGGATGGCCTTCGACACCGGGCAGCAGGAGGCGGCGCAGCGCTACTACATCCAGGCGCTGCGGCTGGCCCGCGCGGCGGCCGACGTGCCGCTGGGCGGCTACGTACTGGCCTCGATGAGCCTCCAGGCCACCTACCGCGGCTACGCGGACGAGGGCGTGGACCTGGCCCAGGCCGCGCTGGAGCGCAACCGCGGCCTGGCCACCGCGCGGACGATGAGCTTCTTCCGGCTCGTCGAGGCGCGGGCGCAGGCGAAGGCCGGCGACCAGCCGGCCTGCGGGGCGGCGCTCAAGGCGGCCGAGGGCTGGCTGGAGCGGGCCCGGTCGGGCGACCCGGACCCGTCCTGGCTGGACTTCTACACGCAGGAGCGGTTCGCCGCCGACGCCGCCGAGTGCTACCGCGACCTGGGCATGCCGCGGCAGGTCCAGCGCTTCACCGAGCAGGCGCTGTCCCGGCCCACCGAGGAGTTCGTGCGCTCGCACGGGCTGCGGCTGGTGGTGTCGGCGGTCGCGGAGCTGGAGTCCGGCAACCTCGACGCGGCGTGCGCGGCCGGGGTGCGGGCGGTGGAGGTGGCGGGGCGGATCTCGTCGGCGCGGACGACGGAGTACGTACGGGACCTGCTGCACCGGCTGGAGCCGTACGGGAACGAGCCGCGGGTGGTGGAGCTGCGGGAGCGGGCGCGGCCGTTATTGGTGGCCACGACGGCGTGAGGGCGGGGCGGGCGGGGTGGGCTTGGCGGCTTGGCGGGCTTGGCTGCGATCATCCCGGGGCCGTCTCCTCCCGTTCGCCGGACGTTGCGGCGGTGTTCGTCCGGGGGCGGTGGCGGCTGCCCGCGCGCCCCTCGCGTGGCGCCGCCGGCTCCACCCGGAAAGATCCTTTCCGTCTTTCCCCTGGTCCGACGATGTTTCGGCCCGTTGTCAGTGGCGCACGTCATGATAGGAGCCGTTGAGTCGGCCGCAGCGGAGACGGCCGGTGGGTGCGGGAGGGCGGGGAGGTGAGCCCATGGGGGCGTACGACTGCGACGTGCTGGTGATCGGCGGCGGCATCGTGGGCCTGTCGACGGCCTACGCGGTCACGCGCGCCGCGCCGGGTACGAGCGTGGTCGTGCTGGAGAAGGAACCCGGCCCCGCGCGGCACCAGACGGGGCGCAACAGCGGGGTGATCCACAGCGGGATCTACTACCGGCCGGGCTCACTGAAGGCCGGGTTCGCGGTGCGGGGCGCGGCGGAGATGGTGAAGTTCTGCACGGAGCACGGCCTGCCGCACGAGGTCACGGGGAAGCTGATCGTGGCGACGGAGCGGGCCGAACTGCCGCGGCTGCACGCCCTGGTGCAGCGCGGGCGGCAGCACGGCATTCCCGTTCGCGAACTCGGCCCGGCCCAGATAGCCGAGTTCGAGCCGGACGTACGGGGGGTGGGCGCGATCCACGTCGGCACCACGGGCGTCTGCGACTTCGGCGCGGTCGCCGCGCACCTGGCCCGGCTCGCCGAGGACGCGGGGGCCTCGGTGCGGTACGGCGCGGAGGTACGGGTCGTGGGGCGGCGCGGCGCGGCGGTCGCCGTGCGGACGGCGGACGGCACGGTGGTACGGGCCCGCGCCCTGGTCAACTGCGCGGGCCTGCACAGCGATCGGGTGGCCCGGCTCGCGGGCGACGACCCCGGGGTGCGGATCGTCCCGTTCCGCGGGGAGTACTACGCGCTGACGCCGACCGCGGCGGCGCGGGTGCGCGGCCTGGTCTACCCGGTGCCGGATCCCGCCTTCCCGTTCCTGGGCGTCCACCTCACGCGGGGCGTCGACGGCGGGGTGCACGTGGGGCCGAACGCGGTGCCCGCCCTGGCGCGGGAGGGGTACGCGTGGCGGACCGTACGGCCGGCGGAGCTCGCCGCCACCGTGGCGTTCCCCGGCACGTGGCGGCTGGCGCGCCGGCA
Organism: Streptomyces sp. NPDC021100; assembly: GCF_044333095.1. NCBI lineage: Bacteria > Bacillati > Actinomycetota > Actinomycetes > Kitasatosporales > Streptomycetaceae > Streptomyces > Streptomyces sp. NPDC021100. The sequence continues at coordinate 16,405 of NZ_JBIRQH010000003.1, forward strand.
CTGGCGGTACGGGGCGGCCGAGGCGCGGCGCTCGTTGTCGAAGGCGGCCTTCACCGCGGCCGTCCGCCGGCTCCTGCCGGGCGTCACGGAGGACGATCTGATACCCGCGCCGTCCGGGGTGCGCGCCCAGGCGGTGCTGCGGGACGGCACCCTGGCGGACGACTTCCTGTTCGCCGGCTCGCCGCGGATGGTGCACGTCCTGAACGCGCCGTCGCCGGCGGCGACGGCCTCGCTGCCGATCGGGCGGGAGGTGGCGCGGAGGGTGCTGGCGGAGCTGCGGTGAGCGGTCGGACGGCCGGGGGTTCCGCATGGGGGCTCGGCTGACATGTACGGAACCAGCCGGTGCGGGCCTCGCCCGTACTATGGAAGAACTGTGTCCGAGAAGTCCGTGAACCCCGCCCGCCACGCCGTCTCCGCCGCGCCCGCGGCCGAGGACGCCCTGGCCGCCGCCCCGGCCGATGTCTCCGTAGATACCTCTGTCGATGCCTCCGTCGCGGAGCCGACGTGCGAGTCGACCGTCGAAGCCGCCACTGTCCCGGCTCCGGCCGGTGACGGTGCTCGCGCCCGTGCCCGCCGGGAGCCGATGTTCCCCGACGGCCCCGCCCCGGACCCGGCCGGTTCGCACCACGAGCGGCGCATCCGCTCGTTCCAGCCACGCCGCAGCCGGGTCACGACCGGGCAGGGCGAGGCGCTGCGCCGGCTCTGGCCGGCGTGGGGTCTGGACATCGACGGCCTGCGCCGGATCGACCTGGGCGAGCTCTTCGGCGACCCGGGACTGCCGGTGGTCCTGGAGATCGGCTTCGGCATGGGCGAGGCCACGGCGGAGATGGCCGCGGCGGACCCCGGCACGGGCATCCTCGCCTGCGACGTCCACACCCCGGGCCAGGGCAACCTGCTCGCGCTCGCGGAGCGGCGGGGCCTGAAGAACGTCCGGGTCGCCAACGGTGACGCGATCATCCTGCTCCGCGAGATGCTGGCGCCCGACGCGCTGGCCGGCATGCGCGTGTACTTCCCGGACCCGTGGCCCAAGAAGCGGCACCACAAGCGCCGGCTGATCCAGCCCGAGTTCCTGGCCCTGGCGGCGACGCGGCTGGCGCCGGGCGCGCTGCTGCACTGCGCGACGGACTGGGAGCCGTACGCGGAGCAGATGCTGGAGGTACTGACCGCCAGCCCGGACTTCGAGAACACCCAGGCGGACGGCGGCTTCGCCCCGCGCCCGGACTTCCGTCCGCTGACCCGCTTCGAGGGCCAGGGGCTGGAGAAGGGGCACGCGGTGCGCGACCTCCTCTTCCGCCGCCGCGGCTAGCGGAGAGCGGACGCGGGGGCGGGGGGAGCGAGAGGCGGGGAGCTCGGGGCCCTGGGAAGCCGGGAGCCCGGGAAGCCGAGAGCCCGGGAAGCAAATCGCTCCGCCCGCGCCGCCGCCTTGGCTAGGGTCGTCCAGTGCATGAGTCCCAGCCTCACCCGCCCCAGCCCGCCGATCCGGGGCCGATACCCGCGCCCGGGGCCCCCGGGGCGCCCGGGATCCCGCCGGCCTTCGGCGCCCTGCCCGCTCCGGCGCGCTGGCACTACCGGCCGCGTCGTGCCCTCTGGGACAACAAGGCGGTCCGCGCGGGCACGGTCGTCCTCCTCCTGGCCCTCTGCGGCCTGCTGATCCTCGCCCTCGTCCGGGAGCAGACCGGAACCCGGGGCTTCCTGGTGGGGCTGGGCCTGGCGGTGCTGCCGGTACCGCTGCTCATCGCCGCGTTCCGCTGGATGGACCGCGTCGAGCCGAAGCCCTGGAAGAACCTGGTCTTCGCGTTCGCGTGGGGCGCCTGCGCGGCCACCCTGGTGGCGCTCATCGCCAACAGCTACGCGACCGAGTGGATCATGAACAGCGTCGACGTGGCCCACCGCGAGGACGCCGGCACGTTCGGTGCCACGTTCGTCGCGCCCGTGGTCGAGGAAAGCGCGAAGGGCGCGGCCCTCCTGCTCCTCTTCCTCTTCCGGCGCCGCGACTTCAACGGCATCGTGGACGGCGTCGTCGTCGCCGGCATCACCGCCACCGGCTTCGCGTTCACCGAGAACATCCTCTACCTGGGCAACGCCTACGCATCCGACCAGAGCTTCGGCGCCTCGGGCTTCTCGACGACGGCGGCCACGTTCTTCGTCCGCGTCCTGATGTCCCCGTTCGCCCACCCCCTCTTCACCTCCATGACGGGCCTGGGCTTCGGCATAGCCGCCGGCCTCCCCACCCGCCGCCGCGTCCTGCGCGCCCTGGTCCCCGTCGCGGGCCTGCTCACGGCGATGGTCCTGCACGGCGTCTGGAACGGCTCGGCGTCCCTCCCCGGACTGGGCTTCCTGGCCGTCTACTCGCTCTTCATGCTCCCGGTCTTCGGCACCCTCACCTGGCTGACCATCTGGTCCCGCCAAACCGAACTCCGCACCGTCCGCACCCACCTCCCCGAGTACCAGGCGGCCGGCTGGCTCACCCCGCCGGAGCCCCTGGCCCTCTCCTCCATGCGCGCCCGCGGCATCGCCCGCGCCGTGGCCAAACGCACCGCAGGCCGGGACGCCGCCCGCACGGTCGCCGAGTACATCTCCTTCGCTACGTCCCTGGCCTTCCTCCGCCAACGCGCCTACGCGGGCCGCCTCACCCCGGACTTCACCGCCCGCGAACAGGAACTCCTCCACCACCTCTGGCAACGCAAACACATCGCCCAACCGGCCTTGGAACGCGCCGCGTTGTCAGTGCCCCGCCCGATGCCCGGCCCCGTGGGGGCGTACCCCGGCCCGATCACGCCCGGCCCGTACGGCGCCGCGCCCGGATACGGGATCGGGCCCGCGTACCGGCCGACCGGCACGGCCCACGCCCCGGGGGCCTACGGGCAGTGGCCACCACGCTCGTCCTGACCACCTGCCGAACCGCTCGTATGGGGCGGAACACCCGGTGGGCGGGGATGACACGGCCGCCTCGCGTCCGCTTCCCCTACGCCTCGGCCGGCGCCCCGGTCGGCCGCCCCTGCTCCTGGGGGGTCTGCTCCCCCATCCCCGTCCGCCGGCCGATCGCCGGGGTCAGGGCGCCGACGCCGAGGGCTGCTGCCGTGCCTGCCACCGCGCTGAACCACCAGATGGTGGCCGGGCCCGTGGTGGCGTAGAGGGTGGTGCCGAGGGAGAGGGCGGTGAAGCGGGCGGTGCCCCAGGTCCACTGGTAGGCGCCCTGGTAGCGGCCGCGGGCGTGGTCGGGGGCGAGGGCGGCGACGATGGAGCCGGCCACGCCGCCGATGGTGGATTCACCGATGGACCAGAGGACGACCGTGGCGGCGTAGGCCCAGGGGGTGTGGGCGACGCCGGTGAGGGCGACGCCGAGGGCGATGAGGATGCTGCCGGCCACGTAGACGGGGATCTGGCGGAAGCGGGCCAGGACGGTGATGGCGACCGGCTGGAGGGCGACGACCAGGGCGGCGTTGAGGGTGGACATCAGGCCGAGGGTGGTCGTGGAGAGGCCGTCGTCGCGGATGGCGAGGGGGAGGGCGACCTCGGTGAAGGTGTAGATGACGAGGGCGATGTAGAAGAGGGGGAGCAGGGCGCGCATCAGCGGGTCGCGGAGGACGACTCCGTAGCCCATGCCGCCGGCCGCGTCGCGGGGGGTGCGCTCGGCGCGGCCCGCCGGGAGGAAGGACGCGGCGATCACCGCGTAGGTGAGGGTGCTCACCACGTCGACGGTGAAGAGGAGCCAGTAGCCCCGGGCCGCCAGGAAGCCGCCCAGCATGCCGGCGACCGCGGTGCCGATGTTGACGGCCCAGTGGAACAGGGAGAACGCCGCCCGGCGGCGGTCGGCGGTGACCTGGTCCGCGAGGAGGGCGCTCGCGGCCGGGCCGACCATGCTGCCGGCGCCGCTGAGCAGGACGGCGGCGAGGGAGAGGGTGACGGTGTCGGGGGCGGTGAAGAGGAGGCCCTGGCCCGCCGCGGTGCCGACGAGGCCGGCGATCATCGTGGAGCGGCGGCCCACCCGGTCGGCCAGCAGGCCGCCGAGGGCCGGGCCGATCAGGTTGCCGGCGCCCAGGGCACCGAGCACGTAGGGGATCTGTTCGGTGGGGATGCCGCGGGAGCCGAGGAAGAAGACGAGGAAGGGGGTGACGAGGTAGCCGAGTCTGTTGACGACCGTGCCGGTGAAGACGATCCAGGCGGCGCGGGGAAGACCGCTGAAGGTGGAGAGCATGCCCCGACCTTCGCCCGGTGCCCGCGCGACCTCCATTGATTAAGCTCAGGCCGAATGCAACCGGACGACGGGGGTGTCCGTGCTCTCCGAACTCGCCTTTTCCGCCGACGATCTGGCGCTCACCCGCTTCGCGGTCTCACCGATGTGGGAGGTGGTCGCCGGCTTCCGGCTGCTCGTGTCGCGGGCCGCCCACCCCGTCCACCGCCCCTGGACCGACCAGGTCCGGAGCCGGGTCGACGACGCCGGGCTGACGGCCGGGTGGCTGGCCGACCTCATCCCGCCGCAGAACTACCTCTGCGACTTCCTCACCCCGTTCCCGGCCGAGTCGGCGCCGTCCCTCGACGTCGAACTGGCCGCCATCCGGGCCACACCCGCCGCGTTCGTCCGCCATGACATCGGCAAACTCACCCGGGACTCCGCGCGGATCCGAGCGCTGCGCGCCGATCCGGAACGGTGGCTGCCGCAGATCACGGAGGAGATCGAGACCTTCTGGGAACTCGCCCTCGCCCCCTACTGGGCAAAGATCCGCGCGGTTCTGGACGCGGAGGTCTTCCACCGCGCCCGCCAGGTCGCCGAATACGGGACCGCGCGCCTCTTCAACGACCTTCACGCGACGGTGAGCTGGGATGACAGCACCCTCCGGCTGGTCCGCCGGTGCTGTGTCCTGTCCCGGCAGACCGCGGGCCCGGGGCTGCTGCTCGTCCCGTCCGTGTTCGCCGCCGGCGTCCTGACCTGGATGCGGCTCCCCGACCCACCGCAGCTCGCCTACCCCGCCCGCGGCACCGGCACCCTGTGGGAACGGCGACCGCCGGCCCGGGCCGAGGCCATCGCCGCGGTCCTCGGCCGCTCCCGGACCCGGCTGCTGACCGAGCTCGCGGCCCCCGCCTCCACCACCGAACTGGCCGGCCGCACCGGCATCTCCGCCGCCGGCGTCTCCCAGCACCTGGCGGCGCTGCGCGGGGCGGGCATGGTCAGCGCGCACCGCGCCGGACGGTCCGTCCTCTACGCCCGGACGGCCGTCGCCGAGACACTGCTCTCGGCGACGGGGTGAGGCCGTGCCCTGGCGGCCACGCGGGGTGCGCAGGGTACGGAAGGGCGCCTTCCGGCCGCTCGCCGACGGGGCGCGCACACCGGCGGGTTAGTGTCGGGAGAGACGTGCGCGTCTCCAGATGTCTTTGGTGCGGAACGATGCGGAGGTTGCCGGCATGGCAGTGATGAGTGCAGTGACACGGGTTCCGGCGTCCGTGGTGGCCGCGGCCGGGCTCGTCGGCGGGTACGGCGTGGCCCGGCTGACCAAGAAGCGGCCGCTCGGCGGGATCGCCCTCGGCGCGGCCGGCGTGGCCGCGGCCCGCCGGTGGACCGGCACGGTGGGGTCCGGCAAGGCCGCCGCTCTGACCGGGCTGTACGTGGCCGCGTTCGCCGGCTCCCACCCGCTGGCCAAGAAGGTCGGTGCCTGGCCGTCCGTCCTGGGCGTGGCCGGCGCGGTCGCGCTCGCCGCCTGGGGCGTGGAGCGCGGGGCGGCGCGCGAGGGCTGACGGCGCGGGGACGGGCATGGGGGCGAGAACGGGCGCGGGGACGAGGCTACGCGCGAGCGCCGAGCACTCGCGCGGGCGCGCCCGCCCCTGAGCGCGCCCCCGCCGCGCCCCGCACCCCGCCCCGTCCGCTACGCCGACGCCTCCGTCAGCCTCGCCAGCTCCTCCTCCGTCAGCCGCAGATCCGCCAGCGCCAGCAGCGGCGGCAGCTGCTCGACGGTCCGGGCGCTCGCCAGCGGGGTGGCGACCGTCGGCCGGCTCGCCAGCCAGGCCAGGGCCACCGTGGCGACCTCCGCGTCGTGCGCGGCGGCGATCTCGTCGAGGGCGGCCAGCACCCGCAGGCCGCGTTCGGTCTTCAGGTGCCTGGCGGCGCCCTCCGCGCGGGCGCTGTCGACGGCCGCGTCCGGCCGGTACTTGCCGGTCAGGAAGCCGGACGCCAGGGCGTAGTACGGGACGGCGGCGAGGCCGTGCCGGGCGGCGACCTCGGCGAGCGGGCCCTCGTAGCTGTCGCGCGCGACGAGGTTGTACTCGGGCTGGATCGCGACGTACTTGGCGAGCCCGGCGGAGTCGCTGAACTCCAGGGCGCGGGCGAGCCGTTCGGGAGTGACGTTGGAGGCCGCGATCTCGCGGACCTTGCCCTCCTTCACCAGCCCGTCGAGCGTGGCGATGTAGTCCTCGACCGGCAGCGACGGGTCGTCGTAGTGCGTGTAGTACAGGTCGATGTAATCGGTGCGCAGCCGGCGCAGGGAGCTCTCGATGCCCTCCTTGATGACGGCCGCGGAGAGGCCCGGCCGCTCCGGGTAGCCCGCGCCGACCTTGGTGGCCACCACGACGTCGTCGCGGTTGCGGCGGGAGGCCATCCAGTCGCCGATGATGGTCTCGGACTCGCCCCCGGAGTTGCCGGGGACCCAGGCCGAGTAGGCGTCCGCGGTGTCGATGAAGTTGCCGCCGGCCGCGGTGTAGGCGTCCAGGACGGCGAACGACCGGTCCTTGTCGGCCGTCCAGCCGAAAACGTTGCCGCCGAGGGCGAGCGGGTGGACGGAGAGGCTGCCGATCTTCCGGGTGTGCTGACGGTGCTTGTCGGTCATGTCTTATTCCAGCGTGCCGCGTCCGGAGCGTATTCCTCCGCTGACTCTTGTACGCGCTGCCCCCGCTACTCCTCCGACACCGGCGCCGGCGCCGGCTCCCCGCCCGTCCCGGCCCTGAGGGTGCTGCTCCAGCGCGCAGATGAAGGCGGCGAAGACGATGAGGGCGACGAAGAGGACGAAGACGAAGTCTGCGAGGGCGGCAGCGGTTCGGGCTGGACGGAGAGCGGGGTGGCGATGTCCTCCAGGGAGCGGCCCTCGGCGCGTACCGCCAGGAAGGCGGCGGTCACCCCGGCCAGGCACATCAAGGTCGCGCCGATCTGGAAGGCCAGCACCGCGTCGCTCACCACACCCGTGGTCGTCAGCTGGGCGAAGAGCAGGGGGCCGCTGATGCCGCCGGCCGCCGTGCCCACCGCGTAGAAGAAGGCGATGGCCATGGCCCGCGTCTCCGTCGGGAACACCTCGGAGACGGTGAGATAGGCGCTGCTCGCGCCGGCGGAGGCGAAGAAGAGGACGACGCACCAGCAGGCGGTCAGGGTGTTCGCGGTCAGGTGGCCGGCGTCGAAGAGCCAGGCGGTGACGAAGAGCAGCGCTCCGGACAGCAGGAACGTGGACGAGATCATCACGCGCCGGCCGATGGTGTCGAACAGTTTGCCGAGGAAAAGCGGACCGAGGAAATTGCCCAGCGCCATGACCGCGAAGAAGTATCCGGTCCGCGCGGTGGCGACGCCGAAGAACTTGGTGAGGATCTCCCCGAATCCGAAGGTGATGGCGTTGTAGAGGAACGCCTGGCCGATGAAGAGGACAAGGCCGAGAACGGCGCGCCGCCGGTAGTCCGTGAAGACCGTCCGGGCGATGGCCCGGAATCCCGTGCGCTTGCGCTGGCGAATGGTGATCCGCCCGGCGGCCGGGGCGAGCTTGATGCCCTTGTCCGCCTCGATGCGCCGCTCGATGGCGTCGACCAGCCGTTCGGCCTCCTCCGCCTTTCCGTGGATGAACAGCCAGCGGGGGCTTTCCGGAACCTGGCGGCGGACGAGCAGGATGACGAGGCCGAGCACCACACCCAGCCCGAACGTCAGCCGCCAGCCGATGTCCTTGGGAAAGATCCGGGTGTCCAGGAGGACGATCGACAGCAGCGATCCGGCGATGGCGCCCAGCCAGAAGCTGCCGTTGATGACGAGGTCGACGCGGCCCCGGTAGCGGGCCGGGATCAGCTCGTCGACGGCCGAGTTGATGGCCGCGTACTCGCCGCCGATGCCGAAGCCGGTGAGGAAGCGGAAGGCGAAGAACCACCAGGACGAGTACGAGAACGCCGTCAGGGCCGTCGCCCCCAGGTAGACCGCGAGGGTCACCATGAACAGCCTTTTACGGCCGAACCGGTCGGTCAGCCGGCCGAAGAACAGGGCCCCCAGGCAGGCACCCGTCACATAGAGGGCGGCGGCCACACCGGTCACCTGGGCCCCGGTGATGGGCAGTCCGCTCCCCCGCTCGGAGAGGCGTCCCGCGATGTTGCCGACGACCGTGACCTCCAGGCCGTCGAGGATCCAGACCGTGCCCAGCCCGATCACCACAGTCCAGTGCCACCGGGACCAGGGCAGCCGGTCCAGGCGCGCGGGCACAGAAGTGCTGATGGTCGCGGTCGTCACACAATCTGAGTTCCCGATCGCACTCGGAACATTCGCGGCAAATTTCCGGATTGGAGTGCGGGGGGACGATCACGGCGCACGGCCGGACCTTCGAGCCCCGGGCCCGCGCGGGCGGCGCCCGCCACCACCGCGGACCCGGGGGACCGGCGCCCGCGGCCTACGGGCGCAGGCCCTTCGACCGCAGCCAGTGCAGCGGATCGACGGGGTGCCCGCCGTGCGGCCGGACCTCCAGGTGCAGGTGCGCCCCGGTGACGTTGCCCGTCGCCCCGACACGGCCGATGACCTGCCCGGCGGCGACCTTGCCCTTCGTCCTGACGATGGACGACAGGTGGCAGAACCACACCTCCGTCCCGTCGTCGAGGCGCAGCACGATGCGGTAGCCGTACGAGCCGGCCCAGCCGGCGTGGGTGATCGTGCCCCCGTGCACCGCCTTGACCGGGGTGCCCGTGGGGGCGGCGAAATCCGTGCCGGTGTGCCGGTGGGACCACATGCCGCCGGCCTGGCCGAAGCGGGCGGTGATCCGGTACGAGGAGACCGGCAGGACGTAGCCGCGCTTGGCCCGCGCGGCGGTGATCCGCTCGGCGGCGCGCCGCGCCTCGGCCTGGGCCTGGCCCGTGGCCTTGACCACCGAGGCCTGGGCACCGCCCGCGGCGTCGGCCCGGGCCTTCGGCGCGTTCCCCGCGGCGTGCGGCCGGCCGGCGTGCGCCGCGCTGTCGGCACGCTGCGACGCCGTGGGGTGCGCGGTGGCGGCACGGGCGGTCGCGGCGTGCGCCGCCTGCACCGCGCCGCGGGCCTTCCGGTCCGCTGTGGCCTTCGCCGCCGCCATCCGCTGGGCGTCCGCGGCGGCCCGCTCCTGCGCCTCGTGCGTCTCCGGCGCCTTGTGCGTCTCCTGCGTCTCGTGCGCCTTCTGCACCTCGTGCGTCGCCTCGGCACCGGCGGACTGCCGCTGGTGATCGGCCTGCTGGAGGATGCGGGCGCGCAGCGCCTCACCGGCGTCGGACGTGTCGAACGTGTCCGATGTGTCGGAAGCGGCAGGAGCATCGACGGCACCGGCCTGGTGCGCGCCCGCCTGCCGCGCGTCGGACTCGACGTGCGCCGGGGCGACGGCCTCCGGGACGCCGCCCTCGTCGTCGTCCCCGTCGTCGATCAGGTACGGGCCCGCGCCCGGCAGATGGGAGACGTCCGGCACGGATATGGCCGCCGGGCGCTCCTGCGCGCTGGCCATGCCGCCGGCGCCGACCGCGGCGATCACGCCGACGCCGAGCACCGCGCCGCTGCGGGCCATGGAGCCGCCGCGCTGCTTGGGGACCCGGTGCCGGCCGCGGGCCGGAGGCTCGTACTCCGTACCGGGCCCGGGCTCGGCCGGATTCACGGATTCCGCGTCCATACCGCCGTCCATCGCACTCGGCCCGGCCTCTCCTTGCGGGGCAATGCCGTCGTAGGAGCCGGCAGTACCGAATACGTCGTAGGCGTCATAGGGAGCGGAAGAGCCGGGCGATTCGAAAGAGCCGTACGAGTCGTACGAGCCGTAGGGACCCTGAGCTTCGAGCGGGCCGTCGACGCCGCCGGGAGGGGGCGGGACGGGGGAGGAGCCGGGTTCGTCCCCGTAGGGGGACTCCGCCCAGGAGCCGTGCGAACCGTCTCCGCCTGCGGACCTGTTGGACGCCACGGGGGCGCTCTCCTTTCCTTCCCTCTCGCCTGCCGCGTCAGCGGTGGAAGTCCCCGGGACGTTCGGGCACCGGGAGGGTGCGGAGCAGGCCGGAGAAGGTCGTCCCCTACAGGCCGGGCGCGGCCCGGTGCGATCCCGAGGGCTGATGGTTCCCCGGTTCCCTCTCGTGCCCACGGGCCCGTACCCACGGGATTCGGCGAAAGCGCGCGGTGCCGCTTTGTGCGGCGGTATGAGGAACGCGCTGCGTTATCGAACGTTAATAGACAGGACTGGTTGTTTCCAAGCCGAAAGCGTGAATCCACGGGCCCGTTGGCAAGATCTGCCGGCGATATCCACTGATGGTGTGTCACTCGTTATGCAGCGTGGCGGCGGCGGTGCGGCGCGGGACGGGCGGGTGGTGGTGCTCGACGCGCCGGACGGCCAGCAGGGCCATGTCGTCGTCACCGTGACCGTCCGTGTGCCGGTCGACGTCGGCCACGAGGTGGTCGAGCAGGGCGTCCGGGCTCCGGAACCGCCGTCCCGCGAGCCGCCGCAGGGGGTCGTAGAAGGCGCCCGCCGCGTCCCGCGCCTCCGTCACCCCGTCGGTGAACAGCAGCAGCGTCGCCCCCGGCGGGAACGGGTGCTCCTCCACCCGGTCCGGCCCCTCCCCCGAGTCCCCCAACTCCGCCATGCCCAGCGGCAGTGCGTGCGCGCCCGGCGGGACCTCGGCCACCGTGCCGTCCGGATGCGCCAGCAGCGGGGGCGGGTGGCCGCGGTTCACCAGCCGGACGACCGGGGCGTCGCCGTGCGGCACCTCCGCCAGGACGGCGGTGGTGAAGCCCTCGAACTGGTCGATGCCGGCCCGCCGGCCGCCCTCCCGCCGCAGCGCGCGCTCCAGCCGCAGCGCGACCCCGTCCAGCGTCGGCTCCCCCTCCGCCGCCTCGCGGAACGCGCCGATCAGCACGGCCACCGCCTCCACGGCACCCAGTCCCTTGCCGCGCACGTCGCCGACGATCAGCCGGATGCCGTGTGGGGTGTCCTGGACGGCGTACAGGTCTCCGCCGATCCGGGCGTCGGCCTGCGCCGCCACGTACCGGGCCGCGACGCGCAGCCCGTCGAGTCGGGCCGGCGGGGCGGGCAGGACGGCCCGCTGCGCGGCCTCGGCGATGCCGCGGGCGGAGCGGAGGCGGCTGTCGCTGCGGCGCACCACGCGGTTGATGCCCAGGGCGAGGAGCGAGACGGTCAGCACGGTGACGTTCTCGGTGACCGATTCGCCGGTGCTCGGGGAGCCGCGGTGGACGGTGATGTCCACGGACGCCACCACGGCGATCACCGCCGCCACGGCGGTGGCCCGGGCGGAGAGCAGGGAGGCGGCGACGAGCGGGGCCGCGGAGAAGAAGGGGGCGGAGTTGTAGTTGGGAGGGGTGAGGAAGGAAAAGACCTCACCCGCGACGAGCAGCACGGCGGGCAGCCAGCAGGCGGCCCGCCACAGCACGTTCGGGGCCGCGTCCGCCGGGTGCTCCGGGCGCTCCGGCCTCTCTCGCTTCCCCACCGTGCGCTCCCTGACCCGGCCGGCACCCGACCCGGCCGGCCTCCGCTGCTCCTCCCAGCGTCGGGGCCGGGAGGGGTCACGTCCATCGGAGGGGGGCCGTGCGGGGGGGGGGCGTACGGCGGAGAGGGTTCGTGCCGGGGGGCGGCGTACAGCGGGTGGGCCCCGCCGGTCCTCAGCCCGCCGACGGCCGCCGCGTACGGCCTCCGCCGCGGGGCGCCGGGGCGGCGCCGTCCGGGCGGGGGCGGCGACGGGGGCCGCGCGCGCCGGTGGTGCCCTGCTCGGTGCCCGCCTCCGGGCCCGCGCCGGAGCGGCCACGGCCGCGGCCACGCCCGCGCCCCGAGCGCGAGGAGGACGAGGAGCCGGACGAGGACGAACCCGGGGACGACTTGCGGGCCGGGGCCGGCGGAGGCGGCGGCGGAGCGATCACCACGGGCACGCCGCTGGGCTCACGCGCCCCGGTGACCCGGCTGACCTCGGCGTCCGCGGGCTGCACCCGGGACACCTGCGGCGAGATCTTGGCGTTCGCCATCATCCGGGTCATCTCGCGGCGCTGCTCCGGCAGCACCAGGGTGACCACCGTGCCGGACTCCCCCGCGCGGGCCGTGCGGCCGCCGCGGTGCAGGTAGTCCTTGTGGTCCACGGGCGGATCGATGTTGACGACCAGGTCCAGGCCGTCGATGTGGATGCCGCGGGCCGCGACGTTGGTCGCGATCAGCGCGGTGACCTGGTCGGTGCGGAACTGCTCCAGGGTCCGGTTGCGCTGCGGCTGACTCTTGCCGCCGTGCAGCGCCGCCGCGCGGACGCCCTGCGACAGCAGCCGCTTGGTCAGCCGGTCGGCACCGCGCTTGGTGTCCACGAACATGATCACGCGCCCCTCGCGGGCGGCGATCCGGGTCACCGTGTCCTTCTTCGTGGTCTCGTCCGCGAGGTGGAACAGGTGGTGCTCCATCGTCACGACCGCGCCCGCCGAGGGGTCCACCGAGTGGGTGACGGGGTCGGTGAGGAAGCGGCGGACGAGCCGGTCGACGTTGCGGTCGAGCGTCGCGGAGAACAGCATCCGCTGGCCGCCCGGCGCGACCTGCTCCAGCAGCCGGGTGACCTGGGGCAGGAAGCCCATGTCGGCCATCTGGTCGGCCTCGTCCAGGACGGTGATCGCCACGTCGGCCAGGGAGCAGTCGCCCCGCTGGATCAGGTCGGCCAGCCGGCCCGGCGTGGCCACGAGCACCTCGGCGCCGCGGGCGAGCTGGTTGGCCTGGCGGCCGATGGACATGCCGCCGACCACGGTGGCCGTCCGCAGGTTCACGGCCGTGGCGTACGGGGCGAGCGAGTCGGTGACCTGCTGGGCCAGCTCGCGGGTGGGGACGAGGACCAGCGCGAGCGGCCGTCGGTGGTCGGCGCGCCGGCCGGCGGTCCGGGCCAGCAGGGCCAGCCCGAAGGCCAGCGTCTTGCCGGAGCCGGTGCGGCCGCGGCCGAGCACGTCGCGGCCCGCGAGCGAGTTGGGGAGGGTGGCGGCCTGGATCGGGAAGGGCGCGGTGACACCCTCGCGGGTCAGGGTGGACAGCAGCCCGGCGGGCAGGCCGAGCTCGTCGAAGGCCTCCACCGGCGGCAGCGCGGGCGTCGTGCTGACCGGGGTCTCGAACTCCGCCGGACCGTCGGCGGGCGGGGCCGGCCTGCGGCGCGCCGACTGGCCGCCGCGCGTACCGGTGGAGCGGGGCGGACGGGCGGGGCGGGCGGAGCGTGACATGCGGGACCTTCCCTGGTGGTGGCCTGAGGTGAAGCGGGTGCGGATGGGACGTGGCCGACGGGGTCCGGACGGGCCGGCTCCGGCCGCGCGGACGAGCGGTGTCGCCGACGAGCGGTGTGGCCGACGGCCGGATACCGACAACGATCGGATACCGACAACGGCCCGGGTGCCGACAGCGACCGGGTGCCGGCGACAACCCCGGTGCCGGCAACGACCGGGTATCGGCGGCGGCCGCATCGGCGACGGCCGCGTCGGCTCTGCCCGCCGTATCGCCGTATCGACAATGGGGCCCGCACCCAGTGGTGCGGGCCCCATGGCCTCGTGCGTCGGGCTACACCCCGCGTGCCGAGGGCCGTCCGCCACCGGGACGGGGCCGTTCGTCACGCGGGCGTCGCCCGTGCGTCGAGAATCGTCCGCCGATGGCCGGAGCCGTCGGACAGTGACGACAGTCGTCAGATGGTGACGATGTTCTCCGCCTGCAGGCCCTTCTGGCCCTGCGTGACGTCGAAGGACACCTTCTGGCCCTCGAGGAGCTCACGGAAGCCGCTGGAGGCGATGTTCGAGTAGTGGGCGAAGACGTCCGGGCCGCCGCCGTCCTGCTCGATGAAGCCGAAGCCCTTCTCCGAGTTGAACCACTTCACGGTGCCAGTAGCCATGTCTATCTCCTTAGGAATGGGATGGCCCCACGCCGGAATAGACCGGCAAAACAAAAATGCGCCTTCGGCTACATGGCCGAGGCGCACACGAGTTCATGGGTACCACAACTGCAACTTCGTCGACAGTAGCACACGGCGAACGGGCCGCGCTGTGACCCCGGTCTCACCGGACACCGGCAGGGGCGGGCGGCCCTGAACCGCCCGCCCTGCCGCTTCCACCGCACCACGCCTTATAACTCGACCCCCAGCGCCCGCGCGTGCCGGTCCGCCGCCACTTCCGCCTCCGCTTCGTCCAGGTACACCTCGCACACCAGCCGCCCGTCGGACGTCATGTTGTGCTCCAGCTCCCAGAGCGAGACCTCGCCTCCGCCCTCCAGCAGGAACGCGTGCTCGTAGAACCGGCACCAGGTGGCGTCCCGGTCGGGACCGCGCCGTCGCGGCTTGGTGATCAGCGCGATGTGGTGGCCCAGGGCGCCCCGCAGGATCTCGCCGACCACCTCGCCCGGTCCGTCCGGGTTCTCGGCCCGGCGCAGCAGCCGCCGGGCGTGGTCGGGAGACGCCTCGGAGACGTACTCGCGGCGGGGCCGCACCGGGCCCATGGCGAGCAGCAGCTCCTCGGCCAGCCAGGCAGGCAGCTCCTCGTCCTCCGCGCCGGGGCCGATGCCGCCGCCGATCCGCTCGTGGACCCGCCGCTCGGCCTCGTCGAGGGCGTCCTCGCGGGCGTACAGCTCGTACAGCAGCTCCCCGCTCGGCCCGGTGTCGTGCTCCAGCTCGTACAGCAGCAGGCTGCTGCCGTCCGCGAGGAGGAAGACGTGCCGGTACGTGTTGCACCGCAGCGGACGGTCGCCGTCGTTGCGCTGCCGGTACGAGCGGAGCTCGGCCTGGTGCATCAGCGCGGTGCGCAGCCGCTCCAGCAGCGGCTCGCCGATCTCGAACCCGTTCTGCGCGCGTGCGAGCAGTCCGGCGACGTGCTCGGCGGGCGTCGGGCCACCACCCCGGTTCGCTCCCCCGCCCGTGCGCATCTGCTCCATGCCCCTCGACCTCCCGGCCTTCTCCTGCCCACCCCGCGCACTTACGGTAGCGGCGCGAACACGGGGCAGGGGCGGGTTCGCCGCATCCGCCGGGGCGCCCGTTTGACCGGCGAACGCGCGCCCCTCGGGCCCCCGGCCTACAGTCGAAGGCGTGTGCCGGGCGCCGTGCGGGGCCCGTGGCACCGTCCACCGGGACCCGACGCGCAGGAGGCCGCCGTGACCGCCGCCCCGCCCCCCGAGGAACTCAGCGAGCCGGTCGTCCGCGCGCTCGTCGTCGCCATGCGCGACGGCGACCGGGACGCCTTCTACGCCGCCTTCGCCGCCGATGCCGAGCTCACCGACGACGGCGCCCTCCAGGACCTGCGCTCCTGGGCGGAGCGCGAGGTGTTCGAGGCGCGCGGGCGGCTGGAGGTGGCGGAGGAGCGGCAGCACGGGCGGTATCTGCTCGGCCGCTTCCGCTCGGACCGGGCGGATCTGCACGGAACGTACTGGCACTTCCAGATCACCGACGGACGGATCACCCGGCTCGACGTCGGCCAGGGCTGAGAGGCCCGGCCGACGGACCCGAGAGCATCGACGGACCCGAGAGCATCGACGGACCCGAGAGCATCGGCAGACCCGAGAGCATCGGCAGACCGGAAAGCACCGGCGGACCGGTGGGCGCAGGCGGACCCGGAGAGCACAGGACCCGCCAAGCGTGAGGATGTTGTGCACACGGCCGGCGCCGAGGCAACCCGCGCCCCGGCCCCCTCTTCTTACCGCCGGTGGGAGGCGGCCGCCTCCCGGGGTCAGAGGAGGACCGAGATGCCCCCGTACGAGACGCCCCTGTGCTCCCCGCGGACCCTCAGCCGTCCACCGCGCCCCGCCGGCCACCGGGTCGCCCTGGACTACCGGCGGCGCACGGCCGTCGTCGACGGCCGGGAACTGCGGCTCACCGGCCGGGAGTTCGAGCTCCTCGCGCATCTGGTCGGCCGCCCGCACCAGGTGCACACCCGGCGCCAGCTGCTGGCCTCGGTCTGGGGGCCGACCTGCGTCGGCGGCGGGCGCACCGTGGACGTCCACATCGCCCGGCTGCGCGGCAAGTTGGGGCCGGGATACCGCGAGACGATCGTGACGGTGCGGCACGTCGGATACGCGTACGACCCGCCACGCGCGGCGGCGACCGAGGTCCCGTGAGCCGGGCGACCCGGCGCGGGGACGAAGTCGGTAAATCACCGACTGCCGCCGCGGAAGCGCGGGGCCTGTGCCGTGAATCACTCCCGGCCGCCGCGGAGAGCATTCGGACGGCGGCCCTCCGGAAGCCCGTCCGTCTCACCGCCGCCGCCTTTGCCCGATCGTCGGCATTTCGGCCGGACATCGGACGGGACGGCGATCCCCGCCGGCCCCAATAACGCCACGAAGCCCAGGTCAGATGTCTCTGACCTGGGCTCCCGTGGTAGGCCGTGTGGGACTCGAACCCACAACCAATGGATTAAAAGTCCACTGCTCTGCCAATTGAGCTAACGGCCCGCACCCCGCAGCATAGCCCGGCAGGGCGCCGGATCCCGAGTCGTTATCCCCGGCACTTTTCCGGAAGGGCTCCAGGAAGGAGCCCTTCCGCTACCGGGGCGCCGTACGGGCCCTCAGTTCCGCTGGTGGGAAGGGTGCTTGCCCTTCCCGTCAGCGTGATCAGCCGTTGCGCTTCCAGCGCGGCTTGTCGGCACGGCGGTCGAACGACGAGCCGGCGCCGCGGTGGTCGTCACGGCGGCCGTAGGGGCGGTCACCGCCGCCGGAACGGAAGCCGGAGGACGGACGGTCGTCGCGGCGGTCGCGGTTGAACGGGCGGTCGCCGCCACCGGAGCGGAAGCCACCGGACGGGCGGTCGCCGCCGGAGCGGAAGCCGGAGGACGGACGGTCGTCGCGGCGGAAGCCACCGGAGTGCCGGTCGTCGCGACGGTCGCGGTTGAACGGACGGTCGTCACGGCGCTCGTCGCGGCGGAACCCGCCACGGTCGCCCCCGCGGTCCTCGCGGTCGTCACGGCGGAAGCCACCCGACGGGCGGTCGTCACGACGGAAGCCGGAGGACGGACGGTCGTCGCGACGCTCGTCGCGGCGGAAGCCACCGGACGGGCGGTCGTCACGGCGGAAACCGGAGGACGGACGGTCGTCACGACGGAAGCCGGAGGACGGACGGTCGTCACGACGCTCGTCGCGGCGGAAGCCACCCGACGGGCGGTCGTCACGACGCTCGTCACGACGGAAGCCGCCACGGTCGCCCCCGCGGTCGTCGCGGCGGAACCCGCCACGGTCGCCGCCCCGCTCCTCGCGGTCGTCACGGCGGAAACCGCCCGAGCGGCGCTCGAAGTTGCCCCGCTCGTCGCGGCGCTCGGTCTGCGCGGGCACGGCGGCGGCAGCGGCCTCCTCCGCGATCCGGACGGCCTCGGCGGCAGCCTCCTCGGCGGCGGCGGCCACGGCGGCCTCCGGGTCCTCACCGCGCTCGCGGGCGGCGCGGGCCAGCAGGCGGTCGGCCTCCTCGCGCAGCTCGGTGGCGCGGCGCTGGGCGCGCTCCAGCTGGCGGTTGAGGTCGGCCAGGTCGCGCTCCGCCTGCTTGGCGGCGTTCGCGGCCGAGTCGGCCTGCACCTCGGTGAGCGAGCGGGCGCCGGTGATCTCGGCGACCTCGGGGTCGAAGGCGCCGGCGCCGCCGACGATGTGGCGCGAGGCGTCCACGCCCGCGTCCTCCATCAGGCGGAAGATCTGCCGGCGCTGGTGCGGCAGGGCCAGCGAGACGACCGTGCCGGACTGGCCGGCGCGGGCCGTACGGCCGGAGCGGTGCAGGTAGTCCTTGTGGTCGCCGGCCGGGTCCACGTTGAGGACCAGGTCGATGCCGTCCACGTGGATGCCTCGGGCGGCCACGTCGGTGGCGACCAGGCAGTTGACGCGGCCGCCCTTGAAGTCCTCCAGGACGCGGGTACGGGCGCCCTGGGTCATGCCGCCGTGCAGCGCGTCCGCGCGGACACCGGCGTCGAGCAGCTGCTCGGCGACGCGGTCGGCGCCCATCTGGGTGCGGACGAAGATGATGGTGCGGCCCTTGCGGGCGGCGATGGCGGCGGTGACCGGCGCCTTGTCCTTCGGCTTCACGACGAGGACGTGGTGGGTCATCGTGGTGACCGCACCGGCGGACGGGTCCACCTCGTGCGTGACTGGGTCGACCAGGTAGCGCTTGACCAGGGTGTCGATCTCGTTCTCCAGCGTCGCGGAGAACAGCAGGCGCTGGCCGCCGGACGGCACCAGGTCGAGGATCTCGGTGACCTCGGGCAGGAAGCCCATGTCGGCCATCTGGTCGGCCTCGTCGAGGACGGCGACCTTGACCTTGTCGAGGGAGGCGGCGCCGCGGTTGATGATGTCGCGCAGGCGGCCCGGGGTGGCGACGAGGATGTCGACGCCGCGCTCCAGGGCGTAGATCTGGTTGCCCATGGACGTACCGCCGCAGACGACCTTCATCTTCAGGCCGAGGACGTCGCCGTAGGGCTGGAGGGCGTCGGCGACCTGCATCGCCAGCTCGCGGGTCGGGGTGAGGATCAGACCGCGCGGACGCTTCTTCTCGGTGTGGCCGCCCGCGAGGATCGACAGCAGCGGCAGACCGAACGAGAGGGTCTTGCCGGAGCCGGTACGGCCGCGGCCCAGGATGTCCTTGCCGGCCAGGGCGTCCGGGATGGTCGCCGCCTGGATCGGGAAGGGGGTGGTGACACCGTTCTGGGCGAGCTTGCGGACGATCGCCTCGTCCAGGCCCAGGTCGGCGAAGGTGATCGTCGGCTCGTCGGCCTCGGGGGCCTCTGCGGCGACGTCGGTCGCGGGGGCCTCGGTGGCCTCGGCGATCTCGGGGGACTCGACGATCGTCTCGTCGGCCTCGGGCATGACGGTCTGGTCAGTGGAAATGGACATGCGAAATGCGAAACCTTCCGGAGTTTCGGCACGCGCCCAAGCTCCGTGTCGGCTTCACAAATGACCGCCTCGATGCGGTCAGCCACGGCAAGGTAAGGAACGCGCCACACGGCGCGCATCTGACAGGCGCCGGGCAAATGGGATCAAACGATCTACCACCATACGCACTCGACACCACCGAGCGCAACCCCGCCCTCCCCGCCGCTCCCGTGACCCGCCCCACAGCGCTCATCGGACCGCCTAAGCGACCGGCCCGGCCTGCGGCGTCGGGTGCGGGGCCGGCGAGTCGGTGACGGGCGCGGGCGGCGACGGCGGAACCGGCGGGTCCGGGTTGGGTGCCGGCCGGCTGGGCGGCGCGGGCGAGGCGGGCGGCTTCGCGGGGGCGGGGGACGCGCCCGGCGCCGGGGGTTTCTTCCGGTCGCCCGGCTTGGCGGGCTTGCCCTGTGGCGAGGGCGCCGCCGGCCCCCCGTCCGCGCCGGCGGACGGAGCGGCGCTCGACGACCCGTCGCGCGCGTCCTTGGTCCCCGGGCTCCCGCCGGCGCCCCGCACGCCCTTGGCGTCCGCCCGCTCCGGCCGGCCGTCCGGCGCCGTCTTCCCGCCGTCCGGCCGGGCCCCGGCCTCCCGCTGCCGCCCGGACGCGGAGGGCGCCGGCCGGCCGGGCTCGCTCACGCTCATGCAGCCGCCGAGGGCCAGGGTCGCCACGGCCACCGCCGCGAGGCGGGTGGCGGCCGACCGCCGCCGGCCGGACGCAGGGTGCACCCGGCCCGCGGGGGGTTCGGAGTGCACGGGAATCGCGCGCATGGGAGGGACCGCCTTCGGGACTCGCGGGGACAGGCTCCCTGCCCAACTGGCCCCACACCGCGCAGGACACGCGCCCCGCCGCACCGGCCCGAGACGGAACGCCCGCCTCCGGCCGCGCACCCGCCGGGATCGGCGAAGAACACCACGGGCCGGGACGCACGACGCGCCTCCCGGACGCCCCTCGCGTCCCGGCCGGCCGCGCGGGCGGCCGCGCCCGCGGCCGCCCGGCCTCAGCCGTACCCGAGCGCGTGCAGCCGCTCGTCGTCGATGCCGAAGTGGTGCGCCACCTCGTGCACCACGGTGACCTCCACCTCCGCCACGACCTCCTCCCGCGTCGCGCACATGCGCAGCGTGGGACCGCGGTAGACGGTGATCCGGTCGGGCAGCACCCCCGCGTACCACTCGCCGCGCTCCGTCAGCGGCGTCCCCTCGTAGAGCCCGAGCAGCTCCGGGTCGTCCGCCGGGGGCTCGTCCTCGACGAACACGGCGACGTTGTCCATCAGCCGCGTCAGCTCCGGCGGGATCCGGTCCAGCCCCTCGGCGACCAGCTCCTCGAACTCCTCGCGCGTCATCTCTAGCACGCTCGCCATTGTCCGCCACGGAGGGCCGCGGCGCGGGGCGCGCGGGGCCTTCTCCGGCCGCCGCGACCCCCGCCGCCCTTGGCCTCGGCAAACCGTTTTGGCGTTCGCTCCCGACATCCCATATGCTTCTCACGTCCCCGAGGCGCCGCAAAGCGCCCAGGTGGGCCATTCAGCCCTCATCGTCTAGTGGCCCAGGACGCCGCCCTTTCAAGGCGGTAGCACGGGTTCGAATCCCGTTGGGGGCACGCTGTACCGTGTGCGAGACTAGTGCTCGCACATAGCAAGGTCCTGTGGAGCAGTTTGGAGTGCTCGCCACCCTGTCAAGGTGGAGGCCGCGGGTTCAAATCCCGTCAGGACCGCTGCAAGCATCTCGGTGCTTGCGTGGCTGGGTAGCTCAGTTGGTACGAGCGTCCGCCTGAAAAGCGGAAGGTCGCCGGTTCGACCCCGGCCCCAGCCACTGTGAGGCCCCCGTCTTCGGACGGGGGCCTCGGTGTTTGAGGTGCCCCGGTCCTCCCAGAGAGCACCCCCACGCCGCGGCCGCCCCTAAATGCGTTCGCCGCTTCGTCCCGCCTGGTGCGATCCTGGGGTCCGTATGTCTACGCAGCCTGCCCTCACCCCTGCCGGCCTCGCCGCGCGCCTGTCCGAGCTGTCCCTGCGCGATGCGCAGCGGCTGGGCCGCAGGCTGGACGGTGCCCGCCGGATCCGCAAGCCCGAGGCCCGGGAGGCGGTCCTCACCGAGATCGACGCCGAGATCGGCCAGGCCGAGGAGCGCGTGGCGCGCCGCGCGGCCCGGGTGCCGGCCGTCACGTACCCCGAGCAGCTCCCGGTCAGCCAGAAGAAGGACGCGATCCTGGAGGCGATACGCGACCACCAGGTCGTCATCGTCGCGGGTGAGACCGGTTCCGGCAAGACCACGCAGATCCCCAAGATCTGCCTGGAGCTGGGCCGGGGCGTCCGCGGGCTGATCGGGCACACCCAGCCCCGCCGGCTCGCCGCCCGTACGGTGGCGGAGCGGGTCGCGGAGGAGCTGCGCACGCCGCTGGGCGAGGCCGTCGGCTGGAAGGTCCGGTTCACCGACCAGGTCGGGCCGGACACCATGGTCAAGCTGATGACCGACGGCATCCTGCTGGCGGAGATCCAGACCGACCGCGAGCTGCGCCAGTACGACACGATCATCATCGACGAGGCCCACGAGCGCAGCCTCAACATCGACTTCATCCTGGGCTACCTCGCCCAGCTGCTCCCCCGCCGCCCCGACCTCAAGGTCGTGATCACCTCGGCGACGATCGACCCGGAGCGCTTCTCCCGGCACTTCGGTGACGCTCCGATCATCGAGGTCAGCGGGCGGACGTACCCGGTCGAGGTGCGCTACCGGCCGCTGCTGGAGGAGCAGTCCGAGGACTCCGACCGCGACCAGATCACGGCGATCTGCGACGCGGTGGACGAGCTCCAGCGGGAGGGCGACGGCGACATCCTGGTCTTCCTCTCCGGTGAGCGGGAGATCCGGGACACGGCGGACGCGCTGGAGAAGAAGAAACTCAGGTTCACCGAAATCCTGCCGCTGTACGCGCGCCTCTCCCACGCCGAGCAGCACCGCGTCTTCCAGCGCCACACCGGCCGTCGCATCGTCCTGGCCACCAACGTCGCCGAGACGTCCCTCACCGTCCCCGGCATCAAGTACGTCATCGACCCCGGCTTCGCCCGGATCTCGCGCTACAGCCACCGCACCAAGGTGCAGCGGCTGCCGATCGAGCCGGTCTCCCAGGCCAGCGCCAACCAGCGCAAGGGCCGCTGCGGCCGGACGAGCGACGGCGTCTGCATCCGGCTGTACTCGGAGGACGACTTCCTCTCCCGGCCGGAGTTCACGGACGCGGAGATCCTGCGGACGAACCTCGCCTCCGTCATCCTCCAGATGACCGCCGCCGGGCTCGGGGACATCGAGAAGTTCCCGTTCATCGACCCGCCGGACCGGCGCAACATCAAGGACGGCGTCGACCTGCTCCAGGAGCTGGGCGCGCTCGACCCGCAACAGAAGGATCCCAAGAAGCGCCTGACGCCCCTCGGCCGGAAGCTGTCGCAGCTCCCCGTGGACCCGCGCCTCGCCCGCATGGTGCTGGAAGCGGACCGGAACGGCTGTGTCCGCGAGGTGATGGTGATCGCCGCCGCGCTGTCCATCCAGGACCCGCGCGAGCGGCCGTCGGAGAAGCAGCAGCAGGCGGACCAGCAGCACGCCCGCTTCAAGGACGAGACGAGCGACTTCCTCGCCTTCCTCAACCTCTGGCGCTACGTGCGCGAGCAGCAGAAGGCGCTGTCGTCCTCGGCGTTCCGGCGCATGTGCAAGTCGGAGTTCCTGAACTACCTGCGGATACGCGAGTGGCAGGACATCTACACGCAGCTGCGCACGGTCGCGAAGTCGATGGGCGTGCACCTGAACGACGAGGACGCGGTCCCGGAGCGGGTCCACCAGTCGCTGCTCGCGGGTCTGCTCTCGCACCTCGGACTCAAGGACACCGAGAAGAACGAGTACCTCGGCGCCCGCAGCGCCAAGTTCGCGGTCTTCCCCGGCTCGGCCCTCTTCAAGAAGCCGCCGCGCTGGATCATGTCGGCGGAGCTGGTGGAGACCTCCCGGCTGTGGGCCCGGGTGAACGCCCGGATCGAGCCGGAGTGGATCGAACCGCTCGCCCAGCACCTGGTGAAGCGCACCTACAGCGAGCCGCACTGGGAGCAGAAGCAGGCGGCCGTCATGGCGTACGAGCGGGTGACGCTCTACGGCGTGCCGATCGTGGCGCAGCGCAAGGTCAACTACGGCCGGATCGACCCGGAGACCAGCCGCGAGCTGTTCATCCGCAACGCGCTGGTCGAGGGCGACTGGAAGACGCACCACCAGTTCTTCCACGACAACCGCAAGCTCCTCGGCGAGGTCGAGGAGCTGGAGCACCGGGCGCGCCGCCGGGACATCCTGGTGGACGACGAGACGCTGTTCGACTTCTACGACCAGCGGCTGCCCGAACACGTGGTGTCCGGCGCGCACTTCGACTCCTGGTGGAAGCACAAGCGGCGTGAGGAGCCGGGGCTGCTCGACTTCGAGCACTCCATGCTGATCAACGAGAACGCCGAGGCGGTCACCAAGGACGACTATCCGGACTCCTGGCGGCAGGGCCGGCTGAAGTTCCGGGTGACGTACCAGTTCGAGCCGGGGGCGGACGCGGACGGCGTGACGGTCCACATCCCGCTCCAGGTGCTCAACCAGGTCTCCCCGGAGGGCTTCGACTGGCAGATCCCGGGCCTGCGCGAGGACCTGGTGACCGAGCTGATCCGCTCGCTGCCGAAGCCGCTGCGCCGCAACTGCGTGCCGGCACCGAACTACGCGCGGCGCTTCCTGGACGGCACGGTCCCCGTGCAGGAGCCGCTGACGACCGTGCTCGCCCGCGAGCTGCACCGGATGACCGCCGTCCGGATCGAGGCCGACGACTTCGACCCGAGCCGCGTCCCCGACCACCTGAAGATCACCTTCCGGATCGTCGACGAGCGCAAGCGCAAGATCGCCGAGGACAAGGACCTGGAGGCGCTGCGCACCCGGTTGAAGCCGAAGACGCAGGCGGCCATCACCAAGGCCTTCGAGAAGGCCACGACGGCCTCCGGGAGCGCCGCCGGGCCCGAGCAGCGGTCCGGGCTCACCCAGTGGACGATCGGGGCCCTGCCGCGCACCTTCGAGACCCGGCGCGCGGGGCAGCCCGTCAAGGCGTACCCGGCGCTGGTCGACGAGGGCGCCTCGGTGGCCGTCCGCCTCTTCGACACCGAGGAGGAGCAGCGGCAGGCCATGTGGCGCGGCACCCGCCGCCTCATCCTGCTCAACCTGCCCTCCAACCCCGCCAAGTTCGCCCAGGACAAGCTGAGCAACCAGCAGAAGCTCGCCCTGTCCCGGAACCCGCACGGCTCCGTCCAGGCCCTCTTCGAGGACTGCGTGGCCGGTGCGGCGGACAAGCTGATCGCCGGGCACGGCGGGCCCGCCTGGGACGAGGAGGGCTTCCGGAAGCTCTTCGACGCGGTCCGGGCGGACATCGTCGACGTGACGCTGGACACCATCCGCAAGGTGCAGGAGGTGCTGGCCGCCTGGCAGGCGTGCGAGCGCCGGCTGAAGGCCACCACCAGTCCCGTGCTGCTCACGTCCCTCACGGACATCAAGCAGCAGCTCGCGGAGCTGGTGAAGCCCGGCTTCGTGACCGCCCACGGCGTCCGCCGGCTGCCCGACCTGCTGCGCTACCTGGTGGCCGTGGACCGGCGGCTGACCCAGCTGCCCACCAACGCGGAACGGGACCGGGCGCGGCTGGCCAAGGTCAAGGAGATGCAGGACGAGCACGCGTGGCTGCTGGAGCAGTTCCCGAAGGGGCGTCCGGTGCCCCAGGAGGCCCTGGACATCCGCTGGATGATCGAGGAGCTGCGGGTGAGCTACTTCGCGCACGCGCTCGGCACGGCGTTCCCGGTCTCGGACAAGCGCATCGTGAAGGCCATCGACGCCCTCGCGCCCTGACCCCGGGAGAGCATCGGGACGGCCTCGGGAAGGCGAGTTCGACCGCACCCCCTGACCTGCTGTAGAGTCTTGCCACGCAGCACCGCGAAGGCGGGAAAGCAGCAAGGTCCTGTGGAGCAGTTTGGAGTGCTCGCCACCCTGTCAAGGTGGAGGCCGCGGGTTCAAATCCCGTCAGGACCGCATCGGAAGAGGCCCGTTCTCCGCGAGGAGAGCGGGCCTCTTCGTTCGCCGTGATCCACCAGGGTCCGTCGCGCACGGCCTGCCGGATGGCCGAAACGCGCCCCTCCCCCGCCCTGCCGGCGGATGGCCGAGGGCACCCGCCCGCCGCACCCCGCTCCTTGACGGCGACACGTGCCAGGGGTACGCAGTCAGTGGGAGGTGCGCGCCCGATGACCACGACCAGCCCGACCGCGAGGACCCGGCACGAGACCGGGGCGCTGCTGCGAGCCCACCTCTCGGCGTCCGTCCGCTACCGCCATCTGACCCGTCACTGCGCAGTCTGCCACCGGCTCCTGCGGCTGGCCCTGGAGACCGCGCCCGGTGGCCCCGCGGGCGCCCAGGGCGGCCCGGAGGGGTCCGGGGAGGGCCCGGCGGCATGACGGACGGCGTGGGTCCCCGAAACGGCGGACGACCGGCCGTACGGTACGGACGTAGGACCGGCGGCGGCGCACCGCGGCCGGCCTTTCCCGGGAACAGACGGGACGGTCGGCTTCTCTATACCGGCCGGTGACGGGCGGCAACCTCGGGATGCTGTGACGGGAGTCACCGAAAGAGTTACGGAGATGACGGAACTCACGCCCCGGTCATCACCGGTCAATTTAATATGTGCAATTGCACCGACTGCTCAACCATTCCCGAATGGGAGCCGGCGGTACACCCGGGGGTTCCGCGGCACGGCACGGATCCGGGAGCGGACACAAAAAAGACCGCGCTGGACCCGGCGGAGCCCAGCGCGATCGACGACGTCACCCGTTCCGGGCGCGGATCCCTGTTGGGGGCAGGTCTCCGCAGTCGTGTGGTGCCTGGTGGAACGTGTGGAGCTGAGGGTGGGCGGTCACCGGGTTGGGGGCCCCGGAAAACGCCCGGTCATACGGTGGTTCAGGACTCGCTGCGCTGCTGCGGGATGCCTGCCAGCAGCGCCCGGACCTCCGCCTCGCGGTAACGGCGGTGGCCTCCGAGCGTACGGATCGACGTGAGCTTGCCTGCCTTCGCCCACCGCGTGACCGTCTTCGGGTCCACGCGGAACATCGTGGCAACCTCAGCCGGGGTCAACAGCGGCTCGGCATCAGGGGTGCGAGCGGTCATGAGCGGCCTCCTCGGGAGAACCGAGTTCAGGATCGGTTCTTTCCTCTAAATTCTGCACCTTGACCCGCGTTGCCCGAAATGGCGGACGCGGGCCGAGTCGGTTATAGGACGAACGGCTTGTCCTCGGCACTACAACTACACCATCTGTCCAGCCACGTCGGCCAAACCGATGGAATTGCCCTCTCAGGTGTTCAACCTCGACGGAAGCCGATGGACCATGCCATAGCGGACAGTCACGCCACCGTGACGATCAGTCACAGCGGGATCAGGGGTCACCAGACCCGCCAAGGAGTGCAATACCGATCCATCCACCCTTACTCGGACGGAAGGAGTCCTTCCCGGACTCCTTGTCCTATTTTGCCACGAGGGTGGGTGATGGGCGCAAGACCTGACGTAAGTGCGTTAGATCACGGTTGCGGCAATTGGCCGGATCAGGACCTAGGTCCTGGAATCGCCAAACTCCCGCCCTCATTGCTCAGTTCGCGAACTGACGGTCCCGCACCGCGCGCCAACGCTCCGTCAGCCGCTCGTACGCCTCGCCCGCCCGGACGCCGTCCCCGGCCCGGAGCGCGGCCAGCCCCTCCGCCGTGTCCGCCGCGGAGCGGTCGTCGGCGAGCCGTGCCTCCGGCACCATATGCACCAGCCCGCCGTAGTCCAGCTCCACCAGGGACCGCGGATGGAACTCTTCCAGCCATCTGCCCACGTCCACCAGGCCGTCGATCAAGGGGCCCTCCTCGATGGCGTCCCGCAGCGTGCGCAGTCCGCGGGCCACCCGCCGCCGGGCCTCCACCATCGCCGTCCGGTAGCGGAGCACCAGCCCCTCCCGCACCGGGCCGCCCGGGCCGCCGGCCGTCTCCGACGCCTTGCCGTACTCGCGTTCCTCGTCGGAGAAGAGTACGAACCAGCGCAGCGGCACCTGCCAGGTGGCCGTCCTGATCCACGGCCGGGCGTCGGGGTTGCGCTCCAGCCAGCGGGCGTAGTCCGCTTCGGCCTGGCGCCGCACCACCGGCGGCAGGACGGCGTCGAGCACCGGCGCGGGGAACCGCTCGGCGAGCTCCTCCAGGGCCAGCCAGCCGCGCAGCCGGGTGCGCCAGGGGCAGACGCAGACGACGCCGTCCCGGACGGTCACGAAGGCGTCGCCGCTCTCGTGCACCGGCACCGCCACCGGCGGGGTGGGCAGCAAGTCGGCGAGCGAGCGGCGGAGTTCGTCCTGCGCGGTGGGGAGCGTCGCGCGCCGGGCGTACTCCTCCCAGTACCGGCGCTCGGCCCGCGGGAACGCGCTCAGCGGCTCGTAGACCCGCAGATAGGCCGCGTACGGGACGGTCACCGACGACGCCAGACCCACGCTCGCTCCCTCAAGCAGCAGGACACCTCGGGGGGCCGTGCGGACCTCCCCGTACGGAGCGAATCGTCCCACGGGACGGGGGCCCGGGAGAGTGATCCTCGGCACCGGACCCTTACGCGGGGCCGGCAGGCCCTACCCTCGTGCCAACCGGCCCTCCTCCACCCCCGGGAGGGCGAAGCGCGAGACATATGGAGTCACCACCGTGACTGACGTACGTCCCACCACCCCGGCCGAGTCCGAGAGCGTGCTGCACACCCTGTTCGGCTCCGAACTCGGCGGGCACGAGCAGGTCGTGCTCTGCCAGGACCGCGAGACCGGCCTCAAGGCCGTGATCGCCCTCCACTCCACCGCCCTGGGCCCGGCGCTCGGCGGTACCCGCTTCCACCCCTACGCCTCCGAGGAGGAGGCCGTCCGCGACGCCCTCAACCTCGCGCGCGGCATGTCGTACAAGAACGCGCTGGCGGGTCTGGAGCACGGCGGCGGGAAGGCCGTGATCATCGGCGACCCGGACACGATCAAGACCGAACAACTCCTGCTCGCCTACGGCCGTTTCGTGGCCTCCCTCGGCGGCCGCTATGTCACCGCGTGCGACGTCGGCACGTACGTGCGGGACATGGACGTCGTCGCCCGGGAGTGCCGCTGGACCACCGGCCGCTCCCCCGAGAACGGCGGCGCCGGCGACTCGTCCGTGCTCACCGCGTTCGGCGTCTTCCAGGGCATGCGGGCCGCGGCGCGCACCCAGTGGGGCGAGCCCACGCTGCGCGGCCGGCGGGTCGGCGTCGCCGGAGTCGGCAAGGTCGGGCGCTACCTGGTGCGGCATCTGGTCGAGGACGGCGCGGAGGTCGTCGTCACCGATGTCAAGCAGGCCGCCGTCGAGGCGATCATCGAGAAGTTCCCACAGGTCACGGCCGTTTCGGACGTGGACGTGCTCGTTCGTGACTCCAGAGCCCCGCTCGACGTCTACGCCCCCTGCGCCCTCGGCGGCGCCCTCGACGACGAGACGGTCGCGGCCCTCACGGCGACCGTCGTCTGCGGCGCGGCCAACAACCAGCTCGCCCACCCGGGGGTCGAGAAGGACCTCGCCGACCGCGGCATCCTCTACGCCCCCGACTACGTGGTGAACGCCGGCGGCGTCATCCAGGTCGCCGAGGAGCTCAAGGGCTTCGACTTCGACCGGGCGAAGGCCAAGGCGGCCAAGATCTACGACACCACGCTGGCCATATTCGAGCGGGCGGCGGCGGACGGCATCCCGCCCGCCGCGGCGGCCGACCGGCTCGCCGAGCAGCGGATGGCGGAGGCGCGCGGAAGCCGGACGGCCGGGGTGCCGCGCCAGGTACGGCAGTGACGGCCGGGACGCGAGGGAGATAGCCGGCGCCCGGCCCGTCCGCTCGGGTGGTCGGGGCCCGCACAGTGGTCCCGACAGAGCGGCCCGCCGGGGGCGGTGGGGGACGACAAGCGAGACATCGCTCACCACCCCTCGGCGGGTCGCCGGGCGGGACGGGTTAAAATCGCAGCTGACCAGCGGGGACGGGGCGCCCCTAAGGTTGTGCTCCGTGGCACGTCATGCGGGCGACGTACCGTATGGCCGCGGAAGCAGGTACCGTTGAAGTCCTACAGGCCGGATTCCTCTGCGGGAATCCGCTCTGACTCATGACAGTGAACGCGTGTCAAGACTCTGGGGCCGTCGAGCCCCGTAATTGAGGGGGTCGAGCCATGGGGCGCGGCCGGGCCAAGGCCAAGCAGACAAAGGTCGCCCGCCAGCTGAAGTACAACAGCGGTGGGACCGACCTCTCACGCCTGGCCAACGAGCTGGGCGCATCGCCGGTAAAGCAGCCGCCTAACGGTGAGCCGCTCGACGATGAGCTGGACGACGACCCGTACGCTCAGTACGCGGCGCGTTACAACGACGAGGACGACGAGGACGAGCAGCACTCGTCCGGTCAGTCCGCCTACCGTCGCCGCGCTTGACGCGATAACGCGATAGCTTTCTCCGACCCGGTCCGGGGCCCCGCCCCGGACCGGGTTCTGTGCTGCCCGGGCCCGGTCAGGCCGTGCGGCCACCGTCGGTACCGCCGTCGCCGTAGTCACCGGTCAGCACCGCGGCCTCGGCACGGTCGCCACGCCCGGTGATCTCGCCGGCGACCCAGGACTCGACGCCCCGGTCGGCCAGCGTGGTCAGGGCGGCGTCGACCGACTCCGCGGGTACGACGGCCATCATGCCGACGCCCATGTTGAGGGTCTTCTCCAGTTCCAGGCGCTCGACCCCGCCCACCTCCCCGACCAGGGTGAACACCGGGTCCGGCGTCCAGGTGGCGCGGTCGACCTCCGCGTGCAGGTGGTCCGGGATCACCCGGGCGAGGTTGTTGGCGAGCCCGCCGCCGGTGATGTGCGAGAAGGCGTGCACCTCGGTCGTCCGGGTGAGCGCCAGGCAGTCCAGCGAGTAGATCCGGGTCGGCTCCAGCAGCTCCTCGCCGAGGGTGCGGCCGAGCTCGGGGACCTCGCGGTCCAGCGACCAGCCGGCCCGGTCGAGGAGCACATGGCGTACCAGCGAGTACCCGTTCGAGTGAAGTCCGGAGGAGGCCATCGCGATGACGACGTCACCCTCGCGGACCCGCTCCGCGCCGAGCAGCCGGTCGGCCTCGACGACTCCGGTGCCGGCGCCGGCCACGTCGAACTCGTCCGCGCCGAGCAGCCCGGGGTGCTCGGCGGTCTCGCCGCCGACCAGCGCGCAGCCGGCGAGGGTGCAGCCCTCGGCGATGCCCTTGACGATCGCGGCGACCCGCTCGGGGTGGACCTTGCCGACGCAGATGTAGTCGGTCATGAACAGCGGCTCGGCACCGCAGACCACGAGGTCGTCGACGACCATGCCGACCAGGTCGTGGCCGATGGTGTCGTAGACGCCCATGCGGCGGGCGATGTCCACCTTGGTACCGACGCCGTCGGTGGCGGAGGCGAGGAGGGGGCGCTCGTAGCGCTTGAGGGCGCTGGCGTCGAAGAGGCCGGCGAAGCCGCCGAGGCCGCCGACGACCTCGGGACGGGTGGCCTTCTTCACCCATTCCTTCATGAGTTCGACGGCGCGGTCGCCCGCCTCGATGTCGACGCCCGCGCTTGCGTAGCTGGCACCAGTGGTCTCTGCAGAGGGCATTGCTCTCGAGATCTTTCGTGTCGTTCTTACGGGCGGCGCAGGGCGTCCGCGGCGTCGTGGCCGCCTGCGAGCTCGGTCTCCAGCAGGTGCTTGCCGAGCAGCTCGGGGTCGGGCAGGTCCATCGGATACTCGCCGTCGAAGCAGGCGCGGCAGAGGTTCGCCTTGGGGATGGCGGTCGCCTCGATCATGCCGTCGATGGAGATGTACGCCAGGGAGTCGGCGCCGAGGGACTTGCCGATCTCGTCGACCGTCATGCCGTTGGCGATCAGCTCGGCGCGGGTGGCGAAGTCGATGCCGAAGAAGCAGGGCCACTTGATCGGCGGGGACGAGATCCGGATGTGGACCTCGGCGGCGCCGGCCTCGCGGAGCATCCGGACGAGGGCGCGCTGGGTGTTCCCGCGGACGATGGAGTCGTCCACGACGACCAGGCGCTTGCCGCGGATGACCTCCTTCAGCGGGTTGAGCTTCAGCCGGATGCCGAGCTGGCGGATGGTCTGGCTGGGCTGGATGAAGGTCCGGCCGACGTAGCTGTTCTTGACCAGGCCCGCGCTGTAGGGGATCCCGCTGGCCTCGGCGTAGCCGACGGCGGCCGGGGTGCCGGACTCCGGGGTCGCTATCACCAGGTCGGCCTCGGCCGGGGCCTCGGCGGCGAGCCGGCGGCCCATCTCCACCCGGGAGAGGTAGACGTTGCGGCCCGCGATGTCGGTGTCGGGGCGCGCGAGGTAGACGTACTCGAAGACGCAGCCCTTGGGGCGGGCCTCGGCGAACCGGCTGGTCCGGACACCGTTCTCGTCGATGGCGACGAGCTCGCCCGGCTCGACCTCGCGGACGAAGGCCGCGCCGACGATGTCCAGGGCGGCGGTCTCGGAGGCGACCACCCAGCCACGCTCCAGCCGGCCGAGGACCAGCGGGCGGATGCCCTGCGGGTCGCGGGCGGCGTAGAGGGTGTGCTCGTCCATGAAGACGAGCGAGAAGGCGCCCTGGACGGCGGGGAGGACCTTGGCGGCCGACTCCTCGACGGTCAGCGGCTTGCCGTCGTCGTCGGTCTGGCCGGCGAGCAGGGCGGTGACCAGGTCCGTGTCGTTGGTCGCGGCGACCTGGGTGGCCCGGCCGCCGTCACGCGGCAGCGCGGCGACCATCTCGGCCAGCTCGGCCGTGTTGACCAGGTTGCCGTTGTGACCGAGAGCGATGGAGCCGTGCGCGGTCGCGCGGAAGGTCGGCTGGGCGTTCTCCCACACCGAGGCCCCGGTGGTGGAGTACCGGGCGTGGCCCACGGCGATATGGCCGCTCAGTGAGCCGAGGGAGGTCTCGTCGAAGACCTGGGAGACCAGGCCCATGTCCTTGAAGACCAGGATCTGGGAGCCGTTGCTCACCGCGATGCCCGCGGACTCCTGTCCACGGTGCTGCAGCGCATACAGCCCGAAATAGGTGAGTTTGGCGACCTCTTCACCCGGAGCCCAGACACCGAAGACGCCGCAAGCGTCCTGGGGGCCCTTCTCGCCGGGGAGCAGGTCGTGGTTGAGTCGTCCGTCACCACGAGGCACACCTCGAGTCTATGGCAGGGACGAGGTTCATCCGAACCGGGGACGACCGGGGATGGCTCACACCACGGACAGCAACGCCCCGTCACACGGCCCCGGATCGGGACACACGCGCGCTCAGCCGAACAAAGGGAGTTGTCCGGACAGATCGGCCCGTTCGCCGCTCGCGGTGACCAGCGCGTCCTCGACGGCGGCGGCCCAGTCGGCACGGCCGGAGGCCAGCCGGATCCAGGTCAGCGGGTCGGTCTCGACGACGTTCGGCGGGGTGCCGCGGGTGTGCCGGGGGCCCTCGACGCACTGGACGACGGCGAAGGGCGGAATCCTGACCTCCACCGAGCCGCCGGGCGCCGCGCCGGCCAGCGCGTCGGCGAGCATCCGGGTGACGGTGGCCAGGGCCTGCCGGTCGTGGGCGAAGGGCACGCCGGTGGCCGCGGCGAGGTCGTCGGCGTGGACGACGGCCTCCAGCAGGCGGGTGAGCGTGTAGTCCGCGACGGTCATGGGGCCGAGCACGGTGGCGAGCGGAGCGGCGGGGTCGGCGGCGGCGACGGCGGCGGAGAGCCGGCCGGCGGCCTCGTCCAACCGGGCCGCCGAGGCGGCCGGTTCGTCGCCCAGGGCGCGGGCGGCGGCCGGCGCGGCGGCGGCGACGGGCTCGGCCCCGGACCGCATGGCGGCCAGGTAACCCCGCAGGTCCACGCGGGGTTCGGCGGGGCCGGGCGCGGGCTGGGCGAGCCGGACGGGCAGGGACTCCAGGGCGAGGGCGAGGTGCGCGATCAGATCGCGGACGGTCCAGTCGCCCAGCCGGGTGGGCGCCGCCAGCGACGCGGTGGCGCCGGGGCCCGCGCAGAGGCCGGCCACCGCCCGGCGCAGGGCGGTCAACTGGCCGTCCAGGGCGGCCCGGACCTTGGCGGGGTCGTAGGTGCGGGGCTTCGGCTTGCGCTGCGCGGCGGTCATGGGGCGAGCGTAACCAGGGGGGCCTCGGCGACGTTCTCAGCCCGCCGTGTCCGGCCGTACCGCTCCGTAGTCGCCGAGGCCGAACTCCAGCGAGTCGAAGGCCCGTTCCGCCAGCGCCCTGGCGTCGTCGGCGAAGGAGGCGGCGGGCTCCCCGGCCAGCAGGCGGCGGTGGTTGAGGGCCACGAGGGAGTAGCGGAGGCCGATGAGCTGCCCGGCGACGATGTGGGCCGTCTCGTGGTCGCCCGGGGCGGCGCTCGCCGCCAGTTCCTCGGCGAGCAGCCGCTCGCTGCGGTGGGCGATCTCCCGCGCGCGGGCGAGCAGGACGGGGGTCTCGATGATCAGACGGCGCATCCGCAGGACGAACGGTTCGTCGCTCATCCCGACCGCCGGTTCGAACGCGTCGACGGCGGCGAGGAACTGCCGGCGGACCGCGTGGACCACGGACTCGCCGGGCGCGCGCTCGCGGACCGCGCGGGCGACGTCGTCGACGTGGTCCTCCAGGGCGCCGACGAGGATGTCCTCTTTGCTGCCGCAGTAGTTGAAGACCGTCATCTTCGAGACCTCCGCGGCGGCGGCGATCTCAGCCACGGAGACCTTGTCGTAGCCGCGCTCCTCGAAGAGGTCGACGGCGACCCGCATCAGCTTGCGGCGGGTCTGGAGCTTCTTGCGTTCCCGCAGTCCCGGCTGCTCTTGCGTCATAGCAGGACTGTACCAGGATGAAATTTAGGCCGGGAAAAAGAATTGACCGGATACATGTTCATGGTCCAGGCTGTGCCGCATGACCGCACCCATGACCGCCGCCCGGCGGCGCGTCGGCTTCGGCGTCTGCCTCGTGACGATGCTGCTGGCCGTGCTCGACCAGAACATCGTCTCGGCCGTCACCGTCCCCATCGCCCGGGACCTCGACCCCGTCCACGGCATCGACCGCATCCCGTGGCTCATCACCGCGTTCGC
The DNA here is from genome assembly GCF_044333095.1 of Streptomyces sp. NPDC021100. Taxonomy (NCBI): domain Bacteria; kingdom Bacillati; phylum Actinomycetota; class Actinomycetes; order Kitasatosporales; family Streptomycetaceae; genus Streptomyces; species Streptomyces sp. NPDC021100. Next base: position 50,572 of record NZ_JBIRQH010000003.1, read on the forward strand.
CCTCGCCGCCACCGCCGCCCTGCCGCTCTACGGCAAGCTCTGCGACACCCTCGGAGCCAAGCGGGTCTTCCTGGGCGCGGTCGCGGTCTTCCTCGTCGGCTCGGCGCTGTGCGGCGCGGCCGGCTCGATGGAGTGGCTCATCGCCTTCCGGGCCCTCCAGGGCATCGGCGGCGGCGGGCTGATGAGCGTCACCATGGTCGTCATCGCCCAGCTGAAGGACCCCGCGAAGAAGGGCGCCGGCAAGGGCTCCGCCGTCGGCGGCCTCGTCGCCGGGGCCGGCATGGCACTCGGCCCGCTGCTCGGCGCGTACCTCGCCGACCACGCGGACTGGCGCTGGATCTTCTACGTCAATCTGCCCGTCGGAATCGCCGTGCTGGCCGTCTCCGCGGTGGTCCTGGACCTCCCCGCGCCCGGCGCCCGGCACCGCGTCGACTACCTCGGGGCCGCGCTGGCCGCCGCCTTCTCCACCGCGCTGCTGCTGGTCACCGAGTGGGGCGGCCGGGAGTACGCCTGGGCTTCACCGGTCGTGCTCGGGCTGATCGGCGCGGCGGCGGTGCTGCTGGCGCTGTTCCTGTGGCGGCAGGCCACGGCGGCCGAACCGGTGCTGCCGCTCGGGCTGTTCCGGGTGCGGACGGTGCGGCTGGCGTTCGCGGTGCAGGCCCTGTCCGGGGTGGCGATGATGGGCTCAATCGTTTACGTGATGCTGTATCTGCAGGTCGCCCGGGGGGTCGAGCCGACCGCGGCCAGTCTCTTCATGCTGCCCCTGGCTTTCGGCCTGACCGCCGTCGGCCTGCTGACCGCCCGGCTGGACCGGTCGCCGCGTACGACGGTGATCTCCGGGGCGGTGTGCGCCGGTGTCGCCATGGGGCTGCTGGCGCTGTCCGGCACGGGTACGGACCTGTGGGCCGTGCGCGGTGAGATGCTGCTGCTGGGCGTCGGGTTCGGGCAGCTCCTCGGTCAGCTGATCGTGATGGTGCAGCAGGCGGTGCCGCTTCGGCAGCTTGGTGTGGCGACTACCGGGATTCGCTTCTTCCAGACGCTCGGCGGTGCGCTGGGCACCGCCTTCTTCGGGACGGTCCTGGCGCGGGTGTACGCGGCCGAGGGGCCGGGTGGGGCCACGAGCGGGATCGCGGGCCTGCGCGGGGGCGAACGCGCCGACGCTGTCGCGGCGTTCACGTCCGGAGTGGATGTGGTGTTCCTGTGCGCGGCGGGGGCGATAGTGCTCGCGTTGTTGCTGGCGTTGCGGTTGCCGAAGGGTGCGGGCGTCGCGGAGGCGAGCCCCGGTCCCACCCCTTCGCCGATTCCCGAGGCCGCGCCCCAGACCCCCTGAAAGCGGCTTCGCCGCTTGTCCTCAAACGCCGGACGGGCTGACTTCAGCCCGTCCGGCGTTTGAGGGCGCTGCGCGCAGCGCGGCTCGGGGGTCCGGGGGCGGAGCCCCCGGTTTCGGGAAGGGGCGGGGCTGGGGACTCCTACCCGAACAGCCCCGGCAGCGTCGCCTCGTGCGCCTCGCGCAGCTCCGCCAGCGGCAGCTCGAAGTGGCCCTGGACCTCCAGGGACTCGCCGTCGACGACGCCGACGCGCGTCGCCGGCAGGCCCCGCGCCCCGCACATGTCCGTGAAGCGGAGCTCCTCGCTGCGCGGCACGGAGACGACCGCCCGTCCCGCCGACTCCGAGAAGAGGAAGGTGAACGCGTCGAGGCCGTCCGGGACGACCAGGCGCGCGCCCTTCCCGCCGCGCAGGCAGGACTCCACGACCGCCTGGACGAGGCCGCCGTCCGACAGGTCGTGCGCCGCGTCCACCATCCCGTCGCGGGATGCCGAGATCAGGATCTCGGCGAGGAGCTTCTCCCGGGCCAGGTCCACGGCCGGCGGCAGGCCGCCGAGGTGGTCGTGGATCACCTGGGACCAGGCGGAGCCGCCCAGTTCGTCCTTGGTGTCGCCCAGGAGGTAGAGGAGCTGGCCCTCCTCGGCGAAGGCCATCGGCGTGCGGCGGGCGACGTCGTCGATGACGCCCAGCACGGCGACCACCGGGGTCGGGTGGATGGCCGTCTCGCCGGTCTGGTTGTAGAGGGAGACGTTGCCGCCGGTGACCGGCGTGCCGAGCTCCAGGCAGCCGTCCGCGAGGCCGCGCGTGGCCTCGGCGAACTGCCACATGACGCCCGGGTCCTCCGGGGAGCCGAAGTTGAGGCAGTTGGAGATCGCCAGCGGGCGGGCGCCGGTGGCGGCCACGTTGCGGTACGACTCGGCCAGCGCCAGCTGCGCGCCCGCGTACGGGTCGAGCTTGGCGTAGCGGCCGTTGCCGTCTGTGGCGACGGCGACGCCGAGGCCGGTCTCCTCGTCGATCCGGACCATGCCGGAGTCCTCGGGCTGCGCCAGCACCGTGTTGCCCTGGACGAAGCGGTCGTACTGGCCGGTGATCCAGGACTTGGACGCCTGGTTCGGGGACGCGACGACCTTGAGGACCTGCGCGCGCAGCTCCTCGGCCGTCTCCGGCCGGGGCAGCTTGGCCGCGTCGTCGGCCTGGAGGGCGTCCTGCCACTCGGGGCGCGCGTACGGGCGCTCGTAGACCGGGCCCTCGTGGGCGACGGTGCGCGGCGGGACGTCGACGATCTGCTCGCCGTGCCAGAAGATCTCCAGCCGCTCGCCGTCGGTGACCTCACCGATGACGGTGGCGATGACGTCCCACTTCTCGCAGATCTCCAGGAAGCGGTCGATCTTGCCGGGCTCGACGATCGCGCACATGCGCTCCTGGGACTCGCTCATGAGGATCTCCTCGGGCGAGAGCGTCGCGTCGCGCAGCGGCACGGTGTCCAGCTCGACGCGCATGCCACCGGAACCGGCGCTGGCCAGCTCGCTGGTGGCGCAGGAGAGGCCGGCGCCGCCGAGGTCCTGGATGCCCTCGACGAGGTCCTCGCGGAAGAGCTCCAGGGTGCACTCGATGAGGAGCTTCTCCTGGAAGGGGTCGCCGACCTGGACGGCGGGGCGATTGGCCGACGCCCCTTCGGGACTGTCAGCGTCGAAGGTCTCCGACGCGAGGACGGAGACGCCGCCGATGCCGTCGCCGCCGGTGCGGGCGCCGTAGAGGACGACCTTGTTGCCGGTGCCGGACGCCTTGGCGAGGTGGATGTCCTCGTGCTTCATCACGCCCACGCAGAGCGCGTTGACCAGCGGGTTGCCCTGGTAGCAGGGGTCGAAGACGACCTCGCCGCCGATGTTGGGCAGGCCCAGGCAGTTGCCGTAGCCGCCGATGCCCGCGACGACGCCCGGCAGGACGCGCTTGGTGTCGGGGTGGTCGGCGGCGCCGAAGCGCAGCGGGTCCATCACGGCGACCGGGCGGGCGCCCATGGCGAGGATGTCGCGGACGATGCCGCCGATGCCGGTGGCCGCGCCCTGGTAGGGCTCGATGTACGAGGGGTGGTTGTGCGACTCCACCTTGAAGGTGACCGCGTAGCCCTGGCCCACGTCGACGACGCCGGCGTTCTCGCCGATGCCGACGAGGAGGGCGTCGTTCTCGGGCGCCTTCTCGCCGAACTGGCGGAGGTGCACCTTGCTGCTCTTGTACGAGCAGTGCTCGGACCACATCACGGAGTACATGGCGAGCTCGGCGCCGGTGGGCCGGCGGCCGAGGATGGCGCGGATGCGCTCGTACTCGTCCTGCTTGAGACCGAGTTCGGACCAGGGCTGCTCGACGTCGGGGGTCTCGTTGGCGTGCTTGACGGTGTCGAGAGTCATCAGGCGTTGACCAGCTTCTTGAGGATCGACGTGAAGAAACCGAGGCCGTCGGTGCGGCCCGTGCCGATCAGCGGCTCGACCGCGTGCTCGGGGTGCGGCATCAGGCCGACGACGTTGCCGGCGGCGTTGGTGATGCCGGCGATGTCGCGGAGCGAGCCGTTGGGGTTGCCGTCCAGGTAGCGGAAGACCACCCGGCCCTCGGCCTCAAGCTCGTCCAGGGTCCGCTCGTCGGCCACGTAGCGGCCGTCGATGTTCTTGAGCGGGACGGAGATCTCCTGGCCCACCGCGTAGTCGGCCGTCCAGGCGGTGTCCGCGTTCTCGACGCGGAGCTTCTGGTCACGGCAGATGAAGTGCAGGTGGTTGTTGCGGAGCATCGCGCCGGGCAGCAGGTGGGTCTCGGTGAGGACCTGGAAGCCGTTGCAGATGCCGAGGACGGGCAGGCCGCCCTTCGCCTGCTCGATGACGGTCTCCATCACCGGCGAGAAGCGGGAGATGGCGCCGGCCCGCAGGTAGTCGCCGTAGGAGAAACCGCCGGGCAGGACGACCGCGTCGACCTGGTGGAGGTCCTTGTCGCGGTGCCAGAGGGCTACGGGCTCCAGGCCTGCGATGCGGACGGCGCGCTGGGTGTCGCGGTCGTCGAGGGTGCCGGGGAAGGTGACGACCCCTACGCGTGCCGTCACGAGCCGGCCTGCTCGACTCGAACGGTGAAGTCCTCGATCACGGTGTTGGCGAGAAACGTTTCCGCCATCTCGTGGATCCGGGCGAGGGCGGCGTCGTCGACCGGGCCCTCCACCTCGAGTTCAAAGCGCTTGCCCTGACGGACGTCGGCGATCCCCTCGAAGCCCAGGCGTGGCAGCGCGCGCTGCACCGCCTGCCCCTGCGGGTCGAGGATCTCCGGCTTGAGCATGACGTCGACTACGACGCGTGCCACTGGCACTCCCGGTGGTGTGGTGCGTGAGCTGAAGCGGTGAGGCCAGCGTACCGCCCTCGAAAATCTACGCGGGTAGATATCACGGGCGCTCCGAGCGCTTTACCGCACCCTCTCCCCCGGGTCCCGTCGAAAAAATCCGGGAAAAACCCCGGAAGACCACACGGTTCCCATTGCACCCGGGCGGGCGGACGGAATTAACTGGGCCCCGTCAGGCAATACCCTTTGCGGAACCTCGGAAAAGGCATTGCCCGAGAACCACCTAAACCCATGCATCGCCGCAGGTCAGCGCGGCGGTACAGGCTGAAAGGACCCATTCCGTGGCGCAGCGTGTGGTAGTGACGCTCTTTGATGACATCGACGGGGGCGAGGCCGCGGAGACCGTCACCTTCGGCATCGACGGCAAGTCGTACGAGATCGACCTCAGCACCGCCAATGCGAAGAAACTCCGGCACGCGCTGGAGCCTTACCTGGACGCCGGCCGGAAGCGCTCCCGTTCCGGGAAGGCGTACCGCCGCACCTCCGTCGAGCCGGACCCGGCGGCCGTCCGGGCCTGGGCCCGCTCGCACGGCATGGACGTGCCGCCGCGGGGCCGGATCCCGAAGAAGGTCTACGAGGCGTTCGAGGCCGCGAACTGACGAGCGGGGGAGCTTGGCGGCCCGGGGTGGCGCGGCCGGCGCCGCCCCCTGCCGGGCATCCCCCGCAGGGGTGAGCCGCGCCCCCGCCCCCGGGCCGGGCGCCCGGATCCGGCCACCCCTCAGATTCCGGCCCCCGCACCGGATTTGCATTCCCCCCCGCATGATCCGCTAGAGTCTGGAACACGCCGAGGGGCGAGACCGAAAGGCCGAACCCCACGAGACGCGCGGGTGTAGCTCAGTAGTAGAGCGCCCCCTTTCCAAGGGGGAGGCGCAGTGTGCGATCCCTGTCACCCGCTCTCGCCGTTCATCGGTCCGCTTCGGTGGTCCGATGGGTGGACGCGCGGGTGTAGCTCAGTAGTAGAGCGCCCTCTTTCCAAGAGGGAGGCGCAGTGTGCGATTCCTGTCACCCGCTCCAGCCGTTCACCGGCCCACGTTCGTGGTCCGGAGGATGGTCTCGCGGGTGTAGCTCAGTAGTAGAGCGCCCCCTTTCCAAGGGGGAGGCGCAGTGTGCGATCCCTGTCACCCGCTCTCATCGCTCGTCCCGACCACTCCGGTGGATCAGGTAGAGTGGTGTTCGCACCGCCCGGTGAAGCCGGTCGGGAGCATGCGGACGTAGCTCAGTTGGTAGAGCGCAACCTTGCCAAGGTTGAGGTCGCGAGTTCGAGCCTCGTCGTCCGCTCCAGAGAAAGACCCCGGTCCCCGTGGCCGGGGTTTTTTCATGCCCGACGACAGGGGGTCGATCATGGGGGCCGCGGGGGCCAGGGGCGTCACAGGGGTACGGACGCGCGTCGGCGGCTGGCGGGGGCGCAGCAGGATCGCCCAGGTCGACAGCTACATGCGCTGGACGCTGTATCTGCTGCCGGGCCTCTTCCCGCTCACCCCCACCCTCGCCCTCTTCGGTGGCTCCGGCGGCTTCCGGACCGGTGACCTCGTCCTCCTGTTCTTCGGCTGGGCGCAGTGCGGTGCGGGCGCGGTCCTGTTCCGGCGGGCGCTGGAGCACTACCGGATGCGGCACCCCGCGCCCTGGCGGTGGATCGCCCTCTCCGGCGCACTCCTCTTCCTCTCCGTGGTGCAGCTGGTCGCCCTGGTGCGGGCGGACGGGCCGGAGCACCTCACGTCGCGGCCGATGGTGCTGATGGGCGGGGCGCTGGTCTTCTTCGGCGCGCTCAGCCTGGTGGCGCCCCGGGTGCGGACGTACCTGTGGTGGTGCCTGCTGGGCGGCATCGCGGCGGCCGTCGCCATCCTGCCCTTCGGCGGGCGGGCCGCCGGCGCGGCGATCACCATGGTGATGGTCTGGCTCGCCGCCCTGTGGTCACTGGCCACCGTGCGCACCACGGGCTGGATGCTGGCGGTGATGTGGGAGGCGGAGAACGCCCGGACCGTCCAGGCGCGGCTGGCCGTCGCGGAGGAACGGCTGCGCTTCGGCCGGGACATGCACGACGTCCTCGGCCGCAACCTCACGGTGATCGCCCTCAAGAGCGAGCTCGCGGCCGAGCTGGCCCACCGCGGCTCACCGGCCGCGCTGGAGCAGATGGCCGAGGTGCAGCGCATCGCGCGGGACGCGCAGCGTGACATGCGCGAGCTGGTGCGCGGCTACCGGCAGGCGGACCTGCACACGGAACTCGTCGGCGCGCGCGGCGTGCTGGGCGCGGCGGGGATCGCCTGCCGCATCGAGGACGCCTCGGGGGACGCGCTGCCGGACGCGGTGCAGTCCGTCCTGGCGTGGGTGGTGCGCGAGGGCACGACGAACGTGCTGCGGCACGCGGAGGCGCGGCGCTGCGCGGTACGGCTGCGGGTCGGCGGGGCCTCGGCGGTGCTGGTGATGGAGAACGACGGGGCCTCGGGCGACCGGTGCGACTCGGGTGGTTCCGGGCTGGCGGGGCTGCGGGAGCGGGTGACGGCGCTCGGCGGCACGTTGGAGGCCGGGCACCGGGGTCGGGGGATGTTCCGGCTGACGGTGGAGGTGCCGCTGGCGGCGGTGGAGGTGCCGCCGGTGGTGGAGGAGGGGTCCGCGGAGGACGTCGTGGGAGCGGACGTTGCGGGTGCGGGCGTCGCGCGAGCGGGCGTCGCGACAGGGGCCGGCGCCCCGGCGGCCGGTGTCCCTGTGACCGTCGACGGCGGGCCGGACGCGTCGGTCGTCGGGAGATCCGGCGGAGAAGGGCCGCCGGAGCCCGCCGCCCTCACCCGGGACCGAGGAGGGAACTCGTGATCACCCTGCTGCTCGCCGACGACGAACACCTCATCCGGGGCGCGCTCGCCGCCCTGCTGGGTCTGGAGGACGATCTCCGGGTGGTGGCGGAGGCCGCCTCGGGGACGGAGGCGATCGCCATGGCGCGGGCGCACCGGCCCGACGTGGCGGTGCTGGATCTCCAGATGCCGGGGGCGGACGGTGTGACGGTGGCCACAACCCTGCGGGCCGAAGTCCCCGGCTGCCGCAGCATGATCGTGACGGGGCACGGCCGGCCCGGGCATCTGAAGCGGGCGCTGGAGGCGGGGGTCCGGGGGTTCGTCCCGAAGACCGTCTCGGCCCGGCGGCTCGCCGAGATCATCCGTACCGTGCACGCGGGAAGCCGTTATGTCGACCCGGAGTTGGCGGCCGACGCGATCAGCGCCGGTGATTCGCCGCTGACCGCGCGGGAGGCCGAGCTGCTGGAGCTGGCGGAGGACGGGGCCCCGATCGCGGAGATCGCGGAGCGGGCCCGGCTGACGCCGGGGACGGTCCGGAACTACCTCTCCGCGGCCGCGGCGAAGCTGGGTGCCGAGAACCGGCACGCGGCGGCGCGCATCGCACGGTCTCAGGGTTGGCTATAGTGGTACCCGCACCGCACGGAAACGCGCGGGGCGTGCGGACGTAGCTCAGTTGGTAGAGCGCAACCTTGCCAAGGTTGAGGTCGCGAGTTCGAGCCTCGTCGTCCGCTCAGAGTGAAGGCCCCGGTCCTGGTGACCGGGGCCTTCGTCGTGTGTCCGCGGTTCACTCCACGGCCGGGAAGCGCAGGCGGAAGAGGGCGCCCGGGCCGCTCTCCGGCCGTTCCGCCGCGAGTTCCGCGCCGTGGGCGCGGGCGATCTGCCGGGCCATGGCCAGGCCGAGCCCGGAGCCGGGCAAGGCGCGGGCCTGCCGGGAGCGGTAGAAGCGGTCGAAGACGTACGGCCGGTCCTCGTCGGAGATGCCCGGCCCGTGGTCGCGGACGGTGAGGTCGACCGCGTCCGGACGCCGGTCCAGACGGACCTCGACGGTGGCGCCGGGCGGGCTGAACTTGGCGGCGTTGTCCAGCAGGTTGGACAGCAGCCGGGCGAGCCGGGCGGGGACGCCCGGCACGGTGACGTCCGTCACGTTCCCGGTGCGCAGGGTGAAGGGCGTGGCCGGCCAGTGACCGCGCGCGGCGGTCACACAGCTCTCCGTGAGCAGGTCGAGCCGCACCCGCTCGACGAGTTGGCGCGGTTCCTCGTCGCGGGCCAGCTCGATCAGGTCGTTGACGAGGCCGGTCACCTCGCGGAGCTGGCGGCCCAGGGCGCCGGCCGCGCGGTCGCGCTGGGCGGGGGTGAGCCGTTCGGCGCGGGCGAGGAGTTCGGCGTTGGTGCGGAGGGCGGTGAGCGGGGTGCGCAGCTCGTGCGAGGCGTCGGCGACGAGGCGGCGCTGGGCGGCGACCGCGTCCTCCAGCTCGGCCAGCATGGTGTTGAAGCTGGTGGCGAGCCGGGTGATCTCGTCCCGCGAGTCCTGGGGCCGCGCCTCGTCCGGCGGCAGGGCGATCCGGTGGGCCGGGTCGCGGGTGGCGGCGATGCGTTCGGCGGTGGCGGTGAGCCGGGTCACCGGGCGCAGGGCGGTCCGCGACGCGGCGTAGCCGAGGCCGGCCGCCAGCAGCACCCCTCCCCCGCCGACCGCGCCGAGCAGCAGTCCGGCCTGTTCGACGCCCTTGTCGACGGTGTCCGAGCGGACCGCCACCTGCAGGGCGCGGCCGTGACCGAGCGGGGTGGTGAGCATCCGCAGCGAGCGGCCTTCGCGGACAATGTCGCTGTAGTGGGCGCCGAGTGTGCCCGCGGCGATGCGGCGGGTGGCGCCCGTGACGGGCAGCACCAGGTCGCGCTGGCCGGGCGCGGCCGGGTCGGCGGGGACGACCTGGGCGCAGGCGGGCGCGGCCAGCCAGGCGCACTCGGCGTAGAGCACGCCGGTGCCGCTGGTGCGCGCCTGTTGGGCGAGGGTGCCGGACTGCTGCTTGAGCTGGAGGTCGAGCTGGTTCCTGATCTCGTAGCGGATCACCACGTACGCGGCGGCCAGCACGCCCAGCGCGACGAGGGCCACGGCGGCGGAGGTGACGACGGCCAGGCGGGTGCGCAGCGGGCGGCGGCGGAACACTCTGGCGATCACTGGTCGGCCAGCCGGTAGCCGATGCCGTGCACGGTGTGCAGCAGGCGGGGCGCGCCGGCCGCCTCCAGTTTGCGGCGCAGGTAACCGATGTAGACGGAGAGGGAGTTGGACTCGGGGCCGAAGTCGGCGCCCCAGACGTGCTGCTGGATGGTGTCGCGGGGCAGCACCTGGCCGGGGTGGCGGAGGAACAGTTCCAGCAGGGTGAACTCGGTGCGGGTGAACTCCAGGGGCGTTCCGCCGCGCTCGCCGGTGCGGGTGGCGGGGTCGACGGTGAGGTCGGCGTACCCGAGCCGGCCGGGCGCGTCCCCGGGCCCGTCGGCCGCGCCGGACGGGCCGGGGGCGGCACGGCGCAGCAGGGCGCGCAGCCGGGCCAGCAGCTCGTCGAGGGCGAACGGTTTGACGAGGTAGTCGTCCGCTCCGGCGTCCAGGCCCGCGACCCGGTCGGAGACGGCGTCGCGGGCGGTGAGGACGAGGATGGGCGTGCGGTCGCCGAGTTCGCGCAGCCGGCGGCAGACGGCGAGGCCGTCGAGGACGGGCATGGCGAGGTCGAGGACGATCGCGGCGGGCGGGGCGGCGGCCACGGCGGACAGGGCCGCGAGCCCGTCGGCGGCGTCGCGGACGTCGTAGCCCTCGACGGCGAGGCCGTCGACGACGGCGGCGCGGACGTCGGGGTCGTCGTCGACGACGAGCACGGTGGGGCCCGGGGGACTGACGGGAGGGACAGGAGCGGCCATGGTGTCCCACTGTGGCAGAGGGAGTCTGAGAGACCTCTTAGGACTCTGCTGTAGTGACCGGTCCGGGCGGGCCCGGATGAGCCCGCCCGCGTCCTTCGGCCCGTCAGCCCGTCACGTCCAGCGGGTGAGCGTCAGCCGCTCGTACGCCTCCACGTAGCGGGAGCGCGTCTGCTCGACGACGTCCTCCGGCAGCGGGGGCGGCGGCAGTTGGCCGTGCCGGTCCCAGCCGGCGGCGGGCGAGGTCAGCCAGTCGCGGATGTACTGCTTGTCGAACGACGGCTGCGGGCGGCCCGGCTGCCACTGGTCCGCAGGCCAGAAGCGGGAGGAGTCCGGGGTCAGGACCTCGTCGGCGAGGATCAGCTCGCCGTCCTCGGCCCGGCCGAACTCGAACTTGGTGTCCGCCAGGACGATGCCGCGGTCGCGGGCGATGGCGCGGGCGCGGGCGTAGACGGCGAGGGTGATCTGGCGGAGTTCGGCGGCCGTCTCGGCGCCGACGCGCCGGGCCACCTCCTCGTAGGCCACGTTCTCGTCGTGCTCGCCGACCTCCGCCTTGGTGGCGGGGGTGAAGATCGGCGAGGGGAGTTCGGCGCCGTCGGTCAGGCCCTCGGGGAGGGCGAGGCCGCAGACGGTGCGGGTCTCCTCGTACTCGCGCAGCCCGGAGCCGGCGAGGTGGCCGCGGGCCACGCACTCGACGGGGAGCATGTCGAGGGAGCGGCAGACGAGGGTCCGGCCGGCCCAGTCGGCGGGGGCGCCGGGCGGCAGCTCGGTGGAGAGGACGTGGTGCGGGACGAGGTCGGTGAGGCGGTCGAACCACCAGAGGGAGAGCTGGGTGAGGATGCGGCCCTTGTCGGGGATCTCGGTGGGCAGCACCCAGTCGTAGGCGGACATGCGGTCGCTGGCGACCATCACCAGCCGGCCCTCCGCGTCGCGGTAGAGGTCGCGCACCTTGCCGGTGTGCAGATGCACAAGGCCCGGCACCTCTACGGGTTCGGGCTTCTCGACGAATCCGGACACGCGTCCTCCTGGTGGTTTGTCCAAACGCCTCGATTCTGCCGTATACGCCTGCCCGGCCGGAGCGGGGGTCAGGCCCGTTTGCAGATGTGGTCCAGGAGGTTGGCGGTGGCGCGCTGGACGCGTGGGTCCGCATGGCCGGGACGGTCCAGGGCCGGGGCCCAGCCGGAGGTGCCGGAGGCGAAGACCAGAGCGCCGCCGGGCGCCCGATACAGGGAGGTCTCCTGGTGGCGGCGGGCCCCGTCGGCGTCGCGGTACGGGGAGTGGGCCAGCAGGATGCGTTCGGTGTGCGGGGGGAGGGCGGTGCGCGGGTGGTAGCGGTCGGCGTCGCCCGCGACCAGGCCGGGCAGCTCGTCGCCCTCGGCGGCGCCCGTGCACTCCCACAGCCAGTGGTCGGTGTTGCGGACGACGAGGGGGGCGGGGCGGGGGACGCGGCCGGCGTGCTGGATGCCGAGCAGCTGCTGCTCGGGGGCGGTGTCGCGCCAGGGCGCGGCCCGGCTCCCGGAGCGCTGCCTGCGGCAGGTCAGCAGCCGGTCGGGGCCGGCCGGCGAGGGCGCGGTCACGACCTGCCGGGCCAGGGCGCCGGCACCGAGGAAGACGAGCGAGGTGCCGGCGTCGCGGGCGGCCTCGACGGCGCGGCGGAGCGGGGCGGTCCAGTACCGGTCCGGGCCGGGGAAGACCAGGCCGCGGTAGCGGGTGGGGTCGACGCGGCCGGCGTGCAGGTCGGTGGCGTGGGCGTAGCCGAGGTCGTAGCCGTAGCGCTCGGCCCAGCGGATGACGTCGTAGACGGGCCCGGCGTCGGGCGGCAGGCCGGTGCCCGCGTACGGGCGGTCGGCGCTGACCGTGACGGCCGCGTCCGCCTCCCCGAGCAGCCGCCCGCGCTCGTCCCAGGCGTGCCGCAGCCCGGCACCGGTGCGGCCGTCCTCGGGGTAGACGTTGTGCGCCTGCCAGGTGAGGTCGGGGAGGACGAGCAGCAGGTCGGCGGCCATGCCGTCGCGGACGGTGAACGGGACGTGCGCCCGCTCCCCGTCCGCCGTGGCGAGGACGGCGACGTACGCGCCCGGCGGCCAGTGCGGCGGCACGTCCAGCCGCCAGGACAGCCACCAGTGGTGGCAGGCCACGGCTCGCCCCGCCACCAGCGGCGGCGGCTGGGTCAGCCCGTCCAGCGGCGGGCTGACGGCCATCCGCGCGGCGCCGTGGCCCGCGTAGTGGCCGACCCGGTACACCTCGACGGTGAACGGGCGCGGCGGCTCCACGGAGACCCGGAACGCCACGGACTCGCCGGGGGCGACGGCGGCGTCGGAGGTGAAGCCGCGGATGGGGCGGTGGACGTCGTCGGCGGCGGTGTACCAGGGCCGGGGGCCCGCCGTCGTGGAGCCGGCCAGCCAGGCGAGCGGGGGCTCGGGGAAGGGATCGGCCGCGGCGCGGGCCATCGCGGCGGACTCCCAGGCGCGGCGGCCGACGCGGCCCGCGTCGGCCGGGCGGGGCGCGGCGGGCTCCCGGGCGTCCGGGACTCGGGCGTCCGGCTCCCGGGCGTCCGGGACCGGACCGGAGTCGGCCACTGCGGTCCGACCGGGCACGGCTGATTCCCGGGCGTCAGCGGCCCGGTCAACAAGGCCCCGGTCGGCAGGGCCCCGGTCGGCAGGGCCCCGGTCGGCAGGGCCCCGGTCGGCAGGGCCGCGCCGCGGCGACGGCCCCGGGTCCTTCCGGCCCGCCCCACCCCGGCCTGGCAGCTCCCGATTCCCCTGGTCGCTCCGGCCGCCTTGGCCACGCCGGCGCGGGACGGCGCGGTCGGCACGCGCCCCGGCCGTCTCGGACGGAAACGCCGAGGGCCTCCGGGTCCCCCTGTCCGCCCCGCCCGGCGGGACGCGGCCCGCACCGGCCCGGCTGCCGTCCGGCGCCGGGGACTCCGCGGCCTCCGGGACCGGCCCGGAGTCGGCCGGGTGGGGCGGGAGTGGTTCCCGGGCTGTTCGGCCGGGGGTGGTGTCAGGGGCTCGGTTCCAGGGGCGCCTGCGGGACCCGTCGGCCTCCCGGGCGGCGCGGCCCCGGTGGTCTTCCCGGTCGTCCGGGCCGTTCGCGCCCCCCTCGTCCACGCCGTCCCCCTCGCGTCCTCAGCCCAGCCGTACGGGTTTTTCCGGGCGGACCCCGACCTCGCCCAGCCAGGCGCGCAGGGGTTCGCCGTCGCCGTCCTCGACCAGGGAGAGGACGGTGCGGGCCAGGTCGGCGCGGCGGGTGCCGCCGACGAGGAGGGCGGGGCCGTCGAGCCAGTCCAGGCCGGGGGTGGCGCCCGCGGTGTCGACGGCGGCGCAGCAGATCATCGCCGTCACGTGGTCGGTGAGCAGCTCGCGACCGCTGCGCGGGGGCTGGAGCGGGAACAGCGGGGCGAGGCCGTCCAGGCCCGGTTCACAGGTGGCCGGCGGGGTCTCGGGGCCGGCACCGGCCTCCCGGGCGAGCTCGGCGCTGAGCCGGTGGCCCAGCCGCTCCCCCACGCCCGGGCCCGCCGGGCCGGTGAGGCGGTCGAGGACGCGGTCCACGGTGGGCGGGACGGGTGGGGCGGGCGGGACGGGGGTGGCGGGCCCTTCCTGGGCGGGTGACAGGGCGGGCGCGGTGCCGGGGGCCGTGACGTCGTCGAGGACGTCCTCCAGGACGCGGTGCAGCCGGGCGGCCTCCACCCGCCATTTGCGGTCCACGACCTCCTCCGGGTACTGGCTCCAGCTCACCGGGGACCAGTCGGGGCCCGGCTCCGGGGGCCCGCCGTGGAACAGCCGGGCGGCCAGCAGGGAGGCGGCCTCGTCGATGACGCCCGGCTCCTCCAGGAGGTCGCAGGCGGGCCGCTCGCCCAGGCGGGAGGCGAAGCCCTCCGCGAGCCGGTCCCGGCGGGACAGCTCGGTGAGCGCCGAGACGACGCCCGCGTCCAGCCGTGACGGCCAGCGGCCCATCCGCCAGGCGGGCAGCGCGACCCGGTTGAGCAGCCGGTCCCAGCCCGCATAGGCCAGGCCGACCTGCTCCTGGGCGACGACCCGCAGCCCGTAGTCGACGGTCTGGGCGCGCTCGGACGCCGCCGCCGCGACGCCGCGTTCCATCTCGGCGGCGTGCTCGCGGCAGGAGCGCAGCAGGAGGCGGGCCGCCCAGCCCACGAAGGCCAGCAGCGGGCGGCCCGCGGCGACCGCGACGGCCGCGTCGAGGCCGCGCACGAAGCGGCGGGCGGCCGCTATGTCCGGATGGGCGGCCGGGCCCGTGCCCGCCACCACCGGGGCCAGCAGGGCGCGCAGCTCGGCGACGCGCATCCACCACAGGAACGGCGAGCCGATCACCAGGACCGGCGCGGCGGCCGTCCGGCGGCGGGGCAGCGCGCCGGTGCGTCCGGCTCCGGGGACGGCGGCCCGGTGCGCCGGGTGGGTGCGGTCCTCCAGCCAGCTGTCGCAGTCCGGGGTGAGCGCTATGGCCGAGGGGGCCGGGACGTCCATCCGGTCCGCGAGGTCGCGCACCAGGCGGTAGAGGTCCGGGGCGGTCTCCTCGGGGATCGGCACGGTGGGGCTGAGCGCGGGCCGGGCCCGGGCCACCACGGCGGCGACGACGCCGGCGACGGCCAGCGCGGCGAGGGCCGCGACGACGACGGCGGGACGGGCCGCGTCCCCGACGCTGCCGTCCGGGATCCGGCCCATGAGCGTGCCGGCCAGCAGCACCACCGCGGCTGCCGCGGGCAGCAGGGCGACGGCGAGCGCGGTGCTGCGGACGCGCAGGACCGCCAGGGCCCTGAGGCGCGCGGTGTGCGCGCCGGCTTCCGTACCTGCCACGAGACCGATCACCCCCAGTCGCCTGTAGTGCTCCGTCCGCCAGTTACCACCCCCCACTGTGGCACCGGCCTCTGACATCGCAATGCCGGTGGGCCAGTTGCCGGACGTTCGGCGGTCGGCCTGCGCGGCACCCTAGTGGGGCGTGGGGCGTTCGTCAGCCGGTTGGCGGATCGGTCACTCGATGGAATGGCTTTGCCCAAGGGTTCGGGCGTGGGGTGGGGCGCCTGCGGCGGGCTGGTGCCCCGGTCCCTCCCCTTCGCCGTTTCCTGGGGCTGCGCCCCAGACCCCCTCTTTTCGCGGCTTCGCCGCTCGTCCTCAAGCGCCGGACGGGCTGAAATATCAGCCCGTCCGGCGATTGAGGACAACCGCGCGGAGCGCGGTTTCGGGGTGCGGGGGCTGGCCCCCGCAAGAAACGGTGAAGGGGCGGGCCGGGGGCCTACTCCTTGCCCGCCGCGATGTCCGTCCGGTACTGCGCCCCGCGCATCCGCACCCGCGCCACCGCCTCGTAAGCCCGCTCCCGCGCCGCGGGAATCCCGGCCCCCGTGGCCGTCACGGACAGCACCCGCCCCCCGGCGCTGACCACGGCGCCCGAAGCGTCGCGCGACGTCCCCGCGTGCAGGACGTACGCGCCGTCCACGGCGTCCGCCTCGTCCAGGCCCTCGATGGCGTCGCCCGTACGCGGCGTCCCCGGGTAGTTGTGCGACGCGACGACGACGGTGACGGCCGCGTCATCGGCCCATCGCAGGGCCGGGAACGAGGCGAGCGTGCCGGTCGCGGCAGCGTGCAGCAGCCCCGACAGCGGCGTCTTCAACCGCGCGAGCACGACCTGCGTCTCCGGGTCCCCGAAGCGCGCGTTGAACTCGATCACCCGCACCCCGCGCGAGGTGATCGCCAGCCCCGCGTAGAGCAGGCCGGAGAACGGCGTGCCGCGCCGCCGCAGCTCGTCGACGGTCGGCTGGAGGACGGTCCGCAGGACCTCGTCCACCAGGCCGGGGTCGGCCCAGGGCAGCGGGGAGTAGGCGCCCATGCCGCCGGTGTTCGGCCCCTGGTCGCCGTCGAGGGCGCGCTTGAAGTCCTGCGCGGGCTGGAGCGGGACGACCGTCTCGCCGTCGGTGACGGCGAACAGCGACACCTCCGGCCCGTCCAGGAACTCCTCGATGACGACCTGGTCGCAGGCGAGCGCGTGGGCGCGGGCCACGTCGACGTCGGGGGTGACGACGACGCCCTTGCCGGCCGCGAGGCCGTCGTCCTTGACGACGTAGGGGGCACCGAACGCGTCGAGCGCGGTGTCGATCTCGGCGGGGGTGGTGCAGACGTAGCTGCGGGCGGTGGGCACGTTCGCCGAGGCCATGACGGACTTGGCGAACGCCTTGGAGCCCTCCAGCCGCGCCGCCTCGGCGGACGGCCCGAAGGCGGGGATGCCGCGCGCGCGGACGGCGTCGGCGACCCCGGCGACCAGCGGGGCCTCCGGGCCGACGACGACGAGGTCGGCTTCGAGGGAGGCGGCCAGTTCCGCCACCGCCGCGCCGTCGAGGGCGTCGACCGGGTGCACCTGAGCGGTCTCGGCGATGCCGGCGTTGCCGGGAGCGCAGTGCAGGGCGGTGACGTCGGGGTCGAGGGACAGGGAGCGGCACAGGGCGTGTTCGCGGGCGCCGCCGCCGATGACGAGGACCTTCACGGGTGTCACCCTATTGCCTTCCGGAACGATCAACGCCGTGCGTCCCGGCTCCCCCACCTCTCCCGTCAGACCTCGTCAGAACGTTTCGCCGCACCCGCCCCGTCACGTCCACACAGGCCACCCACTCTTTCGGGTGAGGGGGATATCGCCCCCTATACCCGATTCCCTGGCACTTACGGGCGGCAAAGGAGCGATCCGGTGCACAAGGCCAACCGTTCGGCGGTAGGAAAGAGGCGGTGACAGGGGTACGGAGCAGCAGCGGTGTAGAGGGAGTGCAGGGGTGAGCCAGCCTGAGATGCAGCCCGAGGGGCTCCCCAAGGAGCAGGACGGGAGGCACCGGGGAGATCTGCGCGGCCGGACCTTCCCGCTCGGCGACTGGGGGGAGCCCGCTCAGCGACTCGACGAGCTGTACCGGTGGGTGGAGAGCGGCGCGCTCCTCCTGGCCGACTGGTATCTCGCCGACCGCGCCTGGAAACGCCGTTGGGCCCGCGCCCTGCGGGTGGCCGCCGCGGTCTTCGCCGTGGTCGGCGCCGCGCTGCCGCTGCTGGAGCTGACGAAGGCCATCCGCACCGGCTCCACCTGGGCGTTCCTCGCCCTGCTGGGCGCCGTCGCGTGTGTCGCCTGCGACCGCTACTTCGGGCTGACGACGGGCTGGATGCGCGCGGTGTCCACGGCGCAGGCGGTGCAACGGCGGCTTGAAGCGCTGCAGTTCGACTGGGCGTCGGAGTGTGTGCGCGAGGTGCTGGGCCCGACCGAGGGGACGGCGAGCGAGGCGGCCGAGCGCTGCCTGACGGTGCTGCGCCGCTTCTCCGAGGACGTCTCGGAGCTCGTCCGCGCCGAAACCGCCGACTGGATGGTGGAGTTCCGGGCCGGTCCGGCGCCCCTGCTGACGCAGTCGCTGGTCGCGTGGGGGCCGCGCGGGGAGAACGGCGGGCCCGTCGGCCGGTTCCCGCTGCCGCCCGGCTCCCGGCCGAACATGCCCCGGCAGCGCCCGCCGGAGTCGCCCCGCTGAGGACGCGGACGAGAACGAGGACGAGAACGGTCCGGCCCGGTACGCCCGTACCGGGCCGGACCGTTTCCGCGGAAGCCCGGCCGGTCAGCTGAACACGATCATCGAGCCCTGCCCCAGGCTGCGCGTGACCGCCGCGTGCAGCCCCAGCCAGACGTGCCGTTCCCGGGCGAACGGGCTGTCGTCCGCCGGCCCCGGCGCGGCCCGTTCGTCCAGGGTCGTGGGCTGCCGGGGGGCGGCGGGCGCGGCCGGCGGGTTGCCGGGGTCGATGCCGAGCACCGGTGCCACGCTGAGGAGTTCGCGTAGCAGACCATGGCTGGATCCCAACGGTCCGCCGCCCTCCAGCAGTTCGTCACTCGTCAGCGGATGCGCGAAGTCGACGGGCACATAGGCGCCCGCGTGGTCGTAGTGCCACACCAGGTGCGACTGCTGGGCCGTGGTCTCGAACATCTCCAGCAACTGCTCGTAGTCCCCGCCGAGTTCGTCGACCGGGGTGACGGTCAGCCCGCACAGGTTCAGCAGATGGGCGCGGCGCAGGAAGTGGAGCGCGTCGTAGTCGAAGCCCGCGACCGGGGCCACGTCCCCGGACAGGCCCGGCATATAGCCGAAGACGGGGACGGGGGGCAGTCCGGCCGCGCCGAGGGCCCGGTCGTAGACGGCGATCTCTTCGGCGAAGGGGTTGTCGGGGCTGTGGCACAGCACGTCGACGAGGGGGACAAGCCAGAGGTCACATGCCACGTGAGCTCACTCTCTGTTCGCCTTCAGTGCGATGGTCGGGCCAGGGTAGTGCCGCTGAGCTGGTTGTCACACAGGGGCGACGGACATGGAGGAGCGGGTTCCGTCCGGTTTCGGGCACGTCCGGATCCCCTCGGGGACACCCGGGTTCACACCCCGTCCCGCACGTCCCACACCCAGACGCCGCCCACCCGCTCCGGCGCCCGCCCGGTCAGCCGTTGCAGGGTCTCCCGCAGCGGAGCCCCCTGGTCCTGCGGCGGCAGGACGATGGCGTCGGCCCGCCAGGTGGCCAGGTCCCGGCCGAAGGCGCGCCGCGTCCGCTCGTCGACGTCCGCCGTCCGGCCGGTCTCGCGGACCTTCTTCAGCAGCTCGGACGTGACCGTGGGCACCGGGCCGTAGATGCCGCGCCGGTCCGGTCCGTAGGGCCCGTTGAAGTAGCCGCCGGGCAGGGCGAAGCCGAAGTCCGCCCGCACCTGCCAGTCCAGCGCCGCGACCTGCCCCGGGTCGGGCACGGGTACGGGCACCAGCGTCCGGCCGGGCCGGACGTGGTCCCGCCAGTGCCCGTCCGCGACGAACGCCGGCACCGGCGCGCGCTCGACGGTCCGGTACGGCGTCGGCAGCAGCGGCACCAGCGCCGCGGCCAGCGCCGCCCAGGCCAGCAGCCGGCGGCTCTGCTCGCGATCGCCGCGCGGCCGGCGGGCCGCCGCCCGGTCGCAGGCCAGGGCGAGGAGGATGCCGAGGGCCGGGACGCAGACCATGGCGGTACGGGACTCGATGACGGACTCGAACAGCGGCAGCTCGCCCACGACCCGCCAGGGTCCGGGCAGCGTGTGGACCGTGCCCGGCAGCGGGATGTCCCGGCCGAGCGACAGCACGGCGGCGGCGAGGGCGGTGAACCCCAGGGCGCGCACCAGCGGCCGCCGCCGCATCCGGACGACGAGGACGGTCGCGAGCAGCACCAGCGGCCAGCCGAAGAACGCGTTCTCCTCGGTCCGGTTGAGGGACAGGGCCGCCGCCTTGTGCTCGTCCCCGGCCAGCGACCGGGTCGCGAACTCCAGCAGCGCCATCGGGTTGTTGCCGACCGATCCGTGGAGCACGCTGTGGTAGCTCTGCGCCCCGAAGAACTGCCGGTACAACGGCACCGCCAGCAGCGGCACCGCCACCGCCGCCGCGACGCCCAGCCCGCGCAGCAGCGGCCCGGCGGCCGCCCGCGCCGCCGCGGGCGCGGCGACCGCGTACCCGAAGGCGAAGAGGAGCAGCCCGGTCACGGCCAGCAGCAGCACCTCCTCGCCGAGGAAGACCTGGTAGACGAGGAGCAGGCCGAGGATCACGCCGTCGCGCCGGATCCGCCGGCCCTCGCAGAGCCGCAGCGCCCGCTCGATGATCAGCGGGATGACGAAGAGCACGGCGAAGTTGGGGTGCGCGGTGCCGTGCGAGACCATCGGCGGCGCGAAGGCGCAGAACCCGCCGCCCAGCGCCGCCGCCCACCGGGCGCGGACGAAGCGTTTCGCCAGCAGCCGGTACCAGG
The DNA here is from genome assembly GCF_044333095.1 of Streptomyces sp. NPDC021100. NCBI lineage: Bacteria > Bacillati > Actinomycetota > Actinomycetes > Kitasatosporales > Streptomycetaceae > Streptomyces > Streptomyces sp. NPDC021100. Next base: position 70,724 of record NZ_JBIRQH010000003.1, read on the forward strand.
CCCAGGCCGTGGCGGCCACCCCGCCGGTGAGCACCACCGCCCAGGTGACGTGCGGGCCCAGGGCCAGCGTCAGGGGCGCGAGGGGGACGGAGACGCCGAGCATGGCCGTGTTGGCCATGAGGTTGACGCCGTAGGGATGGTTCTGGAGGTCGGTGAAGAACGGATCGCGCAGGTGGGCGACGTTGTCCGCGGTGACCGCGAAGAACCACTCCCACTGCTGCTGGTCGGAGGCGGAGTCGACGAGGTACGCCGCGTTCGGCGCGGCCCACAGCCCGCCGTACAGGAAGAGGGCGAGCAGCAGGTAGAGGCCGGCGATGGCGGGCCCGGCCGGGTGGACCGCCCGGATCCGCAGCCGGACCAGGTCGCCGAGGACGGCGGCGTACGCCGGCGCGCGCACCTTGGAGCCGGGCCGGTGGTCCCAGCGGACCGGCACCTCGGCGACCGCCCAGCCGCGCTGGCGGAAGAAGCGCAGGATCTCGACGTCGAACGCCCAGCCGTTCAGCCGGGACGCGGCGAACGCGATCCGCGCCCGGTCGCCCTCGAAGAGCTTGAACCCGCACTGGGTGTCCCGCACCCCGGGCGCGGCCAGGGCGCGGATGACGCCGGCGCCCGCCCGGCCCAGGGCCTCGCGCAGGGCGTGCTGGCGGATGCCTATGCGCGATCCCGGCAGCGCCCGGGAGCCGACGGCCGCGGCGGCGCCCTCGTCCAGCCGGGCGGTCAGGAGCGGCAGTTCCGCGATGGGCGCGGCCAGGTCGGCGTCGGTGACCAGGACGCGCCGGCCGCGCGAGGCCAGCACGCCGGTGCGGACGGCGTGCCCCTTCCCGCGGTTGGCGGGCGAGCCGAGCAGCCGGACGCGGGGGTCCTCGGCGGCGGCGGCCCGGACCACGTCGGCCGTGCCGTCCGTCGACCCGTCGTCGACGACGATCAGTTCCCAGGTGTCCGGCCCCTCCGCGTCGAGGTGGGCCCGGATCGCCTTGAGGCTGGGTGCGAGGCGGTCTTCCTCGTTGTAGGCCGGGACGACCACGGACAGGCCGACGGAGCCGGCGGCGGGGGGTCCGTCGGCGGGCGGCGGCGGAGGGTTCTGGGACGTCATGTTTTCCAGACGTGTCCGGGTGATCGTTGGGTTGCACACCCGGATGCGATCGGCCCGGAAAAGTGACCGAAAATACTCGTCATGCCGGGCGCTTCGCCCGGGAGTGTCCGAAATTCGCCCCTACGTCGGCTCGCGTCTCCCGCTCCGCCCGCGCCCCTCATCCCGTCAACGACCTGATCAGCGTCAGCGCGTGCGTGTTGTACCCCGTGATGATCCGCTGCACCGCCCGCCCCTCCTGCCGGGCCAGTGCCTCCACCATCTCGACGTGCCCGCACCACAGCCGTCCGCGCAGGTCGCCGACCCGGCGCAGCAGCGGCACCATGAAGACCCAGCACTGCACCCGCACCCGGTCCAGGAAGTCGGAGATGTAGGGGTTGCCGACGAGGGCCGCGAACTCCCGCCAGAAACGCAGGTCGTAGCCGATGAGGATGTCGAGGTCCCCGGCGTTCGCGGCCCGGGACGCCTCCTCGGCGCGCCGCCGGACGGAGGCCAGTACGGCCGGGGTCGCGGCGCCCAGGGCCTGCTCGGTGGCGTGCCGGAACATCCCCTCCAGCATCATCGTGCGCGCCTCGACCATGGCGAGGAAGTCCGCGTACGAGAACTCCCGCACCCGGTAGCCCTTGTGCAGCTCGACGTGGAGCAGGCCCTGGGAGCACAGGTCGAGCAGCGCCTCGCGGACGGGGGTGGCCGAGACCCCGTAGCTCTCGGCTATCTCCTTGACGGTGAACTGCCGTCCCGCCGGGAGCCGGCCCGCGATGACCTCCTCGCGCAGGGCGTCGGCGATCTGTGAGCGCAGCGTCGTGCGCTTGACAGCGTCGCTGCCGGGCATGGTGTCCGTCTCCCCTTCCGTGACCGCGCGCCGGCGCGCGAACGGCCCTCGCAACAAGATAGGCGAGGGCCGCCGGGGAGCGTACCGGCCCGTCCGTGCCCGGAGGGGTCCCGGTGCCCGTCAGCCGGTGTGCGCGTCGGCCACGGTGAGCGCCTCGTCCAGCAGGGCGAGGCCGTCCTTGGCCTCCGTCTCGGTGACGGTGCACGGCGGGACGGCGTGCGTCCGGTTCATGTTGACGAACGGCCACAGCCCCGCCGCGCGGCAGGCGGCGGTGAAGGCGGCCATCGGGGCGTTGTCCTCCCCGGAGGCGTTGTACGGCACCAGGGGCTCCCGGGTGGCGCGGTCGCGGACCAGCTCCAGCGCCCAGAAGACGCCGGTGCCGCGCACCTCGCCGACCGACGGGTGGCGCTCGGCGAGCTCGCGCAGTCCGGGGCCGAGGACCTCCTCGCCGATCCGGGCGGCGTTCTCGACGATGCCCTCCTCGGCCATCGCCCCGATCGTCGCCACGGCGGCGGCGCAGGCCAGCGGGTGCCCGGAGTAGGTGAGGCCGCCCGGGTAGGGGCGCCGGTCGAAGGTCGCGGCGATCTCGGCGGAGATCGCGACGCCGCCGAGCGGGACGTAACCGGAGTTGACGCCCTTGGCGAAGGTCAGCAGGTCCGGGACGACGTCCCAGTGGTCGGCGGCGAACCAGCGGCCGGTGCGGCCGAAGCCGGCCATCACCTCGTCCAGGACCATGACGACGCCGTACTTGTCGCACAGCTTCCGCACCCCGGGCAGATAGCCGGGCGGCGGCACCATGATCCCCGCCGTGCCGGGCACGGTCTCCAGGACGATCGCCGCGACGGTCTGCGGCCCCTCGAAGACCAGCACGTCCTCCAGGTGCCGCAGGGCCCGCTCGCACTCCTGCTCCTCGGTCTCCGCGTGGAACGGGGAGCGGTAGAGGAAGGGGGCCCAGAAGTGCACCACGCCGGCGGAGGCGGTGTCGGAGGGCCAACGGCGCGGGTCGCCGGTGAGGTTGATCGCGGCGGCGGTCGCGCCGTGGTACGAGCGGTAGGCGCTGAACACCTTGGACCGCCCGGTGTGCAGCCGGGCCATGCGGACGGCGTTCTCGACGGCCTCCGCGCCGCCGTTGGTGAAGAAGATCTTGTCGAGGTTGCCGGGCGTCCGCTCGGCGATCAGCCGGGCCGCCTCCCCGCGGACGTCCACGGCGAAGCCGGGCGCGATCGTGCACAGCCGCGCGGCCTGCTCCCGGACGGCCGCGACGACCTTGGGGTGCTGGTGGCCGATGTTGGTGTTGACGAGCTGGGAGGAGAAGTCGAGATAGCGGTTGCCGTCGTGGTCCCAGAAGTACGAGCCGTCGGCGCCCGCGACGGCGAGCGGGTCGATGAGGGCCTGGGCGGACCAGGAGTGGAAGACGTGGGCGCGGTCGGTGGCCTTGACGGCGGCACCTCGGGACGGATCGGGCTGCGTGCTCACGGGCGGCGACCTCGGCGGTTCGGCGGTTCTCTGGCGGAGCTCCCATGCGATGCCGGCCATGGGGCTGTCCTGCGCTGACGCGGGCCCAGCGTACGGTCCCGGCCCGTCCGGAGGCACCGGCACACTGTCCGGAACACGGCACGCGCGGCGACACACTGCCGGATCCGCGCACCCCGTACGGGGCCGCCGCGGCCCCGCGAATCACCGCGCCGGAAATCCCGATTCGCCTCGGTTTCGCATGCTACGTTCGTCGCGAGTTGCAGTGGTGGTACCCATATGACATGTGCGCCCGACGGTCTGTGACCTCGGGCGCATTTCTCTTTCCGGACCCCGGCCTCCCCGGCCCTCCGGAACACCCTCCCAGCCCCCGTCCCCCCGGAATTCCGCGCCGTGCGGAAATCCCGCGCACCCACCTATCGAGGAGTCACCTTGGCTACCGGCATCGTGAAATGGTTCAACTCGGAGAAGGGCTTCGGCTTCATCCAGCAGGACGGCGGCGGCGCCGACGTCTTCGCGCACTACTCCAACATCTCGACCACCGGCTTCCGGGAACTGACGGAGGGCCAGAAGGTCACCTTCGACATCACCCAGGGCCACAAGGGCCCGCAGGCGGAGAACATCATCCCCGCCTGAACCGGCCGCACCCGGAACAGAGGGCCGGAGCCCCGCACTTTCCCGCGCGGGGCTCCGGCCCTCTTGCCGTACGACTATCCTCCGGCTCTGGAACAACGGGGGAAATCACGGGGGGAAGGAGTGCTGACGGCATGGATGCCCTGTCGCCCGAAGACCCACGCACACTCGGCGCCTACCGGCTGCTCCGCCGGCTCGGCGCGGGCGGCATGGGCCGGGTCTATCTGGCCCGCTCGGACCGCGGCCGTACGGTCGCGGTCAAACTCGTCCAGCCGGAGCTGGCCGGTCGGGAGGAGTTCCGCGACCGCTTCCGGCGCGAGGTGCGGGCGGCCCGCCGGGTGGGAGGGGAGTGGACCGCCCCCGTCCTGGACGCCGACACCGAGGCGGCGGTGCCCTGGGTCGCCACCGGCTACATCGCCGGGCCCTCCCTGCGGCAGGTGATCGGACGGGACTTCGGGCCGCTGCCCGAGCGTTCCGTCCGGATCCTGGCGGCGGGGCTCGCCCGCGCGCTCCAGGCCATCCACGCCGCGGGCATCGTCCACCGCGACCTCAAGCCGTCCAACGTGCTGATCACGCTCGACGGGCCGCGCGTCATCGACTTCGGCATCGCGCGCGCCCTGGAGACCGTCACCGACGGGGACGGCCTCACCCGCACCGGCGCCGCCGTGGGCTCCCCCGGCTTCATGTCGCCCGAGCAGGTGCGCGGCCGCGAGGTGACACCGGCCAGCGACGTGTTCTGCATGGGCTCGGTGCTCGCCTACGCGGCGACCGGGCGGATGCCCTTCGGGACGTCCGACAGCGGCGTCCACGCCCTGATGTTCCGGGTCGCGGAGGAGGAGCCGGACCTCGCCGGCGTTCCGGAGCCGCTGCTGCCGCTGATCACCGACTGTCTGGCCAAGGACCCCGCCGCCCGGCCCACCACCGAGCAGGTGCTGGAGCGCACCGGTGCCCGCGAGGAGCTGGCCGACCTGCGGTCCGCCGAGCCGTGGCTGCCGGCCGGGCTCGTCGCCCAGCTCGGGCGGCACGCGGTGGGGCTGCTGGACGCCGAGGACCCGGTGGAGGCCGATACGCCGCCGGGTCCCATATCCGCTGCCGGAATACCCACTGCCGGAACGCCCTCCGCCGGGACACCCGCGTCCGAGCGGCCCACGGACGTCGTCCCCCTCACGCCGGGGACGCCGCCGTCCGCGTACCCGCCGGTGGACCCCGCGACCACGACGGCCGCCACCACGTCCGTCGGCCACCCCGGCGGCTCCGGTGCCCATCCGCCGCCGCCCGGCTACGGGTACCCGCACCACCACCCCGGCCCGTACGGCCCGCCGCCCGCCGCGTACCCGCCGGCCCCGGCGCCGGCGTCCCGGTCCCGGAAGCCGCTGGCGCTCGTCGCCATCGCGGCGGCGGGACTGCTGGCGGGCGCCGGAACGGTGTACGTGGTGAAGCACCAGTCCGGGGACAAGGCGTCGCCCGCCCCGACCGCGGCCCCGCGGAGCGGCGGCGACGCCAAGCCCGGCTCCAACGCCGGCAGCACCCCGCCGACGCCCTCCACCAGCCCGTCCGCGACGCCGACGGCCACCGGGGTGGAGCGGTACAAGGGCACCTGGCAGTCGGAGTTCGGCACCGCCGGGCACCGCAGCAGGCGCGTCCTCTCCGTCCGGCCGGGCGTCTCCGGCGCCCTGGTCGAGATCACCGGCGACGGCACCCTGGACGACGGAACGAGCTACCGCTGCGTCTGGGAGGCGTCCGTGACCGGCGGCGCCAACGCCACCGCCCCCGGCCCCCTGGCCCTCGGCCCGTCCACCGTCACCAGCGCCCAGCCCGCGTCCGCCTGCCAGCCGGGCTCCCCCTCGGAGCTGGTCCTGCTGCCGGACGGCCGGATGCGCCGCGACTTCGTCGACTCGGGGACGAAGGACGCCTCGCTGGTCTACTCCAAGCAGTGACAACGCTCCGAGCAGTGGGAACGGGGAGCGCCCCGGTGGCCGTGACGGCCACCGGGGCGCTCCCCGTACTGCGCTCCCGTTACGACAGGAACGAGTTGATCTCGATCGTCTCGGTGCGGCCCGGGCCGACGCCGATGGCGGAGATCGGGGCGCCGGACATCTCCTCCAGCGCCTTCACGTACGCCTGCGCGTTCTTCGGCAGGTCGGAGAAGGTCTTGGCCTTGCTGATGTCCTCGGACCAGCCCGGCAGCATCTCGTAGACCGGCTTCGCGTGGTGGAAGTCGGTCTGGCTGTAGGGCAGCTCCTCGACGCGCTTGCCGTCGATCTCGTACGCGACGCAGACCGGGATCTGCTCCCAGCCGGTGAGCACGTCGAGCTTGGTGAGGAAGAAGTCCGTGAGGCCGTTGACGCGGGTCGCGTAGCGGGCGATCACCGCGTCGAACCAGCCGCAGCGGCGGTCGCGGCCGGTGGTGACACCGCGCTCGCCGCCGATGGTGCGGAGCTTCTCGCCGTCCTCGTCGAACAGCTCGGTCGGGAACGGACCGGCGCCCACGCGGGTGGTGTACGCCTTGAGGATGCCGATCACCCGGTTGATCTTCGTGGGGCCGACGCCCGCACCCGTGCAGGCGCCGCCCGCGGTCGGGTTCGAGGAGGTCACGAAGGGGTACGTGCCGTGGTCGACGTCCAGCAGGGTGCCCTGGCCGCCCTCGAAGAGGACGACCTTGCCCTCGTCGATGGCGTTGTTCAGGATCAGCGTGGTGTCGGCCACGAACGGCTTGATCTGGTCCGCGTAGCCGAGCATCTCCTCGACGATGCGGGCCGGCTCGATCGCGCGGCGGTTGTAGAGCTTCGCCAGGATCTGGTTCTTGAAGTCGAGGGCCGCCTCGACCTTCTGGGTCAGGATCGACTCGTCGTAGAGGTCCTGGACCCGGATGCCCACGCGGTTGATCTTGTCGGCGTAGGTCGGGCCGATGCCGCGGCCGGTGGTGCCGATCTTCCGCTTCCCGAGGAAGCGTTCGGTCACCTTGTCGACCGTGGTGTGGTACGGCGTGATCAGGTGCGCGTTGCCGCTGACCAGGAGCTTCGACGTGTCGACGCCGCGCTCGTTCAGTCCGCTCAGCTCGGAGAGCAGGACCGCCGGGTCGACGACGACGCCGTTGCCGATGACCGGGGTGCACCCCGGCGAGAGGATCCCGGAGGGGAGGAGATGCAGCGCGTATTTCTGGTCACCGACGACCACCGTGTGACCGGCGTTGTTGCCGCCTTGGTAACGCACCACATAGTCCACGGAGCCACCGAGCAGGTCGGTGGCCTTTCCCTTGCCCTCGTCACCCCACTGAGCACCGAGCAGCACAAGTGCGGGCACAGGCGTACACCCCTTCCGGGCGGGGCATGTCCAACGTGCGACGGGTGGCGTGAGCCCATGTTTCAGGGCGTCCACCACCGCGAGAGCCGTCGAACCGGTGCCCCGGATAGACGAAGCCCCTGGCGCAACAGCGACAGGGGCTCTTGCACCGAGAGGTTACCTGAGGAAGGACGAACGTGTCGGCTGCAGACCCGACTGGACAGCAGCTGCTGATCGTCGTCGACCCGGTCGCACGGCGCGTGGACGGTGAATCCGTGCGGATCGCCAAGGACGTGCTGACGGCCGGGTCGATGGCCAGAATCTGCCTCCCGGACGGCCCCGGCGAGGTCGCCCGGGCCGTCGCCCGGCGCGGCCGGCGGCGGACGGTCGTCGTCGGCGACGACCGCGCCTTACTGCGGGTCGTCGGGCTGCTGCACCGGGAGCGGGAGCTGATGGACGCGTCCCTCGCCTGGGTGCCCGTCGGCCCGCTGCCCGCCCTGTCGGTCGCCCGCGCGCTGGGCGTCCCCCTGGGCGCCGTGGCGGCGGCCAGGGCGGTCCTGGACGGCGTCGAACGGCGGCTGGGCCTGCTGGCCGACGAGGACGACGGCGTGGTCCTCGGCGGGCTCTGGGCGCCCGCGGAACGGCCGCGGACCCGGACCGGCTACACGGCGGCGCCCCGCCCCGCGGACCGCCCGTGGTGGTCCCCCGCCGCGCGGACGGCCCGCACCGCCCTGGCCCTGCTCTCCCGCCCGGCGGCCCGGCCCATGACCGGCCCGCGGCTGCGGGTGGAGGCGGACGGGGTACTGCTGGCCGACGAGGACCGGCCGCTGGAGCGGGTGGCCGTCACGGCGGCCGGTGGGCTGGCGGAGGTGTCCGTGCACCCGCAGGGCGCTGTGGCTCCGCTGCGGTGCCGCGCCCGGACGGTCACCCTCTCCGGCCCCGACTTCCGTTACCGGGCCGACGAGCGGCTGCGGGGGCCGGTGGGGGAGCGGACGTGGACGGCGCTGGGGGAGGCTTGGCGGTTGGTGTTGCCGGGGTGAGGAGCCCCAGCCCCGCCCTTTCACCGTTTCTTGCAGGAGGGCCCGCACCCCGGCATCGCGGCTTCGCCGCGAGGTCCTCAAACGCCGGACGGGCTGAATCAGCCCGTCCGGCGTTTGAGGACAAGGGGGTCTGGGGGCGCAGCCCCCAGGAATCGGCGAAGGGGCGGGCCTGGGGCTCAGCCCGCCGCAGGCGCCCCCGCCCGCTACCCACCCGGCGTGATCAGCCCCGCCTCGTACGCGAACACCGCGGCCTGCGTCCGGTCCCGCAACCCCAGCTTCACCAGGATCCGGCTCACATGCGTCTTCACCGTCGACTCGGCCACCACCAGGTACTCCGCGATCTCCGCGTTCGACCGCCCCTGGGCGACCAGCACCAGCACCTCCGTCTCCCGCTCCGTGAGCTCCCCGATCCGCTCCTGCGTCGGCTGCCGCGGCGTGCCGAGCCGTGAGAACTCGTGGATGAGCCGCTTCGTCACCGTGGGCGCGAGCAGCGCCTCGCCGGCGGCGACGACGCGGACGCCGTCGGCGAGCTGCCGGGCGGAGGCGTCCTTGAGCAGGAAGCCGCTCGCCCCGGCGCGCAGCGCCTGGTAGACGTACTCGTCGAGGTCGAAGGTGGTGAGGACCAGCACCTTCGCGTCCGCGTCGGCGGCGACGATCTCCCGGGTGGCGTCGATCCCGTTGAGCCCGGGCATCCGGATGTCCATGAGGACGACGTCGGGGCGCAGCTCCGCGACACGCTCCAGCGCCTGGCGCCCGTCCACGGCCTCGCCGACGACCTCGATGTCGGTCTGGGCGTTGAGCAGGACGGAGAAGCCCTCGCGGACCATCATCTGGTCGTCGACGATCAGCACCCTGATGCTCACGCGGCGGCCTCCGCCCGGACGTCGACGGGCAGGAAGGCGCTGACCTCGTAGCCACCGTCCGCCGTCGGCTCCGCCGTCATCTCCCCGCCGAGCATCCCGACGCGCTCGCGCATGCCGAGGACGCCGTGGCCGGCGCCGGGCGACGGCTTGGCGGTCCGGTCGGGCGGCCCGTTGACGACGCGCAGGCCGAGCCCGCCGAGGACGTACGCGACCTCGACGCGCGCCGTGGAGCCGGGCGCGTGCCGCAGGACGTTGCTCAGCGCCTCCTGGACGATCCGGTACGCCGAGAGCTCCACGCCCTGCGGCAGCGGCCGCACCGCGCCCGTGACGACGTGCTCGACGGTGAGCCCGGCCTGCCGGACGTTGGCCAGCAGCCCGTCCAGCGCGTCCAGGGTCGGCTGCGGGGCCTCCGGGGCGTCGAAGACGTCCGAGCTGTCGGAGCGGATGACGCCGAGGACCCGGCGCAGCTCGGTGAGGGCGGCCACGGCGTTCTCCCGGATGGTGGCGAACGCGGCGGCCAGCTCGGGCGGGGTGTCCTGGACGCGGTAGGGGGCCGCCTCGGCCTGGATGGCGACGACGGACATGTGGTGCGCGACGACGTCGTGCAGCTCGCGGGCGATGGTCGTGCGCTCCTCCAGGACGGTCCGCCGGGACCGCTCGACCTCGGTGACGGCCGTCTGGACGGCCACCTGCTCCCGGGATTCCCGCAGCACGCGGAACGCGAGGACCGCGAAGAGCAGGACGCCCGAGATGACGAGGTACTCGAAGAGCGAGGGGCCGGCGATCACCGGGTGGATCACGGTCAGGAAGACCCCGATGCCCGCCGTCGCCAGCCACATCTCGCCGGCCACCCGCGGCCGGCTGCGCATCGCGACGAGCAGCATGACCAGGGCGTGGACGGCGAACGGGATCGACATCGACAGGCCGGACCCCATGACGGCGACGCTCGACAGGAAGATCACGGCGACCGAGCACCACCACGCGCCGATCGGCCGGACCAGGGTCAGCAGGATGGGCACCCCGACGAGCAGCGAGGTCATCGGCGTCCCGCCCTGCACCAGCGCCTGGAGCATCAGGAACAAGGTGAACGCCACCAGCGCGGCGTGCGGCAGCCACCGGACGTAGCGGCGGGTCGCGCGCGGCACCATGGCGAGGAGCCGGCTGCCGTCCGCGAGCGGTGCCAGCGGCCGGAAGGCGAAGGCGTCGGCGAAGAGGTCGCGGTGGATGCCGTCGAGGGCGCTCTTCAGCACGAGCAGCTCACTGCGGAGGGTCGTCCCGGGGGAATGGTTCACGCGTTCCACCGTAAGCATCCGGACGGCGTACGTCGTCCCCGTTCATGGGGATCCGTCGGCGTCCGTCTCAAGTACTACGCGGCCGGTGCCGGGCCCCGGCCGGACGCTCGACTCCACCAGCGCCAGCAGCGCGTCGCAGGCCGGGGTGCCGGGGGTCACCGGCGCGTAATGCCCGACGCCGGGCAGGACGCGCAGCCCGGCCGTGCCCAGCAGCCGGGCGGCGACGGCGTAGCGGTGGGACAGCTCCACCGGTACCTCGGGGTCGGCCGAGCCGTGCAGCAGCGCGACGGGGACGCGGGGCCGCAGCAGCGCCGGGTCGGCCTCCGTCGCCGGACGGTCGCCGAGCAGCGCGTCGACGGCGCCGCCGCCGGTCCCCAGCTCCCGGGCCCGGGCCAGGTCGGCGACGGCGGCGACGGCCACCACCGCGTCCACCCCCGTGTCCTCCCGCGCGGCGGCGCACAGCGCGAGGTGGCCGCCGGCCGAGTGGCCGACGAGGACGTGCGGCCAGGAGCTCGGTGGTCCGACGGCGAGCGCGGACCGCACATCCTCGAAGGTGGCGGGCCAGCCGCCCCCGCCGCCGACCCGCCGGTACTCGGCGAGGACGGTGTCGAACCCGCGCGCGGCCAGCGCGGCCGCGAGCGGGGCCAGGTGCCGCCGGTCGCAGGCGGCGCGCCAGAAACCGCCGTGCAGCAGGGTGACGCGGACGCCGTTGGGGACGGGGGTGGTGGGCAGGTAGTGGTCGACGAGCTGGTCGGGGTGCGGGCCGTAGGCGGTGGTGGCGTCGGGCGGGACGTACGGGAGCCCGAACAGCGCCTCTTCCTCGCCCTTCACAGCACCTCCGCGAGGGTCCGCGCCGCCCGCTCGGCCTCCGCGAAGGTGGTGTACAGCGGCGCGAAGCCGAACCGGAGCACGTCCGGGCGGCGGAAGTCGCCGACGACGCCGCGCCGCACCAGCGCGGCCATGACGTCCTCCGCGCCCGACGGGCAGCGCAGCGACACCTGGCTGCCGCGCTCGGCGTGCGCGGCGGGGGTGACGGGCTCCACCCGGCCGGGCGGGACGAGCGCGGCCACGCGGCGCAGGAAGAAGTCGGTGAGCGCGAGGCTCTTGGCGCGGACGGCGGCGAGGTCGACGCCGTCCCAGACGTCCAGCGCGGCGTCCAGGGCCAGCAGGGAGAGGATCTCGGGCGTCCCGGTCCGGCCGCGCGCCGCGCCGTCGGCCGGCCGGAAGGCGGGATCCATGGAGAACGGGTCGGCGTGCGAGTTCCAGCCGGGGAGCGGGGAGTCGAAGCGGTCCTGGTGGTCGCGGCGGACGTAGAGGAACGCGGGCGAACCGGGGCCGCCGTTCAGGTACTTGTACGTGCAGCCGACCGCGAGGTCCACGCCGTGCTCGTCCAGCCCGACGGGCAGCGCGCCCGCGCTGTGGCACACGTCCCAGACGGCGAGCGCGCCCGCGGCATGCAGGGCGGCGGTGGTGCCGGGCAGATCGTGGAGCCGGCCGGTGCGATAGTCGACGTGGTTGACCAGGGCGGCGGCGGTCCGCGGACCGGCCGCGGCGGCGAGGTCGGGGGCCGGGACGGCGCGGATCCGGTGGCCCGTCAGCCGGGCGGCGGACGCGGCGATGTAGCCGTCGGTCGGGAACGTGGCGGCGTCGACGAGGATCTCGTCGCGGCCGTCCCCCGCCAGGCGGACGGCGGCCACCACGGCCTTGAAGACGTTGACGCTGGTCGAGTCGCCCACCACCACCTGCCCGGGCGCGGCCCCGACCAGCCGTCCGATCCGGTCGCCGACGCGCTCGGGCGCGGCCCACCAGCCGGACTCCTCCCAGGAACGGATCCGCAGCCGCCCCCACTCGCGGCGGACGACGTCGGCGAGGCGGGGGGCGACGGTACGCGGCAGGGCGCCGAGCGAGTTGCCGTCGAGGTAGACGGTGTCGTCGTCGAGCTCGAACGCGGCGCGCTTCGACCGCAGTTCGTCAGCGGCGTCCAGGCGGGCGGCCTCCGGGGTGCCGTCGGCGTCAGACACGGCCGCGCGCCGTCCACAGCTCCGGGAACACCGTCTTCGAGGCCCGCTTCTCCAGCCAGGCGACGCCCGACGAGCCGCCGGTGCCCGGCTTGGCGCCCATCGCCCGCCGGGTGGCGACCAGATGGTCGTTGCGCCAGCGCCACACCCGCTCGGCGATCTCGGTCAGCCGCTCGCCGAGCCGGTACGCGTCGCCGCCCTGGTCGTCGGCGTAGACGCGCCGCCACACCTCCTCCACGCCCGGATCGGGCTCGTAGCGCGCCGCCACGTCCCGGTCGAGCACCGCGCGGGGCACCGGGTGGCCGTGCCGGGCGAGCCAGCGCAACGCCTCGTCGTACAGCGACGGTTCGTGCAGCGCCTTCTCCAGCCGGGCGTGGACGCGCGGCACGTTGCGGTAGGGCACCAGCAGGGACGTGGTCTTCTCGCCGAGCAGGAACTCCACCCGGCGGTACATGGCCGACTGGAACCCGGACGCCTCGCCGAGCGCCGGCCGGAACCGGTTGAACTGGGCGGGCGTCAGCCGGGCGATGGGCTCCCAGGACGCGTTGAGCGACCCCAGCTCGTGCACCGAACGCTCCAATGCGGCGAGCGCCGTGGGCAGGTCGTCCCGGCGCAGCGCGCGGGCGGCGGTCTCCCACTCGTGGACGAGGAGCGTGAACCACAGCTCCATCACCTGGGTGGTGACGAGGAACGCGAGCTCTCCCGGATCGTCGGTGACCGGGTGCTGGAGGGTGGAGAGGACCTCGGCGCGGACGTAGTCCTCGTAGGGCGTCGTGGCCTCGAACTCGAGGGAGGGGGGCGTGGGCGGCTGCGGCATCGTGGGCTCCTCGGCGCTGCATGCGGCTTCCGGGTAGCGGTCCGCCCCTTTCCGTCGCGTTGGAGCCCCGGTCCCCTGTTCGCATCATGCGTCCCTGGGGGCGCGCCCGCAAGGGGTGTGCCGGACGGGCTGATTCAGCCCGTCCGGCGCTTGAGGACGAGCGGCGGAGCCGCGATCGGGGGGGCTGGGGGCTAGCCCCCGGGAAACGGAGAAAGGGAGGGACCGGGGCACCGGCCCGCCGCAGGCGCTCAGCCCAGCGTGTTGGCGGCAGTCGGCGAGCTGTCCCGCAGGAACGCCGAGCACCGCTCGTACTCCTCCTGCTCCCCGATCGCCTGCGCGGCCCGCGCCAGCGCGTGCAGCGCCCGCAGGAAGCCCCGGTTGGGCTCGTGCTCGAACGGCACCGGCCCGTGCCCCTTCCACCCGCTGCGGCGCAGCGCGTCGAGGCCGCGGTGGTAGCCGGTGCGGGCATAGGCGTACGACTCGACGACCCGGCCGGCCTCGAACGCCTCGTCGGCGAGCTGCGCCCAGGCGAGCGAGGAGGCGGGGTACTTGGCGGCGACCTCGGAGGGCGCGGCGCCGGAGGCGAGCAGTTCGCGCGGCTCGGGGTCGTCGGGCAGGTGGGTCGGGGGCGGTCCCCCGAGGAGGTTCTGGTGAATGGCCATGGGCTCCAGTCTGCACTGTCGCCGCGGGGGCGCCAGGAGAGGCGTCACCCCGGCTCCGGCGGCTCCGACGGGCGGCGGGATCCGTTCTCCCCGGGATCCAGCGGAGGCGAGGTCACTCCGCAGTGAAAGTCGCACTCCGGGTGGCAGCCGCCGCGACGCGGCTCGCGGATCGTCGTCCAGGCCAGGACCGCGCCCACCACCAGCGACCCTGCGCACCAGGCCATCGCCCGCCGGAAGGCGCTCCCGAAGGCGCCGGGGTCGCGGTACGCCTCGGGGCCCATCCCGGCGAGCAGCGGCAGCGCCGCCACCGCGACCAGGCCGGCGGCCCGGGCGGCGGCGTTGTTGATGCCGCTGGCCAGGCCGGCCCGGCCGACGTCGACCGAGGCCAGGACGGTGGCGGTGAGCGGGGCGACGAGGAGGGTCATGCCGAGGCCCAGGACGACGAGGGCGGGCAGCACGTCCCGCCAGTAGACGGCGCCCGCTCCGGCCCGGGTCATCAGCAGCATGCCCGCCGCGCACAGCAGCGGCCCGGCGGTGAGCGGCAGCCGGGGGCCGATCGCCTGCCCGAACCGGCCCGCGCGGGAGGAGAGCAGCAGCATCAGGACGGTGGTGGGCAGCAGCGCGGTGCCGGCGGCCAGCGCGGACCAGCCGGCGACGATCTGGAGCTGGAGCACGGAGAGGAAGAAGAAGCCGCTGAAGGCCGCGTAAACGCAGACGGTGACGGCGTTGACCGCCGAGAACGTCCGGATCGCGAAGATGCCCGGCGGCAGCATCGGGTCGGCGAGGCGCCCCTCGACGTACACGAAGAGGACGCCGAGCAGCACTCCGGCGACGGCCGGGCCGATGACCCAGGGGGACGCTCCCCGGTGGGGGGCGGCGATCAGGGCGTAGGTGACCAGGGCGAGGGCCAGGGCGCCGAGGGCGGCGCCGGCCGCGTCGAAACGCCCGCGGGCCGTGGGGTCCCGGGTCTCGGGGACGTGGCGGAGGGCCACCGGGACGCAGACGGCCGCGACCGGCAGGTTGATCAGGAAGACCCAGCGCCAGCCGGGCCCGTCCACCAGCCAGCCGCCCACGAACGGGCCGATCGCGGAGGCCACGCCGCCCAGGCCGGACCAGGCGCCGACGGCGGCGGCCCGGTCGTCGGGCCGGAACACGGACTGGAGGAGGGCGAGGGAGCCGGGGGTGAGCAGGGCCCCGCCGACGCCCTGGAGCGCGCGGGCGGCGATCAGCACCCCGGCGTTCGGGGCGATCCCGCAGAGCAGGGAGGCGAGCGCGAACCACACCACGCCGACGACGAACACCCGGCGCCGCCCGAACCGGTCGCCGAGCGATCCGCCGAGGAGGATCAGACCGGCGAGGGTGAGCATGTAGGCGTTCACCGTCCACTGGAGGACGGCCAGGTCGGCGCCCAGATCCGCGCCGATGTGCGGCAGGGCGACGTTGACGACGGTGCTGTCCAGCATCGCCATGCCGGACCCGAGGACGGCCGTGAGCAGCACGAACCGTCCGGTGGCCGTGCCCATCCGGATCCCGGGGCCGGTGTCCGCGGCCGGTGCTCCGGGCGCGGTGGCCGCTTGCCGTTCCGCCGGGGGCCGCTCGGATTCGCTCATGCTTCCGATGGTCCCCCGAGGCGCCTGGGGAGGCCACGCGAAAGGGCCCGGCGACCGCCGGGCCCTTTGCCGTGGCTCTGCGACTACTTGAGCTTGGTGCCCGTCGAACGCAGGTCGGCGCACGCCTTGGTGACGCGCTCGGCCATGCTCGCCTCGGCCAGCTTGCCCCAGGTGCGCGGGTCGTAGGTCTTCTTGTTGCCGACCTCGCCGTCGACCTTCAGGACGCCGTCGTAGTTCTTGAACATGTGGGCCGCCACCGGGCGGGTGAAGGCGTACTGGGTGTCGGTGTCGAGGTTCATCTTCACGACGCCGTTCTCCAGCGCGGTGCGGATCTCCTCCTCGGTGGAGCCCGAGCCGCCGTGGAAGACGAAGTCGAACGGGTCCTGCTTGCCGTGCTTGGCGGCGATGCCGTCCTGGAGCTCGCGGAGCAACTCGGGGCGGAGGACGACGTTGCCCGGCTTGTAGACGCCGTGGACGTTGCCGAAGGAGGCGGCCAGCAGGTAGCGGCCCTTCTCGCCCAGGCCCAGCGCCTCGGCGGTCTTCTCGACGTCGGCGACGGTGGTGTAGAGCTCGTCGTTGATCTCGTGGGTGACGCCGTCCTCCTCGCCACCGGTCGGGGTGATCTCGACCTCGAGGATGATCTTCGCCTTGACGGCCTCGGCGAGCAGCTCCTTGGCGATGGCCAGGTTCTCGTCGAGCTTCTCGGCGGAGCCGTCCCACATGTGGGACTGGAACAACGGGTTCTGCCCGGCGGCCACGCGCTCCTGGGAGATCTTCAGCAGCGGGCGGACGTAGCCGTCCAGCTTGTCCTTGGGGCAGTGGTCGGTGTGCAGGGCGATGTTGACCGGGTACTTCTTGGCCACGACGTGCGCGAACTCGGCCAGCGCGACGGCGCCGGAGACCATGTCCTTGCTGTACTGGCCGCCCAGGAACTCCGCACCACCGGTGGAAATCTGGATGATGCCGTCGCTCTCCGCCTCGGCGAAACCGCGCAGCGCGGCGTGCAGCGTCTGCGTCGAGGTCACGTTGATGGCCGGGTAGGCGAACTTGCCTGCCTTCGCCCGGTCGAGCATCTCGTTGTAGACCTCGGGAGTTGCGATGGGCATCTGTCCGCTCCTTGTGATGTGCGGGTGAAGCTACGGATGGGCCCTGACCTAGGGGCGACGTTCATCGTCGTCCCCATCTTCCCAGACTCCCCGATTCGCTCCACACGGTGCGTCCCGGCCAGGCCATGGCCGCATACGCCGACGGGTGCGTGGTTTCACGTGAAACCACGCACCCGTCATCGACACCCTTGGGGAAACCGCAGGTCAGCCCAGTTCGAGGTCCCCGAGCTGGTAACCGGTGACGTACCGCAGGCCGGCGTCGGCGATGGCCTGGGCGGCCCCGCGGTCGACGATCGTCGCCACGGCGACGACCTCGGCGCCCGCCTCGCGGGCCGCCTCCACGGCGGTCAGCGGCGAGCCGCCGGTGGTGGAGGTGTCCTCGACGACGAGCACCCGGCGGCCCTTGATGTCCGGGCCCTCGATGCGGCGCTGCATGCCGTGCGTCTTCTGCGCCTTGCGGACGACGAAGGCGTCCAGCTTCCGGCCGCGCGCGGCGGCGGCGTGCAGCATCGAGGTGGCGACCGGGTCGGCGCCCAGGGTCAGCCCGCCCACGGCGTCGTACTCCAGGTCGGCGGTGGCGTCCAGCATCACCTGGCCGACCAGCGGGGCGGCCTCGGCGTCGAGGGTGATCCGGCGCAGGTCGATGTAGTAGTCGGCCTCCTTGCCGGAGGAGAGGGTCACCTTGCCGTGGACCACGGCCTTGTCCTTGATCTGCTGCAGCAGGGCGTCACGCGCGTTCATGGGCATGAGCCTATGCCAGGCTCCGCCAGCTCCACGTGGTGGAGATCTCCAGCGGGTCGATGGGGGTGACCAGGCGGGGCATGGTGTTCAGCCCGTTGGGTGGTCCGGACTGCGGCTCGACGCAGACGGCCTCGTCCTGCTCGTCGTAGACGACGACCCACTCGGCGCGGCTGGTGATCTTGAGCTCCAGGACCCCGGGCCAGGTCAGGGTCACCGCGACGCCGTCCGGCATGCCGAAGCAGTCGTCCCACGGGCCGGGGAGCGGGTCGATCCGCCGGCCGGTCGGCAGGTGGTCGTCGCCGCGCTCCTCCTGCCAGGCGGGGGCGAAGTCCAGCTCGGCGTCGCCGCCGGTGCCGAGGTTGCGCAGGAACCAGGGGTGCCAGCCGGCCTGCGCCGGGAACGAGTCCGAGGCCGCCTCGACGCCCATGGTGAGCGTCAGCGAGTCCTCGGCCAGCTCCACCAACTGGGTGACGCGGCCGGGGTACGGCCAGGGGGCTGCGAGGTCGTAGGTGAACGCGGCGAAGGAGTCCTCGGCCCGGGAGACTCGCCAGGCCGTGTCGCGGCCGGTGCCGTGCAGCGCGTGCGGGTGCGGGAGGTGGTTCAGTGGCATCTGGTGCGTCTCGCCGCCGTTGCGGAACCGGCCTTGGGCGATCCGCCCGCACCACGGGACCATGGGGAAGGAGCCGTACTTCGGTCCCTGGCGGAGGAGTTCGGTCCCGTCGATCCTGAGGCTGGAGAGGCGGCAGCCGTTCTCCTGGTCCACGGTCACCGCGGCCTTGCCTGCGGTCAGTGTCGTCTGAGCGTTGGTCACCCTCCCGACGATAGGCGCGCTCCGGCGCACGCACGCGGCGGCGTCCCGCCCGGGACGCCGCCCTCGGGTCACCGCCCCCGGTCACCGCCTGCGGGTCACGGCCCTCCGGTCACCGTCTGCGGCGCAGCACCCGGCCGACGACCACGGCGGAGGCGAGGGCGACGGCCGCCGCCGGGGCCGCCCAGCGCAGGGCCGCCCGGCCGGACGTGGTCTCGGGCGCGGGGACCGGTGCGTACCGGCCGCGCGGCGGGGCGTGGTCGACCTCCTCGGCGCTGCGGCCGATCATCGTCCGGCGGGCGTGGGCCGCCTCGGCCGGCGGCTCGTCGTCCGGCAGGACCTCGGCGGGCAGCACCTCGGAAGCGGGGACGAACGCCTCGTCGTCCAGGGGCGGCAGCTCGTCGCGGAGCGCCGCGTCCCGGACGTCCTGGGCCAGTTCCTCGGCGAGCGCGGTGGCGAAGCGGTCCAGCAGCCGGCGGGCCGTGCCCTCGGCCGTCCGGGTGTCGAACTCGGCCAGCCGGCCGGCCCGGGAGACCGTTCCGGAGCAGGCCACCCGGGTGCCGCCGGGGGCCTCCTCGGGCAGGGCGCTCAGGGTGAGCGACACGGACGCCGAGCCGCGGGCCTCGGTGCCCTCGGCGGACAGCTCGTACGCGCCGTCGTGCTCGGTCAGCCGCAGCGACCCCCGGTAGGTGATCGTCGACCCGCCGATGCGCAGCCGCAGCCGGCCGGCCACCGTGATGCCGGTGTTCGCCGGCGCGCCGCCCGCGTCGTCCGCCCCGCCCTCGTCCTGCTGGAGGCCCGGGACGCACCGGACCACCCGGGCGGGGTCGGCCAGGGCCCGCCGGACGTCACCGACGGGGAACGGAACGAAAACCTCGTGCTCCATGGCAAGCGAGCCTACCCACCGGGTCCTTCACCAGGGACTCCCCGGTCGAATCCGATCGAACTTTCCGGTGGGCACGGCTTCGTGAGGTCAGTCGGCGACCGTGAAGCGCTCGCCGATGTGCCGCGGCTTCTCGATCTCGTCGACGAGGGCGACGGCGTAGTCCTCCGCCGAGATGCGGCTCTTGCCGTTCTCGTCCACGACCAGGTCGTCCAGGCCGGTGCGGTAGGCGCCGGTGCGCTCGCCGGGCTCGATCAGGCCGGCCGGGCTGAGGTTGGTCCAGCGCACGTCGGTGACCGTGCGGTAGAAGTCCAGGGCGTCACCGTGGGCGTGCATGATCTGGAGCAGGAACTCGGGCAGCCCCTCCGCGTCCCAGACCTGCTTGCCGTCCGGCGTGCGCAGCGAGCCGGCGCCGCCGACCGCGATCAGCCGGGGTGCCGCGTCGCCGAGCGTACGCAGGCCGGCGACCAGGGACTCCGCGGCGGGCTTGATGGTGGCGACGTGGCCCGGGCCGTCGCCGCCGCCGACCGCGCTGACGACGACGTCCTGGCCCTGGGCCGCGGCGGCGACGGACTGCGGGTCGAGCACGTCACCGGTGGTGACCGTGAGGTTGGCGTGCTGCTCGGTGAGCTTGGCGGGGTCGCGGACGACGGCCGTCACCTGGTGTCCGCGGTCGAGGGCCTCGCGCAGCACGCGGCTGCCGATCGTTCCGTTGGCGCCGAAGAGGGCGATCTTCGCCATGGGGTTCTCCTGAGGGGTTTGGTGGGGTTCGAGAGGGATTACGCGCCGGTTCCATGCTCGTCGAGAGCACGGGTGAGCGCCTGCGCGGAGGTCGCGGGGCCGCCGAGCCGGCGGACGCCGCCGTCGGCGGTGTGCAGCAGCAGGGTGGGGAAGCTGTCGACGCCCAGCCGCCGGACCTCGCGGAAGCCGGCCAGCGCCTCCTGCCGGACGTCGGGACGGGCGTAGGCGGCGGCCGCCGCGTCCGCGTCCAGGCCGGCCTCGGCGGCGACGGCCTTGAGGGTGGCGGGGTCGGACAGGCTGCGCCCGTCGCGGTACCAGGCGCCCTGGAGCGCCCCCGCCAGTTCGAGCGTCCGCTCGGGCGCCTGCCGGGCCAGCGCGGCCAGCGCCGTCGCCGCGTCGGCGGAGTCGAGCACGGTCGTGCCCTCCGCCACCGCCCGGGAGTACGCCGCGCCGAAGACCGCGCCCGTCAGCTCGGCGATCCGGGCGTCCGACTGCGGGATGTACGAGGCGTACGCGCCTACCGGCTGTGCCCGGGCGCCGGTGAACAGGCCGCCGCTCAGCACCCGCAGGTCGAGCCGGTCGGCGTTCACGGCCGCGAACTCGCGGACGGTGGGGCCGTAGCCGTAGCACCAGCCGCAGTAGGCGTCGAATGCGTAGGTGACGGTCTGCCGGGGCCGTGCCATGGCGTTCACCTCGTTCTCCTCTGAGTAGTTGTCCGTGAAATCACTGTGGTGACTGATGACAACGCTACGAGGGCTGTGTCAGCCCGGCCAGGTACGCTCGGGTCCTGTCATGGTGAAAAAGCGACACGAGTGCACGGACGCCATCGGCGGCACCAGCCAGGCCGACGGCATCGTCGAGCTCACCTACCGGCCGCCGCCGGGCACACCGCAGGGCATCGAGGTGATGACCGTCGCCGAGCTGCGCGCCCGGGCGCCCGAGGGACTGCTGCCCCGGCCGCAGCGGCTGGACTTCCACCAGCTCGTGGTCGTCGACTCGGGCGCCACCTCGCACACCGTGGACTTCACGGGCTACTGGCTGACCGAGGGCTCGGTGCTCTGGGTGCGCCCCGGCCAGGTGCAGAGCTTCGGGGACGCGGCCCGGATCGAGGGCACGGTGATCCTCGCCCAGCCGAACTCCCTGCCGCCCGGCTCACCCGTCGCGGCGCTGGCCGACGACCCGTTCCACCCCGTGCTGTGGCAGCCCGTCGGCACCGACCGCGAGGCGGTGACCTGCGCGGTACGCCATCTCGCGGCCGACTTCCGCACCGGCGCCGGGCTCCCCGCCGACGTACACGCCGACGTCCTGCGCCACCTGCTGTCCGTGCTGGTCCTGCGACTGGCGCACCTCACCGCGCCGGTGGGCAGCCGGGTCCCGGCACCGGCGGACGCGTTCCTCCGCTTCCGCGCCGCGGTGGAACGCGACTTCGCCACGACCCACCGGGTCGCCGACTACGCCCGCGCCCTCGGCTACGCGCCCCGCACCCTCTCCCGCGCCACCCTGGCCGCGGCCGGGGTGGGCGCCAAGGAGTTCATCGACCGGCGGGTGGTGCTGGAGGCCAAGCGGCTGCTGGCCCACAGCGACCTGGCGGTCGTCCGGGTCGGGGAACGCCTGGGCTTCGAGGACGCCGCGAACTTCTCGAAGTTCTTCCAGCAGCGGGCCGGGGTGACCCCGGGAGCCTTCCGCGAGACGGCCCGCGGGGCGGGGCGGTAGGGGGCGCCGGGGGTCGGGGGCGGGTTCGACGGCGGGGGCCGGACGCCACGGGCCGGGCGCGGCGCCGGAGGACGAGGCCGGGCACGACGCGCGTCGTAGGGCCACCGGGCGCGGCCCCCGGCCACGGCGCGCCACCGCCGAGCCCCGGCCACACTCACTCCTCGTACCGCGGACGCATCAGCGTCGACGGCGGCTCCGCCGCGCCCGGCGGCCGTACGACGGGCCGGGCGCCCGCGGCGGACGCCTCGGGCAGCCCCGCGGGCGGTCCCTCGCCCCGATCCGGCCCGCGTCCCGGAGCGCTCTCCTCCGCCCGGCCGGCCAGCAGGAACCCCCACTCCTCGTCCGCCGTCCCGGCCCGGTACGCCTCGGTGGCCAGGCCGACCGACCGCAGGGTCGCGTCCACCGTCCAGAAGTCGTGCGCGTTCCCTGACACGCGCCCGGCGTGCACCACCAGGCGCCCGCCGGGTGCGAGGCGCCGCGCGGCCAGCCCGTAGAACTCCTGCGAGTACAACTTGGCGCCCCCGGGCCCGTCCGGCCCCGGCAGGTCGCAGACCTCCACGTCGTAGGGGTCCTCGTCGGTCGCGGCGCGCCGCAGCCAGGCGAAGGGGTCGGCGTGCGCGACGGTGACCCGGGGGTCGGCGTAGGCGTCCCGGTTGAGGCGGCGCAGGCCGGGGTCGGTGCGGGCCAGCCGCACCACCGCCGCGTCCGGCTCGACGACCGTAGCCGCCGCCACCCCGGGCCGCCGCAGCACCTCGCGCAGGGCGAGCCCGTCACCGCCGCCGAGCACCAGGACGCGCCGGTGGGGGCCGGCCGTCGCGGGCCGTACCAGAGCCTCCTGGTAGCGGGAGGAGCCGCCGGCGGCACGCAGCCGCCCGTTGAGGAAGAGGGAGAGCGGACGTCCGCCGCGGCCGCCCCCGGTGAGGACGACCTCCTGGAGCTCGGTGTGGAGGGCGACCCGGACGTCCCCGCCGTACACCGCGTGCCGGGCGGCCCGCTCGAACGGCCCCGTGAGGGCCGAGCAGAGCGCGAGCAGGGCCAGGACCAGCGCGTTGGCCGCCGTCACGGCCCGGCGGGCGCGGGCGCTCAGGTCGCCCCGGAACACCGAGAGCACCAGCGCCCCGCCCGCCACGGCGTTGATCGCGCCGGTCACCAGCGCCCCGGTCAACTGGCCGAGCATCGGCAGCAGCAGGAACGGGAAGGCGAGCCCGCCGACGAGGGCGCCCACGTAGTCGGCGGCGAAGAGGTCGGCGACCGCGCCGCCCGCGTCCTGCCGCCGGACGCGCTGGATGAGGGTCATCAGCAGCGGCACCTCGGCCCCGATGAGCACCCCGATGACCAGGGAGAACACCACCAGGGCGGGCCACGCGCGGCCGTACCAGGCGAAGCAGGCGTACAACGCCATCGCCGACAGCCCGCCGGCCAGGGCCAGTACCGCCTCCACGGCCGCGAAGCCGAGCGCGGCGCGCCGCCGCAGCCGTTTGGCCAGCAGCGATCCCACGCCCATGGCGAAGACCATCACCGACAGCACGACGGACGCCTGGGTGACGGAATCGCCGATGAGGTACGAGGCCAGGGCGACCAGTTCCAGCTCGTACACCAGGCCGCAGGCGGCGCAGACGAAGACCGTGATCAGCACGAGCAGACGGCCGAGCCCGGCCGGTACGGGCAAGCGTGCGGGTACCGGTCGGTAGATCATGCCGGAACGCTACGTCACGATCCGGCCACACCACGTCACCCACACGAGTTCAATGCGGGGGTCGCACGAGCTAGTTGAGGGACGGGCCATTCGCCAGGGGGCTCGCGCCAGGGCGGGGGGCGGCGCCCCGCGCACCCACCGGTGTGACGCAGTCGGCGCGCACGCCCACCCGGGTACGGGTGACGACCAGCCGCCCCTCCTGCGGGTACGCGTGCCAGGTGCGCCAGCTCACCTGGCCGTCCCGGCGCTGGGCGAGCAGGGCGGTGAAGGCGTGCGGGTCGCCCGGAAACGTTCCGGCGAGCCCCTGGGGGTGCTCGGCGACCAGCGCCAGCAGCTCCTGCGCGCGCCCGGCGAAGGAGCACCGGGTCAAGGTCTCGACGCGGGCCGCGAATTCGTACTCCCAGCAGCCGACACGCTTGGCGACGCCCAGGGGCAACGGGGTGCTGCTGCCGGGTATGCAGGCGACCGTCTCCGAACAGCTACCGCTGTCCTCCTCCAGAAGGACCTGGTGGGAGGCGCCGAGCAGGCGCAACTGCACGGACGACGCGTCGAGTTGGAGATCCAGTACGGCCAGCGCCGGCAGCGGTTCCCGGCCCAGGCACCAGGCCAGGTCGGCCGCGCGGGTGTCGGTGTAGCCGGTCTTGAGGGTGGTGAGCATGGGTCGGCTCCGCGAGCGAACAGTGGGGGGATGGCCGGCCCACCCGAGGAGGACCAGATCTTCGAGGCGCCGGCTCATGCCCGCTTTGGAGGCTCCCGGATCCGGCGGAGGCGATTCCGAGAATCCCAGGAGTTTTCTCTGAACGTGGCTCTGATCGAAAGGAAATCATGAAGCCAACGGCGCCCACAGCATTTTTACCCATCATCGTCGATTTTCCATCCACGCGTGGGCCGTACAGCTCACATGTTCAACGAAACAACGCCCGGCGGCAGTTGTCGCCGCCGGACGCATATGCGGTCAAGCATGGGCCACTTGCAAATCCCCAGATCAAACGCCCTTTGCCAGGGGTTTCCCGGCGGGTTTACCCGCCCGGGGCGCACACTCCGGGCTCATCGCGACCCGGCGGACGCCGCCCGCTCCAGCCGTTCCACGGCGTCGAGAACGGCTTCCTCGCGCTTGCAGAACGAGAATCGCACCAGATGGGACGGGGCGCCCGGGCGCACAAAGAAGGCGGATGTCGGAATGGCCACCACCCCGGCGCGCAAAGGGAGTTCACGGCAGAATCGCACGCCGTCCCCATGCCCCCACGCGCGGATGTCCGCCTGGACGAAATACCCGGCGTCCGCCCGGTACGGGCGCAACCCGGCGCGCGTCAGTCCGTCGCTCAGCAGATCCCGGTTGCGCCCCAGCGTCCGCCGCAGCTCCGCCGCCCACTCCTCCACGCCCCCCAGCGCCCGGGCGAGCGCATCCTGGAAGGGCGCGCCCGAGGTGTAGGTGAGGAACTGCTTCACTCCCGCCACCGCCGCCACCAGCGGCGCGGGCCCGCAGACCCAGCCGACCTTCCAGCCCGTCACGCCGAACGTCTTGCCGGCCGACGAGACGGTCAGCGTCCGCTCCCGCATCCCGGGCAGCGCGGCGATCGTCCGGTGGACGGGCCCGTTCCCCTCTGCTCCTTCCTCACACCCCTCACCGACCCCTCCTTCACCGAACACCAGGTGCTCGTACACCTCGTCCGTCACGACCGTCAGCCCGTGCTCGCGGCACACCGCGGCGACGGCCTCCAGTTCCGCCGGCGTGAACACCTTGCCCGTCGGGTTGTGCGGCGTGTTCAGCACCAGCACCCGGGTCCGCGGGGTGACGGCGGCCCGCAGCGCGTCCGCGTCCAGGACGAAGGCGTCCCCTTCCGTGACCAGCGGCACGGGCACGAGCTTCGCGCCCGCGAAGCGGGCCACCGCCGCGTAGGCGTCGTAGCAGGGGTCGAAGGCCAGCACCTCGTCCCCCGGGTCGCACAGCCCCAGCAGCGCCCCGGCGAGCGCCTCGGTGGCGCCCGTCGTCACCAGCACCTCGCCCAGCGGGTCGTACTCCAGCCCGTACCGCCGCCGCTGGTGCGCGGCGACCGCCTCGCGCAGCGCGGGCGTGCCGTGCGCCGGCGGGTACTGGTTGGCCCCGGCCAGCACCGCCGCCGCGACGTCCTCCAGCAGCGCGCGCGGGCTGCCCAGCTCCGGCACGCCCTGCCCCAGGTTGACCGCCCCGGTGCTCCGGGCCAGCTCGGTCATCTCCGTGAACACCGACGTACCGAGTCCCGTGAGCCGTGCCGCCGGCCCCCGCGTCCCGTTCCCCGTGCCGCTCGGCGCGCCGCCGTGCGCCTCGCTGTGCGCTCCACCGTGTTCCGCGCTCATCCGCGCCCCTCCCGGTCGTCCTCCGGACTGTCCGTGACCCGGACCACCCTAGGGGGACGCGAACACCCGTGCCCGGGTACCGGGCGCCGCCGTCCCGGTGCGCCAGCCGGGTGGAAGCCGCGCCCCCTACGGGCGTGACGCGCCACGCGCGCGAGGCCCCGGACGCATGGTCGGTATGCCGCACGTTCCGTACCGTCCGTACCGGCGCCGTCCCCGGCGCCCCGTCCGGTCCCGCCGCCCGGCCCGTCCCCGCGGGGCCCGGCCGCGCCTCCCCGGCCGGCCCGGGAGGTGCCCCGAGGAGGTCCCGTGTCCGCCGACACCGCCGTGCCCGTCCGTGCCCCGGAGCCGCGCCGCGCCCCCGCCGGCGGCGCGGCCCGGCGCCGGGAACGGGTACGCGAGGCGCTGCGCCGTGCCCTGCCCGCGCTCGTGCTCTACGCCGCGGCCCGGCTGGCCGGCGTGGCCACGATGGCCTCCTGGGCCTGGTCCACCGGCCGCCACCCGCGCACCCTGCTCGGCCACTCCTGGGACGCGATCTGGTACGCGGGCATCGCCGAGGACGGCTACGGGCTGATCCTCCCGTCCCCCACCAGCCACTCGGTCATCTACAGCGACTACGCGTTCTTCCCGCTCTTCCCCGGCCTGGTGCACGCGCTGACGGCGCTGATCCCGATCTCGATCGTCTCCGCGCAGCTCGTCGTCGCCTGGACCGCCGCGGCCTGCGCGGCCTGGGGGATCTACGCCGTCGGCGAGCGGCTGTACGGGCGGCGGGCGGCCACCTGGCTGGTGCTCCTCTGGGGGCTGCTGCCGCACTCCATCGTGCAGACGATGGGCTACACGGAATCCCTGATGACCGCCCTCGCCGCGTGGGCGCTCTACGCCGTCGTCACCCGCCGGCACCTCTGGGCGGGGGCGCTCGCGCTGGTCGCCGGGCTCTCCCGGCCCAACGCCGTCGCCGTCGCCGCCGCCGTCGGCTGCGCCACCCTGGCCGTCCTGCGCCGGGAACCGCGCTCCCGCGCCGACTGGCGGCTGTGGACCGGCCTCGCGCTCGCCCCGCTGGGGTGGGCCGGTTACGTACTGTGGGCCGGCTACCGCTCGGGGTTCGGCCCGCTGGGCTACTTCACCGTGCAGCGGCGGTGGGGGTCGCGGTTCGACTTCGGCGCCGACGCGTTCCGGTTCGTCCGGCACCTGTTCACCGGCCGCGACGGGATGGCGTACTACGGCTCCCTGGGCGTCCTGGTCGTCGCGCTGGTCGCGCTCGTCTTCCTCGTGCTGGAACGGCCGCCCGCCCCGCTGCTCGCCTACACCCTGGTGCTGTGCGTGATCGCCCTCGGCGGCTCCAGCTACTTCGCGTCCAAGCCGCGCTTCCTGCTGCCCGCCTTCCCGCTGCTGATCCCGCTGGCCCTGGGCATGACGAGAGCCCGGTCGCGCACCGTCGCGGTGACGGTCGGCGCGCTGGCCGGGCTCTCGTTCGTGTACGGGACCTACCTGGTGACGGCGGCCCGGCTGCCCATGTAGGCCCCGGGCCGGCGTCGTCCGGAGGATCAGGCGTCGGCGTCGGGCTTGTCGCCGCCGTCGCCGTCGCCGGACTCCAGGTCCTCCTCCAGACCCAGCTGCTCCACCAGCCAGCGGTCGAACTCGACCGAGGCGCGGACCCAGCTGACGGTGCTGGACACGAAGTGCTCCAGCGACACCCCGACGCCGATCAGCATCTGGGCCTCGCCGATGAGGCGGACCGTGCCGTCGTCGTTGGTGTGCGTGTAGACCTTCGGCCACAGAGTGCGGCGGTTCCAGTCGTCGATGACCTCGAGCAGCTTGCCCTTGTCGTCGATGCCGTGCGGCCGGTCGTAGAACGTCCGCACGGAGAAGACCTGCTGCTCCTCCTCACCGCGGAACATGAAATACGTACGGAACTGCTCCCACGGAGCCGCGAGGTCACCCTCGTCGTCCACGAGGTACTTCAGCTCCATCTGCTCCAGGAGCTGCTTGACCAGGTCCTGGTCGGGGATGACGGGACCGGCCGGGCCCGTCTCTTCGGGCTGCGGCTCGGGCTGGCCCCCGAAATTCGGAATCGAGGACGGGTCGATGCTCACCGTGGATTTCCCTTCGTACGGTTGCGGCCATCCTCCCCCACACCAGCCCCTGCCCCGCAACCCCTGGCGCATGCGTCGCTCACCGACCACGCGCCAGGGGGTGCGTTCCCGGGCCGTCCGGAGTCCGGTCCGGCGGGCCGCCGCCGTTACGACGCCGCTCGCACCGACAGGCCGTCCCCGTCCGGGACCCGCTCGACGCGGACCGTGTCGCCGTCCCGCACCTCGCCGGCGAGGATCGCGCGCGCCAGCCGGTCGCCGATCGCGGTCTGCACCAGCCGGCGCAGCGGCCGGGCGCCGTAGGTGAGGTCGGGCGCCTCGTCCGGGCCCTCGTGGCCGAGCGCGGCCAGCCAGCGCAGCGCGGACTCGTCGACGTCCAGGGTGAGCCGCCGGTCGGCGAGCCGCCGCTGGAGCTGGTCGATCTGGATCCGGGCGATCCGCTCCAACTGGCCGGTGCCCAGCGGGTGGAACACCACGATGTCGTCGAGCCGGTTGAGGAACTCCGGGCGGAACGCGGTCCGGACCGTCTCCAGCACCTTCTCCCTCTTCTGCTCCTCCTTCAGCAGCGGGTCGACCAGGAACGTCGAGCCCAGGTTGGAGGTGAGGATGAGGATGGCGTTGCGGAAGTCGACCGTCCGCCCCTGGCCGTCGGTGAGCCGACCGTCGTCCAGCACCTGGAGCAGGATGTCGAAGACCTCGTGGTGGGCCTTCTCCACCTCGTCCAGCAGCACCACGGTGTACGGCCGGCGCCGCACCGCCTCGGTGAGCTGGCCGCCCTCCTCGTAGCCGACGTAGCCGGGGGGCGCGCCGACCAGCCGGGCGACCGAGTGCTTCTCGCCGTACTCGCTCATGTCGATGCGGACCATCGCCCGCTCGTCGTCGAACAGGAAGTCCGCGAGCGCCTTGGCCAGCTCGGTCTTGCCGACGCCGGTCGGGCCGAGGAAGAGGAACGAACCGGTGGGCCGGTCGGGGTCGGCGATCCCGGCGCGCGAGCGGCGCACCGCGTCGGAGACCGCCCGGACGGCCTCCTCCTGGCCGATCAGCCGCTTGCCCAGCTCCTCCTCCATGCGCAGCAGCTTCTGGGTCTCGCCCTCCAGCAGCCGGCCCGCCGGGATGCCCGTCCAGGCCGCCACCACCTCGGCGATGTCGTCGGGGCCGACCTCCTCCTTGACCATGAGGTCCCGGGAGGCCGCCTCCTGCTCGGCCTCGGCCTCCGCGGCCTCCTCCAGCTCCCGCTCGACGGCCGGGATCTCGCCGTAGAGCAGCTTGGACGCGGTGTCGAAGTCACCGTCGCGCTGAGCGCGCTCGGCCTGCCCGCGCAGGTCGTCGAGGCGCTCCTTCAGCTCGCCGACGCGGTTGAGGGACTGCTTCTCCTTCTCCCAGCGCGCGGTGAGCCCGCGCAGCTCCTCCTCCTTGTCGGCGAGGTCGCGGCGCAGCTTGGCCAGCCGCTCCTTGCTCGCCTCGTCCGTCTCGTTGCGGAGCGCCAGCTCCTCCATCTTGAGCCGGTCGACGGCCCGCTGGAGCTCGTCGATCTCCATCGGCGAGGAGTCGATCTCCATCCGCAGCCGAGAGGCGGCCTCGTCGACCAGGTCGATCGCCTTGTCCGGCAGGAACCGGGAGGTGATGTAGCGGTCGGAGAGGGTGGCGGCGGCGACCAGCGCCGCGTCCGCGATCTGCACCTTGTGGTGCGCCTCGTAGCGGCCCTTGAGCCCGCGCAGGATCGCGATGGAGTCCTCCACCGACGGCTCGGCGACCAGCACCTGCTGGAAGCGCCGCTCCAGGGCCGGGTCCTTCTCGATCCGCTCCCGGTACTCGTCCAGCGTCGTCGCGCCGACCATGCGGAGCTCGCCGCGGGCGAGCATCGGCTTGAGCATGTTGCCCGCGTCCATCGCCGAGTCCCCGCCGGCGCCCGCGCCGACGACGGTGTGCAGCTCGTCGATGAAGGTGATGATCCGGCCCTCGCTGGCCTTGATCTCCGCCAGGACGGTCTTCAGCCGCTCCTCGAACTCACCGCGGTACTTGGCGCCGGCCACCATCGCGCCCAGGTCCAGCGAGACCAGCCGCTTGTCCTTCAGCGACTCCGGGACGTCGCCTTTCACTATCCGCTGCGCCAGCCCCTCCACGACGGCCGTCTTGCCGACGCCCGGCTCGCCGATGAGCACCGGGTTGTTCTTGGTGCGGCGGGAGAGCACCTGCACCACGCGGCGGATCTCGTGGTCCCGCCCGATGACCGGGTCGAGCTTGCCGTCCCGCGCGGCCGCGGTGAAGTCCGTGCCGAACTTCTCCAGCGCCTTGTACGTGCCCTCGGGATCGGCCGTCGTCACCCGCTGCCCGCCGCGCGCCTTCTCGAACGCGTCGAGCAGCCGCTTGGCGGAGGCCCGCTGCTGCTCCAGCAGCTCGGCGACCCGGCCGCCCTTGGCTGCCAGCCCGATCAGCAGGTGCTCGGTGGAGATGTACTCGTCCCCCAGGTCGCGGGCCCGCTCCCCGGCGTCCACCAGCACCGCCTGCAGCTCCCGGGTGGGCTGCGGGGGCGCCACGGTCGACCCCTGCACGCTCGGCAGCCCGGCCAGCACCCGCTCGGCCCCGCCGCGCAGCACCGCGGCGTCCGCCTCCACGGCGGCCAGCAGGTCGAGCAGGTTCTCGTTCTCCTGCCCGGCCAGCAGGGCCAGCAGCAGGTGGGCGGGGGTCATATCGGCATGCCCGGCCGACACGGCCCGCTCATGGGCGGCGCTCAGCGCCTCACGGCTCTTGTTGGTCAGCTCGGCATCCACGACGGGGAGCTCCTCCTCGGGTTCGCTTTCGCTTCTGGGTCCTGCTTGAGGCAACGTGCGATAAGTTGAGTCTATTCCACTCAACCCACGCACCGGTAGTCCGGCCGGGCACTCCCCCTTGCGAGTGAACCGGTACGACGAACGGCCCGCCACCGGGGGCGGGGCGCGATGCTGGCGTTCGACCACGGGGAGGTGCAGCATGACGGCTATGGCACAAGACCAAGGCTTATGACGCCGGAAGAGACCCTCCTGGACTACTTCCTGACCATGGAGACCCCTGAGGGGTTCCGGGCGGAGTTCATCGAGGGGGAGATCGTCGTGTCACCGGCGCCGGACGGCGACCACGAGGACGCCATCGAGCTGATCGTCGCGCAGATGTACGACCACGCGAAGGTCCGCATGCAGTACTCGGGAAACAAGGGTCTGAAGTCGCCCCGAGGGGGCTCCTGCCCGAAGAACTACGCCATCCCCGACGCCGCATTCGCCCCACGGGAACGACGCCTCTTCCGTGGCGCGCCGACCTGGATGTCCCCGGACGGCATCGCCACGGTCGCGGAAGTGACCAGCAGCAAGCCGGAACGCGACCGCGTCGCCAAGCGCCACTGCTACGCCCGCGCCGGCATCCCCCTCTATCTCCTCGTGGACCGCGACGAGAGCACCGTGACCCTCTTCGCCGAACCGGTGAGGGAGGACTACGCGGAGGTTCACAGCATCCCCTTCGGCAAGGCCCTCCCCCTCCCCGCCCCCTTCGACTTCGATCTCGACACCACCGACTTCCTCTGATTCCCGGACCACTACCCTGGCGGCCATGGCCCACGACCTCCGCAACCTGCCGGACGCCTACGTCGCGTTCTGGCGCGAGCGCCATTTCCCGACCCTCACCACCCTCCGCCGGGACGGCAGCCCGCACGTCGTGCCGGTCGGCGCCACGTTCGACCCGGAGACGTCCATAGCCCGGGTGATCACCCGCAAGCAGAGCGCCAAGGTCTCCAACGTCCTCGCGGCCGGCCCGGACGGCCTCCGCGTCGCGCTCTGCCAGGTCGCTCCGGGCGGGCTGTGGGCCACCCTGGAGGGCACGGCCGTCGTCCGGACGGAGCCGGACGCCGTCGCCGACGCGGTCGCCCGCTACGCGGAGCGCTACGAGCGGACCCCCGAGCCCAGCCCCGACCGCGTCCTGATCGAGATCACGGTGACGCGGGCCATGGGTTCGGTGCGGCTCGTATGAGAGACCACGGAGAGCGCGGAAGCGGCGCGGCGGCCCACGGAGGAGCGGAACCCGAGTGACGCCTCCGACCCCGCTGCCTAGGATGCCGCGCATGATCCCCGTGCACTGCGAACCGGTCACCGTGGACACCTACGAGGCAGTCATCGCCCTGGACGTGGGGCCCGGCCAACGGGAGTTCGTCGCCCCCAACGTCCGCTCGCTGGCCGACGCCTGGGCGTACCCGACGGCCGACCCGCTCGCCCTGCTGCACGGCTCCGAGCTGATCGGCTTCGCCCTGCTGTACCCGTCCGAGGACATCCCCGGGACCGTCTCGCTCTCCCGCTACATGATCGACCAACGCTTCCAGGGACAGCGGCTCGGCCACGCCGGCCTGGCCGCCGTCCTCGACCGAGCCCGCACGGCGGGGCACACCCGTATGCGCCTCAGCGTCGTACCGGGCAACCACGTCGCCTTCCGGCTCTACCGGGCGGCCGGCTTCGGCGAGACGGGCGACCTGGACGACGGCGAGATCGTGCTCGCCCGCGACCTCACGCCGGAGGACGCGACGTCCCGCCGGTCCCCCGCCTGACGTCCGGCGAAGCAGTCCTCCGGGAACGACCCGTCGCCGCCGTCCCGATCCGGACGGCGAGGGGACGCCCATCGGCTGCCCTCCAGCACCCGGCCGACCGTCCGCACCAGCGATACCGGCCGGTGACACATCGTCGGCTGTGAACCGGAGCACCCGCCGCACCTCGGGGCAGCGCGTCAGCTCGTTGTAGCGGGCGATGTCCCGCTGGTGCCGGGCCCGGCCGCCGTGCCAGGCGTAGCCCTCGATCTCCACGACCAGCCCCCGCTCCCTGAAGAAGAAGTCCGGGTACACCCGGCGTCCGCCGGGGAGCAGCAACTCGGCCTGGGGTTCCGGGTACAGGCCCGCGTCGTTCATCCGCAGCCGGGCGATCGTCTCCGCCGGGGAGCCCGCCCGCTCGTCGGCGAGGGCCAGCCAGTCCAGCGCCCGTCTCCCGCCGCGCATCCCCGCGCCGTCCCGCACCGCGTCCCGGACGGCGTCGAGAACGGTCAGCGGTCCGCGCGAGCCCCGTTCTCCGCCCGGCCGGCGGCTCACCGCGGACTCCACCGCCACCAGCGCGTCGTCCCGCGGCCCCGCGCGTAAGAGGTCGGCCAGGGTGCGGGGGACCGTCGTCACCGTGAGCCCCGCGCTGCGCGTCACCTCGTCCGGGCGCAGCGGAAGGCGGTGCACTCCCCGCCCGCCGGCCGGAGCGGTGAACTCCGGTCTCTCCACGCGCCGTTCGACACCGTGCACCAGGGCTGCCGCCCAGTGGCTGACCACGAGTTCCGGCCGGGCCAGCTGCTGTGCCCAGAGATGCGCCGTCAATCCGGCCGACCGCCCCGGCGCCGCGAAAGCGCCCGGACGCACCGCCTGCCAGCCCTCCTTCCTGAGCCGGCGCCGCAGCCCGCACCGCGACCAGCCCAGCCCCTCCGCCTGGGACAGGGCCACGACCCCGTCCTGTGTCTCCGCCAACGCGGTCACCGCCGCGAACTTCCGTGCTCCACCGCTCTTTTCCGCGCTCATGCTCACTGAGTGTGACGGCCTCCGGCGGCCTCCGCCACGCCTGTGGAAAACCCCCTGTGGAGAATCATTTCCCCAACGCGAGAGGCCCGCCCCCTCATCGGGGACGGGCCTCTCGGACGACGAACGGATCAGCGGTCAACGCGCGTTGATCAGCGATCCCGCTTCGGCGGATGCCAGACGACCAGCGCGCTCGTCTGCTGCATCTCCTGGTACGGGACCAGGTCCCGCCGGTACGACGCGTGCACCGCCGCCTCGCGCTGCTGCATCGCCGCGGCGGCGCCGTCGACGACCGCCTGGAGCTCGGCGACCCGGGCCGACAGCGCGGCGACCTGGTTCTCCAGTTCGATGATGCGCTTGATGCCGGCCAGGTTGATGCCCTCGTCCTGCGACAACTGCTGCACCTGGCGGAGCAGTTCGATGTCGCGGGCCGAGTAGCGGCGGCCGCGCCCGGCCGTGCGGTCGGGCGAGACCAGGCCGAGGCGGTCGTACTGGCGCAGGGTCTGCGGGTGCAGGCCCGAGAGCTGAGCCGCGACCGAGATGACGTACACGGGCGACTCATCGGTCAGCTCG
Source organism: Streptomyces sp. NPDC021100 (assembly GCF_044333095.1). NCBI lineage: Bacteria > Bacillati > Actinomycetota > Actinomycetes > Kitasatosporales > Streptomycetaceae > Streptomyces > Streptomyces sp. NPDC021100. The sequence goes on from NZ_JBIRQH010000003.1 coordinate 104,581, forward strand.
TACGGCTGAGCGGGTTCGAAGCGCCGACGGGTGCGGCCGTCGCCGTTCATCACGGTCACTCTCCCTTCGCCGCCCGGAACAGCTCCGCGCGCGGGTCCTCACCCGCCGTGGCGTCGCGGAAGGTTTCCAGGGCGTCCCTGGCCTTGTCGTCGAGATCCTTGGGAACCACGACCTCCACGGTGACCAGCAGGTCGCCGCGGGTGCCGTCCTTGCGCACCGCGCCCTTGCCGCGGGCCCGCATGGTGCGCCCGTTGGGCGTGCCCGGCGGGATCCGCAGGGTGACCGGCGGGCCGCCGAGCGTGGGCACCTTCACCTCGCCGCCGAGCGCCGCCTCCGGGAAGGAGACGGGCACGGTGACGGTGAGGTTGTCGCCCTTGCGTCCGAAGACCGGGTGGGAGCCGACGTGCACCACGACGTACAGGTCGCCGTTGGGTCCGCCGCGCTCGCCCGGCGCTCCCTTGCCGCGCAGCCGGATCCGCTGGCCGTCGGAGACGCCCGCCGGGATCCGGACCTGCATGGTGCGGGAGGACGTGGCCCGGCCGCTGCCCTTGCAGACGTCGCAGGGGTTCTCGGGGATCAGCCCGCGGCCCTTGCAGTCGGGGCAGGGGTCGGTCAGCGAGAAGCCGCCGCCGGAGCCGCGCGACACCTGGCCGGTGCCCACGCAGGTCGGGCAGACCCGCGGGGTGCCGGCCTTGTCGCCGGTGCCGGAGCACGCCTTGCAGGCCGCCGAGGAGGACATCCGCAGCGGGACCGTGGCCCCGTCCACCGCCTCGGTGAAGCTGAGCGTCACCTCGGACTCGATGTCCTGGCCGCGGCGCGGCTGGGTGCGCGTGGTGCCGCCGCCGCGGTTGAAGAGGCCGCCGAAGACGTCGCCCAGCCCGCCGCCGAAGCCGCCGGCCCCCGCCCCGCCCTGGGCGCCCCCGAAGAGGTCGCCCAGGTCGAAGTTGAAGGAGCCGCCGGCGCCTCCCGGACCGGGCCGGAAGCCACCGTTGCCGAACAGCGCCCGCGCCTCGTCGTACTCCTTGCGGCGCTTGGGATCCGCGAGGACGTCGTACGCCTCGGAGATCTCCTTGAACCGCTCCTCGGCCGAGGCGTCGCCCTTGTTGGCGTCCGGGTGGAACTCGCGGGCGAGCTTCCGGTACGCCTTCTTGATGTCGGCCTCGGCCGCGTCCTTGGGCACGCCGAGGACCTTGTAGTAGTCCTTCTCCACGAAGTCCTTGGTGCTCATCCCCGGCGTCCCTCCTCCCGGTGCGTGCGGTCAGTGCCGTGCTTCATCGCGTCAGCCCTCGTCCGGGCCACCGCTCTCCTCGTCCGACTCGCCCTCGGCCTTGCCCTGGGCGCCCGGCTGCGGCTCGGCGACCGCGACCCGCGCGGGGCGGATCGTGCGCTCGCCGATGCGATACCCCGGCTGCAGGATCTGCACGCACGTCGTCTCGGTGACGTCCGGCGCGTAGCTGTGCATCAGGGCTTCGTGGACCAGCGGGTCGAAGGGCTCGCCCTCCTTGCCGAACTGCTGGAGGCCCATCTTCGCCACGACCGTCTCCAGCGATTCGGCGACGGACTTGAAGCCGCCGACGAGCTCGCCGTGATCACGGGCGCGGCCGATGTCGTCGAGCGTGGGGAGCAGTTCGGACAGGAGGTTCGCGACGGCGACCTCCTTGACCTGCACCCGGTCGCGCTCGACGCGCCGGCGGTAGTTCTGGTATTCCGCCTGGAGCCGCTGGAGGTCCGCGGTGCGCTCGTTGAGCGCGGCCTGCGCCTGGTCCAGCTGCGCCTGGAGGCCTACCTCGACCAGCTCCTCCCCGGCCGGGGCCGGGCCCGCCTTGTCGGCGGGACCGGCGCCCTTCTCGTCGGCCGAGTCGTCGGAGGGAGTGCCTTCAGGCTTTTCGTCGAAGCCCGGGGTCTCCTCCGTCACGCCGACGCACCGCCCTTCGGCTTGTCCTCGTCCACGATCTCGGCGTCGACGACGTCGTCCTCGGCCTTGGCCTGCTGGCCCGCACCGGCACCGGCGGCACCCTCGGCGCCCGGGGCGCCCTGGGCGGCCTGCGCGTCGGCGTACATGGCCTGGCCGAGCTTCTGGCTGACCGCGGCGACCTTCTCGGACGCGGTGCGGATCTCCGCGACGTCCTCGCCCTTCAGCTTCTCCTTCAGCTCGGTCACCGCGGTCTCGACCTCGGCCTTGACCTCGCCGGGGACCTTGTCCTCGTTGTCCTTGAGGAACTTCTCCGTCTGGTAGACGAGCTGCTCGGCCTGGTTGCGGGTCTCGGCGGCCTCGCGGCGCTTGTGGTCCTCCTCCGCGTACTTCTCGGCCTCCTCGCGCATCCGGTCGACCTCGTCCTTCGGCAGCGAGGAGCCGCCGGTGACGGTCATCTTCTGCTCCTTGCCCGTGCCGAGGTCCTTCGCGGCCACGTGCATGATGCCGTTGGCGTCGATGTCGAAGGTGACCTCGATCTGCGGGACGCCGCGCGGCGCCGGGGGCAGACCGGTGAGCTCGAACATGCCGAGCTTCTTGTTGTACGCCGCGATCTCGCGCTCGCCCTGGTAGACCTGGATCTGCACGGACGGCTGGTTGTCCTCGGCCGTCGTGAAGATCTCGGAGCGCTTGGTCGGGATCGTGGTGTTGCGCTCGATCAGCTTGGTCATGATGCCGCCCTTGGTCTCGATGCCGAGGGACAGCGGGGTGACGTCGAGCAGCAGGACGTCCTTGACCTCACCCTTGAGGACACCGGCCTGGAGCGAGGCGCCGATGGCGACGACCTCGTCCGGGTTGACGCCCTTGTTGGCCTCGCGGCCGCCGGTCAGCTCCTTGACGAGCTCGGCGACGGCGGGCATCCGGGTGGAGCCGCCGACCAGGACCACGTGGTCGATCTCGGAGAGGGCGATGCCCGCGTCCTTGATGACGTTGTGGAACGGGGTCTTGCAGCGCTCCAGGAGGTCTGCGGTGAGCTGCTGGAACTGGGCGCGGGTGAGCTTCTCGTCCAGGTGCAGCGGGCCCTCGGCGGAGGCCGTGATGTAGGGCAGGTTGATCGTGGTCTCGGTGGACGAGGACAGCTCGATCTTGGCCTTCTCGGCGGCCTCGCGGAGGCGCTGGAGGGCCATCTTGTCCTTGGACAGGTCGACGCCGTGACCGTTCTGGAACTGCTTGACCAGGTAGTCGACGACGCGCTGGTCCCAGTCGTCACCACCGAGGTGGTTGTCGCCGTTGGTGGCCTTCACCTCGACGACGCCGTCGCCGATCTCCAGCAGCGAGACGTCGAAGGTGCCGCCACCGAGGTCGAAGACGAGAATGGTCTGGTCGTCCTTGTCGAGGCCGTAGGCCAGCGCGGCGGCCGTCGGCTCGTTGACGATGCGCAGGACGTTGAGGCCCGCGATCTCGCCGGCCTCCTTGGTGGCCTGGCGCTCGGAGTCGTTGAAGTACGCCGGGACGGTGATGACCGCGTCCGTGACCTTCTCACCCAGGTACGCCTCGGCGTCCCGCTTCAGCTTCTGCAGGATGAAGGCGCTCATCTGCTGCGGGTTGAAGTCCTTGCCGTCCAGGTTGATCTTCCAGTCGGTGCCCATGTGGCGCTTGACCGACCGGACGGTCCTGTCGACGTTGGTGACGGCCTGGCGCTTGGCGACCTCGCCGACCAGGACCTCGCCGTTCTTCGCGAAGGCGACGACGGACGGCGTGGTCCTGGCGCCCTCGGCGTTGGTGATGACGGTGGGCTCACCGCCTTCGAGAACACTGACGACGGAGTTCGTCGTACCCAGGTCGATGCCGACCGCACGTGCCATGTCGATTCCTCCAGCTGACTTGAGTGGAACAGACTCAAGGGTGCAACACGGATGGCGGACTGTCAACGGAGCTGAGTCGACCGGGCTCAACTCTTATGCGTCCCTTATTCGTGGGTCCGGCCGGCGCCGTCGCTCCGCGGCCGCTGAGGGTCGCCTGCGCGACGCAGATCACCGGCGGTGCGGGTATATCGCACGCGCGAGAGTGAGTAGTCTCGTACGGACTGGATAAGTTACCGAGTAGTAATCCCGCTTTCGCAGGTCCGAGGAGCCCCAACCATGCAACTCGCCGCGATCATCGTGTCGCTGGTCCTCATCGCGGTCGGCTTCGCGCTGCTCGGCCGTGCCGTCCTGCAGATCTACCAGCACATGCGACTGGGCCAGCCGGTGCCCAAGGGCACCCGCACCGACGACCCGGTGGGACGCACGGTCACGGTGGCGAAGGAGTTCCTGGGCCACACCCGCATGAACCGGTGGGGCCTCGTCGGCGTCGCCCACTGGGGCGTCGCGCTGGGCTTCTTCTCCCTCCTGATCACCATCGTGAACGCCGTCGGGCAGCTCTTCAAGGCCGACTGGCTGCTGCCCTTCATCGGCGAGTGGCTGCCCTACGAGCTCTGGGTCGAGTTCTTCGCCACGACGACCACGCTGGGCATCCTCGCCCTGATCGTCGTCCGGCAGCTGAGCAAGCCGGGCAAGCCGGGACGCAAGTCCCGCTTCGCGGGCTCCAACTTCGGCCAGGCGTACTTCGTCGAGGCCGTCATCCTCATCGTCGGCTGCTCGATCGTGACGCTGCGCGGCCTGGAGGGCGCCCAGCACGGGGTCGAGAGCTACGAGGCCGGCTACTTCGCCTCGTACCCGCTGGTCGCGGCCTTCCGGGGGCTGAGCACCGAGACGCTGCAGAACCTCACCTACCTGGTCGCCATGATCAAGATCGCGACGTCCTTCATCTGGATGATCACGATCTCCCTCAAGACCGACATGGGCGTGGCCTGGCACCGTTTCCTGGCCTTCCCCAACATCTGGTTCAAGCGCGAGTCCAGCGGTGACGTCGCCCTCGGCGCGCTGCAGCCGATGACGAGCGCGGGCAAGCCGATCGACTTCGAGGACCCGGGCGAGGACGACCAGTTCGGCGTCTCCCAGATCGAGCACTTCTCCTGGAAGGGCCTGCTCGACTTCGACACCTGCACCGAGTGCGGCCGCTGCCAGTCGCAGTGCCCCGCCTGGAACACCGGCAAGCCGCTCTCCCCGAAGCTGCTCATCATGTCGCTGCGCGACCACGCGCATGCCAAGGCGCCGTACCTGCTCGCGGGCGGCGGCAAGGACATGGAAGGCAACGAGAAGGCCACCGAGGAGCAGCTCAAGGACGTCCCGGCCGCCGCCCTCGCCGAGGCCGAGCGCCCGCTCATCGGCACCCTCGAGGAGAACGGCGTCATCGACCCCGACGTCCTGTGGTCCTGCACCACCTGCGGCGCCTGCGTCGAGCAGTGCCCGGTGGACATCGAGCACGTCGACCACATCGTCGACATGCGCCGCTACCAGGTGATGATCGAGTCCTCGTTCCCGTCCGAGGCAGGCACGATGCTCAAGAACCTGGAGAAGAAGGGCAACCCCTGGGGCCTCGCCAAGAAGCAGCGCCTGGCGTGGACCAAGGAGGTCGACTTCGAGGTCCCGGTCGTCGGCAAGGACATCGAGGACCTCACCGAGGTCGACTACCTGTACTGGGTCGGCTGCGCCGGCGCCCTGGAGGACCGCGCCAAGAAGACCACCAAGGCGTTCGCGGAGCTGCTACACATGGCGGGCGTGAAGTTCGCCATCATGGGCGGCGACGAGGCGTGCACCGGTGACTCCGCGCGCCGCCTGGGCAACGAGTTCCTCTTCCAGCAGCTCGGTCAGCAGAACGTCGAGATGCTCAACATGGCCTTCGGCGAGGATGCGGAGGAGGGCGTCAAGGTCGAGAAGTCGAAGAAGAAGATCGTCGCGACCTGCCCGCACTGCTTCAATACGATCGCCAACGAGTACCCGCAGCTCGGCGGCGAGTACGAGGTCATCCACCACACGCAGCTGCTCCAGCACCTCGTGGACGAGGGGAAGCTGGTCCCCGTCACCCCGGTCGAGGGTCTGATCACCTATCACGACCCCTGCTACCTGGGCCGCCACAACAAGGTCTACACGCCGCCGCGCGAGATCATCGCCAAGGTGCCGGGCCTGCGGAACGAGGAGATGCACCGCCACAAGGAGCGCGGCTTCTGCTGCGGCGCCGGCGGCGCGCGCATGTGGATGGAGGAGCGCATCGGCAAGCGCATCAACAACGAGCGCGTGGACGAGGCGCTGTCCCTCAACCCGGACATCGTCTCCACCGCCTGCCCGTTCTGTCTCGTCATGCTCACCGACTCGGTGAACGGCAAGAAGAACGACGGCAAGGCCAAGGAGTCCATCCAGGTCGTGGACGTCGCCCAGCTGCTGCTGGAGTCGGTGAAGACGCCGGTGGAGCCGGAGGGCGACGGCGAGACGGCCGCCGCGCCGGAACCGGACCCGGAGCCGGTGAAGTAGCGCCTGTCGTACGGTGACGACGGCCGGGCCCCGCGGACTTCGCGGGGCCCGGCCGTTGTCAGTGGGGCGTGGGACGATGACTCCGTCAGCGCTCGCCCGGACCGAGCAGGAGATAGTCATGGACTACGCCCGCATGCGCGCCATCGCCGACGAGCTGTCCGCCCTGCCCGACGCGGGCAAGGTCGAGATCTCGGACGGCACCATCGTCATGATGACGAGCCCGTCCGGCACGCACGAGCTCGTGGCCATGCGGCTGCGCCGGCAGCTCGACCGGCAGCTCCCGGACGATCTCGTGGCCCACACCGGCGGAGACGTGGAGGACCCGGAGCTCGGCATCCTCCGTCGGCCGGACCTCGTCGTCCTGCCCGAGCCGGCCATGGACACACCCGGCCCGTTCCACCCCAGGGATCTGGAGCTCGCCGCCGAAGTCGTCTCCCCGTCCAACCATGCGAACGACTACGCGCAGAAGGCGCGCGACTATCCGGCTCTGGGCATCCCCCTCTACCTGCTGATCGACCCGCGCAAGGGCACCGTGATGGTCATGTCCGATCCCGGGCCGGGATCCGACGGGCAGCGGTGCTACCGCGGTCGTCACGAGTACGCGTTCGGGGAGAAGGTCCCCGTGGGCGAGTGGACCGTCGACACCTCCGAATTTCCGCGTTACCACTCGTAACGCGTGCCACTCCCTTGATCTCAACCTCGGTCGAGGTTCTAGCGTCACGTTCATGACGCCGCATCAGCCCATCAGCCCGCGCCCCGCCGACCCCGCCGTCCCCGACGACTTCGCCGCCCTCGCCGCCCAGCCCATCGGCTACTGGAGCGGCGTGGCCCACGACGCCGTCATCCGGCACATCCGCGACGGGATGGCCGGTATCGACGTCACCCAGCCGCAGTGGTGGATCCTCAACCAGGTCGCGGGCGCCGGCTCCGCCGGACGGACCCGCGACGAGCTCGTGGCACGGCTCGCCGGCACGATCGGCGTCGCGCCGGAGGAGATCGCACGGGCGGCCGACAGCCTGCTCGCCCGCGGCTGGCTGACCGCCGACGGTCCGGACGCGCTCCGGTTGACGGACGCCGGGCGGGCCGCCAAGGCCCGTACCAAGGAGCTGGTCGACCGGATGCGGACGGAGATCCACGAGGGCATCACGGACGAGGAGTACGTGGGGGCGCTGCGGGTGCTCCGGCGGATGATCGACAACGTCGCGGCGGCACGCGGCGCGGCGTGAGCGGGGCAGGAGCGGGGGCGGCTGCTCCGAACCGCCTCGATTCCCGCCGTCTTCCGAGTACGCGTACTCAGGACACGGCCACTTCCGGGCGGGAACACTCGTTCCCATGACCGTTCACCCGCGCCTCCGGCGCCTCGCACCGCCCCTGACGGCCCTGCTCTGCGCGGCCGGTGCCCTCACCGCGTGCGGCGGCGGGAGCACGGACGACGCGGCGGGCGTGCCCGATCCGGCGTCCCCTCCGGCCGCCTCGGCACCGCCGACGCCTTCCGCGGCCGCCCCGACGACGGAACCCCCGGCTCCGGTCACCCCCGGGGACGGCGTTCCCAGGGACGGCGTCCCCGGCGACGCCCCGCCGCACTACGCCGAGAACCACGCTTACCGGGCCACCGCCCCGCTCTCCGCCGCGCAGCGGCACGAGGGCGACTCCCAGGCGGCCCGCGTCCGTGGCGCCCTGGGGAGGCTGCGGACGGCGAGGACCACCGGGCCGCGGGCCGTCGGCCCGGCGCTGTGGGACCTCGGCTACCGGCCGGACGCCCTGACCCTCACCCCGCTCGGCGAGGGGACCGCCTACACGGTCGCCCTCCCCGAGGTCTGCGTGGAGGGGACGGTCGACCGGTCGCGGGTCCGGGCGGAGGTCCACGGCCACTACGTGGAGGGCGGCGGCGACGGCTGCACGGAACCGCGCGGCGGGCACTGAAGGACGTCCGGAGTCCACCCGGCGCGACGCTTCCGAGGCTCCGCCCCAACCCGTCCCGAACCCGTACCGCAGCCCCGTAAACCCCTGCTTCCCCTACTTCCCCCGGGCCTCTCCCCTAGGGGATGTCACAGCTCAGCAGCAAGGAAGCCCCTGCGCCCCCACCCCCGCACCACCGCTCCCCGGGAGCGGGTACGTTCGAAGGCGTGGCTGGATTCAGGATGGGACGCGGACGGGACTCGGAAGAGGGCAACGCCGCACGACAAGCAGGACACCCCGGGCAGCAGGCGCCGTACGGGGGCGCCCCGTACGGCGGTCCGGGCGGCGGTGCCCCCTACGGGCCCGGCCCGGCCGGCGCGCCGGGCGCGCCCGGCGCGCCCGGCGCGGCGCCCGGGCACGCCCCCGGCGCCCCCGGCGGCGGCTGGGACGGGCGGCAGTGGCAGGGCGGGCCGGCCGCCGGCGGGGACGAGCCGGAGTACTTCGGCGGCGAGCCGTCGCACCAGCGGCCCCCGCAGGGCCCGGGGCCGTCCTACGGCGGGCAGCAGACCTACGGGGGACCGGCCTACGGCGGGCACGGCGGACCCGGCGCCCCGGGCGGCCACCCCTACCCGGGGCAGGGCCGGAATCAGGGCCAGGGTCACGGTCAGGGCCACCGCCCCCCGCAGCCGTACCCCCAGCAGGGCAGCACCCAGCAGTTCGGCCTCGGGGAGGCCCCGGACGCGTACCCGCCCCAGGGCGGCAACGCCCCCTACGGGGACGGCTCCCACGACGGCGGATACGACGACAGGCACGGCGAGGGCGGGTACGGCGACGACGGCTACGGCGACGCCCAGACCTACAACGGCCCCCCGCCCGGCCCCAAGCTGCACTGGAAGGACCTGCTGACCGGCCTGGTGCTGCGCCCGTCCGCCACCTTCTGGCGGATGCGCGACCACCCGATGTGGATCCCCGCGCTGCTCGTCACCTTCATCTACGGCCTGCTCGCGGTCTTCGGTTTCGACAAGGCCCGCTCGGACGTGCTCAACGCGACGTTCGCCAACAGCATCCCGCTGGTCCTGATCGCCGGTGTGATCGTCCTCGTCTCCGGGCTGATCCTCGGCGCGGTGACCCACACCCTGGCCCGGCAGCTGGGCGGCGACGGGCTGTGGCAGCCGACCATCGGCCTGTCCATGCTCATCATGTCGATCACGGACGCCCCGCGGCTGGTCCTCGCGGTGTTCCTGGGCGGCGACAACCCGGTCGTGCAGCTGCTCGGCTGGGCCACCTGGCTGCTGGCCGGCTACCTCTTCACCTCGATGGTGAGCAAGTCGCACGACCTGCCCTGGCCGAAGGCGCTGGGCGCGTCGGCGATCCAGCTGGTCGCCCTGCTGTCGATCATCAAGCTGGGCACGCTGTAACCGCGCCGCCCGGCCCACGCGAAGGCCCCGGCTCCTCGTACAGGAGCCGGGGCCTTCGCGGCGGAACGGGTCATCGCCTCACGCGTCGAGGACCTGGCCCTCACGCCGCACGACCGGCGGCTCGACGCTCCACGGGAAGTTGATCCACTCGTCGGTGCGCTTCCAGACGTACTCGCACTTCACCAGCGAGTGCGACTTCTCGTAGATCACCGCGCTGCGGACCTCGGCGACGTGCTCCAGGCAGAAGTCGTGGACGAGCTTGAGCGTCTTGCCGGTGTCCGCGACGTCGTCCGCGATCAGGACCTTCTTGTTGGAGAAGTCGATCGCGTTCGGGACGGGCGACAGCATGACCGGCATCTCGAGAGTAATCCCGTGCAAGACCCAGTCTTGAAGTGTGAGGGTGGGTCCATGACAACGTCTGTTGTTGCTGGTCAGCGCGAGGAAGCTCGCGCGGTGGTTCTTCCTGGGGAGCGGGGCGAGGGTCCTCGTCCTCTCTCCGGTTTGCGCGGTGGTAGGTACGCACGCAAGAGCGCGTACCGCGGCAAGTCCGCGCGCCGAGGGTTCTCGGTGCGTGAGCAGCTCACTGCCACGCAGGGTGACGCCGACCGTCTCGGCGTGGGCATCGTCGAGGACTTCATCGACGATGACCGTTCGGCTTCTCGCTTCCGCGACCGCGAGCGCGAAGAGTTCGAACGAATGATCGAGTGGATCGAGGGTGGAAAGCTCGACATCGTGTTCGCGTGGGGGTCGAGCCGGCTCCAGCGCGACCTAGAGGTTTACACGCGCCTGCGTAACACCTGTGCGAAGTACGGCGTTCTGTGGTGCTACGGCGGCAAGGTCTACGACCTGTCGAACAAGGACGACCGTTTCCGCACGGGCCTCGACGCGCTGATCGGCGAGCGCGAGGTCGACGAGCTGCGCGACAACGTGAAACGAACGCTGCGCTCGAACGCGGTGCTCGGCCGGCCGCACGGGACCTCGGCATACGGGTATCGGCGGGTGTACGACCCTCGGACGGGCGCGTTCGTGCGAGAGGAAGCGGACCCGACCAAGGCATCTGTCGTGCTGGAAATCTGCAAGCGGGTCGCGAACGCGGAGCCGTACAAGACGATCGCCAAAGACTTGCATGGGCGGGGAATCCAGCCCCCGGCGCTGCGGTGGTCTAAGGGCATGGTCACGCGGTTGTCGCTTGACCGGCCCTCGGACCCGGCGCACGAGGCGTTGTGGCGTGAGGCGGTCGAGCGACTCGCGCAGGGCGAGGAACCGCTGTCGATCGCGCAGGACTTCAACGAGCGCGACGAACCGCTGATCGCGGCCGTGTGGCACGGCGCCACGATCAAGGACATCGCCATGGATGTGCGGTACACCGGGGCTCGGCGGCATAACGGCCAGGTGACCAACGAAGAAGCGTGGCCACGGATCGTGCCCCCGCACATTCACGCTAAGTGCGTGGCGCTCGACAAGGCCAAGGGGAGGAAGGCAAGCAACTCGCGCCCGGGGGTCGCTAAGTACCTCTTGTCGTCGATCATGTGCTGCTCGGAGTGCAAGCACCCTGTCGTATCGGACCCGACCGAGTACGGCATGAACTACCAGTGCAAGACGCCTGGCAAGGATGGAGCCAAGGGGTACCACGTGAGCGGCAAGCAGGCGCCCATCGACGAGTACGTGCTCGCCGAGTTGTTCGACTGGCTCGCCTCGCCGGCGTTCGTGAAGGCGTACACCGAGGGCGACCGGGAGCTGCAAGAACGAGTCGCGAACGCTCAGGCCGAGGCCGAGCTGCTGTCTGCGCGGCTGGAAGAGTTCCGCGACAAGGCGGCCGAGGGTGAGCTGTCGCCTGATGGGCTCGCCGCGATGGAAGCGCGGTTGCTGCCGAAGATCAAGAAGGCGGAGGAGGTAGCGAGGGCTCTGCGGGCGCCGGAGGTGGTTGCGGATCTGGCGGGTGCTTCCCGTAAGGAGATCGAGAAGGCGTGGGCAAACCTGCACGTGGCGCAGCGGCGTGTGATCGTCGAGTCGCTGCTGACGGTCACCCTGCACCCTGTCGGTAAGGGCCGGCACAGCAGGGCGGGGGTGCCGATCTCGTCGTACGTGACGGTTACCCGGAAGGTGCTGCGGCCGGATATCGACCGAGCGTCGCTCGCCGCGGCGGCGTAGCAGCGGACGCAGCGAGGGCCCCGCGGGATCGTTCCTGCGGGGCCCTGTCGTTCTCGGTCAGGTCGAGCTCGCTCTGCCGTCCTCGACCTCGGCCGCTTCACCCTGGCGCATGGGGGGAAGGGCGTTCAGGACGCCCTCTAGAGCTATGGCGCCGGTGTCGGTGATGTGGCTCTCGTCGATCAGGATGTGTCGATCGTCAGCGTCGGCGACGCCGGCGGCTGGCGTGTGTTTGTCGAGTTGGGTACGGCGGACGCGGAACAAGGTGTGCCCCCCCTTGTGGCATGGCGGAACCTCGCACTCGAACATATGCCCGAGGCAAAGGCTCATTCACACTACCGCCCATATCGCCGCAGGTCACGCGACTAGGACCCTCCGTCACGACCCCCCGAGGGCAGGATTCGCAGGTCGCCCAAACCCAGCTCTTTCAGGCGTTCTTGAAGAACGGGCAGATCCTCCGGATTTGTTCCTTCCGCATAGGCAACGACCACGGTCGTGCCCGGCCTGTTGGTCTTGAGGGTGGCGACATCCAACTCTGTCCACTCCCTTGATGCGGCCAACTGGACTCGCCCACGGTCGATGCCGAGGCCAGCGGCGAGGGCTCGCAGCAGCCACGGTTCACCACGTCGATACCCCTCGCCCTTGGCGATCTTGGGCAGCGTGGTGTGCGGGATGCCTCTACCGGTCTCGGGATCGACGGAGCGGGCCGCGATGTCGCGCAGCGGCTCGGCCTTGATGGCGGCTTGCACGATGTCGCGCAGCAGCTCGGCCGGCTTGTCTCCCTCGGCCGCGGGGGCGCCTATGGCGGCGTCGCTCTCCGGCACGGTTTTCTCATCTCCGTTCTTGTCGCGAAACGCGAACAGTCTTATCTAACCAGCCATTAGGCCGGGTTGCCCACATCGGAACCTCGTTGACGTCGCCTTTTTGCCATGTCTAGCCTGTAGCTGTTCGGAAACACGAACAGGCAAACCGCTCAAAGCGGATACCCCCGGGGGTAGGTCTGTTCGCGTTCAGCAACAGATGGGAGGGGGACCCATGAGTGATCAGACGACCGCGCCGACGCCGAGCGAGGCGCCCGACAACGGCCGGCCGAGCGCCGAGCAGATCGACCTCATTCGCCGAATCCTTGCCCCTCACGTTCACCGGGCGCGCGCCGAGCGTGCCGAGCAGCAGACCGCAGCGTGAGGAGAGGACAGGACATGTCGAACGTCGATTTCATCGGCCCGCCGCCGAACAAGCGGAAGAACACTAAGCACGCCGTCGCCGCCTCGGCGTTGCGCGAGCACCCGAAGCAGTGGGGGGTCGTGCAGCGCGCGGCGACCGGCAAGCGCGCCGCTGCCGCGGCGCAGGCGATTCGTCGCGCACGGCTGAGTGCCTACGCTCCGGCCGGATCGTACGAGGCCGCTGCGCGGACCGTGGTTGTCGCGGGAGTGCCCGAGCACCGGGTGTACGTCCGGTACGTGGGCGGGGAACAGTGACCGCCCTTGTGACGCCGACCGGTGTCGTCGTCGCTCCGCCAGGGTTGGATCACGATGCGTGGCTCGCCGCCCGGCGCGCCGGCGTCGGCGGCTCGGACGTCGCCGCGGTGCTCGGGATGAGCAAGTACACGTCGCCGATCGAGCTGTACCTCGACAAGGTCGGCGAGCTTGGCGAGGTGCCGCGCTCGCCGGAATTGGAAGAGGCTGCGTTCTGGGGCCACCGGCACGAGCCGACGGTCGCGCGGGTCTTCGCCGAGCGGACCGGGTTCGGTGTGGTCGAGGGTCCGGGGATGCTCGCGCATGTCGAGCGTCCATGGATGCTGGCCAACGTCGACCGGTTCGTGATCGAGCAGGACTCGGCGCCGTCGAGCCTGCTGGAGATCAAGACCCGCAGCGCGTTCCAGCTCGACGAGTGGCTGCTCGGCGTGCCGGACGGTCCCGCTCTGCAAACGCACTGGTACCTCGCCGTCACCGGGTACGAGCACGCCCACGTCGCCGCCCTGCTTGGCGGAAACCGGCTGGTCATTCACCGTGTGACCCGCGACGAGACCCTCGTCGAGCACCTCGTCGAGATCGTCGGGGAGTTCTGGCAGAACGTGCTCGACCGGGTGCCGCCGGCCGTCGACGGTTCCGAGGCGACCGCGGCTCTGCTCGGGCACCTGCACCAGGGGCGCCCGAACGCCGTGACGGTCGCCGATCCGGGCGACGTGCTGCCGCTTCTGGAGCGGCGGCGCGAGCTCAAGGCGCGGGAGCAGCGCACCGCCGACGAACTGCGGGAGATCGAGAACCGGTTGAAGTACCTCGCCGGCGGGGCCGAGATCGTCAAGGTGCAGGGGTCCGTCGCCTACACCTTCCGGCAGAACGGCCCGCTCTCGCAGAAACGATTCACCGCCGCGCACCCCGACCTCGCGCAGCAGTACACGCACCGCGTCGACGCGCTCGATACCGCGCGCCTCGCCGCCGAGCGCCCCGACGAGTTCCGGGCGCACCGCGCCCGACGCCTCGTCGTCCCGAAAGAGAGCACCGCAGCATGAGCAGCAACCTTGCCGAGCGCGTCGCGAACCGCACCGCGCAGACCCGTACGCCCGCCGTTCCCGCGGCCCGCGGACCGCAACCGGGCACCTCTCTTGCGCAGTTCGTGCAGCAGATGCGCCCCGAGATCGAGCGCGCTCTGCCCGCACACATGGGCGGCGCCGACCGCATCGCCCGTATCGCGCTTACGGAGCTGCGCAGGGTCGAGCACCTCGCCGAGTGCAGCCGCGAGTCGTTCGCCGGCGCGCTGATGACCTGTTCTGCCCTCGGTCTGGAGCCGGGCGGCGTTTCGGGCGAGGCGTACCTGCTGCCGTTCTGGAACAAGAAGATCCGCGGCTACGAGGTACAGCTCGTCATCGGCTATCAGGGCATGATCCGGCTGTACTGGCAGCACCCGCTCGCCGCCGGCCTCGACACGCACACCGTGCACGAGGGCGACGAGTTCGAGTACGAGTACGGTCTCGACCCCAAGCTGCGGCACGTCCCCGCGCGCGGCTCGGCCAAGGGCCCGGCAACGCATTACTACGCCGTTGCCCGACTGGCCAACGGTGGCAGCGCGTTCGTCGTGCTGGACGTCGACGACGTCGAGGCGATCCGCAAGCGCAGTAAGGCCAAGGACTTTGGGCCGTGGTCCACGGACTACGACGCGATGGCCCGGAAGACGTGCGTACGGCAGCTCTTCAAGATGCTGCCGAAGTCTGCGGAGCTCGCGCGTGCCGTGGCCCATGACGGGACCGTGCGGCGGGATGCGTCCCCGGAGGGGCTCGACGCGCCCGGGGAGTTCATCGAGGGCGAGATCGTCGAGCAGACGCCCGTGCAGGGTGGCGAGCAGACCTCGGTCGAGGACGTGCCCGCGCAGTTCGCCGGGTGGCCCGAGGCCGCCGAGGCGATCGCGCAGTGACCCCGGGGCCGGTCATCGACTACCGGTGCCGGCACTGGAGCGGGGCGGGGCGTCGCTACTGCGGCGCCCCGGGCGCCCGCCGCTACCTGCCCGGTTACCGCTGCCCGTCGCACACACCCGCCGCCCTCGCCGGCCGGCCCGAACCGGGCACCCCACCCCCCGCAGATCAGGAAGGAGTCACCCGCCGTGGCGTGGTTCAAGATCGACGACAGCTCGCACATGCACCCGAAGATCGTCAAGGCAGGTAACGCCGCCCTCGGTCTGTGGGTGAGGGCGGGCGCCTACTCCGCG
The DNA here is from genome assembly GCF_044333095.1 of Streptomyces sp. NPDC021100. Taxonomy (NCBI): domain Bacteria; kingdom Bacillati; phylum Actinomycetota; class Actinomycetes; order Kitasatosporales; family Streptomycetaceae; genus Streptomyces; species Streptomyces sp. NPDC021100. The sequence goes on from NZ_JBIRQH010000003.1 coordinate 120,072, forward strand.
CAGCACCTCACCGAGGGCACCGTGCCCGCCGTGGTCGCCCGGCAGTACGGGACCGCCCCGCAGGCCCGGAAGTTGGTCGCGGTCGGGTTGTGGCACGAGCACGGGCACACCTGCCCGCGCTGCCCGCAGCCTCCCGTCGGCGACTTCATGGTGCACGACTTCTTCGAGGGCGGGCGGAACAGCACCCGGGCGCAGGTCGAGGCCAACCGGGCCGCCGCTGCGGAGCGCAAGGCAAAGAGCCGCACGCGAAACGAGGCCCGAACCGGCGGCGAATCGTCCGCGGAACGTGCGCGAAACGAGCGCGGACCGACGCCGAATCAGACCCGAAACGCACCCCCGTTTCAGAAGGAACCCGCAGGTCAAGAGGGGATGTCACACCGTGACACCGTCGATAGCGTCACAAGCCCCCTAGCCAACACCAAGCCTTACCCCTCTACTTCCTTCGGAAGTAGAGGGGAACAAGCTAGCCCCGACGGACCCCGGATCGCCGAACCCGTACGGCCCCTCGTCGACGCCATGAGCGCCGCCGGAATGGTCGTCTCCTGGGAACTTTCCTCCGCCGAGTGGCTGCTGCTGCACGCCCTGATCGAGCGGTGCGGCGTATCCGTCCTCGTCGACCACGCCGGCGGTGCGTGGCAGGCCGCCCGCACCCGCCCGCGCTCCGCCCGCTACTTCGTCTCGGGTTGGCGCTCCCTGCCGACGCCGCCCCCGCGCGCCCCCGGGGCCGGCCCGAACGTCGTCCCGCTCAACCCCGGCGCCGCCCGCCCCTCCACCACCGATCAGCGCGTACGCGCCGGCCTCGACCTCGCCGCCCAACTCCGAGAACAGGAGAACGCCCAATGACACCCGCAGACGCCGCCGAAGTCCTCGCCCTGTGCGCCGCGTTCGACCTGCGCACCATCGGCGAGGCGGACGCCCGAGCATGGGCCTACGCCCTGCGCGACCTCCCCCTCGACGACGACACCCGTCGCGCGGTCGCCGACCACTACGGCGTAACCGAGAAGCGGGCAACCCCCGCGGACGTGCGCAGGATTCGCGCCCGTATCCGCGAGGCCCGGATCGGCGCCGCGCACCCGGTCTACGACGGCAACCCGACCGAGACCGGAGCGCAGTTCACCGAACGCCGTCGCGCGCAACTCGCCGCCGCGGCCGATGGACACCTGCCGGCGCGGTCGATCACGCAGGCACTCGACGCCGCCCCGCCGGCCGCCGTCCTCGCTCTGACCGCGGGAGTCGGCCGCCCCGTCGACGACGAGCCGCGCCCGTACATCACGCCCGAGCAGCGCGCCGAGATCCGTTCGACTCTGCCCAACCAACGGGCCGCACTGCCCGCCCTCGCCGTCGCGTGCCCTGTCGAGACATGCCGAGCGGCACCTCGCCGCCTGTGCAAGCGGGGCGCAGGGATCGAGCTGCGGACCAACGTCCACGGCCGCCGCCGCGACGCGCACGCCGTTCAGTTCGCCACCTGCCCCGAGTGCGACGCCGGCCCCGGCCAGCACTGCACCGCACCCGAGCCGCACCCCGCCCGCATCCGGGCGACGTCGGTCGAGGACGACGAGGCCGAGCACGACCGCCTCGCTCGCCTCATGTCCACCCCGCCCACACCGCGAGAGAACCGCGCCCGCCACACCGCCGGAGGAATACGCCGATGACCCCGCCCGCCGCCCGCGCCTCGATCGCCGCCCACCTGACCGACGTACTCGACGTGCACCCCCACCTCGCCACGCTGACCGCCGCTTCCCTGCTCGACCGCCTCGCTATCGACGGATGGGAGATCAACAGCAACCACCACGCGCGACCGGTCGCGCCTCGCGCGCGGGAGCCGCGCGCTCGGCGCTCCCTCGTCCGGCTGTTCCGCCGTGCCCGTACGGACGGAGACAGAACCGCATGACCTCGGTCCTGCTCGCCCTCGTCGCCGCGCTCGCCCTCGCCCTCGTCGCCGCCCTCGTCGGTTCCCTGCGGCTCGACGGCCGCCTCGACCGCGAGGCGCGCGCCCTCGTCCGTCGCCCTTGCCCAACCCACTGCACCGCCTGCTCGTCGGCCGCCCGCCGAGCCTCGAACGGAGACACGCCCGCATGACGCTGCACGCCCGCACCCGTACCGACTCCCGCCGCGGCCGAGTCCTCGTTCGCGAGGTCACCCGCGAGGCCCGTCGCGAGCGCTTCCGGCTGTTCCTCGCCCGCGCCGACCGAGGCGTGCTGACCCCCGAGGACTGCGCGGCCCTGCGCGCCGACATCGAGGCCGAGGTCGCCGAGAGCGACACCCACCGCCGCAGCGCCGGCGGACAGCAGGCAGCAGCGATGCGTCTGCACACCCGGATCGAGGCCGCCGAGCAGGCCCTCGTCGAGACCGAGGCGGACCGCGACCGCGCGCTCGCCGAGGTCGAGGCCCTGCGCGAGCAGCTCGTCGACCGCCAGCACGTGACGGAGGGGGACCGATGAACCAGACCCGAGCCATCGATCAGACCGTCGCCGCCCTGCGCCTCGTGCGCGAGAAGTGGGGCGCGCTGCTCGCCGCCGTCGAGGCGCCGCCCACCCCGGCCGACTGGCCCCCGAGGGAGACGACCGCGTTCCTCGACAAGGTCGCCGCCGACGGGCCCCTGCTCGTCGCCGACCGGGCGCCGTACGCCCTGCGCGCGCACCCGGCGCCGCTGAACCTTGACGCTCACGATGCCGTGGTCGCCGTCGAGACCATGCTGTTCGACCTCGCCGACACGTGCGCCGCTGTTGCGCAGGAACACACTCCCCTCGACGAGCTGCACCGCTGGAACTACCGCACGCAGCACGGGCCCGGATCGCGGGCGCAGGGCGCGCACTGGGCGAGCGTGTTCGTCGAGGGGCGCGTGCTCGGCGAGCAGACCGACGGGCCCGACCCGCTGTTCGCTCCCCTGCCCGGGTGGGCGCTGCACGAGGCGCACCGCGTCGCGCGGCAGTGCGCCGACGGCGTACTGCGCACCCTGCGCCATGACGAGCGGGGAGCGGCCGGCCGGTACCCGTGCCCGTGGTGCGCGGCCCCCCTCACCCTGTACTCGGCCTCGGGGGACGTGCAGCGCATCACGTGCTCGGGTGGCCCGGAGTGCCCGGCGCCGGCCCGCCTCGACCTCGACGGACACCGGGTGTGGGAGCGGTCCGACATGGGCCCCCTGCTTGCCCGGTTCGCCGCCTCGATGGAGTCGGGAGAGATCGTCACCGAACAGGCTTGCGCCGTTATCAGTTCGTGACCTAATGTTGGGGGCGTCTCCGGCGTGCCCGGAAACCCCCCGATCCCGTACGCCCCGCCGCGCCCCCCTGCGGCGGGGCGTACTCATGTCCGCCGGGAGGTGAGCACGTGGCCGAGCCGATCCGCGAGCGCGACCGCGAGCAGGTGCGCCGCCTCCACGCCGAGGGCAAGAGCCGCAACGAGATCGCCCGACTCACCGGGCGCAGCGCAGCGACCGTAAGCAAGATCGCAAAGGCCGAGGGGCTCACCTTCGCAGGGGGCGCCCGCGTCGCCGCCGCGACCGAGGCCCGACGAGCAGACGCTGCCGCACGTCGCGAGCAGCTCGCCGACGAGGCCCTCGACGGCGCCCTCGGGCAAGTCGCCCGCACGGCCGGCGCCGAGTCGGCCCGCGATGCCCGCGACCACGCAACGGCCGCCCGCGCCCTCACCGAAGTGCACGCCCGCGTCGCCGAGCTCGCCCGCCACAGCAGCACCGGGAGCAGCGGCGGCTCGATGCTCGACCGCCTCGCCGATGCCCTGCTCGGGCCGCCGGCCGGAGGTGATCACGAGGGGGTGTAATGACCGCCCTCGCCCCGCTCTCCCCGAAACAGGTCGCCTCGATCCGGGGCGCCACCCGCCGTATCAACATCTGGCACGGCAGCGTCAGGTCGGGAAAGACGATCGCGAGTCTCGTCTGCTTCCTGCTCATGATCCGCCGCGCCCCCGCCTCGGGCCTGATCGTGATCTGCGGCAGGTCGCTCCAGACGATCGAGCGGAACTGTCTCGACGTCCTCGCCGACCGGAACCTGTTCGGCGATGTGGCGGCCGAGGTCCACCACACCCGCGGCGCCACCACGGCCGTGATTCTGGGGCGCGTCGTACACCTCGTCGGGGCCTCGGACGCGCGCGCCGAGGGACGCCTGCGCGGCATGACCGCCTCGCTCGCCTACTGCGACGAGGTCACGCTACTGCCGGCCGCGTTCTTCCGGCAGTTGCTCGCCCGCCTGTCGGTGCCCGGGGCGAAGCTGATCGGCACCACGAACCCCGACTCGCCGCAGCACTGGCTGCGCCGCGACTACCTCGACCGCGCTGGCGAGCTCGACCTCGCCGCCTTTCACTTCCGCCTCGCCGACAACCCGAGTCTTTCCGAGGCGTACGTCGCCGCGCTCGCCGCCGAGTTCACCGGCCTTTGGCGCCGGCGCATGATCCTCGGCGAGTGGGTCGTCGCCGAGGGCGCGATCTTCGACGCCTACGACGAGGCACAGCACGTCGTCGACGAGCTACCCGCGATGCGCCGCCATTGGGTCGGCGTCGACTACGGCACCGCGAACCCTTTCTCGGCGCTGCTGCTCGGCCTCGGCGACGACGACCGCCTGTACGTGGTGAGCGAATGGCGCCACGACTCCCGCACCGCGCACCGCCAGATGACCGACGCGCAGTACAGCCGCGCCGTCCGCGACTGGCTCGCCGCGATGGACGTCGTCCCCGAGTGGACGTTCCTCGACCCGAGCGCCGCCTCGTACTCACATCAGCTTTGGGCCGACGGACACCCCGGGGTCACCCGTGCGGTGAACGACGTGATCGACGGCATCCGGTCCGTATCGGTCGCACTCGCCGCCGACCTGCTGCGCATCCATCGCTCGTGCGAGGGGCTGCTCGGCGAGCTGCCCAACTACGTGTGGTCGGAGCAGGCAGCAGCGACCGGTGAAGACAAGCCGGTGAAGAAAGACGATCACAGCGTCGACGCACTGCGCTACGTGATCCATTCGACGGCGCACGAGTGGCGCCCCCTGCTGGCCCACGCCGCATAACCCGACCAACCACGGCCCCCGCCGCCGAGTTGGCGCGGGGGCTTTGCCATGCCCAAGGGGGGCCGCCCATGCGTGCCGACTGGACCGACCGATTCCTCGCCCGAGTCACCGACACCCCGGCCGGCTGCTGGCAGTGGACCGGCTACCTCATGCCCAACGGATACGCCCGATTCAGCATCGACGGCGAGCGCCAGTACGCGCACCGTGCGGCGTACGAGGCACTTGTCGCGCCGGTACCCGAGGGTCTTGTGATCGACCACCTGTGCCGCAACCGCGGGTGCGTGAACCCCGCCCATCTGGAACCGGTCACGCAGCGAGTCAACGTGCTGCGGGGCGAGTCGCATGTCGCCGCTCGCGCCCGTCAGACCGAGTGCATCCACGGCCACCCGTTCGACGAGGCCAACACCTACCGCGTAGCCAACGGCACCCGCCGGTGCCGCACGTGCCGCACGGCCGCGCGTGCCCGCGCCCGTGCGCGCGCTCGGAGCAGGACGGGGGTGGACTGTGCCGCTGCCTGACAACAACGCCCCTTGGCCCCCGCCGCACCTCGCAAAGACCCTCGCCGAGATCCGCATCGATGATGCTTGGTACTCCGGTGATCACGCCAAGCTGACCGCCGCCTACCGAACCGAGCCGACCCGCAGGGACGGCACGGCCCGCCTGTGGGGCCGCCGCCGCGCCCCGCAGCCCGGCAAGCGCGACACGCGCCTGCACATCCCGCTCGCCGGCGACATCGCCACGACAAGCGCCGATCTGCTGTTCAGCGAGCCGCCCACGTTCACCGTGACAGACCGCGCCACGCAGGATCGGCTCGACGAGTTGACCGACGCCGACGGCATCGCGAACACCCTGCTCGAATCCGCCGAGATCGCCGCCGCCCTCGGCGGCGTGTACCTGCGCGTCACGTGGGATCACGAGCTCGTCGGCCGGCCGCTGCTCACCACCGTGCACCCCGACGCCGCGGTGCCCGAGTTCTCGTTCGGGCTGCTGCGCGCCGTCACGTTCTGGCACGAGCTCGCCGCGGACGGAGCGACCGTGCTCCGCCACCTCGAACGGCACGAACCCGGTCGCATCCTGCACGCCCTCTACCAGGGCAGCGCCGACAACCTCGGCCGACGCGTACCGCTGACCGAGCACCCGGCGGTCGCACCGCTCGCCGACGCGCTCGGCCCCGATGGCGAGTCGATCGAGACCGGGATCGGCCAACTGACGGCCGCCTACGTCCGCAACATCGGACCGAACCGCAAGCACCGCGGCTCGCCCCTCGGCCGTTCGGACTACGCCGCTCCGTTGTACGACTTGTTCGACGCGCTCGATACGACATGGACCTCGTGGATTCGCGACATCCGCCTCGCGCGCGCCCGCCTGATCATCCCTGACGCCTACCTGCGCGACCACGGCCCCGGCCGCGGCGCCTCGTTCGACGACGACCGGGAAATCTGGCAGTTGCTGAACATCCCGCCCACCGAGCAGGGCGGCATCACCCTGAGTCAGTTCGCGATCAGGGTCGAGGAGCACGAGAGGAGCGCCGAAGCAGCCACCCGGCAAGCCGTCCGGTCCGCCGGCTACAGCGCGCAGACCTTCGGCATCGGCGATCAGGTCGCCGCGACCGCGACCGAGGTCAAGGCGCGTGAGCGCAAGAGCATGACCACCAGGGGTAAGAAGACGCGGTACTACTCGCCGCCCCTCGGCGACATGCTGCACGTCGTGCTGCTGCTCGATCAGCGCATGTTCACCCCGGGCATCACGCCCGAGCGCCCCCGGACCGTGTTCGGGGACACCGTCGCCGAGGACGTCGCCACGCTCGCGCAGACCTTGAGCCTGTTCCAGCAGGCGCAGGCCGTAAGCGTCGACACCAAAGTGCGGATGATCCACCCCGAGTGGGACGAGGCCGCGGTGCAGGCCGAGGTCGGCCGCATCCTCACCGAGACCGGGCAGGCTGTGCCCGACCCCATGCAGGCCGGCGCCCTCGTCTGACCATGTGAGGGGGTGCGATGCCGATCCACCCCGGCATGGTCGAGGATCTCTCGGCCGGCGTCCGCGACCTCTACGCGGACGCCGAGCAGCGGCTGCTCTCGATCGTGGCCCGCCAGTTGGCCGACGGATTCGAGGCCCCGGGGTGGGCGACCAACAAACTGCGGGACGTGCAGGCACTGCGCCGCGGCGCGCAAGGTGTCGTCGACGCCCTCGCCGAGGCGACGCGGTTGGAGGTGTTCGACGTCGTCGCAGAGGCGTACAACGTCGGCGCCCGCTCCGGCCTCGCCGAGCTCGGAGCGCTGCACGATGCCGACCTGCGGCGGATCGCCGAAACCACTCCGAACACGAGGGCGGTCGATCGGCTCGCCGCCGAGACCGTCGATCTCGTCACGGCCACGCACCGCGGGATTCTCCGGGGCGTCGAGGACGGGTACCGGCAGGTGATCGCCGAGGTGTCGGCGACCCCCCTCCTCGGGATCGACACCCGCAGGCAGGCCACCCAATCCGCGATGGAGCGATTCAGTGACCGGGGCCTGCGAACGTTCGTCGACCGCGGCGGGCGCGCGTGGCAAATGACGAGCTATGCCGAGATGGCCGTACGGACGGCGACGGGAAGGGCCGCGGTCGAGGCGCACGGCGACAAGCTGCGCGCCGCCGGCCTCGACCTCGTGATCGTCAGCAACGCCCCGCACGAGTGCCCCATCTGCAAGCCGTTCGAGGGCAAGGTATTGAGCCTCGGCGGACCGGGCGGCGCCCGCACGGTCGAGGTCGAGCACGCCGTCGAGGACGGGCGCACCATGCAGGTGCACATCGCGGGCAGCGTTGACGAGGCGCGGCAGCGCGGTTTCCAGCACCCCAATTGCAGGCACAGTGTCGCCGCGTACTTGCCCGGGGTGACCCGGGCGCCCGTCGAGGCGTCCGAGGACCCCGACGGGTACGAGGCGACACAGCGACAGCGTGCAATCGAGCGCGGGATCAGGAAGTACAAGAACCGGGCCGCCGCGGCGACGAGCCCCGAGGCCCGTCGGGCGGCCGAGGCCAAGGTGAGGCAGTGGCAGGCCAAGCAGCGCGCCCACCTCGCCGAGCACCCCGAGCTCATCCGCCGACGGGAGCGCGAGCAGCCCGGCGCCGGCAACCTTCCGAGCACCGCACCGCGCCCGCCGCAGGATGCGATCGAGGCGGCGCGCGTCCGCTCCGGCGACGAGCGCACCCTGCCCGAGATGACCGACGAGCAGCTCGGCGCCGCGATCCGGCCCGGCGTTCTCGATCAGCGCGACCTCGACCGCATCCGGGGCGAGGCCGGCCGGCGCGACGAGCAGGTGCTGCTCGACCGCATCCGGCCGCAGGGCCGGCTCGTCGAGTCCCTCGCCGAGTTCAGCGACGACGAGCTCGCCGCCGTCGCCGGCCGCCTCGGCGACGACGACATGCTGCGGATCATGGGCGAGATGGACCGGCGCGACATCGACGCCGCCATGCCCGGTATCCGCCGCGACCTCGTCGGCATGTCCGAGCGGGACCTCGCCGCCCGCGCCCGCAACGTTCCCGAGGACGTAGCGGCGATCGGCGCCGAGATCCACCGCCGGCGCGCGCTCGCAGAGCTGTTCCCCGCCGGCCGCCTCGCCGGCGACCTTTCCGCCCTCGGCGACGACCTGCTCGTGTGGGGGGTGCGCTACGCCTCTCCGGAGGATGCCGCCCGGATCGCCGCCGAGATCGACCGCCGGTACCCCGTCCCGCCGCCGCTCGCCCCGACGGGCGCGCGGGTCGCCGACACCCTCGCCACCCGGGCCGCGCTCGACGAGGCCATGCAGCCCGTGCGCCTCGACGACCCGGCGCCGGCCGACCCCAACGAATGGGGCGCCTACGGCCGCGACCTCGAACGGGGGCCGGACGGGACCGAGCACATGTCGGCCGCCGAACGGTGGGCGTATGAGCGGGAACTCGAAGCGCGGGCGGCGCGCGAGGCGTACAGCCGCGAGGAGATTCGCGAGATGTACCGCGAGCACGTCTATTTGCAGGTGCTCGCCGCCGAGGACTACACCCGCGGTTTCATGCTGAACCGCAAGGCGCGCGCCGCCGGCGTCGACCCGTTCTCGCTGTTCAGCGGCCCCGCTCACGTCGCCTACGCGAGGGCGAGTGAGGACCTGATTCGTTTCTGGGAAGAGGTCTCACCCCGCGTCACGCTGACCGAGTTCACCGAGCAGGTGACCGGCGTCAAGAACGCCGCGGCCGAGATCGCCCGCGCAGCGCGTGAGGACCAACGCCGCAAGTTCTAGGGGGTGATCGTGGGATTCCGCGAGGACGCCGTGCGCGCTCGCGAGGCCGGCGCCGCCGCGGCGGTCGCCGGCCGAGCGGCGACTGACTGCCCGCACCGCGGCGACGAGCCGCTGCTGCGCTCCGCATGGGTGCGCGGCTACGTCGCCGCCGAGCAGCAGCTCGCGCCGCCCGACCAGTAGCCACTCTCACCCCTGCCTAGGGCCGCCGATCCGGCGGCCCTTTTTTCATGCCCGCACGAGCCCCGGAGGGCCGACCCACCATGCCCGAGAACATCCTCGACGGCGCCCTGCCCATTCATCCCCGTACGGGCGAGAGCGCCCTCGGCTTCCGTCGTGACGGACGCCCGATCTGGCCCATCAAGGGAGGCTCTGGCGAGGGCGGCGAGGGCGGTACGCCGCCCGCCGCAGACCCTGCCGGCGCGCCGAACGCCGACCCTTCCGCGCCGCCCGCCGGACCGCCGGCCGCCGAGCAGCAGCTCGCCGAGGCGACGACCCGCGCGGAGCAGGCCGCGGCCGAGCGCGACGAGCTGCGCGCCGCCCTCGACGCCGTGACCCGCGCGCTCAACCCCAACGGGGGCGAGGCCGAACAGGACCCGGCCAAGCTCGCCGCCGCGGTCGCCGAGCGCGACAGGCTGCTCGCCGACCACGCGACAGAGCTGCGGTCGGCGCGCGTCGAGCTCGCCGTCGCCCGCGCCGCGGCCGACGCGGGCGCGCGCGGCGACCGCCTGCTCAACAGCCGCTCTTTCCTCGCCTCGGTCGCCGACCTCGACCCGACCGCGGCCGAGTTCGACACCAAGCTCACGGCCGCAATTACCGCCGCAGTCACGGCCGACCCCGACCTCTACCGCGCAGCGCCCGCAGGGCCGCCCCGCGGCGGCGCCGAGTTCCACGGCGCCCCGGCCGGCGAGCGCCGCGCCGCCACGCTGCACGACGCCGTCGCCGCCCGCATGAGCGGCGCCTAACCCCTAGGAGAAACGCTTTGCCTACCTCCCTCGCCGAGGCGCGGAACAACGCGCAGGACGACGTCGACGTGCAGGTGATCGACGAGTTCCGCAAGTCGAGCGACATCCTCGACCGCCTCACCTTCGACAACGTCGTGTCGCCGACCGGCGGCGACACCCTCACCTACGGATACCGGCGGCTCATCTCGCAGCGCTCGGCAGACTTCCGCGCGCTGAACACCGAGTACGTGCCGACCGAAGTCCAGACGCAGCGCTACACGGTCGACCTCGTGCCGCTCGGCGGCTCGTTCCAGATCGACCGGGTGATTGCCCGTATCGGGCCGGCCGCCTCGGGCGCCGTCACCCTCAACATGCAGCAGCTCATCAAGGCATCGCGTGCGAAGTTCGCCGATGCCGTGATCAACGGCGACAAGGGCGTCGAGACCAACGGGTTCGACGGTCTCTCGAAGATTCTCACCGGCAGCTCGACCGAGTACCTGCCGCTGAACAACGGGGTCACGGCCGGCTTCCTCGACTGGACCACGATCAACGACAAGGCCGCGGCGCTCGCCGCGCAGACCCACATCGACAACTGGCTCGCCGCCATGGATGACGCCCCCGATGTGATCTACGGCAACCGCAAGACGCTGAGTCTCTTCAAGCGGATTGCGGCATGGACCGAGCAGCTCGACAAGAGCACCGATGCTTTCGGCCGCCCGGTCACCGCGTACAACGGCATTCCCCTGGTGGACCTCAAGAGCAAGGCGGGCAGCAATGCCGACGTGATCGGCCTCGTGACCCGCGACCCTGACGGCGCCGGCGGGGGCGGGAACGTGACCGGCCTCGGTGACCTCTACGCCGTCCGGTACGGGCTCGACGGATTCCACGGCGCCTCGGTCGGGGGCGGCGCCCCGCTCGTCTCGACGTGGCTCCCGGAGTTCGACCGGGCCGGCGCCGTCAAGACCGGCGAAGTCGAAATGGGGCCCGTCGCTCCGGTCCTCAAGGCGACCAAGGCCGCCGCGGTCCTGCGCAACATCAAGAGCGCGTGATGCCCATGATCGTGCGCATCACAGCCCCTGTCGCCGACTTCACCGGCGACGGCCCCGGCGGCATCCCGTTCGTGGATGGCACCGCGACCACCGGCGACCCGGCAGTGATCGGCTATTGCCAGGGGGCCGGTTACACGGTCGAGCCCCTCGGCGACGATCCGCCGGATACCGAGAACAGCAGCGAGCAGGACGGCCCGGCCGACACCACGTCGACGGGCCGTTCTGCTGCCCGCAGCAAGAGGGGGTGATCGTGGCCCGCCAGCCCTACGCGACCCCTGAGCAGCTCGCCGCATGGACCGGGCGACCGGCCCCGGCGGACGCCGAGCGACTCCTCGCACGGGCCGGCGAGGACGTCGACAGTGCCCTGCTCACCGCGATCTATCCCGTGGACGAGGACGGCGACCCCCTCGACCCCGAGGTGCGCACCGCCCTCGCCAACGCCACTTGCGCGCAGGTCGAGTTCCAGCTCGCCGGCGGCGACGACGGGACCGGCGCCGGCGGACAGTGGGACTCGGTCAGCATCGGCCCCGTCAGCCTGTCGGGGCGCAGCTCGCGCACTGCGGCGGCCGGCGTCGAGCTCGCCCCGCGCGCCGACCGGGCGCTGCGCCGCGCGGGACTGACCCCGGGGCGGGTGATCGGATGGTGACCCGAGTTCCCGAGGTGCTGCTGCGCCACCGCATCACGATCGAGCCGTACCTCGGCGACGGCGCGTACGGGCCGCGCTACGGCGCACCCGTTCCCGAGGTGCCCTCGCTCGTCTCCCCGTCGGCCCGCATGGTGCGCGCACCCGACGGGCGCGAGGTCGCCAGTAGCGCGCAGATCATCACCGCGCCCGGCCTCGACTGCCCGCCCGGATCGCGGGTCACCCTGCCCGACGGCCGGATCACGACGGCGCTCTCGATCACGCACCACACCGCCCCGGGCCTACCGGTCCCGGCCTGCTCGGAGGTGATGTGCGAATGAGCCGCGCCCGACTGCGCTGGACCGGCGACGCCGCCACCGCGGCGATCAAGCAGGCCGCCGCCCGTGGGCTGCTGCTCAGTGCCGAGCATGTGCTCGGCGCGAGCAGGCAGCGCGTGCCGATCGCCGAGGGCACCCTCGAACGCTCCGGCGCGACCTCGGTCGACGAGGCCACCATGACGGCCGCCGTGTCGTACGACACCCCGTACGCCGCGCGGGTTCACGAGGACATGACCGCCCGGCATTCCCCCGGCCGCTCGGCGAAGTACGTCGAGAGCGTGCTGCCCGAGACCGCCGGCACCGTGCAGGAACTGATCGCCGCGCAGATCCGGCGCGCGCTGCGATGACCTACACCGTCGACCTGCTCGACGGTCTCGCCCGCCTGCTGCACTCCGCCGGCGTCGGCATCTACCGCCCCGACGGCGTGTACGCCGCGGGCGAGACCGCGATCACCATCGCCGCTCTTCCCCCCGCTCCCGACCGCGTGATCTGCCTCGCCGCCTACCCGGTCACCGACTCCCCCGTGCTCACCGACACCACCACCGGCGTGCAGGTGCGTACCCGCGCGGGGGCCGACCCCCGCGAGGTCGACGCGCTCGACGACCAGGTGCACGAGGTGCTGCACGGCAGCGGCCCGCACCTACTCGGCTCGGTCCGGGCGCAGCTCGTCTTTCGCGTCTCGGCCGCCCCGATCGGCGCCGACTCGGCCGGCCGCTGGGAGCGCTCCGCCAACTTCCACGTTCGCGCCCACCGGGCGCACCCCAACCTCGAATAGGAGGCGCCCACTTGAGTACCCCGACGCCCCCGGCCGAGACCGTAACCGCGCTCGCCCGCAGGTACCGGCTTGAGCTGGACATGGGCACCACACCCGGTACCCCGCTTTGGACCCTCGTCCCCGGCGTCACCGAGTTCACGCCGAAGGTGGAGCCCACGCAGCAGGAGGTGACGACCTACGACGCCGAGGGCTGGAGCGAGCAGGCCGTGACCATGCTCGCGTGGAGCATCGAGGCCACGATCGCCCACCGCGCCCACCCGGTGACCGGCAAGTTCAACGCCGCGCAGGAAGCCCTGCGTAAGGCATCCCGTAGCTTCGGCGCAAAGTCGTACGTGAGCGTCCGCTACTACGACCGCAACGGCGCCGATGACGCGCAGCAGGGTCTCGCGCTGGTGACGTGGGAGCCGGACGGGGGCGGCCCGGATGAGGTCGACACGATCAAGGTCACGCTTACCGGGTCCGGCCCGCTCGCCGAGATCACCAACCCCGCGGCCGGCGGGGGAACGCTCGCGGCCAAGACGGGGGGTGGGGCGTAGTGGCGTTCGAGGAACTCGGGGAGCTGCTCGACGAGTCGATCGAGCTTCCTGTCGCCGGCCGCCTCTACAAGGTGCCCGCGCCGTCGGCTGAGATCGGCCTGCGGACACAGGCACTCATCCACGCCGCCGCGGTCGCCGCGGACGGCGGACGGGCCGACGAGCAAGTGCTCGGCGACGCCGCCGAGCGCGACCTGTACCGCGACGTCCTCGGGCCGGCGCACGACGAGATGATCGCCGACGGCGTGAAGTGGCCGACGCTCAAACACTGCGCGATCACCGCCATGGTGTGGATCGCGCAGGACAAGGCCGCGGCCGAACGCTACTGGGGCGCGGCCGGCGACCCTTCTCGTTTGGCCCCGAACCGGGCGGCCCGCCGCAGCCAGTCGGGTGCGGCGAGCTCGACCCCGTCTCGGGGCTCTACGAGTGGTACGAGTACCCGCCCGGCACCCGCCCGCGGCGCGGGCAAGAAGGGCCGCAAGCGTCACTGACGTGGGCGGCGATCCTTGGCGAGTGGCCGCTCGTCGAGGCTGATCTGCATGAGGTCTACGGCATCGACGTAGGCGACCCCGGGCTGCTACAGGCCCGGTCCTGGCGATGGCTGCGCGTGCGCATCCTCGCTCTTCTCTCGGCCGAGTCTCGCCTCGCCCGGGTGCTCACCCCTCCGCCCGACTCCTCCCCGACGGGAGGTGCACCCGCCAGGAGGTGAGTCCCCGTGGCCCTCATGGTGGGCGAGCTCGCCGCCACAATCACGATCGACGATGCCGGCGCAGATGCAGGTATGGCGCGCGCCCGCGCTGCGGTGCAGGCGGGCGGCGACCAGATCGCCGCCGCGGCCGATCAGGCGGGGCAGGAAGCGGGCGACCGCCTCGGCGACGGTCTCGCCGAGGGCGCGGCCGACGGCGGCGACCGGGCGGCCGGCGGTATCGGTACCGCGCTGAAAGGTTTCGCCGCCGCCGCGGTGGGCGGGGCGATCGGTACCGCGCTCATGGGCGGCATCGCCGAAGCGATGGACCGCGGCAAGGTCGCCGGCCGGTTGCAGGCGCAGCTCGGCACGTCGGGCCCGGTGGCCAAGGAATACGGCAAGGTCGCCGGACAGCTCTACTCGGGCGCGATCGTCGAGTCGGTCGCCGACGGCGCCGACATCCTGAAAGGGATCGCGCAGCAGGGTCTCTTGCCTCCCGAGGCGACGCAGGGCCAGATCAAGACCATGGCGACGCAGGTCGCCGATACCGCCTCGGTCCTGGGCGAGGACGTCGGGAAGGTCTCGCGCGCGGTCGGCGTGATGCTGAAATCCGGCATCGCGAAGAACGCCGAAGAGGCGATGGACGTCCTTGTAAAGGGCAGCCAGAACGGCGTCAATTCGGCCGAGGATCTCCTCGACACATTCGCCGAATATCCCACGCAGTTCCGCGACTTGGGGCTCGATGCGCAGACCGCAATGGGCCTCATGCAGCAGGGTCTGCAAGGGGGCGCGCGCGACGCCGACACCGTCGCGGACGCCCTGAAAGAGTTCGCGATCCGCTCAAAGGACATGAGCAAGACGTCCGTTGACGCCTTCACGTCGATCGGACTCAACGCCGACAAGATGGCGTCCACGTTCACCAAGGGTGGACCGGAAGCCTCGAAAGCCCTCGGGGAAGTCCTCACCCGCATCAAGGCGATTAAGGACCCCGCCGAGCGGAATGCGACCGCGGTCGCGCTTTTCGGAACCAAGGCCGAGGATCTACAGCAAGCCCTTTTTAAGCTCGACCCGAAAACCGCTGTCGCCGCTCTCGGTAACGTCAAGGGCGCGACGGACGCAGCGGGCGATGCGATGCGCGACAATGCCGCGACCAAATTCGAGGCATTCAAGCGAGCGGCGATCGACAAAGTCGTAACCGTCCTCGGAAGCAACGTTGTACCCGCCCTCGAAAAGGCCGCCGATTTCATCGGCGAGGGTGGCCTCGGCGGCGCGCTGCGCGCGTCCGTGGGGTGGTTCTCCGAGCACTCGACGGCGCTCTCGATCGCCGCCGGCGTGATCACGCTCCTGATGCTGCCGACGCTCGTCGCGCTCGGCGTTACCGCATGGACGACGACGACAGCAGTCGTCACCGGATGGGCCACTCAGACCGCGGCCGGCGTAGCCGCTGCAGCCCGGTTTGTGCTGGTCAACGCCATGATGTTGGCGGGTTGGGTGGCGCAGGGAGTGAGCGCCGGCGCCGCCGCGCTGCGGGTGGTCGGCGCATGGGTGCTCATGGGTACGCAGTCCATGATTCAGGGCGCGCGCATGGCTGCTGCCTGGCTACTGGCGATGGGCCCCGTCGGGCTGATCATCGCCGCCGTAGTCGGCATCGTCGCGCTTGTCGTTGCCAACTGGGACACGATCAAGAGCGCCACGTCGGCCGCTTGGGATTGGGTGTGGGGAAAGCTCAAATGGGTTGGAGAAACGATTCTCCAATTCTTTTTGAATTGGACCCTAGTCGGCTTGATTATCAAGCACTGGGATTCCATCAAGAGCGGGACCGTATCCGCGTGGAATGCAACCGTGGATTGGGTACGCGGCATCCCGGGCCGGATCGTCGACTTCTTCCTTAATTGGACGCTCGTCGGACTGATCATCAAGCATTGGGATTCGATCAAGATAGGCACCGTGCGCAAGGCCGGTGAAATGCTCGATTGGGTCCGTGGCTTGCCCGGAATGATCGCCGGATACTTCGGCAATTTCGGCTCGATGCTGTACGACAAGGGCCGTGATCTGATCACGGGCCTGTGGAACGGCATCAAGGGCATGGGTAGTTGGCTGCGCTCGACTCTCATGTCTTGGGCCAAGAATTTGATTCCGGGGCCGATCGCAAAGGCACTCGGAATTCACTCTCCGTCGCGCCTCATGCGAGACAAGATCGGCAAGTTCATTCCGGCGGGAATCGTCGAGGGCATCAAGGCCGGTGCTCCCGCGATCGACCGCACGATGCGCAATCTCGTCTCGGTCCCCGCCGGCCCGCAGTTCGCCACCGCGGGCGCGCCCGCCAACGGCGGCAGCGCGGGCGGGGGTTGGGGCGGTCCGGCAGTCCACATCGAGAACTGGGTCGCCGGCGAGGCCACCGCCGATCAGACCGCGGTCGCACTCGCGTGGCACGCCAAGGCAAGGGGGTGACGAGTTGGCCCCTGGTGATCTCGTCACCCTCCCCGGACACGTGCAGATCGGCGACCTGCTGCTCGGCCCCCGCACCGGCTACGGGTGGCAGACCTTGACCGGGTGGGAGGAGACACCCGCGTACGACTCGGGGACCGTCAACCGGTCCGACGCGCACGGCGCCTATCCGGGCCGGCTGCTCGCTCAGCCGCGGACGATCACCCTCGATGGTGTGGTGATCCGCACGGACCCCGGCCACATGGGCGCCGCGGTCCGTGCTCTTTCCGCGGCGACTGCGCTGCGGGACGACGAGCAGCCGCTCGTGATCCGCCTCGACAACTCCCCGCCGCTGCTGTCGTGGGTGCGGTGCATCCGACGGGTAGTGCCGGTGGGGACGGGCGGGTACGCGATCGGCGTCGTGACGGGGGCCGCAGCTCAGTTCGAGGCGACCGACCCCCGCCGGTACAGCGTGGCCGAGCAGCAGGCGACCGCGAACCTGCCACGGGCCGAGCCTGGTCTCGACTGGCATCTCGCCCCCGGCCCCGAGGGGGTGACGTACCCGCTCGACTTCGGCGCCCCGGGCAGCACGGGGTCGCTGCGCGCCGTCAACGAGGGCGACGCGCCGGCACACCCCACCCTGTTGATCCGCGGCCCGGTCTCCCGTCCCTCGATCACCAACATCACTACGGGCGAGCTCGTCGAGTACGACCTCGACCTCGCCCCCGACGACGAGCTGCTCGTCGATACCCGCGACGGCACGGTGACGCTGAACGGCACCGCGAGCCGCCTCTACACCGCGACCGCGCGCAGCAGCCCCGAGAACCTGTTCACCCTGCCCCCGGGGTCGACCTCCCTTCTCTTCCGCGCGGCCCCTGGCTCGACCGACCCCCGCGCCTTGGCCGAGATCCGGTGGCGCTCCGCCTACTGGTAAAGGAGGACACGACGTGACCGTGCGCGCCGGATGGCTGCTCCCCGCCGGGCAGACCCGTGAAGACACTCGCCTCGTACCGCTCGGCGCCATGGCGCCCGAGTCCGCGATGGCCACCCGCGACGGCGTGATCGCCGGCGGTACGGCGCTGAACGCCAGCGGGTCCGGGCCCATGCAGGTACAGATCGGCGTCGGCCGCGCCGTCGTACAGGGCACCGACGCACAAGGCGCCTACCCCGTGGCGATCACCGCCCCCGAGACCCTCACGATCGCCGACGGAAACGCGCTGAACCCGCGGATCGACGCGGTGGTGCTGCGCGTGTACGACTCGCTGTACGACCTCGGCGACCAGACCCTCGCTCGCCTCGAAGTCCTGCAAGGCCAGCCCAACGCCAACCCGAGCGCGCCCTCGCTCCCCTCGGCCGCACTGCGACTGTGGGAAGTCACCGTGCCCGCCGGAGTGTCCGCCGGCACCGGCGGGATCACGTGGGCGTCGGCGCTGAACGACAAGCGCCGGTACACCTCGGCGTACGGCGGGATCATCCCGCGCGGGTACGGACTCTCTTTCTCCGGGGCCTACCCGGGCCAATACCGCGACAACGGGAGTGGCCTCGATCGCTGGGACGGCTCGGCGTGGCAGACCCTCGACCCCGTGATCGGCTGGACAGCCCTCACCCTGGCCACGGGCTACACCAACAACGGCAACTCGCAGGGGAACGTCAGGTACCGGCGGATCATGCTCGGCGGCGTGCCGCACCTGCAACTGCGCGGCGGCGTCTCGTGGACCGCGTCAGGCAACCCGCCCAACACGGGGAACCTGCTCGCCTCGATGCTGCCGACGAACTGCCGGCCCGCGGCCCTCACCTCCGTAGCGATCGCCGGCGGCGGCGCAGCGATCAAGCTCGATGCCCAGACGAACGGACAACTCCGCCTGATCTCCACCACGGGACTGACGACGTGGGCCGCGCTCGGCGGAGTGCAGTACCCGCTCGACGCGTAAGGGGGGTGATCCTTGATCGCCCCCACCTACCGGGCCGTACTGTGCGACGTCCGCACCGACCAAGTGCTCGACGTCCTGCCCGTCACCGACGTCTCGTTCGACGACTACATAGGCAAGATCGGCTCGGCCTCGGTCACCATCCCCCTGCCAAACCGCGCCATCGCCGCTCGCGCCCGCGCCGCCGTCGAACCGGGCCGTACGGCCCTGTGGATCGAGCGCGGACGGGAAATCTGGTGGGGCGGCATCCTGTGGACCGCGAACCTCACCAGCAACAACCGGGGGTTTCTCGCCCTACAGGTGCAGGCCGGCGGGTGGGCGTCCTACCTCGACCACCGCGCCGTACTCGACACCCAACTCGCCGAGCAGGTCGACCAGTTCGACATCGTGCGCGGACTGATCGACTACTCGGCCAGTCTGCCCGGCGGCGATATCGGCATCGAGGCGGACCGCGAGCAGCTCTCGGGCGTCAAGCGTGACCGGGTGTTTCGCCGCTACGACGTCCCGCGCATCCGTGAACTGATCGACCAACTCGCCGCCGTCGAGGGCGGATTCGAGTGGAGGATCGCGAGCTACCGCGATCCGAACACCGGCCGGCGGATCAAAGAGCTGCAACTCGGCTCCCCCGTGATCCGCACCGGGGCGAGCGACATCATCCTCGACCACCCGGGCCCGATCACCTCGTACGGCTGGCCCGTCGATGCCACCGTGCAGGCGAATACGTGGCAGTCCCGCGGCGCATCCGACAACCGCAACCAGACGAAAGAGTCCCTGCCGCTGATGAGCGAGCCGCTCGTCGACGACGACATGCTCAGGGCCGGATGGCCGCGGCTGGACGGGACCTCGGACTATTCGACGATCACCGAGCAGCAGACCCTCGACGCCCACGCTCGCGCCGATCTCGCCGCCGCGCTGCACCCGCAGACGATCCCCGAGGTGACGGTCGCGCTCGATCGCACGCCGCTCTCGCCGGCCCTGCTCGGGGCCACCATCCGCGTGCGTATCCGTGACCTGTGGTGGGCCGAGGGGCTCGACCGCAGGTATCGCGTCGTCGGCCTCGCGATCTCACCCGCACTCCGCGGGCGGCCCGAAACCGCCCGCCTGTTCCTGGAGGCCGCCTAGTGGCAGCGATCCCCCTCGACCTGCTCGACCGCATCCGCGCTCTCGAACGCGAGGTGCGCACCCTCGCCGGCCGCGCGAACATCCGCCCCGCGCTCGATCAGATCCTGCACGGCGACATCACCATCGGCGAGGGCGGACAGCTCATCGCCCAGACGCCCGAGGGAACCGCGACGTTCAAGGTCGGCCAGACCCCCCAAGGTGACTGGGGCGTGTTCATCCGCCGCGCCACCGGAACGCGAGCGCTCACGGTCGGCGACGACATCCTCGAAGAGGATCAGATGATCCGCATCTGGAGCCGCGACAAGGAACGCCCGACACCCATCCTCATGGATGACGCGTTTAGCGACCGGTTCCTCGGCCGCCCCATGCTGCCGATACAGCTCCACCCCACCGAGCGACAGAACACCGCACTCACCACCTATCAACCGGCGTGGTGGGGCTCGGGGCCGGCAACGCACGCGGTCGCCGAACTCGAACTCTTCACCTACGCCAACACCGGCGGCGGACAGGTCAAGGTCACCATGGCGCCCGAGGGGGGAACCGCCGTCACGGTCGCCGAGTACGACTGTGCCCCCGGCCAGTGGACCAACAAGTTCATTCAGCAGCCCATGCATGACGTGGAGTTCATGCAGTGGGTCACGTGGACGGTCGAACACCGCAACAAGGAACCGAACCGCGACGTCGAGACGCGGCTCTATTCGGCCCTCTACCGCCACACCTACACGCCCGACGAGGCCCCCCGCGTGCCGACCCGCCCCCCGACGGCCACGGCCACCGCGCAGCAGGGCACCGGCCCCGCGGCGACCGAGGCACCGCCGGCCGAGGCACCGCCGGCCGAGGCCAAGCGGCGGCCCGACCCGGTGCGCGCCCCATCGGGACTGCGCACGATCGACGACTAAGGAGGGTCCCGCCCTGCTGCCCCCGTCCATACCCACCGTGACCGTGAGAGCACGGTTCCTCGCCCCCGACGGCACGCCGCTGTCGGGGGCGCTCGTCTTCCGCGCACCCGCGACGCTCACGTTTCCCGCGGCCGATGTCATCCTCGGCGGCCCGGTAACCGTCCAGCTCGACGCGCAGGGAGGTATCGAGGTCACCCTGCCCGCGACCGACGCCCCCGACATGGACCCCTCGGGGTGGGCGTACATCGTGACCGAGCAGCTCTCGGGAATCCCCGTGGGCCGCTCGTACAACATCGTGTTGCCCCGGGCGCAGCCCGAGGTCGACCTCGCCGACATCGCCCCGACCGACCCCTCGAAACCGAACTACGTAGGTGTACCGGGCCCCAAGGGGGACGCTGGCCCAACCGGGGCGCCCGGATCGCGGATCTACAGCGGCACCGCCGCCCCCGGGACCGCCCTCGGCGTCGATGGCGACCTCTACGTGCGGTACGAGACGACGACGTTCCTCGGCGTCACCTCGACGACCGTCTCGACGTGGCAGCGCTCCGCCGGAGCGTGGGCGCAGATCGGCGGCGATGTCCGCGGCGCCGCGTGGTACCTGAACAACACGACCACCCCGAGCACGAACACCAAACCGGGCGACCTGCTGCTGCGCACCGATACCGGCGATCTCTGGCAGCGCACCGCCTCGGGTTGGGGAAGCGTCCTCGGCAACTTGAAGGGACCGAAGGGAGACACCGGAGCAACCGGGCCGACCGGAGCAACCGGCGCGGCCGGCGTCGTCCAGTCCGTGAACGGCAAGAGCGCCGCATCGGTCACCCTCACCGCGGCCGATGTCGGCGCCCTCGCCACCACCGCGGCCGGCGCCGCGAACGGCATCGCACAGCTCGACGCGACTGGCAAGGTCCCCGCCGCGCAGCTCCCCGCGTCCGGCGGCGCGGTCGCCTCGGTCAACGGCAAGACCGGCGCCGTCGTGCTCACCGCGACGGACGTCGGCGCGCTCGACCAGGGCACGGCCGATGCGCGGTACGTCCAGCCCGCAGCGATCCCCGTTCAGTCCGTCGCGGGCAAAACCGGCGCCGTGACGCTCGCCGCCGGCGACGTCGGCGCCGAGGCCGCGGGTACCGCGGTGCTGCTCACAGGAACGCAGACCGTCGCAGGGAGTAAGACATTTTCGAGCGTGCCGAGCAGCTCGGCCTCGCCGACCACCTCGAACCACCTCGCCCGCAAGTCGTACGTTGACGGGCTCGGGGGAGGGACTTGGCTCCCGAGTGACCTCGGGTTCGTCGGTTGGACGTTCGACCCCGCGCTCACCAACTCGGGGCAGAACCTGCTCGCCGGATACGTCTACCTGTGCGGGATCAACTTGCGCGCAGCGACCACGATCAACAGTCTCGTCTTCTACAGCTGCGGGTACGCCGGCGGCACGCTGAACGCGAGCAGCTTCGCCGGCCTCTACACCTCGGCCGGCGCCCGCGTCGGCCTCACCGCGGCGCTGAACGGCACGTTCACCGCGAACGAGGGCGCGACCGTGGTCTGCCCGCTCACCGCGGCCTACTCCGCGGCGGCCGGGAACTACTGGGTCGCCATCGTCACCAACGGCCAGACCGCGAGCCCCTATAACGGGCCCGTACTCGCCCGCGGCGCCAACCTCGGCACCTCGCCGGCCGGCGCCGCCGCCATGCCGAGCGGATTCCGCCGGCACGCACGGCTCACCGCGACCGGGCAAACCGCCCTGCCCGCCTCTTTCACCCCGGCGTCCGCTCTCACCTACGACGCGAACGCGCTGTGGGCCGCCGTCGCCTGACCGAGTCGGCCCTCGAAACCTCAGCCCCGTGCCTGCTGGCCGGGGCTTTCTTCATGTCTGGAGACACCCCATATGGCAGTTCCGTTCAGTCCTGATCGACTCGTCGCGATCCTGCGCGCCGAGGGCGTGCGCGTCGTCGAGGTCGACGAGTGGCGTACCCACAACCGCAACCACCGCGGGCCGTTCGGCCCGATCAACGGCGTGATGATCCACCACACCGTTTCGAGCGGCACCGACTCGTCGGTGCGGCTCTGCTACGACGGGTACGACGAGCTGCCCGGCCCGCTCTGTCACGGCGTGATCGCTAAGGATGGCGTGGTCTACCTGATCAGCTCGGGCCGCGCGAACCACGCCGGCGGGGGCGACGGGCGGGTGCTCGCCGCGGTCGTCGCCGAGCAGTCCCTGCCCGAGACGACCAAACACGAGGGCTCGGCCGGCGCCCTCGACGGAAACGCCCACTTCTACGGGTTCGAGTGCATCAACCTCGGCGACGGCCGCGACCCGTGGCCCGACGAGCAGCTCGACGCGATCGAACGGACCTCGGCCGCGATCTGCCGCGCGTACGGGTGGTCGGCCGCATCGGTCATCGGCCACAAGGAGTGGAGCGACTGGAAGTCGGACCCGCGCGGGTGGTCCATGG
Organism: Streptomyces sp. NPDC021100; assembly: GCF_044333095.1. Classification (NCBI taxonomy): domain Bacteria; kingdom Bacillati; phylum Actinomycetota; class Actinomycetes; order Kitasatosporales; family Streptomycetaceae; genus Streptomyces; species Streptomyces sp. NPDC021100. Next base: position 143,097 of record NZ_JBIRQH010000003.1, read on the forward strand.
ACGACATGCGCGAGCGGATCGACCGCCGCCTCGGCCGCGCACCCGAGCAGCCCAAGCCCACCGAGCCGCCGGCCGGGCAGTTCGCGCCGTTCCCCGGCACCGGCTGGTTCAAGCAGAACCCTCGCTCGCCGCTCATCACCGCGATGGGGCGCCGCCTCGTCGCGGTCGGGTGCAGCCGCTACTCGCAGGGACCGGGCCCGCAGTGGACCGAGTCCGACCGCCAGTCGTACGCCGCGTGGCAGCGCCACCTCGGCTACTCCGGCGACGACGCCGACGGGTGGCCGGGCCCGTCCTCGTGGGCCGCGCTCAAGGTCCCCAAGGTCTGAGCACTCCCCCCGCGCCCGCCCGCACGCCGTGGGCGGGCGCCCTTTCCCCAAGCTGTGGACAGAAGAGAGGTACACCCCATGACCGATGCGACTCGCCGCACCGTCCGTACCGTGGTGCAGACCGTGCTCGCCCTCGCGGCCGGACTCCCCCTGATCATCGACGCCTCGGGTATCCCGCAGACCGCGGCCGGCGTCGGTCTCGCGCTCGCCGTTGCGGGTGGCGTTACCCGCGTGATGGCCCTGCCGGTCGTCGAGGCCCTGCTGCCCGCGTGGCTGCGGACCGGCCCGGACCGCGACGCCGAGCTGCTCGCCCTCGACCGCCGCCCGGACGGCCGCCCGTGACCGACCCCTCTCCGTCCGACGTCGCCCTCGAACTCGAAAGGCTGCGGGGGGTCGTCGAGGCAGGATTCGCCCGCCTCGACGGACAGCTCGCCCTCGTAGTGCAACGCGGCGATCAGGTCGACCGGCAGCTCGCCGACCATGAGGCGCGGCTCGACGCACTCGAAAAGAGCCGGTGGCCACTGCCGAGCATTCTCGCCCTCGTGGCCGTTCTCGGTTTCGCTCTCACCCTTTGGCAGACCGCCACCCGCTGAACGCAGCGCCCCCGCTACCGGCCTCGTGCCGGTAGCGGGGGCGCTCTTTGTCGTTGTCCGAACGGGCGAGAGGGCCCTCGGCGGTGCACTCGCCGAGGGCTCCCTCGTTGGGGTCACCGTGCACGCGATCTACGCGACCGCGCGCACGGGAGGTGCTCCCCTGCCACCGCCGCCCGCCCCCGCGTGGGAGGCACATTCCGGGCGGGCGGCGGGGTCTGTGATGTAGAGGGGGCGGCGGTGTGCGCCCCGTCGGCGCTTCCCGCCGGCGGGTTCGGCAACGCGGACGACGATGGGCGACTGCCAGCAGTAGCAGCGGTAACTCTCGCCCGGGTGGGTCGGCGGGTCCACGAGCCATCGTCGGGCGCTCGGCATGGATGCCCACACCGCTGTGAGCCCGAGCAGGGCGACGGTCCCCGAGATGATGATCGCGAGCAGGACGAGCGGGTTCTCGAAGGTGCTCACGCCGCCTCCCCGTACGCGAGGGTGAACTGCACTCGCTTGCCGATGTCAGTCGGGACGGTTCGCAGGTCGCTGGTGTGCGCCCGGATCAAGGTCAGACCCCGCCCGTGATCCTCGCGCCACGAGGGGAGCGGCCGGGGCGGCGGAAGCCACGCGGGCCGATCATCGTCTACCCACACGGTGACGGACGTCGAGCCGACGACAACCTCGACCGTGATGCGGTCGACCCGGGTGTGCAGGCAGGCATTCGTTACTGCCTCGGAGGCGCACAGGCGCGCCTGATCGACGATCTCGCCGTGCCCGAAGGCCACCAGGAGCATGGCGAGCCAGTCTCGGACGATCTTCGGTGTGGTCGCGGCGCGGGGCGCCGTCATGCGGTAGCTGCCCCCGTCCTCGGGCGGACGGACAGCGGGTAAGGCGTTTGTGGTCATCTCGTCGTCTCCCAACGCGGTTGAGCTCGCGCTGCCCGCCATGCGTGGCGATGGCCGCTCCCGGGTGACTGCACGTCAAGGCGCGTGTCAGCGGCTGCACTTCGGTCTTACTGGCGTGCGACGCGGTGCTGCCAGGACCATAGGGTAAAAGGTTGGACCGGTACAACCCTGTACCCCCAAGAACCTCTGCGGGTGGACCCGTGACGCCGCAACCGGCAAACTCAGGTAGGACAAGGGGAAGGGACACATGCCGCCGAGGGACAATCCGACCGCCCGACAGATCCGCTTGGGCTCTGAGCTGCGGAAGCTCCGCGAACGGGCCGGCCTGACCGCACGAGACGCCGGCGGGTTGCTCTCCACCGACGCAGCCAGGATCAGCAACATCGAGGCGGGCCGCCTCGGCATCAGCGAGGAGCGCATTCGCCGGTTGTTCACGTTCTACCAATGCGACGACGACGCGCTGCTCTCCGCCCTGTGCGTCATCGCTGGAGAGCGGCGAGGTACGCACTGGTGGGACGAATACCGCGGGATTCTTGCCCCCGGGTTCCTCGATATCGCCGAACTCGAACACCACTCCCCGAAGCTCCGATGCCTGCAACCGATGACGTTCCCTGGCGTCTTGCAGACCGAGGAGTACGCGCGAGCGCTGTTCGCCGGCGTCATCCCCCAGGTACCAAGGGACGAGGTAGACGCCCGAGTCGAGCACCGCATGAAGCGCCGCGCGATTTTCGACCGCGACACGCCGCCGCGGTTCGAGGCGATCGTGCACGAGGCTGCACTGCGAATGCGGGTCGGCGGTCGGAAGGTGGCCCGAGCGCAGCTTGAACACCTGCTGCAAGCGTCCGAGCAGGAATGGATCACGCTCCGGGTGATCCCCTTCACGGCCGACGACTTCATCGAGGTCACACAGACCGTGATGTACGCGGCCGGCGCGGTCCCGCAGCTCGACACCGTCCATATCGACACACCTTTCGGCGGTCGCTTCTTGGACACAGCCGCGGACCTCGACCGGTACAGAGCCCTGCTCGACTTCGCCGAGCAGACCTCACTCGACCCCGACGAGTCGCGCAGCTTCATTCACCACATCGCAAGAGAACTGTGAGAGATCAGGAATGAACAGCGAATTCACTTGGCAGAAGTCGAGCTTTTCCGGAGGCGGCGGCGAGCAGTGCCTGCACGTCGCCGCAGGGCCCGACGGTGCGATCCTGCTCTGCGAGAGCGACGAGCCGACGAACATCATCACCACGTCACCCGAGAAGCTCGCAGCGTTCATCAAGGGCGTGAAGAACGGCGAGTTCGACCACTTCGTCAACTAGGGACGCCTGCTCGCTCGGCGCCGCCGCGTCGACAACCCCCCACCTGACCAGGGCCGGGGGGTTTTTGCATATGCCAGTCTGCATGTTTGTACCGGTCCACCCTTGCAACCCTCATCTGCGTGGCGCTACGGTCTCCCTGCGTTACCACGGTGAGGCGGATTCACTACCCCACACCGTGCCTGACGTGCCCTAACTCTGCCTGCCGTTAGGCACGTTGGGCGAGGGTCTCCCCAGTGTTGCACCATGCCTGCCGTTCCAACCATGGCCCGGCAGCGAGCAGCCAAGACGCCGCGGCAGGGAGGTACGAATGCAGGCATTACCCCCTCACCCCGCTTACGTGGGTGCAAGGTTGCAAGCGGGAGCGCGCCACGGCCCGGCCGCCGCCGTGAGCGTCATAGCGCAAGGATTCCTGCTCACCACCGTGCGGCACTCATCACAGACCAGGTACGACGCCCAACCGGTCAAGCCGCCCCGCGCCCACCCCACCGCGTCTGGGGCGATACGAGCGATGCGGATCGAGATCCGCTCGGCGCATGTGTTCGGCATGACTCCCAGGGAAACAGCGCGGGCGGTCGAGTGGGCGGAATCCGGGTGGCTCTACGCCCTCGGACTTCTCAACTCGGGTCACCACGCCGGGTTCACCGTGGTATTCGGGAGCGGGACCGTCGCCGAATGGACGGTGCGCCCCTTGCGGTACCTCGAACTGCGAACGGCTGACGACCTCTCTCGCCATGTCGAACGCTCCCATCCTCGACCGGAATTGAGCTCATGAGTACGACGATCATCACGGAACACCCGGCGTGGCTGACCACCGACGAGGGCGAGCGTGCCCGCCTCGTCGAGCACCAGGGCGCCGCGTGGCTCGCCACCTGGAGCGACAAGGCCCGACACCTGGCTCTGTGGCCTCTCATGGGTGACGCCGCCGCCGAGCAGCCCCCCGTCGCCTACACCTCGTCGATCGAGCTGCCGGCCGCGCCCGACGGCGCCGAGCCGCTGCTCGACGAGCTCGTGTCTCTCGGCACCGTGGCTCGGCTCAACAATCCCTCGCTGTGGGACGCGATCGTTACCGCACTGCTGCGGCAGGTCGTGACCGCAGGGCAGGCCCGGAAGCGGCACCACAGCCTCTACGCCGCGTACGGGCGCAGCTTCACCACGGCCGCCGGCGAGCTCGCCCTCGTCCCGACCCCCGAGACCCTGCTGCAACTCTCCGACGAGGGGTACGCCGCCGTGGGGTGCAAGTTCAACACCAGCGCCCTGCGCGCCGCCGCCGAGGCATACCTCGATTGCGGCGAGAAGTGGGCGACCCTCGACGCCGAGAGCCTGATCAAAGAGCTCGTCGAGGTCCCCCGTATCGGCCCGTGGACGGCGGCAGCAGCCGCGGCCGACTACACGGGCGATTTCTCGATCTACCCGCACGGCGACCTCGCCGTGCGCACGTGGGCCGGCAAAGCGGCTCCCGGGCTCACCTTCCCGAGTTCCGACCGCGAGTTCGAGGCGCTTTGGCGCCGATGGGCGCCGTCCCGGTCCCACCTGCACGCCCTGACCCTGTTCACACTCACCTGGGGGAGCCATGACCTTAACGGCCACGGAGGACAACCGCACCGCCCCTGATCTGATCGCCGGCGCCGACCCCGACCGGGTGCTCGACGCCCTATTCGTGAACGCTCCGCTCCGCGACTACACGCTGCGGCCCCGCATGAACGACTACACCCTGCCGGTGCTCGGCATGGCGTACATCGCTACGTACGCGCAGCAGGCCGGGTTCAACGTCGGCGTACTGGACGCCGAGGCTCACGGGCTCGGCATCGACGCGACCGCCCGCCTAATCAACAAGGTACGGCCCCGATGGGTGGGCATGAACCTGCTCGCCCCCACGTACGAGATGTCGGCCCGGATCGCCGCCGAGATCGACGACGGGATCGCCCTCATGGTCGGCGGACACCACGCCAAGGCCATGCCCGGCCGCATCCTCGCCGACCCCCGAATGCGCGCCCTGCGCGCCCTGGTGATCGGCGAGGGCGAGACCCGCGTCGCCGCGCTGCTCGCCGACGAACGCCGTCGCGCCGACCTGCCCGGGGTCATGTGGCGCGACCGCATCCTCGGCACGCACGCCGCCGGGATCGCGCAGGGTGACACGGCTAAATGGCTGAGCCCCGATATCGACGCCCTGCCGCTGGTGAACCGCGAGTTCCTGCCCCAAGACCCGTACATCGCGGACGACGGCCGGACCGAGGCGAACATCGTCGGTGCGCGGGGGTGCCCTTACGACTGCACGTTCTGCGGCGCCGCGGTCTCGGCAAACCCTGACGTCAAGATCAGGACCCGCACACCCGAGGGCATCGTCGCCGAGCTCGACCACCTGCACGACACTTACGGGACCACCGCATACCGATTCGTCGACGACCTGTTCCTCGGCGCCAAACGCGTGATCGTCCCCCAGATGGAAGCCTTCACCCGCCACAAGATCGGCGACCGGTACGTGTGGGACGCAACGGGCCGTATCAACGTTCTCGACCGCCTCGACGACACCATGCTCGACACACTCAAGACCAACGGGCTGCGCGAGGTCGCCCTCGGCATCGAGTCGGGCAGCGACCGCGTGCTCGCCGGCATGGACAAGCGAATCACGGCCGAGATGACCGAGCGCGTCGCCGGCCGCCTGCTCGAACGCGGCATCGGCGTGAAGGGCTATTTCATCCTCGGCTACCCCGGGGAGGAGCAGGAAGACCTCGACGCCACCGTGCGCCACATTCACAATCTGTGGACGATCGCCGACCGGCAAACAGGCGCCCGATTCCGAGCGTCCGTGTTCGAGTTCCGGCCCTACCCCGGTACTCCGGTCTGGAACACGCTCACCGAGGCCGGACACGACCCCGACGCCCTGCTCGCGTACTCCGACGTCGACCTCACCGCGGACGGCGCCAACGAGTCCATGCGCGCCCGCGACGAGTTCAATTTCACCGTGGGCATCCAGTTCGGCACGGTCCCCCTCCCCAAGCTGCGCGCAACCCTCGCCAAGCTCACCCGCGAGCAGCACGACCGCAACCGGATGGGGATCGCAGCATGAGCCCGCACGCCGGCGTGTTCCTCTCCCTCGACGGACCGAGCGGGGTCGGCAAATCCACCACGGCCGCCGAGCTCGGCCGCCTGCTCGCGCACCAGGGCGCCACGGTCCACCGGACGACCGAACCCTCGACGAGTGAGCTCGGCGAGTTCACCCGAGCCAAGGCGAACCACATCCACGGACGGGCCCTCGCCTGCCTCGTCGCCGCGAACCGGTACGAGCACATCGACGTCGAGCTCGCTCCGCTCCTCAAGGACGGCTGCACCGTCGTCTGCGACCGGTACCTCGCGTCGAGTCTCGTACTCCAGCGGCTCGACGGCGTACCCGAACCGTTCGTGCTCGCACTGAACCGGCACGTCCTACTGCCCGACCTCGCCGTAATCCTCACCGCAGACCCCGAGAGCATCGCGGCCCGCATCGCCAAGCGCGGGAAGCGCCACCGTTTCCACGACGACCCCAACGGCCCGGCCCGCGAGTTCGAGCTCTACCGCGAGGCAGCACAGACCTTGATGACCCTCGGCGTCGAGGTGCTCGTGCTCGACACCACCGACGCCACCCCTACGGACGTAGCGAAGCGAATCGCCGACGCCGTACCCCCGCCCAGGGGTAGCGTCGAAAGTCCCAACCGGCCCGACGACCCCACGGTGAACTCATGAACGCGGCAGCACCTGCAACCCCCGTGATCGACACGCACGTGATCCTGCGCGACGGCGACAAGATCCTGCTGTCGCAGCGCGGCGGACCGTACGGCTACGGCCGGTGGCACGCCCCCTCGGGCAAGCTCGACGCCGGCGAGCCGCTCACCGTGGGCGCGGCGCGCGAGCTGCGCGAGGAAACCGGCGTCAAGGTCGATCCTGCGCACCTGCGGCTCGTGCACATCGTGCACCACAAGCAGAGCCCCGAGGTCGAGCGGATCGGTCTCTTCTTCGAGGCCACCGAGTGGGACGGCGAGCCGGTGAACCGCGAGCCCGAGAAGTGCCTCGATCTGCGGTGGTGGACCGTTCACGAGCTGCCCGAGGACATCATCGAGTACCCCGCCGCCGGCCTGTTCGGCTACCTGCGAGGCGACGCACAGGCCCTCACCGAACACGGCTGGTAGGTCCGGAACGCACTCCGCCCGCCGAGCGCAGTACGCGCTCGGCGGGCGGAGTCGTGTTCAGCGGCGAGCGCCGGTCAGGCGTCGAGCACCTGACCCTCGCGCTTGACGACCGGCGGCTCGGTCGACCACGGGAACTCGATCCAGTCGTCGGTCTTCTTCCACACGTACTCGCACTTCACGAGGCTGTGCGACTTTTCGTAGATCACGGCCGAGCGGACCTCGGCGACGTGGCCGAGGCAAAAGTCGTGCACGAGCTTGAGCGTCTTGCCCGTGTCGGCGACGTCGTCGGCGATCAGCACCTTTTTATCGGTGAAATCGATCGCTTCCGGCACAGGGGCCAACATAACGGGCATTTCAAGAGTGGTGCCCACTCCTGTGTAAAATTCAACATTCACGAGGTGAATGTTTTTGCAGTCGAGCGCGTACGCCAGACCACCCGCCACGAACACGCCGCCGCGGGCGATGCTCAGGATGATGTCGGGCTCGTACCCATCGTCGGCGATCGTCTGCGCGAGCTCGCGCACCGCCCGGCCAAAGCCCTCGTAGTTCAGCGTTTCGCGTACGTCAGTCACAGCGTTCAGTGTCCTTCGCAGCCCTCAGAGCCGCACTCGGGGTGATTCAGATACGGCCGGCCGGACGGCGAGCGCCGGCACATCGAGCAGCGGCAGCAGGGCGACGCGTGGACCTGCGGGAAACCCCGCCACGCACCCGACCGTGTGATTTACTCGGGACAACCAACGTCATCCCGAGTTCGCCCCGGTGATGGCTACACCGGGCCTTGCGCGGCATCTCCAGCGTCGAACCCACACCGGTGTAGAACTCGACGTTCACCAGGTGGATGTTCTTGCAGTCCAGCGCGTAGGCGAGGCCGCCGGCGACGAAGACGCCGCCGCGCGCGATGGACAGGATGATGTCGGGCTCGTAGCCGTCGTCCGCGACGGTCTGGGCCAGCTCCCGGATGGCCTGCCCGAAGATCGGGTAGGTCAGGTTCTCGCGGATGTCACTCACTTGCTCTTCGCCCTGTTCCCTGGTCGTCGGACCTGCGCGACTGCGCGGTCAGACCTGCGTGCGATGGAAATTCTGGAAGGACCGCGACGGCGTCGGACCGCGCTGGCCCTGGTAGCGGGAACCGTGCTTCGCGGACCCGTACGGGTGCTCGACCGGCGACGTCAGCCGGAACATGCACAGCTGCCCGATCTTCATGCCCGGCCAGAGCTTGATCGGGAGCGTCGCCATGTTCGACAGCTCCAGCGTCACATGGCCGGAGAACCCCGGGTCGATGAAACCCGCGGTCGAGTGCGTCAGCAGGCCGAGCCGGCCCAGGCTGGACTTGCCCTCCAGCCGCGAGGCGATGTCCCCGGGCAGCGTGATGACCTCGTACGTCGAGGCCAGCACGAACTCGCCGGGGTGCAGGATGAACGCCTCGTCCCCCTCCGGCACCACCTCACGGGTGAGGTCCGCCTGCTCCACGGCGGGGTCGATGTGCGGGTACCGGTGGTTCTCGAACACCCGGAAGTAACGGTCGAGGCGCACATCGATACTCGACGGCTGCACCATCGATGCGTCGTACGGATCGATCCGCACCCGGCCGGCGTCGATCTCGGTCCGGATGTCCTTGTCTGAGAGAAGCACGGGTCGAGGATACGCGGAGAAGAAGGACGACGCGGGCCCGGTCCTGACCGGACCGGGCCCGCGTTGCCGCTCAGCGCGCGGCGATCACCGCTTCTGCTGCCCCACCGGCACCGAGTGCCGCAGCCGCGCGCAGCGCGGACAGCGCAGCAGACGGCCGGGACCGATCCGGCCGGGACCGAGGTTCTGCATCGGGAACGAAGCGGTGCTGAACACGTGCCCCTCGGCACAACGGACGACGGTGCGCTCCATCGAGTCCCTTTCCCCATGGACGTGAAAGACAAAAGCCACATTAGGGGATGTATGGGACGCGCTCGCGCGCGGCACTCCCACCACCCCCAGGGCCGACCACCGCGCCCCACGGTACGCCCCAACTCCCGCACCCCACGCCCCCGTCCTCACCCCTTCCACACCACCCCCGCAAACGAAAAAGCCCCCTGCGGCACGTGCGCCGAGGGGCTCGAATGGGGTACAGTGTGCGACGATGCGACGCCCTGATGGGGCGTCCTCGCGGGCGTAGTTTAATGGTAGAACATGAGCTTCCCAAGCTCAGAGCGCGAGTTCGATTCTCGTCGCCCGCTCCATACGAAAGGCCCAGGTCACCGACCTGGGCCTTGTTCGTTGTCTGGACCACACTAGGCGTTCCGTGCCCGATGCGTGCCCGATCGCTTCTGATCACGGACCGCCGTGGCTTTCAGTCGCTCGGCGCGGACGTGCGCGTCGATACCGTCGGCCACTACCTGCTGCCGCTCCATGTCCGAGTGCTGATAGATCAGCGCGGCGCGCTCCGAGGACTGGCCGGCGCGCACCATCGTGTCCTTGAGCGTCGCGCCCGATCGTGTCGAGAGTGTATGCCCGGTGTGCCGCAGATCGTAGAACCGGAAGTCGTCCGGCAGCCCCACCGCCGCCCGCGCCTTACGCCACTTCCGCCCGAACGTGGACCTCCGGAACGGCTTGCCTCGCTCCCCTACGAACAACAGACCGTCCGCTTCCTTCTCCGCGTACCAGGCGAGATGCCGCACCAGGTCGACCGCCATGAACTTCGGCAGGACGAGGAAGCGCTTCCCGGCGGCCGACTTGGTGTCGCCCGGTGCGCGACGGCCGGTGGTGAGTTCCGGTTCGGCTGTGCGTATCCACACCCCGACGTTTTCCACGTCCACATCCCTACGGCGCAGCGCGGCCTGTTCCTCCGGTCGAGCAGGGCCGTACGCGGCGATGTAGACCATCAACCGCCAGCGCGGCCCCATGGCGTCAGCCAAGGCGTCCACCTGCTCAACCGTTGCGGTAGGCCGTTCCTTCGCCGACTCCTTCCCACCCCCCTTGATGCGGCACGGGTTCCGGCGGATCAATTCGTCCTCCACCGCCGTTTCCATGACCGCCTTCAACAAGCGGTACGCCTTGGCCACAGTCGTAGCGGCCCCGGTCGTCTTCAACCGTTCGGCACGCCACGTCCGCACCCGTGGAGGGGTGATCTCGTCAAGGTTCATGCCCTCGAACGTCGGCAAGATGTGGAGCCGCAGCAGTCGGCGGTACAGCTCGTCCGTGGTCGGCGCGAGCCCGCGTTCTTCGACCCATTGCAGGGCGTAGACCTTGAAGTCCACCGCCCCCGCATCAGGGTCCTGCCAGTCACCCGCGCGGATCTCACTCTGGCGGTCCGCAAGCCAGTCATCCGCCTCCCGCTTCGTGCGGAAAGTACGGGGCGCCGGCCGGTCGATACCGTCGGGCCCCAAGTAGCGCGCCTGATACCGCCCGGACGGGAGCTTGCGAACCCGACCGAACGAACGCTTCTTCCCTGCCATCAGGCCACACCCCGCAGACGCCTGACTGCAGGCGCAACCGTGTGCGCCGCGATGAAGGATTCGACAACCCGCTCAGGGATGCGCACGTGCCGACCGATCTTGACGTACTCGATCCGCCGTTCCTCGATGAGCCGCCGGGGAAACCGGACCGACGTCCCCAACCGGTCGGCAACCTCTTCCACGGTCAGCAGGCGATCAGACATGCCACCACTCCCCCTCTTCGTCCGGTGCAGACCAGTCGGCAAGTGCTTCGCGGGCGGTTTCGCGGTTGGCCCGGATTTCGCGTGCGAGTTGTGCGGCGAGCCAGGACTCGCCGGGGGTGTGCCCCTGCCCGGCGTAGGTCCAGTGCGCGAGGACGAACGTGGCCCCCTCCGTGTCGTCGAGGTCCTCAGGGAGCCCTCGTTCGCGGCGTTCCTGGCGGGCGCGGTAGTCGGCGCGGACCTGACGACGTTCGCCGAGGGTGGTGGAGTAGGCCCGCGACTTGGTCATGAAGTGCCCGCGAAAGCCGAGCATGTGAGCCCAGCGCCACAGCAAGCGACCGGGATAGGCGTCGTCCAGGTACCGGCATGCCTCAATCAGCCGCCGCGTGTGCGTGGGCAGGGGCAAGCCGTCGAGTTCGGCCAGTTCCCCGATCCGGCGGTCTACGGTCTCGGTCGTCTCGGCCGCCTTGGTGGCGTACTTGGCCACGTAGGAGGCGACCGCACCATCGGTCAGTTCAACACCCTCCAGGCCGCCGATGGCTTGCACATCCACCTGGGCACCCCACCGCAGGACCCGGGCCGGGAACCCCTCGGCCGCAGGGACGGGCACGGCGACGCGGGCGGCAGCCGCTTTGATCGACGCGTCCAGGAGGGCGACCGTGGCCCACGCCGGCGGGCAGCTGTCGGCACCGTCGGGACCGTCCAGGCGGATGACCGCATGAAAGTGCACCGCCCCGCGCTTTTGGAACTCAGCCACCTTCCCGAAGGAGACCCGGCACACCTCCCGCAGAGCCGACTGGGACAGGCCCGCACGGGCGGCGATCTCCCGCCGCAGGTAGATCGTGAAGCGGCGCCACAGGTCTCCGGCATGGTTGTTCCACAGCACCGCCCCGGCATAGTCGTAGCGGTCAGAATCCAGTGCCGTGCCAAGTGCCGGATCGCCCTCCGCATGCTGGGTCCCGCAGCGGCAGCGGCCGGAGGCGGGCCGGTTGTGGACCGGACCGAAGGAGGGAGCCGTCAGCGTGGCGAAGACCCCGGGATGCTGGCGGATCTGCCGGGAGATGCCCATGCGGGGGTCGCCGGTGATCCCCGCGCGGATCAGGTGGTAGACGTCCCCGGCATAGGTCCAGGCGCACGAGGGGCAGCGGGAGGCCCGGCGGTTGCCGCAGGCGACCCGGAGCATGCCGCCCGGCTCACGCTCGGTGCTGTAGGAGTACAAGACGTCCCCGGTCCGTGCGTCGCGGGTGACGGTCTGGCCCATGAGGCGGATCGGCTGGGCACAACCGCCGGTGCGGCGGACCTGTTCTTGCCAGCGGTCGAAGCCCGGCGAGTTCGCGACCCGGAGCAAGTCGACCATGGTCATGGGGTCGGTGCCCAAGGAGGCCGCAGCATCAGCCGCAGCCTCCAGGGGAACGGGGAATACCGTCATGCGGCACCCACCAGCAACTTAGCGACGGCCTTCGCACGGGCAGGCGAGTGCACCGAGCACGGACGGAAGAACGGCGTGTCGTCGTTGAGAGGAAGGTCAACGACCCAGCCGGTGAAGCCGCCGTCAAGGGGATAGCCCTCGATGTGGCAGGCGCACAGCGGCCTTTGACCCTCACTGAAGGTCGTGCAGTAGCACGGGACGAGAGCGCCGACGAAGCCCGTCAGCGAACCATCAACGTCCAGGTCCACGAGCGTCCCAGCGCAAGACGGACAGTCGCTCGGGGCGACCGAGACCGCAGGCTGAGGGCGCGAAGCAACCAAGGTTCCAGGCATGATGGAGACTCCCTTCGAGGGAGCCGGGGTGGTGACTGCTTGGCGGTAGGACACCACTCCGGCGCGTCCAACTGGCTTGAGCCAGTGCTGGCTTAAGCCAGTTTGGAGGACGAGGACTCCGCGCGTCAAGGCACTGGCTTGAGCCAGTTGCTATGCTGCATGTATGAGCACACCCGGGACCTCCCCACAGCCGCCAGCGAGCAGGCGCATTGCGGAGGCTCTGCGCACTGCCATCGAGTCCGGGCAGCTTTCGCCCGGGGACAAATTGCCCTCGGAGCGGGCTCTGGCGGAGCAGTACAGCGCCGCCAGGAACACCGCTCGGGAGGCGATCCGACTCCTGGCCGAGCAAGGGCTGGTGACGGCACGCCACGGGCGCGGAGTGTTCGTGCGGGAGCCCCGACGACTCTTCCGGTTTGGCAGCGATCGTTATTCGCTAAAAAATCGTGAGACCGGCCTTACGCCGTTTCGACTCGAAGCCCAGAGGCAGGGCAAAGTCGCTCGCATTGACGTCGTGAGTATCGCTCAGGAAGTCCCACCGCGTGATGTCGCCGAACGACTGAACGTCTCTGCCAGCGAAGCAAGTGTGATCCATCGGGAAAACCACTACTTCGCTGATGACGAACCCGTTCAGATCGTCTCGACCTATCTCCGATGGGACGAGGCTCAAGGGACCTTGCTCATGCAGCCGAAGACCGGAAAGGACGGGATCTACGGTCGACTTGAAGAGCTGGGCCACGTCATGACCCGCGTACGCGACGAGATTAGTGCTCGGATGCCAACGCCCGAAGAGGCTTCCGTACTCGACCTCCTGCCTGGCGTCCCGGTTCTTGAAGTCCTTCATACGAGCTTGGACCAAGAGGGAGTTCCATTCGAAGTCTCTCGGTACGTGCACCGCGCGGACCAAACCGGATTGCTGTACGAACTGCCCGTCGAGTAAACGAGGAGCCCGATATGGCAAGCACCATAGTCCGCCCCTTCGAAGACGCGGACCTTCCCGGCGCAGCAGCAGCCTTGGTCGAAGTACACGCCACCGATGGGTACCCGGTTGAAGGGGTTGACCAGCCTGAGCGTTGGTTGCGATCAGCGGATGTCCTTGCCGCATGGGTAGCGGAGGTGAACGGCAAGATCGTTGGTCACATCTCGGTAATGCGCCCCAACGACGAAGGCGCCGTCTCCATGTGGACCGAGCAGAACGGCGCCAGCAAAGAGCAAGTTGCAGTACTAGCCCGGCTCTTCGTACTCGCGGAAGCGCGAGGGCGCTCCACCGGTGAACGTCTAATCCGAGTGGCAACCGACTATGCGCACCGCCAAGGGCTCCGCCTGGTGGGCGACGTGATGACCAAGGACGAGGCAGCCATCCGGTTGTACAAACGGCTCGGCTTTCGGATCATCGGAACAACGATGCACACCTACGGAAACGGCGAACAGACTTCGGCTCTCTGCCTCGTCGCCCCAACTCCATGACCAGGTAACCGGTTACAGGTTTCTCTACCTCATCAAGGCCCCGCCGCGCACGGCGCGGCGCGCGGACCCGCTCGCTCGGGCTCGCCCGGCCTGCCTACGGCGCCGGGCAGCCCGGCGGCGGACCCGCGCCACGATAGGGCGGGGCCGAGGAAGACTTTGCCCGTTGCTGATCAGCGGGGCCCCTCCGGAAGCAAGAAGGGGGGCCGAGGGGCGCTTCGCTGCGGTGAGGGCAGTAGCCCTCTCCATTGGCACAAGTGTAATGGCCCCCCTTCATGCTCCCGCCCCGCAGATCACCAACGGGCAAACTCTTCCCCAACCCCTCACGCAGTCCGCCGGCTTACCGTCGCCGTAATCGCAGGCATCAGAATCCCGTGCCCGTGGCGTGCCCGGTGCACCGGGAAGTAACGGTGAACGACGGGGTAAGTGGCAGCTCCACCAGACCCACATCCACGGCTTATCCGCAGGTCAGGACCGAGAAGCCACGAGATCGCCCGCGATTCCCAAGCTCAGAGCGCGAGTTCGATTCTCGTCGCCCGCTCTTGCAAGAAGCCCCAGGCCAGCGGCCTGGGGCTTCTTCGTTGTCTGGACCACGCTAGGCGTCTTGCACCAGATCCGCACCAGAAGGTGCGTCCCGCTCGGCGGCGGCGGCCTTCTCCCGCTCCGCTCTGACCCGGGCGTCTATCCCGTCGGCCACCTCACGCTGCCGCTCGGTCTCCGAGTGCTGATAGATCATCGCTGCCCGCTCGGACGACTGGCCGGCGCGGACCATCGTGTCCTTGAGCGTCGCACCGGAACGGGTCGAGAGCGTGTGCCCGGTGTGGCGCAGGTCGTAGAAGCGGAAGTCGTCCGGCAGGCCGACCGCGGCCCGTGCTTTCCGCCACTTCCGCCCGAAGGTCGAGCGCCGGAAGGGGGCGCCCTTCTCCCCGACGAAGAGCAGGCCGTTCGAATCCTTCTCCGCGAACTAGTTCAGGTGGCGTACGACATCCTTGCGCATGAACTCCGGCAGGACGATGAACCTCTTGCCCGCCTCGGACTTCGTCTCACCGACCGCCCGCCGCCCGGTGCACAGCTCCGGCGCGGCACGGCGGACCCACAGCCCCAGGGGTTCGAGGCTGACGTCAGGCCGCCGCGCCTCTGCCTGCTCCTCAGGGCGCGCGGGACCGTAGGCGCCGAGCTAGACCATGAGCCGCCAGCGAGGGCCCACGGCATCCGCGAGGGCGTCCACCTGCGCGACGGTCGCGGTCGGACGCTCCTTCGCACGCTCCCGGCCGGCGCCTCGAATCCGGCACGGGTTCCGGCGGATCAGCTCGCCCTCGGTCGCCGTCTCAAGGATCGCCTTCAAGAGGCGGTACGCCTTGGCAACCGTCGTCGGAGCCCCGGTGGTGGTCAGGCGCTCCGTCCTCCAGGTACGCACGCGCGGCGGCGTGATCTCGTCCAGGTCCCACACGCCGAACGTCGGGGCCAGGTGCAGCCGGAGCAGCCGCCGGTACAACTCTTCCGTGGTCGGCGACAGGCCCCGCTCCGCGATCCATTGCGACGCGTACACCGTGAAGTTGACGGCGCCGGCGTTCGGGTCCTGCCAGTTGCCCCGGGTGAGGTCCGCCTCGATCTGGGACAGCCAGATCTCCGCGTCGGTCTTCGTCGCGAAGGTGTCCGGCGACCGATGCTCCTCACCGTCCGGTGCCCGGTAACTGGCTGTCCACCGACCCGACCGGTACTGACGCACGGCACCGAACCGACGGCGCTTCCCTTGGTTGTTGCCCATCAGGCGGCCCTCCCGTAGCGCGGACGGCGGTGGATGGGCTGGACGGTGTTGTTCTCGATGAAGGCCACCAGGGCGCTTTCCGGGATGCGGACGTGCCTGCCGACCTTGACGAAGGTCACCCGCCGCTCGGCGATCAGGCGGCGCGGGAACCGCTCGGTCGTGCCAAGCCATTCGGCTACCTCTGCAACAGTCAGCAGGCGTTCCGCCACCTTGTGGCTCTCCTTCCGCTCTTGTGCTGTGACACTGTGACTGCTGTGACTCGTCACGCCTGTCCCCCATCCACCGACGGCACGGCGTATCCGCCGTTGTCACGGATCAGTTGGACGTCGTTGGTCATCCGGGAGCAGGTCTGCCGGACGAGGGCGGGGTCGAGGCCGGTGCCCTCGGCGATCTGCTTGGGCTTGGCGCCCGGGTGGTCGCGGACGTAGCGGAGGACGGTGGCGCGGGTGTCGCCGATGGTGTGGGCGGCGGCCGGGCCTTCGAGGAGTTGCCAGGCGCCGGCCTCGGCGTGGAAGCGGAGGGCGTACTCGGCCTCGTCGACGTCGCGGCCGGTGACGTGGAGGACGCCGTCGGCCTGGCCGCGGGAGCGCTTGAGGACGAGGGTGGCGTCGGCGGCGCCCGCCAGGCCGTTGGTGCCGGAGACCTCGGCGAGGAAGTCGTCGGAGCCGGCCTTGCGGACGTGGTGGACCAGGACCATGGCGATGCCGTAGTGGTCCGCGATCCGCTTCGCGTGGCCGACCGCGGCGTAGTCGGCGTCATAGGCCGAGGTGCCCGGCGCGGACGGGCCGCGCATCTTCGCGAAGACGTCCACGATCACCATCCGGGCGTCCGGGTTGCGCTCCACCCACTGAGCGATGGCCTCGTTGCCGCCCTGCGGGAGGGGCGGGCAGGAGGTGGCCAGCGTCAGCGCGGCCGGCGCCGGCTCGCCGCCGAGGATCTTCCGCATGCGCGTCTGGAGCCGGCGCGGGGTGTCCTCCAGGGCGAGGTAGAGCACCGGGCCGCCCTCCACCGGGACGGTGTCCATTGCCTGGCCGCCGGCGGCGACGGAGAGGGCCAGGCCCAGGGACAGCCAGGACTTACCGACCTTCGGCGGACCGGCGAGGAGGTTCACGCCCTCGGAGATGATCCCGGGCACCGCCCAGCGCGGCTCGGGGAACTCCGCCGCCATCAGCTCGTCCGCCGTCCAGGCGGTACGGATGCGCTGCTGGGCGGGTTGGAGGGGCTGCGGCTCCGCGTGGGTGGAGTAGAGGTG
The DNA here is from genome assembly GCF_044333095.1 of Streptomyces sp. NPDC021100. Classification (NCBI taxonomy): domain Bacteria; kingdom Bacillati; phylum Actinomycetota; class Actinomycetes; order Kitasatosporales; family Streptomycetaceae; genus Streptomyces; species Streptomyces sp. NPDC021100. The sequence goes on from NZ_JBIRQH010000003.1 coordinate 160,255, forward strand.
CGGCTGGGGCTCGGTCATGCCGCCCTCCTCGCCACGGTCCGCGGGCGGCGGGCGCCGGCCTTCAGACCCGAGGCGATCGTGCGTCGGGCCTCGCGGTCGCTCTGGCCGACGCGGAGCGCGGCCACCACCAGCCACTCAGTCACGTCGGCAGCGCTCAGTTCTCCCCCGGCCACGAGCTGCCCGAGGGCGACGGCCGCGAGGTAGAGGGCGTTGTTGTGGCCGTGTGCCGGAGAGTTGGCGACCTTGGCCAGCTCGCCGTTCACGGCCGCCTTGAGGTAGCCGCTGCGGCGGTCGGAGCCGAGCGACACGGTCACCGGCTTCTGCGGGGGCAGGCTCGCCGGTCGGAGCAGGTCGAGCAGCCAGTGCGGCAGCGGGGCCGGGGTGACGTCGATGACGCGGGTGTACGGCTTGCCGTTGACGGTGCTGCCAGCCCCGACGACGCAGCCGCCCGCCGCCCGGGTGTCGATCTTCCATCCGAGCGTGCCCGCGGTGTTGCGCAGCTCGACGCCCTGCGGCGCGGCGAAGTAGAGGTGGGTTCCACCGCCGGCCGTCCGGACGGTGTGGGTGTCGGCGGGGAACGGCTGCCCGTGCTCCGCCGCGAGGTGGGACAGCGCGTCCGCGCCGGTGGTCACCCTCGGCGGCGTTCCGGCGGGCGGCAGGTCCTGGCCGTGCTTGGGCACGTCCAGGTCGATCACGACCAGCTTCGACGGGCCGGTGGCGATGCCGACGTTGAAGGGGGACGCGGTCCAGCAGCGGGAGATGCGCGTGACATCGGTCGTCGCCCGCCGCTCCCACGCTCGCACCGCCGGGCACTTGCCGCCGTGCCGGATCGGGAAGACCCTCCAGCCGCGCTCGGCCGCCGCAAGAGCGGCGTCCAGCAGCGGGCGAGAGCTGTTGTGAGGCATGCTGGTGACACCTCCTGTGTCTTGGTTGGGATGGGAGGCCGGGGCAGCGGGCGTCCTTGACCCGTCGACCGCTGCCCCGGGATTCGCAGACCTACGAACGGCTCCAGGCCAGGTAGGCGCGGCGGACGTACTCGCGGTGGTCGTCCGCGGTGACCAGTTCGAAGCCCCTCAGACTCAGCCCCTCGTGCGTGGCGTCGTAGCGCACCAGCTGGAGCGCCGCGTCGGCGGCGGCCTCAATCGCCGGCGCCGCCACCTCCGGGGCGTAGCTCGCCGCCTCTTTGAGCGCGATGCGGTCGAACACGGCGGCCTTGCGGAGCCAGAACTCACGGTCCGCCTGCGAGCCTCGCTGCCTCGCCACCCAGCCGATCTCGGTGATGATGCTGGGGGCGTCCGCGTACGCGGTGGCGGGGCCGGGGGTGGGCGCTTCCGTGGTCACCAGGTCTCCTCGTCGTTCCTGCTCGTGGTCATGAGGGCGAAGTGGAGGGCGCTCTCGGCCTGCTCGCCGAAGGCGTACGCGGCGTCGGCGAGCCCCACCACGAACTCGTCCGCCCCGCAGCGCGGCTCCTCCCGAGCCGCGTCGGCCTCGTCCTGGCGCTGCAGGAGCACACGACGCAGCTCGACGAGTCGGGGGCCGCCGTTCCACCCGCCCAGAAGGCCGGTCGGGTCGGGGAGGCCAGTGGCCGGCAGCGTGTACTGGCCCTTCTCGCGCTGCAGTTCGGCGCGGTGCGGGCGTTCGCCCCGGAGTACGGCCAGCGCCGCCGCAGCCGCACCATGGGCATAGGCGAGGGCGGTGTTCTCGTACAGCCGCTTCGTGCAGTTCTCCAACTGCCGGTAGGCGTTGCCCAACTGGTACACGGCGGCGTCGTGCGGGCGGAAGAAGGGGTTCTCGGGAACGTTCAGCTCACCGTTGACGGGGAGCAAGCGGTGCTGGTCGACGCTCCAGGCGGCGACGCGGGCCGCGTCGTTGGCCATGCGCAGTTCCCTAGCCGCCGCGCCGAGGGCGAAGACGCTCTCGGTCAGGCTCTGGAACCAGGCAACAGCAGGCTTGGTCACGAATGGTCCTCCCTGCTCGTTCGGGCCGGGCTGTCCGGTCCTCCGCACGGCCTCACCTCCGAACTTCGGACGAAGGGGAGTTGAGGCCGCACGGGGGCCCGTCAGACAGGCGTCAGCGGAGGGCGTACCGGCTGGTGTCGCCCTCGTCGGCCGCCTCCAGCAGGGCGCGGAGGTCGCCGCCGGCCGCGGCGAGGCGGTGCTCGATCGCCTGCCAGGACTCGGGGTCGATGGCCATCAGGGCGGCGATGGCGACCGGTCCCTTACCGCGTTCGAGGGCGTTGAGGACGTCGCGGAGTTCCGCGGCGGCCATCAGGGAGACGCGAGGGACGGTGGTCCGGCACTCGCACATGGTTGTCTCCTTGTCGGTTGGTCGGTCACTTGCCGAAGTCGCGGACCGCGCCGCTCAGGGCGGTCATGATCTGGTCGATGGAGCCGGCCGCGCCGGTCCGGGAGAGGTAGAAGCCGAAGAGGACGGCCACCACGGCGGCGCCGATGCCCAGGGCCTTGAAGCGGAGGAGCAGGGCCAGGAGCACGCCGAACAGCGCGAGGGCCGAGATCGACACGAACACGGTGGGCTCCTTCGGAGTCAGCGGGTGCCGTCGCGGTGGACCCGCGAGGCGAGGTTGTAGAGGTGGCGGCCGACGCGGACGCGCTTGCCGTAGCCGCGGCAGCGGCGGCAGTCGCGGCCGCGGGTGATCCGGCCGCGGCGGTTCTTCCGGACCTGGAAGCCGAAGCCGCGGCACTTCCGGCAGGTGCCGAGGGGACTGACGGCGCAGAGCGCGGCGTAACACAACGTGATGAGGAGCAGGGCGGGTATAGCGGAGAGGGTGGAGCTCATCAGGGGCCTCCCGGGCCGGTTCAGGGGCGTGCTCGGGGAGGGCCGCTAACCGCTAGCGGCCAGGTCACAGCAGGTTCTGGGTGCTAGCGGGGCCGCTAACGTTAGCGGGGTGCGCTGCTAGCGCCGGCGGCCCCGGCGGTCATCCCGCTTCCGGCCTTCCGTCACGGTCGGCGATGGTTTCGGCGATGTCGGCGCGGACGATGCCGCGCCGGTTGACGACCTTGCCGTTGAGGCGCCGGCCGATCTGCACGGTCTCGATCCCGAAGGGCTTGAGCGCGGCGGTCAGCTGCTCGGCTGCCCAGCCGGCGTAGACGTCGGGTCGCAGCTCCTCCAGGCGCCCGACGACCGTCTCGTTCCAGACCTTCGGTTCGTTCGCGGGGACGACGGCGAGAATGTCGCGAAGGAGGTCGAAGGCGGCGACGGCTTCGGCGACGGGGTCGACGCCGAGGGCGTGGCCGGTGAGGGTGCCCGCCGCTTCCCGCAGCGCGAATGCGCGGGCCACCACCGCGTCGGCCACCGGGGCGTCGACGTACGCCGCGGCGACGATCCGGGCGTCGGCGCCTTCGCCGACGAAGTAGTGGATGCCCTTGTCACCCCACGCGAACATCGTCGCCCGAACGCCCCGCTTGTACGCGGAGGTGCCCAGCACCATGTCGTTCTCCATCTGCCCCATGACCTTGAGGCACCACCGGTTGGAGGCGTTCGCCGAGATGCCGGTGGGCAGGGACCGCGCGTCGGGCCGCTGGGTGGCGAGGAGGAGGGTGATGCCGAGAGCGGGCCCCCGCTTCACGAGGTCCGTGCAGATCTCCTCGAACTCCTTGCCGTGCTTGGGGTGCTCGAACCACACCTGGCACTCGTCCGCGCCGATCACGATCGGGTGCAGGCCCAGGGACTTGTTGTCGGCGAGCTCGCTGGTGACCTTGGACTCGGGGCAGAGGTCCCGCGGCAGGTTGCGGATCACCTTCGCCCGGCGGCGCAGTTCCTCCCGGATGCCGCGGAGCACTGCCAGGGCGTAATCGATGTCCTCGTCCTCGTCGCCGGCGCGGTAGCTGTGGGCGACGCGCTCCAGCGGGCCGAGGTCACCGGTTCCCTTGAGGTCGAACGCGTGCAGGGTGGCGCGCGGGTCCAGGGCGGCGACGAGCAGGAGCAGCCGGAGGAGGAACGTCTTTCCCATGCGCGGGATGGCGCCGATGATCCCCGAGATGTACATGAGGGTGACGTCGACCCAGCGGCCGCGCTGGTCCGTGCCGTAGGGAGCCGGCTTGAACAGGTCGACGGCGCCGCCCTTCAGCAGCGGCCACGCCGGCTTCTCGGCCTTCGACATGTCCTGGTCGCCGACCCACAGCACGAGCCGGCCGGTGTGCTCCTCGGGCACGGCCTCCGGCCAGACGCAGCCGAGCGGCCGGCGGAGACCCGACGCGAGCCGGTCGCGGCGGTCGATCACGTCCGTGACGGTCACGCCGTACGGGAGGTCGCCCTCGGCGCGCCAGCCCGGGCCGTCCCGTGTGATGGGGGCCGTGAAGACGAAGCCGTCCTGGCCCTTGCTCTGCGCCTGGCCGATGGCCGAGATGCCCAGAGCGCCGAGGGCCCGCAGCACGATGTCACTGGTGAGCTTCTGCGTCTTCGGCGTCTCCACGGCGCGGGTGATCACGGGGGCATCCGCCGGGGTGCCGAAGTGGCCGAGCGCCAGCGCCAGGGCGCCGAGGGAGACGGCCTGGAGCCAACCGGGGGCCAGCACGTACAAGGCCAGCGCGGCCCCGAGACCGACGAGCGACGCCAGGACGGCGACGAGCGTCCGCAGCCGCACCCGGCCGTCCCGCTGCCTGCAGAGCTTGAGGTACTCGCCGACGTCCTCTCGCCGCACCGCGGCGCGGCGGACCGGCTCCCCTTCGGTGTCGGACACCCACCGCATCGTCCCGCCGACGAAGCGGGCGGCGCCGCGCGGTGCCTGCAGGGTGAGGCGCGCGGCGTACACCGGGGAACGCCACAGGTGGTACGCGGTGACGTGACCGTAGTGGCCGGCGGCCCAGGTCGCGGCGGTCTTCAGCTCCGCCCGGTCGCGCATCCACGACGGGACGATCGGGCGGCGCTTGGCGCCGGTGATCCGTGCCATGAAGCCGGGAGCCGCCGGGGCCGGACCGTCGACCATGACCATGGTGTCGGGGTCCTGCGTGACCGCCTGGGAACGGGCGGCGCGGACGTCGTTGAGGTGGTGCACCGTTCCCTCGTCGCCGGTGCGCTGGTCTCGACCGTCGTCCTCGTGTCGCACTGACAGTCCTTCCTCGTGGGGCCCGGCGCAGCCCGTCAAAGGGCATGGCCGGACCGGGATTTCCGCGTGCAGGAGGGGAATCAGGAATCGGCCGCGTCGGGCAGGGCTTCCCCCTGGCCGTTCACCAGGGCGAGCTGTCCGGCCCCTGGCAGCCGCCCGCGCTCGGTGTCGAGCCTCACGAAGACGCCGTGCACGTAACTGGGCGCGCGGGTGGCCCGCTTCGCCGTCTCGCGGACGCTGAGGCCGGCGGTCCAACCGTTCTCGATGACCGCTTGAGCGTCGGCGGTGCTCAACTTCGCGGTCGGCTCGTCTCCTGCGGGGCCCTCGGGGCGTTCAGGTGAACGGTCCGAGCCGTTCACCCCCTGATCAGCGGAGACTTCCGTGGTTCGGGGCAGATGCGGGTACCCCTGCCGGCGGATCGCTTCCGTCGCCTGGCGCATCTGGTCGCGCACCTGAGCGGCCAGGGCGGATGCGGCGGGGTCCGGAGCGGAGTCGGCCCACGGCGAGGGGAGTTCGACGGTGGCAAGCCCGGCCGCGTGCCGCCGGGCGGCGAGCTGTTCGAGCAGCCGGCGCCGCTGTTCGGCGTCGACGCCCACGGACGCCCGCGCCACCGCCACCGCGAGCCGCCGGTTGAGCCGCCGGCCGCGCCGAGTCGCGCGCTTCTCCGGTGCCGTGTCGGCCAGGCGGGCGGCGAGTGCGACCGCCCGCGCGGTGGCCCGGTCGCGGGTGATCTGCGCCGCGTCGCGGTTCCGCTCGGCGACGCCGAGGTGCGAGAGGAGCCGTTCCCGCAGTTCCTTGCCCAGCACCGCGACAAGACCTTGGGACTTCGCTTCCGGGCGGCGGTGGCGGAGCTCGATGCCCATCGCCAGGTGCCACAGCATCGCGGCCATGACCGGCCCGACGAAGGCCCGCACGGTTCCGCCGACCGCGCCGGATTCGGCGTACGCCGGGATGACCTGCACGCCGGTGATCACCCAGACGAGCAGTCCGGGGGCGCCGGGCGCTCCGGTGGGCCCGTTCAGGTTCTGCCGGGCCATGAGCGCGGTGGCGAAGAGGGCGAGCTCCGCGGCCGCGAACATCGCCGCCCGCTCGGCCGCGCTCCCCATGTCGAGGTAGTCGGCGGCGAACCGCCAGCTGGTGTCGGCGCTGTAGGCCGTGCAGCCGGCGGCGGCCAGCGCGGCCACGACCACAGCGACCGAACCGCGCTTCCGGCCGGCGCGCCGACCGCGCAGCCCCCGCCACATCAGCCAGACGGCCGGGACGGCGGCCGCGGAGCCGGCGGCGGGAGCCCAGGAGGGCAGGGACGCGATCATCACGCCGCCCTCTTGGCCCAGTTCGGCCACGCGTCGATCTTCACCCTCCACAGCGCGGTGCTGTTGAGGTGGGTGGCGTACAAGGCGTCCTCCGCCGCGACCTCGTCCGTCTCACCCAGCTCCAGGAGTTCCGTGAGGACGGACTCGGCCACCGCCAGGCGGGCCGCCCGCTCCTCGGCGGTCTCGCCCGGGACGCCGTGGAAAAGCTCCCTGAAACCCTCCAGGGACGGCCGGCTCCCGGAGAACGCCCGGCCCTGTACCCGTAAAACCTCGTTGCCCTGCTGGTCTTCTACGTACGAACGCATCGTCTCTCCTGCGCCGTCGGTGGGATGGAGAGCCGGGCGGTGAGCCTCCGTTGACCCGTCGATCACCGCGCCGGCCCGAGTTGGGCTATCAGACGCGGAACCGCCGGGGACGCACGAGGCGGAGCACGACCCCGTAGAGGTACGACACGGCCATGTAGCCGCCGAGGCTCGTCAGGCCGACGACGAGCCAGTCCGCGCCGAGCCCGTAGACGGTGTTGCCGCCGAGGTACGCGACGAGCAGGGCGAGGACGAAGGCGGTCGCGGTTCCCACGGCCCGCCTGGTCGTCATCGGCTCGGACCGGCGGGCCACCATCTCGACGTCCTTCGGCTCGACAAGCCGGACGCCGCCGGTGACCTGCAGGGCCACGAGGTTGCCGGTCGCCTGGGCGGCGATGCCGGACACCGTGCCGAGCGTCTTGCTGTCGCGGTCACGGACGACGTCACCGATCGAGAGCTTGATCGCGCGCTTCATCTGGGTCCCCCCATGGGATCAGAGGCCGGAAACCGGAGGGCGGTACGTGCCGCACCGGTGCGGTTCCACCGCGGCTCGCCGGCTGGAACACCGGGGGGACGCGCCCCTCCGGCACCGCCGCCGCTGGTGACGGCCCCGAAGGGGATCACTCGTCGCCCTGATGCGCGAGCCGCGAAGCAGCCGTCACCAAGGCGGAGCAACTCATCAGGAGGTCTTGAAGACAACTCCTCTTTATGAGTTGCGTTGACTATGGCGGACGCCCACCGACTCGTCAAGACCTCTTGATGACTCGTATGCTGAGGGCCATCGCACGACGGGATGGGTGAGCACCAATGGCCAAGGCGTACGAGCGCATCGCGGACGACCTCCGCCAGTCCATCCGCGCAGGTGAACTCGTCCCCGGCGACCGGCTGCCCTCAGAGGCGAAACTCGCCGAGCGCTACCGTCGAAGCGTCCCGACCGTCCGGGACGCGCTCCGCCTCCTCCAGGCCGAGGGGCTGATCGACAAGGAGCACGGCCGGGGCAACTTCGTCCGGCGCCCGCGCACGTTGGTGCAGCGCTCGAACCTCCGCCATCAGTGGGAGAAGGACCGGGTCCGCGAGCCGGAGGAGAAGCGCGCGGAGACCGGAGCCACCGAGCACGACACCGGCCTGGAGCTCCCCGACCTGGAGTTCCAGGCGGCGTACCGCGAGATCCCGGCCGACAAGGAGCTCGCGGAGGCGTTCGGCGTCTCCGAGGGGACGACCCTCCTGGAACGCACCTACCGCACCCGCTACCGGGCCGAGAGCGCTCCCTTCACCCTCGTGACCTCCTACCTCGTCCGCGACATGGTGGCGGCGAACCCGGCCTTGCTGGACGCGGCGAACGAGCCCTGGCCGGGCGGTACCCAGAACCAGCTGTTCACGGTGGGCATCGAGCTCGGGCGCATGGAGGAACGCGTCACGGCACGCCCCCCGACCGCGGAGGAAGCGGAGGAACTCGACCTCCCGCCCGGGACCGCCGTCCTGGTCCTCCGGAAGACGTCGATCGACGTCGACGATCGCCCCGTTGAGATCTCCGACGTCGTCCTGCCCGGCGACCGCACGGAAATGCTCTTCACCACTCCCCTGGAAAGGTGGTGACCGCCGTGCGCCGGCTCGTCATCATTACGGCCGTCCACGAGCCCGCCGCTCCCTACCTGGCGGACGCCTACAAGTCGCTGTGCGCGCAGGAGCTCCCGGACGGCTGGGAGTGGCACTGGGTGGTCCAGGAGGACGGCACGAGCGACGCGGTGGCCCCGCACATACCGGACGACCCTCGCGTCACCTTCAAGCAGGGCCGACCGGGCGGTCCGGGCGTCGCCCGGATGATGGCCCTGGCGCACGCGGACGGCGAGTACGTCAAGGTGCTCGACGCCGACGACCAGTTGACGCCGGGCGCCCTGGCCCGCGACCTGGCCGTGCTCGAAGGCGACCCCACCCTCGGGTGGACGACGTCCCGCGTGCTGGACCTACTCCCCGACGGCTCGACGTTCGGCTTCGACCAGGACCCGGACGAGGGGCCGATCGAGCGCGGCGAGGTGCTGGAACACTGGCAGGCGCACAACTACCGGGCCCAGGTCCACCCGGCGACCCTGTTCATCCGCCACGATCTGCTGCTGGCTCTCGGCGGCTGGATGGCCCTGCCGGCGTCCGAGGACACCGGGCTCCTGCTCGCCCTCAACAGCGTGGCCCGCGGCTACTTCACACGCGAAGTCGGCCTGCTCTACCGCAAGTGGCCCGGACAGGCCACGAGCCAGGCGACCCACACCGACGCCGGCGAACGCGACGCCCGCATGGCCGTCATCGAGGCCCGCGCCCGGGCCCTGTCGTACTCGAACTGGCGCTACCCGATCACGGGTTGACCGGCACCTCGTACACGATCTCGCCGACCGACACCGGGACGACGATGTCGGCGGTCTCCACCGGCCGCCCGTCGTCGCCGTAGTACGTCCGCCGGACGCGGGTGACGAGGGAACCGCGCTGCACGCCGAGGAGGTTCGCCTCCTCGGCGGTGGCCTGCCCCGCCTCCACCGCTTCCTCGGCGTGGCTGACGGTGATCCCGATCTCGGCCATGCGGGCGGGCACACCCTTGCCCGCCAGCGGCCCGCCCTCGGGCAGCACGACGATCGTGCCGCCGGTGAGGGAGTAGGGCTCCCAGCTAGTCATGAGCTGGGCGGGCCGGCCGTCGCCCATGAACTCGTAGGCGGTGCGCACGCACAACTCGCCGACGTCGACCGCCAGGCGGGCCGCGATGGGTCCCGGAGCCGGCACCTTCGCCTCGCTGTGACTTTCCCAGGTGGCTCGTGGGCCGAGCCCGAAGCCGTCACCGGGTTGCCCGTCCCGCCACCCCGAGCGCAGTAGACGCGCCCGCTCCCGCGGCTTCGCCACGTAGGTGCCCGAGCCCGCGCGCCCCTCAAGAACGCCCTGGGAGATCAGGAGTTCCTGTGCCCGGCGGACGACGTTCTCGCCGACACCGCATTCCTGGGCAATCTGGGCGCGGGACGGAAGACGCGTCCCGGGCGTCCACTCCTGATCCGCGATCCGCTGCCGAAGCACGTCGGCGATGCGGAGGTAAGGCGGCTGCTCACGCATGTTGGAAATCTAGTCCACTAGCTCTAACCTAGTTAACCAGCATCACACCGTGTAACTTTGCTGTGACGGAGGACCGCCTTGTGCCCTCACCCGAAGCTCGTGCCGAAGCGCTCGTACGCCGCTTCGCCGCAGCCGGCCTCACACCCCGCAAGAGGGACCGCGGCAACCACACGCTCATCGAGATGAAGGTCCCGGACTCGGCGTCGCACTCGCGCCAGTCCTGGCAGGAACTCCTGACGCTGCTCGGAACGGCCGACTGGTTCGGCCTCGCCAGCAGCCCGCGCGGCCTCGTCGCCTGGGCCGCCGTCCTCAAGAACCCCCGTCCGGCGGCGAAGACCGCCCGGGGCCCCCACCGCGATCAGCCATAAGGAGCTGACAGGTGCTCGAACGACTTCGCGCCGCCTTCGCACGGACGCGGCAACGGCTGTTACCGCCGTCCAGCTCCACCGGACTCCGGGCCACCGCGCGGCCGGTCCGGCCGAGGAGCAGGGAAACGCTCCGGCGGGTCTCCCGCCGCGAGAACCGTCTCAGGTTGCGACCGCCCTCGCGCGGCCCTGCACGCGGGAGACCGTCCTCGCCCGTCCCATGCTGCCGACCACGCTCGGCGGCGCCCAGCCCTGGTCGAAGCGCTACCGGGCCACGTTGCTGGCGGCCCGGTGCGACAACGCGCCGGAGGCATGCCGATGACGCCGCCCAACCATCAGTCAGCCGCCTGGCTGCACCGCTTCTTCGCCTGCGTGCTTGTCCTCCACGGCAAGGCACGCAGCATCGAGGGAGGCGCCACGTGAACACCGTGTACACGCTCCTGGAAGTCACTGCGGCGACAGTACGGCGCGGAGACCTCATAGAGATCGGCCGTAAGCAGTTCAAGGTGCGGAACCTCGTCGACGTGCCTGGTGGCGGCAGGCGCGTCTATTTCGGCTCCGGTGAAGCCTTCGTCTTCCGCCGGGGGACCCGTTTGTTCGCGATGCGCGCCTTGAGGAAGTGGTGACGTTGCCCCTTCGCTACCAGGCAATCGTCGATGAACTGCGCCACCGCATCCGCTCCGGTACCTACAGGATCGGCGAACGCCTCCCTTCGGAGGAGGCCCTCGCTGCGGCTTTCGACGTCGGCAGGCCCACGCTCCGGGACGCGTTGGAGGTGCTCCAGGCCGAGGGCCTCCTGAAGAGGCGCCACGGCAGCGGGACCTACGTGACCCGCCCGAGGCCACCCATCCGGTACTCCCCTGGCGACCACACGGAGCAGGCGGACACCGCCGCCCAACGCGTAGTCCGTACGACCCTCAGCGCCACCAACATCAAGGCCAGCGCGGAGCTCTCCGTCCTCTTGGGAGTGTCACCAGGCTCCTCGGTGGCCAAGTACCGATACCTCAACCGGGAGGGGGAGACCCCGCACAGCGTGGCCCACGTCTACGTACCCCAATCCGTGGCGTACAGGGACCTGCGGGAAATCCAAGTGGTCCGCTCCCCGTGGGGGGAGGACGTCCGGCAGCTTCTCGTCAAGGCCGGCGTGCAGGTGGAGGCCAGCGCACAACGCCTGACGGCCCGCCTCGCGACGACGGAAGAAGCGAACCTCTTGCAGATCACCATCAGGACGCCGGTTCTGTCCATCGAACGCGTCTCCACCGACGCCACGGGCCGGGTGGTGGAGGCCGCGCACCTGGTGCTCCGCGGCGAACGGTCCGAGGCCATGTTCACCACGCTCGTGCCCATTCCGGATGAGGAGGCGACCGATGACGGAACCAGCGATGTCGATGCCGATTAGGGCCAACTCGCCGAGGGACCACGGCGCCGGGGCCGAACTCCGGCTGCTGCCCTGGGCCGGGTTCGAGAACAAGCCGCTCTACCTGGTGGGGGGCGACCACGGCAGCTTCCTCGGGCGTATGGCCGACATGGTCGAGGAGGAGCAACTGGCCTTGGCGGACGCCCTGCTGAACCACGTGGAGGAGATGACGAACCGTCCCGATGGCGGACCGAAGGAGATGCACTACATCGTCAGCCCCTTGGCGATGGCGTTGCGCGATGTCCTCCGGGTGGCTGTCAGCCGGGGAGTGCGCCTCACTGCCCGAACACACGAGGGACAGGAGGGAAGGCCGTCGCTCGCTCCTGCGGACGAGGAGCACTGGGAGGTGACGGCTCACGCCGCAGGTCCCGACCGCTTCCGGGGAACGTGCGAGGACTGCGGCGAGGAGCAGCCGGGGAGTACTCCGAGCGCCAGGCGCGCCTACTCCTGGTTCGTGCGGCACGCCGCATCGACGGGTGACAGCACCTTCACGGTGATGGCGTCCGAGACCTTCACCCTCAGCCCCACAGGCAGGTAGGAACGGACCACGACGGGCGGGCCGACTCCCCACGGAGTCGGCCCGCCCGGCTTGTGCGGCCGCGTGCCGGTGCCGCGGCACGGAAGCCGGCCTGGTGCCCCGTGCCCCCCGCTTCTTGCACCGACCGGCCCCTGTCTCTGAACGGCTTGGCACCGTACGGTCGCGCGCATGGCCCCTTCCTCAGGAAAGCGCCGTCCACCGTCCGAGACCCACTTGATTCCGCCGCCGTGGCGACCTTTGCTGACAGCAGCTCGCTGCTACGTGCGGTACGGCCCGGGCACCACGCTGAAGCGAGCGCTCCTACGGGAATGGCTCGACGTCGGCCTCCGAAAAAACCCGGCCACGACCAAGACGGTCACCACCCGATACGGATGTCGCGTCCGAATCCGCACGACGGAGGACCTCATCATGAGGTCGCTCTACACGTCCGGGTGCTGGGAGCCGGTGATTTCCGCCTTCATCGCTTCACGGTTGCAGCCGGGTGACGGCTTCCTCGATATCGGGGCGAACGTCGGCTACTACACCACCATGGCCTCACGGCTCGTCGGCCGGAACGGCGTCGTGGTGGCCATCGAGCCGGCGCCGGCGCTCCACGCCGAACTGCAGGCGAACGCCGCCCTGAACCACTGCGAGAACGTCCGTCCCGTCCGCGCTGCCATCACCACTTCCCGGGGCGACGTAATCCTCTACGTCCCCCACACGGGCAACCTCGGCGCCACGACCATGGTCAAGCCGGAGCACCACGAGAACCGGCTGACCGTCCCCGGCCTCCCCCTGGCGGACGCCGTCTCGACCGCGGAGCTCGAACGGGCCCGGATCATCAAGGTGGACGTGGAGGGAGCCGAGGGCACGGTCCTGGACAGCCTCGCCGAACTCCTGCATCTCCAACGCCCGGACTGCGAGATCGTCGCCGAGATCAGCCCGGCCCGCCTGGCGGCCGGCGGACGCACTGTCGACGACGTCCTGACCCCGTTCCTCCACCACGGCCTGCACCCGTACAGCCTCGTGAACTCGTACATGCCGGAGGACTACCCGGTGATGCTGAGCCGTCCGACCGCCCCTGTCCGAATCCGAAAACCGATCACTGCCCAGACAGACGTCGTGCTGTCACCCGTCGACGCGGACGTGCTGCCTCTATGAGGACGTGAGCAGCTGAAACAGCCGGGGGGGTGTCACACCGGTCACCCTGTCACAGTCACCCGTCCCGGGCTTTGGCCACCTCACGCACGCCAACCCCTCCCGTGTTCCAGCCGTTTGTCACCCCTGACCCAACCCACCGCCGTGTTCCTGCGATCCTCAAAGTCGTCCGGACGACTTGCCAGGGGGCCAGCACGGTGGAGTTCAGCGAACAGCTTGTGACGATCGCTGCCGTGCTCCTGGGCGCGGTGACCACTCACCTGGCCAACCAGAGGATGGAGAAGCAGCGGCACCGCCAGTCTCTTCAAACCCGCTGGGACGCCAAGAAGCTGGATGCCTACGCGAACTACATCGACCAGATGCGCTCCTGCATCTTCCTCGCGGTCCACCTGCACCACCACCGCGAGGGGATACGCCCCAGCGACCAACCGGAGCAGGAGCTCCGAGCGCAGATGTCCGAGGCCAGCCGCCTCCGCGGCCGCGCCTTCGAGCGCGTCACGCTCCTGGGCGGCGACGACGTCGTCGAAGCGGCCCACGACCTCAACGCCATCGCCCTCAAAATCGACTGGCAGGCCACAGGCGAAACCACCGGCACCCTGGACGAGTGGCGCAACCTCCACCGCGCCACCTTCAGAGCCATCAACGCGTTCCACGAGGCAGCCCGCGAAGACCTCGGCGTCCAGGGCCGCGTCACCGGCGACAGCCACCCGGAGCGGGACCTCCTACTGCCGCCGTCAAGCGGAGAAGAATGACACCTCTAATAAGCTGCACCCGTCAGCCGAGGGTAGGAGCGAGGACTGACTGAGGCATGGCCCTGATGCCGGCTTGCCCAGTCTCCCAAAAATGACCCCTGAATAGAATTCGATAGCTAGGAAAGCGCTGGCGGGCATGCTTGAGCAACAGAGATGGGGCTGCAATCTTGCACTTCTCCGTTCAGCACTTCGACCAGGAAGTGGGAAGAAATGCGCATGTCATACAAGACCTGACCGTCCATCCTCACTTCACCATCGGCATCTATCTCATAAGTTGAGACATCGAGATCAACCAGGAATTCCACGGTGCACTCCACCACCACATTACCGCACCCTGAAGCCCCTCCGCGCTTCTCAGCGCCTCTTTCAATCCCTCCCCTCAAATCATGAGCCCCTAGAACCTTGCGCACACAACGAACCTCCACATCGTGAACATGGACATCGCCGCCGTAAACACCTGACTGCAGCAGACGTCGGTCAACTTCAACCACACCAAGATTAAAATCTGGGGCAGTGTAGCCGTAATGGCACACATTCGAGTCGTGCTCGACGATCAAATCAGTGAAGTGTGCTGTGATCAGGCGCGCCAGTCCTTCCGGGCAATCGATGTACCGAAGGAGAGAGCGACGCAGGTCATAAACACTCATCATCAAAGGAGGTTCCACCAACAGCCCTCTACAGGCTGCCACCACATCAGCATCCCTACTCAAAAGAATGAGGTCCTCGAAGGAACCCCCAGCCTTCGATAGAACATCTCTCAGCCAGGCAGAATCAGACCCACCGGCCTTAACCCCTTCTTTCCTGCGTCCGGGCCCATCCAACAATATCTGGTCCCTCAAGCCATCCCGCGCAGCTTCCCCCGAGAGACGCACTATCACAACTCCCGGAATAGCCAATAGGTCGGCCTCTAGACGCCACAGCATTTCATCCTTGCCAGGCCACGCCACGGGCTTACCAGGGATTCCCGCTATGCGCAAATTACGCAGCGCAGCGTTGGAGGACCGGCGAGCCTTTTCCACTTCCCCGTCAAGATGCTCCACCCATTCCCATATAACTGGCTCAGGAATCCATACCTCTATGCCATATCGAGTTGCTAGTTCCGCTGTTAGGCGTACGACATTCACATCGGGGCGCCCGCCGCTAAGAGCGTTGGCATCAAACACGACAGCGCGTAATGTTTTGCTGACCAGCGACTGGTCCATAATTCCCCTAAGACAGCATCTCGCCAAAGTAAATCTCACGGATCATATCCGCCAGTTGCAGAAGAAGAACTGAAGGCAGGCCATTCCCGGCACAATTGTCCCAAGCCAGACCCAAAAGGGCCGCAAACAGGGATCCATTGATCGCCGAAATACCAGCCGCCTCATGCCACTCCGACGCAAATGTCAGGATTTCATCCAGAAACTGCTTGGTTATATCGCCTTCTCGCGTAAAGGCGCCGATATCAATCCCGAAATCAACGAGAAGCGAGACCACGACAGATCGATGGAACTCGATGTATTCAAGAGGCTGCGGATCCTCCTCCACCGCCTCATCCATGCAAGAGAGGGCATGACGAAGACTGCGATCCGCGTGGTCAATCCGCGCCAACCACGCCAGGTGGTCAACCGCGCTCCGATCAAAGGCTCTCGCCCGAGAGAACTCCAGCTTCAATTTTCCCGCTTCAGCGTCCTTTAGCTGTACATGGTCGTACCGTCCTCCAGGAATTGCGTACCATCCGCAGCAATTCACGACATCCCACAGGACAACAACCACGAGATCTGCGCTTCGCGACCACCGAAGAATCTGATCGGCCTTGAGGAATACAGATGGCAGAGCCTTAGCGCCATTACCGAACTCTCGCCTGGTCCCTTTCACTTGAACCCAAATCCTGCAAGGATCAACTCGCCCATTAAGGCAGGTCTGAACCAGAAGGTCTTCGCCGTAATCTTCTCGAATCTCATCAACGGCGTGGCCGAGTTCCAACCAAAGTGCCCGAACAGCAGTCTCAGCACGCGCGCCTGTCTGGTGTTGCGATGGCCGCTTCGGCACAGATCCCCCCAGCGCTCGCTCCGCGACAGCACCTGTACATGAGGGTATCGAAACGGCTCAGGCTGGGATGGTTGAAATGCCCCGGTCGGGGTCGGTTGGGCGGCACAGAACAGTCTCGCCCCACCTGACCTGGGTCGAACGGCTGCGGCTATGGTCCTCAACTGGCGCCACCACAAGCCCGTAGACGTGTCAGCCGGCCTAGGCAGGGAGAGTGCCGAGCGCGTGAGCCGCACGAGATGTGCACCAGAACGGGGGGTTACCTGCAGACAACGGCGGTCAAGCTTGCCGCTCTGACGGCACGTCACCGCTATCGCTTATACAGGTTACATCCAGGATCGGGTCAATCCGCCCGTGATTCCCAAGCTCAGAGCGCGAGTTCGATTCTCGTCGCCCGCTCTTTTCGAGAAGCCCCGGACCGATGGTCCGGGGCTTCTTCCTGTTCCGGCTCTCCGAACCCTTTCCCCGTCCGATCGTTGTCATAGGTATGACGGTACGACGGCGGGCGGGGAGGGAGCCGGCCTCTGGCGGCTTCGGAGCTTCCGCACTACCGGACCGCGTTCTCGTTCCCGGGCGGACGCCGAGGCGCACGCGCCACCCCACGGCTACCCCACCGGCACCCCGCCGTGCAGCGCCTCGCCCATCGGGGAATTCTCGCCGGTGACGTGGGAGCGGATCGACGCGATGTAGTCGGCACGGCGGACAACACGGCCGGTGCCTCGGGGGGGGCGAGGACCGCGAACGCCGCCGCGGCGTTGCCGGCCGGATTGTTCAGCGCCGTGCGGAGGGCCGTGAACGCGGCGAGGCCGAGGGTGCCGCCCCCGCCGGTGTCGGCGAGGTCGAAGAGGGCGCCGAGGACCGGAGCGCAGACGGTGTCGAACGCCTCGGCGCCCGCCCAGGCCGTGTACTCGTCGGACGTCATCCGCCCGTCGCCGTCGGCGTCCGTCGACGCCCACGCCCGCGCGTGCCGAGCGTGCGCGCGGTGACGACGTGGGGGTCGTCCTCCTCGCGCCCCGCCGCCAGGGCCGCGGCCGGCGCCTTCTGCCTCCAGCTCGCGAGCGAGCGCGACCCGGAGAAGGTCCTGGCCGTCCTCGCGGCCATCTCCCGGAGCACGCCCAGGTGTTCATCGGCGTGACCGATCCGGTCGACCCGCGCGTCGAGACCCCCGAGGAGGTCCGCGACCGCGTCCTGACCGCCGCCCGCCACGTGCCCGCCGACCACCTCGGCACCTGTGACGACTGCGGTTTCTCGCCCTTCGCCGACGACACCTCCACCTCCCGGGGCACCGCCTTCACCAAGGTCCGGGCACGCGTCGAGGGCACCGCGCCGGCCGCGCGCGAACTGCTGGGCTGAGCCCGCGAGGGCATCCGGTCTTCGCCGCGCCTCCGGGACAACGGCCCGGGAGCGCGCTCCCGCTCGCCCTCCGCCCACCCTCCGACTTGTCGATTATCGATATGCCACCTACGCTACGGCTTATCGAAAATCGATGGGGTGGATGAGATGAACACGCGACTCACGAGGGCCCTGGCCTCGGTGACCTTCGCGCTGGCGGCGCTCTGCGGGCTCACCTTCCTCGGTGTGGGGGTGACCCACCTGCTCGACGACGGGGCGGTCTGCGCGGAGACGGGCTTCTGGGCCAACGCCCCGCTGGCGGCGGACGGCCTGCCGGTCGGCCACGGCGTGACGGCCTCCAGCAGTGCCGCGCGGCTCTGCCAGGACGGCCCCTCCACAGGGCAGCGCGCCGCCGACCTGGGGAGCGGACTGCCCTGGCAGCTGTTCGGCTCCCTCGCGCTGCTGCTGTTCTCCCGGCTGCTCAAGGCCGTCGTGGAACGGGGGCCGTTCACCGACACGGTGGCGCGTCGGCTCTCCGTCCTCGGCTGGACCGTCGCCGTGGGCACGCCCCTGGCCGGACTGGTCGCCGGCTGGTCCCACTCCTGGCTCGTCGCCAGCATGGCGCCCATCGTGGGCTCCGGGCCGACGGTCTCCGGGCCACAGGTCCTCGTCCTCGCCGGTCTCGCGGCCGTCATCATGGGGAGGATCATGCGCGAGGGCGTGCGCATGCGAGAGGATCTCGAAGGGACCATCTGATGCCCGAACCGGAAGCGGCCGTCTGATGGCCGAAGAGGAACTCCACGCGATCCGGATCCACTTGGACCGGCTCCTGGCCGAGCGCGGGATGACGCTCACCGAGCTGTCCGCGCACGTGGGCATCACCGTCGTCAACCTGTCCGTGCTCAAGAACGGGCGGGCCAAGGCCATCCGCTTCTCGACCCTGTCGAAGATCTGCGAGGTCCTCCGGTGCCAGCCGGGGGACCTGATCAGCCACGACCCCGCCGGAACCGCCTGAGGCCCCGGGGGGCGTGACCACCCCGTCCCGCGCTACGAGGGCCGGCGGAGCAGGCCGCGTTCCATGGCGACGACCACGGCACGCGTCCTGTCGTTCACGTCGAGCTTGGCGAAGAGCCGCAGCAGGTGCGTCTTCACCGTGGCCTCCGCGATGACCAGCCGGGCGCCGATCTCGGCGTTGGTGAGCCCGTCGGCGACCGCGTTCAGCACGTCCACCTCCCGTGCCGTCAACGGCACCTCCGCGGGCTGCCGCATCCGGGCGACGAGCTTCGCGGCCACGCGCGGGGCGAGGACGGTCTCGCCGCGCGACGCCGAGTGGATCGCGTCGACGAGTTGGTCGCGGGTGGTGTCCTTGAGCAGGTAGCCGATGGCACCGGCCTCCACCCCGCGTTCGATCTCGGCGTCGGTGTCGTACGTCGTCAGGATCAGGACCCGGGTCCGTGGATGCCGGGCGACGATCTCGGTGGTGGTGGCGACGCCGTCGAGGACGGGCATCCGCAGGTCGACCAGGGCGACGTCGGGCTCGTACCGGTCGACGAGGTCGAGCGCCTGACGACCGTCGGCGGCCTCGCCGATGATCTCGATGCTGGGCTCCGAGGCGAGCAGGGCGACGACGCCCGCGCGCATGACCGCGTGGTCGTCCACCACGACGACGCGGAGCTTCCCGCTCGTCATGCCGCCACCCCGCTCTCCGTGGGATCCACGGGATCCACCGGATCCATGGGCTCCAAGGGAATCACCGCCAGGACGCGCGTGCCCTCGCCGACCGAGCTGGTGACGGTGAGCCGGCCGCCCAGCTCGGCGAGCCGTTTGCGCATCCCGTCGAGCCCGAACCCCCGCGACCGGCCGACCACGAAGCCGCGCCCGTCGTCGGTGATCTCCAGCTCGACGCCGAACGGCTGCCGCGCGAGGACGACGCCGACCGTGGAGGCCGCCGCGTGCTTGCGGACGTTGGCCAGCGACTCCTGCGTACACCGCAGCAGCGCGATCCTGGTGGGCTGGTCGCACACGATGTCGGCCAGGTCGGCGTCGACCGTGAGCCCGGTGTCCTCGGTGAACCGGTCCAGCGTCCGGCGCAGGGTCCGGGCCACCGAGCCCGCGGCCACCTGGCTCGGCTGGGCCGAGCCGACCAGCACGCGCGCCTCGGCGAGGTTCTCGCGCGCCGTGCTCTCGATCGAACGCAGCTGCTGGGCGCTCCGCTCCGTATCGGTGTCGAGGCCTGCCCGCGCGGCTTCCGCGAGGACGACGATCGACGCGAACCCCTGTGCCAGCGTGTCGTGAATCTCCCGCGCCATGCGCTCCCGTTCCTCCGTGGCGCCCTGGCGCTGGTACGCCTCGGACAGTTTGAGTTGTGTCTCCTCCAATTCGGCGATCAGCCGGCCCCGTTCGCGGCTCTGCTCGACGACGGAGTGCACCCACAGGCCCATCAGGACGCTGGCGGCGACCACGACGAGCGTGGAGACGAGGGTCTCGCTGAGGAACTCCGCGCTCCAGCCCTGCCGCAGCCAACTCCCGGTGAGCGACGAGACGGTGGCGAGCCCGGTGAAGACCACGGAGGTGCGCGGGGTCCTGCCGAAGAGCCAGAAGTGCGGCAGCGCCACGATGAACAGCGCCGCGTAGCCGCTCCGCAGGTAGGAGAGGCCGCCGATGCCGAGGACGAGCATCCACAGGTAGGTGTGCGGCCGGAGCACGGGGTTGTCCGGGAACCGGTCGAGGACCGTGTAGCCGATCACGATGCAGCCGAGCAGCGCCAGCACCCCGTACCGCGTCCCGCCGCCGCGGTCCGTCAGGACGAGCCCGACGGCCATCGCGCCGAACAGCACCTGGCAGACGGTGTTCCACTGGCCGAGCGTCCTGACCCGGAACGGGTCGGCGGGAAGGCCGGGGACCGGGCCGTGAGCGGGATCCTCACCGTTGCCGGCCCCCGCGCCACGGCTGCCGATCCTCGACCAGAGATTCATGGGGATCAACGTACGTCGATCGGTACGTCGACCGGTACGACGACGGCCGCCCCACCCCGCGGCGGAGCCTCCTGTGCCCGCCGCATCCCGCGCGAAGGCCACCAGCTCGCCTTGCCGAGCAGCAGCATGACCGACGGCAGGATCATGATCCGGATGACGAACGCGTCGAGCAGGACGGCCGCCGCCAGGACGAAGCCGATCTGCTTCATCTCGATCAGGTGCAGGAAGACGAAGCTGGCGAAGACCGTCACCATCACCACCGCGGCACTGGTGACCACGCTCGCCGAGCTGCCGATGCCGTCGAGCACCGCCTTGCGGGTGGGCACACCACGCAGTGTGGCCTCCCTGATCCGGCTCACCACGAACACCTGGTAGTCCATGGAGAGTCCGAAGAGGATCACGAACAGGAACAGCGGCACCCGCGATCCGATCGTCCCGGTGGAGTGGAAGTCCAGCAGCCCCTCGGCCCACTCACCCTGGAACACCAGCACCAGCAGTCCCAGCGCCGCCGCGGCGGACAGCAGGTTGAGGACGACGCCGACCAGCCCGAGCACCACCGAGCGGAACGCCGGCAACGTCATGACGAAGGTGACGGCCAGCAGCGCCCCGATGACCAGCGGCAGTCTGTCCCTCTGGTGTGCCGGGTAGTCGGCGTACCGCGCGACGTCCCCGGTCACCCCCGTCTCGGCGCCCGGGATCCGGCCGACCGTCCCGGGCACGTAGTCGTCCCGGAGGTGGGCGAGCGACTCCCGCGCCTCGTCCGAGTCGCCCAGGTGGGGAACGGACAGGCTCAGCACGCTGATCCGGTGGTCGGCCGAGGTCCCGAGCCGCGGCTCACCGGTGAACAGCCGGTCGGCCCGCGCGCGCCGGCCCAGCTCCCGCAGCTTCTCCGCCACCTCGCCGGCACGGTCCGCCTCCGCGCGGACGACGACCTGGTGGGTGACCCGCAGCTCGGGGAACGCCTCGTTCAGCCGGTCGTAGGTCCGCATGGCGGGGATGGCGCGCGAGTGGGTGTCCTGGCTCATCTCGGTCAGCTTCAGCCCGGCCACCGGGGCGGCGAGGGCGAGCATGGCCAGCGTCGAGACGCCCAGGGTGATCGCGGGGTGCTTGCTCGCGGGCCGCATCAGGACGGTCCACACCCGGCCGGTACCGGACGTCCGCGCCCAGCGGGACGGGCGCGTCCTGCGCGCCGCGCGGCGCTGGGCCCGGTGCCCGATCTTGACGAGCAGGGCGGGCAGCACGGTCAGCGAACTGGCCACGGCGACCAGGACGACGAGGACCGTTCCGGTGGCCAGCGAGGAGAAGATGACGTCGGAGGCCAGGTACAGCGTCGCCGTGGAGACGACGACCGCGAGCCCCGCGACCACGACCGCCCGCCCCGACGTCGCGGCGGCCAGCTCCACCAGCGCCTCGGGCCCGATCCGGCCGCCGGAACGCTCGCGTTCCTCCCGCTCCCGCTTGAGGTAGAAGAGGGTGTAGTCGACGCCGACCGCGAGGCCGATGAGCAGAATGACGTTGTTGCCGACCCCCGCGTCGGGAGAGACGTGCGAGGCGATCATCGACAGCCCCATCGCCGCGGCGATCGACGAGAGCGCCAGCAGCACGGGCACCAGCGCCGTGATCAGCGAACCGAACGCGATCAGCAGCGTGATCAGGGTGACCGGCAGGGTGATCTTCTCGGAGAGCGCCAGGTCACTGTCCCGCTGGCCGTCGGCGCCCTTGCCGACGGAGGGGTGCCCGGTCTCCTCCACCAGCAGCCGCGGGTTGCCCCTCTGCACGGCCTCCGTCTGCTCCCGCAGCGGATCGACGTGCTTCTGGGCGCCCAGTTCCGAGCCCTTCATGGTCACTTCGACCACGAGCGCCCGGCCGCTCTTCGCGGCGCGCGGGGCGGCGACCTTCTCGACCTCGGGCAGCTTCGCCATCCGCGCCACGACGTCCCGCGCGGCGGCGTCGGCGGCCGCCCGGTCCAGAGCGCCGGCCCTGGCCGATATCAACACCTGCTCTGTGGGCTTGCGTTCCAGATGGCCCTCGGCCGCCATCGCCTCGGCACGGCCGGCCTCGCCGACCCGGTAGTCCTCCGTGGTCGCGCTGTTCGTCCCGACCGCGATGCCGACGCCCAGGCACAGCACCACGAACGCCAGCCATCCGGCGATCGCGCGCCAGGGGTGCAGAGCGCTCCATCGAGCGGCGCGCACAGGTAGCTCTTTCATACGGAAGAGCCTGGTCGAACGGGGTCCGCCCGCGACAGCACCGCCCGGTTGTACTTCCCGTCCACCGGACGGTGGACCCCGGTGGTGGGGATGTCCCCACCAACCTCAAGGACACCCCCGGTACCCTCTTCCTGCCGGGCGGCGCGCCCGCCCGGTCGAAGGGCACGCCGGTCGCCGCCATCGGGGTGGCGGGGGCGCCCAGCGGCGACCTCGACGACAAGTACGCCCGGGGGCCGGTGTCGCGGCGCTGGGCGGCTGAGCGTACGCCCGCTCGTAAACTCCGGTGAAAGCGGCGCGAAACCGGCGGATGTGCGAATGCCGCGCGTCCGCTCGGTAACGGCCGGGCGTCTGGAGAATACGGCGGCGCGGCCCGCCCGCCGTATCACCGACGCCCCTACGCGAAAGCGCCGGAAAACAGCGAAACGCCGGTCCCCGCATCCGAGGATGCGGGGACCGGCGTCGAAGGTTCGCGATCAGGCGGGAACGATGTTCTCCGCCTGCGGGCCCTTCTGGCCCTGGGTCACGTCGAAGGTGACCTTCTGGCCCTCCTGGAGCTCACGGAAGCCCTGGGTGGCGATGTTCGAGTAGTGGGCGAACACGTCGGCGCCGCCGCCGTCCTGCTCGATGAAGCCGAAGCCCTTTTCCGCGTTGAACCACTTGACGGTGCCGGTAGCCATGATGTTTCTCCCTCAGGGAATGCTCTGGACCCGCACTGCGCGAGCCTCGCGTCGCCGCGATGATTTCCCCGTACGGAGAGACCCGGTCACGCCGAGCGCCCGCTCCGGCCGGAGAGCCGGGAGGCGCGTCTGGGTTTTCGGGAACCACAACTGCAACTGACATCGACGGTAGCACGGCACACCCCGCCCTGCGGAGGGAATTTTCCACCCGTCGGGAACGGCGGGAAAAAAGCGTGGGCGGCCCTTTTCGGGATTCTGCGACGGCGGAATGAGAAATGCGTATCGCATTACGCGGCATACGGTCGCCACCCCCGCCTGCTCACCGGCCCCGCCCGTCCCGCCGGTCGCCCGGACGGGCACCGAAAGCTATCGTGGCGACGACAGACATGCCTCCCGGCCCCTCCGTTCGATAGGGTCCGCGCGTGGCGCGACGCCGTCCGGCAGGCGCACCCCGCCGAACAGGCGGCGGCCGGCCGGCACCGTTCACCGGGCCGACGGCGATGACCCACCCGTGGGGCCCGGGCACGCACAGGCCCGACGCCCCTCCGAGGCCCCGACGAAGGGTGTGCATGGCTCCGGAGGCCCGTCTGAACGCCGCCGACAACCTCGACGACGACGATTACCCCGCCTACACGATGGGGCGCGCCGCGGAGATGCTCGGCACCACCCCCGCGTTCCTCCGCGCGCTCGGTGAGGCGCGGCTCATCACCCCGCTGCGGTCGGGCGGCGGCCACCGCCGCTACTCGCGCCGGCAGCTGCGCGTCGCCGCCCGTGCCCGCGAGCTCGTCGACCAGGGAACGCCGATCGAGGCGGCCTGCCGCATCATCACTCTGGAGGACCGGCTGGAAGAGGCCCTCCGCGTCAACCAGGAACTCCGGCGGAGCGGAAGCCGGCCGGACGCGAGCTGACGGGACGAACCCGGGCTGACGGGACGGACTCCGCGGCCCGCCCCGTGTCCCCGTGCCCGGCCGCGCCGATCGACGGCCGGGCACGAGAGCCCACGCCCGCGCCCGCGAGTCCGCTCGTCCGGCGGCGGTCGACACACCCCCGCCGCGCCGACGGGACCCTGTGAGGGCCCCGGGTCACCAGACGAGCGCGTCGGCGGGGTCCGTCTGCCAGTAGGTGACGGCGACCGAGTCGTCGATCCACGTACCGGCGGGCAGCGCGACCCTCGCCGACTCCCCGGCCGGACCGGACCCGTTGTCGAGGGCGACCCGGACAGCACGAGCCCAACGGCCGTGGCCGGAGCTCCCGTCGGCCGCGGAGAGCGCTGTTCCGGCGTACGCGGACTCGCCCGGCGCGAGGGTGACCACCGCCTGCGGCTTGCTGTCCTCCACGACGCCGGTCACCGACTGGTCGTCGTCGAAGCCGAGGTACGGGTGGGCGTAGGCATTGCACTTGGTCTTGCCGGTGTCGGTGAGGGTGAGGAGCTGGTGGTTGACCGGCCGGGGCACGTTCCGCACGGTCACCGTGGCATGGGCCACGGAACACGCGGCGGTCACGGGCGTCGCCGCCGGACGGGCCGCCGGCGCGGCCTGGCTCGTCCCGGCGGCGAGTGCGAGGGTGGTGACCTCGAGGAGAGAGGAGGCGGCGAGGCGCGAAGTACGCATGAGGGGACTCCTGTTGCCGAAGTGGACGTTCTTATCGGTCACCGCCGCGTCGTCATACCCCGGGCCCGGCAGCGCCTTTCCCGGATGACGCGCTCACAGGTGACCCGGGAGCGCCACGACCATCAGGACGGACGCGGCCGGCACTCTCAGGGCCACGACGTCGACGAGTTCGAGACGGAGGCGGAATCCGATCCGCGCGGCAGCTCCTGTTCCGACCGCGCCCGGCGGTGCGTTCGGGCCGCGGTCCGCGCCGACAGCCTGTGCCGTGGCGCGTTCCGGCGGCAAGGCGTGTCGCGCGCTTGGGGAAGCCGGAACGGCTGCATATAGTCCGACCTGGGAAGATGCCGCGCCCTGGAACGCGGATATGGGACGGGAAGAGCCTGTATGTCCGAGGGGATAGCCGAGTTCGCGGCCCGTTTACGGGAGCTGAAGGGCCGTTCGGGACAGAGTTACGGAGCCCTGGCCAAGCGGCTGCACATGAGCACGTCCACCCTCCACCGGTACTGCCACGGTGTCGCCGTGCCCACGGAGTACGCCCCCGTCGAGCGCTTCGCGCGGCTCTGCGGCGCCGCCCCGGACGAGCTCGTCGAGCTGCACCGCCGCTGGATCATCGCGGACGACGCCCGGCGCCGGAAGGCGCAGTCGCCCGCGGACGCGGCGCCGCACGGCGACGCGGGCGAGTCCGGTGGCGCGGACCGGCACCCCGAGGCGGAGACGCCCCCGGACGCGCAGGTGGCGCAGACATCCCGGCAGGCACAGACACCGCGGCAGGCAGAGACACCGCAAAAGGCCCAGGCACCGCAGGAGACTCAGGCGCCCGGGGAGACGCGGGCGGACCGGCGGGCCGCCGCCGACGCCGGCCCGGTCGCGTCCCCGGAGCCGGCAGCGACCGCCGGGGAGCCCGCCGAAACCCCGGCCGCGGCCCCCGCCCCGGCGGCCACACCCCCGGAGGGACCGAAACCGGCCGTTTCCGAAACGGCACCCGAAACGGAACCCGCATCCACGCCGGACGCCGCCCCCGACGAAGAAGCCACCGCCCCGGCCGTGCCGAAACCTTCCGCTCCGGGCCGGGTCCGGCAGGCGATCGGAGCCCGTGGCCCGAGAACGGCCTCCGCACGGCCGGCCACCGCCCGGAGCGGCTCCCGGAAGCGCGTCCGGCGCGCCCTGATCGCGGCGGCCGTGGCCGTCGCGGTCCCGGCGGCCGTCGTCGCCAGCTACGCCGCCACCAAACCCGGCTCCCGCGCGGACGCGAGCGCCGGCGGAACGCCGACGGGCGGGCCGGACCGGGCCCTCTCGGCCGACCGACGCCCCGGGGGACCGGGCTACGCTCCCACCCCGCCGGTCCCGGGCCTGTCCGGGCTGTCCAGTCCGGGCGCCACTGCCGTCCCGTCCACCCCTCCCTTCGCGGGCGGCGCCCCCGTCCCGGGCGGCCCGCAGGGCGACCCGTCGGACACCGCGCGCGAGCCCGCGGCCCCCGGGCCGACGCTCCCCGGGACCGGCACACCCGCCCCCGACGCGCCCTCCGGGACGCCCCTGACGGTGACCACCAGCCCGTACACCGTGATCGACCGGTGCGACCAGGTGTTCGTCACGGGCCGCACCCCGGCCGAAGTGCCCCCGCCCCCGCCGGACGGGAACGCGCGGGGCTGGGTGAGCGCGCTGCGCGCGGTGCCCGGCGGGCGGATGCAGATCGAACTGGCCGTCCAGGGCACGTCCCGGCAGGCGGTCGTGCTGCGCGCGCTCCATGTGCGCGTCGTGGGACGCACGGCGCCGCTGGCCTGGTCGGCCTATGTGATGGCGGACGGCTGCGGCAGCGGTGTCACACCGGCCACGCTCGACATCGACCTGGACCGCGACAACCCGCTCGCCCGGCCGGTGGCCGGCCGGCAGGGGGACATCCGCATCCCGGCGACGGACTTCCCGTACAAGACGTCCGCCACCGACCCCCAGGTCCTGGACGTGGTCGCCCACACCACCGGCCACGACGTGCAGTGGTACCTGGAACTGGAGTGGAGCAGCGGCGACCGGCACGGCACCCTGCGCATCGACGACCGCGGCCGGCCCTTCCGCACCACCGCGATCAAGGACCGCCCCCAGTACCTCTACCGGTCGGACACCGACGTCTGGGAGGCCCTGCCGGACTACGCGCGCAGGGAGTGACAGGCGTCCGGATCCGTCCGGCGCCCGAGGACCTACTCCTCCGGGGGCTCCTCCTCGTACGGAGTCTCCTCCGCGAGCCGCTCGCCGATGTCGTCGGCCCAGAACTGCGCCCAGCGCCGCACCGCCTCCGTGCCCGCCTCGTCCAGCCCGCAGGCGCTGAACTCGGCGTCACCGCGCCAGTCCAGCCCCTCCAGCCGGGCCTTCAGATCGGCGAGGTCGAAGGGGTCTCGGGCGTGCCGGCGCCCGAGTTCCTCCAGTTCGACGCGCGACCAGCGGTCCGACGCGGCGTGGACGTCGACGAGGTCGCGCGCGAGCCCCCGGTCGGCCAGCGCCCGGACCTTCGTCCCCACCACGTCCTCCACCGCGAGGACGCGTACGGCTCCGCTGCGGGCCGGCGGGCGCCACAGCGTCTCCTTGGCGATCCCGACCTCGCACTCCTCGTCGTTCAGGGAGTCCGTGACGACGAACCGCGCGGCGAGCGGCTCCGCCGCCGCGTCCCGCACCCGCCACCCGCGGGCCTCCAGCCCGGTGCGCACCGTCGCCAGGACGTCGGGCATGGGCGTCTGGGTGTCGGTGGCGAAGTCGAGACCGGGGCCGGCCCCGGGGTGACGTTCCCCGGGGCGGCCGGATCCCCGCGACAGGCCGTGGAACCGCGCCGCGAGCCCGCCGGCCAGGACGAGCGGGAACGCGGCGCCCACGTCGGAGACGTCGTCGAGCAGCCGCCGCCGCGTCCCGGCGAGGAGCGCGCCGAGGCGCGGGTCCTCCACCCGGTCGGACGGCGTGGACGGCACGGAGGGCACGGACGGCGTCGGGGGCGTGGGCGGCGAGTTCGTCATCACCCGGATTATCCGGCCGCACACCGCGAGCCGCGAGCCGCGGCGCCTCCCTGCTCGTCCCCACTCGTCCCTACGCGCTCGCGCCCCCGTCCACCACCAGGTCGTGTCCGACCACGAACGCCGCGTCGTCCGAGGCCAGCCACGCCACCGCGGCGGTGATCTCCCCGATCTCCGCGACCCGTCCGATCGGCACCACGGCCCGTACCCGCGCGTCGCGCTCCTCGACCGTCTCGCCGGGACGGAAGGACATCGGCGTGTCCGTGCCGCCCGGGCTCACGGCGTTGATGCGCACGCCCTCGGCTATGTACTCGCGCGCGGCGGTCCGGGTGAGGACCGACACCGCGGCCTTGGACGCGGCATAGGCGCCCAGGCCCGGCCGGCGGGCGTGGAAGCCGATGTTGGAGGCGGAGTTGACGATGGCACCGCCGCCGTGGGCGCGCATGTGCTCGATCTCGTACTTCATCGAGAGCCAGACGCCGGTGGTGTTGACCGCGAGGACGGACGCCCACGCGTCCTCGTCCTGTTCGGCCACCGGAGCCGGCCTGCCGAAGACGCCGGCGTTGTTGAAGGCGATGTGCAGGCCGCCGTGGCGTTCCACGGCCGTGGCCACCATGGCCGCCGCGTCGGCGGCGCGGGTGACGTCCGCGACCACGGCGGAGCCCCGGCCTCCGGCGGCCTCGATCAGCCGGACGGTCTCCTCCAGGTCGGCCGGGGTGGGCCCGGCCACGACCACGGTGGCGCCACCGCGGGCGAAGGTCAGCGCGGCCTGCCGGCCGATGTTCCTCCCGCCGCCGGTCACCAACGCCACCTTCCCGGCGAACCGTTCGGGATCGGCGGGCGTGCGGGAGGGACGGGCGGTGGGTGCCGTAGCAGGCAGGGACGGATGGCTCATGACGCATACTCCTCGGTTTCCGGTGGTGGAACGGTGCTGGTGGTCCATGCGGCGGAGGGGGATCAGGGGACGGGACCGGCCCCACCGCCTCCCCCGCCGTCGCGCTCCCCGTCCGGCCCGCCCCGCCGCAGCGCGTACGCGACGAGCGCCGCCCCGCCCGCGCACACCGCCGCGGCCACCGTCAGCCCGTACCCGTACCCGGCCGACACGGCTTCGGCCGCGGCCGTTCCGCCGTCCCGCAGGCGGTCCGCGCGGGTGGCCGCGAGGGTCACCAGGACGGCCAGGCCGACCGTCGGCCCGACCTCCATGACGGTGTTGACGACGCCGCCGGCGAGCCCGGCCCGGTCGTCCCGCACCCCCTCCAGGGCGGCGACCGTCGCCCCGGAGAAGACGCAGGCGATGCCGACGGGGAGGAGGAGCAGCCCGGCCAGGGTGCCGCCGAGGTACGGCGTGTCCGCGCCGAGCCGGCCGAGCAGCAGCAACCCGCCCGCGCAGAGCACGAGTCCGCCCGCCGTGACGAACCGCGCCCCCCGGTTCCGGACGGCCCACGCCGCGAGCGGGCCCGCCGCCAACTGCGCCGCACCGAAGGGCAGGAAGGCCGCGGAGGTCAGCAACGGCGTGGCGGAGCGCACCTCCTGGAAGTACAGGGAGAGGAAGAAGAAGATCGCGGACATCGCGGCGGAGCCGACCAGAATCGCTCCCAGGGCCGCCGCCCGCCGCCGCGACATCAGGAACCCCAGCGGCAACAACGGCTCCCGGACTCTCAGTTCCACCACGACGAAGGCGACGAGCAGCAACAGCCCGGCGACGACCGGAACCCACACCCGCGGCGCGCCCCACGCCCGTTCGCCCGCCTCGACCAGGCCGTGACTCAGCACCGACAGCCCGGCCGTCACCAGGACGGCCCCCGGCACGTCCAGCCGGACCCGGACCGGCGCCGGGCCCGCGGGCAGCACGCGCGGCGCGGCGAGGACGACGCACAGCGAGACGGCGGCCGGGACGGCGAACGTCCACCGCCAGGACGTCCAGGTGGTCACGGCGCCCGAGAACAGCGTGCCCGCCGTCGCCCCGAAGCCGCCCAGCCCGCCCCAGACGGCCAGGGCGCGGGCACGCCGCGCCGCGTCCGGGTACAGGGACCGGACGAGCGTCATGGCGGAGGGCGCCGCGAGGGCCGCGCCGGCGCCCTGGGCGAACCGGGTCGCCAGGAGCGTGCCGAAACCGGGGGCGAAGGCCGACGCCGCGGAGGCCGCCCCGAAGACCGCGACGCCGGCGACGAGCAGCCGGCGGCGCCCGTAGAGGTCGGCCAGCCGGCCGCCGAGCAGCAGCAGGCCGCTGAAGGACAGCCCGTAGGCGGCGCTGACCAGGGTCAGCCCGGCCCCGGAGAGACCCAGGTCGCGCTGGACGGCCGGCAGGGCCGGGGAGAGCATCGTGATGGCGAGGATCAGGACGACCTGGACGGCGCCCAGCAGGACGAACGCGGGCGCGGTGGCACGAAGTGGTCCCGCGGCGCGTGCGGCGGCTGACGAGGGCATGCGAGAACTGTCGGCCGGAGCCCGGCGGGGTCCTAGCCGTGCCGGGAGAGTACGTCAGGTGCGCGCCGGGCCCCCAGGGTGCGCCCCGCATGCGCGGAAGCCGCCCCCGGGAGGGCCGGGGGCGGCTTCGCCGTGATGCCGACGGGTCAGTGCGAGCGGTTGTGGTCGGCGTTGAACGACAGGATCGCGACGTTGTCCAGGAAGTGGGACAGCGGGTCGTCGCCGTCGTTGATCGTCGAGTTCTCGGTGCACATCTGCTGCTGCTGCGAGGACAGGATCGGAATGTCCTGCAGGCCGATGTTCACCAGGCCGACGACGTCCTGGAGGTTCAGCCTTCCGATGGCGATACACGGCTTGTTGAACGAGCCGTTGATGAGACCCATCTGGGGGCTCATATAACCGCCGGTGTAAGTGTTTCCGTACATCTGGACGGCCTGGTTGCCATTGGCGACGTCCTGGCTGCGGGGTCCGTCTGCCAGGGCGGGGCCGACGGAGCCGCCGACTGCCGACGCCGTCAGGGCGGCCGTGGCCACTACCTTCTTGATCACAATGGTTCCTTCGCTCTGGTCGATTAAACGAGCGCTACTTGCCTAACTCGGCGCAGTGGGGGAAGTTTCGGGCTTCATTCATTCGGGCCTCCGTCATTCGGCCCACGGCCGGCGCCGCGGTACGCGGCTTTTCCCCCTGCGCCCGGCTCGTTTCCACCGGAACCCGAGCCGTACCGCCGCCCGGAAAACGGAAACCCCCTGCCGCGGGGCCCGCACACCCGCAGCAGGGGGGAATCCCGTGCTCGTTCTTACCAGAGCCGGCCGTTGGCCGAGCCGTTGCCCGAGATGATCGGGATGTCGTCGAGCAGGTGCGACAGCGGGTCATCGCCGTCGTTGATGGACGAGTTGTCGGTGCACTGCTGCTCCTGCTCCGACGAGAGGATCGGGATGTCCTGGAGCCCGATGTTGATGAGGGCCACGATGTTCTGGATGTTGGCCCGGCCCAAGCCGATGCACGGCTTGTTCAGCGTGCCCTGGATCAGGCTCATCTGCGGGCTTTCCTTGCCCCCGGTCTTGGTGTTGCCGTAACCGGTCTTCGCGCCGTTCGCGTTGGCGATGTCCTGCGAGTCGTGACCCACGGCCATCGCGGGGCCGCTGATGGCTCCGACCGTGGAGACCGTCAGTGCGGTCGTGGCGAGTACCTTCTTGAGCACGTCCATAGCCTTTCGATCGTGTAGCGCCCCCACTGAGAAAGCGATCTGGATAACTTCGACCGGAAGGAGAGGTTCCGGGGTTTCACTCATTCGAGCCAGTGAGCGCACGGGGTCGGAAGGGTAAAGAGGCGGGACGCTTCCGGTACGAAAAGAGGCTGGTCTTCGCGGACGCTTTCCGGGCATCCCTTCCGGGCATCCGTCACGATTTCCCGGGTGCCTGACGATGTGATTTCCGTGATGCGGGGAAACGCGGGGAGGGGGGAATGGGGCGTGCGCCGGTCAGGCCCAGCCCTGCCAGCTCGTGGGGGCGGTGAATCCCGTCGGACGCCAGCGGGCCGGGGTGCACGACAGGCCGTACTCGGAGATCTCGGGGGCGGGTCCCGCCCCGAGGACGGCCTCGGGCTCGGGGCCGGCGTCGCAGCCCGTGGCGGCGCAGGCCAGGAGCACGGTGGTCACGGCGGCGAGTTCCTCCTCGCCCGCGACGCCCTTCTCGACCCTCACGAACATGTCGGTCATAGCCGTTCCACTTCCTCGGCGCAGCGGACGTCCGTGCGGCGACGCCGCGAGTGTCCGGTTCTTCCACCGTGCTCCCACCGGCGGCGGGGAGGAACCCCGGTACCTCCGAACGGGTGACGGCGGGAGCGCCGGGCGGTTCGCGCATCCGGATGAACCGTTCCGCCGGCCGTCCGCCGCCGGACCGGGTCCGGGCCACCGGCGGCCCGCCCGAAGAACGGCCGAAGAGCGGCCACAGAGCCGCCGAGGCGCGCCCTTCAGCGGTCCGCGAGGCCGGTCCGGGCGGCCGCGGTCCGCGGCCGCGGTCCCGGACGGAGGGGGCGCGCGGCCCGGCGCCGTCCCGCCGCGGGCGGCGCCGGCGCACCCATGGGCGGCCGTCCGCAGGGTAGGAGGCCCGGGAGCCGATGGTTTCCTGAGCCATGATCTCTCTCCTTGCGGGCGGACGCCGCCGCGGGGAGACGCTCCGACGACGGAAGTACGGGCACAGCGGAACGAAGGAGAGCAGGGACCACATGGGCAGCACCCCCCACACGCGCAGGAGCGACACCCGTGAGCGCATCCAGCGGACCGCGCTCGACCTCTTCGTCACCCGGGGCTACGAGAAAACCTCCCTGCGGGAGATCGCCGAGCGGCTCGGAGTCACCAAGGCGGCGCTGTACTACCACTTCAAGACGAAGGAGGACATCCTCGTCGCCATCTCGGACCAGGTGGGGGCGCCCGTGGACGAGCTGATCGCCTGGGGCGAGGGCCGGCCGTCCACGCTGGAGACGAAGCGCGAACTCCTGTGCCGCTACAGCGAGAAGCTGCGGGAGGCGGTGCCGGTGTTCCGCATCCTGCAGGAGAACCAGGCGTCGCTGCGGACGCTGGACATCGGGGCCCGGCTCAGAGAGCGGGTCACCCGGCTCTCCCGGCTGATCCACTCGGGCGCCGACGACCTGGCCACCCGGGTGCGCTGCGCCAGCGCCCTGCTCACCGTCCACTTCGGGGCCCTGGCCCTGGACGACCTGGCGGGCGACCCCGAGGAGCGGCGGCTCGCCGCGCTGACCGTCGCCCTGGAGATCCTGGACACGACGGCCCCCGGCCCGGCCGCGGCGACCGCCTGACGTCCCGTACCGGGGGCCGGCCGCGTATGCGCCCCTTACGGCCCGGGGTGGCCGGGCCGTAAGGGGCGGGGACCCGTAGGGGGCATGCGCCCCTTACGGGTCCGGGATCCGGGATCCGGTCAGCCGACCCCGACGGGGGCAGGGGTCGGTGCCGGCCCGGTGGTCTCGTCCGCGCGGAGCCGCTCGGCCTCGGCCAGGGCCCGGGCGCCCCGGCCGGGGGCGATGTCGAGGCGGGCCAGCACGGAGGGCACGGCGACGCTCGGCATCACGTGCTCGTACAGCGAGATGGCGCGGCGTTCCAGGTCGGCGCGGCCGGTCACGACCTGGGACATGATGTTGATGCCGGCGTAGGCGCCGACGATCAGCTCCGCCGTGTCGGCGGGCACCACGTGCGGCAGCACCTCGCCGCGCTCCTTGCCCTCGGCGAGGACACGGCTGTGCACCTGGCTCCAGCCGTGGAACGGGCCGCTGCGGTTGAGCGAGGTCGAGCCGTGCTCCAGGGTGAGCCGGACGCTGCCGCGCAGCAGCGGATCCGTCCGGAGGCGGTGGGCGAAGACCAGCCCCATGTCGACGAGTTGCTGCATCCTCGACGTCACCAGCGGCTCGGGGATGGCCGGCGACTCGGTCAGCTGGGCGTCTATGACGGCCAGGGCGAGGTCTTCCTTGGAGGCGAAGTGGAAGTAGAGCGCGCCCTTCGTCACCTCGGCCCGCGTCAGGATCTCGGTGATGGTCGCCGCGTCGTAACCCCGTTCGTCGAACACCGCCGCGGCCGCTTCCAGGATCGTCCGGCGCGTTCTGATCGCGCGGTCCTGCTTTGCCACGGTCTGCCTCCGAATCGATAGCCCGCCCACCGCGCGGCCGACGACGGGGCGGCGCATGACCGTGTCGTCCGACGCCTTGACGCGCTCCCCGAAGCAAACCGACGCGTACGTATCGTAAGTCGCCCGGCAAGCGCGGACCCGCCCGGGGAGTTCGCGGAACGAGCCTACGCAGCCGAGGTCGCCCGGCGCGACGGTGAACCGGCCATGTACGGCGGCCCGCGGCCGGTGCCGGAGCATGAAGAACCGCCGGACACCGACCGGTTGGTATGGAACCGCGCCGCGTCCGCGACCGGCGGCGGCGCTACGACCCCGGGCTCGGCCTCGGCCGGGCGCGATGACGGCCCGTCGCGGCTCCCGGCGCGCGTGGGCCGAAGTCCACGCGCGGCACGGCGGATTGCGACGGGCCGGAGATGATGCGGTCGCTACGGAAGGGAGTTCGAGGCCGGCAGCGGTGGCGCGGGGGGGGTGCGGCCGGCCGGCCCGCGGTGGCGGGACGGGCGTCCGGACCGGGGTGCGGCCCGACGGCCGGCGCCGAGGAGCGGAACGGGTGTTCGGATCCGAGGTATGGAGTCGCGCGTCGAAGTCGAGGGTCAGGGCTGAATGTTGCCGATCATGTAGCAAACGATCGCGATCACTATGAGGGCCAGAACGACAACGGTCTTTCTTTCCTTGCGCGTCATGGATTCCATCACGCCTCCCAGACAACAGCCGGTGATTCGGACCGCCCTGACCAGGAAACTACTCGTGATGGGAGGGCGACACTACGGATGCATCGAAAGTCTGAGCTGGACTTGAGGTTGCCCCTCCGGTTGCCCGTGCGCCGGACATATGACCGTTTGGACCACCGGACCCATCCGGGTTCTCGTCCTCCGTTCCGCCCGATACCCGCACGTTCTGTCGTTATGGTCTGCCGTGCCGTCGCCTGTCGGCGGCCCGACCGAGGGAGATCACAGCGGGATGACTCTCAGCCTCACCGGAACCGCCTTCTTCGCCCTGCTCGTCGCCTTCACGGTGCTGTCCGTCCTGGCCACGCTGCTGTTCTGGGCGAGGATCCCGGGCCCCGGAGCGGTGCGCTGGGCGGCCCGCGTGCTGTTGATCGTCGCATGCCAGCTCACCGCGATCTGCACGGTGGCCACCTGGATCAACACGAGTTACGGCCTCTACGCGTCGTGGGACGACCTGCTGGGCCGCACGGACGGAGCCGGGCCCATCGCCATGCAGGGGCCGCCCGCCGAGCACGCCCAGTTCGCCGAGGACGACCACGGCATGCGGGAGACGTACTTCCACGGCACCCGGTCCGCCCTGTCGGGGCAGGTCCTGGTGTGGACGCCGCCGGAGTACGACGACCCCCGCTACCGCCGCGCCACGTTCCCCGTCGTGATGCTGCTGCACGGGGTGCCGGGGACGCCGCAGTCGTGGATCGACCAGGGCCGGATGCCCCGGTCCTACCGGAAGCTGCTCGCCGAGGGGCGGACCCGCCCGTTCATCCTCGCCGTGCCGGTCATCAACCCCGGCGGGCGGGACACCGACTGCTCCGACGCGTCCGGGCGGAAGGTCGCGACATGGCTCGCCCGGGACGTCCCCGAGCTCGTCCGGCGGCACTTCCGGGCGGCGCCGCAGCCCGGGTCGTGGGGGCTGCTGGGGATCTCCACCGGCGGCTTCTGCGCGGCGAAGCTGCCGCTGCAGTTCCCCCGGGTCTTCGCCGCCGGCGCGGCCCTCGACCCCGACCCGCTCAACGGTGACGGCGGGGCCCTCGCCGACCCCGCCCTGCGGCAGCGCAACAGCCCCACCTGGCTCGTCGGTCACACGAAGGCCGATGTGTCCCTCTTCCTCGCGACCTCGCGCCAGGACCGCGACAGTCCGCCCGCCTACATCGAGGAGTTCCAGCGGGAGGCGGCGAGCAGCCGGGTGCGGCTGAAGACGATGCTGCTCGACAAGGGGGGCCACAACTACCGCACCTGGTCGGCGCTCTACCCGGAGGCCTTCGCCTGGCTCGCCCAGCAGCTGCCGGGCGGCCCGCCGGCGCGCTGATGCCGGGGCGGGCCGGGGCTGGGGCGGGCACGGCGTGCGGCGTACGCCGTGGCGGTGGCGAGGACGTCAGTCCCGCTCGCCCTCCTCGTCGCCCGGCCGGTCGTCGCCCTGCCCCCGCGGGGCGGCGTCTCCGTCGGCCTTCCCGTCGTCGGCGTTTCCGGCACCGGCCTTGTCGTCGGCCTTCACCTCGGCGTCCTTGCCGCCGGCCTTCCCGGCGTCCTCCTGCTTCTTCTCCTCCTGCTTCTTCTCCTCCTGCTTCTTCTCCTCGCCCGGCTTCTTCCCGCCCTCCGTGTCCTGCGGGAACGTGAGCTCCTTGCTCATCCACTCCATCACCGGCCCGATCTCCCGGCGCCAGGTGGAGAACTGGTGGCTGCCCTCGGGCAGGACGATCGTCGCGGTGCGGAGCTTCTTCTCGTTGGCCAGGCGCAGGAACTCCTCGGTGTCGTGGAAGTTCTTCTCGCCCTTGCGGCTGGTCGCGAGGAGCAGGGAGACGGGCGGGGTCGGGAGGTTGCGGAGGCGCCACATCAGGTCGTGCTCGCGCTTGCGCTGCTTGCCCTTCTCGCCGCCGCCGAAGAGGTCGCCGGTGGCGATGTCGTTCTTGACCGAGAGGTCCCCGGAGAGGGAGGCGGCCACCGGGTAGACGTCAGGGGCACGCATCGCGAGCTGGAGGGCGCAGGTGCCGCCGGTGGAGTAGCCCATGATGCCCCAGCCGGTGGCGTCCTGGCCGACGCGGTAGGTGCTGCGCAGCGCGTCGGGGAGGTCCTTGGTGAGGAAGGTCTCGGCCTGCGGGCCGTCCGGCACGTCGACGCACTCGGTGTCGCGGGGCTGGGCGATGGTCGGGCTGATCATCACGATGACCGTAGGGGCCATCTTCTTCTCCTCCAGGAGGCGGGCCGCGTTCAGCGGGACCTGGAGGTTGCGGGCGAGGCTGACCCGGCCGCCCGGGTAGCCGCTGACGACGACCATCACGGGGAAGTGGGCGCGCTCGTACTGCTTCTGGAAGTACTCGGGCGGCAGGTAGACGTACGCGGAGTTGACGGCCAGGGTCCGCTTGCCGATGACGCGGACCGAGCGGACGGCGCCCACCTTGTCCTCGGGGCCCTTGGGGTACCCGGCGAACTTCTCGACCTTCTCACCGCCGGTGGGCTGGATCAGGCCGTCCTTCGTCTCGCTGACCGAGGCGCGGGGGCCGGTCCCGCTGTTCATCTGCGTCACGTTGACGGGGGCCTTGTCGACGCGGCCCAGCAGCTGGTTCCAGGTGCCGAAGAAGCCGACGCTGGAGTTGACCACCAGCAGCACCGCGGCCATGATCGACAGCTGCGTGAGCAGGATGGCGCCGAGCCGGCCGAAGACGGGCAGCGGTCCCCGCCCGGAGAGCCGCGGCCAGATCCACACCATGAGAGCCACACACAACACGGCGGCGAACGCCACCGTGTACATCAGCGACCTGCTGGTCAGGCCCATGCGGTGCTCACTCCCTGCCTCCGATTTCCGTGGGTACTCACGTTCGGTTCCGCCGGTTCATCGGATAAGAGGCGAGAAAGGGGCGGCAGGGTTGCCCTGCCCCCCGTTTCTTCCTCGGCCCTTCCCTGCCCGTTTCCTGCCCGTTTCCCGTTCGAGTCCCCGGCTTCCCCGGTGGTTCCCGCGAGGGAAGGGACGCCCCGACAGCCCCGGACACCTGCCCGGGACACCGGCGCGGTCTGGCCGAACGCGGCCTTCCGCCGGATGGTGGAGAAAGGTTCCGCGGGGGCGGACCGGGACACCGGTGGAGGTGGAGGGCATGCCGAACGACGCCGCCAGGGCGGTCACCTCGGGGGCGAACCCCTGGCTCAGTGGCTTGTTCGAGCCGGTGCGCGAGGAGATCACGGCCCTCGACCTCCCGGTGACCGGCCGGCTGCCGGACGCGCTGCGCGGCCGCTACCTGCGCAACGGGCCGAACCCGCTCCAGGTGGACGATCCGGGCTCCCACCACTGGTTCTCCGGGGAGGGCATGGTGCACGGCGTCCGGCTGCGGGACGGGCGGGCCGCCTGGTACCGCAACCGCTGGGTGCGCTCCGACGCGGTGGCCCGGCGGCTGGGCGAGAAGGTGCTGCACGGGCCCCGGCACCTGGTGGACTTCGCGCCCAACACCCACGTCCGCCGGTTCGCCGGGCATCTGCTGACCCTGGTCGAGGGCGGGGCGCTCCCCTACGAGCTGGACTCCGAGCTGGACACGGTGGGCCCGTTCGACTTCCACGGGACGCTGCCCGGCGGGCTGGCCGCGCACACGGTCCTCGACCCGGCCACCGGCGAGCTGCACGCCCTCGCCTACTGCCCGGCCTGGCCGTACGTGCAGTACCTGGTCGCCGGGACGGACGGCCGGATCCGCCGGCACGTCGAGGTGCCGGTGACGGGCCGGCCGATGATGCACGACTTCTCGCTCACCGAGCACCACGTCCTGCTCTACGACCTGCCGGTCGCTTTCACCCTCGGCCCCGGCCTCTCGGTGACCGCCTTCGGCTGGGACCCGGACCGCCCGGCCCGGCTCGGGGTGCTCCCCCGGGAGGGGACCGCCCGGGACGTGCGCTGGCTGGAGCTGGAGCCGTGCTTCGTCTACCACGCCATGAACGCCTACGAGCGGGACGGGCTGATCACCGTCCATCTCGCCCGCTACGAGCGGCTGTTCGACGGCACCCGCAAGGGTCTGGACAAGCAGCCCGCCCACCTGGAGCGCTGGACCGTGGACCCGGCCGCGCGGACCGTCCGGCGGCTCCGGCTGGACGACCGCGCGGTGGAGTTCCCGCGGATCGACCCGCGCCGGCCGACCCGGGAGCACCGCTACGGGTACGCGGTGCGCGAGCCGCTGGGCGAGGACCGGGCCGGGTTCGGCGTCGGGCTGCTCAAGTACGACCTGGAGCGCGGGACATGCGACGAGTACCCCGTCCCGCCGGGCGGCGACGTCGGCGAGGGCGTGTTCGTCCCGGCGGCGCCCGGGGCGGCGGAGGACGACGGGTGGGTGCTGGCCTACGCCTTCGATCCGGAGCGCGGGGCCACCGACCTGCTGGTGCTGGCCGCCCAGGACCTGGCGGCGGGGCCGGTCGCCCGGGTACACCTGCCGGTGCGGGTGCCGGTCGGGGCGCACGGCGATTGGATCCCGGATCCGGGGTAGACGAAGGGCAGCGCTCCGGTGGCTGGACAAGGACCCGGCGCACGGGGCCGGCCCCGGCTCCGGACCCGGTGCAATCGGGACCAGCGAGGAGCACGTTACTGACGAGGCGTTAGAGCTAGCCTTACCGGAGTCGCACAGTAGGTACATTCCAGACAAAGGTAAGGATTTCTCCTCATGGGAATTCGCAGCCTGCTGCGGAACGCGTTCGGCCGGTCGAAGACGGGTGACGACGGAAGGCCGGGCCTCCCCCAGCAGAGCACCGCCCCCGCGCCGGAGCCGGCCCCGGCCGCAGCCACGGCGTCGGCCCCAGCCGCCACGACGTCCGCGGCCCGTACGGCCTCCAAGGCCCCCAAGGGCTCCAAGGTCCCGGCGTCCGTCCCCGCCCAGACCACCACCGACCGGGTCCCCGACCCCGGCCCGCTGCACCCCGTCCCCGGGCCGCCCACCCCGGGCCCGCGCCCCGATCCGGTGCCGGACCCGGAGCCCGCCCCGACGCCGATGCCCGAGCCCAAGCCCGTACCGCAGCCGGAGCCCGTACCGACCCCGGACCCCAACCCGGTGCCCGAGCCGGCGCCGGGCCCCGAGCCGGAGCCTTCGCCGGCGATGACGGCGGCGGCCGCGGCCCCGGCGGCCGTGGCGGCGCCGGTCGCGCCCACCGCCCCGGCCGCCGCCCCGGGCCCCGCCCCCGCCGACGGCGAGCGCGGTTCCGCCATCAGCCTGGAGAAGGTCGAGAAGTCCGCCCCCGGCCTGGTCAGCCTCTACAAATCGGCGGGCGTCTCGCTGCGCAAACGCGGCCTCGCCGGGCAGCGGGCCGCCGTCTACCTCGTTCTCGACCGCTCCGGCTCGATGCGCGAGTACTACAAGGACGGCAGCGTGCAGCGCCTCGCCGAGCAGGTGCTCGGCCTCTCGGCGCACCTCGACGACGACGGGATCGTGCCCGTCGTCTTCTTCTCCACCGAGGTCGACGGCGTCGCCGAGCTCGACCTCACCGACTACGCGGGCCGCATCCAGGAACTGCACTCCTCCCTCGGGCACATGGGCCGCACCAACTACCACCTCGCCATGCGCGAAGTGATCAAGCACTACAAGAAGTCCGGCGCCACCGACCCGGCGTTCGTCGTCTTCCAGACGGACGGTGGCCCCTACAGCAAGTCCGCCGCCGAGAAGGCCCTCTGCGAGGCCGCGAAGCTGCCGATCTACTGGCAGTTCGTGGCCTTCGGCGAC
Source organism: Streptomyces sp. NPDC021100 (assembly GCF_044333095.1). NCBI lineage: Bacteria > Bacillati > Actinomycetota > Actinomycetes > Kitasatosporales > Streptomycetaceae > Streptomyces > Streptomyces sp. NPDC021100. The sequence goes on from NZ_JBIRQH010000003.1 coordinate 200,524, forward strand.
CCCGAGGGCAAGGGCTTCGACTTCCTGCGCAAGCTGGACGCGCTGCCCGTGCCGGAGCGCCGCGCGGTGGACAACGCGGGCTTCTTCCACGCGGGCCGCGACCCCAAGGGCCTCGCCGACGACCTGCTCTACGAAGAGCTGACGGCCGGCTTCCCCGCCTGGCTGGAGGAGGCCCGCGAGGCCCGCGTCATCCGGCAGCGCACCCGCTGATCCCCGGCCCCGACGCCCCTCGCCCCCGCAGGACCCACCCGGGAGCCGTCCCAGCCGGACGGGGACGGCTCCCGGAGCCGGGGAATCCGGCAATTGGGGCGACAGAGAGTAACCACCTCACCGATCGCACCGCGTAAGCATGACGCCCGGACAGATCACCCTCCGTACTCCGCCTCTCGCCGATCAGAAGCCGTTGAAGTGGGCATCGTAGGAATGTGAACGATGAATTCCCCCTCGGCAGCTACGTCGTCGACACCCGCACCGGCCGGCTCGGGCAGGTCATGGACACCCATGCCGGTTACGTTCAGCTACGGCCGCCGCGCGGTGGGATCGAGTGGTCCTGCCCGCCGTCGGCCATCCGGTTCCCGTCCGACGCCGAGGCGGAGGCCCAGGTTCCGGCGCAGTCCCAGGCCGGTGCGGCGGGCCGCGGACGGATCGGTGGCCGGACCGGCGGACGGACCGGTGGCCGGCCGGGTGACCGGTCCGGCGGCGGGGCGGACGCGGGCGGCAACGCCGGGGAGCGCGGCCGGAGTCGGTGAGCCCGCGCCGCGCCTCCCGCCCCGGCCCCCCAGGCGGCGCGCTCCGCCCGCGCGCCCGACACGGGACCGTCAATAATGCCGCGCTGCCGCCGCCTGGCACTCGGATACGCTAAAGGTGCCTGTGGACACAGGGTCACAGGCTCCGTACCCGAGCACCGACCAGGGAGCAGCCGGCATGGCTCGACACCTCATCACCAGCGCCCTTCCGTACATCAACGGGATCAAGCACCTGGGCAACATGGTGGGGTCCATGCTCCCGGCGGACGTGTACGCGCGCTACCTGCGCCAGACCGGGCGCGAGACGCTCTACATCTGCGCCACCGACGAGCACGGCACCCCGGCCGAACTGGCCGCGAAGGAGGCCGGCCTGCCGGTGGACGCGTACTGCGCCCAGCAGCACGAGGCGCAGAAGGCGATCTACGACGGCTTCGGCCTCTCCTTCGACTACTTCGGCCGCAGCTCGTCCGCGCAGAACCGCGAGATCACCCAGCACTTCGCGCGGCAGCTGCAGAAGAACGGGTTCATCGAGGAGCGCGCGATCCGCCAGGTGTACTCGCTGGCGGACGAGCGCTTCCTGCCCGACCGCTACATCGTGGGCACCTGCCCGCACTGCGGCTACGACAAGGCGCGCGGCGACCAGTGCGAGAATTGCACGCGCGTGCTGGACCCCACGGACCTGATCGACGCCCGTTCGGCGATCAGCGGCAGCAGCGACCTGGAGGTGCGGGAGACCAAGCACCTGTTCCTGCTCCAGTCCAAGCTCCAGGGCGAGGTCGAGGCGTGGATCGACGAGCAGGGCAAGGACTGGCCGGTCCTCGCCTCGTCGATCGCCCGCAAGTGGCTGACCGAGGGCCTGCACGACCGGGCCATCACCCGCGACCTGGACTGGGGCGTCCCGGTCCCGGCCGACACCTGGCCGGAGCTGGCGGCCGAGGGCAAGGTCTTCTACGTCTGGTTCGACGCTCCGGTCGAGTACATCGGCGCCACCAAGGAGTGGGCCGACGAGCTGCCGGCGGAGCGCGACTGGAAGTCGTGGTGGTACGAGGCGACGGACGTCCGCTACACCCAGTTCATGGGCAAGGACAACGTCCCGTTCCACACGGTGATGTTCCCGGCGACGGAGATCGGCACCCGCGAGCCGTGGAAGCGGGTCGACTACGTCAAGGCCTTCAACTGGCTGAACTACTACGGCGGCAAGTTCTCCACCTCGCAGCGGCGCGGCGTCTTCACGCACGACGCACTGGAGATCCTGCCGGCCGACTACTGGCGCTACTTCATGATGGCCAACGCCCCCGAGTCGGACGACACCTCGTTCAGCTGGGAGCTGTTCTCCGCGACGGTCAACAAGGACCTGGCCGACGTGCTGGGCAACTTCGTCAACCGCGTCCTGTCCTTCTCCCGCAAGCGGTTCGGCGACGAGGTGCCGGCCGGCAGCGAGGCGGGCGCGGCCGAGACGGAGCTGGGCCGGGAGGTCGCGCGGCTGCTCGCCGAGTACGAGGGCCACATGGAGGAGATGCAGTTCCGCAAGGCGGCGCAGGCGCTGCGCGCCCTGTGGAGCGCGGGCAACTCCTACCTGGAGACCAAGGCCCCCTGGCTGGAGATCAAGACCGACCCGGACGCGGCGGCGCTGACGCTGCGCACGGCGATGAACCTGATCCACCTGTACTCGGTGGTCTCCGAGCCGTTCATCCCGGCGACGGCCGCCGCGATGCGCTCGGCGTTCGCGCTCACCGGCGACGACCGGACCTGGGTGACGCAGGACGAGGCCCGCTCGCTGTCGTCCGTCCCGGCCGGTACGCCGTTCACCGTGCCGCCGGTGCTCTTCGCGAAGATCACGGAGGAGGACCTGGAGTCCTACCGCGAGCGCTTCGGCGGGGGCGACGAGGCGGCCTGATCCGCTCCTCGCACCCTTACGCGCAGGGCCCGGGACCTCAGGTTCCGGGCCCTGTCCCGTACCCGGTCGACGCGCGTTGATCGTTCGGCAATCGTTCGTTGAGCGGGGCGCGCCAGGCTGTGAGGTGTTGGCCGTGGGGGAGACCGAAGGAAGACCGGACCAGTGTTGGATGACCGAATCACCGTGAGCGTGCACGCCTCCGACGAGGTGGGCCGCGCCCGCCTCGTCCGCGGCCTGCGGACCCTGCCCGCCCTCCGGGTCGTGAGGAACGGCGCGGCGGTGCAGATCCTGCTGCTCGGGCGGCACGACCGCGACGCCGCGGGCGAGCTGCGCCGGCGGAGCGCCGGAAGCTGGGCGCCGCTGCTGGTGGTGGCCGACGGGCTCGGCGACGCGGAGCTGATGGCGGTGTGGGAGTACGGCGCGCGGACCGTCCTCCCGATGCACCGGGTCACCCCGCGGCGGCTGGGCCGGGCGGTGCACGCCGCGGCCGGCTGCTGTCCGCCGGAACCGCTGCCGGATCTCGGTGTGCTGGTGTGAGCCGGCCGACGGCTCCCCACGGGGGTGGGGGCCGCCCCGGGCACCCCGGACACCGGAGCGCCGGTACCGGAAGGACAACACGGAAGGGCCCGGCACATCGGCGCCGGGCCCCTCGTCGTACCTCAGCCGGACGGCCCCCGGTTACTTCACCGTCGGCGGCTTGCGCAGCGACAGGTGGAGTTCCTTCAGCCGGGAGTCGTCGACCTCGCTCGGGGCGCCCATCAGCAGGTCCTGGGCGTTGCCGTTGAGCGGGAAGGCGATGGTCTCGCGGATGTTGGGCTCGTCGGCCAGCAGCATCACGATGCGGTCGACGCCCGGGGCGATGCCGCCGTGCGGCGGGGCGCCGAACTTGAACGCGCGGAGCATGCCGCCGAACTCGCGCTCGACCTCCTCCTGCGAGTAGCCGGCGATCCCGAACGCCTTGTACATGACCTCGGGCTCGTGGTTCCGGATGGCGCCGGAGGAGAGCTCGACGCCGTTGCAGACGATGTCGTACTGCCAGGCGAGGATGTCCAGCGGGTCCATCGTCTCCAGGGCCTCGAGGCCGCCCTGGGGCATGGAGAACGGGTTGTGGGAGAACTCGATCTTGCCGGTCTCCTCGTCCTTCTCGAACATCGGGAAGTCGACGATCCAGCAGAACCGGAAGACGTTCTCCTCGAACTGGCCGGCGCGCTTGGCGGCCTCGACGCGGACCGCGCCCATGATCTTGGAGACCTCGTCGAACTCGCCGGCGCCGAAGAAGACGGCGTGGCCGGCGGCCAGGCCGAGCCGCTCGGTGAGGACCTTGACGTTCTCCTCGGTGAGGAACTTGGCGATCGGGCCGGACAGCGTCCCGTCCTCGCCCACGCGGACCCAGGCCAGGCCCTTGGCACCCTGCTCGACGGCGAACTCGCCGAGACCGTCGAAGAACTTGCGCGGCTGGTCCTGCACGGACGGCACCGCGAGGGCGCGCACGTGCTTGCCGGCGAACGCCTTGAACTCCGAGCCCGCGAAGACATCGGAGATGTCCACCAGTTCCAGCTTGGCCCGCAGGTCCGGCTTGTCGGAGCCGTACTTGAGCATCGCCTCGCGGAACGGGATGCGCGGGAACGGCGAGGTGACGTGGCGGCCGTTGCCGAACTCCTCGAAGAGCTCGGTCATGACCTTCTCGATCACCTGGAAGACGTCCTCCTGCTCGACGAAGGACATCTCCATGTCGAGCTGGTAGAACTCGCCCGGCGAGCGGTCGGCGCGGGCGTCCTCGTCGCGGAAGCAGGGCGCGATCTGGAAGTAGCGGTCGAAGCCCGCGATCATCAGCAGCTGCTTGAACTGCTGCGGCGCCTGCGGCAGCGCGTAGAACTTGCCGGCGTGCAGCCGGGACGGCACCAGGAAGTCGCGCGCGCCCTCGGGGGAGGTGGCGGACAGGATCGGGGTGGCCAGCTCGTTGAAGCCCTGCGCGGTCATCTTCTCGCGGATGGCGCGGATGACGGCGCCGCGCAGCATGATGTTGCGGTGCATGCGCTCGCGGCGCAGGTCGAGGAAGCGGTACTCCAGGCGGCGCTCCTCGTTGACGCCGTCCTCGGTGTTGATCGTGAAGGGCAGCGGCTCGGCGGCGCCGAGCACCTCGACCTCGGTGACCTCGACCTCGATCTCGCCGGTGGGCAGGTCGGGGTTGACGTTCTCGGCGCCGCGGCTCATGACCCGGCCGTCGATACGGACGACGGTCTCCTTGGTGAGCCGGCCCAGCGCCTCGTTGGCGGGGGTGCCGGGGCGGGCGACGAGCTGCACGAGACCGTGGTGGTCGCGGAGATCGATGAAGAGGATGCCGCCCAGGTCGCGCCGATTGTGCAGCCAGCCACTCAGCCGCACGTCGGTGTCGACGTCAGCCGCACGGAGCTCGCCGCAGGTGTGGGACCGGTAACGATGCATCGTTCATCCAAGTCGTGGTCGAAGGCGTGGTTCGAGGGGCGCGCTGCACTGGCTCGCCGCACTGGGTTAGCGTGCATACAGCACTGAGCAAGGGTACTGCCCCACCCGCCATCGGTGGTCTGCACCGAGCGAACCCGCATAAAGTGGGGCAATGCGCACCGAGGATGTGCTGGCCGCCGTAGCGACCGGCCTGTGGCACTGGGACGGGGCCACGGGACGCGTCACCTTCGACGCCGAGGCGGCCCGGCTGCTGGGGCTGCCCGCCGAACGGACGGAGCTGTCCGAGTCCGCCGCGCGCGCCCGGTTCCACGCGGTGGACTGGGTGGAGTTCCAGGGCATCGTCAGCGTGGCCGTCGCGGAGGACGCGCTCGCCGAGGCCCGGATCCGGGTGGTGGACGAGGCCGGCCGGGTACGCCGCACGGTCCGCGCCCGCACCCGGCAGTCGGCCCACGGCGGCCCCCGGTCGCTCGTCGGCATCCTGGAAGAGGTCCCGGCGCCGCACCCCGGCACCTCGCCCGCCCGGACGACCGTCACCGGCGACTGGCGCCGCAACCGGGAGGCGTTCCTGCTGGACGCGGGCCGGGCGCTGGCCGAGGCCCGGTCCACCGCCGAGGTGCTGCGGGTGGCGGCGGGCCTGTCGATGCCGGGGTTCGAGCCGTCGGCGCTGGCGGTCTTCGGCACCGACGGCGGCCGGGTGACGCTGATCGGCCACCACGGCTACGCGCTGGAGGACGTCTCGGCGTTCCTGGAGATACCGCTGGACGGCAACCACCCGGCGCCCGAGGTCGTCCGCACCGGCCGGGCGATCTACATCCCCTCCCCCGAGGAGTACGCCCGCCGCTTCCCGAAGGTCTGGCCGCTCGTGGCCCGGTTCGGCCGGCGGTCCTGGGCCTTCCTGCCGCTGATCAACGCCGGGCAGACGATCGGCGCCTGGATGGCCGGTTTCAGCGTGCCGGTGGCCTTCACCCCGGACGAGCGGTCGGTGCTCACCACGGTCGCCCGGATGCTGGCGCAGGCGCTGAGCCGGGCGAGCGTCCACGAGTCGGAGAAGGAGCTCTCCGTCGGCCTCCAGCGCTCGATGATGCCGACCGTCCAGCCGGACATCCCCGGGATGACCGTGGCGGCCCGCTACGTGCCGACCGGCGGCGGGCTGGAGGTGGGCGGCGACTGGTACGACATGATCCCGCTGCCCTCCGGCCGGCTCGCGCTGGTCATCGGGGACGTCCAGGGGCACGACGTCCGGGCCGCCGGGCTGATGGGCCAGCTCCGCATCGCGCTGCGCGCCTACGCCTCCGAGGGGCACCACCCGGACGCCGTCCTCTCCCGCGCCTCCCGCTTCCTGTCCGGCATCAACGACAGCGGTCTGTCCGGCGTCGACGACGGCGTTCCCCAGGACCCGCGCTTCGCCACCTGCCTCTACATCGAGGTGGACCCGGCGACCGGGATCCTGGTCATCGCCCGGGCCGGCCACCCGGACCCGGCGATCCGGACGGGCGACGGCACGATGCTCGTCCGCTCGACCGCGGGCGGCCTGCCGCTGGGCATCGACCCGGACACCGACTACCCCACCACCCGGCTGCTCCTGGAACCCGGCGAGACCATGCTGGTCTGCACCGACGGCCTGATCGAGACCGGCGGCCACGACCTGGAGACCGGCTGGTCGCGGCTGCGGGAGGTCATCGAGGGCGAGCCGGCGGCGGACGACCCGGAGTTCCTGGAGACCCTGGCGGACGCCCTCGTCCAGGCCGTCCACGGCCCGTCCTCGCACTACACGACCGGTCCGCTGGTGGACCGGCGGGAGGACGACATCGCGCTGCTCCTGCTCCGCCGCGAGGCACCGGCCCCCGCCGCCGCGCGGGCCGCGGAGCCGCCGCCGCGGCGGACGGTGATGAGCATCGCCCAGGCCGAGCCGGAGCGCATCGCGGAGGCCCGGCAGCAGGTGCGGGACCTGATGCACGACTGGCCGGACCCGGACCAGACCGACTCGGCGGTGCTCATGGTCTCCGAGATGCTCACCAACGTGCTGGTGCACACGGACGGGGACGCGCTGCTGAGGGCGTCCGTATCCGGGGAGCACGGGCGCCGGCGGGTGCGGGTGGACGTCGCGGACACCAGCGACGAGCTGCCGCACCGGCGCCACCCCGGCGAGATGGCCTCGTCGGGGCGCGGGCTGGTGCTGATGGAGCTGCTCGCCGGGGCCTGGGGGGTGGACCCGCGGGGCGAGGGCAAGAACATCTGGTTCGAGCTGTACGAGGCGGGGCGGCCGTCGCCGGACGAGCTGGCGGCGATCACCTGACACGCCGGAGCGGGGGGCGGTGGGGGCTCACCCCCTGAACCGGGTGAGCCCCCACCGCGTCCGGAGCGCCCCCCCGGGTGGACCCGGAGGGGCCGGGCCCGCGTGGGAGGGGCGGGCCCGATTTCTTCCCCCGCGCCGGGTGAGGGGAACACCGACCACCTTCACTCGTTGGAGTGATTCACCGGATGAATGGACCGGTCATCGCGTTCGACGACGACGGCGGTCGCGGGGTCAGGACGCCGGGACCGTCCCCAGCCGCCCGGCCTTGAAGTCGTCGAAGGCCTGGGCGAGTTCGGCGTGGGTGTTCATGACGAACGGGCCGTAGTGCATCATCGGCTCGCGCAGCGGCAGCCCGCCGAGCAGCACCACCTCGAACCGCTCGCTCCGGGAGTCCTGGGCGTCCCCGGCCTGGACCACCAGCGCGTCCCCGGCCCCGAAGACCACCGTCTGCCCGCTGCGGAACGGCCGCCGCTCGGTACCGGCCGTGCCGTGCCCGGCCAGCCCGTAGGCCAGCGCGTTGAAGTCGGGCCGCCAGGGCAGCACCAGGCGGGCGCCGGGGCTGAGCGAGGCGTGGATCATCGTTATCGGGGTGTGCGTGGCGCCCGGGCCGGCGTGGCCCGCGACATCCCCGGCGATCAGCCGGACCAGCGCGCCGCCGTCCTCCGATGCGAGCAGCTTGACGTTGCCGCCGCGGATGTCCTGATACTTCGGCGCGATCATCTTGTCCTTGCGGGGCAGGTTGACCCACAGCTGGAGGCCGTGGAACAGCCCGCCGGAGACCACCAGTTCCTCGGGCGGCGTCTCGATGTGCAGCAGCCCGGAGCCGGCGGTCATCCACTGGGTGTCGCCGTCGGTGATCACGCCACCGCCGCCGTGCGAGTCCTGGTGCACGAAGGTGCCGTCGATGATGTACGTGACCGTCTCGAAGCCGCGGTGCGGGTGCCAGGGGGTGCCCTTCGGCTCCCCGGCCGCGTAGTCCACCTCGCCCATCTGGTCCATCATGATGAACGGGTCGAGGTGCCGGTAGTCGATGCCGGCGAAGGCCCGGCGGACCGGGAAGCCCTCGCCCTCGAACCCGGCGGGCGCGGTGGACACCGCCAGCACCGGGCGGGCCGCCGGGCCCACGGGTGCCGTCACGCGCGGCAGGGTCAGCGGGTTCTCCGCAGTTACAGCAGGCATGTCGCCCTCCTTCGGACGTTCCGTCCCCCGGGTTGCCTCCAATTTAGTTGAAGAGTGAACAACCTGCAAGGAGTGGGTGTTCCCGGCCTGTCTCCTGGGACACTTGATCAATGCGTGCCAGATCCGCCCGGACCGGAACGGGCCCCGGACCCCGGCCCGGCCCCGGCAAGGCCGGGTACACCGTCCTCTTCGCCACCGTGCTGGCCCTGGCCCTGCTGGGCGTACTCGTGGCGACCCGCGGCGCGGCCACCGACGGGCCGCTGGCCGCCGGCGAGTCCTCGGGGCACTACGCCGAGCCGGAGGGCGTGGGGGACGCGGCCGCGGACGCCATGGCCTCGGCGGTACGGACCGAGCCCGGTGCGCCGGGGCGGGGCGCGGCGCGGGCGGCGGACCGGGGCGCGGGCCGCGGGACGGACCGAGGGGCGCGTACCGATCCCCTGCCACCCTCCAGCCCCCTGGAAGCGGCCCCCCGGGACCCCTCGCCCGCCATCGGGCCCCTCTTCTACACCGACCAGGACGAGCCCGGCCACGGCTGCACCGCGAGCGTCGTCCACAGCCGGAAGGGGGACCTGCTGGTCACCGCCGCGCACTGCGTGTACACCGACGGCTTCCACACCGACGTCGCCTTCGCCCCCGGCTACCACGACGGCGAGGCGCCCTACGGCGTCTGGGTGCCGACGTCGATCGACGTCGACCCCGAGTGGATGACCGCCCGGGACGAGGACCACGACGTCGCGTTCCTGCGGGTGCGCCAAGTAGGCACCGGCACACGGGTGGAGGACGTCACGGGCGCCGAGCGCATCGCCTTCCACCCGGCGGTGGACCGCCCGGCCCGGGTCCTCGGCTACCCGGGCGAGGGCGAGCGGCCGCTGGCCTGCCAGAGCGTGGTGCGGCGGGAGAGCGCTTCGCAGCTGCGGTTCGACTGCGCGGGGCTGCCCGGGGGGACGAGCGGGAGTCCGCTGCTCACGGATGTGGACGCGGGCTCGGGGCTGGGGACGGTGGTGGGCGTCTTGGGCGGCAAGGACGAGGGCGGGGACGACGAGACGTCGTACAGCTCGTACTTCGGGGACGCGGCGGAGCGGCTGTATCGGCGGGCGACCGCCGGGTGAGGGTGCCCCGGCCCCTCCCCCAGAGGGGGCACCCCCATTCACCGTTTCTGCGGGGGCAAGCCCCCGCACCCCCTGAAACCGCGCTCCGCGCGGTTGTCCTCAAACGCCGGACGGGCTGGATAGTCAGCCCGTCCGGCGTTTGAGGACGAGCGGCGGAGCCGCGACAAGCGGGGTCTGGGGCGGCAGCCCCAGGAAGCGGCGAAAGGGTGGGACCGGGGCGAACCCCCTACCCGTACATCCGCCGCATCGCGAAGTCCACCATCTGCTCGACCGCCTTCGCGTCGAACACCATCCGGTGGTCCCCCTCCATGTCGAGCACGAACCCGTACCCCGTCGGCAGCAGATCGATCACCTCCGCCCCCGTGATGACGAAGTACTTCGACTCCTTGCCCGCGTAGCGCCGCAGCTCCTTCAGGGAGGTGAACATCGGGATCACCGGGTGCTGGGTGTTGTGCAGGGCGAGGAAGCCGGGGTTCTCGCCGCGGGGGCAGTAGACCTTGGAGTTGGCGAAGATCACCTGGAAGTCCTCGGCGGACATCGAGCCGGTGGTGAAGGCCCGTACCGCGTCGGCGAGCGACGGCGGGGACGGCTCGGGGTAGAGCGGCTGCTCGCCGTAGCCGCCGGGCTGCTGCGGCGGCGCGTAGCCCTGTTGTCCCACGTTCTGGTCGTAGCCGTACATGGGCCAAAGCGTAACCAGTCACAGTTGGCCCAACAGGGGTTGCTTCTTATTACCGGTGGGTAGCATCATGCAGATTACCGATCGGTACGCACTCGGTAAGCACGAGGAACGCCCTCCCGTCACCCCTTACGGAGCCGTTGTCATGGGCCACTACAAGTCGAATCTCCGCGACATCGAGTTCAACCTCTTCGAGGTGCTCGGCCGCGACAAGCTGTACGGCACCGGCCCGTTCGCGGAGATGGACGTCGAGACCGCCAAGGACATCCTGTCGGAGATCGCCCGCCTCTCGGAGAACGAGCTGGCCGCGTCCTACGCCGACACCGACCGGAACCCGCCGGTCTTCGACCCCGAGACCAACACCGCGCCCGTCCCGGACACCTTCAAGAAGAGCTACCAGGCGTACATGGACGCCGAGTGGTGGCGCCTGGGCATCCCGGAGGAGATCGGCGGCACGGTCGCGCCGCGCAGCCTCCTGTGGGGCTTCGCGGAGACGATCCTGGGCTCCAACCCGGCCGTCTGGATGTACTCCTCCGGCCCGGCCTTCGCCGGCGTGCTGTTCGCGGAGGGCACCGAGCAGCAGAAGCACATCGCGAAGATCGCGGTCGAGAAGCAGTGGGGCTCGACCATGGTCCTCACCGAGCCGGACGCCGGTTCGGACGTGGGCGCCGGCCGCACCAAGGCCGTGCAGCAGGAGGACGGCTCCTGGCACATCACGGGCGTGAAGCGCTTCATCACCTCGGGTGAGCACGACATGGCCGACAACATCCTCCACTACGTGCTGGCCCGCCCCGAGGGCGCCGGTCCGGGCACCAAGGGCCTGTCCCTCTTCCTCGTGCCCAAGTACGAGTTCGACTTCGAGACCGGTGAGCTCGGCGCCCGCAACGGCGTCTACGCCACCAACGTCGAGCACAAGATGGGCCTCAAGGCGTCCAACACCTGCGAGATGACCTTCGGCGACAAGCACCCCGCCAAGGGCTGGCTCATCGGCGAGAAGCACGACGGCATCCGCCAGATGTTCATGATCATCGAGTTCGCGCGGATGATGGTCGGCACGAAGGCCATCGCCACCCTCTCCACCGGCTACCTCAACGCCCTGGAGTACGCCAAGGAGCGCGTGCAGGGCCCGGACCTGGCCAACTTCACCGACAAGAAGGCCCCGAAGGTCACCATCACGCATCACCCGGACGTGCGCCGCTCGCTGATGACGCAGAAGGCGTACGCGGAGGGCATGCGCGCCCTCGTCCTCTACACGGCCGCCGTCCAGGACGAGATCCTGGTCAAGGAGGCCGCCGGCGAGGACACCAAGGCGCTGAACGGCCTCAACGACCTGCTGCTGCCGATCGTCAAGGGCTACGGCTCCGAGAAGTCCTACGAGCAGCTGGCGCAGTCGCTCCAGACGTTCGGCGGCTCCGGGTACCTCCAGGAGTACCCGATCGAGCAGTACATCCGCGACGCCAAGATCGACACCCTCTACGAGGGCACCACCGCCATCCAGGGCCAGGACTTCTTCTTCCGGAAGATCGTCCGCGACCAGGGCCAGGCGCTGACCACCCTCTCCGAGGAGATCAAGAAGTTCCTCGCCGAGGCCGCCGGCGGCGAGGAGCTGGCCGCCGCCCGCGAGCAGCTCGCCAAGGCCGCCGGTGAGCTGGAGGCCATCGTCGGCACCATGCTGACCGACCTCGCCGCCACCGAGAAGGACGTCAAGTCCATCTACAAGGTCGGCCTCAACACCACCCGCCTGCTGATGGCCTCCGGTGACGTCGTCGTCGGCTACCTGCTCCTCCGCGGCGCGGCCGTCGCCGCCGAGAAGCTGCCGGCCGCCGCCGCCAAGGACAAGGCGTTCTACACCGGCAAGATCGCCGCCGCGAAGTTCTTCGCCGCGAACGTCCTGCCGGGCGTCTCGGTCGAGCGCGCCCTCGCCGAGGCCGTCGACCAGTCGCTGATGGAGCTGGACGAGGCCGCGTTCTAACCGGTCCGACGGCCCCTCGCCTCTTGACGCACGAGGCCCGCTCCACGCCGGAGCGGGCCTCCGCGCGTTCCCGCCGCACTCCTTGCCGCGCTCCTTATCCTGAGGCCATGAGCACTGCGCACCGCTTCGACCGCGGCCACACCGACGACCTCATGTCCTTCCTGGCGGCGAGCCCCTCGCCGTACCACGCGGTGGCCAACGCCGCGGCCCGGCTGGAGAAGGCGGGTTTCCGGCAGCTCGCGGAGACCGACGCGTGGGACGCGTCGGCGGGCGGCAAGTTCGTCATCCGCGGTGGTGCGCTCATCGCCTGGTACGTGCCCGAGGGCGCGACGGCCGCCACCCCCTTCCGCATCATCGGCGCGCACACCGACTCCCCCAACCTGCGCGTCAAGCCGCGGCCCGACACCGGCGCGCACGGCTGGCGCCAGATCGCCGTCGAGATCTACGGCGGCACCCTGCTCAACACCTGGCTCGACCGCGACCTGGGCCTCTCCGGGCGGATCACGCTGCGCGGCGGCGAGCACCGGCTCGTCCACGTCGACCGCGCGCTGCTGCGCGTCCCGCAGCTCGCCATCCATCTGGACCGCGCCGTCAACGACGGCCTGACGCTGGACCGGCAGCGGCACATGACCCCGCTGTGGGGCCTGGGCGACGTCCGCGAGGGCGACCTCGTCCGCTTCGTCGCCGAGGAGGCGGGCGTCGGCGCCGACGAGATCACCGGCTGGGACCTGATGACGCACAGCGTCGAACCCCCGGCGTACCTCGGCCGCGACCGCGAACTCCTCGCCGGGCCGCGGATGGACAACCTCGTCTCCGTCCACGCCGGCACCGCCGCCCTGGCCGCCGCCGTCGCCTCCGAGTCGCTGCCGTACATCCCCGTCCTCGCCGCGTTCGACCACGAGGAGAACGGCAGCCAGTCCGACACCGGCGCCGAGGGCCCGCTGCTCGGAAACGTCCTGGAGCGCTCGGTGTTCGCGCGCGGCGGGGCGTACGAGGACCGGGCGCGCGCCTTCGCCGGCACCATCTGCTTCTCCTCCGACACCGGCCACGCCGTGCACCCCAACTACGCGGAGCGGCACGAGCCCGGCCACCACCCCGTCGCCAACGGCGGCCCCATCCTGAAGACCAACGCCAACCAGCGCTACGCGACGGACGGCGGCGGGCGGGCCGCGTTCACGGAGGCGTGCGAACGGGCCGGCGTGCCCTGGCAGCACTTCGTCTCCAACAACTCCGTCCCCTGCGGCAGCACGATCGGCCCGATCACCGCCGCCCGGCACGGCATCGCCACCGTCGACATAGGCATCGCTATCCTCTCCATGCACTCCGCCCGCGAACTCTGCGGCGCGGACGACCCGCATCTGCTCGCCTCGGTGCTCACCGCCTTCGTGGCGGGCTGACACCCCGTCGGGGCCCTGGCTTCGAACCGGCGGTTCCCGCAGGCGGGTTGGGCGGCGCACCACCGATCCACCACATCCCACCCGGGGGAACCCATGACCCACCGCCTCCTGCGGACCACCGCCGTCGCCCTCACCGCCGCGGCCGCCCTGACGCTCACCGCCTGCGGCGGGGGCGGTGGCGGCGGCAAGGGTGACGGTGACGGCAAGAGCGACCAGTCGGCGGCGACGGCTTCCGACGCGCCGCCCGGCGCCGCGGGCGAGGACAGCGCGGGCAAGGGCGCCAAGAAGGGCGACGCCTGCGCGCCGGCCGACGTGAAGGTCGAGGCCCGGCCGGCGAAGAAGCCGGCGGGCGCGCTGCTCCTCGTCGCCACCGCGAAGAAGGAGTGCACCGCCTACGGCTTCCCCTTCCTCCGCTTCGACAAGGACCAGGCGACCGCCGACATGGACGCCGCCAGCAAGCCGAAGGAGCCCGTACGGCTGGCTGCCGGGAAGGCCGCGTACGCCGGCGTCCGGCCCACCTCCCCCGACGGCGGGACGGCCCGCGAGGCCAAGGAACTGTCCGTCGGCCTCCAGGCGGCGAACGGGGACCCGGTGGAGGGCGGCGAGATCCCGGCCGCGCTGCCGGGCGGGAAGCTGCGGATCGACGACTCGGTGCGGACGTCGTACTGGGTGGCGAGTGAGGCGGCCGCGCTGGGCAAGTGAGGGTGACGCGCCCTCAGCCCCCAGGTCCCCGCACCGCGGCTTCGCCGCTCGTCCTCAAACGCCGGACGGGCTGAATAGGGCGCCCACTCCAGCCCGTCCGGCGTTTGAGGACAACCGCGCGGAGCGCGGTTTCGGGGGCGCGGGGGCGCAGCCCCCGCACGAAACGGTGAAAGGGCGGGACCGGGGCACATCCCCGCCCCACCCGGGGGTAGGCGCGTCGATGAACGGCCGACCGCTCCCGGAAGGAGACACCCCATGGGCATGGGATGGTGCATCGGCCTGATCGCGACAGGAGCGATCCTGACCTTCGCGGTCGACTGGCACATGGAAGGCGTCAACCTCACCCTCGCCGGCCTGATCCTCATGGCCGCCGGCCTCATCGGCCTCAACGCGTACGTCGCCATCTTCAAGCGCCGCCGCACGCAGCCGCCCCCGCCGGCGGCGCCGGTGGTCGAGGAGGACCACCGGTTCGTCCGCTGACCCCCGGCCGGGCAATCAGGCGTCGAGCCCGGCCAGGACCAGCGGCAGCCGGTCCGCCCCGCCGGGGACGACCCGGACCGGAACACCCCAGTCCTGCTGGTGCACATGGCAGGCGGGGTACTCGTTGGCAGGGTCGTCGTCGCAGGACGCGGCCATCGCCGAGACGTGCAGCACGCCCTCCCCGGCGCCGTCCGCGAGGACGACGCGCCGGGCGAGGTCGGTGCCCGCGCCGGCGCCCTCGGCGAGCAGCTCCGGCGGCGTGGCGCTGATCAGCAGCCGCGTGGACGGCCCGTACCGGGTGTCCAGCTTCTGGCCGGCCGGCGCGTGGAAGACGACGTCGAGCAGCAGTTCGCCGGGGGCGACCTCGGTCGCCTCGCGCCGGGTGCGGTGGGCGACGGACTCGACGCGTACCGCCTCCTCCGGCAGCCGCAGCCGCGTCAGCCGGTGCCGGGCGGACTCCACGACGACGATGTCGTCGCCGTCGAGGACCGCGTCGGAGGGCTCGCGCAGGTCGGTCGCCAGGGTGGTGACCTGGCCGGTCGCCGGGTCGTAGCGGCGGAGGGCGTGGTTGTAGGTGTCCGCGACGGCGACCGAGCCGTCGGGCAGCGCGGTGACGCCGAGCGGGTGCTGGAACAGGGCCTGGGCCGCGTCGCCGTCCCGGTGCCCGAAGTCGAACAGGCCGGTGCCGACGGCGGTGCGGACCGCGAAGCCGTCCCCGTCCCCGGCGCGCTCGACGTAACGCAGCGCGGACGTCTCCGAGTCGGCGACCCACAGCCGGTCCTCCGCGGCGGCCAGCCCGGACGGCTGGGCGAACCACGCCTCCGCGGCGGGCCCGTCGACCAGGCCCTCGTTGGTGGTGCCGGCCGCGACGCCGACGGTGCCGGTGGCCGGGTCGTAGGCCCAGAGCTGGTGGACGCCGGCCATGGCGATCCAGAGCCGGTCCGCGAACCAGGCCAGGTCCCACGGCGAGGACAGGGCGACCTCGCGCGCCGGCCCGGCGGTGTCCGCGCCCTGCCACCACTGGCGGCCGGTGCCGGCCAGGGTGCCGACCTCGTGGGTCTCCGGGTCGTAGACGCGCAGCGCGTGGTTGACGGTGTCGGCGACGGCCACCCGCCCGTCGGGCAGCAGCGCGAGCCCCTGCGGCTCGCTGAACCGTGCCGGGCTGTCGCTGAACCCGCGCTCCCCGGTCCCGATCCGCCGGACGACGGTCTCGCCGTCCGCGGCGAGCTCGACGAGCTGGTGCCGGGTGGTGTCCGAGACCAGGTAGCCGCCCCCGGGCAGGGCCAGCGCCTTCCCCGGGAAGCGCAGCTCGCCCGCGACCGGCTCGGGGGCCACGTAGGGGGTGTCCCCGCGCCGCAGCGTCCCCTTCGCCTCGTGCTCCGCCTCCAACTCGGTGACCAGCGCCTCCAGGGCGTGCGCGTGCCCCTCGCCCGCGTGCTGCGCCACGACGTACCCCTCGGGGTCGACGACGACGAGCGTGGGCCAGGCCCGGACGGCGTACTGCTTCCAGGTGACGAGCTCGGGGTCGTCCAGGACGGGGTGGTGGACCCCGTACCGCTCGACGGCGTCGACGACGGCCTGGTGCTCGGCCTCGTGCACGAACTTCGGCGAGTGCACTCCGATGATCACCGTGGTGTCCCGGTGCTTCTCCTCCAGCTCCCGGAGCTCGTCCAGGACGTGCAGGCAGTTCACACAGCAGAACGTCCAGAAGTCCAGGATCACGATCCGGCCGCGCAGCGCGGCCAGGGACAGCTCCTCGCCCCCCGTGTTCAGCCAGCCACCCGCACCGACGAGCTCGGGGGCGCGGACACGGGGGCGGCGGGGGGCGGGCGAAGCGGCGTTCATGACACCAGGGTGCCATCCGCTTGTGAACGCGGGATCACAGGCACCTGACGCGGCCGGGCGGTCGGCCCGCCCCTCAGACGCGGGAGCGCCCGGCGACGTCGTGACGTCATGGGCTCATGGCACCAGCCCGCCCCCCAGGCGCGGGAGCGCCCGTGCGCGGCCGCCGGGACTCAGCCGGGGCCGATCCCGGCCTGCGCCTTGATGGTCGCCACGGCGTCACCGGTGAGCCACCGGAGCGGCACGACGGTCCAGCGGTCGCCCTTGCGCATGATCACGGCGTTGCCGTCCCTGGTGCGCCCGATGTGCACGAACCCGTGGTCGCGTCGCAGGTCTTTCGCCAGGTGCTCGCCGTGGATCATGCGCTACTTCCCTTCGCGCTCCTCGTCGTCGGCCAGACTGCTGTAGACGCTACCGTTCTGGGAGACTTGTGTATCGGGGTCGGTGACCTGGTCACGGTTTCCGTCCGGGTCCCAGCTGTCGTGCTTCTCCTCGCTCATGGACACGTACTCCTTTCGGGTCGGTGCTGTGTGGGCACAAGGGGGCCTCATGCCGTTGTGCGGTGTCGGCGCTCCACCGGGTCTCGACCGCCGCACGGAAACCGGAGCCGTCACGCCGGCCTGTGCGGGACCCGCGCGAGGTGTTCTCTCCACCCCTTGCGGTAGTCGGCAGCCTCGCGGCGAATGGCGTCGGCTTCGTCCTGAAAGCCTTGGACACGGGCCCATTGGGCGCGTCCCAGCGCGCCGTTGACAGCGCTGCGGTACCGGCCGCAGATCCCGCACTCGTCCCGGGTCGGATACATGGGCGGGCCACTGGTGTGCGGCACGGCCGGTGCGCGTTCCAGGGCGGCCGGTGGGGCATTTCCTCGCTTGGCCATGCCGGTGATCCTCCTGCCGGAGCAGTGTGCCGACTAGCGGCCCCGTGTAGGCCGGGTATCGGCCAGACTGAAGGCATGACGGGAAGCGTCGCGGCCAACATCAGGCGGTTCCGTGAACAGCGCGGATGGAGTCAGGCGCGGTTGGCACGCGAGGTATGCCGCATCGCCGGTGTTCTGGGGCAGCCGGTCGGGCGGCAGGAAGTCAGCAGGTGGGAAACGGGAAAGCGGACACCCCGCGAGTGGTTGCCCTTTATCTCCGCGGCTCTTGGGGTGCCTGTGGAAGCGCTCCGGGCGTCGCGCGAGCCCGTTGAGCCGCCCCCGCCGTCGCTGACCGACTACTTGCCCGAGGGCGATCCGCTCGCCCCGCTCGGCGCTCGTGAAGGGCGACGCGTCGGTGTGACCACCGTGGCCGACCTGCAGCGGCGCGTCCACGGGCTCAGGCTCGCCGACGATGTGATCTCCGGGGGCGACTTGCTGCGCCCCGCACTGCGCGAGTTCGGCGCCGCCGTACGGCTGTTCAGGGAAGGGAACCACACGGAGGCCGTGGGCCGATCGCTGCTGCGGGTCATCGGGGAGTTGGCACAGATCGCCGGATGGATCGCGAGTGACGCCGGCCGGCACGCGGAAGCCGAGCGGATCTACCGGCTGGGGTTGTCGGCAGCGCATACGGCGGAGGACACGACGCTGGCGGGCAACGTGTTGGGCTCGCTGGCCTACCAGCACACGAACACGGGCGACGCGCGGGAAGGGCTCGGCATGGCCCGCGCGGCCCTGGAGAACGCCCACTGCGCACCTCCACGAGCGCGCGCCCTGTACCTGGACCGTGTGGCATGGGCGCACGCCAAGGCCGGGGAGGACCAGGCGGCCATAAGGGCCGTCAACGAAGCGGGCGAAGCACTGGCGGACCATGGCGGAGAGGACGAACCCGGCTATCTCTACTGGGTGGACGCCGGGGAGCTGCGGATCATGGAAGCCCGCGTCTACACGGAGCTGCGCCGTCCGCTTCGAGCCGTCCCGGTGCTCCGCGACGTCCTCGGCCGCTACGACGCGACACACACGCGGGAACTCGCGCTCTACCTGTCGTGGCTGGCCGTCGCCCTGACCGACGCCAACGAGCCGGAGGAAGCGGCGGAGACGGCGGAGCGGGTCATGATGCTGTCCGCGAGCCTGGCCAGCGACAGGACGGCGCGGCGCACCGAGGTCGTACTCTCGCGTCTGGAGCGGTTCCGCGAGGTCCCGGAGGTGCGCTCTCTCCTCGACAGTGCCGGGGCCCTCCCGGGCGGAGGCGCGGCACGACGGTCCAGCGGTCGCCCTTGCGCATGATCACGGCGTTGCCGTCCCTGGTGCGCCCGATGTGCACGAACCCGTGGTCGCATCGCAGGTCTTTCGCCAGGTGCTCGCCGTGGATCATGCGCTACTTCCCTTCGCGCTCCTCGTCGTCGGCCATGCTGCCGTAGACGTCTCGTCGGCCCCCGGCTTCATCAGCGCCACCGCTCGTGAGGCATCCGAAGGTGGTCCTCCCGGTTGGTCCGGTAGTTACCCAGCTCTTTCGCCAGGCGCGCACGCTCCCACCGGTCCGGGGCGTCGCGCGCCCGTCGCTCCGTCCTGGCGATCACGTCGTCCCACCAGGCGCACCCTTCGCAGACTCCGTCGCTCATCGGCGCCCCTCCCGGTTCTGCTGGATCACCCGGGCGCGCAGCCGGTCCATGGCGTCGGCCCGGCGGTACCTCGCCGGGCGCCACGTGCGTCCGCCCGCCACGGGCCGGAGGGTGAGCCGCCGGGTGTCGCAGTCCCAGCCGACCACCACGCCGAGCTCGTCCCGGTCCGTGTCCAAGACCAGTTCGAGCGGCTGGGGGATCCAGTCAGCCACGGTGCGCCTCCACGTGCTTCAGGCTGTCCCGGCGCAGCAGCTCCGCGCGGGCCCAGTCGCCCGAGCGTTCTGCGGCGCGCCGGGGGTCGGTGATCCGGGTGCACTCGGCGCACGGAGCGTGCGGGTTGGGAACGAGGGCTCCCCCGGATGACATGTGCGTCACGCGTCGCCCCCTCGGGTGATCACGCCAGGCCTGGCCATGGCTGTCCCCCTCTTCGGGTAGTCCGCGTCCCGGGCCGTCACCCGAGCCCGCGGTTCCTGCTTCCGGCTCTCAAGATCTCGCCACGTGCGCTACGCGCGCAGGGGCATCGATAGGGGCAAGTACGGCTCGAACACCGGTTCTTGGGCCCCGAGGGGGCAGCCATGAGGGCAGGATGGGTCCATGGCCATCGGCGCATTGATCAGAGACCTGCGTGAGGCGCGAGGCTGGTCCCAAGGACGGCTGGCGGACGAGATCAACAGCGCCTTCGGAACGGCGTTGGGCCGGGAGTACGTCAGCCGTTGGGAACGTTCCAAGGTGTCCCCCGGGGCGTTCTACCTCCGATGCCTGTCGGCCGTCCTGGACGTTCCCCTAGCAGCGCTCGAGGGCGAAATGAGACGTCGTACGTTCCTCTCCGATGCGGCGGCCACCGCCATAGCGCCGATTGTCGCTTCGGATTTGCTGAGCGCCGGGTTCGCGGCCAGGCTCCATGGCGGCCCTGCCGTCGAAGAGTGGGAAAGCCGGCTGGACGCCTACGGCACGGACTACATGAGTCTGGGTGCGTCGGATATCCAACGGCGGGTGGCCGGCGCATTGGTCTCGGTGCAGCAGCAGTTGGACGAACCGAGGCTGTGGGGCGTTGCCGCGCGGCTCATGACGCTCTATGCCAAGACGTTTCCCGGCTCCGACGGGTCCAAGGCGGTTCAGTGGTACCGCATGGCAGCGGAAGCGGCGGACCGGTCGGGCGATGACGAATCCCGGATCTGGGTACGGGGGCGCGCCGCCATCGCCCTGGGGTACGAGGGCGCCGCGCTCGGGGTCGCCGACGTACTGGCCGATCAAGCCATCGCGATATCGGGGCGCCCTTCGCTCGGTGTCCTCAACGCCGTCATGGGAAAAGCGCACGCGGCAGCGATCCGAGGGGACCGGGCAACGACGCTCCGCTTGGCGGACCAGGGCCGGCGCATCTTCGACAAGGCGGGCTCACACGAGCAGACCAGCGATTACGCCGTGCCCTGGTGGCGTATGAACGTCTTCCTGTCCCTTCTCCTGGCCCGTCTGGGAGACGAGCGGGGAGCCATGTCGGCCCAGGAATCGGCGCGCCGCGAACTGCCCGCGGAACTGCCGCGATTCGCTACGCACCTCGAAATGCACCAGGGGCTCATGCTCGCACGGTCCGGGGATCCCTCCGGCGGAGCCGCCTATGCCCGAACGGCTCTGAACGCACTGCCACCGGAAAAGCACTCCCTCACGCTGCGGCTGCTCATGTCGGAGATCGAAAAGGCATGACGGCCGACGGACCGGGAAACCGTACTCAGCCGGAGACACGCACCGAGTACTACGACGATCCGCACGCGCCGGAGCCGAACAGCATGGTCGTAGCCGCCTCCGCGGTCGTCACGGACGGCCAAGGCCGCATCCTGCTGCAGCGGCGCCGCGACAGCGGCCTCTGGGCGCTTCCGGGCGGCGGCATGGAGCTCGGCGACTCGCTGCCCGGGGCCGCCGTGCGGGAGGTCAAGGAGGAGACCGGGTTCGATGTGGAGATCACCGGGCTCGTCGGGACGTACACCGATCCCCGGCACGTCATCGCGTACGGCGACGGAGAAGTGAGGCGGCAGTTCAACGTCTGCTTCACCGCGCGGATCACGGGTGGGGAACCGGCGGTCTCGGAGGAGAGCACGGAGCTTCGTTTCGTGCGGCCGGACGAGCTGGACGCGCTTCCCATGCACCACACCCAGCGGCTGCGGCTCCGGCACTTCCTGGAGAGGCGCTCCGCGCCGTACTTGGGATAGGCACCCGGGACGAGGGCCGCGCTACCGCCCCAGCACCCGGTTCCGCAGCGCCGGGAACTCCTCGCGCGTCGTCGCCACCCGGTCCATGTCCAGGTCGGCCGTGAGCACCTGCTCGTCCGGGCCGGCCTCGGCGAGGACCTCGCCCCAGGGGTCGATCACGAGGCTGTGGCCCGCCTGCCGTACGCCCGCGTGGGTGCCCGCCGTGCCGCAGGCCAGGACGTACGCCTGGTCCTCGACGGCGCGGGCGCGGGCCAGCAGGGTCCAGTGGGCGCGGCGGCGTTCGGGCCAGCCGGCCGGGACGACGAGGGTCTGGGCGCCGGCGTCGACGAGGGCCCGGAAGAGTTCGGGGAAGCGGAGGTCGTAGCAGGTGGCGAGGCCGAGGACGGTCTCCGGGAGGGGGGCGGTGACGATGTCGTGGCCCGCGCTCAGCAGGACGGCCTCGCCCTTGTCGAAGCCGAAGAGGTGGATCTTGCGGTAGGTGCGGGCGAGCGTGCCGTCGGGGGCGAAGAGGAGGGAGGTGTTGAACAGGGCTCCGTCCGGGTCCCGTTCGAGGATCGAGCCCGCGTGCAGCCAGACCCCGGCGTCCCGCGCGGCGGCCGACATCGCCGTCGCCGTGGGGCCGTTGAGCGGCTCGGAGCCGGTGGCGAAGGAGTCGAAGGCGAAGGCGCCGACCGTCCAGAGTTCGGGCAGGACCACCAGGTCGCGGCCCCGCTGGGCGCGGACGAGGCCGGCCGCGCGCTGCCGCCGGGCGTCCGTCGTCTCGGCCGGGTCCACGGCGAGCTGGATCAGGGAGACGCGCACAGTACCACCACTCTCGGCCCGGGAAACCTCTGCCGTGCTGCCCGTGCGCAGCGTAACTTAACTGCTGAGACCCAGACAGCACTTGCCCCGTAACCATGCCGCCGAACGCACGCACCGCACGAGGGATCACGTGACCGTCCACCCCAGTCTGCAGCCCGCCATCGACGCCTGGACCCATTCCATCGAAGCGATCAACGAGTTGGTGAAACCGCTCGCCGAGGGCGACTGGAACCGGCCCACGGAGTGCCCGGGATGGTCGGTGCGGGACGTCGTCTCGCACGTCATCGGGGTGGAGAGCGAGATGCTGGGCGAGCCCCGGCCGATCCACACGCTGCCCCGGGACCTGTTCCACGTCACCGACGAGTTCTCGCGGTACGTGGAGGTGCAGGTCGACGTCCGGCGCTGCCACACCGCGCTGGAGATGACGTCCGAGCTGGAGTTGACGATCATCCGGCGGTCGCGGCAGCTGCGGAACGAGACGCGCTCGCCGGGGACGCCGGTGCGCTGGCCGCTGGGCGCGGGGCCGGAGCGGACGCTCGAACACCAGCTGACCATGCGGGCCTTCGACGTGTGGGTGCACGAGCAGGACCTGCGGCGGGCGCTGGGCGTGCCGGGCAACCTGGACGCGCCCGGCGCCCTGGTCGCCCGTGACGTGCTGCTGGCCGGGCTGCCGAAGGTGGTGGCCAAGGACGCGGGGGCGCCGCCCGGCAGCGCGGTGGCCGTGGACGTGCACGGGCCGGTGGAGTTCCTGCGGACCGTCCGGGTCGACGCGGACGGGCGCGGCACGCTCGACTCCAGCGTGTCGCTCGGGCCCGCGGTGACGCTCGCCATGGACTGGGAGACGTACCTCCGGCTGGCCTGCGGGCGGGTCCGCCCTGAGGGGGTGCCCGGCCGGGTCTCGGCGGAGGGTGATCTCCGGCTGGCGGAGGCGATCCTGCGGGCGTTCGCGGTGACGCCCTAAGGCGCTCACGGGTCCCGCACCCGTCACACCGGTACGTGCACCGTCTCCACCCGTGACGCCACCACCCGTTCCCGCTCCCGCCGCCTGACCCGGTCGCGCAGCCGCAGGATCTGGGCCAGGCCCACCGCCTGGACGGCGAAGAAGGTGGCGAAGGCGGCCCGGTAGTCGTCGTCGGTCGCGTCGAGGATGACGCCGATGGCCAGCAGGGTGGTGATGGACGCGGTGAAGCCGCCCATGTTGACGATGCCGGACGCCGTGCCCTGCCGCTCCGGCGGGTTGGCGGGCCGGGCGAAGTCGAAGCCGATCATGGAGGCCGGGCCGCAGGCGCCGAGGACCGCGCAGAGGGTGATCAGCAGCCACATGGGCGCGTGCGGTCCGGGCCAGGCCAGGGTGGCCGCCCAGAGGAGCGCGGTCGCGCCGATCGTGCCGAGGACGAGCGGCAGCCGGGCGGCGTGGTGCCGGGCGACGATCTGGCCGTAGACCAGGCCGACGGCCATGTTCACCAGGACGACGAGGGTGAGCAGCCGGCCCGCGGTCTCCCGGCTCAGACCCTCGGCCTCGACGAGGAACGGCATGCCCCACAGCAGCAGGAAGACGATGGCCGGGAACTGCGTGGTGAAGTGCGCCCACATGCCCAGCCGGGTGCCGGGCTCCCGCCAGGCGCGGCCGATCTGCTGCCGGACGTAGCCGGCGCCCGGGTGCGGGGCGGGGGCCGGTGCGTACCCCTCCGGGTGGTCCCGGAGGAAGACCAGGAGCAGGACGAGGACGACGACGCCGGCCGCCGCGCTGCTCCCGAAGGTCGCGGTCCAGCCGCGGGAGTGCAGCAGCGGGGCGAGGACGAGGGTCGAGACGAGGTTGCCGGCCATCCCGAACAGGGCCGCCACCTGGGCGACCATCGGCCCGTGCCGGACGGGGAACCAGCGGGCGCCGAGCCGCAGGACGCTGATGAACGTCATCGCGTCACCGCAGCCGAGGAGGGCACGGGCGGCGAGGGCCATCGCGTAGGAGTGGGAGAGCGCGAAGCAGAGCTGCCCGGCGGTGAAGAGGACGGCGCCGAGGGCGAGCACCTTCTTGGTGCCCATGCGGTCGACCATCAGGCCGACGGGTATCTGCATGCCCGCGTAGACGAGCAGCTGGAGTATGGAGAACGTGGACAGGGCCGAGGCGTTGATGTGGAACCGCTCGGCCGCGTCGATCCCGGCCACGCCGAGGCTGGTGCGGAAGACGATGGCGACGAAGTAGACGCCGACCCCGACGCCCCAGACCGCCGCCGCCCGCCGGCCGCCCGGTGGGTCCCCGGGCAGGCCCGGGCAGGGGGCGGTCATCGGTCGTTTCCCTGGGCGAGGGTGCGCACCCAGCTGACGTGCCGGTCGACGACGGCGATGGCCGCGGGGGCGTCGCCGGCCCGCAGGGCCTCCAGGATCTCGGCGTGTTCGGCGATGTTCTTGGCGATGCGGTCCGGGTGGGCGTGCATCGCGGCGACGCCCATCCGGAGCTGGCGGTCGCGCAGCTGGTCGTAGAGGCGGGACAGGATCTGGTTCCCGGCACTGCGGACGATCTCCGCGTGGAAGGCGCGGTCGCTGACCGAGACGGCGGCCAGGTCGCCCTCGGCGGCCTGCCGGCGCATGTCCGCGAGCAGTTCCTCCAACCGGGTGATGAGGGCCGGTGGCGCGGGTACGGCCTTGGCCGCCGCGTGCTTCTCCACCAGCAGCCGGGTCTCCACCACATCCGCGATCTCCTGGGCGGACACGGCCAGCACGAGCGCCCCCTTCTTCGGGTAGAGCTTGAGCAGTCCCTCGCCCTCCAGCCGCAGCAGCGCCTCCCGTACGGGTGTCCGGGAGACGCCTACGGCCTCCGCGAGACCGCCCTCCGTGAGCAGCGTCCCACCGGCGTACCGCCGGTGCAGGACGCCGTCCTTGACATGGGCGTAGACGCGGTCGGCCGCGGCGGGCCGGCCCGCGGACGCCACTGCGGGGGTCACAGCGGGGGTGGGAGGCATGCACACAGCATAGATACAAGACAGATGCCTTGATGAGGGGCTGTCCGCGATATGGACGGGGCGTGGTACGGACCGCGTCGACACCGGCACCCCCGCCTCGGCCGGGCAGGACGGACGCCTCAGTCCGGCAGGACGGACGCCTCAGTCGGGCAGCGGTGTGATGAAGACGAAGCGCAGATCCGGGCGCTGTATCGGCAGCAGCACATGGCTGGTCACCCGGATCTCGGCGTAGTCGTGGTACGGCAGCCGGAGGCGGAAGACGTGGCCGTCGCGGTGCTCGACGACGTCGTGTTCCTCGGCCCAGATGCGGCGGCAGTCCGCGTCGGAGTCGAGGACCTCGCGGACCAGGGCCCGCAGTCCGGCGTCGCCCGGGTTGCTGTTGGCGGCGACGCGGAGCATGGCGAGGTAGGCGCGGGCGCAGTTGTTCTCCCAGTCGAGCATCTGCTCGCGGGCCTCGGGGTGCAGCAGGGCCCACCGCATCAGGTTGGCTCCCGGACGGAGCACCCAGGGGAACCACTCGCCCATCAGGCGGTTGGCGGCGACGACGTTCCAGGCGTTGTCGGAGAGGTAGGCGGGGTACGACGTCTGCTGGACGAGCAGGTTCCGGACGCCCTGGGGGAGTTCACCGGCCGGGCACGGGGAGCCGGGCGGGCGCCGGCCGCAGACGGCGAGGAAGAGCGTCAGCGTCTCCGCCTCGCTCAGCCGCAGCGCCGCGGCGACCCGGAGCAGGAAGTTCTCGGAGAAGTCCTGACGGCGGCCGGCCTCCAGGGCGCGGTACCAGCCCTCGCTGACGCCGGTGAGCCGGGCGACGTGCCGCTGCGAAAGCAGACGGCCCGGTCGGGGATGGACGCCGCGCAACTCGGGGACGGTCCGGGCGTCGACCCGGGTCCGCCAAGCGCGGAGCAGGCGGCTGATGGATTCGCCGTCCTCCGCGGGATCCGGAACGCCTCCGTCCGCGCTCGCGCCGGTCAAGGGGAGCCTCCGATTCCGACACTGCAAGTGTCGGTCAATCTTAAGTAAATTGCCCCACACGGGCCATTCCACCCTGCCGATGGAATGGTTCGAGGCCGCTCTGCCGTGAGAACGGAGGGCCCGGACGGCGTCCGCTCCTCACCGGAGGGGGGTGAGGAATGGACGCGTCCGGGCCCTTCGTCGTATCCGGTGACGGAAGCCACCCCGCGGCGCGGAACCGGCACCCCGGTACGGAAGACGTACGCTGTGCCGCCCGCCCCGGGGCCGGCCCCGTCAGCCCCAGGTGAGCAGCCGCTTCGGGTGCTCCAGGACCGCCGCGATGTCGGCCAGCACCCGCGAGCCGAGCTCCCCGTCCACCAGGCGGTGGTCGAAGGAGAGCGCGAGCGTGGTCACGTGCCGGGGCTTGACCTTGCCCTTGTGCACCCAGGGCTGGAGCTTGATCGCGCCGAACGCCAGGATCGCCGACTCGCCCGGGTTGAGGATGGGCGTCCCGGTGTCCACCCCGAACACGCCGACGTTGGTGATGGTGACCGTGCCGCCGGACATCTCCGCCGGGCTGGTCTTCCCCTCGCGCGCCGTGCTCACCAGGTCGGAGAGCGCCCGCGACAGCTCGGGGAGCGTCTTGGCCTGCGCCTCCTTGATGTTGGGCACGATCAGCCCGCGCGGCGTCGCCGCGGCGATGCCCAGGTTGACGTAGTCCTTGCGGACGATCTCCTGGTTCTCCTCGTCCCAGGAGGCGTTGACGTCCGGGTTGCGGCGGATCGCCACCAGGAACGCCTTGGCCACCAGCAGCAGCGGGTTGACCCGCAGCCCGGCCATGTCCGGGTCGTCCTTCAGCCGCTGGACGAGCTTCATCGTGCGGGTGACGTCGACGGTGACGAACTCCGTGACGTGCGGCGCGGTGAAGGCGCTGGCCACCATCGCCTGCGCGGTCGCCTTGCGGACGCCCTTGACCGGGATCCGGGTCTCCCGGGCGGCCCACGCGCCGGCGGCCGGGGCCTCGGCCGGAGCGGCGGCGACGGGCGCCTCCGTCACCGGCGGGACCACGCTCGCCTGGTGGGCGGCGTGCACGTCCTCGCGGGTCACGATGCCGTCCGGCCCGGTCGGGCTGACGGCGGCGAGGTCGATGCCGAGGTCCTTGGCCAGCTTCCGGACGGGCGGCTTGGCCAGCGGACGGGCGTTCCCCGCGACGGCGGGGGCGCCGGTGACGGCAGGGGCTGCGGGGGCCTCAGGGACAACGACGGGCGCCGCGTGCCCGTTCAGCTCCGCCTGGACCGCCGCGCCGACCGACGACGCCTCGGGCCGGGCCTTGCGCGGCCGCCGCTTGGTGGACGACGGCGCCGCGCCGTACCCCACCAGGACGGCCTGCCGGCCCTGCCCCTGGCCCTCGCCCTCCGGCGCGGCCGCCGTCTCGGCGTGCGCGGCGGGCTCGGCCGGGGCGCCGGCGGTGGTCGGGTCGATCACGCCGGCCGGGGTCACCGGCCCCTCACCGGGCCGGGTGTCGACCGAGATGATCGCCGTACCGACGTCGACCGTCACGCCCTCCTCGAAGCGCAGCTCGTGCACCACGCCGTCGAAGGGGATGGGCAGTTCGACGGCGGCCTTGGCCGTCTCGACCTCGCAGACCACCTGGCCGTCGGAGACGGTGTCCCCCACCGCCACGTACCACTTGAGGATCTCGGCCTCGGTGAGGCCCTCGCCCACGTCGGGCATCTTGAACTCGCGGAAGCGCTGGTCGCTCGCTGTGCTCGCAGTCATCGTCACGACTCTCCTCAGCCCTCAGTACGCAAGCGCGCGGTCTACGGCGTCGAGCACCCGGTCCAGTCCCGGAAGGTACTCGTCCTCCAGCCGCGACGGGGGGTAGGGGGCGTGGTAGCCGCCGACCCGCAGGACGGGGGCCTCCAGGTGGTAGAAGCAGCGCTCGGTGATCCGGGCCGCGATCTCGGCGCCGGAGCCGAAGAAGACCGGGGCCTCGTGGACGACCACGAGCCGGCGGGTGCGCTCCACGGACGCCTGGACGGCGTCGAAGTCGATCGGGGAGATCGACCGCAGGTCGAGCACCTCCAGGTTCTTGCCCTCCTCGGCGGCGGCCGCGGCCGCCTCCAGACAGGTCTTGACCATCGGCCCGTAGGCGACGAGCGTCAGGTCCGTGCCCTGGCGCACCGTACGGGCGGTGTGCAGCGGGCCGGGGATCGCGTCGGTGTCGACCTCGGAGCGGTCGTGGTAGCGGCGCTTGGGCTCGAAGTAGATCACCGGGTCGTCGCTCTGGATGGCCTGCTGGAGCATCCAGTACGCGTCGGAGGCGTTCGACGGCGACACGATCTTCAGGCCGGCGACGTGCGCGAACAGCGACTCCGGGGACTCGCTGTGGTGCTCGACGGCACCGATGGCACCGCCGTAGGGGATGCGGACGACGACCGGCATCTTGATCTTGCCGAGCGCGCGGGCGTGCATCTTGGCCAGCTGGGTGACGATCTGGTCGTACGCCGGGAAGACGAACCCGTCGAACTGGATCTCCACGACCGGCCGGTAGCCGCGCAGGGCCAGGCCGATGGCGGTACCGACGATGCCGGACTCGGCGAGCGGGGTGTCGATGACCCGCTCCTCGCCGAAGTCCTTCTGCAGGCCGTCGGTGACGCGGAAGACGCCGCCGAGCTTGCCGACGTCCTCGCCCATGATGACGACCTTGGGGTCGTTCTCCAGGGCGGTGCGCAGGGAGGCGTTGATCGCCTTGGCGATGGAGAGCTTCTCGGTGGCCATTACTTGCTCTCCTCGTCGGCGAACGAAGCCTGGTAGGCGATGAATTGTTCGCGTTCCTCGTCGACCAGCGCGTGGCCGTCCGCGTAGATGTTCTCGAAGATGGCCGTGCTGTCCGGGTCGGGCATGGCGCGCACGGTCTCGCGGACGCGCTTGGCCAGCGCGTCGCTCTCGGCCTCCAGGGCGGCGAAGAACTCCTCGTCGGCCAGGCCCTCGCGCTCCAGGTGGCGGCGGAGCCGCAGGATCGGGTCCTTGGCCTCCCACAGCTCCCGCTCCTCGTCGCGGCGGTAGCGGGTGGGGTCGTCGGAGGTGGTGTGGGCGCCCATGCGGTAGGTGAACGCCTCGACGAAGGTGGGGCCCTGGCCGGTGCGGGCGCGCTCCAGCGCGGCCCGGGTGACGGCGAGGCAGGCCAGCACGTCGTTGCCGTCGACGCGGACGCCGGGGAAGCCGTAGCCCTGGGCGCGGCGGTAGAGGGGCACGCGGGTCTGCTTCTCGGTGGGCTCGGAGATGGCCCACTGGTTGTTCTGGCAGAAGAAGACCACGGGGGCGTTGTAGACGGCGGCGAAGGTGAACGACTCGGCCACGTCGCCCTGGCTGGTCGCGCCGTCGCCGAAGTAGGCGACGACGGCGGAGTCGGCGCCGTCCTTGGTGATGCCCATGGCGTAGCCGGTGGCGTGCAGCGCCTGCGAGCCGATGACGATCGTGTAGAGGTGGAAGTTGTTCTCGTTGGGGTCCCAGCCGCCGTTGTTGACGCCGCGGAACATCCCCAGGAGGTTGGTCGGGTCGACGCCCCGGCACCAGGCGACACCGTGCTCGCGGTAGGTCGGGAAGACGTAGTCGTCGTCGCGGGTGGCCCGGCCGGAGCCGATCTGGGCGGCCTCCTGGCCCAGCAGGGAAGCCCACAGGCCCAGTTCGCCCTGGCGCTGGAGGGTGGTCGCCTCGGCGTCGAAGCGGCGGGTCAGCACCATGTCGCGGTAGAGGCCGCGCAGTTCCTCGGGCGTCACGTCGATGGCGTAGTCCGGGTGCTCGACCCGCTCGCCCTCGGGCGTCAGCAGCTGTACGAGCTCCGGCTCGCCCGCCCCGGCGGCCGGCTTCTTCGCTCCGGCGCGTTTGCCGCCCCGCGGCTTGCGCGCGGCGGTGCTGTCCACGGTCACGTGTGCTCCTCCGTCTGTCCGGCCCCCGGGGTCGCCGGTGGCCGTAGGGGGTCCCCCCGCCGTGGGGCTGGGGGATGCTCGCCCGCTTCCCGACGGCACACGGGGTGGGTGTGCCGAGGCCGAACCGGGCGTGACAGGTGTCCCGCCGAATGGCCTGCAATAAGCACGTTACCCAGTACTCCGCATTCCTGCGAAACCCTCTCTGACCTGCGATTTTGCTTGGATTTCCAAGTAAATCGAGAAAGGGCCGACAAAGCACTGGTCACAGCGTTGCGAGCCGTCCCCGCCGAGGCAGGGTTACCGCCGGAACGACGGCACGTTATCCCGGAGGACAAGAGCAGGGGAAGACTCGATGTGTGAGACTGACACTGTGCGCGAACAAGGAAAAATCACGGTATTTCTGCTCGACGACCACGAAGTCGTGCGGCGCGGCGTTCACGAGATGCTCTCCACGGAGGAGGACATCGAGGTCGTCGGAGAGGCCGGTACCGCCGCGGACGCACTGGTGCGCATTCCCGCCACCCGGCCCGACGTCGCCGTTCTGGACGTTCGCCTTCCGGATGGCAGCGGGGTCGAGGTCTGCCGTGAGATTCGTTCGCTCGACGCGGGAATCAAGTGCCTCATGCTGACGTCGTTCGCCGACGACGAGGCGCTTTTCGACGCGATCATGGCCGGGGCCTCGGGTTATGTACTGAAGGCGATTCGCGGCAATGAGCTGCTCTCCGCCGTCCGGGACGTGGCGGCCGGGAAGTCGCTGCTCGATCCGGTGGCGACCGCGCGGGTGCTGGAACGGCTGCGCGACGGCAAGAGCCCGCGCGGCGACGACCGGCTGGCCTCACTGACGGAACAGGAACGGCGGATCCTCGACCTGATCGGGGAGGGGCTGACGAACCGCGTGATCGGCGAGCGGCTGCACCTGGCGGAGAAGACCATCAAGAATTACGTCTCCAGCCTGCTCTCCAAGCTGGGCATGGAACGGCGTTCGCAGGCCGCGGCCTACGTCGCGCGTCTGCAGGCGGAGAAGCGCTGAGGGGAGGGGGCTTTACAGCTCCGGGGGATCCCGTACGGGGTGCCCGTTTAGGGACCAACGTCCCGGCCGCGACGGGGCGGGTGGCTCTACGTGTACCGGGCGTGACGGTGCAGAGTAAGGCGCATGCCTGCACCGGTACCGCCGGCCGCCCCGCCGGCCACAGACGAACACCGAGCGCTCGACCTGCTCGGACGCGCCCCCTACGGGCACCTCTCGGTGACCCTGCGCGCCCTCCCGTTCGTCATCACCACCCGGCACATCGTGTCCGACGGGCGCGTGCTGGTCCGGCTGCACGGCGGCTACGGCTACAGCCGGGCCTGCGACGGCAGCGTCATCGCCTACAACGCCGACAACTTCGGCGGGCGGGAGGAGGGCGACGAGGACGTCTGGCACGTCCAATTCGTGGGCACCGCGCGGCGGTTCACCCCCGGACCGGCGGAGCTGCTGCGCTTCGGGCCGGCCCCGCGGGCGGCGGACAACGCACCCTTTCTTCCCGAATACCTGTGCATAGAACCGCAGTTCATCACCCTGCACCACCTCGAAGGCGTACCCGCGCGACAGGCCGCGCACTCGTCGTGAACTAACATTTGGGGCGTGCCGCGCTCACTTGTCCCCCCTGTCGCACCTCCCGACGGCGGCACCCTGCGCACCCTGCTACGCCGCTACCGGCACGCCGGCGAACCCCTCGCCTGCGAACCGCTCACCGAGGGCCTGCTCAACCACGGGTACCGCCTCTCCACCAGCCGGGGCCACTTCTTCCTCAAGCACCACCTCGACGGCGACCGGGCCGCCATCGCCCGGCAGCACGCGGCGACGCAGCGGCTCGGCGCCCTCGGCCTGCCGGTCGCCCCGCCGGTGGCGGCGGAGGACGGATCGACCGTCGCGGTCCTGGGCGGCCGCTGCTACGCGCTGCACCCCTGGGTCGAGGGGCGGCACCGGGACGGCGGCGAGCTCACCACCGCGCAGTCGCGCGGTCTGGGCGCGCTGCTCGGCACCGTCCACGTCAGCCTGGAGACGGTGATGCGGGAGGTCGCCGGGCCGGGGGGTGCCGGAACGTGGGATTCCGCCGCCGGTGCGGACGGCCGGGTGGCGGGCACCGGGGCCGGCGTCCGGGCGGCGGGGTTCGGCGCGGCGCCGGGCGCGGGTGCGGGCGTGGCGTCGTACGCCGGGGCGGGCGGCGGCGCGGGCGCGCGGAACGGGACGCTGACGGCCACGCGGGCGGGAACCAGCGCGCGGCGCGGTGGCGGCCCGGGGATCCGGCTCGGTGCGGGCCTTCCCTACGGGTCGGGAACGGTCCTCGTACCCGGCTCGGCAGAGGCCACCGTCGGGGCCGCGGCGGGCAGCGGGCTCCTCATCGCCCCGGGAAGGCGCCCGGCGGGCCTCAGGGACGCGCCTCCCGGGGCGACGGCGTGCCGGGCCCCCGAGAGCGCCCCTGAGGGCCCTCAGGGCGCCCCCAGGGGCGCGGCGCACGCCCCCGACCCGCGCGGCAACGCCGACACCCTGGACGTGGCCGCCGACCCCGAGGACACGTACGCGCTCATCGAGGAACTGCTGGTCCTGGTCCGCCGGGGCCCCCGCGACTCCTTCGACGAACTCGCCGAGCACCGCCTCGTCGAACGCCGGTCCCTGCTGGAGCGGCACGCCCACCGCCGCCCGCCCCCGGCCGCGACCCCGGCGCGCGGCTGGGTGCACGGCGACTTCCACCCGCTCAACCTGCTGTACCGGGACGCCGAACCCGCCGCGATCGTCGACTGGGACCGCCTCGGCGTCCGCCCCCGCGCGGAGGAGGCCGTCCGCGCCGCCGTGATCTTCTTCCTGCGCCCCGACGGCACCCTCGACTTCGCGAAGATACGCCCGTACGCCCGCGCCTACCGCCGCACCACCGGCGCCGGCCCGGAGGAGCTCGCGGCGGCCGTGCACCGCGTGTGGTGGGAGCGCCTCAACGACTTCTGGATGCTCCGCTGGCGCTACCAGCTCGGCGACCACCGCGCCGACCCCGGCTTCCCGGCGTCGGCGGCGCTGGCGGTGTGGTGGACGGGCGCGTACGAGGACGTCCGGGACGCGTTCACGGACTGAGGCGGGCCGCTGGATACGGGACGAGACGGGGCCCGTGGCCCCGCCTCGTGGTGTCAGGGGGTCGTGCTGCCCTCTGTGGTGTTGCTCCCCTGGGACGCGCCCTGGCTGGTGCCCTGGCTGGTCCCCTGCGAGGTGCCCTGGCTGGTGCCCTGGCTCGTCCCCTGGGACGTGCCTTGACTGGTGCCCTGACTGGTCCCCTGCGAGGTGCCCTGGGACGTACCCTGACTGGTCCCCTGCGAAGTGCCCTGGGATGTACCGGGTTTGTTGTCCCCGGTCGGCTTGTTGCCGGTCGGCTCACCCGAGGGTTGCTGGGTCGGATCCGTGGTGGGCGCCTTCGTGTACCGGTGCCTCGTCCCGCCGGTGCCGCCGGAGCTGTCGTTCTCGTCGGAACCGCCGCCCGTCGTTCCGGTCCCGGGGTCGGGCTCGGACGACTTCTCGTGCTTGGGGGTCGAGGAGGAACCGGTGGGCTCGGGGGTCTGGGACGCGGAGTGGCTTGGTTTCTTGGTCGGGCCCGTGTCCTCGCCCTTCCCCTCGCTCTTGTTCCCCGTCATCGCGTACGCCGCCACCGCGATCACCACCGCCGCCACCAACGCGACGATGGCGATGATCTTGCCGCGGCCGCTCCCGCCGCCCCGCCCGTGCCCGCCCGGCTCGTAATCGTCGTCACCGGACCCGCCCATGCCCTGGGGCAGGATCCGCTGCGGCGAGGTGTCGCCGTGCTGCGGGCGCTGCATGGCCGTGGTCTGGCCCAGGCCGACGCCGCCCAGGACCTGGGTGGCCGCGGCGGCCGGGATCTGGCCGGTGTCCCAGGAGCCGGTGTGGCCGCCGGCCTCGTGCAGCATCTGGAGGCTGTACTGGACCAGCCCACGCATCTCCTCGGCGCTCTGGAAGCGGTCGTCCGGGTCCTTGGCCAGGGAGCGCATGACGAGCCCGTCGAGCTCCGGCGGGACGGAGTCCAGCACCTGGGACGGCGGGACCGGGTTGTCCTGAACGTGTTGGTAGACGACCGAAAGCGGGGTCTCGCCGGTGAACGGCGGGCGCAGCGCCAGCAGTTCGTACAGCATGCAGCCGGTCGCGTAGAGGTCGGAGCGGGCGTCGACGGTCTTGCCGAGGGCCTGCTCGGGCGACAGGTACTGCGGGGTGCCCATGACCATGCCGGTCTGGGTCATGGTGGACGCGGCGCCGTGCAGGGCGCGGGCGATGCCGAAGTCCATGACCTTGACGGCGCCGTTGTTGGTGATGATGACGTTGGCGGGCTTGATGTCGCGGTGCACGATGCCGTGCTGGTGGCTGTAGGCCAGCGCGTCGAGCACCCCGGAGACGATGATCAGCGCCTGCTCGGGCGGCGGTGCCTCCGCGTTGAGCAACAGGTCGCGGATGGTGCGGCCTTCCACCAGCTCCATGACGATGTACGGCACGGTCTGGCGGCCGACGATGTCCTCGCCGGAGTCGTAGACGGCGACGACGGCGTGGTGGTTCAGCCCGGCGACGGACTGTGCCTCGCGGGTGAAGCGGGCCTTGGAGACCGGGTCCTCGGCCAGGTCGGCGCGGAGCAGCTTGACGGCCACGGTGCGGCCGAGGCGCACGTCCTCGGCGGCGAAGACCTCGGCCATGCCGCCGCGGCCCAGCCGGTGGGTGAGGCGGTAGCGGCCGTCGCCGACCATGCCGCCGTTACCCCACATTTCCGGCACATCGGGCATTCCGCCCCCGTTGGCGTCAGGGTCGGACGGACCCTGGGCGCTCTGCGTCTGTGCCATCAGTCCTCGCCGTCGTGTCTGGCCGCTCGCGGGGGCCAAGCCTTGGGGCAGTGCTCACGCTGCTGAGCCGTACGCGGAGCAATGCAGTCTTCCGATAAGGCACGCTACAGGTTCCGCGACGCGCGCCGGTCGGGGATGGACGGGCAATCAAACCCGCAGCGGCCCGGGCAAGGCAAATTCCGTGACGGCTTGTCGCGCATCCGGTCACGGAACGGGCACGCGGCTTGACGTGCCCCTGGCCTGCGGCACACTTGGCCGGGATACGTGTCCGGCCGGATGGGATCCGGCCGGATCCAACCTATGAGCCGGGCCCGGCCCGGGTGTCGCGTCACCGACCCGACGCCGGTCGGCGCCGAGGGGGAAGCAACACCATGAGCCAGGACGGCGCACAGGGCGGCTACGCGGGACGGGCCGTCGGCGGCGGCCGCTACCAGCTGCGCGACCTGCTCGGCGAGGGCGGCATGGCTTCCGTGCACCTCGCGTACGACTCCGTGCTCGACCGCCAGGTCGCCGTCAAGACCCTCCACACGGAACTCGGCCGGGAGTCGTCGTTCCGGGAGCGGTTCCGCCGCGAGGCCCAGGCCGTGGCCAAGCTCACGCACACCAACATCGTCTCCGTCTTCGACACCGGCGAGGACGCGCTCGACGGCACGACGATGCCGTACATCGTCATGGAGTACATCGAGGGTCGGCCCCTGCGGTCCGTCCTCGACGCGGACGTCGCGCAGTACGGCGCGATGCCGACGGCCAAGGCGCTGAAGATCACGGCCGATGTGCTGGCGGCGCTCGAGGTCAGCCATGAGATGGGCCTGGTCCACCGGGACATCAAGCCCGGCAACGTGATGATGACCAAGCGTGATGTGGTCAAGGTCATGGACTTCGGCATCGCCCGCGCCATGCAGTCGGGGGTCACCTCGATGACGCAGACGGGCATGGTCGTCGGCACCCCGCAGTACCTCTCCCCCGAGCAGGCCCTGGGCCGCGGCGTGGACGCGCGCTCCGACCTGTATTCGGTCGGCATCATGCTCTTCGAGCTGCTGACCGGCCGGCTGCCCTTCGACGCGGACTCGCCGCTGGCCATCGCGTACGCGCACGTCCAGGAGGAGCCGGTCGCGCCCTCCACGATCAACCGCTCGATCCCGCCGGCGGTGGACGCCCTGGTGGCCCGGGCGCTGAAGAAGAACCCGAACGAGCGCTTCCCGAGCGCCGCCGCCATGCGGGACGAGTGCGCGCGGGTCGCCGGTACGGCACGGACGGCCGGCTCGCCGGTGATCTCCGGGAACGCGCCCGCGCCGGGCAGCGGCGCCGGTGTCTCCTCGGCGGTCTTCCCGCCGGTGGACCAGCAGGCGGTGCCCGGCCCGGGCATCCAGTCCGTCCAGACGCCGTACCAGGCGCCGCCGCAGCAGAACCCGTACGGGTCGTACGGGGCGGGCTACGGAGCTCCTCAGGGTCCGGGCCAGCCGCCCGCCCCTTCCCCGGCGTATCAGACGCCCCCGCCGTACCAGGGCGCCCACACGCCCCCGCCCGGCGGCATGCCCGCGCCCTCCGTCGGCGGTGGCGGCGGGAACGGGAGCGGTGGCAGGGGCAACAAGCCGGTCATCATCGGCTCGGCCATCGTCGCCGCGCTGGCGGTCATCGCCGTGATCACCGTCGTCGCCCTCAAGAACAACAAGGACGACGGCCCGGCCAAGGCGGACGAGCCGGTCGTCCGGGTCACCCAGTCCGCAGCCCCGGCCCCGGTGGGCGGCTCGTCCGGCGGCTCCAACGGCTCGACGAGCGGCGGCACCGGGGGCGGCGGTGTGGGCAGCAAGCACGTCGAGGGCGACAAGGCCAAGGTCATCGAGACCGAGAAGTGCACGCAGGCACGCCCCAGCTTCCTGGACAAGACGAAGACGAGCATGCCGGACGTCAGCTTCGTCTACATCGACTCGGTGAAGAAGTGCTTCCAGGACGCCGGCTGGAAGTACCGCGAGGACAAGCAGAACGAGAACGTGTTCGGCAAGGGCACGGTCGTGATGCAGAACCCCCAGAAGGGTGATCCCTTCGACCCGAAGACCACCACGATCGTCCTCACGGTCTCGACGGGCGACCCGGCTTCCTGACGGCGAAAAGCCGGGGGCCGGCCGCCGCTGTACGGCAACCGGCCCCCGGCGTACGCCCCTTGGCCTTCAGGTCCCTGACGATTACAGGTACGGACCCGAGCGCGCCCCCTGCTGGCCCCGCCCGCCGCCTTCGCCGTCGTCGTCGCCGATGCCGGCCGGGAGGGCGCGGCGCATCTGCTCCAACTGGGCGCGGGCGGCCATCTGCTGGGCGAACAGCGCCGTCTGGATGCCGTGGAAGAGCCCTTCGAGCCAGCCGACGAGCTGGGCCTGGGCGATGCGGAGTTCGGCCTCGGTGGGGATGTTGTCGTCGGTGAACGGGAGCGACAGGCGCTCCAGTTCCTCCACGAGCTCGGGGGCGAGCCCGTCTTCCAGCTCCTTGACGGAGCTGTGGTGGATCTCCTTGAGCCGGACCCGGCTCGCCTCGTCCAGAGGCGCGGCGCGTACTTCCTCCAGCAACTGCTTGATCATGCTTCCGATGCGCATGACCTTCGCGGGCTGTTCGACCTGCTCCGTCACGGGGACCTCGCGCGACTCGTCGTCACCCGCCCCGCCGCCGGGGCTGGTGCTGCCGAGAGCCATGCCATCCGGGCCTACGACCAGGATGTGCGGGCTCTCCTGCGACCGTTCGTTCCTCGGCATATCCATGCCGCCATTCTCTCGCACAGATGATTTCCCCCTGGTGATGCCCCCGTACGCGTCTGATCCACCGGGGTGCGCGGTGCGGTGGTGCCCGGCCGGACGGACCGGCGCGTGCGCCGGTCAGCGCCGCCGCAGGCGCAGGGCGAGGAACCCCAGGCCCAGGCCGGTGAGGGTCATGCCGGTCCCCAGGGGCAGGACCCGCATCACGGGTTCCTCGTCCGGGGCGGTCCCGCCGTTCCGGCTGCCGGCGCGGGCGGGCGCGGGCCGTACCGGGGGTTCCGGGACGATCTGTGCCGGGGTCCAGGCGGGTTCCGGGTCGGCGCCGGTGTCGGGGGCGGGGGACCCGTAGGGGTCCTGCTCCGGCCCGGAAGGGTTCTCGGGGCCCCCAGGGGCGCGTCCGGGGTGCGGGCGCCCCTGACCCGCGACGGTTCCCGCGAGGCGCCCGGCGTCGGTGGCG
The DNA here is from genome assembly GCF_044333095.1 of Streptomyces sp. NPDC021100. NCBI lineage: Bacteria > Bacillati > Actinomycetota > Actinomycetes > Kitasatosporales > Streptomycetaceae > Streptomyces > Streptomyces sp. NPDC021100. The sequence goes on from NZ_JBIRQH010000003.1 coordinate 238,709, forward strand.
GGAGGGGTGGAGGGATGCGCGGCAAGGGGTGCGGGTGGCGTGAGAGGTAGTGGCGAGGCGAGGGGCAGTAGGGGAGTCAGGGGCAGTGGTGAAGCCAGGGGCTGGAGAGGCGCTGGCGACGAGAGCGCTGGGAGGGAAGGCAGCGGCGCAAGAGGAACGGGTGGCACCAGAGGTGCCGGCGGAGCCAGGGGGGCCGACGGAGCCACGGCCGGCCGCGCCAGAGGCGTGGGAGGCGCCAGGGACAGGGACGGCAGGGGCGGGACGCCGTCGGCCCGCGCCGCATCGAACGGCCCGGCGAGGGCGGCCGTCAGCGTCAGGCCGGCCAGGACGGCCAGGCGCCCGGCCCTCCGGGACGCCCGGGACGGCGGGGCCACCCGGCACGTCCGGGGCACCCAGGACGTACCCGGCCGGACGGTCACGGCCCGGAGCGTTCCGGCGATCACTGCGATCACCCGTCCACCGTCACACGCCCGCCCGGCCCGGGCACGCCGGGCGGCCGGACGGGTGACGGCCCGGCCGCCCGCCGACGCGGGCCGCGCGGACCCGCGCCGACCGGCCCGGGGCTCCCCTCAGCCCGTGGTGAGCAGCACCTTCCCCACGTGGGAGCTGTCCTCGACGATCCGGTGTGCCCCGGCCGCGTCCCGCAGCGGCATCGTCCGGTCGACGACGGGACGGACCCGGCCGCCGGAGACGAGGGGCCAGACGTGTTCGCGGACGGCCGCCATGATGGCCGCCTTCTCGGCGAGCGGCCGGGAGCGGAGGGCGGTCGCCATGACGGCGGCCCGCTTCGTCAGCAGCTTGCCGAGGTCGAGTTCGGCCTTCCGGCCGCCCTGCAGGCCGATGATGACGAGGCGGCCGTTGACGGCCAGGACGTCCACGTTCCGGTCCAGGTACTTGGCGCCCATGATGTCGAGGACGACGTCGGCCCCGGCCCCGCCGGTCACCTTGTGCATCTCCTCGACGAAGTCCTGCTCCCGGTAGTCGACGAGGATGTCGGCGCCGAGCTCGCGGCAGCGCTCCAGCTTCTCCCGGCTTCCGGCGGTGACCGCGACCCGCGCGCCGACCGCCTTGGCGAGCTGGACGGCCATGGTGCCGATGCCGCTGCCGCCGCCGTGCACGAGCAGGGTCTCGCCGGGCCGCAGGTGGGCGAGCATGAACACGTTCGACCAGACGGTCGCGGTGACCTCGGGCAGGGCGGCGGCGGTCACGACGTCCAGGCCGTCGGGCACGGGCAGCAGCTGGCCGACGGGGACGGCGACCTTCTCCGCGTACCCGCCGCCGGCGAGCAGCGCGCAGACCTCGTCGCCGACCGCCCAGCCGCTCACCCCGGGGCCGAGGGCCGCGATCCGGCCGGAGCACTCCAGTCCGGGGTACGGGGACGCGCCGGGCGGCGGGTCGTAGAACCCCTGCCGCTGCATCAGGTCGGCGCGGTTGACGGCCGTCGCGGCGACCTCGACCAGCACCTCCCCCTCACCGGGCACGGGGTCGGGTACCTCGGACCAGACCAGGGCGTCGGGTCCGCCGGGCTCGGGAATGGTGATCGCATACATGGCGCGAGGCTACTCCCCGCCCGTCGAACCCCCTAGGGACCCGCAGGGGAAGCGACGACGCGGCCCCCGCGACCCGTAAGGGGCCGCCGAGACCCGTAGCGGCCGCTCCGAGACCCGTAAGAGCCGCTACGGACCCCCCGAGCCCGCATAAGGGATCATGGACGGGTGCCGAACCCCTCGTCCTCCGCGCCCCGGAACCGGATGACCGGCGGCAACCACGCCCACCACGCCCATTCCCCGGAGCCCCCGGCCGTCCCGGACCACCACAGGGGCGGCGGGCTGCTCCTCAAGTCGCTCTGGCGCCGCACCCGCGCCGAGGCCGAGGACGCGGAGGCGGGCCGCTCCATCGTGCTGCCCGTCCAGCGGGTGACCGCACCCTTGCAACAGGTGCTGCGGCGCCTGGTGATGGCGCTGATGGTGCTGGTGCTGACGACGCTCGTGGTGTGGCTGGACCGCGACGGCTACCACGACAACGCGGACGGCCCGGTCGGCTTCGTCGACGCCGCGTACTACGCGACCGTCACCCTCTCGACCACCGGCTACGGCGACATCACGCCGGTGAGCGACGCGGCCCGGCTGACGAACATCTTCGTCGTCACCCCGCTGCGCGTGCTGTTCCTGATCATCCTGGTCGGCACCACGCTGGAAGTGCTGACCGAGCGGACGCGTCACCAGGTCCGCATACACCGTTGGAGGTCCCGGATGCGCGACCACACCGTCGTCATCGGCTACGGCACCAAGGGCCGGCACACCATCGAGACGCTGGTCGGCCAGGGCCGCCCGAAGGACCGGATCGTCGTCGTCGACCCGCAGAAGAAGGCCGTGGACGCCGCCGCCTGCGACGGGATCGTGGGGGTCGTCGGCGACGGCACCCGCTCCGACACCCTGCTCCGCGCCGAACTCCAGAACGCCTCCCACGTGGTGATCACCACGGAACGGGACGACACCGCCGCCCTCGTCACCCTGACGGCCCGTCAGCTCAACAAGCGGGCGACGATCGTCGTCGCCGTCCGCGAGGACGAGAACGTGCCGCTGTTGCGGCAGAGCGGCGCCAACACGGTGGTGACGAGCTCCAGTTCGGCGGGCCGCATGCTCGGCATGTCGATGGTCAGCCCGTACGTCGGCACGGTGCTGGAGGACCTGCTGACCTACGGCACCGGCCTGGACGTCGCCGAGCGCCCGGTCACCAAGGCGGAGGCGGGCCGGTCACCCCGCGACTGCGCCGACCTCGTCGTCGCCGTCGTCCGCGGCCACCGCCTCCTGAACTTCACCGACCCCGAGGCGACACCCCTCCGCCTCACGGACCGCGTGATCACCATCCGGCAGGCGTCGGGGGCGGCCGAGTAGCGCGCGAGGGGGTCAGTCGGCGAAGTCCTTGAGCTTCTCCGTGTCCGGGGCGAACCCGACCGGAGCCGGGAGTTCGATCTTCCCCCCGAAGGGCTGATTGACGACGTTCCGGTACTTGCCGCCCTCGGGCTCCGAAAAGACGTACACCAGGTGGTCGTCCCGGTCGATCAGCAGGTAGACAGGGATGCCCGCGGCGGCGTAACCGTCCGGTTTGTCGAGCCGGTCACGGGCGTTCGCGTCCGAGTCGCCGGACGTCACCTCCACCGTCATCAGCACCCCCTCCGGACCCGCCCACTCCCCCTGCCCCAGGAAGTACTCCTCAGGCGCCAGTACTCCGCCGGGCCCGGCCCTTGCGGTACTGCTCCACCTTCAATCCCTGCTCGGGGTAGAGCCAGGCTTCCGGGACGTGCTGCATGCACTGCTTCTGGAGCCACCTGATGATTTCGCCGTGATTACCGTTCGGCACCGGCTTGACCCCGACCTTCCCCTTGATGAACTCCAGACGCACGGTCTCAGGAGCGTTGTGCGCGAGCTGCTCGAACTCTTCGACATACATCTGAGGCCGGTCGGCGGGGATGGGGATCATGGAATCGCCTCCTCGCCTCCGTGGTGCCCCGGCGAGCGGTGACGCGTGAGGCATCGCGGCGGTGGGCAAGCCTCCTCTCGCTCCGACGGTCGACTATCGCCGCACGCCAGACCGAGGAAACCCACAGTCACAAATCAACTGCATAGCGCGATTGCTCTGTGGTAAGGCGCCTTGGCCCGCCGCTAACGCTTCACCCCGTGAGCACCCCGCAGCCACGCGTCGAGGGTGGTGAAGTCCCCCTCGGTGAGGCCCCTTACGGGATCGACCCGGTGGAGAAGGGCCTCTGCGGGGTGGTGGGCGCGGACCCAGCGGTCGTCGGCGGGGCCGATCTCGTCGTCGACCCAGGCGAACCGGCGCCCGTCCGCCCACTCGACGAGAGCCCGGGTCTTCCAGTGGACGCCGCCTCGCCGCCAGGGCCCGCCCGGTGCGCCGGACTCCTCCGGTGCGTCAGGCTCGTCCAGTGCGTCGGCCCCGTCCAGTGCGTCGGGCTCGTCCATCGGGTCGGGCCAGACCACGACGCGAAGTGGGGGCAGGCCGAGCCACGGACTGAGGCAGTCGTTGGCGTCGGACATCCACGTCGTCGCCCACACCAGTTCGCAGGGCAGGGCCGCGAGCCGGGGTCCGAGGGCGGGGTCGACCCTGGCGATCAGGGGGTTGCCCCCGTCGCCCGGCGACCCCGGGGCGAGCCAGGGGCTGCGGTACGTCGGGTAGCCGCCCGGGAGTTGCCGGCTCGTCGCGCCGAAGGGGATGAGGGGGCCGTCGACGTCGAGGAAGAGGAGGGGCGGGCGGGCGTCCATCGTGCCGGTCATGTCCGGAACCTAGCGGGCGGGCGGCCGGGGTGGCCGTCGCGCCCCCGGCCGTCAGCAGACGCCGCCGCCGGTGGCCGTCCACGGCAGGTCCAGGAGGGCCACCCGGCCCCGCGCCGTGTTCCCGCCCGGCGGGATCACCGCGATGGCGTCGGCCGCGGCCAGGCCGCGCAGCATCGCCGGGCCGTGGAAGCGCAGCGGGCGCGCCCCGTCGCCGCCGCGCAGCACGACCGGCACCAGGCGGGTGTCGGACGGGTGGCTCGGTACGGGTCCGGTGAGCACGGCACGGCGCAGGGACGGCGCGGCGCGGCCGGAGAGGCCGCGGAGCAGGGGTTCGGCGAGGGTGAGCAGGCCCGCGACCGCCGCCAGCGGGTTGCCGGGCAGGCCGACGAGATGCCGCTCGGGGGTGAGGCGGGCGAGCAGCATGGGGTGCCCGGGGCGGACGGCGACGCCGTCGACCAGCAGTTCCGCGTCGAGGCGGCGCAGGGTGGGGTGCAGGTGGTCGCGCGGGCCGGACGCCGTACCGCCGGTGGTGATCACCAGGTCGGCGTCGGTCGCGGCGAGCGCGTCGTGCAGCGCGTCGGCGTCGTCGCCCAGGCGCACGGTGCCGACCGCCTCGGCCCCCAGGGAACGCAGCCAGGGGGCGAGCATCGGCCCGAGCGCGTCCCTGATGCGGCCGTCCTCCGGCAGCCCCTCGTGGACGAGTTCGTCCCCGAGGACGACGATCAGCACGCGCGGCCGGGCGGTCACGGGCAGCTCGTCGTGGCCCGCGGCGGCGGCCAGGCCGAGGACGGCCGGGGTGATCAGCGTGCCCGCGGGCAGGAGTTCGTCGTCGCGGCGGCATTCCTGGCCGCGCGGGCGGATGTCCTGGCCCTGGGCGGTCCGACGGGTGGCGTGCAGTTCGTCGCCGCTCGTCCGGCCGTGTTCGGTGCGCAGCACGGCCGTGGCACCGGCCGGTATGCGGGCGCCCGTCGCGATCGGCACGGCGTGTCCGTCGCGCAGCGCCTCGTCACCGGTGTGGCCCGCGAGGATGCCCTGGCCCGCGTCCTCCGGCAGGCGCCATGGCCCCGGGCCCGCGACCGCCCAGCCGTCCATCGCCGAGGTGTCGAACGACGGCAGGTCCGTCAGCGCGGTGAGCGGCGCGGCGAGCGTCCGGCCGACCGCGTCCGCCAGGGGCGCGGCCAGGGCGGGCAGGGGCTCGGCCGCCCCGGCCGCGACGCCACCGGCCGTGGCCCAGGGCAGGGGACGGCGGGGGGTCGCTGTCAGGGGGCGGCCGTGGCGGGGGTGCCGACGGGGTTCGTGCTCGCTCGCGTCCGTCGTCCCGCGGGCGGCGTCCGCGTCTCCGCCGGCCTTGTCGTCTCCGGCGGTCTTCGCGTCTGCGCCGGCCTTCTCGGCTGCGGCGGTCTTCGCGGCTCCGCGCGCCTTCTCGCCTCCGCCGGCCTTCTCGGCTGCGTCGGCGGGGCGGGCTCCGGCCGCGTTCCCCTTGCCTTTCGCGGTATCCGCTCCGTCCCCGTCCCCGTTCCCGTTCCTGTGCCCGGTCGCGCCCGTGCCGTCGGCGGGTGCCGGTGACGGCGAAATCCGCACCGCCTTACGGTGCTTGGCGGACTTGCGCGTTCCACCCTGCCCCTGACGGGTCCCGGCCGGCCCGGCAGCGGCCGGTTCTCCTCCGACGGTCCCGCTGCCGTCACCGTGATCGGGCCGGCGTTCCCCGTCATCCGTGCCGACGGTCACGTCACAGACCGACCGCCAGACATCGGTCAACTCCTCGTGGTCGCCGGCCTCGCCGGCACGTTGCCGCCGCCTGCCGCGCCGCGGGCCCTCGCCGTCGTTCCCGGCCCCGGGCGCCGTCGCGTCCACCGGGGCCTCCGGGCGGCGTCCCGGCCCGTCGTCTCCCCCGGCGCGCGGGGAGCCGCCGGAGACGGCGGCGTCCCGCACGGACCGCCAGATGTCCGTCAGCCCCTCGCCCGCGTCGGCATCCGGTTCCGGTTCACCGGCTCCGCCGGAGCCGTTCCGCACCGGCGCGGACGCCGGCCCGGAGCGCGGACCGTCATCACCGGTGCCGCCGGTCATGTCGCGGATCGACCGCCACACGTCCGTCAGGACCTCGGCGCCGCGGTGCCCGCCGTCGGGCTCGCGGCCGGGCGGGCCGGACGGGGTGCTTCCGGCCGGACACGCCCCCACCCCTATGGCGCCCCGGGCGCGGGACGGCTCGTCGGCGCCGGCCACCTCGCGGATCGACCGCCAGACGTCCGTCAACGCCTCACCGGCCCCCGGCCGTTCCCCAGGGGCCCCGAAAGCCCCAGGAGCCCCGGAGATCCCGAAGACCCCGGGAGTCCCGGGGGGAACACGCGCATCACGCGCGCCCGGCACGGCCGCTCCCCTGGCACCGGGCGCGACACCGCTCGTACCGCCATCGAACACATCCCCGACAGGGGCGCCCGCACCCGCTTCCGGCTCCTCGAAGGGCAGGTACCCGCCCTCGACCGGCGCCACCTGCCGTTCCTGATCGCCGTGTTCGCCGGAGAGCAGGGCCAGGGCCTCGTCCGTGGCGCGGTCCAGCGCCGCCGCGTCCGCCTCTCGGTCCCGGCCCCTCATGAGGGGGGACCCGCGGGGGTGCCGGCCGGGGAGCCGTCCTGTTCGGCCGCCCACCGTTCCGCCAGGGCGGCGGCCTCACGGGCGGCCTGGGCGACCGCTTCGGGGGCGCCGCCGCGCAGCGCGGCGGCATAACCGACGAGGAAGGTGGTCAGGGGGGCGGCGGGGCGGGCCACGCCGTGCGCGGCGTCACGGGCCAGGTCGAGCAGGAGCGCTCTGTCGACGTCGAGTTCCATACCGAGTTCGGCCTTGACCGCGGCGATCCATTCATCCAGCACGGTCCCATCGTCCCTGATCCTGGCGCGGGCCGCGCCGATGTCGTCCCAGGTGTCGCAGTCGAACGACGCTTCGTGGTGCGGCAGCCGTCTCAGGGACAGCCCCTGGGTGAGCAGCCGTACGGGAAGTCCCGTAAGGGTCCCGTGCTCGGTCGCCAGCAGGGCCAGTTCCCGGCGGACCGGTTCCGCGCGGTACGCGGCGACGAGCGGCTGGTCGTGCCCGTCGGCGTCGGCGAGGAGCGCCCCTTCGGTGCCGGCCGACGCGGCCGCCTCCAGCAGGTTCCGTACCGTCGCGGCGTCGAGGAAGGGCAGGTCGGCCGAGAGGGCGAGGACGACCTCCGCCGAGGTGTGGCGCAGCCCGGCGGACAGGGCGGCCAGCGGGCCGCCGCCGGGCGGCTGTTCGCGGGCCCAGGTGACCGGCCGGACCGTGGCCCGGCGCGGCCCGACGACGACGGTGGTACGGGCGGCGGCGCACGCGCCGAGCACGCGGTCGAGCAGGGCGCGCCCGCCGACGCGCAGGCCGGGTTTGTCCGCCCCGCCCAGCCGCCGGGCGGCCCCTCCGGCGAGTACGACCGCGTCGAAAACCGTGTCCGTCACCCCCGCAGTATGCGCCCGCCGGGAGACGGCCGTACGCCGGAGGGCGACGCCTCGCCCCCGGAGCGAGCGGACGCGGAGCGAGCGGGCTCAGAGCGAGCGGAGGAGCAGGGCGGGCCGCTCCACGCAGTCGGCGACGTACCGGAGGAATCCGCCGGCCGTTCCCCCGTCGCACACCCGGTGGTCGAAGGTGAAGGAGAGCTGGACCACGTGGCGTACGGCCAGTTCGCCGTCGTGCACCCAGGGTTTGGGGACGATCCGGCCGACGCCCAGCATGGCCGCCTCGGGGTGGTTGATGATCGGTGTGGAGCCGTCGACGCCGAAGACCCCGTAGTTGTTGAGGGTGAACGTGCCGCCGGTCAGCTCCGCCGGGCTCAGCCGGCCCGCGCGGGCGGCCTCGGTGAGGCGGGCGATCTCCTCCTGGAGGGAGGCCGCGCTGCGCGTGTGCGCGTCCTTGACGACCGGGACGACCAGGCCGCGTTCGGTCTGGGCGGCGAACCCCAGGTGCACGGCCGGCAGCCGGACGATCTCCCGGGCCTCGGTGTCCACCGTCGCGTTGAGCTCCGGAAACTCGGCGAGCGCGGCGGTGCAGACGCGGGCCAGGAGGGCGAGGAGGGAGATCTTGGTGCGGCCGGGCCCGTCGTTCATGGCCCGGCGGGCGGCGAGCAGTTCGGTCGCGTCGGCGTCCACCCAGCAGGTGGCGTCCGGGATCTCGCGCCGGCTGCGGCTCAGCTTCTCGGCGACGGTCCCGCGCAGTCCGCGCAGGGGGACGCGCTCGCCGGACGCGCGCTCCGGCGCGGGCGTTGACGCGGGCGCCGGGGCGGGCGCCGGTGCGGTGGCGCGTTCGACGTCCGCGCGCAGGATGAGCCCCTCGGGCCCGGTGCCGCGCAGGCTCGCGAGATCCACTCCCCGTTCCCGGGCCAGCCGCCGGACGAGCGGCGATATCACGGCCACGGTCGCGGGCGCCGGGGCCGCGCCGCCGTCCACGACCGCGCCGTCCACGAGCACACTGTTCGTGATCGCACCGTGCACAGGCGCCGCCTCCACCGGCTCCGGCGCGCGCCGGCCCGGCGGCCGGATCCGCGCCCGGCGGGCGGCCGGCGCCTGGGTCCCGTACCCGACGAGGACGTTCCCCGACCCCTCGTCGCCCGACCCCGCGTCGCCCGTGACCTCGTCGGCCGACTCGCCCACCGCCACCGTCAACAAGGGGGCCCCTACAGGCAGTTCCGCCCCCTCGTCACCGAAGCGCGCCGTGACGACACCCCCGTAGGGGCACGGCACCTCGACCATCGCCTTGGCCGTCTCCACCTCCACGACCGGCTGGTCCACGGCGACGACGTCACCGACGTCCACGAGCCAGCGGATCACCTGCGCCTCGGTGAGCCCTTCCCCGAGGTCGGGCAGCGCGAATTCCTTCACGACGGCCATCAGCGCGCACCCCCCTGCGTACCCGGGACTCCACGCGCCCCCAAGGCGCTCCCCCGGGACTCCCCGGAGTCGCTCCCCGGAGCGGTCCAGTCCGCCTCCCACTGCAACCGCGCGACCGCGTCCAGCACCCGGTCCACGCCCGGCAGATGGTGCTTCTCCAGCATCGGCGGCGGGTACGGGATGTCGAAGCCGGTCACCCGCAGCACCGGCGCCTCCAGGTGGTGGAAGCAGCGTTCGGTGATCCGGGCGGCGAGCTCCCCGCCGGGGCCGCCGAACCCGGTCGCCTCATGCACCACGACCGCCCGTCCGGTGCGCCGGACGGAGGCGCAGACGGTCTCCTCGTCGAGCGGGACCAGCGAGCGCAGGTCGACGACCTCCAGGTCCCAGCCCTCCGCCGTGGCGGCCTCGGCCGCCTCCAGGCAGACGGGCAGGGACGGCCCGTAGGTGATCAGCGTCGCCGAGGTGCCGCGCCGGCGGACCACGGCGGTGCCGATCCCGGGCACCTCCTCGGGCCGGTCCGGCTCCCAGCCGGCCTTCGACCAGTACAGCCGCTTGGGCTCCAGGAAGACGACCGGGTCGTCGGAGGCGATGGCGGCGCGCAGCAGCCCGTAGGCGTCGGCCACGGTGGCGGGCGTGACGACGTGCAGACCAGGGGTGGCCATGTACAGCGCCTCGGACGAGTCGCTGTGGTGCTCGACGCCCCCGATGCCGCCCCCGTAGGGGACGCGGACGGTGATCGGCATGGGGAGGGCGCCGCGGGTGCGGTTGCGCATCCGGGAGACGTGGCTGATGAGCTGCTCGAGCGCCGGGTAGGCGAACGCGTCGAACTGCATCTCGACCACCGGGCGCAGCCCGTACATCGCCATGCCGACGGCCGCGCCCAGGATGCCGGCCTCGGCCAGCGGCGTGTCGGTGCAACGGTCCTCGCCGAACTCCTTCGCCAGCCCGTCGGTGATCCGGAAGACGCCGCCCAGGGTGCCGACGTCCTCCCCGAGGACGTGCACCGCCGGGTCGTCGGCCATGGCGTCGCGCAGGGCCCGGTTGAGGGCCTGGCTCATCGTCGCGGGCTTGCGGCCCGTCGCGGCGACCGCGGTGGTCATCGGTCCGTTCCTTCCCGCCCGCCGCCGTGCGCGGAGCCGTCGGCGGCACCGGCCGCCGCGAGCTCGGCGCGCAGCAGCTCGGCCTGTTCGCGCAGGCGCGCGGTGCGCCGGGCGTAGACGTGGTCGAAGAGCTCCATCGGATCCGGCTCGGGATCCTCGTTCATGCGTTCACGCAGGTCGGCGGCCATGCGCTCGGCGGTCTCACGGACGGCGGCGAGGCCGTCGGCGTCCACCAGGTCGCGCCGGACCAGCTCCCGTTCCACCAGCTCGACGGGGTCGTGCGAGCGCCAGGCGGCGACCTCGGCGTCGCTGCGGTACCGCGTGGCGTCGTCGGCGTTGGTGTGGGCGTCGAGGCGGTAGGTGACGGCCTCGACGAGGGTGGGACCGCCGCCCGCGCGGGCCCGCCTGACGGCCTCGGCGAGCACCTCCAGCACGGCCGGCGCGTCGTTGCCGTCGACCAGCCGGCCGGGCATGCCGTAGCCGACGGCCTTGTGGGCGAGGGACGGCGCGGCGGTCTGTTTGGACAGCGGTACGGAGATCGCGAAGCCGTTGTTCTGCACCAGGAAGACGACGGGAGCCCGCCAGACCGCGGCGAAGTTCAGCGCCTCGTGGAAGTCGCCCTCGCTGGTGCCGCCGTCGCCGACCATGGCGAGGGCGACGACGTCGTCCCCCTTGAGCCGCGCGGCGTGCGCCAGCCCCACGGCGTGCGGGAGTTGGGTGGCGAGCGGGGTGGCCAGCGGGGCGACGCGGTGCTCGTGCGGGTCGTAGCCGGTGTGCCAGTCGCCGCGCAGCAGGGTGAGGGCCTGGACGGGGTCGAGGCCGCGGGTGACGGCGGCGAGGGTGTCGCGGTAGCTGGGGAAGAGCCAGTCGCGGTCCTCCAGGGCGAGGGCCGCCGCGATCTCGCACGCCTCCTGGCCCGTCGAGGACGGGTAGACGGCCAGCCGGCCCTGCCGGGTGAGCGCGGTGGCCTGGGTGTTGTAGCGGCGCCCGCGCACCAGGTGGCCGTGGAGCAGCCGGAGCAGCTCGGGGTCCAGCGCGTCCGCGGCGGGGGTGCCCAGCAGCCGGTACGGCTCCTCGTCGGGCAGCAGCGGAGCGGGATCGGTGCGGGGCTGCCAGGCGGGGGGCGGGGTCGGCCGGTAGGCACCGGGCTGCTCCAGGACCGTCATGACGAGCACCTCCTCTGGGGGCAGGCGTGAGGCAGGCGTGACCGGAAAGCGCCCTGCACTCTCCCTACCGATTGTTCGGTTGCCGGTGCATTTTGGCTACAGGCGGCCCGGGCCTGTGGACAAACGGTTCTCCACAGCCTGAGATATGAACAGCGCGTCCACCCAGGGGAGGCATGGCGGTATGCCGGACGAACAGATGGCCAAAACGAGCCCCAGAACGCCCGCACGACCGCTCGACGAGATCGACCGCTCGATCCTGCACATGCTCCAGACCGACGGACGGGCGTCGATACGCTCCGTGGCCGAGCGGGTGCACGTCTCCCGTGCCAACGCCTACGCGCGGATCAACCGCCTGATCGACGACGGGGTGATCCGGGGCTTCGGGGCACGCATCGACCAGGAGCGGGCCGGGCAGGGCGCGTCCGCGTACATCACGCTGAAGATCGTGCAGAACTCCTGGCGCACCGTGCGCGAGAAGCTCCGGGTGCTGCCGGGGGCCGCGCACATCGCCCTGGTGAGCGGGGACTTCGACGTCCTGCTGCTGGTCCACACCAGGGACAACCGTGCCCTCCGCGAGCTCGTGCTCACCCGGATCCAGGCCATAGAGGAGGTGCTGAGCACCCGCACTCTGCTGGTCTTCGAGGAGCAGGACCTCAAGGAGGGCGTGGACGGATGAGACGTTCAGGGCGGCCGGGCACGGCGTCCGGGCGGCCGGGCGCGGGGCACGGCGTCCGGGCGGCCGCGCGCGCCCGCCTCAGTGCACCCGCCTCAGTGCGCCGCCGGCGCCCCGCCTCAGTGCGCCCGCAGCCCCGCGAACGCCGTGTTGATCACCGCGTCGGCGACCTCCTCGCTGGTGGCCGCGTTGCCGCGCTGCGGCCGGTACCACTCCACCACGGAGTTGATCATTCCGAAGAGGAGCCGGGTGGCCAGCCGGACGTCCACGTCGGCCCGCAGGTCGCCGTCGGCCGCGGCCTCCTTGAGGAGGGCCGCGACCCGGTGGTCGAACTCGCGCCGGCGCTCCATCGCCCAGCGCTCCGTGTCGGTGTTGCCGCGCACGCGCAGCAGCAGCGTCACATAGGGCAGTTCGGCGATCAGCACCTCGACCGTGCGGCGGGTGACGTGTTCCAGCCGGTCCACGGCGGGCCCGGTGGTGGCGCCCGGCTCGTCCAGGACGGCGAACAGCCCGTCCAGCGCACGGCTTATGGCGCGCCGCAGCAGCTCCTCCTTGCTCCTGACGTGGTGGTAGATCGAGGACTTGGAGATTCCCGCGGCGCGCGACAGGTGCTCCATGGAGGTGCCGTCGTAGCCGCGCTCGTTGAACACCGCGACGGCGACCGCGAGCAGCGAATCCGGCGTGTAGGTGTCGCGCTTGGGCATGGTCATGATGGAAGCAGGCTCTCCTTGACGGCGGCGGCCGCTCGGCGGCGCAGCGGCTGGGACGGGGCGTAGCGACCGCCCGGGTACTCGTACTCCATGTTCGCCAGGAAGCGGCGGACCCAGGCGGCACCCAGCTCCCGGCCCCACTCCAGCGGTCCGCGCGGGTAGTTCACGCCGAGCCGCATGGCGGTGTCGACGTCCTCCGGCCCGGCGACGCCCCGGCCGGCGGCGTCCTCGGCGAGGTCGACGAGCAGGGCGACGGTCCGCGCGACGATCAGGCCGGGCGCGTCCGCCACGACGCTGACCTTCTTGCCGAGCGCCTGGAACAGGCCCACGGCGGCCCGCAGATCGTCCTCTGACGTGCCGGCGGAGGCGGCGAGGGCGACACGGGCGCAGGAGCGGTAGTCCAGGGCCAGGTCGAAGCGGACGGCCGGCTCCCCGGCGTCGCCCGTGGCGGAACGGCCGTCGGTGAGGGCCAGCCGGGCGCCGCCCGGCAGCGCGAAGTACCCGTCACCGTCGGCGTCCCCTCGCGTCAGGGCTATGCCCGCGGCGACGATCAGCTCCGGCAGGACGGCCGCGGCGGGGGGCGGGGCGCCGTGCAGGATGAGCGCGGCGGGCGCCTTCTCGGGGGCCGCGGTGTGCGGTTCCGGCCGGGCGGCGCCCTCGGCGTGGTCGTACCAGCCCCGCCCGCTCTTCCGCCCCAGCAGTCCCGCCTCCACCAGGCGCCGCTGGGCGAGGGAGGGCGTGAGCTTCGGGTGGTGGAAGAAGGCTTCGTACACCGAACGGGTGACGGCCTCGTTCACGTCCTGCCCGATGAGGTCGGTCAGTTCGAACGGGCCCATGGCGAATCCGCCGCTCTCGCGCAGCACCGCGTCGATGGTGGCGGGATCCGCGGCCCGCTCCTCCAGGAGCCGGAACGCCTCGGCGTAGAAGGGCCGGGCGAGCCGGTTGACGATGAAGCCGGGGGTGTCGGCGCAGCGTACGGGCGTCTTGCCCCAGGCCGCGGCGGTGGCGTACGCGCGGTCGGCGGCGGCGGGGTCGGTGGCGTGCCCCCGGACGACCTCGACCAGCGGCAGCAGCGGCGCCGGGTTGAAGAAGTGCAGGCCCACGAGGCGTCCGGGGCGGCGCAGCGCTCCGGCGACGGCCGTCACGGGCAGGGACGAGGTGTTGGTGGCGAGCAGGCAGTCGTCGCCGACGACCTCCTCCAGCTCGCGGAACAGCCGCTGCTTGACGTCCAGCCGCTCGACGACGGCCTCGACGACGAGCGCGGAGCCCGCGAGCCCGGCGGGCTCGGCGACGGGGCGCAGCCGGGCGACGGCCGCGTCCCGGGCGTCCGCCGGCAGCCGGCCCTTGGCCACGAGGCGGTCCAGCCGGGCGGCGACGGACCGCGCGGCGTCCTCCGCGCGACCCGGGAGGGCGTCGTACAGCCGCACGGGATGGCCCGCGACCAGGGCGACCTGGGCGATGCCCTGGCCCATGGTGCCCGCGCCCACGACGGACACGGTCTGCTCCGGCTCGATTGCGGTCATGGCAGTGATCCTCCCCGATGAGGTGGTCCCGGATTCGCCGGGCCCCCTTGTCCCGACCGATCGTTCGGTTAATGTATCTGGCGGGTACGACAACGGCACCCGGCCGTACGGATCCGGCACCACCGCTTCACCTGGTTCCACTGCTTTCCCAGCTTTCACCGCGCTCGCAGCAGCGCTGTTCCCAGGTCCACCGCCACCGCATCCATGCCCGTCCGACGAGGAGTTGGTCAACCGTGACCGCCGGACTCACCATCGACCAGTTGGCCGAGAAGCACTCCGCCACGCTCGACACGGCCCTCGACGTCATCCGCACCCGCGCCTACTGGTCCCCGCACCCCGAGCACCCCAAGGCGTACGGCCCCGACCAGGACGGCGGCCTGGACGCCGCCGCCGGCCAGGCGGCCTTCGACGCCCTCCGGGACCGGCGCTTCGAGCTCGACCAGCCCGGCACGGACGGCTGGACGGGCTCCGAGGTCTCCCCCTACGGCCCGCGGCTCGGCGTCGAGTACCCCCACGCCGACCTCTCCGTGCTGCTCCCGGCCATGCGGTCCGCGATGCGCCCCTGGCGCGACGCGGGCCCCCGCCACCGGGCGCTGGTGTGTCTGGAGATCCTCAAGCGGATCAGCGCCCGGACGCACGAGATGGCGCACGCGGTCATGCACACCAGCGGCCAGGCGTTCATGATGGCGTTCCAGGCCGGCGGCCCGCACGCCCAGGACCGCGGCCTGGAGGCCGTCGCCTACGCGTACGCCGCGCAGGCCGAGGCGGAGCGGACGGCCGAGTGGGTCAAGCCGCAGGGCAAACGCGACCCGCTGAAACTGGCCAAGGAGTTCACCGCGGTGCCGCGCGGCATCGCCCTCGTCATCGGCTGCAACACCTTCCCCACCTGGAACGGCTACCCCGGCCTCTTCGCCTCGCTCGCCACCGGCAACCCCGTGCTGGTCAAACCCCACCCGCGCGCGGTCCTGCCGCTCGCGCTGACCGTGCGCGTCGCCCGCGAGGTGCTGCGCGAGGCCGGCTTCTCCCCCGACCTCGTCGCGCTCGCCGCCGAGCGGGACGGCGAGGGCGTCGCCAAGGCGCTGGCCGTCCACCCGGACGTCCGGATCATCGACTACACCGGCTCCACGGCGTTCGGCGACTGGCTGGGGGCCAACGCCAGGCAGGCGCAGGTCTTCACGGAGAAGGCCGGCGTCAACACCGTGATCGTCGACTCCACCGACGACTACAAGGGGATGCTGGGCAACCTCGCCTTCTCGCTCTCCCTCTACAGCGGCCAGATGTGCACCACCCCGCAGAACCTGCTGATCCCGCGCGGCGGCATCGGCACGGACGCCGGCCACAAGACGTACGACGAGGTGGTGGCCGACCTGGCGGAGGCCGTCGGCGCGCTCCTGGGCGACGACGCCCGGGCCAACGCCCTGCTCGGCGCCATCGTCAACGACCAGGTCAAGGAGCGCGTCGAGGCGGCCGGCCGGCTCGGCGAGGTGGCACTCGCCTCCCGCACGGTGGCCAACCCCGACTTCCCCGACGCGACCGTCCGCACCCCGGTGATCGTCAAACTCGACGGCGCGAAGCCGGACGCCGAGGCCGCCTACTTCTCCGAGTGCTTCGGCCCGGTGTCGTTCGCGGTGGCCGTGGACTCCACGGCGGAGGCGGTGGAGCTGCTGCGCCGCACGGTGCGGGAGAAGGGCGCGATGACGGTCGGCGCGTACACCACCTCGGCGGAGGCCGAGCGGCTGATCGAGGAGGCGTGCCTGGAGGAGTGCGCACAGCTCTCGCTGAACCTCACCGGTGGCGTCTACGTCAACCAGACCGCCGCGTTCTCCGACTACCACGGCTCGGGCGGCAACCCGGCGGCCAACGCGGCGCTGTGCGACGCGGCGTTCGTGGCGAGCCGGTTCCGCACGGTGGAGGTGCGGCGGCAGGCGTGACCCCGCGGCGGGCTCGCCGGCGGGCCGACGCGGCCCGTCAGCCCGCCGCCTTCGGACCGCCCCAGTGGAACAGCGTCATCCCGACGCTCGTGGCGAGGTTGTAGCTCGACACCTGCGGGCGCATCGGCAGCGAGACCAGCCGGTCCGCCCGCGCCCGCACCTCGTCCGAAATGCCGTGGCGTTCGGATCCGAAGGCGAGGACGGCGTCGTCCGGCAGGACGACGGTCCTGACGTCCTCGCCCTCCGGGTCGAGCGCGAACAGCGGCCCCGGGGGCAGGATGTCGGTCTTCACCCGCTCCACGGCCGTGGCGTAGTGCAGCCCCGCGCCCGCACGGACGGCGTTCTGGTGCCACGGGTCGAGGTCCCCGGTGGTGACGACGCCGGTCGCGCCGAAGCCGGCGGCCAGCCGGACGACCGCGCCGACGTTCCCGAGGTTGCGCGGGTTGTCGAGGAGCACGACGGGCGCGGGGCGGGGGCGGCGGGCCAGCGCGGCGAGGTTGTCCTCGCGGGCGGGCCGGGCGGCCAGCGCGGCGACCTCGGTGGTGTGGCCCCGGGGCACCAGCCCGCGCAGGACGTCCCGGTCCACCTCCGTCAGCAGCCCGCGCAGCGCATCGGTCACGTCGTCGGCGAGCCCGTCGGCCAGCGCCAGGACGGCGGCGGCGTCGGTGGTGAGCACCGGGCCGACCCGGGCCCCGAAGCGCAGGGCGTGCTTGATGGCGTGGAATCCGTCGAGCAGCACGGCACCGGGGGCCAGCTCGCCCCACTGCCGCACGGCGATACCGGTCGCGTCCTCGGTCATGGGCTCAGCCTACGGCGCTGACCTGGGAAGTCGGGGAGCTGAGGCGAGCAGGCCGTTGGGGAAGGGCCCGCTCGCCGTCGCTCAGCCGGTCTTCGAACGGGCCGGGTCCGCTTCGATCACCTCATCCCTCACCCGGGCTTCGGACGCTCGGTCCGCCGCCTTCCGGTTCCACTGGGCCGGGATCTCGCGCCGGTTGAACCGGACGAGCGTGTTCCAGCCCCGTGTCGCCGTCCGCCCCACGGCTCCGCCCGCGCACACCAGGAAGGCGGTCGGCAGGAACACGGCGTCCGCGAAGATCATCACCAGGGAGAAGAAGGGCAGTCCCAGCAGGACCGCGATCCCCAGGTGCTCCGCGATCATCACCACCACCAGGGCGTTCTTCACCCGGCGGTTGATCAGTGTGAGGGGGAAGGCCGCCTGGACCGCCACCGTCCCATAGCTGAGCAGCAGCACGACGACGCCGCTGGCGGCCAGGGCGTGCGACAGGCCCGGCCAGGGGGAGAAGTAGTCGAGGTGCAGGGGGTAGTAGAGCGCGGTGCCGTCCTGCCAGAGCGAGCCCTGCACCTTGTACCAGCCGGCCGCCCCGTAGATCAGGCAGACCTCGGCGAGTATCACCAGCAGGGCGGCGTTGTGCATCAGGTGCCCGAACGCGGCCATCACCGCGCGCGGTTCGGTGCCGCCGTACCGCCGCACGGCCCACCAGAGCCCGTGCCCGCACCACAGGGACCACAGCACCGTGGCCCAGCCGATGCCCGGGACCGGCCCGTGAGCCGCCCAGGCGAGCCGGGTGCCGGCGTCCGTCGTCGCCAGTGCCAGCGCGAGGCCGCAGAGCGTCCACAGCACGACCCCGGTGACGTCCCGGTCCCGGCCGGGATCCCGTTCCGCGTCCGGCCCGGCCGCCGCCCGGCGCCGGGCGCGCCGGGCGTCGAGCGACCACACCTGACCGCAGCGGGTGAACACCGTGTAGATCGCCATCAGGTGCAGGACGTTGTCCCCGCCGTCGCCGACGAAGACGCTGCGGTTCTGCAGCGACAGCAGGCCGATCATGTAGAGGACGGACATGGTCCTGGTCCGCCAGCCGAGCATCAGCAGCAGGGCCGACACCATCGCCATGAGGTAGACCAGCTCGAACCACCAGCCGCTGTCGGACCACATGAGCACCGTGAAGGAGCCGTTGTCGTCCGTCAGCCGCCGGGCGAGGTCCCAGCTCCAGGCGGCGTCCGGGCCGTACAGCTCATGGCGGTTGACCCACTCGCGGGCCAGGAAGAACAGCCAGGTGAAGGAGAACCCGATCCGGATCAGGGCGGTCTGGTACGGGCCGAGGGAGCGGCCCGTGACCCGGGCGTAGGCCGTCGAGCAGGCGGTACGTACGGAGGAGAGGCTCACCAGGACCGCACCGCCTTCAGGTCCTCGGCGCTGACCTGCCACCAGGCGAGCTCACGCCGGACGGGGTCGCCGGTCTGGCCCTTGCTCCAGGGCGGCGGCGCGACGTTCGAGGTCACCGAGCGGAGCTGGACGCGCTCCAGCTCGCCCGCCTCACGGTCGAGACCGATCCGGGAGACGGCGAGCCGGCGCAGGTACTCCTCCGCGAGCGGGCTCCGCTTCCCCAGCGGCCGGCCCTGTTCGTCGTGCCAGGAGAGGTAGAAGTCCCAGGCCCGGCGGAGCTGGTTCTGCCGCGCGTGGCTCGGGAGGGGGTTGTGGTGGATGGCGGCACCGTCCTGGGCGGAGAGGTCGGTCCACGGGGTGACCGTGACCTTGCCGTCCGGGGCGCGCACCTGGGCACGGACCTGGACGTGGATGTTCTGCTGGAGCGGATTGGGCGCGAAGAACTTCCAGTTCTGCTCGAACTCGGGCAGGACGTAGTCCGCGATGGTCGAGGCGTGCTGCTTGCTGACCGTGTTCGGCGGCGCCACATGCAGGAACATCATGCCGAGATGGACCGCCGTCACCAGGGCGACGACCAGGGCACCGAGCGCGATGACGCAGCGGGCGGGCCGGGACAGCCCGGCGGGGGCGGCCGGAGCCGCCCGTTCACCGGCGCCGTCCTTCCGCTCGCGTCCGTCGTCCGTGTCCATGTACGCCCCGTTTTCCGCTCGTCCGATCGCGCGCGGACGCCTTCCGCGCACCCGAACGGTACCGACCCGACCGCGGCCGACACAGCGGCCATAAGACCTCGGTCCCGCCGACCGGCCCGCCGCCGGGGCCCCCGGCCCTTCGAGCCGTCGGCCCGTGGGGAGCCGATCGCCCATCCCGTAAGGGTTTCGCGCCCCCCGAGACGCTTCGGCGCGGTTGTCCACAGGCGGTCACAGCCGGTTATCCACAGGCTTGACACCGCTCGGGAGCCACCTCACCATTGAACCGAACGATCGGTCGGTAGGGCGCCGAGCATTCCCCACCCAGGCGCCGCCGCTCGTGCGTTCACGCGTTCACATCGGACGAGGGGGCAGAGGGGCATCGACATGACCACGACGGCACCGGAAACGGTGGACACGGCGGCTCTGGAGGCGGTGTTCGACGCCGCGGTGGCGGCGGACGAGCGCATCGAGCCGCGCGACTGGATGCCCGACGCCTACCGCGCCACCCTCATCCGGCAGATAGCCCAGCACGCCCACTCCGAGATCATCGGCATGCAGCCCGAGGCCAACTGGATCACCCGGGCCCCGTCGCTGCGCCGCAAGGCCATCCTCATGGCCAAGGTCCAGGACGAGGCCGGCCACGGCCTCTACCTCTACAGCGCCGCCGAGACCCTGGGCGTCGGCCGCGACGAGCTGCTGGACAAGCTGCACACCGGCCGCCAGCGCTACTCCTCGATCTTCAACTACCCCACACTCACCTGGGCCGACGTCGGTGCCATCGGCTGGCTGGTGGACGGCGCGGCCATCACCAACCAGGTCCCCCTCTGCCGCTGCTCCTACGGCCCCTACGCACGCGCCATGATCCGCGTCTGCAAGGAGGAGTCGTTCCACCAGCGCCAGGGCTACGAGCTGCTGCTCGCCCTCAGCCGTGGCACGGAAGCGCAGCACGCCATGGCCCAGGACGCGGTGAACCGCTGGTGGTGGCCGTCGCTGATGATGTTCGGCCCGCCGGACGGCGAATCCCCGCACTCCGCCCAGTCCATGACCTGGAAGATCAAACGGCACTCCAACGACGAGTTGCGCCGGCGCTTCGTCGACATCTGCGTCCCGCAGGCCGAGTCCCTGGGCCTCACCCTCCCCGACCCCGACCTGCGATGGAACGAGGAGACCGGGCACTACGACTTCGGCCCGATCGACTGGGACGAGTTCAACGAGGTCCTGCGCGGCAACGGCCCCTGCAACGAGCAGCGGCTCGCCCGCCGCCGCGAGGCCCACGAGGAGGGCGCCTGGGTACGGGAGGCCGCCGCCGCGTACGCCGCCAAGCACGCCCCCGGCCCCCGCCCCGGCGGCACCCCGCACAGCACCCCCGAGCGCGGGACCGCCGCGTCCGGCCCCACCGAGCACCCGGAGGCGATGGCATGACCGGCACCGACTGGCCGCTGTGGGAAGTGTTCGTCCGCAGCAGGCGCGGCCTCTCGCACACCCACGCCGGCAGCCTGCACGCCCCGGACGCGCGGATGGCCTTGCGCAACGCCCGCGACCTGTACACCCGGCGGTCCGAGGGCGTCTCGATCTGGGTCGTGCCCTCCGACGCCATCACCGCCTCCTCGCCGGACGAGAAGGACCCCTTCTTCGAGCCGGCCGGCGACAAGGCGTACCGCCACCCGACGTTCTACGAGATCCCCGAAGGGGTGCGGCACCTGTGACCACCACGACCACCCGCGCCTCCACCGGATCCGTGCCCGTCACGGCCGCTCTCGCGCTCGGCGACGACGCCCTGGTCCTCGCACACCGGCTGGGGGAGTGGGCGGGCCGCGCCCCCGTCCTGGAGGAGGAGGTCGCGCTCGCCAACATCGCCCTCGACCTGCTCGGCCAGGCCCGCACCCTGCTCTCGCTCGTCGGCGACGAGAACGAACTGGCCTACCTCCGCGAGGAGCGCGCCTTCCGCAACGTCCAGCTCGTCGAACGGCCCAACGGGGACTTCGCCCACACCATCGCCCGGCAGCTCTACTTCTCCGCCTACCAGCACCTGCTCTACACCCGGCTCGCCGAGGGCGACGGGCCGTTCGCCCCGCTGGCGGCGAAGGCCGTCAAGGAGGTCGCCTACCACCTCGACCACGCCGAGCACTGGACCCTGCGGCTCGGTGACGGCACGGCCGAGAGCCACGAGCGGATGCGCCGCGCGACGGAGGCCCTGTGGCGGTACACGGGCGAGCTGTTCGCGCCCGTGGAGGGCCTCGACGGCGTCGATCCGGCCGCCCTCCGCGAGGCGTGGACGGAACGCGTCGGCGACACCCTGCGACGGGCCACCCTGGAGCTGCCCAGCGGCCCGGCAGCGGTCGCCTGGGCCGCGGGTGCCGGACGCCAGGGCGTCCACACCGAGCCCTTCGGCCGCATGCTCGCCGAGATGCAGCACCTGCACCGCAGCCACCCGGGGGCGTCATGGTGACCGGATCCGCGCCCCCACCCCGGGCCGCCGAGAGCCTGACGTCCCTGGAGGAGCGGCTGCGCGCGCTGGCCGGCGCCGTCCCCGACCCCGAGCTGCCCGTCATCTCGCTGGAGGAGCTCGGCGTTCTGCGCGGCCTGCGCGTCACCGCCCCCGGCCGGGTGGAGGTGGACCTCACCCCCACCTACACCGGCTGTCCCGCCGTCGAGGCCATGTCCGCCGACATAGAGCGCGTCCTGCACGCCGAAGGGGTCGCCGACGTCGAGGTCCGCACCGTGCTCTCGCCGCCCTGGACCACCGACGCGATCAGCGCCGAGGGCCGGCGCAAGCTCGCCGAGCACGGCGTCGCCCCGCCCCGCCCCTCCGGCCCCGGCGGCCCCGTGCCCGTACAGCTCGCCATTCGCTGCCCACACTGCGGCTCCACGGACACCACGCTGCTCAGCCGCTTCTCCTCGACCGCCTGCAAGGCCCTGCGCCGCTGCGAGGCGTGCCGCGAACCGTTCGACCACTTCAAGGAGTTGCACTGATGGCAGCGGCCCGCCACGGCACCTTCCACCGCCTGCGGGTGGCGTCCGTCGAACCGCTCACCGACGACGCGGTCGCCGTGACCTTCGCCGTCCCCGAGGAGCTCCGGGACGCCTTCCGCCACGCCCCCGGGCAGCACCTGACCGTGCGGCACACCGCCCAGGGCGCCGAGATACGCCGCACCTACTCCGTCTGCGGGCGGGCTCCCGGCCCCGAGGGGCCGAGCACCCTGCGGGTGGGCGTGCGGCTGGTCGACGGCGGCGCGTTCTCCACCTACGCGTTCAAGGAGCTGCGGGCGGGGGACGAGCTGGAGGTGATGACGCCGGCGGGGCGGTTCGTCCTGGAGCCGCGCCCCGGGCACTTCGCCGCGGTCGTCGGGGGCAGCGGGATCACTCCCGTCCTGTCCATCGCGACGACCCTGCTCGCCCGTGAGCCGGCGGCCCGCTTCACGCTCCTGCGCAGCGACCGCACCACGGCCTCCACGATGTTCCTGGAGGAGGTCGCCGACCTCAAGGACCGCTACCCCGGCCGGCTCCAGGTCGTCCAGACCCTCTCCCGGGAGGAGCAGCAGGCCGGCCCGGCCTCCGGGCGGCTCGACGAGCGGCGGCTGACCGGCCTGCTGCCCGCGCTGCTCCCCGTCGGTGCGGTGGACGGCTGGTTCCTGTGCGGCCCGCACGGGCTGGTCCTGTCCGCCGAGCGCGCCCTGCACGGCCTGGGAGTGCCCCGGGACCGCGTCCACCAGGAGATCTTCCACGTCGAGGACGGCCCGGCCGCTCCGGCCCCGCCCCGGTCCGCCGCCGCGCCCACCCGCGGCACGGTCACGGCCACACTGGACGGCCGCGGCGGCCGCTGGCCCGTCCGCGAGGACGAGTCCCTGCTGGAGGCCGTCCTGCGCAACCGCCCCGACGCGCCCTACGCCTGCAAGGGCGGCGTCTGCGGCACCTGCCGGGCGTTCCTGGTCTCCGGCGAGGTGCGGATGGAGCGGAACTTCGCCCTGGAGGACGACGAGCTGGCGGCGGGATACGTCCTGGCCTGCCAGTCGCGGCCGGCGACGGAGGAGGTGGAGCTGGACTTCGACCGCTGACCGTCGAACCCGGCACGCGGCGCGAGGCGGCCGACTCCGGCTCCGCGACTCCCGCCGCCGGCGCCGGTCCCGGCCGCGCCACCACCCCCTCGATCAGCGATGTGGGCAGCGGGTAGCGATGCGGGGGCAGCGGATAGGGAGGCGGTCTCAAAACGGCGACAGCGGCCGACGACGGCTCACCACTCGCGCCCCGGCCCCACGCCCACGCTTCCCGCTTCGGCTCCGCGCCGGCTCCTGCTCCGGCCGCGGACTCCGTGGCGCCGGCGCCCGCCTCAGATCACCGCGCCGGGGCCCCCGCCGGACGCGACGACCGGACGGCCCGCGGCCTCCCATGCCTGCATGCCACCGCCGACGTTCACCGCGTCCATGCCCTGCTGCACCAGATAGGCGGTGACCTGGGCCGAGCGGCCGCCCGAGCGGCAGATCACGTTGATCCGGCCGGCGTCGGGCGCCTGCTCCGTGAGCTCGCCGAAGCGCGCGGTGAACTCGCTCATCGGGATGTGCAGGGCGGCCTCGGCGTGCCCGGCCTCCCACTCGTCGGCCTCGCGTACGTCCAGCAGGAAGTCGTCCGCCGCGAGCGCGCCGACCTCGACCGTGGGAACCCCGGAACCAAACATCATGGGCCCGACGCTACCCGACCGCCGGACCCCTCGGTCGCCCCAGTCGTCCCAGTCGCCCCGGTCACCCGGAGCCGCCGCCCGCTACCCGACCAGCGAGGCCAGCCGGGTCTCGCGCTCGGCGATCTGCGCCAGCAGCCCGCCCGCGATCTCGTCGAGCAGCCCGTCGGGGTCCTCCGGCGCCATCTTGATCATGGCGCCGATCGCCGAGGACTCCAGCTCGGCGGCCAGCTCGGCCAGCAGTTCCTTGCGACGGGCCAGCCACTCCAGCCGCGCGTAGAGCTCCTCGGCGCGGTCCGGGCGCCGCTGCCCGGGGACGGGCCCGGCGGCCCACTCCTCGGCCAGCTCGCGCAGCCGCTCCTCGTCACCCGCCGCGTACGCCTCGTTGACCCGGACGACGAACTCCTCGCGCCGCCGCCGCTCCCCTTCCTCCGTGGCCAGGTCGGGGTGGGCCCGGCGGACGAGGTCGCGGTACGCCTTGCGAGCCGCGTCGCTGGGCCGGACGCGCTCCGGTGGCCGGACCCGCTGCCCGGTGAGCATGGCGGTCGCCTCGGGCGACAGCCCGTCGGAGTCCATCCAGCCGCCCAGCAGCTCCTCGACGTCCGGCATCGGCTGCACCAGCGCCCGCGCCTCGCGCGCCCGCCGCAGGTCGTCCGGGTCGCCGGAGCGGGCGGCGACGGCCTCGGCGATGCGCGCCTCCAGCTCGTCCAGCCGCCCGTACAGCGGGCCGAGCCGCTGGTGGTGGAGCCGGGAGAAGTTCTCCACCTCCACCCGGAACGTCTCCACCGCGATCTCGAACTCGATCAGCGCCTGCTCGGCGGCCCGCACGGCCCGCTCCAGCCGCTCGGTGCCCGGTTCGGCCGGCACATCGGTCTCCGGATTCATCACCCGCCCAGCCTACGAGCTCCGGCCCCCCTCCCGCCTCAGACGCCGACGGCTTCCTCCATCTCCTCCTCGGCCTCGGCCCGGGCCGCCTCGGCCGCCCGCACCCCGCGCCGGCGTTCCACCGCCCAGGCGGCCCCCAGCACCACGAGCCCCACGGCCAGCCAGACCAGCAGCGTGGTCACGTGGCCGCCCAGCCCGGAGTGGCCGAAGTAGACGAGGCTGCGGGTGCCCTCCACAAAGCCCGCGCCGTTCCAGAAGCCGTGCAGCCCGGCGAAGAACCCGTTCTGCAGCTCGGGTCGGAAGACCCCGCCGGCGCTGGTGAAGTTCAGCATGACGAACAGCACCATCACCCCGAGCGTGGTCCACCGCTTGAGGAAGGTGTGCAGCCCGGTACCGACGAAGAGCACACCCGCCGAGTACAGCCACGACAGGCCCCACAGCCCCCACAGCCCGTGGTCCACCAGGTTGAAGACGGGCCCCGCCAGCACCACGCCGATCACGCTGACCACGAGCGACGTCGCGGCGGCCAGCACGGCCCGTATCCGCAGCGCCAGCGCCCCACCGGCCCCGCCGATCACCGCGACGGAGGCGTACGAGCCGATGCTGAGCGCGACCAGCAGGAAGAAGATGCCCTGCCCGGTCGGGTCGCCCTCGGAGGGCGGCACCACGTCCGTCACCTTCAGCGGGGCGTTCTGCCGGGCGGCGACGGGCGTGAACACCTTCTGCACCGCCGACGCCGTGGTGTCCGAGCCGGCCGAGGCGATCAGCAGTTCCGGCGCCCGCCGGTCGGGGACGTAGGCGCCGAAGACGTCCTGGTCCTTCAGCTCCCGGACGGCCTCCGCGCGGTCGGCGACGGTGTGGACGGACAGCTTGTCGCCGGCCCGCTCCCCGATCGCGCCGGCCAGTCGCTCCGCGCTCGGTCCGGAGCCGACGACCGCCACCGGCAGTTCGTGCGGCGTCGGGTCGGCGAAGGCGCCGAGGTAGGCGAGCCCCATGCCGACGCACATCAGCAGCGGCGTGAGCAGATGGGTCAGTACATGCCGGAGCGCGGCGCGCGTCGCGGGCCTCATGGGCACCCCTCTCCAGGATGATCAAGATGGTTGGCTTATACAACTTTCACTTTCAGTTGTACTATACAACCAAGCGGGCAGGAAGGGACTTCCGTGGCACATCGAGCCGATCACCTCGACACCATCCAGCGGGAACTGACCGCCTTCGCACGCCGCGCCCGCGCCGCCGCTGCCCGGCTGCACCCCGAGCTGTCGCTGGTCTCGTACACCCTGCTCGCCCACCTCCAGGACCAGCGGGGCTGCCGGGCCACCGACCTCGCCGCGCACTACCTGCTCGACAAGTCCACGGTCAGCCGGCAGGTGGCGGGTCTGGAGCGGCTGGGCCTCGTCGAGCGCCGCGCCGACCCCGACGACCAGCGGGTGCAGGTCCTGCACCTCACCGACCGCGGCACCGAGGTCCTGGACCAGGTCGCGGCCAGCCGCCGCACCGCCTTCGAAAACCGCCTCGCCGACTGGGACGAGGCCGACCTCGCCCGTTTCGCCGGTTACCTGCTGCGCTACAACGCCTCGGGGGCGGAAGGGGATTGATCAACCCACCGGACGGGCGGTCCCGCCGAGAGAGCTGAGAGATACGGCACAGGGACGCCCCCGGCCCACAGCGAGCGGACGCCGGATGAACGCCAGGGCAAACAGAAGAACGGGCCCCGTCGTTTTCACGACGAGGCCCGTTCTCACGGTGCGCGAGGGGGGAGTTGAACCCCCACGCCCTTTCGGGCACTGGAACCTGAATCCAGCGCGTCTGCCTATTCCGCCACCCGCGCATTGGGTGTGTCTTCCGGCTTCTGCTCTCTCCCCGGACTTTCGTCCGGTTCGCGGCGTGTCCGCCTTCCGACATGCAGAACATTAGCACGCTCCGGAGGGTGCCTTCACACCCGTTGTCCACCGGCCGCCCCCCGACCGCCCCCGGCCGGTCACCGGGGTACCGGCGGGGACCCCGCCGGTTGCGGGACACTGGCCTCCGGGCGCCTCTACGATCCCCCGTGGAGGATCCCGGCAGGACCCGGAGGATCCGGGCAGGACCCGGAGGATCCGGGCAGGACCCGGGGGATCCCGCAGGACCGCACGGAACGCGGAGGGAAACACGGCACGGGCGCGAGGGCGACACTCGTCACTCCTGGCGCCGAAGGGGAACCAGCCGTTTTCCCGGCGCGTGGATACGATCAGTAAGCAGTATCAGGAACGGCACCGGGCATCACAGGCGTCACCGAGGGAAGGAGGTGCCCCGTGGGAGTACTGAAGCGCTTCGAGCAGCGACTCGAAGGTCTCGTGAACGGCACCTTTGCCAAGGTGTTCAAGTCCGAGGTCCAGCCCGTGGAGATCGCGGGCGCACTCCAGCGGGAGTGCGACAACAACGCCACCATCTGGAACCGTGACCGCACGGTCGTTCCCAACGACTTCATCGTGGAGCTGAGCGGCCCGGACTACGAGCGGCTGAGCCCCTACTCCGGCCAGTTGGGCGACGAGCTGGCCGGCATGGTCCGCGACTACGCGAAGCAGCAGCGGTACACCTTCATGGGGACCATCCAGGTCCACCTGGAGAAGGCGGACGACCTCGACACCGGTCTGTACCGCGTCCGCAGCCGCACCCTCGCGGCCAGCGAGTCCCAGGAACCCCAGGCGCAGCAGGGCCACCAGGCCCCCCACGCTCCGTACGGCGGCGGCGCTCCCCGCGGCGGCGGCCCCTCCCCCGCCACCCAGGGCGGCGGCTACCCGCCGCAGCCTTCCGGCGCCCCGCCCATGCCGTCGTCCCCGCCGCCCGGCGCGGCCCGTCCCCAGCCCCGCGCGGGCGGGCCGGGAGCCGGCGCGGCGGAGCGGACGCGGCGCTGGATCGAGATCAACGGTGCCCGGCACCAGATCTCCCGTCAGACCCTGGTGCTGGGCCGCAGTACCGAGGCCGACGTCCGCATCGACGACCCCGGCGTCTCCCGCAGGCACTGCGAGATCCGGGTCGGCACCCCCGCGACCATCCAGGACCTGGGGTCGACCAACGGCATCGTCGTGGACGGGCAGCACACCACGCGCGCTACGCTCCGCGACGGCTCACGGATCGTCGTGGGCAGCACCACCATCGTTTATCGGCAAGCCGAAGGGTGAAGCGGGGGCAATGTCAGAGCTGACCCTCACGGTCATGCGGTTGGGTTTCCTCGCCGTACTGTGGCTGTTCGTCATCGTGGCCGTGCAGGTCATTCGCAGTGATCTGTTCGGCACGCGGGTGACCGCGCGCGGCTCGCGCCGCGGCGGCGACGGACGTCCGGCGCAGCGGGCGGCCCAGCAGGCCACCCCGCCGCCGCAGCGCCAGCAGTCCGGCGGGCGTCGGGGCGCGGGCCGTGCCGAGAGCCGCGGCCGCCGCGGCGCCCCCACCAAGCTGGTGATCTCGGAGGGCACGCTCACCGGCACCACGGTGGCCCTGCAGGGCCAGACCATCACCCTCGGCCGCGCCCACGACTCGACGATCGTGCTGGATGACGACTACGCCTCCAGCCGGCATGCCAGGATCTATCCCGACCGCGACGGCCGCTGGATCGTCGAGGACCTCGGGTCGACCAACGGCACCTATCTCGACCGGACCCGGTTGACCACCCCGACCCCGATCCCGCTCGGCGCGCCGATCCGCATCGGCAAGACCGTCATCGAGCTGCGGAAGTAGTAGGACCATGACGACCGGAGGGTGGGCAGCGAGGTGGGCAAGGGGCTGTACCTGGAGCCGACGGGCGAGGTGCGCATGAGTCTGACACTGCGTTTCGCCGCCGGATCGCACAAGGGCATGATCCGGGAAGGCAACGAGGACTCCGGTTACGCCGGCCCCCGCCTGCTCGCCATCGCCGACGGCATGGGCGGCCAGGCCGCGGGCGAGGTGGCCAGCTCCGAGGTGATCTCCACCCTGGTGACGCTGGACGACGACGTCCCGGGTTCCGACCTGCTCACCTCGCTCGGCACCGCCGTCCACCGCGCCAACGAGCAGTTGCGCGTGATGGTCGAGGAGGACCCGCAGTTGGAGGGCATGGGCACCACGCTCACCGCCCTGCTGTGGACGGGCCAGCGGCTCGGCCTCGTGCACGTCGGCGACTCCCGCGCCTACCTGCTGCGCGACGGCGTCCTCACCCAGATCACCCAGGACCACACCTGGGTGCAGCGGCTGGTGGACGAGGGCCGGATCACCGAGGAGGAGGCCACCACCCATCCGCAGCGCTCGCTGCTGATGCGCGCGCTGGGCAGTGGCGACCACGTCGAGCCGGACCTGTCCATCCGCGAGGTGCGGGCCGGCGACCGCTATCTGATCTGCTCCGACGGCCTCTCCGGCGTGGTCAGCCACGAGACGATCGAGGAGCGGCTGGCGAGCTACCAGGGCCCGCAGGAGACGGTCCAGGAGCTGATCGAGCTGGCCCTGCGCGGTGGCGGCCCGGACAACGTGACGGTGATCGTCGCGGACGTCCTGGACGTGGACGGCGGGGACACCCTCGCCGCGCAGCAGCACAGCGACACCCCGGTGGTCGTCGGCGCGGTCGCCGAGAACCAGTTCCCCACGGGGGACCACGGCGCCATGCAGACCCCGGCCGGCCGGGCGTCCGAGCTGGGCCGCACCCCGCCGCCGGAGCCGGCGGGCGGCGGTTTCGGCCCGCCCGGCAGCGGTCCGGGCGGCGACGCGGCCCCGGCCGGCGAGTTCGGCGCCTTCCACGACGACTACGACGAGAGCGGCGTGGAGACCGGCAAGCCCCGCCGGCGCGGGGGCTGGGTCAAGCGCTCCCTGATCATCGCGGTGGTGCTCGGCGTCGTCGGCGGCGGCCTGTACGGCGGCTACCAGTGGACGCAGACGCAGTACTACCTGGCGGCCAAGGACAACACCCATGTCGCCCTCTACCAGGGCATCGACCAGGACCTCGCCTGGATCAGCCTCAGCAAGCTGTACCAGGACCACCCCGAGATCGAACTCAAGTACCTCCCCGTCGACCAGCGCGGCCGGGTGGAGGACACGATCGCGGTGAGCAGCCGTTCGCAGGCGGAGCAGAAGGTCAAGGACCTCGGCACGCTGGCGAGCGCCTGCAAGAAGAAGGACGAGCAGCAGAAGGCCGAGCGCCGGCAGCGCGAGAGCCAGAAGCCCGAGACGGCCAAGCCCGACGCCGGCAAGCCCGACGCCGGGAAGCCGACGGGCAAGCCCACCACCCCGGCGGCCGGTGCGGGTTCCGGCCTCGCCCTCCAGGCCGCACCGACCCCGGCGCCCGGTCCCACCCTCAGCGAGGAAGAGCAGAAAGTGGCAGCGCAGTGCAACGGCTCCCAGCAGTAAGGCTGTAGGGGGCCAGCGACGTGTCAGCCATCTCACCCATGCCGAACACCAACACCACCACCGTCAGCACGGCGGGCCAGCCGAGCCGGCGCAACACCGAGTTGCTGCTGCTCGCCTTCGCCGTCATCCTCCCCTGTTTCGCGTACGCCAACGTGGGCCTGGCGCTGGACGGCGAGATGCCCTCCGGCATGCTCGGCTACGGCATGGGCCTCGGCCTGCTCGCCGGTGTCGGCCATCTCGTGGTGCGGAAGTTCGCGCCGTACGCCGACCCGCTGCTGCTGCCGCTGGCCACGGTCCTCAACGGGCTGGGGCTGGTCATCATCTGGCGGCTGGACCAGTCCAAGCGCCTCCAGGCGTCCAAGACGTTCGCGCCGGCCGCCACCAACCAGCTGCTGTTCTCGGCGCTGGGCATCGCGCTGTTCGTGGCCGTGGTGATCTTCCTCAAGGACCACCGGGTCCTCCAGCGCTACACGTACATCTCGATGGCCGTGGCGCTGGCCCTGCTGATCTCCCCGCTGTTCTTCCCCGCGAAGTTCGGCGCCCGCATCTGGATCACCGTTCCCGGTCTGGGCAGCCTGCAGCCGGGTGAGTTCGCCAAGATCGTGCTGGCGGTGTTCTTCGCCGGCTATCTGATGGTCAAACGGGACGCACTGGCCCTGGCCAGCCGCCGGTTCATGGGCATGTACCTGCCGCGCGGCCGGGACCTGGGCCCGATCCTGGCCGTCTGGGCCTTCAGCATCCTGGTCCTGGTCTTCGAGACGGACCTCGGTACCTCGCTGCTGTTCTTCGGCATGTTCATCGTGATGCTCTACGTCGCGACCGAGCGCACCAGCTGGATCGTCTTCGGTCTGCTGATGTCGGCGGCGGGCGCGGTGGGCGTGGCCTCGTTCGAGTCCCATGTGCAGCAGCGTGTCCAGGCGTGGCTCGACCCCATGCACGAGTACACCCTGAGCTTCAAGACGGGTGTGGGTGTCCACTCCGGGCAGTCGATGCAGGCCCTGTGGGCCTTCGGCTCGGGCGGGGTCTCCGGCACCGGCTGGGGCCAGGGCAACTCCGACCTGATCGGCTTCGCCGCCAACTCCGACTTCATCCTCGCCACGGTCGGCGAGGAGCTCGGTCTGGCCGGTCTGATGGCCGTTCTGCTGATCTACGGCCTGATCGTGGAGCGCGGTGTGCGCACCTCACTCGCCGCCCGCGACCCGTTCGGCAAGCTGCTGGCCATCGGGCTCGCCGGCGCGTTCGCCATCCAGGTGTTCGTGGTGGCCGGCGGTGTCACCGGACTGATCCCGCTGACCGGTATGACGATGCCGTTCATGGCCCAGGGCGGATCCTCGGTGATCGCCAACTGGGCGCTGATCGCCATCCTCCTCAAGATCAGTGACGCGGCGCGCCGCCCGGCCCCGACGCCCGCGAGCAACCCCGACGCCGAGATGACCCAGGTGGTCCGACCGTGAACAAGCCCGTGCGCCGGATCGCGATCTTCTGCGGAATCCTCATCCTCGCGCTGATGATCCGCGGCAACTGGCTCCAGTTCGTCAAGGCCGACGAGCTCAAGAACGACAAGCACAACATGCGGGTCAACATCGCCCGCTACAGCCAGCCCCGCGGCAACATCATCGTCGACGGCCAGGAGATCACCGGCTCCAAGGAAGTCAACGGGATCAACTACAAGTACAAGCGCACGTACAAGAACGGCGAGATGTGGGCGCCGGTGACCGGCTACAGCTCGCAGGTCTACAAGCCCACCCTGCTGGAGGGCGTCGAGGACAAGATCCTCACCGGTGACGACGACCGGCTGTTCTTCAACCGGACGATCGACATGATCACCGGCAAGGGCAAGAAGGGCGGTGACGTGATCACCACCCTCAACGCCAAGGCCCAGGAGGCCGCTTTCAAGGGGCTGGGCAACAAGAAGGGCGCCGTCGCCGCCATCGACCCGCGCACCGGCAAGATCCTGGCGCTCGCCTCCACCCCGTCGTACGACCCCTCGCGGATCGCCGGGGCCAACGACGGCGACGCCTGGACGAAGCTCAACGACGACAAGAACAAGCCGATGCTCAACCGGGCGCTGCGGGAGACCTACCCGCCCGGTTCGACGTTCAAGGTCGTCACCGCCGCCGCGGCCCTGGAGAACGGCCTCTACAAGGACGTCGACGAGAAGACGAACTCGCCCAAGGGCTGGACGCTGCCCGACACGCGGAACCTGCCGCTGCCCAACGAGACGCCGATGCCCTGCGACAACGTCTCGATGCGCGCGGCCCTCCAGTGGTCCTGCAACAGCGTCTTCGGCAAGATCAGCGCCGATCTCGGCAACAAGAAGATGATCGAGCAGGCGAACAAGTTCGGTTTCAACAACGACGACCTGCAGATCCCGGTCGGCGTCACCAAGAGCGTCTACCCCCCGGACAACCGCCCGCAGAACGCCATGGCCGGCATCGGCCAGGCGTCCAACCGCGCCACCCCGCTCCAGATGGCCATGGTCGCCGCCGCCGTCGCCAACAACGGCAAGCTCATGGAGCCGTACATGGTGGACAAGCTGCGCGCGCCCAACCTGAACGTCATCGAGACGCACCAGCCGAAGGAGCTGAGCCGGCCGCTCAGCCCGGAGCACGCCCAGACGCTGCAGAGCGCGATGGAGACGGTCGTCGAGGAGGGCACCGGCACCGAGGCCAAGATCGACAACGTCAAGGTCGGCGGCAAGACGGGTACCGCCCAGCACGGTGTGGACAACAGCGGCAACCCCTACGCGTGGTTCCTCTCCTACGCCAAGAAGGGGGACGGCTCGCCCGTGGCCGTCGCGGTCGTCATCGAGGGCTCGAACACGATGCGCGACGACATCGCGGGCGGCAAGCTGGCCGCGCCGATCGCCAAGAACGTCATGGAGGCGGTGCTCAACTCCTCCAAGTGAGCCCCGGCACGCACCGGCGTCGCGCGCCGGTACCAGGTACGTATCGGGTGCCGGTCACGCCCGGGTGCCGTACGGGACGCCGGGTACGGTAAGCGCGGACAGCACACCGCCGGACCCACGTCGGTGCGGTCGGGAAGAACGGAAGGGCTGGAGCTATGGAAGAGCCGCGTCGCCTCGGCGGCCGGTACGAGCTGGGCTCGGTGCTCGGCCGTGGTGGCATGGCCGAGGTCTACCTCGCCCACGACACCCGGCTCGGCCGCACCGTCGCCGTGAAGACGCTCCGGGTGGACCTCGCCCGGGACCCGTCCTTCCAGGCCCGGTTCCGCCGTGAGGCCCAGTCGGCCGCCTCGCTGAACCACCCGTCCATCGTCGCGGTCTACGACACGGGCGAGGACTACGTGGACGGGGTCTCGATCCCGTACATCGTCATGGAGTACGTGGATGGGTCCACCCTCCGCGAGCTGCTCCACTCCGGCCGCAAGCTGCTGCCCGAACGTTCGCTCGAAATGACGATCGGGGTGCTCCAGGCGCTGGAGTACTCCCACCGCGCGGGCATCGTCCACCGCGACATCAAGCCCGCCAACGTCATGCTGACCCGCACCGGCCAGGTCAAGGTCATGGACTTCGGCATCGCCCGCGCGATGGGCGACGCCGGCATGACGATGACGCAGACGGCCGCCGTGATCGGCACCGCCCAGTACCTCTCCCCGGAGCAGGCCAAGGGCGAGCAGGTGGACGCCCGCTCCGACCTGTACTCGACGGGCTGCCTCCTCTACGAACTGCTCACCGTCCGGCCGCCGTTCATCGGCGACTCGCCGGTCGCGGTCGCGTACCAGCACGTCCGCGAGGAGCCCAACCCGCCGAGCGCCTTCGACCCCGAGATCACGCCCGAGATGGACGCCATCGTCCTGAAGGCGCTGGTCAAGGACCCGGACTACCGCTACCAGTCGGCCGACGAGATGCGCGCCGACATCGAGGCCGCCCTGGAGGGCCGCCCGGTGGCCGCCGCGGCCGGCTACGGCGCCATGGGCGCGGTCGGCTACGGCGGCGAGGACCAGCCGACGGCCATGCTCGGCCGGCACGACCCGAACGCCGCCGGACAGACGTCCATGCTGCCGCCCGTACGGGACGGCGGGGGCTACGGAGGCGGCGGGTACGGCGGTTACGACGACGGCGGGGAAGGCACCGGCCACGGCGGCAACGGCCGGAAGAAGAGCAGCCTCTCGACGATCCTCCTGGTGGTCGCGGGCATTCTGGTCCTCGTCGGCGCGATCTTCATCGGGAAGTCGCTGTTCAGCGGCGACGGCAAGAGCGGTGACGTCACCGTGCCCAACCTGATCGGCGAGAAGCTCGACTCCGCGCAGAAACAGGGCGAGAACGTCGAGCTCAAGGTCGTCGACAGCGGCAAGGCGGTCAACTGCGACGCCGACAAGGGCAAGGTCTGCGAGCAGAACCCCAAGCCCGGCGCCAAGGTCGCGCGGAACAGCGAGGTCACGGTCTCGCTGTCCAAGGGCCCGGCCAAGGTCGACGTCCCCAACGTCCTCCACATCCAGTTCGACAAGGCGAAGAAGCAGCTGGAGGACAGGGGCTTCACGGTCCACCGCAGGGAGGAGCAGACCGACGAGGCCACGGCCGGCACCGTCATCAAGCAGAACCCCGACGCCAACGAGCAGGCCGAGAAGGGCGCGGAGGTCACCCTCACCGTCGCCACGGCCGTTCCGGAGAAGACCGTTCCGCCGGTGGTGGGCCAGCAGTTCGACGCGGCCAAGAAGCAGCTCGAGGACAACGGGTTCGAGGTGTCGCGGAAGGACGTCGACTCCGGCGACCCGGCCGGCCAGGTGACCGCCCAGTCCCCGCAGGGCAACACGCGGGCCGCGCCCGGTTCGACGGTCGAGCTGTCGGTCTCCAAGGGCCCGCAGGACATCGACGTCCCCAACCTGGCCAACCTGCCCCTCAAGGACGCCAAGAAGGCCCTGGAGGACGCCGGGCTCAAGGTCGGCACCATCATGGGCCCGAACGACGACAAGGCCGTCGTGCAGACGTCCATGCCGCTCCCCGGCGGCAAGGCGAAGAAGGGCACGGCGGTCAACCTGGTCACCCGTGCGGGCACTCCCGGCACGGACATCGGCGGCGCCAACCAGGGCGGCGACAACCAGGGGAACCCCGGCGGCAACGACCAGGGCGGCCCCTTCGGCGGCTTCCTCGAAGGCCGCCGGCACTGACCCGTAGGGCACACAGGAGCCCCGGTACCGCCTTCTCAAGGAGGGCGGTACCGGGGCTCCGTGCTTCCGGGCTCAGCCCCGGAGTTCCTTCGGCGGCGTCCGCTTCTCGTCGACCTTCTCCGTCCGCGTCAGCTCCGCCCAGACGACGTAGCGGTAGTCGGAGGTGTAGATCGGCGTACAGGTCGTCAGCGTCAGGTAGCGGCCCGGCACGGTCTTCCCGGACTCCCGTGGCACCGGGTCGAGGACCTTCACGTTGAACCGCGAGGTCTGCTTGAGCTCCTTGTAGACCGTGTAGACGTACCAGGTGTCCCGGGTCTCGAAGACGACCGGGTCACCGTCCTTGATCTTGTGGATGTTGTGGAACTTGGCGCCGTGCCCGTCCCGGTGCGCCGCCAGCGTGAGGTTGCCCTGGCCCTCCCAAGGGAGGGTGGCCTTCACCGGCTTGCGGTAGTAGCCGGCCACGCCCTCGTTCAGCACCGAGCTGCCCGTGCCGGGCTTCACCAGCACCTCGCCCTTGCCCATGGCGGGCACGTGCAGGAAGCCGACCCCGTCCTTGGTGTCCAGGGCGCCCGGCCCCTTCCGCGCCCAGTTCTCGCGCACCTGGGCGCCCTGCCGCTTCGCCTCGCGGTCGGCTATCACGTTCGTCCACCACAGCGAGTAGACGACGAACAGCGCCAGCAGCACGCCGGCGGTGATCAGCAGTTCGCCGATCACGCCGACGGTGGCGGCTATCCGGCCCCGGGTACGGCCGCGCCGCGGTGGCGCGCCGTCGGTCAGCTCCTCGGTCTCTGCCACAGCCCGCCCGTACCCCGTTCCCCTGCCGTCCGTCAGTCGACGAGCGCGTCCGGCTTGCCCTTCGCGCGCGGGCGCTCGTCCACCATCTTGCCCCACACGATCATCCGGTACGTACTGGTGAATTCGGGGGTGCAGGTGGTCAGGGTGATGTACCGACCCGGTCCCGTGAAGCCCGAACCCTGCGGCACCGGGCGGATGACCCCGACGTTCGCCGGTGACGTCTGGTCCAGCCGGCTCGTCATCTCATAGGTGTAGAAGGCGCTCTTCGTCTCCACCACGATCTTGTCACCGGGCTGCAGCCGGTTGACGTAGCGGAACGGTTCGCCGTGGGTGTTGCGGTGGCCCGCGAGCGCGAAGTTGCCCTGCCGGTCCCAGGGCATCGCGGTCTTCAGCGGCCCCTTGCCGTAGTGCCCGACCATGCCGCGGTCCAGGACCTTGTGCTTCCCGGTGCCCTCGGCGATCGGGGCCTTCACGTCGAGCTTGGGGATGTAGATGATGGCGAAGCCCTCGCCGGGCGAGAACGCGCCCGCGTCCCGGTCCTTGCCGCCGTCCCGCGCCCAGCTCCTGCGGAGGTCCTTCGCCGCGCCGCCGGCCTGCTGCTGGGCGATGACGTTGGTCCACCACAGCTGGTAGGCGACGAACAGCAGCATCACCACACCGATGGTGATGAACACTTCGCCCAGCAGCCGGCTGACGACCACCCCGAGGCCGTCCTTGCGCGCCCGTTCCGCCCGCCGGGCCGCGCGGCGCCGCTCCGCCCGCCCGCCGGCCGGGGGAGCCGTGACCGACGGGGCCGGAGGAGCCGCCGTCCGGCGCAGCGGCATCGTCGCGTCGTCCTCGGCCGGCGGGGGCAGGGCACCGCCATGGGACTGCGGGGGGACGCCCACCGGGACTTCGGGCGGGAGGGGCCGGGAGACGGTCTGACGCGGCGTCTCAGGGGGAAAGGGCCGGGCGACGAGCCGTCCGGCGTTCTCGGGCGGCAGCGGCCGGGAGACGCCCGGGGACCAGGCGGCGGGCCCGGGCGCCGACGGCCAGGGCGCGGCGGCCCGCTCGCCCGGCACGTACTCGTACGGGTCGTCGGCCGGAACGTTCCGCCCGTGCCCGTACGGGCCGCCGGACGCCCCGTCCCGGTACGGGCCGGTGGACGACGCGTCCCCATACGGGCCGTCGGCCGGCTCGCCCGGCCCGTACCCGTACGGGTCCGCGGGCGGCCGGGGGCCCGCCGGCGGGGGCGCGTACCGCTCCGGCGGCGGCGCCCCCCAGGGGTCCCGCTCGGGGCGGAGCCCGTTCACTCTCCGGCCTTGCCCACCACCGGGGCGAGCCCGGCCGACCGTTCCACCGCCCCCGTGTCACCGCAGGAGACGAGCCAGTTGGCGAGCATCCGGTGCCCCCACTCGGTGAGCACCGACTCGGGATGGAACTGCACGCCCTCGACGGGGAGATCGCGGTGGCGCAGGCCCATGGCGACGCCGCTCTCCGTCCAGGCAGTCATCTCCAGCTCGTCCGGCCAGCTCTCCCGCGCGACGGCGAGGGAGTGGTAGCGGGTGGCGGTGAACGGCGAGGGCAGCCCCTGGAAGACACCGGCGCCCTGGTGGCTCACGGACGAGGTCTTGCCGTGCAGCAGCTCGGGCGCCCGGCCGACCACCCCGCCGTACGCGACGGCCATGGACTGCATGCCCAGGCAGACGCCGAACACGGGCACTCCGGTGGCCGCGCAGTGCCGCACCATGTCGACGCAGACTCCGGCCTGTTCGGGCGCTCCGGGGCCGGGCGAGAGCAGCACCCCGTCGAACCCGTCCTGCGCGTGTGCCGGTTCGACCTCGTCGTTGCGGCGCACCTCGCACTCGGCGCCGAGCTGGTAGAGGTACTGGACCAGGTTGAAGACGAAGCTGTCGTAGTTGTCCACGACGAGGATGCGCGCGCTCATCGCGTCACCGCCATTCCGTTGCCGGTGTCGGCAGGCTGTCGTTCACCGTCACGTCGTTGAACGGCAGCAGCGGTTCGGCCCAGGGGAAGACGTACTGGAAGAGGACGTAGACGACGGCCAGCACGAGGACCACGGAGATCAGGGCCTTCACCCACGCGTTGCCCGGCAGATGACGCCAGATCCAGACGTACATGCTGTCCCTACTTGCCGACGGGGATGGTCTTTGCCGGACCAGAGTAAGGGGCCGCACCCGTGCGCGGGGCGCAGCCGGGCAAACCCCGGCGCGGAGTTCCCGCCGGGCGCGCGGGGGCCCGTCAGCCGGCCGGCTTGGCGTAGTGCAGCTCCACCGCGCCGGTGTAGCCGGGGAGGGTGACCTTGTCGTGCTGGTCGACCTTCCAGCCGAGGCCGTAGGCGGCGACGTACTGCTGGTAGTTCTGGATGGTGGGCGACGTGTCCAGGGCCTTGCGCAGCCGGCCGCGGTCACCGACAGCGGTGATCTTGTAGGGCGGGGAGTAGACGCGGCCCTGGAGGATCAGGGTGTTGCCGACGCAGCGGACGGCGCTGGTCGAGATCAGCCGCTGGTCCATCACCTCGATGCCCTGGGCGCCGCCCTGCCAGAGGGCGTTGACGACGGCCTGGAGGTCCTGCTGGTGGATGACCAGGTCGTTGGGCTGGGGC
Organism: Streptomyces sp. NPDC021100; assembly: GCF_044333095.1. Classification (NCBI taxonomy): domain Bacteria; kingdom Bacillati; phylum Actinomycetota; class Actinomycetes; order Kitasatosporales; family Streptomycetaceae; genus Streptomyces; species Streptomyces sp. NPDC021100. Next base: position 277,303 of record NZ_JBIRQH010000003.1, read on the forward strand.
TGCGGGACGCCGGGGATCTTGGCGGTGGCGTTGGGCGGGGCGTCGGTCAGGGTGACCGTCAGGCCGGTGCCGCCGATCTCCCGGGTGCCGGCGGCGTCGCCCAGGGCGGCCAGCCGACGGGCCTCGGCGGTGTCGCCGCCGGAGTCGCGGCCGGCGAGGGAGTCGACCTCGGCGCGCAGTCCGGCGGCGCTCCGCTCCAGTTCGCCGTTGCCCTTGCTGCGCTGCTGGATGAGGTCGGAGAGCCGGAGCATGGAGGCGTCGGTGCGGATGTCGGTGCCCTTGGCGGTGTTGAAGCTCATCCAGAAGATGAGGCCGGCGAGGGCGAAGACCGCGGCCGTCAGCAGCCGTACCGGCCGGAATCGCCGGGGAGGGCGGTGGCCGGGCGCTGCGTCGCTGGTGGAGACGGCAGAATTGCTCAACGTACCCTTGTCCTCTCCGACGCCGCTGAAGCACTACGCTAACGGACGCCCGGGGGGAGGAAGCGCTCCCCGACGCGGCCGACCAGCCCTTGTACCCCCAGCGCGGTTACGCAGCGCATCGACAGGAGAGTTCCTCGTGCCGAAGTCACGGATCCGCAAGAAGGAAGACTTCACGCCTCCGCCGGCGAAGCAGCAGAGCATCAAGCTGAACAGCGGGCGGCGGTGGGTGGCTCCGCTCATGCTGGCGCTGTTCCTGATCGGGCTCGCGTGGATCGTCGTCTTCTACGTGACGGGCAGCGACATGCCCATCGAGTCCCTGCACAACTGGAACATCGTGGTCGGCTTCGGCTTCATCGCGGCAGGGTTCGTGGTCTCCACCCAGTGGAAGTAGCGGGTCGGAAGCGGGGGGCCGGAGTGACGGCCCGACCCGGTTATCCACACCCTCATCCACAGTGGGGAAAAACTCAGAAGATCTGTGGATAACTTCCTCGGCGTTGACGCCGGTGTGACTGTTCGCGACCCCTGTGGATCGTCGGCCACATCGGCGTCCGTCGTCATATCCGCAGGTCGGAGGCGGTTCGCCCAGGACCGGAGGCGGCTTTCCCACCGTCCTGCACACCGGTCGGCGGATGCTGTGGACAACTTCCGGCCCACTGATGTGGGTGACAGGCGCGGGTGACGGTCCGGGGCCGGAACCCCGGAGAGCCCCCTAGGTCAGCTCGGCCGTCCTGACGACCACCGTCACCAGGATCGCCACCAGCGCGGCCCCGCAGGTCAGCCACTGCACCAGCGCCCGCCGCGCGCGGGGCGCGTGCACCATGCCGTACGCCACCAGGGCCCCCACCACCAGGCCGCCGACGTGCGCTTCCTTGGCGATGTTGTTCCAGGTGAAGGTGAAGATCAGGTTGAGCACGAGCAGCGCCATCACCGGCCGCATGTCGTACTTCAGCCGGCGCATCAGCACGGCGGTGGCGCCCAGCAGGCCGAAGATCGCGCCCGAGGCGCCGTACGACCGCCCGCCCGGGTCGACCATCAGATAGGTGAGCGCGCTGCCGCCGAGCCCCGACAGCAGGTAGAGCGCCAGGTACCGGGCCCGGCCGAAGGCGGCCTCCAGCGGGGGTCCCAGCCACCAGAGCGACAGCATGTTGAAGCCGATGTGCATCACCGACTCGTGCAGGAACAGCGAGGTCAGCAGCCGGTACCACTGGCCCTCGGCGACGCCCTCGCCGTCCTGGAACGGGTCGCGCCCGATCAGTTCCAGAGTGCCGACGACGTCCTGCCCCTTGACCATCACCGCGATCCAGATCGCGATGTTGATGCCCAGCAGCACCTTGGTCACCAGAAAGGGGTCACCGGGGCGTTCGACGGAGCCCCCGGCCGTACGCGGGGCGGTGTCCTGCCGGTCGTCCCCCCGGCCGGGGCCGGAGCCGCCGCCCGAGCACTCGGGGCAGTGAAAGCCGACCGAGGCGTTGACCATGCAGTCGGGACAGATCGGCCGTTCGCAGCGCGTACAGCGGATGCCCGTCTCGCGGTCCGGATGCCGGTAGCAGCAGACGGCCTGGTCGTTCATGCTCTCCCCTCGCCCCTGTGGCGGTCCCGGGCACCGCCGTTGCCGAGCAGGGCCCCGACCGTCTTACGGACGGGCGGGGCGCCGGGTTCCCTGCGTACGCGAACGGTCCTCAGCGGGACTCGATCACGACGCTCTCGATGACGACGTCCTGGACCGGACGGTCGGTGCGCGGGTTGGTCTGGGTGCCCGCGATGGCGTCCACGACCTTCTTGCTCGCGTCGTTGCTGACCTCGCCGAAGATGGTGTGCTTGCCGGTCAGCCACGCGGTCGGGGACACGGTGATGAAGAACTGCGAGCCGTTGGTGCCCGGGCCGGCGTTGGCCATGGCCAGCAGGTACGGCTTGTTGAACGCCAGGTCGGGGTGGAACTCGTCCTTGAACTCGTACCCCGGGCCGCCGGTGCCGTTGCCCAGCGGGTCACCGCCCTGGATCATGAAGCCGCTGATGACGCGGTGGAACACCGTGCCGTCGTACAGCTTGTCCGTGGACTTCTTGCCGGTCGCCGGGTGGACCCACTCGCGCTCGCCCTTCGCGAGCTCGACGAAGTTCTTGACCGTCGTCGGGGCGTGATTCGGCAGGAGCCGGATCTCGATGTCCCCCTGGTTGGTCTTCAGGGTCGCGTAGAGCTGCTCGGCCACGATCTACCTTCCATAGTCTGCACTGACAGCCACCGATCCTCGCACGGACCGGCGTCCGGCGAGTAACGCCCAAAGCCCCGCGCGCGGCGGCGAACCATGGCATTGTCGAGCCGGAGGCCCGTTGACCCGGATGCCCCTCCGAACCTGCCGGACCGCCCCTGGACAGGCATGATTTCCCACTGGGTGGAAAGGCGACAGTCCAGTACGCCACCGAGGAGGAGGTTCTCGTGACCCGCAAGGACAGCGTGCGCGCCGCGACCAGCACCGCCAAGGACAGCGTGCGCCACGCGGCCGAAGTGGTGGCGCCCTACGCCGGCACGGCCAAGGAAGCCGCCGTGCACTATGCGCACGAAGCCCGCGTCCGGCTCGCCCCCAAGGTGGCCGAGGCCGCCCACCAGGCGCGTTCCCAGTACGACGCGCACCTGCAGCCCCGGATCGACCACGCTCTCGAGGTGCTGCCGCCCAAGGTCAACCAGGCTGCCGCCCGGGCCCGCGCCGCCGCCGAGCCCGTCCGCGACGAGGCCGTCTCCCGCGGCACCGCCGCGCTCGCCGTGCTGCGCGGCCAGGTCCCGGCGCAGGACGTGGAGCGCCTGGGCCGCAAGCGCTCCCGCCGCGGCCGGGCCGGTCGGGTGGCGAAGCGGCTGGCCTTCGCGGGCCTGCTGGTGGGCGGCGCCGTCGCGGCCTGGCGGTGGTGGGACAAGCAGGCCAACCCGGACTGGCTGGTCGAGCCCCCGGCCGCCACCGAGATCGCCGACCGCCCCCACCTCACCTCCGTCGACGGCAGCGGCGACCGCTCCCCCCTCGACCCGGAGGTCCAGGCCAAGCAGGCCGAGGCGGAAGCGGCGTCCGCCGAGAACGAGAAGGCCGCCGAGGACCGGGCGGGCGACGGGAAGAAGGAGGACGACCCCTCCTGAGGCTCCGGCCCCCGGTCCCGCCCCGGACGTCAAAAAATCCCCTCCGACCGCGTCGACGCAGGTCGGAGGGGATTTTGCGTGGAGCCTAGGGGAGTCGAACCCCTGACATCTGCCATGCAAAGACAGCGCTCTACCAACTGAGCTAAGGCCCCTCGGAGCACCAGGGTACCCGGTGCCGGCAGCAGGGCCGACCAGGTATCGCCGCGTCCCGCCACTCTCCGTAGGATGCACCGCAAGATTCGCGGCAGCGAAGCGAAGGGGAGAGCGAGATGGACGCAGCACAGCAGGAAGCCACCGCCCGCGCACGAGAGCTGCAGCGGAGCTGGTACGGGGAGCCGCTGGGGGCGCTCTTCCGCCGGCTGATCGACGATCTCGGTCTCAACCAGGCGCGTCTGGCGTCCGTGCTGGGCCTTTCGGCGCCCATGCTCTCGCAGTTGATGAGCGGTCAGCGCGCGAAGATCGGCAACCCGGCGGTGGTACAGCGCGTCCAGGCCCTCCAGGAGCTCTCCCACCAGGTGGCCGACGGCAGTGTGAGCGCCGCGGAGGCCGCGGAGCGGATGGAGGAGGTCAAGCGGAGCTCCGGCGGCTCGGTCCTCAACTCCACGCAGACCACGGCCAGCAGCGGCGCTCCGACCGTCAAGCGGGTGGTGCGCGAGATCCAGTCGCTGCTGCGCTCGGTGGCCGCCGCCGGCGACATCATCGACGCGGCCGGCACGCTCGCCCCCACCCACCCCGAACTGGCCGAGTTCCTGCGCGTCTACGGCGCCGGCCGGACCGCCGAGGCGGTCGCCCACTACGAGGCCCACCAGAGCTGACCCGCCGCGATGGGGGAGGTTCTCGCCGGGCGCTACGAGCTGGTGGACCCCATCGGACGCGGTGGGGTGGGGGAGGTCTGGCGGGTCTGGGACCGGGTACGGCGGCGGTACGCGGCGGCGAAGGTGCTCAAGCAGAGCCACGCCCACACCCTGCTGCTGCGCTTCGTCCGCGAGCAGGCACTGCGCATCGACCATCCGCACGTGCTGGCACCGATCAGCTGGGGCGCCGACGACGACCGGGTGCTGTTCACCATGGACGTGGTGCACGGCGGCTCGGTCGCCCATCTCATCGGCGACTACGGGCCGTTGCCGGCGCGATTCTGCTGCGCGCTGCTGGACCAGTTGCTGGACGCGCTCACCGCGGTGCACGCGGAAGGCGTGGTGCACCGGGACATCAAACCCGCGAATCTGCTTTTGGAGGCGACCGGAACCGGTCCCCCGCATTTACGGCTCTCCGATTTCGGCTGTGCGATGCGGAAGGGCGAACCGCGGCTCACCGAGACCAACTATGTGATGGGAACCCCGGGTTACTTCGCGCCCGAGCAAATGGCGGGCGAGGAACCGGACTTCCCCGCCGATCTGTTCGCCGTCGGACTCGTCGCGCTGTATCTGCTGACCGGACGGAAACCGGACGCCGGCGCCCTCGTCGGCCGGTTCCTCGCGGAGGGCGCGCCCTCCGTGCCGCCGGCCCCCGACGAGGTCCCGGCGGCGCTGTGGGACGTCCTGGCCCGGCTGCTGGCCCCCGACCCGGTACTGCGCTTCCGGAGCGCCGCCGAGGCCCGTACGGCCCTGGCCGCGGCCGTACCGCTGCTGCCCCCGCCGGCCGCCGGGGAGGAGCCGGTCGAGGTCTTCGACCAGATCGGCCCGCTGCCTCCCGGTTTCGGCCCCGAGGGCCCCGAGGGCCCCCGAGGTCCCCACGGCCGGAGCCGCCCCGACGGCTCCCGGCCGACGCCCCCTCACGGCCCCTTGGGCGCCCCGCCACGGCCCGTACCGCCCCCGATGCCGCCCACGCCCCCGCAGCCCGTCGCACTCCCCCTGACGGCGGTCCCCGACGGCCCTGGACGCCGTCGGGCGCGCTCCCGGCGGCCGGCGCCCCCGGCGCGCTCCACGGCCGTCGCGGTGCTGGTGCTGGCGTTGCTGTGCCTCGCGGTGGGGATCTGGGCCCTCTCCCGCACCTGATCCGGGCACTTCACAACTGCAATCATTTTATTCGCGATAGCGAATCCAGGTGCCGGTGAAAACAACGGAGCCCCGGCCGTCGTACCGGCCGGGGCTCCGCGTAGAACTCGTCGTCTCACACACCCGAACCTGCGGGCACGGAGTCGGTCGCCTCCGTCCACAGATCCTGCTCGGCGCGATCCGCCTGGATCTGGCGGTACACGAGGAGCCCGCCGATGGCGGCCAGTGCGACCAGGAGCAGCTTCTTCACCGCGCGACCTCGTCTTTCCTTGACGTAAGGGGACTCTGGTGGCCGATGATACACACCGGCCGATACCGATCGGTGACCTGTATCGGACCTTTGTCGTACCGTCCCGGCGCTCACGGACGACTTGTCCGGAAAAGCCGATCGGCCCGGCCGGAGATTTCTCTCCGTCCGGGCCGATCGGGCCGGTGGGGCTAACAGGACTTGAACCTGTGGCCTCTTCCTTATCAGGGAAGCGCTCTAACCGTCTGAGCTATAGCCCCGCGCTGCACCGAAAGATTAGCGCACTTGGGGCCCAGTCCCAAAATCGCCCGGCCTCCCCACCTCGCCGGGCCGTTCCGCGAAGGCTATTCGTCCTCGGCGAGGGTGAGCTCGACGCCGCCCACGAAGGACGCCGAGAGGTTGTAGACGAAGGCGATGAGGGTCGCCAGGGCGGTCGCCAGGACCACCTCGATGACCGCGATCACGACGGTGAACATCAGGACCCGCGGCAGCGACAGGAACGACTGGAGGTCGAACCCGCCGCCCTCACCCGAGGTGGCGTCGCTGATGGTGCCGCCGACGGCCGAGAAGACGCCCATGGCGTCCAGGACCAGCCACAGCACCGTGACCGCCACGATCGTGCAGACGGCCAGGGCGAGCGACAGCAGGAAGCTGACCTTCATCACCGACCACGGGTCGGCCTTGGCCACCCGCAGCCGCGCGGAGCGGGTGCGGGGCGCCGCGGCGGCCGGCGCCGCCTGGGCGGGCACCTGCCGGGACGCGGACGGGGCCGTGGCGGTCCCCGCGGGCTTGCTCATGCTCTTGGTGCCCCCCTTGGCGGCGCCCCCGGCGCCCTTGCCGGCCTTGGACGCGGTGCGCTCGGCCGGCGGCTCGTAGGCCTTCGGCGGGTGGTACGGCTTCGGGCCCTTGGTCTCCGTCATGGAGTCCCCCCTGTCGGCGGCGGTGGTGTCGCTCCCACCCGGGGAGTCTGCCCCGTCCGCGTCGGCGCCACGGGCACCGTCCTTGCCGACCGCGGTGCTCGACGAAGCACCGGCACCGCGTCGCTTGGCGTCCGCACCGCTTGCCGCGGTGCCCGTGGCTCGACTCACGACCTACTCCTCGGTGTCCTCGACCGCAGGCTCCGTGCCTCCGGCCACCTCGGGCCCCCCGCCCCCGGCCTCGGCCGACGTGTCCTCGTCGACCTCCTCGGCCTCTCGGCCGGCCTCGGCGTTCCTCGCGATGCCCACGACGGCGTCGCGCTTGCCCAAATTGATCAGTTGGACGCCCATGGTGTCACGCCCGGTTTCCCGCACTTCGTTGACCCGGGTCCGGATGACACCACCGCTGAGGGTGATCGCGAGGATCTCGTCCGTCTCCTCGACGACCAGGGCGCCGACCAGCGATCCCCGGTCCTCGACGATCTTCGCGGCCTTGATTCCGAGGCCACCGCGGCCCTGGACGCGGTACTCGTCCACGGGCGTGCGCTTGGCGTAGCCGCCGTCGGTCGCGGTGAAGACGAACGTGCCCGGACGGACGACGTTCATCGACAGCAGCTCGTCACCCTCGCGGAAGCTCATGCCCTTGACGCCGGAGGTGGCCCGGCCCATCGGGCGGAGCGAGTCGTCCGTGGCGGTGAACCGGATGGACTGCGCCTTCTTGCTGATCAGCAGCAGGTCGTCGTCGGCCGACACCAGCTCGGCGCCGATCAGCTCGTCCTCGCGGCCGTCGTCCATCGCCCGGAGGTTGATGGCGATGACGCCGCCGGAGCGCGGGGAGTCGTAGTCCTTGAGCGAGGTCTTCTTCACCAGGCCCGACTTGGTGGCCAGCACCAGGTAGGGCGCCGCGTCGTAGTCGCGGATGGCGAGGATCTGCGCGATCTGCTCGTCCGGCTGGAAGGCGAGCAGGTTGGCCACGTGCTGGCCGCGCGCGTCCCGGCCGGCGTCCGGCAGCTCGTACGCCTTGGCCCGGTAGACCCGGCCCTTGTTGGTGAAGAAGAGCAGCCAGTGGTGGGTGGTGGAGACGAAGAAGTGGTCGACGATGTCGTCCTGCTTCAGCTTGGTGCCCCGCACGCCCTTGCCGCCGCGCTTCTGCGAGCGGTAGTCCTCGGTCTTCGTGCGCTTGACGTAGCCACCGTTGGTGATGGTGACGACGATGTCCTCCTCGGCGATCAGGTCCTCGATGGACATGTCGCCTTCGAAGGGCACCAGCTTGGAGCGCCGGTCGTCGCCGAACTTCTCGACGATCGCCGTCAGTTCGTCGCTGATGATGCCGCGCTGGCGCTCCGGGGAAGCCAGGATCGCGTTGTACTGGTTGATCTTCGCCTGGAGTTCGTCGTGCTCCGCGACGATCTTCTGCCGCTCCAGGGCCGCCAGCCGGCGGAGCTGCATCTCCAGGATCGCGTTGGCCTGGATCTCGTCGATCGACAGCAGGCCCATCAGGCCCTCGCGGGCGACGTCGACCGTGTCGCTGCGCCGGATCAGCGCGATGACCTCGTCGATCGCGTCCAGCGCCTTGAGCAGGCCGCGCAGGATGTGGGCGCGCTCCTCGGCCTTGCGCAGCCGGAAGCGGGTGCGCCGGACGATGACCTCGATCTGGTGGGCGACCCAGTTGCGGATGAACGCGTCCAGCGACAGGGTCCGCGGTACCCCGTCGACCAGGGCGAGCATGTTCGCGCCGAAGTTGGTCTGGAGGTCGGTGTGCTTGTAGAGGTTGTTGAGGACGACCTTGGCGACGGCGTCCCGCTTGAGGACGATCACCAGGCGCTGACCGGTCCGGGACGAGGTCTCGTCGCGGACGTCCGCGATGCCGCCGATCTTGCCGTCCTTCACCAGGTCGGCGATCTTCTGCGCGAGGTTGTCCGGGTTGACCTGGTAGGGCAGCTCGGTGACCACCAGGCACTGGCGGTTGTGGATCTCCTCGACCTCGACCACCGCGCGCATGGTGATCGAGCCGCGGCCGGTGCGGTACGCCTCCTCGATGCCCTTGCGGCCGACCACGAGGGCGCCGGTCGGGAAGTCGGGGCCCTTGATCCGGTCGACGAGCGCGTCGAGCAGCTCCTCGGGGGTGGCCTCCGGGTTGGCCAGGTACCACTGGGCACCCTCGGCGACCTCGCGCAGGTTGTGCGGCGGGATGTTGGTCGCCATGCCGACCGCGATACCGGCGGAACCGTTCACCAGCAGGTTGGGGAAGCGCGACGGCAGGACCGTCGGCTCCTGGTTCCGGCCGTCGTAGTTGTCCTGGAAGTCGACGGTCTCCTCGTCGATGTCCCGGACCATCTCCATGGACAGCGGCGCCATCTTGCACTCGGTGTACCGCATGGCCGCCGCCGGGTCGTTGCCCGGCGAGCCGAAGTTGCCGTTGGAGTCGACCAGCGGCATCCGCATCGACCACGGCTGGGCCAGCCGGACCAGCGCGTCGTAGATGGAGGCGTCACCGTGCGGGTGGTACGTACCCATGACGTCGCCGACGACGCGGGCGCACTTGTAGAAGCCCTTCTCGGGCCGGTACCCGCCGTCGTACATCGCGTAGAGCACGCGCCGGTGCACCGGCTTGAGGCCGTCCCGCACGTCGGGCAGCGCACGCGAGACGATGACGCTCATCGCGTAGTCGAGGTAGGAGCGCTGCATCTCCGTTTCGAGCCCGACGGGCTCGACGCGCATCCCGACGCCCTCGATGGTGGCGGGCTGCCCCTCGGGCGTGGTGCCGTCCGGGGTCACGGGCGTGTCAGGGGTCATCTCGTCGGCCATTGGTGTTCAAAGTCCTTTCGAGCCGCGGCTGTTCGTGCAGGCCGACTCAGATGTCGAGGAAGCGGACGTCCTTGGCGTTGCGCTGGATGAACGAGCGCCGTGCCTCGACGTCCTCGCCCATGAGCACCGAGAACAGGTCGTCCGCCTGCGCCGCGTCGTCCAGGGTGACCTGACCGAGCACCCGGTGGTCGATGTCCATCGTGGTGACGCGCAGCTCCTCGGCGTTCATCTCGCCGAGACCCTTGAAGCGCTGGACCGAGTCGTCCCTGATGCGCTTGCCGTTCTCGCGGCCGAGCTGGATCAGCGCGTCGCGCTCGCGGTCCGAGTACGCGTACTCGAAGTCGTCCCGGCCCCACTTGATCTTGTACAGCGGGGGGCGCGACAGGTAGACGTGACCGGCCTCGACCAGCGGGCGCATGAAGCGGAAGAGGAAGGTCAGCAGCAGGGTGTTGATGTGCTGGCCGTCGACGTCGGCGTCCGCCATCAGGATGATCTTGTGATAGCGGAGCTTGTCGATGTCGAAGTCCTCGTGCACGCCGGTGCCGAACGCGGAGATCAGCGCCTGGATCTCCTGGTTCTGGAGGATCTTGTCGATCCGGGCCTTCTCGACGTTGAGGATCTTGCCGCGGATCGGGAGGATCGCCTGGTACTCGGGGTTCCGGCCGGACTTGGCCGAGCCGCCGGCGGAGTCGCCCTCGACGATGAAGATCTCGCACTTGGCCGGGTCGTTCGACTGGCAGTCCGACAGCTTGCCGGGCAGCGAGGCGGTCTCCAGCAGGCCCTTGCGGCGGGTCAGGTCGCGCGCCTTGCGGGCGGCGACGCGGGCCGTGGCGGCCTGGATCGACTTGCGGATGATGTCCGCGGCCTCGATCGGGTTGCGGTCCAGCCAGTCGGTGAGGTGCTCGTAGACCGCCTTCTGGACGAAGGTCTTCGCCTCCGTGTTGCCCAGCTTGGTCTTGGTCTGGCCCTCGAACTGCGGCTCGCTCAGCTTGACCGAGATGATCGCGGTCAGACCCTCGCGGATGTCGTCGCCCGTGAGGTTGTCGTCCTTCTCGCGGAGCAGCTTCTTGTCGCGCGCGTACTTGTTGATCAGCGAGGTCAGCGCCGCCCGGAAGCCCTCCTCGTGCGTGCCGCCCTCATGGGTGTGGATGATGTTGGCGAAGCTGTAGACGCCCTCGGTGTACTGGCTGTTCCACTGCATCGCGATCTCGAGGGAGAGCTGCCGCTCCTTGTCCTCGGCCTCGAGTGAGATCACCGTGGGGTGGATCAGCTCGCCCTTGCGCGAGTTGAGGTAGCGGACGAAGTCCGAGATGCCGCCCTCGTAGTGGTAGCGGACGGTGAGCGGCTTGCCCTCCTCGTCCACGTGGTCCGGGCGCTCGTCGGTGAGGGCGATGGTCAGGCCCTTGTTGAGGAACGCCATCTCCTGGAAGCGCCGCGACAGCGTCTCGAAGGAGTAGTCGGTGGTCTCGAAGATGTCGCCGTCGGCCCAGAAGGTGACTGAGGTGCCGGTCTCGTCCGTCGCCTCGTTCTTCTGCAACGGGGCGGTGGGGACGCCGAGCTTGTAGTCCTGCGTCCAGCGGAAGCCGTCCGTCTTGACCTCGACGGCGACGCGCGAGGACAGCGCGTTGACGACGGAGACGCCGACGCCGTGCAGACCGCCGGAGACCGCGTAGCCGCCGCCGCCGAACTTGCCGCCCGCGTGCAGGACGGTCAGCACGACCTCCACGGCCGGCTTGCCCTCGGAGGGGACGATGCCGACGGGGATGCCGCGGCCGTTGTCGATCACGCGGACGCCGCCGTCCGGCAGGATCGTGACGTCGATGGTGTCGGCGTGGCCGGCCAGGGCCTCGTCGACGGAGTTGTCGACGACCTCGTACACCAGGTGGTGCAGACCGCGCTCACCGGTGGAGCCGATGTACATGCCCGGCCGCTTGCGGACCGCGTCCAGACCCTCCAGCACGGTGATCGCGCTGGCGTCGTACGACGCACCTCCGCCCGGAGCTCCGGACGAGGCGTCCTCCGGCACAGGAGTGGCGCCTTCCTCGGGGGAAGGGGTGGTGTTCTCGTTGGGGTTGCCGGAATCGGCCACGAAGCGCCCTTTCTGGCACAGCACAGACCTTCTCCTGCCTGTGCGGCGGGGCGCCGTCGGTCGGGAGACCGGGAGGGCAGGCGGGAGCGACTGCGTCGTTCGACTTGTTTCCGCGAAGCGCGCGGGATTACCACCAGTCTACCGGTAGCGCCGACATGAATGGGGGTTTGGCGGCGTCTGAGTCCGCATGTGCCGCCCTGAACCGGCATCAGCCGACTCCCTATATGCGCCCCGGGGCTCCAAGAGGCTCACAGCGGCACTCAGCGCTTCGGGTTGTCAACCGCCCGCTACCACGCTCGGGGGACACCTGTCGTCCCCCTTCTCCCAATACGCCCCACGGCTCTCCCGGGCACCGGGAGCGCCCCGGCTCACCCGTAGGTGTCGCCCGGTCCCGTGCTCCCCGGCGCGCGCAGCGCTCCGTACCGGCGCGACGGCCCGCCCGGGCCCAGCACCTTGATCAGCCGGACGGTGCCCTGGCCCAGGTCGTCGTTGAGGCGGGCCACCAGCGTCGGGGCCAGCAGCCGGAGCTGGGTCGCCCACGTCGTCGAATCGCACCGCACGGTCAGCACCCGCGCGTCCTCGTCGTAGCCCTGCGGCTCGCAGTGCAGCGCCACGTTCTCGCCGACGATCTGCGGCCAGCGGCCGGTCACCCCGCCGACCGCCGCAGGCGTCTCCCAGCCGCGCTCGGTGATCAGGCGGTTGATGGCCGCGCCCAGCGGCAGCGGATCGCGGCCGTCGGCGCGCGCGCCGGAGCGCAGGCCGCCGCGGCGCGCCTGCTTCTTCTGCTGCACGGCCGCGCCCCGCGCCCGCGCCTGCTCCTTGGCCGCGCGCAGCGCGACCCGCGCCAGGTCCACGCCGGACGGCTCCGGGACCCTGCGCGCCGGGGAGTGCTCGGTCAGAGGGGAGTGCTCGGTCATACCCGCTCGACCGTCCCCTCGGAGACCGCGTACCGCGCGCCCGTCAGGACGCCCGGGACGTCGTCGTCCACCGCGGCCGTCACCAGCACCTGCTCGCCGTCGGCGACCAGCTCCGCCAGCCGCTCCCGGCGGCGGGTGTCCAGCTCGGCGAAGACGTCGTCGAGGACGAGCACCGGCTCGTTGCCCTCCGCCTTGAGCAGCTCGTACGAGGCCAGCCGCAGCGCCAGCGCGTACGACCAGGACTCGCCGTGGCTCGCGTACCCCTTGGCGGGCAGCTGCCCCAGCCGCAGCACGAGGTCGTCGCGATGCGGGCCGACGAGGGTCACCCCGCGCTCCATCTCCTGCTTGCGCGCCTCGCCCAGCGCGGTCAGCAGCACCTCGTACAGCTCCTCGCGGGTGTGCGCACCATCCGGGCCGCCGGCCCCGACCGGGCCGCGGTAGTCGAAGGCGAGCGGGCCGCCGCCCGGCGCCAGCCGCTCGTACGCGGCGTCGGCCAGCGGCAGCAGCGCGGCGATCAGGTCCAGGCGGTGCGCCAGCAGTTCGGCGCCGGCGCGGGCCAGGTGCTGGTCCCAGATGTCCAGGGTGGAGACGTCCATCGTCCGGCCGGCGTGCCGACGGGCCAGCACGGCGGACTTCAGCAGGGTGTTGCGCTGCTTCAGGACGCGCTCGTAGTCCGAGCGCACGCCCGCCATCCGCGGGGAACGGGCGGTGACCAGCTCGTCGAGGAACCGGCGGCGCTCCCCGGGGTCGCCCTTGACCAGGGCCAGGTCCTCGGGGGCGAACAGCACCGTGCGCACGATGCCCAGTACGTCCCGGGGCCGGACCTGGGACGAGCGGTTGATCCGGGCCCGATTGGCCTTGCCCGGGTTGAGCTCCAGCTCGATGAGCTGCTGCCGCTCGCCCTGGACGACGGCGGCGCGGATGAACGCCCGGTCCGCGCCGAGGCGGACCAGCGGGGCGTCGGAGGAGACCCGGTGGCTGCCGAGGGTCGCCAGATAGCCGACCGCCTCGACGAGGTTGGTCTTTCCCTGGCCGTTGGGTCCCACGAAAGCCGTGACGCCCGGGTCGAGCGGGACCTCGACCCGGGCGTACGAGCGGAAGTCGGCGAGCGAGAGATGCGAAACGTGCATGGGTGCGCGCCGAGCCTCCTGATTCGCGTGGGGTGTTACTTGCTCTCGACCGCGTGGCCGCCGAACTGGTTGCGCAGCGCGGCGATCATCTTCATCTGCGGCGAGTCGTCCTGGCGGGACGCGAAGCGGGCGAAGAGGGAGGCGGTGATCGCGGGGAGCGGGACCGCGTTGTCGATGGCGGCCTCGACCGTCCAGCGGCCCTCGCCCGAGTCGGACGCGTAGCCGCGCAGCTTGTCGAGGTGCTCGTCGTCGTCCAGGGCCTTGACGGCGAGGTCGAGCAGCCAGGAGCGGATGACCGTGCCCTCCTGCCAGGAGCGGAAGATCTCGCGCACGTCGGTGACGGAGTCGACCGCCTCCAGCAGCTCCCAGCCCTCGGCGAACGCCTGCATCATGGCGTACTCGATGCCGTTGTGGACCATCTTCGCGAAGTGGCCCGCGCCGACCTTGCCGGCGTGCACGGAGCCGAACTCGCCCTCGGGCTTCAGCGCGTCGAAGACCGGCTGCACCTTCGCGACGTGCTCGGCGTCGCCGCCGTACATCAGCGCGTAACCGTTCTCCAGGCCCCAGACGCCGCCGGAGACACCGCAGTCGACGAAGCCGATGCCCTTGGCGGCCAGCTCCTCGGCGTGCTTCTCGTCGTCCGTCCAGCGGGAGTTGCCGCCGTCCACGACGACGTCGCCAGGCGACAGCAGCTCGCCGAGCTCGTCGATGGTGGACTGGGTCGCCGCGCCGGCGGGGACCATGACCCACACGACCCGGGGACCCTTCAGGGAATCCACAAGCTCCTGGAGGCTGTGGACATCCGCGAGGTCCGCATTGCGGTCGTATCCGATGACGGTGTGGCCTGCGCGGCGGATGCGCTCGCGCATGTTGCCGCCCATCTTGCCGAGACCGACGAGACCGAGCTCCATCAGTGATCCTCTATGCCGTAGTCGTAGCGGTTTACCCGGATCCGAGCCTACGCCCGGGGGTCCGTGCACACCTGTCGGGACCGAGCGCTCAAACGGTGGGGCGGGTACCCGTCCGCGGTGCGTCCATGCGGCGCTCCGTCCCCCGTCCGCTGGTCCGTACGGGGGACGTCGGTGCCCGTCCGCAGCGCGCCCGCCGGACGGCCGCACCGGCATGCCGCGGCCTTGCGAGAGGTGACCCTCGCGCACCCGGCCCGCCGGGGGCATCGGGCCGGAGCGTCAGCCCGAGAGCCGCACCGGCATGATCAGGTACTTGTACGCCTCGTCCGCCTCCGCGTCGACCGCGGGCTTGCCGCTGAGCAGCGCCGGCTTCGTCGAGGTGGTGAAGGAGAGCTGGGCGACCGGGGAGTCGATCGCGGACAGACCCTCCAGCAGGAAGCCGGGGTTGAAGGCGATGGAGATGTCGTCGCCCTCCAGCCGGGCGTCGACCCTTTCCACAGCCTGTGCGTCGTCGCTGGAGCCGGCCTCCAGGATCAGCACGCCCTGCTCGAAGCTCAGCCGGACCGGGGTGTTGCGCTCGGCGACCAGGGCCACGCGCTTGACGGCCTCGACGAAGGGGGCCGTCTCGATCACGGCGACCGAGTTGAACTCGGTCGGGAAGAGGGTGCGGTACTTCGGCAGGTCGCCTTCCAGCAGCCGCGTCGTGGTGCGGCGGCCGGCGCCCTCGAAGCCGATGAGGCCCTCGCCCGCGCCGGAGCCGGAGAGCGCCAGCGAGACGGAGTCGCCGCCGCTGAGGGACTTGGCGGTGTCCAGCAGCGTCTTGGCGGGGACCAGGGCGACGGCGGAGACGTCGGGGGTCTCCGGCTTCCACATGAACTCGCGGACGGCGAAGCGGTAGCGGTCGGTCGAGGCCAGGGTGACGGTGTCGCCCTCGATCTCGATGCGCACACCGGTGAGCACCGGCAGGGTGTCGTCACGGCCGGCGGCGATGGCGACCTGGGCGGCGGCGGACGCGAAGACCTCGGCCGGGACGGTGCCGGTGGCGGTGGGCATCTGGGGCAGCGCCGGGTACTCCTCCACAGGCAGGGTGTGGAGTGTGAATCGCGAGGAGCCGCAGACCACGGTGGCGCGGACGCCGTCGGTGGAGATCTCCACAGGCCTGTTGGGAAGTGCGCGGCAGATGTCGGCGAGGAGCCGGCCGGAGACGAGGACGGTGCCGTCCTCTTCCACATCGGCCTCGACGGAGACGCGGGCCGAGACCTCGTAGTCGAAGCCGGAGAGGCTGAGCGAGCCGTCCTCGGCCTTCAGCAGCAGTCCCGCGAGGACCGGCACCGGCGGACGGGCCGGGAGGCTGCGGGCCGCCCAGGCCACTGCCTCCGCGAGTACATCGCGCTCCACCCGGATCTTCACCGGAACCGCCTCCTGCTTGTTGCTGGCTGGCCCTGCTGGGCTGTCTTCATCGGCTTCGTCGGCTTCCAAGCCGGAGACCAGTCTGACGTACGCCGCTGACAGCCGGCGCTGCTCGGGGTCAAGTCGGACCGGACGGCGTGGCGCGGCCTCGGGCCGAGTTGTGCACAGGGCCCACTTCGAAACGAGTTCCCAGCTTGATCTCAGTGGTCGTAGTAGTAGGGCCTGTGGAAACCGTGGAAAACTTCCTTTGCCCTGGTCAGGCCGGATTTTTTGTCCACTGCCCCTGTGGGCGGCCACGGTGGAAAACCGGGGGTCTCTGTGGAGAAACAGAAGTTCTGCACAGGCGGTGCACAGGCAGGGCGCACTTCTCCCCAGGCTCGTCCCCAGCTTTACCCAGGTTCCCCACAGCCCAACCCGGCAGCTTGGTGTGACGCCTTTCACTCGGCGCGGTGAGCCCGGGCGTTTCGTTGCCGAACAGTGGACAACCCTGGGGAAAGGCTGTGCACAACGCCCCTCTTCCTGTGGGCGGCCGGTGGACAACCGGCGCGGCCGCTGTGGGCGAACTCGTCATCCACAGGCTGTGGACTTCGGTTCCCCACACTTCCACACCCTGCTGACCTCCCCTGATGAGCTGTCAACAGGCCCGGCTGTGGACATCATCTGGATAACTTCCCAGTCCCCAGGATGTGGACGGCCCTCGGGGGCGGATTCTGTGGAGAACGGGGTGACGGGGGTCCCTATTCGAACGACATGGCCGTGAGGCGACGCCGTGCGGAACGGCGAAGGGCGCCCCGGGAACCGTCCCGGAGCGCCCTGGGAGGCGTCCTCGCGCGCTCGGCGCGCCCCTGTCAGCCGTTCTTGATGCGGTTGGTCAGCTCGGTCACCTGGTTGTAGATGGACCGCCGTTCGGCCATCAGCGCGCGGATCTTGCGGTCCGCGTGCATCACGGTCGTGTGGTCGCGGCCGCCGAACTGCGCGCCGATCTTCGGCAGGGACAGGTCCGTGAGCTCACGGCAGAGGTACATGGCGATCTGGCGCGCCGTCACCAGCACCCGGCTGCGCGAGGCGCCGCACAGATCCTCCACGGTGTGCCCGAAGTAGTCGGCCGTGGCGGCCATGATGGCCGGCGCGGTGATCTCCGGCGAGGCGTCCTCGCCGCCCGGGATCAGGTCCTTGAGGACGATCTCGGTGAGGCCCAGGTCGACAGGCTGCCGGTTGAGGCTGGCGAACGCCGTGACGCGGATGAGGGCGCCCTCCAGCTCGCGGATGTTCCGCGAGATCCGGGAGGCGATGAACTCCAGCACCTCCGGCGGCGCGTTGAGCTGCTCCTGGACCGCCTTCTTCCGCAGGATCGCGATCCGGGTCTCCAGCTCGGGCGGCTGGACGTCGGTGATCAGGCCCCACTCGAACCGGTTGCGCAGCCGGTCCTCCAGGGTCACCAGCTGCTTGGGCGGCCGGTCCGAGGAGAGCACGATCTGCTTGTTGGCGTTGTGCAGGGTGTTGAAGGTGTGGAAGAACTCCTCCTGCGTCGACTCCTTGCTCGCGAGGAACTGGATGTCGTCGACCAGCAGGATGTCCATGTCGCGGTAGCGCTTGCGGAACGCGTCCGCCTTGCCGTCGCGGATGGAGTTGATGAACTCGTTGGTGAACTCCTCGGAGCTCACGTACCGCACCCGCGTCCCCGGGTAGAGGCTCCGCGCGTAGTGCCCGATGGCGTGCAGCAGATGCGTCTTGCCGAGCCCCGACTCCCCGTAGATGAAGAGGGGGTTGTACGCCTTCGCCGGCGCCTCGGCGACCGCCACGGCCGCCGCGTGCGCGAAGCGGTTGGACGCGCCGATGACGAAGGTGTCGAAGAGGTACTTGGGGTTCAGCCGGGCGGTCGGCTCCCCCGGGCCCGACCCGGAGGACTTCCCCGCGCCCGGTGCGCCCGAGCCGCCGGGCACCGGCCGGTCGCCCTGGCCGGCGCCGCGGCCGTGGGCATGGGCGTCCGGGAGCTCGCGCTGCTGCTCGTAGGGCCGCTCGGTGCCGGCCGGCCGGTAGCCGCCGGGGTCACGCTGCTGCTCGTAGCCGGGCGGGGTGTGCTGCGGCGAGGCATAGGGGTCGCGCTCGTTCTCGGCGAAGCCGAGCCGCGGCTGCTGCCAGCCGTAGTCGCCCCGGTCCGGCGTACGGCCCCCGGGACCGCCGGGGCCCGTGTGCCGCGGCCAGGAGCCGGGCTCGCCGCGGGACTGCTGGTAGTCGGGGTAGGCGGGCCGGACCGTCGGCAGGTCGTCGCCGGCGCCGCGGCCGTAACCGTCGCGGCCGTCGTAGCCCGGGCGTCCGTCGTACCCCTCGTACGTGTCACGGCCCTGGCCGTTGTGCGAACGCTCTTCGTGCGCGGGCTGCTGCGGCGCGGCCGGCTCGCCGACGGAGTTGTCGACGGTGATCGCGATGCGGATGGGCCGGCCGCACTCCCGGCTGAGGGCGTCGCTGACGACCGGGGCCAGCCGCCCCTCCAGTACGCCCTTGGCGAACTCGTTGGGGACGGCGAGCAGCGCCGTGTCCGCGACCAGGGCCAGCGGCTGACAGCGCTTGATCCAGTGCTCGTCCTTGCTCTCGACTCTTCCCTCACCGAGGAGCTGCTCCAGCACGCGCGGCCACACTGCGGCAAGATCGGCAGGCAGGTCAGCCACAGGGCACGCTCTCTCGGTCAGCGGGGGCGCCCTCCGGTCCCACGAATGTGTGGTTCTCGGGACGGGCGGGAAGGATTCGGAGTTCAGCCACGGTAGTCAGGCCGTGGCACGTCGTTCAAGTCGTTGTCCACAGGGTGTGTACAAATGTGCCATGGGGCCGTCCGTGGCGCCTCATCCGGGCACGGCTGGTACTTCCGGGGCCACCGGGAGGCTACGGTTAATGCTGGTGCGCTGCCGGTTTGACCGGATGGCGTAACGGCGCGTACCGTGACCAGGTCGAGTTGTCGATGGCTGCTGCCGCCTGCCTCCGATGGGCAAGGGTCGCACTTCTCCCATGTGGGGTGTGATCGTGAAGCGGTGCCTTGCGTATTGCGAGCTTCCTCGTGGGCGCACGGTGACAGCCAGGCGATGTCCCGCCATCACACGATTCATTTCTGGAGTCCCCGAGTGAGCAAGCGCACCTTCCAGCCGAACAACCGCCGTCGTGCGAAGACCCACGGCTTCCGCCTGCGCATGCGCACCCGTGCCGGCCGCGCGATCCTCGCGTCCCGCCGTGGCAAGGGTCGCGCCCGCCTGTCGGCCTGAGCAGCCTGACTCAAGGTCCATGACGTGCTGCCTTCCGAGTCTCGGCTGAGGCGGCGCGAGGACTTCGCGACCGCGGTTCGACGAGGACGCAGGGCCGGGCGCCCACTCCTCGTCGTCCACCTCCGCACCGAAACGGACCCGCACGCGCCTGGGGGAACTGTCCCCCCGGCACGTGCGGGTTTCGTCGTGAGCAAGGCGGTGGGCGGCGCGGTGGTCCGCAACCGTGTCAAACGCCGGCTGCGCCACCTCGTGCGTGACCGGCTCGAAGCGCTGCCCGCCGGTAGCCTGGTGGTGGTGCGAGCCCTGCCGGGCGCGGGCGAAGCCGATCACGGTCAGCTTGCCCGCGATCTCGATACCGCATTGCAGCGGCTGTTGGGAGGGGCGCCGCGAAGCTGCAATCCCCCGGGTACCGATACCCCGGTTCCCCGGAACCCCGGCCATGACCCGGGAGGGAGTGCACGGTGAAGTACCCGCTGCTGTGGTTGATCAAGCTGTACCAGTGGACCATCAGTCCGCTGCTCGGCCCGGTCTGCAAGTACTACCCGTCGTGCTCGCACTACGGCTACACGGCCATCCAGGTGCATGGCGCGATCAAGGGGACGGTGCTGACGGCCTGGCGCATCCTGCGCTGTAACCCGTGGTCGCTCGGTGGCGTCGACCACGTACCTCCCCGGAAGCGTCCGGTCTGGCACCAGCGGCTGAGGAGCCGACTGGGCGGACACCCCGTAGCCGGGGCCGCCGCACAGCCCGAGACTCAGCCCAACGCCCAAGGAGCCTGATACGTGGACACGGTCCTCAAGCCCCTTTATTACGCAGTTTCCTGGATCATCGTCCAGTTCCACTCGTTCTTCAGTCTGATCTTCGACAAGAACAGCGGCTGGGCGTGGGGTCTGTCGATCGTCTCGCTGGTGGTGCTGATCCGCATCTGCCTGATCCCGCTCTTCGTGAAGCAGATCAAGGCGACCCGGAACATGCAGGCGCTCCAGCCGAAGATGAAGGCGATCCAGGAGCGCTACAAGAGCGACCGGCAGCGCCAGTCCGAAGAGATGATGAAGCTCTACAAGGAGACGGGTACCAACCCGCTCTCGAGCTGTCTCCCGATCCTGGCCCAGTCGCCGTTCTTCATCTCGCTGTACCAGGTCCTCAACCACATCGCGCAGGGCAAGACGGTCGGGTTCATCAACCAGGACCTGCTGGCCAGCGCCCGTGAGGCCCATATCTTCGGTGCTCCGCTGTCCGTGAAGTTCATGGACAGCGCGAGCAAGATCGAGAAGCTCGGTTCCACCGTCACCGACGTTCGCATCGTCACGGTGGTCATGATCGTCCTGATGTCGCTGTCGCAGTTCTACACGCAGCGCCAGCTGATGACGAAGAACGTCGACCTCACGGTCAAGACGCCCTTCATGCAGCAGCAGAAGATGCTGATGTACGTCTTCCCGATCATGTTCGCCGTCTTCGGTATCAACTTCCCGGTCGGTGTCCTCGTCTACTGGCTGACCACGAACGTCTGGACCATGGGTCAGCAGATGTTCATCATCCGCCGCAACCCCACCCCGGGCAGCCTCGCCTACAAGCAGCGCCAGGAGCGCCTGCGGGCCAAGGGCCAGCTCAAGGAGGACCCGGCCGAGGTCGAGGCCAAGCAGGCCGCCGAGGCCGCCCGCGCCGCCCGTCAGCAGCCCAAGCGGCAGCCGAAGGCCAAGCGCACCGCCGCCCCGGCCGCCGGGCAGCAGCCGGCCGGCCGTCCGCAGGCCCGTACCAAGGCCTCTTCGGGCAACGGTGCCGCCTCCTCGGAAAACGGTGCCAAGGAGCAGTCCGAGGACGCCAAGCCCAAGCAGGGCGGGGGCTCGTCCCGCGGTGCCAAGTCCGGGCAGCGCAAGGGCGGCCCGCAGCGGCCCAAGCACCCGTCGTCCAAGAAGTAACGAAGGAGTCCCACCGTGACGGACACCCAGGACCAGACCCGTGCGGACGCCGCCGAGGGCACCGACCCGATGACCCGCCTGGAGCAGGAGGGCGAGATCGCGGCGGACTACCTGGAGGGTCTGCTCGACATCGCCGACCTGGACGGTGACATCGACATGGACGTCGAGGCCGACCGGGCGTCCGTGTCGATCATCAGCGACTCCACCAGCCGGGATCTGCAGAAGCTGGTGGGCCGCGACGGCGAGGTGCTGGAAGCGCTCCAGGAGCTCACGCGGCTCGCGGTGAACCGGGAGACCGGCGACCGCAGTCGGCTGATGCTCGACATCGCCGGGTTCCGGGCCCGCAAGCGCGAGGAGCTCGCCAAGCTGGGTGCCCAGGCCGTCGCGGACGCGAAGCAGAGCGGCAAGCCGGTCAAGCTCGACCCGATGACGCCGTTCGAGCGGAAGGTCGTCCACGACGCGGTGGCCGCCGCCGGTCTGCGCAGCGAGTCCGAGGGCGAGGAGCCCCAGCGCCGCGTGGTCGTCCTGCCGGTGTGACCTGCTCCCGTTTCCCGGTAGCTTCGGCCCCGTCTGTGCGCAGACGGGGCCGATCCTTGTCAGCCTGACATCGGACTCCGGTGCATGGAGTCCCACCGATTCGTCGATACGCAGAGTCGTCGATACGCAGAGTCGTCAATAAAGACGTGGTACGGAAGGACGGTTCACTGTGGAAGAGGCAGCGGAGCTCCCCCCGGCGCCCCCGGAGGCACGGGCGGTTTTCGGTGACCGCTTTCAGGACGCCGTCCGCTACGCCGAACTGCTCGCCGACGCGGGCGTCCGGCGTGGGCTGATCGGCCCGCGGGAGGTTCCCCGGCTCTGGGAGCGGCACCTGCTGAACTGCGCGGTGCTCTCCGAGGCCGTCCCCGAGGACGTCTCCGTGTGCGACGTGGGCTCGGGCGCCGGCCTGCCGGGCATTCCGCTGGCCCTGGTCCGCCCCGACCTCCAGATCACCCTGCTGGAGCCGCTGCTGCGGCGGACGACCTTCCTGTCCGAGGTCGTCGAGCTGCTCGGCCTGGACCACGTCACGGTCGTCCGGGGGCGTGCCGAGGAGGTCCTGGGCAAGCTTCAGCCGGTGCACGTGGTGACGGCGCGTGCCGTGGCCCCGCTGGACCGGCTGGCGGGCTGGGGCGTTCCCCTGCTGCGCCCCTACGGCGAGATGCTGGCCCTCAAGGGCGACACCGCCGAGGAGGAGCTGAAGGGGGCCCGTGCCGCGCTCAGCAAGCTGGGCGTCGAGCGGACCTCGGTGCTCCAGGTCGGCGAAGGGGTGGTGGACCCGCCGTCCACGCTGGTGCGGGTCGAGGTCGGGGAGAGCCCCGGCGGCGTCCGCTTCGCGGCGAAGCGCGCCAAGGCCGCCCGGGTGAGCCGGACGCGTCGCCGCCGCTGACTACTCCGGTCGGCGGCACCGGGAGTGCTCCATACAAGCTGCCTAAACTATGCGTCACGGAGTGTCGTGACGCGGTAGCCAAAGGTCGCGGGCATCGTGTTTCACGTGAAACATCGCTCGTTGCTGCAAGGGATCATCGGTCGTGGCCGTGCGGCCGCGGCTCGCGACCGCCGGCCGGCCGACGCTGTGGAACCTCCTCCGGTATCCACAGGAACGGCGGATTCATCCACAGGAGAGTGGGCCTCACTGGTTCGTACCCGGCGAACCATGGCAGGCTCTCCCCATCGCGAGCCTGATGTCGAGGAGAGTGAATCCTTGCGGTCCGACGCCAATATCGCGGGGCCGATGGCCGACCCGGTCCCCGGTCCCCGCCCCGCCGACTCCGAGCCGGTGCCTGGCCCTCTGGGTGCCGCCGAGGTCGTTTCACGTGAAACCCGGATGCCGCGGCCCGACCAGACCCGGGTCATGGTGGTGGCGAACCAGAAGGGTGGCGTCGGCAAGACGACGACCACCGTGAACCTGGCGGCCTCCCTGGCGCTGCACGGCAACCGTGTGCTCGTCGTGGACCTGGACCCACAGGGCAACGCCTCCACCGCGCTCGGCATCGACCACCACGCCGATGTGCCGTCCATCTACGACGTCCTGGTGGACCAGAGGAAGCTCTCCGACGTCGTGCAGCCGGTACGGGACGTGGAGGGCCTCTTCTGTGCACCGGCCACCATCGACCTGGCCGGTGCCGAGATCGAGCTGGTCTCCCTCGTGGCCCGGGAGAGCCGGCTGGACCGGGCCATCAAGGCCTATGAGCAGCCGCTGGACTACATCCTCATCGACTGCCCGCCCTCGCTGGGGCTGCTGACGGTCAACGCGCTGGTCGCGGGCGCCGAGGTGCTGATCCCGATCCAGTGCGAGTACTACGCGCTCGAGGGCCTGGGCCAGCTGCTGCGGAACGTCGAGCTCGTACGCGGCCACCTCAACCCGAAGCTGCATGTGTCGACGATCCTGCTGACCATGTACGACGGACGCACCCGGCTCGCCTCCCAGGTCGCCGACGAGGTGCGCAGCCACTTCGGCCAGGAGGTGCTGAGGACCAGCATCCCGCGCTCGGTCCGCATCTCCGAGGCCCCCAGCTATGGGCAGACGGTGCTCACCTATGACCCGGGGTCCAGCGGCGCATTGTCGTACATGGAGGCGGCGCGCGAGATCGCGCTGCGGGGCATCGGTGTGCATTACGACGACAGCGGGGCCCATACCGTGGGCCATCAGCCGGTGGGTCACCAGCCTGTGGGTCACCAGCCGGTGGGCCATCAGCAACAGCAGGACCAGCACAGCATGTCGGAGGGGCTGCAGTGAGTGAACGACGTAGAGGACTGGGCCGTGGGCTCGGGGCGCTGATCCCGGCGGCGCCGAAGGGGGCGGAGATCGGCACCCCCACGGTGGGGCCCGGTGCCACGTCTCCCACTGCGGTGCCGCTGCTGACCGCCGAGCGGTCGCACGCGCCGGCCGGCGTGACGCCTCTTGAAGGCGGAGTGTCCGTGGCGGAGCCGGCGGATGTCCGGAAGCCCGAGCCGGAGCCCGAGGTCACGGAGACGGTGGCGGGGGCCCACTTCGCCGAGCTGCCCCTGGACACCATCACGCCCAACCCCCGGCAGCCCCGGGAGGTCTTCGACGAGGACGCCCTGGCGGAGCTGGTCACCTCGATCCGCGAGGTGGGCCTGCTGCAGCCGGTGGTCGTCCGGCAACTGGCGCCGGAGCGGTACGAGCTCATCATGGGCGAGCGCCGCTGGCGCGCGTGCCGTGAGGCCGGCCTGGAGAGCATCCCGGCGATCGTCCGGGCGACGGAGGACGAGAAGCTCCTCTTGGACGCTCTCCTGGAGAACCTCCACCGGGCGCAGCTCAACCCGTTGGAGGAGGCCGCAGCCTACGACCAGTTGCTCAAGGACTTCTCCTGCACGCATGACGAGCTGGCGGACCGTATCGGGCGGTCGCGCTCGCAGGTCTCCAACACGCTGCGGCTCCTGAAGCTCTCGCCCGAGGTGCAGCTCCGGCTCGCTTCGGGGGTGCTGTCGGCCGGGCACGGCCGGGCGCTGCTCGCCGTGGACGACGTCGAGGAGCAGGAGAAGCTCGCCCGCCGCATTGTGCAGGAGGGCCTCTCCGTACGGTCGGTGGAAGAGATCGTCCAGCTGATGGGGTCCCGGACGAAGAAGTCGGCGAAGGCCAAGGGGCCGAGGGCCGGCGCCCGGGTGTCCCCGGCCCTCAGCGACCTGGCATCACGCCTCTCCGACCGTTTCGAGACGCGGGTCAAGGTCGACCTCGGGCAGAAAAAGGGCAAGATCGTCGTCGAGTTCGCGTCGATCGAGGACCTTGAGCGGATCCTCAGCACGCTTGCCCCGGGCGAGGGCGGTGTGCTGGAGCAGAAGCTGTCGGACGGAAACACCGAGGACGCGGACGAGTAAATCTGCGGCTGGATTCACCCCAGGGCGGGGTGTGTTCCACGGGAAACGCGATGTTTCACGTGGAACACACCCCGCCCCTTTGCCTTTGTCGGCTGTCGGGCCAAACGCCTGGTGGATACGATGCGTTGAGGTATGGCACCACCACGTCGGACATGCGGACGCAGTTGACGGAGGAACGAGGCCATGCGAACGGTGAGCCGGACCGGACTGGTGGCGACGGGCCTGGGCCTGGGCGCGGTCGGCGGATTCGTCGGCGGCCTGCTCAGGGAGCGCAGTGCGCTGGGCGCCGCCCGCGGCGCGGCACGGGTAGGAAGTGAGGAACTGGCTCCATGGGGCGTCGCCTCGTACCGCTCACTCTGGACAATCTGCCGGACCTTCCCAAGCGCTGCCGGGCGTGTGTGTTCTGGGAGCTTGACCCCGTCAGCGGCGAGGCCGCGCTGAGGGCGGGCCGTTCCGAGCTGGAGAAGGAGGCGTGGATCTCCGCCGTCCTCCTGGAGTGGGGATCCTGTGGCCGGGTCGTCTATGTGGACGACGAGCCGGCGGGGTTCGTCCTCTACGCTCCACCGGCCTATGTGCCCCGGGCGACAGCGTTTCCCACGAGTCCCGTGGCCGCCGATGCCGTCCAGCTCATGACGGCCTGGCTGGCACCGAAGTTCCAGGGCCAGGGCCTGGGCCGGGTCATGGTGCAGACGGTCGCCAAGGATGTGCTGAGGCGCGGGTTCAAGGCGATCGAGGCGTTCGGGGACGCACGGTGGAAGGAACCCGCGTGTGTCCTCCCGGCCGATCACCTGCTGGCGGTCGGTTTCAAGACGGTGCGTCACCACCCGCGGTACCCCCGGCTCCGGCTTGAGCTGCGGTCCGCGCTGTCCTGGAAAGAAGATGTGGAGCTGGCGCTGGACCGGCTGCTGGGCGCCGTACAGAAGGAACCGGCGCTACGGCCTTTGTAGGGGAAGCAGAACGGGGTCCGTCTCCCGAAGGAGACGGACCCCGTTTCACGTGAAACCGTGCTGCCGATTACTTTGCGGCGATGAAGACGTCCAGGTCGCGCACGAGAGCGGCCTTCGGCTTGGCACCCACGATGGTCTTGACGACCTCGCCGCCCTGGTAGACGTTGAGGGTCGGGATCGACATGACGCCGTACTTGGCGGCGGTGCCCGGGTTCTCGTCGATGTTCAGCTTGACGATCTCGAGCTTGTCACCGTGCTCGGCGGCAATGGCCTCGAGCGAGGGGGCGATCTGGCGGCAGGGGCCGCACCACTCGGCCCAGAAGTCCACCAGCACGGGCTTGTCGCTCTTGAGGACGTCCTCGTCGAAGGACGCGTCGGTCACGGCCTTGAGAGCCATTGCGGTCTCCTTGGTTGTTCTTTGTGGGGGAAAAGGGGTCAGGCGCTCTGCTCGGGCTCGCGGACGTTCTCGCCGTCGCCGAGGGCGGCGAGGTAGCGCTCCGCGTCCAGGGCGGCGGAGCAGCCGGTGCCCGCGGCGGTGATCGCCTGGCGGTAGGTGTGGTCCACGACGTCACCGGCGGCGAAGACGCCCGTGAGGTTGGTGCGGGTGGAGGGCGAGTCGACCTTGAGGTAACCCTCGTCGTCCAGCTCCAGCTGGCCCTTGAGGAGCTCGGTGCGGGGGTCGTGACCGATGGCGATGAAGAGGCCGGTCACCGGCAGCTCCGAGGTCTCGCCGGTCTTGACGTTGCGCAGGGTCAGCCCGGAGAGCTTGGCGTCACCGTGGATCTCGGCGACCTCGCTGTCCCAGACGAAGGAGATCTTCGGGTCGGCGAAGGCTCGCTCCTGCATGGCCTTGCTGGCCCGCAGCGCCTCACGACGGTGGATGACGGTGACCGACTTCGCGAAGCGCGACAGGAAGGTGGCCTCCTCCATCGCGGTGTCGCCACCGCCGACCACGGCGATGTCCTGGTCCTTGAAGAAGAACCCGTCGCAGGTGGCGCACCAGGACACACCGCGCCCGGAGAGCTCGTCCTCACGCGGCAGGCCGAGCTTGCGGTGCTGGGAGCCGGTGGTCACGATCACGGCCTTGGCCCGGTGGACGGTGCCGGCGGAATCGGTGACGGTCTTGATCTCCTCGGTGAGGTCGACGGCCGTGACGTCGTCCGGGATCAGCTCGGCGCCGAAGCGCTCGGCCTGGGCCCGCATGTTGTCCATGAGGTCCGGGCCCATGATGCCGTCGCGGAAGCCGGGGAAGTTCTCGACCTCGGTGGTGTTCATCAGCGCACCACCGGCGGTCACGGCGCCCTCGAACACCAGCGGCTTCAGCGAAGCACGGGCGGTGTAGAGCGCGGCCGTGTAGCCCGCGGGCCCGGAGCCAATAATGATCACGTTGCGGACGTCGCTCACGGGTGTCTTCCTTGTCTCTGCCGACTGCTGACTGGGTCCTTGCTGGGTCTCACCCCACCCAACGGATCCTACGGGGCGAGCATTCCCCCCAGGGACATCGCAGCGGCCGGGGAGACGGCTTACGAACGCGAGACCGTCTCGCGCGCCAACACCTTTCCGGGGGTTCCGGAGGAGGTGACGACACAGTCCGCCGCGACGACATAGACGTCAACGAGCGCGGCATCACGGGAGTGCGGGTAGATCACCAGGTAGGTGTCCGTTCCGGTGAAGCGCTCCTGGCGCACTGCGAGGGCGCGATCCGCGCGGCCGATGCCCTGGCTCACACAGTACGGAGCAGTGCCGTTCGAAGAGCCCTGGTAGGTCTCGGTGCCGTCCTGTGCGCGCATGCCGCGCGTCTCGGCCGGCTTGAGGTTCGACAGCGCGTCGTGAACCCGCGTCCTCAGCTCGGCCACGGCCACCGCAGACGCATCCGCTTGTGGTGTGGCATGGTCGCCTCCGTCGTCGCCTGAGCCCTGGATGAGGAAGGTACTCACGCCGATGGCGGCTGCGGCGCAGGCCGTGCCCAGAAGGGTGCGGCGCCAGCGGCGGCCGCGGGCGGGCGATGGGCGGCCTGGGCCGACGGCGCCTCGGGGACGCCCGGCGGGCCGTTCGCCTGCCGGTGTTTCACGTGAAACCAGGCGCTCCATGTCGTGGGAGCCAGGATCGAATGATGTTTCACGTGAAACAGGACCGGCGATCCCTGTCGTCGTCGTTTCACGTGAAACGGTCGCGACCGCCTCCTGGGGCGCCGTCGCGTCGAGCAGCGCTTCGGCGGCGAGAGCCGCGTCGATCCGGCCGGCGACGTCCGTCGGCATCCTTGCGGGGCCGGGCAGCGTGCCCAGCAGCTCGCGAATCTCGTCGAGGGAGGCCCGGACGTCGTCACAGACCGCGCAGTCGGCCAGATGCTCTCGCAGGTCCGCGCTGCGTGCGGGTGAGAGCACGCCCTCGGCGAGCGCGGAGATCTCGGAGACCTCCGGGTGCTCGTCCGTGTCGGTCGTCGAGGTCACGCTCGCCCACCTCCGCCCTTCACTGGGTTCACGTCACTCCGTCCAGCCGGTGGTGGGACGGACGTCCCCTGCGACCGGTTCCTTTCCCTCTCGGTACGAGGGCTACCCCTGCCGCCGGGGTGCAGATGGGTGAGCAAGGGCAGCAGTCTCGCCCGTGCTCTGGCGCACCGGCTCTTCACCGTGCCCACGGGAACATTCAATACGGCCGCCGCCTCGGCGACGGGATAACCCTGCATATCGACCAGGACGAGGACGGCCCGCTGATCGGGCGGCAGGGTCGCGAGAGCTCTCAGCAGCTCTCTGTGGAGATCGCTTCGCTCGGCCGGCTCGGCCGCCGACTCGTGGGGCTCGAGGAGGTGCTCAAGCTTCTCGGTCTCGGCGAGCGGTGACGTACGACGCGCGGCGGCTTTGCGGGCCCGGTCCAGGCAGGCGTTTACGGTGATGCGGTGCAGCCAGGTGGTGACGGCCGACTGGCCACGGAAGGTGTGGGCGGCGCGGTAGGCGGAGACGAGGGCGTCCTGCACGGCGTCGGCCGCTTCCTCACGGTCGCCGAGGGTCCGGAGGGCCACGGCCCAGAGCCGGTCGCGGTGGCGCCGGACGAGTTCGCTGAAGGCATCGGGGTCCCCGGCGACGTGCAGCGCGAGCAGCTCGCTGTCACTGCCGGCCGTCGGCGTCCGCTGCTGCCGTCCGTCCTCTGCGATGGCACTCACCCCGCCCTGAGAGCGCTGTCCCGCGCGCGATCTGTTGTTGGGACCAACTTAGAGAGGTGGGGGATTGGCTGGGTAGGGGCCAGGGGTCTCTCGGTCAGCGGCCGCGGAAGCGGACTTCGGTGATGCCCTGTTTGTGGCCGGCCTGGCTCCACTCTTCCTTCGGGGCGTTGGGCATGGCCGTGATCCACACCAGGACGTAGCGCGTATTGGCGGGTTTTTTGAGGGAGAGCTGTGCGTTGACACCGTTTTCGTTGACCTCGGACAGTTTCTTCAGGCTGCTCGGCGGGCCGGAGGGCGTCAGACCGTCGGACGCGTACAACGCGATCGTGGTCCCGCCGTCGTGGAGCATGTCGATCTCCGCCTTGGTGACCTGCTCTTCCTTACCGAGGTCGTAGACGATGCCGACGCCGTCCTTGTAGGAGTTGGGCGCCAGTTGGTCCTTGAAGGAACGCGACCGCCAAGCCGTCCCGTTCTGCTTGTCGTAGGTGTTCGACACCTGCTCCGGATGCTGGAGCTTTCCGTCCGTTGCGTACTCCTGCGCGTTACGGATCTTCAGCAGATGGCTGGTGATCTTCTTCTTGGCCTCGTTGTCCGACAGCTGCGACTGCTGGGGGTCGTCTTCCGAGTCCGTGTGCTTCAGCAGGGTGTCCGCGAGCTGCCAGCTGCCCAGGCCCAGCGCGGCGATGAGGAGCGAGGAGACGATCCACTTGATGGCGGTGCCGGTACGGCTCTGCAGCGGAGGCGGCGGGGTGACGGGAGCGGAGTGGACGGCCTGGGGGCCGTAGGCGCCACCTGCCTGGAGGCGGGGGTAGGCCGGCGTGGCGGAGAACGGCGTCTCAGGGGGGCGGATCCGCGGCATGGCCGAGACGGCCTTGGCGAGTTCCTCCGGTGTGGTGCAGGGCGGCTCCTGGCGGGACGCGGTGGCGCCGTCATTGACGAGCGCGCGCATCGCCAGCTGGGAGAGCCCCCGGTGGACACCGGCCCGCACCTGGTCGGGCGGGATGAGACCGACGTCCTTGGGCAGGCCGGCCAGGCCGTGGGCGTCGCCCTCGTAGGGCCAGCGCTGCGTGAGGGCGGCGTACAGGAGGGCGCCGATGGCCTCGGTGTCGGTGCGCTGGGGAGTGTCGGAGGTGATGCCGCGGAGCGCCGCCATCACGGCCAGGCCGCGGATGCGGTACTGCCCGGAACCGGTGCGCAGCACGCAGCCGGGGCCCAGGCGCAGATGGGAGAGCCCCTCGCGGTGGGCGGCGGCCATGGCCTGCGACACCTGGCTGACCAGCTGATAGGCATCGAACGCCGCCATGGGCCCGGAGGCCAGTACGGAGGTCAGTTCGGTGGCGTCGGGCAGCCACTCGTGGACGACGTAGACGAGGGCGTTCTCCTCGACGGCGTCGAGGACCTGGACGAAGCGCGGGTCGCCCAGCAGCGCGGCGGAGCGGGCTGCCGCGAGCACCGTGCGGGCCCGCGGATGTTCGGCGGGCAGAAGGTGGACGCCGACGGCCCGGCGCAGCTTCTCGTCGACAGCACGCCAGCTGCTGAATCCCTCCAGACGGGTGACGCACTCCTCCAGGCGGTACCTTCCGGCGAGCTTGTGACCGCTGTGCAGGTCGGGCGCGCGGTCACCGCGCGGGGCCTTTCCGCCTGTCGCGCGCTCGGTGCCCGGGGGCGCACCGGCGCTGCTCTCCTCGGTGTTCCCGGCCTCCGTACCGTCGGCCGTGGCCTTGTCCGCCTTGGCGGTCAGCGACGGTTCGTCCTGCGCGTCGCTGCTGTCTGCCACGTCGACGGCAGCCGTGCTCCGTTCCGCCACCGTCGCTCCTGCCTCCCCGTCCGTTGCACCCTGTCCGCAGCCAAGACAATTGTGCCCACACTCCGTCGCCCTGCACGACACGCGACGACGGGTGATGGTTGTGCTCCGGTCAGCGTCCCAGACGCCCGCGGACCATGCCGACCATGGCGTTGACCTCTTCCACCCGCATGCGTTTGGCGGCGATGTAGAAGACGCCGAGCAGCATCACGCCGCCGCCGATCAGGGCGGCGAGCGAGCCGAGGACGCCGCTGCCCAGGACCTGGCCGATGCCGTAGGCGATGGCGCCGCCGATGAGCGTCGCGGGGACGCACGCGCCGATGAGGCGGGCGTACGTACGCACCACGCGGGTGCCGTCCAGATCGCCGCCGAGCCGGTTGCGCAGCCTGCGCCATGCGACTCCCACACCGACGGCGTAGGCGAGACCGTAGGAGACGCCCATGCCGACCACGACCCAGCGGGCGGGCAGCAGGAAGTAGCTGAGCGCCGCGCCCGCGGCGTTGACCGCGGCGACGATGACCGTGTTGTAGAAGGGTGTGCGGGTGTCCTCGTAGGCGTAGAAGGCGCGGAGGACGACGTACTGCACAGAGAAGGGGATCAGGCCGAGGCTGAAGCCCATGAGGGCGTAGCCGAAGAAGCGGGCTCCTTCGATACCGCCGGACCCGAAGAGGAGCGTGCAGATCGGGATGCCGAGGGCCAGGAAGGCGAAGGCGATGGGCACGATCGCCACGGCCGAGGAGCGCAGACCCTGAGAGATGTCGTCCCGGACGGCGCTGGTGTCACCGTCGACGGCCGAGCGCGACAGGCGCGGCAGCATCGCCGCCATGATCGAGACGGTGAGGATGGCCTGCGGCATGTTCCAGATCAGCTGGGCGTTGATGTAGGCGATGATGCCGGTGCCGTCCTGCTTGCTGTCAGCCCCGGCGGCGGTGGCGAGCTGGGTGACGACCAGGTTGCCCGCCTGGTTGGCGAGCACGAACAGCACGGTCCACTTGGCCAGCTTCGCGGCCTTGCCGAGGCCGTGGCCGCGCCAGTCGAAGCGGGGGCGGATCTTGAAGCCCGCGGCCCTGAGGTAGGGGATCATCGCCAGGGCCTGGACGACCAGGCCCAGGAGGGTGCCGACGCCCAGGAGCCTTACGCCTTCCGGCGGGATCGTGTGCTCACTGAGATGCGAGCTCCCCGCCGTTCCGTACACCCAGAGGAACAGCCCGAAGGTGGCGATGACGACGACGTTGTTGAGGACGGGCGTCCACATCATCGCGCCGAAGCGGCCGCGGGCGTTGAGGATCTGCCCCATCACCACGTGCACACCCATGAAGAAGATGGTGGGCATGCAGTAGCGGACGAAGGTCACCGTCACCGAGTTGGCGTCGGGCTTGTTGGCGAAGTCGTTGGACATCAGGGGGACGAGGTATTGCGCCCCCAGCACGGTGATCAGGGTGAGTGCGCCGAGGATCACCGCGACCAGGGTCAGCAGCCGGTTCGCGTAGGCGTCTCCGCCGTCGGCGTCTTCCTTCATGGAGCGCACGAGCTGCGGGATGAAGACCGAGTTGAGGCCGCCGCCGATGGTCAGGAAGAAGATCATGGCGGGGAGCTGGTTCGCCACCGTGTAGGTGTCGCCCAGTACGCCGGCACCCAGGGCGGCGACGATCAGCGCCTGCTTCACAAAGCCCAGGAGCCGGG
The DNA here is from genome assembly GCF_044333095.1 of Streptomyces sp. NPDC021100. Lineage (NCBI taxonomy): Bacteria > Bacillati > Actinomycetota > Actinomycetes > Kitasatosporales > Streptomycetaceae > Streptomyces > Streptomyces sp. NPDC021100. The sequence continues at coordinate 309,906 of NZ_JBIRQH010000003.1, forward strand.
ACGCCATCGTGCCCGCCGCCATCAGGGCGCTCGACTTCAGCAGGCCCGCCGCCTTGCCGCCCTTCGCCGCCGGCGCCGCGGGAGCGGGCTCCGGCTCCACCAGGGGCTCGGCCGCGGGGGGCTCCACCGCGGGCACCATCGGCTGGGTGTGTTCCATCGAGGACGCCGCCGGGTGCGGCCCGGGCGTCGGGACCGGCCGGTCCTGTGGCCGCTGCGGCTCGTAGGGCTGCTGCTGGTCCCGGTAGAGGTGGGCGAAGGCGTCGCGCTGGGGCGGCGTGGGCGTCGTCCGGTCGGGGAAACCGCTCACGCTGCCGATGAGCTGGGTCGCGTCGTCGTCACCGGCGGCCGGGGGAGTCTGTGCCTGGGGCGCGGGCGGCCACGCCTGTTGCTGCGGGTACAAGGGGGCGGGCGGCGGGGGGACCTGCGGGCCGCCCTGGGGCTGCCCGTAGCGCTGCTGGCCATAGAGAGGCGGCCCGCCCTGGTGGAAACCGCCCTGCTGCGCCGCGTCGTCGTCGGCCGGTGCATGGCCGGGGTACGGCTCGGCGGGGTAGGGGTCCCCCAGGTACGGGTCCGGGGCGTACGGGCCCGGCTGCGGCGGCTCCTGGGCGCCGGGCGGCGTCGGCGGGTACTGGTCCCGCCGGTCACCTCCCGCGCCCCGGCCGCGGTCACCGTCGTACGGCGCGTTCATCCCTAGCCCACCTCATCCGTCCGCGGCCGACCGGCCCCACGACACGTCAACGTTCCACTTTCTCACCCGGCCGGGAGGGTTCACCGCTCCCTGTTCCGTCGTCCGCCGCCGGGTCACCCGGGCGCTCGGGCTCGCCGCCGCCGTTGCCGCCGCCGTCCGAGGGGCCCTCGCCATCGGTCTCCGGACCGTTCCCGGCGCCGTCACGGCTGCCCGAACGCTTGCGCTTCAGGTAGATGCGGAGTCCTGCGAGGACGAGGAGGAGGACACCACCGGCGATGACCAGCAGAACCATAGGGGTGATGGACGTGACATGCACAATGAAGCCCATGTCTTCGCCCACCTGCTGGCCGTCCGCAGTGTAGAGGCGGGCATACACCTTGACCGGACCGTTGGCGTAGGCCCGGGTCTCGAATTTCACCGACTGGCTGTGCCCGCCGTCGATCTTCACCAGCTGCTTGTCCGTGACCTTCAGACGGTTCGGCTGGGTCGATTCCAGTTGCAGGTACAGGTGGTCGATGCCCTGGAACAGGCCGTTCTTCACGGTCACCGGGATCGTGGCGCTGCGGCCGGAGAGGGTCGCGTCGGACTTCTTCACCAACTTGACCGTGTCTTGCAGGGTGGCGAGGTACGACTCCACGGCCGCCCGGAAGTCGGACGCGCCCGCCGGATCGCCGCGCCAGGAGGTGGACATCTCGCGCATGATCGCGCTGCCGAAGGGGATGACCACCCGGTCCGCGGAGGTCAGGATCGTCTTGAAGGACGACAGATTGTCCTGGGTCTTCTGGATCTCCGTGAACGCCTCGGAGGGCAGTTCCTGGGCGCGGAGGGCCTCCGGGTAAGAGCCGGGGCCCGGGACCCGGCGGCCGGCGGCGGGGTCCGGCTTGGCTTTGGCCGCGTCGCTCAGACGGTCGAGCGGCTGGGTCCAGCGCCCGGCGGACAGCCCGCCCAGCGCCTTCGCCATCGCCTGGGCCTGGCTGGTGGTCGGCATGCGCTGCGGGGCGACGACGATGCTGCGCTCGTTCTCCGGCGCCTGCTTGTTGATCATCAGGCTCTGGGCGAGGAACCGCTGCACGGCGAGCGAGGCGTCGCCCGCGTGGGTCATATCGCCCTCGAAGGCCGTGGAGAGGCGCGCGTCGGCGACGATGGCCGTGTACCCCCCGCCGATCTGGCGGGCCGCCGTGGGGGCGTAGGGGGAGCCGTCGGGCTCCCGGAGGCTGTCGCTGCGGGTGATGATGTTGTGGGCGCCGGCCGAGGTGCCGACCTCGACGATGGAGCGGTCGATGGCCCCGTCGACCGGCCAGGCGAAGTCCGTGCGCGGCTTCACTTGGAGGATGGTGTCCACGGTCGTGGCCGCGAGCTCGGTGGCCGACTGGAGGTGGCTGAGGTCGCGGCCACGGTGCGCCAGCGAGGCGATGTCCGGGTCTCCGAAGGGCAGGGCGACGACCTCCTTGTCGTTCACCGCCGTCTGGAGCTGGCTGAGCCACTGCTTGGCGACCGCCTGGCCCCGGCCGGGGATGTTCTTCCCGCCCGGTCCGGCCACCTGGTAGCTCTTGGTCATCGCCTCGACGGTGGCCAGCAGGTCGGGGTCGATCACCCAGGTGACGTGCAGGTCCCGGCCCAGGGCCACCAACTGCTGGAGGCGGCCGCCCGGGGCCAGCTCCGCGGCGAGGTCGTCGTTGGGGAAGATCGGCGTCTGCTGCTGGTCCGACTCGGTGCGGGCCGTGAGGTGGGTGCTGGAGATCAGCGGCCAGAGGAAGGTGATCTTGGTCTTCTTGCCGTCGGCGGCGGACGGCTGCCACGGCAGCAGGGTGCGGCGGATGCCGAGCACCCGCTCGTACTGCTGGTCGCTGGTCTGGCCGGAGAACGAGACGCCCAGCGGGTAGACACCGTCCCGGTCCAGGCTGAGGTCCTTCGCGGGGACGGTCAGCGTGAACTCTCGGGAGATGCCCGGCTGGAGCTTTCCGATCTTCTGCGTGTGGCCGTTCAGCTCGGGGCCGTCGTTGCCTGGGGAGAAGGGGGTCCGGTCGCCGATGTCGTCGATCTCGCTGCGCGTCGAGAGGAGCCCTCCCACCCGCAGCCCGATGTGTCCCGCGCTGACCGTGGACCGGCCCTTGTTGGTGACCGTCCCCGAAATCGTGATCTTGTCGCTCTGGGTGGGGGCGACCGGAGTCAAGGAGTCGATGGAGACCGCGACCGTCCGGGAGCCCGTGCTGTCGGCGCGCGCCGTGGGTGCGGTGGAGACCTCGGTGACGCCCAGGAGCACCAGGAGTACGGCGAGAAGGGGCAGGACCGACCGGACCCGGTGGAAAGCGGCAGGAGGCGTCGTCCCCCGGAACGTCTCCTGGAACTCTGCCGCCTCGGCCACGCGCTCGCCCGTCCCTCGTCGTCGTCAGTGGTCGTCGGATGTGCGTCCACGAATGGTAACGAGGCGCGCTGTGCCGAAGTGCTGCGGACCGGAGCGCAAGATCACCGGAGCGGGTCGATGCCCAGGCTGTGGCGGTTTATGACGGTCCTCACACAGCTCCGCCGATAGAGGACGGCTATCGGCGTCCGGCCACGTACCCTTTCCTGTTGTGCCGAACGCCAACAACAGCCACTCCATGCCGACGAACGAACTGAACCAGGTGCAGCGCCGCGCCGTGAGCGAGCTCCTGCGGGTGTCCCCCGTGGCCGACGACCTCGCTCAGCGCTTCCGCGCCGCCGGTTTCACCCTCGCCCTGGTCGGCGGCTCGGTACGGGACGCGTTGCTCGGCCGGCTCGGCAACGATCTGGACTTCACCACCGACGCCCGTCCGGATGACGTCCTGAAGATCGTCCGGCCGTGGGCGGACACGGTCTGGGAGGTCGGCATCGCCTTCGGCACCGTCGGCTGCCGCAAGTCCGGCTTCGATCTTGAAATCACGACTTATCGGTCGGAGGCGTACGACCGGACCTCCCGCAAGCCGGAGGTCTCCTACGGCGACTCCATCGAGGAGGACCTGGTCCGCCGCGACTTCACCGTGAACGCCATGGCCGTGGCGCTCCCGGAGAAGGAGTTCATCGACCCGCACAACGGCCTGGAAGACCTCGCCGCCCGGGTCCTGCGGACGCCCGGCACCCCGGAGGAGTCCTTCTCCGACGACCCGCTGCGCATGATGCGGGCCGCTCGCTTCGCCGCCCAGCTCGACTTCGAGGTGGCGCCCGAGGTGGTCACCGCGATGGAGGAGATGGCCGGGCGGCTGGAGATCGTCTCCGTCGAGCGGGTCCGGGACGAGCTCAACAAGCTCGTCCTTTCCGACCACCCGCGCAAGGGCCTCCGACTGATGGTCGACACGGGACTGGCCGCCCTGGTCCTGCCGGAGCTTCCGGCCCTGCGGCTGGAGCGCGACGAGCACCACCGCCACAAGGACGTCTACGAGCACAGCCTCACCGTCCTCGATCAGGCCATCGATCTGGAGGCGCCGCGAGACGAGCCGGGCGGCGGTCCCGACCTGACGCTGCGGCTGGCGGCGCTGCTGCACGACATCGGCAAGCCGAGGACGCGTCGGTTCGAGAAGGACGGCCGGGTCTCCTTCCACCACCACGAGGTGGTCGGCGCGAAGATGACCAAGTCCCGGATGACCAAGCTCAAGTACCCCAACGAGCTGGTGAAGGACGTCTCGCGCCTCGTCGAGCTGCACCTGCGCTTCCACGGCTACGGCACCGGCGAGTGGACGGACTCCGCCGTCCGCCGGTACGTCCGCGACGCCGGGCCCCTGCTCGACCGGCTGCACAAGCTCACCCGCTCCGACTGCACGACGCGCAACAAGCGCAAGGCGCAGGCGCTCTCCCAGGCGTACGACGGGCTGGAGCGACGCATCGCCGAGCTTCAAAAGAAGGAGCAGCTCGACGCCATCCGCCCGGACCTGGACGGCAACGACATCATGCGGATCCTGGACATCGCTCCGGGGCCCCAGGTCGGCAAGGCCTACCAGCACATGCTGGAGCTGCGGCTGGAGAACGGTCCCATGGAGCACGACGAGGCCGTCGCCGCGCTGAAGGAATGGTGGGCCGCGCAGGGCTGACCGTTCCGTCGGCGATGTTTCACGTGAAACTCCCGGCGTCGTCGGTGGGCCCGGGATCGCTCTCGGGCGTCGATGTTTCACGTGAAACCCGAACCCGGGCCGCCAGGGCGGCGGCCGTCGCCGCGTAGAGCACGGCGACGGTGACGACCAGGGGCACGGACCGGCCGTCGTGCGGCAGCATCAGGGCCGCCACGGCCGCGGCTCCCACGAAGGCGACATTGAACAGGACGTCGTAGAGGGAGAACACCCGGCCGCGGAACGCGTCGTCCACCGATGCCTGGACGACCGTGTCCGTCGAGATCTTGGCGCCTTGAGTGATGAGCCCCAGGACGAAGGCGGCGATCAGCATCGGGGCCGGCTCGAAAGGGAGGCCCAGAGCTGGTTCGAGGACGGTGGCGGTGGCGGCGCAGACGACCATCCAGCCGAGTCGGCCGAACCTGCCGACGGCCCAGGGGGTGATGAGCGCCGCCGCGAAGAAGCCGGCCCCCGACACCCCGACCGCGAGCCCCAGCAGGGCGAGTCCGGCGGAGTCCGTGTCCGTCCAGGCGTAGCGGCACAGCATCAGTAGGGTGACGGTCAGAGCGCCGTAGCAGAAGCGCATCAGCGTCATCGCGGCGAGCGCCCGTGCGGCGGACCGGCGGTGGGCCAGATGGCGGAGCCCGGCCGTCAGACCACGGACGGTCATTCCGATGGCCGTACGCAGGGTGGTCGGCGTTCCGTCGGTGTCCGGGCCCAGCAGGCCGGGCGGCATACGCAGGGCGCTGAGGCCCGCGCAGAGGTAGAGCAGGGCGCCGACCAGGACCACCAGGGCGTCGGAGGCGCTCCCCTTGGGGGCGGCGAGCCGGACCGCGAAGGCGATTCCGCCGCCGGCGGTGGCAGCGAGGGTGCCGGCGGTGGGCGAGACCGAGTTGGCCATCACCAGCCGCTCCCGGCTGTCGACCACATGCGGCAGAGAGGCGGAAAGGCCGGACAGAACGAAGCGGTTGACGGCCGTCACCGAGAGGGCCGAGGCGTAGAAGAGCCAGTCGGGTACCGCGGCGAGGATGAGTACGGCGGTGCCGACGGCCAGGACCGAGCGGACCAGGTTGCCGTGGAGCAGCACCTGGCGGCGGCGCCAGCGGTCGAGCAGGACGCCGGTGAAGGGTCCCAGCAGCGAGTAGGGCAGCAGCAGGACGGCCATCGCCGAGGCGATGGCGGCGGGGGACGCCTGTTTCTCGGGGGAGAACACCACATAGGCGGCGAGCGCGACCTGGTAGACGCCGTCCGCGGCCTGGGAGAGCAGCCGTACGGTCAGCAGGCGGCGGAAATCGCGCAGTCGGAGCAGGACGCGGAGATCACGCACAACGGGCATGCCGCACAGCCTCACACACGGGACAGGCCCTCGGGGGGATTCCCTCCGAGGGCCTGAACGGGGTGGGGTCAGCGCTCGACTTCACCCTTGATGAACTTCTCGACCTGGTCGCGCGCCTTGTCGTCGAAGTACTGCACCGGCGGGGACTTCATGAAGTACGAGGAGGCCGACAGGATTGGGCCGCCGATGCCGCGGTCCTTGGCGATCTTCGCGGCGCGGAGGGCGTCGATGATGACACCGGCGGAGTTCGGGGAGTCCCAGACCTCCAGCTTGTACTCCAGGTTCAGCGGGACGTCGCCGAAGGCGCGGCCCTCGAGGCGGACGTAGGCCCACTTGCGGTCGTCCAGCCAGGCCACGTAGTCGGACGGGCCGATGTGGACGTTCTTCTCGCCGAGATCCCGGTCGGGGATCTGGGAGGTGACGGCCTGGGTCTTGGAGATCTTCTTGGACTCCAGGCGCTCGCGCTCGAGCATGTTCTTGAAGTCCATGTTGCCGCCGACGTTCAGCTGCATCGTGCGGTCCAGGATGACGCCCCGGTCCTCGAACAGCTTGGCCATCACGCGGTGCGTGATGGTGGCGCCGACCTGGGACTTGATGTCGTCGCCGACGATCGGGACACCGGCCTCGGTGAACTTGTCCGCCCACTCCTTGGTGCCGGCGATGAAGACCGGGAGGGCGTTGACGAAGGCGACCTTGGCGTCGATGGCGCACTGCGCGTAGAACTTGGCGGCGTCCTCGGAGCCCACCGGCAGGTAGCAGACGAGCACGTCGACCTGGCGGTCCTTGAGGACCTGGACCACGTCTACGGGGGCCTCGGGGGACTCCTCGATGGTCTGGCGGTAGTACTTGCCGAGACCGTCCAGGGTGTGGCCGCGCTGCACGGTCACACCGGTGGCGGGCACGTCGCAGATCTTGATCGTGTTGTTCTCGCTGGCGCCGATGGCGTCCGCGAGGTCGAGACCGACCTTCTTGGCGTCCACGTCGAACGCGGCCACGAACTCGACGTCGCGCACGTGGTAGTCGCCGAACTGCACGTGCATCAGACCCGGCACGCGGCCGTTCGGGTCGGCGTCCTTGTAGTACTCGACGCCCTGCACCAGCGAGGCGGCGCAGTTGCCCACGCCGACGATGGCTACGCGAACCGAACCCATTCCGGTTGCTCCCTGTTCGTTCTCGACGAAGCCCTGCTGTGTGCAGGGCTCACTGGTCCGGACCGGTGCGTCTGTCACGCCCGGCCCGCTCGCTCTCGATCAGCTCGTTCAGCCAGCGGACTTCGCGCTCCACCGACTCCATGCCGTGCCGCTGGAGTTCGAGGGTGTAGCTGTCCAGCCGCTCGCGCTCGCGGGAACGGGCGAGAGAGGCACGCATCTTCTCCAGCCGTTCCTCGAGCCGGCTGCGGCGGCCTTCCAGTACCCGCATCCGTACGTCCCGCGAGGTCTGTCCGAAGAACGCGAAGCGGGCGGCGAAGTGCTCGTCCTCCCACGCGTCCGGACCGGTGTGCGCGAGCAATTCCTCGAAGTGCTCTTTTCCCTCTGCCGTCAGCCGGTAGACGATCTTCGCCCGCCGTCCGGCCAGGGACGCCGCCTTGGCGTCGTCGGGAGCGCTCCCTTGCTCCTCCACCAGCCAGCCGTTCGCCACCAGGGACTTCAGGCAGGGGTAGAGGGTGCCGTAGCTGAACGCCCTGAACACCCCGAGCGAGGTATTCAGACGTTTCCGCAGCTCGTAGCCGTGCATGGGGGACTCGCGGAGCAGGCCGAGGACGGCGAACTCGAGGATGCCGGAGCGTCTGCTCATGTTTCGCCTCCTTGTCCCCCACAGCCTAGTCCTTTGCTCCCGTGTCTTTACTGGTCACTTATGCCGAGCTGATGTATCGACTCGATACATCCAGACGATAGAACGCGCCTCCTGAGTCGACAAGAGGAGGAACGGTGAACGAGGTCACATCACCGGTTCGTGGGACACGAGCGGCCTGAATTGGAGTGAACATCCCCAGTAGTCGCGATTTGACCGTGCGTACTCTGTGCGCCATGCAGACCACTGGGAACCGGGTGACGCGACATGACGTCCTCGACCCGGATGCAGTGCGCCCGGCCGTTCAGGGGGCCGGATCGCACCGGGGGGAACGCAAGCCACCTGCCGCTTCCAGGCGATAGCGCCTGCCCGAGGAAGTAGTCGTTCGATGAGCGAGCATCGCCGTAAGCCGCCCCAGCCGCAGGGCGGCGGACGAGCCGCGGCCCGGCGGGCGGCGCAGCAGCCGACGCCCGGCCGCCGCGCCGCATCACGCGGCGGCCCCGCCCTGCCCGGCCGTGGGCTGGCCGAGGAGCCCCGGTCGGGGGGCCGCGCCGAAGCCCGGCGGGCGGACCGGCGCGGGGCCGGGTCCGGCGGGCGCAGACGCCCGCCCGGCGGCACGGGACCGGGCCGGTCCCGGCGGGACGGCGGCAGGCCGGGGAAGAAGCGGTTCATCGACTATCCCCGGGCCGGCCGCGACGGCTGGCGGCGGTGGATCCCTTCCTGGCGCCTGGTCACCGGGTCGATCGCGTCGTTCATCGGGCTGATCGTGGGCACGGTGGGCGTGGCCCTGGCCGTGGTGCAGGTCCCCAGCGCCCAGCTGGCCTCGAAGGTGCAGAAGAACGTCTACTACTGGTCCGACGGCAAGCAGATGGTCGTGGCCGGCGGCGGCAGCATCAACCGGCAGATCGTGCCGATCTCCCAGATCCCGATGTCCATGCAGAACGCGGTGATCTCCGCCGAGAACGCCAGCTTCTACAAGGACTGGGGCGTGGACCCGATGGGCATCGCCCGCGCGGTCGTGAAGATGGCGCAGGGCGGTGAGACGCAGAGCGGTTCGACGATCACCCAGCAGTTCGTCAAGAACACGTACCTGAGCCAGGAGCAGACGCTCAAGCGCAAGGCCACCGAGCTGCTGATCTCGGTCAAGGTCGGGGCCACCCAGGACAAGCACGACATCCTCGCCGGCTACCTCAACACCGCCTACTACGGCCGGGGGGCCTACGGGATCCAGGCGGCGGCGCGCGCGTACTACGACAAGGACTGCGCGGACCTGACGCCGAGCGAGAGCGCCTACCTGGCGGCGACGCTGAACGGGCCGAACCTGTACGACCCGTACGGGGGCCAGGGGCCGGCGGCGACGCCGGAGAAGAACACCAAGCGGGCCACGGACCGCTGGAAGTGGACGCTGGACCGCGAGGTCCAGGTCGGTCACATGCAGGCCGCCGAGCGGGACAAGTGGGTCGGCCAGGGCTTCCCGCAGCCGCAGAAGCCGAAGCCCGCGACCAATCGCGCGGGGCAGATCGGCTACCTCACCGATCTCGCCGACAACTACATCACCAACCACTCCACGATCAGCAAGGGCGAGCTGGACAAGGGCGGTTATCAGATCTACACCACCTTCGACCGGAAGAAGATCAACGCCCTGGCGAAGTCGGTCGAGGACGTGCGCAAGGCGAACCTCAAGCCCGATGTGCGGGACGTCGACAAGTACGTCCAGTTCGGCGGGGCGTCGGTCGAGCCGGGGACCGGGAAGATCATGGCCATCTACGGCGGCGAGAACGCCCTGACCCACTTCACCAACAACGCGGACTACACCGGCGTCCAGGTGGGATCGACGTTCAAGCCGTTCGTGCTGGCGGCGGCCATGACACACGGGAAGCGGAACCCGGCCCTCGGGGCGCAGCAGAGCGACACCCAGCGCACGCTCGTCTCCCCGGAGAGCATCTACAACGGTGACAACAAGCTGACCCTGCGGATGTACAACGGGACCGTCTGGCACGACCAGGACGGCCAGGAGTGGCACCAGAAGAACGACGGTGACGAGGACAAGGGCCTGATCAGCCTCCGGACGGCCATGCAGTTCTCCGTGAACACCCCCTACATCCAGCTGGGCATGGACGTGGGCACGGACCTGGTCCGGGAGGCGGCACTGGCCGCGGGCCTGGACAAGGAGCAGCTGGCCTCGATCACCCCGACCTTCTCGCTGGGCACCTCCGCTCCGAGCGCGATCCGGCTGGCGGGCGCCTACGCGACCTTCGCGGACAGCGGCCGGCAGATCGACCCGTACTCCGTCGAGAAGGTGGAGAAGAACGGCAAGCCGGTCTACCAGCACGAGAAGAAGAGCAACCAGGCGTTCAGCGCCAACGTCGCGAACAACGTCACCGACGTGCTGAAGACGGTCGTCGAGGCGGGCACCGGTACGGCGGCCAAACTGGGCGGGCGGCCGGTGGCGGGCAAGACGGGGACGACGGACGGGAACCGCTCGGCGTGGTTCGCGGGGTACACCCCGCAGCTCTCCACGGCCATCGGGATGTACCGCGTCGATCCGAACGCCAAGAACCAGCAGTTCCTGTCGATGCGCGGGGTGGGCGGCAAGGCCACCATCCACGGTGCCTCGTTCCCGGCCGAGATCTGGGCCGACTACATGGGCAAGGCGCTCAAGGGCGCTCCCATCCGGCAGTTCGACCCGCCGCAGCCCATCGGCGAGAAGATCTTCGGCGACGGGGCCAGTCCGTCCCCGGCACCCGCGCCGTCTTCCTCACCGTCCGCGGCGCCTTCGGAGTCGGCGCCCGCCTCCCCGTCCGCCCCGCCGTCCCCGACGCCGCGTCCCACCCGGACCTGCGGGCTGCTCGACCCGCGGTGCCGGCTCGGCGACCACGGGCACAAGGACGACGGCGGGCCCGGCGGCGGCCCCGCGGGGGCCACGGGCGGCGAGCCCGGCGGGCCGGGCGGCCAGGAGGGCGACCCCGGTGGCGGCGACGACCAGATGCCACCGGGCCAGAGCCGGCGGCAGGGCGGCGGCCTCTTCGGCGGGCCGTTCGGCTGATTCACCACCGCTGAGGGCGCGCTGAGAGCTCCGGGGTCGTTCCGTTCACTCGGAACGGCCCCGAGGTTTTCCACAGGCGGGGGCTTGCCCCCAGGTTGTCCACAGCCTCCAGCGGGCCCGGGGGACGTACGGCAGGATGGGCGCATGAGGAGCGTGCGGGACGACCGGATGGTGCGGCCCACCCAGGAGGACGAGGTCGCCGCGGCCGGCAGCGAGCTGATCGGCGGGCCGGCCGGGCGGCGAGCGCTGCCCGGCGGCTGGCGGACGCCGGTGCGGGTGGTCGTGCTGGTGATGATCGGCATGTTCGCGCTCGGCATGGTGCAGAAGGTCCCCTGCTACGACCACGGCTGGTTCTTCGGCGCCACCACCCAGTACACCCACGCCTGTTACTCCGACATCCCGCACCTGTTCACGGGCCGCGGCTTCGACCAGGGGCTGATCCCGTACCTGGACGAGATCCCGCGCTCCATGGGCGACATGGACTACCTGGAGTACCCGGTCCTGACCGGGGCCTTCATGGAGGTCGCCGCGCTGCTGACGCCGGGCGGCGGCGCTCAGCACCGGGCCCAGCTCTACTGGTTCGTGAACTCCGGGATGTTGCTGGTCTGCGCCGTGGTGATCGCCTTCTGCGTGGCCCGGACGCACCGGCGGCGGCCCTGGGACGGGCTGCTGGTGGCCCTCGCGCCGGCCTTCGCGCTGACCGCCACCATCAACTGGGACCTGCTCGCGGTCGCCCTGACCTCGGTGGCGCTGCTCGCCTGGTCGCGGGGGCGCACCGGTACGGCGGGGGCGTTCATCGGGCTGGCGGCGGCGGCCAAGCTGTATCCGGTGCTGCTGCTGTGGCCGCTGCTCCTGCTGTGCTGGCGGGCGGGGCGGTGGCGGGAGTTCCGGGCCGTGCTCTCGTCGGCGGTCGTCGCCTGGCTGGTGGTGAACGTGCCGCTGATGCTGGTCGTCGACGGGCCGATGGCGCCGATCCGGGCCGGCTGGGCGAAGTTCTACACCTTCAGCCATGACCGGCCGGTCGACTACGGGTCGTTGTGGCTGCTCGTCTCCCAGCGCACGGGGGACCCGATGGACGACGTCAACACCTACGCCATGGTGCTGATGGTTCTCGGTTCGCTGGCGATCGGCGCGCTGTGCCTCTACGCGCCGCGCCGCCCCCGCCTCGCCCAGCTGGTCTTCCTGGAGATCGCGCTGTTCGTCGTCGCCAACAAGGTCTACTCGCCGCAGTACGTGCTGTGGCTGATCCCGCTGGCGGTCCTGGCCCGGCCGCGGTGGCGGGACTTCCTGGTCTGGCAGACGTGCGAGGTGCTCTACTTCCTCGGCATCTGGTTCCACCTGGCGTACACGGGCGACGGCGACAAGCACCAGGGGCTGCCGCAGGACGGCTACCAACTCGCGCTGGTGCTGCACCTGCTGGGGACGCTGTACCTGTGCGCGCTGGTCGTGCGCGACGTCCTCAGGCCCGACCGGGACGTGATCCGGCGGGACGGCTCGGACGACCCGTCCGGCGGTCCGCTCGACCGGGCGCCGGACATACGCGTCCTGGGCCGGACGCGTCCGCGGGAGTGGCAGGACGAGCGTCCGGAGACCTTGCGGGTCCAATGGGGCTCCGGGAGCGGCGGCACTGTCTAGCCACCGCTCCGGGGCCGGTCACACGGGGAGATCAACCGGGGGGGGGCTCAGTGATCGAGTATCCGGTCGAACTGGGTGGTGGTGTGCCGCAGGTGGGCCACCAGTTCGTCGCCGACCTGCGGCGCGGGGGCGTCGTTGGGCACGAAGAGGATCGACACCTGCATGTGCGGGGGCTCGGCGAACCAGCGCTGCTTGCCCGCCCAGACGAAGGGCGACAGGTTGCGGTTCATGGTGGCCAGGCCCGCGCGGGCGACGCCCTTGGCACGCGGCATCATGCCGTGCAGCGCCTTGGGCGCCTCCAGGCCGACGCCGTGCGAGGTGCCGCCGGCCACGACGACCAGGTAGCCGTCGCCGGCCGTCTTCTGCTGGCGGTAGCCGAAGCGGTCGCCCTTGGCGACGGGCGTGACGTCCAGGACCGCGCCGCGGTACTGGGTGGCGTCGTGGTCGCCCAGCCACAGCCGGGTGCCGATCCGGGCCCGGAAGCGGGTCTGCGGGTACATCTGCTGGAGCCGGGCCAGGTCGTCGGACTTCAGGTGGCTGACGAACATGGTGTGCAGCGGCAGGTGGGCGGCGCGCAGCCGCTCCATCCACGCCGAGACCTCGTCGACGCCGGTGGTGCCGTCGGCGCGGTCCAGGGGCAGGTGTATCGCGAAGCCCTCCAGGCGCACGTCCTCGATGGCGGCGTGCAGCTTGGGCAGGTCCTCCTCGCTGATGCCGTGCCGCTTCATGCTGCTCATGACCTCGATGACGACGCGCGCGCCGACCAGGCCGCGCACCCCCTCGACCGAGGAGACCGAGCGGATCGCCCGGTCGGGCAGCGGCACCGGCTCCTCGCCGAGCCGGAAGGGGGTGAGCACCAGCAGGTCACCGCCGAACAGGTCCTTGGCACGGGCCGCTTCGTAGGTGGTGCCGACGGCGAGGGTGTCCGCGCCGAAGCGGATGACCTCCTCGGCGAGGCGTTCGTGGCCGAAGCCGTAGCCGTTGCCCTTGCAGACCGGGACGATGCCCGGGAACTGCTGGAGGACGGACTGCTGGTGTGCCCGCCAGCGCTGGGTGTCGACGTAGAGCGTGAGCGCCATGGCCGGTCCCGGAACCTTTCCCTGAGTGTGGATGGAGCTGTCGGATCAGCGGCGCGACATGTAGATGTCGAGGGCCTTGTGCAGCAGCTTGTTGAGCGGGAAGTCCCACTCGCCGAGGTACTCGGCCGCCTGTCCGCCCGTGCCGACCTTGAACTGGATGAGGCCGAAGAGGTGGTCGCTCTCGTCCAGCGAGTCGCCGATGCCGCGGAGGTCGTAGACGCTGGCGCCGAGCGCGTAGGCGTCGCGCAGCATCCGCCACTGCATGGCGTTGGACGGCCGGACCTCGCGCTTGTGGTTGGCGGAGGCGCCGTAGGAGTACCAGACGTGCCCGCCGACGATCAGCATCGTCGCCGCGGCGACGGCCTCGCCCTCGTGGATAGCGAAGTAGAGCCGCATGCGGTTGGGGTCCTCGGTGTTGAGGGCGGTCCACATGCGCTGGAAGTAACTCAGCGGGCGCGGGCGGAACTTGTCGCGCTCCGCGGTGATCTCGTAGAGGTGCTGCCAGGTGGCCAGGTCCTCGTAGCCGCCCTGGACGACCTCGACGCCGGCCTTCTCGGCCTTCTTGATGTTGCGGCGCCACAGCTGGTTGAAGCCCTTGTGAACGTCCTCCAGCGAGCGGTTCTCCAGCGGCACCTGGAAGACGTAGCGCGGCTGGACGTCGCCGAAGCCGGCCCCGCCGTCCTCGCCCTGCTGCCAGCCCATGCGGCGCAGCTTGTCGGAGACCTCGAAGGCGCGCGGCTCGATGAACGTGGGCTCGACGTCGCGCAGGCGCTTGGCGTCCGGGTCGGCGATGCCGGCCTTGATCGCGTTGGCGTCCCAGCGGCGGATGACGACGGGCGGGCCCATCTTCACCGAGAACGCGCCCTGCTTCTTGAGGTGGGCCAGCATCGGCTGGAGCCAGTCCTCGAGGTTCGGGGCGTACCAGTTGATCACCGGGCCCTCGGGCAGGTAGGCCAGGTAGCGCTTGATCTTCGGGAGCTGGCGGTAGAGCACCAGGCCCGCGCCGACCATCTGGCCGGTCTTGTCGAACCAGCCCAGGCTCTCCGAGCGCCACTCGGCCTTGACATCCGCCCAGGCCGGCACCTGCATGTGACTGGCAGCGCGCAGGCTCTGGATATATGCCAGATGCTGCTGTCGGCTGATGGTCCTCAGGGTCAGGCTCATGCGGGGCGCTCCTCGGCAGGTGTGTCCCCAGGGTCGGGGCTCCGGCTCTCGCGCCGAAGCCTACTGCGACCGGGGAGCGCCCCGTTTGGGCGTACGGTCCGCTATCCGATCACACCTCCGAAGAGGCCGCCGTGGGCCATGCCCAGGAAGAAGCCGATGGCGGACGCGCCCAGGCCGATGATCAGCAGGAAGCGCTCGCCCGTGGTGGCGGAGATGAACTGGCCCCACGCCCCGGTGAGGATCCCCACCAGGCCGCTCCAGGAGCTGAGCAGGTGGAGGTTGGACCAGGCGGAGGAGACGATGGCCAGCAGGCCCAGCACGACCGTCGCCGCGACCAGGGTGTTCTCGCGTGGATGCGGCTTTCCGTCGCTGTTGAGCACCGTGTTGATGAACGAGCGGGGGTTCCTCGATGTGGGAGTCCGGCGGACTGCCTGTGTCATGGGTCTACCTCCTGAAGGCAGGCGGCGCGGTGTAGCGCCGGTCACACCCGGTGCGTCCAGAGTGAAGGGGCGGGCGGCCGGATTTCAACCGGACGCCGTGGTGCGGGTACTCTGGACGGTCTGCATCGGTATCTGCCCGGACCCGGCTTCCGTCCCGGGGGCGACCCAGGGACTTCCCGCTGATCGTCCGTGCGGTTGGCATCGGCCTCGGTGTCAGTGTCAGCCGATACCGTTGTTCACGCATCACGACCCTCCTGCCACGGATCGACCGTGGCCGCTGAGTCCAAAGGAGGTGGGTTCCACATGCGTCACTACGAGGTGATGGTCATCCTCGACCCCGATCTGGAGGAGCGCGCTGTCTCTCCCCTGATCGAGAACTTCCTCTCCGTCGTCCGTGAGGGCAACGGAAAGGTCGAGAAGGTCGACACCTGGGGCCGTCGTCGTCTCGCTTACGAGATCAAGAAGAAGCCCGAGGGCATCTACTCGGTCATCGACCTGCAGGCCACGCCTGCGGTCGTCAAGGAGCTCGACCGCCAGATGAACCTGAACGAGTCGGTCCTCCGGACCAAGGTCCTCCGTCCCGAGACCCACTGAACCCCTTCGGTTCAGAGGTAATCGGGCTGTATCGCAACGAGTAGCAAGCAGCCAGCAGCACACCCGCCGAGAGGTTCATCCATGGCAGGCGAGACCGTCATCACGGTCGTCGGCAATCTCGTCGACGACCCCGAGCTGCGCTTCACCCCGTCCGGTGCGGCGGTCGCGAAGTTCCGCGTCGCGTCCACTCCCCGCACCTTCGACCGCCAGACCAACGAATGGAAGGACGGCGAGAGCCTCTTCCTGACGTGCTCGGTGTGGCGGCAGGCGGCGGAGAACGTCGCCGAGTCGCTCCAGCGAGGCATGCGCGTCATCGTGCAGGGCCGGCTGAAGCAGCGGTCCTACGAGGACCGCGAGGGCGTCAAGCGCACGGTCTACGAGCTCGACGTCGAAGAGGTCGGCGCCAGCCTGAAGAACGCGACGGCGAAGGTCACCAAGACCACGGGTCGTGGTGGCCAGGGTGGCTACGGCGGCGGCAACGGCGGCGGCCAGGGTGGCGGCGGCTGGGGCTCCGGTCCCAGCGGTCCGCAGGGCGGCGGGGCTCCCGCCGACGACCCCTGGGCGACCGGCGCTCCGTCCGGCGGCCAGCAGGGCGGCGGCGGAGGTGGCTGGGGCGGCGGCTCCGGCAACTCCGGCGGCGGCTACTCCGACGAACCGCCCTTCTAGGCCCTTCGGGGTCTGGAGCCAGGCCCTCCGGGGCCCGGGCCGTCCTCCGTGGCGGTCCGTGGGCGACAGCAAAAACTTCTTGATCACACTGGAGAGAGACAATGGCTAAGCCGCCTCCGCGCAAGCCCAAGAAGAAGGTCTGCGCTTTCTGCAAGGACAAGACCGCTTACGTGGACTACAAGGACACGAACATGCTGCGGAAGTTCATTTCCGACCGCGGCAAGATCCGTGCCCGCCGCGTGACCGGCAACTGCACCCAGCACCAGCGTGACGTCGCCACGGCCGTGAAGAACAGCCGTGAGATGGCGCTGCTGCCCTACACCTCGTCCGCGCGATAAGGGAAGGGTGACCGAAAAATGAAGATCATCCTCACCCACGAGGTCTCCGGCCTCGGCACCGCCGGTGACGTCGTCGACGTCAAGGACGGCTACGCCCGCAACTACCTGGTCCCGCGCGGTTTCGCGATCCGCTGGACCAAGGGCGGCGAGAAGGACGTGGCGCAGATCCGCCGCGCCCGCAAGATCCGCGAGATCGCCACGATCGAGCAGGCCAACGAGGTCAAGGGTCAGCTGGAGGGTGTCAAGGTCCGCCTGGCCACCCGCGCCGGCGAGGCCGGCCGCCTGTTCGGCTCCGTGACCCCCGCCGACATCGCTGCCGCGATCAAGGCTTCCGGTGGTCCCGAGGTCGACAAGCGCCGTGTCGAGGTGGGCTCGCCCATCAAGACCCTGGGTGCCCACCAGGTGTCCGTGCGTCTGCACGCCGACGTCGTCGCCAAGCTCGGCGTCGAGGTCGTCGCCGCGTAAGCGGAACGCCGCTCCCTCGCGGGGTGGCGTGAGGAAGGGCCGTACCCCTCGGGGTGCGGCCCTTCCGGCGTTCGGGAGGACGCCCTGTGCGTCTCAGGCCCGTACCGCTCCGGTGACGAGCCAGCGGCCGGAGCGGACACGCAGCCACAGCGTGCCCATCCGTACCGCCATCATCAGAGCCATCGCCCACCACAGGGCCGTGAGGCCGCCGCCCAGCGGCGGGACGAGCAGAGCGACGGGTGCGAAGACCGCGAGTACCACCAGCATCGCCCGGGCGAGGTACGGTCCGTCCCCGGCGCCCATCAGCACCCCGTCCAGGACGAAGACGACCCCGGCGACCGGCTGGCTGAGGGCGGCCACCAGGAGGGCGGGCAGCAGGGTCCGCCGTACGTCCGGGTCGGCGGTGAACAGCGGGGTGAACAGCGGCCGGGAGGCCACCACCAGGATCCCGAGGACGACGCCCGTGCCGATCCCCCACTGGACCATCCGCCGGCAGGCGGCCCGGGCGCCGTCGGTGTCGCCCGCGCCCAGGTACCGCCCGATGATCGACTGGCCGGCGATGGCGATGGCGTCGAGGGCGAAGGCCAGCAGGTTCCACAGGGAGAGCACGATCTGGTGGGCGGCCACCTGCCGGTCGCCCAGCCGGGCCGCGACCGCCGTGGCGATCAGCATGACGGCGCGCAGGGCCAGGGTGCGGACGAGCAGCGGGACGCCGGCCCGGGCGCAGGCGCGGATGCCGGCGGCGTCCGGGCGCAGCGAGGCGCCGTGCCGCCGGGCGCCCCGGACCACGACGACGAGGTAGGCGCCGGCCATGCCGTTCTGGGCGACGACGGTGCCCCAGGCCGAGCCGGCGATGCCCCAGCCCGCTCCGTAGACGAAGGCGAGGTTGAGTACGGCGTTGGCGGCGAAGCCGGCGACGGCCACGTACAGCGGGGTGCGGGTGTTCTGCAGGCCGCGCAGGACGCCGGTGGCGGCGAGGACGGCGAGCATGGCAGGAACGCCCAGGGCGCTGACGCGCAGGTAGGTGACGGCGTGCGGGGCGGCGTCCGCGGAGGCGCCGAAGGCGTCGACGAGGGCGGGGGCGCCGGGGAGGACGGCGAGGGCGATGACGGTGCCGAGCAGCAGGGCGAGCCAGATGCCGTCCATGCCTTGCCGGATGGCGCCCGGGAGGTCGCCGGCGCCGACCCGGCGGGAGACGGCCGCGGTGGTGGCGTAGGCGAGGAAGACGCAGACGCCGACGGCGGTGGTGAGGAGCGGGGCGGCGATGGCGAGGCCGGCGAGGCGGTCGGTGCCCAGGTGGCCCACGATGGCGGTGTCGGCCATGAGGAACAGGGGTTCTGCGACGAGTGCGCCGAAGGCGGGCACGGCCAGGGCGAGTATCTCGCGGTCGTGTCGCCGGGCGGGGCGCGGTTCGCGCGCGAGGGCGTCGCTCATGCGTTCCATTCAATCTTCCACAGGTAATGAGTGCAACTAGTAATTGTCTGTTACCTTGAGCGTCGGGGTGTGATCTTCTCTGCGCCGTTTGTCGCGATCCGGCCCCGGCGGGAGAACTTTTTCTCCTCAACAGCCGGTGGATGGGAAAAGCGCAGGTCAGAGGCGTTCGGTTGGATCCGGTGTGGGGTTGTCCACAGCGGTTTCCCCCGGCTCGTGCACAGGATCGGGGGGGTTCTCCACAGGATGGGGGCCGTCATCCACACCTCCTGTGGATAACCAGATTGGCTGACGGTGCCCGCGGCCCTACCGTGGACCGGCGCCCGCCGTCCGTTCCCGTCCCGTCCCGCGCCTCCGGACCACCCCGTCCGGCACCGCGCGGAGCGTCGGAAACCGCGTCGAACCCGATGTGCCGGAACCGGAGTCGGGCGTCCTGTTTGTCGGTGCCGTGCCGTAAGAAAGAGGTGCACGGCGAGGTCCGCGCCGCGGACGGGAGGAGGTGGCGGGGTGAGCGTCCACGAGCCCATGGACGGCCCGTGGGGCGATGAGGGGCCGGGCGACCGGCTGCCGTTCCCCCGCTCCCGCAGGACCGACGGCAAGGGCCGTGGCGAGCGGCGCGACGGGGACGAGGGCGGCGACTGGCAGGGCTCGCAGAGCGACCGGGGCTCTCAGGGGTCCCAAGGAAGCGGTTTCGAGCGCGTCCCGCCGCAGGACCTGGACGCCGAGCAGTCGGTGCTGGGCGGCATGCTGCTGTCCAAGGACGCCATCGCCGACGTCGTCGAGGTCCTCAAGGGCCACGACTTCTACCGGCCCGCCCACGAGACCGTCTACCAGGCCATCCTCGACCTCTACGCGAAGGGCGAGCCGGCCGACCCGATCACCGTGGCCGCCGAGCTCACCAAGCGCGGCGAGATCGCCCGCGTCGGCGGCGCGGCCTATCTGCACACCCTGGTCCAGACGGTCCCCACCGCCGCCAACGCCGAGTACTACGCCGAGATCGTCCATGAACGGGCGGTCCTGCGGCGGCTGGTCGAGGCGGGCACCCGCATCACCCAGATGGGTTATGCGGCCGACGGTGACGTGGACGACATCGTCAACAGTGCGCAGGCCGAGATCTACGCGGTCACCGAGCAGCGGACCAGCGAGGACTACCTGCCGCTGGGCGACATCATGGAGGGCGCGCTCGACGAGATCGAGGCGATCGGCTCGCGCAGCGGCCAGATGTCCGGCGTCCCCACCGGCTTCACCGACCTCGACGCGCTGACCAACGGCCTCCACCCCGGCCAGATGATCGTCATCGCGGCCCGTCCCGCGATGGGCAAGTCGACCCTGGCGCTGGACTTCGCCCGGGCCTGCTCCATCAAGCACAACATGCCGAGCGTGATCTTCTCGCTCGAAATGGGGCGCAACGAGATCGCGATGCGCCTGCTGTCCGCCGAGGCACGGGTGGCGCTGCACCACATGCGCTCCGGCGCCATGACGGACGAGGACTGGACGCGGCTCGCCCGCCGGATGCCGGACGTCTCCCAGGCCCCGCTGTTCATCGACGACTCGCCGAACCTGTCGATGATGGAGATCCGG
This sequence comes from Streptomyces sp. NPDC021100, assembly GCF_044333095.1. Lineage (NCBI taxonomy): Bacteria > Bacillati > Actinomycetota > Actinomycetes > Kitasatosporales > Streptomycetaceae > Streptomyces > Streptomyces sp. NPDC021100. Next base: position 330,218 of record NZ_JBIRQH010000003.1, read on the forward strand.
GCCAAGTGCCGCCGCCTGAAGCAGCGTCAGGACCTCAAGCTGGTCATCATCGACTACCTCCAGCTGATGCAGTCCGGCGGTTCCCGGCGGGCCGAGAGCCGCCAGCAGGAGGTCTCGGACATGTCCCGAAACCTCAAGCTCCTCGCCAAGGAGCTGGAGCTCCCGGTGATCGCCCTGTCCCAGCTGAACCGTGGCCCCGAGCAGCGCACCGACAAGAAGCCGATGGTCTCCGACCTCCGTGAGTCCGGCTCCATCGAGCAGGACGCCGACATGGTCATCCTGCTGCACCGCGAGGACGCCTACGAGAAGGAGTCCCCGCGCGCGGGCGAGGCCGACATCATCGTCGGCAAGCACCGAAACGGCCCCACGGCGACGATCACCGTGGCCTTCCAGGGCCACTACTCGCGGTTCGTGGACATGGCGCAGACCTGACGGGCGGCGCTGTAGGGTCTCAAATTTCGTGTCGGAATCTCACGGACGATGTCGGATCTGAGCCGGATCCGACACTGAGATGAGACCCACTGGTCGCGACCATCGTTCGTTTGAGTGAAGGCGTGCCCCCGGCGGTGTGCCGCCGGGGGCGAACCGGCCTTGCAAATCCGTAGCAGAGGCGTCGCTCCCGCCTGCTGCCCCATAGCGGACACTTTCGAAGACGTCCGCGGTTGGCCGCGGACGGTCACGGGATGTCGAGCAGGACCTTCCCGACGACGCCCTGCTCGAGCGCGGTATGGGCGTCAGCGGCGTGCTTCAACGCGAAGCGGTGCAACGGCAGTCCGGCCTCCTCACCCACGCGCAGCGCGCTCGCGTCAACGGCCGCGGCGACGTCGGTGAGCGCCTGTTGCTTCGCCGCAGGCGGCACGGTGTAGACGAAGACGCTCTGCCAGCGCAGGTTCGCCGGCAGCGAGGAGAGCACGGGGATGGACAGTTGTTCGTCCTCGCCGCCCGAGTAGTAGGCCACCACAGCCCCCGGCGCGGCCACTGCGATGTCGAGAGCGGCGTTGGCACCCGGTGCGACCTCCACGACGATGTCGACCCCCTCCGGGGCGAAGGCCAGGATCTCCGCGACCGCGTCCTGCGTGCGGTAGTCGACCACCCGGTGGGCGCCGGCTGCACGCGCCAGCGTGGCCTTGGCGGGGCTGCTGACCGTGGTGGCCACCCGCGCCCCGGCCCAGCGGGCGAGCTGGATGGCGGCGTTACCGACCGCGCCGGCGCCGCCTGCCACCAGCACGGTCGCGCCCCGCAGAGTGCCGGGTGCGATACGCCCCGGTCCACCGTCGTGAACGGTCAGCGCGCGGTGGGCAGTCAGGGCTGGGATGCCCAGGGCGGCGCCGAGTTCGAAGGGGGCGTGGTCGGGCAGCTGGACGGCGTGCCGGTCGGGGACGAGCGTGTACTGCTGTGCCGTTCCCCAGGGCCGCTCCCACGCGGCCTCCCAGATCCACACCCGCTGCCCGATCCGCGCCGGATCCACCTGCGGACCGACGGCGTCGATCACCCCGGCACCGTCCTGGTGGGGCACCTGCTCGGTCATGCCCGGCGGCAGCGCGCGTCGGCGGCTGCGCCAGTCGGTCGGGTTGAGGCCCGAGACGTGCACCCGGACTCGTACCTCGCCGGGGCCGGGTTCGGGAACCGGACGCTCGACGAGCTGCAGAACCTCAGGGTCACCGGCAGCTGTCCGCAGAACGGACTTCATCTCTCACTGTCCTTCGCTCGCCCCCTGGGACGCAGTTGACTGCTCCCGGCGCCCCTGCACGGGGCACCCCTCCTGAACCCCCTCACAAGAGTGGGGTATTCCGAGAGGTCGGCAATCTCCGCTGATCGAGCCTCAGCCTGAGGAAATGACACGCGCCTGAGACAGCAGCCAAGCGACACCGTCTGAGACAAAGAGCAGAACCCCAGGTCACAGCGTCGTCACCTGACAGTGAAGCTGAGAACCTACAGGCGCCGGTGGGGCCTCACCCGCCGGGCTGCCCGTCCCGGGTGAAGAAAACGATCAGCTCCTGGGGGCTGGGGTTGCGGGCGGACACGGCGGCGGCCTCGGTGCCGCGGGGGAACAGGGTCCGCTCGTACGCGGTGAGGGCGGTCTCGGCGTCGTCGGGGTGTGCGGCGAGGGCCTTGCCGAGTTCGGCGCCGTCGAGCATGGCCAGGTTGGCGCCTTCCCCGTTGGGGACGGAGAGGTGGGCGGCGTCGCCCAGCAGGGTCACGCCCGGCACCCGGTCCCAGCGGTGCCCGGCCGGCAGGTCGTACAGGGGGCGCAGGACCGGGGCGGTGTCGCCGGCGGTGATCAGGGCGGTGAGTTCCGGGGCCCAGCCGGCGTACTCCTTCGCGAGGCGCGCGATGACTGTGGCGGGTGCGGCGGGGGCGAATCGGTTCCGCGGGCCGGGCGCGGTGACGTACGCGCGGAGGGTCCCGCCTTTCTCCCGGTGGGCCACCAGCCACCTCCCGTCCCGGTCGGGGTCGAGCGCGACGAGCGTCCCGCCGCCGACCGCCTTGGCGGTGGCCGGATGACGGGTGTCGGCGTCGTGCAGGCAGGTCTCGACGACGGACCGGCCGACGTATTCCGGCACGGCCTCCGAGAGCAGCGGACGGACGCGTGACCAGGCGCCGTCCGCTCCCACCAGGAGGCTCGCGACGGTGGTGGTGCCGTCGGCGAAGGCCACCTCGTGACGGCCCCCGGACAGGGCGCGGACGGCGGTGGCCTTACGGCCCCAGCGGACGGTGCCGGAGGGGAGCGCGTCGAGCAGGAGCCGTCGCAGCTCGCCGCGTTGTACCTCGGGGCTTCCGCCCGTGCCGTCGTCGCCCTTCTCGAACAGGATGGTGCCGTTCCGGTCGAGGAGGCGTATCGCTTGCCGGCCGGGCAGGACGAGAGCGCGGAACGCGTCCGTCAACTCGGCCGCTTCCAGGGCGAGTCGGCCGCTGTGGTCGTGGATGTCGAGCATCCCGCCCTGCGGGCGCGCCGTGGGGGAGGGTTCCGCCTCGTGGACCGTGGCCGGGATGCCGTGGAGGTACAGGACGCGGGCCAGGACGAGGCCGCCGAGGCCGGCGCCGATGATCGTGACGGGAGTGCGCATGGGGCTCCTTGGGGGCAGGGGGCGGCTCACCGGGCCGTGCGGCCGCGCGGCCGCACGGTGGGTGTCGGGCGGTGGGTGTCGGGCGAGGGGGTCAGATGATCAGGACGCGGCGGCCGCGCGCATGGCCGGCCCGGCTGTCGACGTGCGCGGTGGCGGCGTCCGCGAGCGCGTACGTCTTCTCGACCGGGATGTGGAGCCTTCCGCGGGAGATGATTCGACGGCCTCGGCGAGGGCCCGCGGTACGTCGCCCGTCACGCCGGAGAACCGGGCCCCGTGGTCCGGCGCGCCGAGGTCGGCGATGGAGACGACCTTCCGCGGGTCCCCGGTCAGTTCGACGAGCTCGCGGATCACGCCCGAGCCGGCCAGGTCGAGCGCCGCGTCGACGCGGCCGAGCCGCCGGACCCGGTCGGTCCAGCCCTCGTCGTAGGTCGTGGCGAGAGCGCCCAGGCCGCGCACGTAGTCCTGGTTCGCGGCCCCGGCCGTGCCGATCACCGTGATGCCGCGGTCGCGGGCGATCTGCAGCACCGCCGATCCGACGCCCCCTGACGCGCCGCTGACCAGCAGCGTCCCTCCGGGCCGCACACCGGACTCGCGGATGACGCGCAGCGCGGTCTCCACGACGGAGGGGTAGCCGGCGGCCTCCTCGAAGGTCAGGCCCTCGGGCATCCGGGCCCAGGCCGACAGCACGGCGTACTCGGCGTAAGTGCCGGAGCCCCGCCCGAACACGAGGTCGCCGACCTCCACCCCTTCGACGCCCTCACCGACCTCGTCCACCACTCCGGCGGCGTCCTGGCCCACCCCGGCGGGCAGTTCGACCGGACGGGTCTTCTGGAACTGGCCTTCCCGGATCCTCCAGTCGACGGGGTTCACGCCCGCCGCCCGCACGGCGACGCGTAGGTGTCCGGGGCCCGCGTGGGGCTCCTCGGTGTCGATGAGGCGGAGCACGTCGGGACCGCCGAACTCGGCGAAGCTCACTTTCTTCATACCGGGGAACGTAGCACTAACGGTTAGGATTTTGGAACGGTTAGTTTTTCGCGGACCGGGCGGAGTGGGTACGGAACGTAGTTATTGACCTGCGGGTCAAGAACGCGGTAGCTTATCGATCATGGGAAGGCCGAAGCAGTTCGATCCGGACCTCGCCGTCGAGCGGGCCATGGAGGTGTTCTGGAGCAAGGGGTACGCCGCCACCACGCCCCAGGATCTGGTCGACGCGCTCGGCATCGGCAAGGGCAGCCTCTACAACGCCTTCGGCAGCAAACGGGAGTTGTTCGAGCGGGCGCTGTGCCGGTACCGCGACGGCCAGGCGCTCGCGCTCGTCGAGTTGCTGGAGGCTGACGGTCCGGTCAAGGAGCTGCTGCGCCGGACGCTGCGTCTGCTCGCCGAGATGGATCTCTCCGACCCCGTCCGCCGCGGCTGTATGGCCGTCAACACGGCGGCGGAACTGGGCGGCAGGGACGAAGAGGCCGTCGCACTCGTCCGGCGCATGTTCGACCGCACCGAGGACGCTTTCCGTGCCCTGATCGAGAAGGGGCAGCGGACGGGGGAGATCGCTGCCGGCCGGGACGCCCGGGACGTCGGGAGCCTGCTGTTGAGCACGGTGATCGGTCTGCGGCTCATGGCCCGGGTCGCGGACGGGCCGGAACGGCTGGACCGCGTGATCAACGCCGTGATCGACGGACTCTGATCGAACCTGGCGAGTTCTGGCGGACGCCGACGGGCTCCGACGGGCTCTGACGCCGCGGTTTCCGATGCGTCCGCTCGCTCCGCCGCGCCCCGCCCTGCTCCACCCCGCACTCCGGCCACCCGGCGGATCGCCCGTCGGCCTCCCCTGCCCTCTTTTTGTACCTTCAATTCCAGAATGATGAGGAAATCATGGATCTCCACCTCACCGGCAAGACCGCCGTCGTCACCGGCGCGAGCCGCGGCATCGGCCTGGCCACCGTCCGTTCGCTGGTCGCCGAGGGCGTACGCGTGGTCGGAGCGGCCCGGACGATCACTCCTGAGCTCCGTGAGACGGGCGCCGTGGCGGTCTCCGCCGACCTGGGCACACCCGAGGGCGTACGGACTCTGGAGGAGCGGGCCCTCACCGCCCTCGGCGGCATCGACCTGCTGGTCAACAACGTCGGCGCCGGCGACGACGTCGAGCCGGGCGGCTTCCTCGACGTCGACGACGACCGGTGGCGGGCCGTCTTCGACCTCAACCTCATGAGTGCCGTACGCGTCTCACGGTTCGCCCTCCCCAGCCTCGTCGAGCGCCGCGGGACGATCGTCAACGTCTCGTCGGTCAACTCCCGCCTCCCCTCGGCCGGTCCCATCGCGTACAGCGCGGCGAAGGCGGCGCTCACCGCGTTCGGGAAGTCCCTCAACGAGGAGTTCGGACCGCAGGGCGTGCGCGTCAACACCGTGTCCCCCGGCGTCGTCCGGACCAGCATCTGGGCCGGGCCGGAGAGCTTCGGCGGGAAGGTGGCGGAGGCCGCCGGGGTCGAGGACTACGACGCCTTCCTCCGGGGCCTGCCGGAGGCGTTCGCCATCACCACCGGGCGGATCACCGAGCCGGAGGAGGTCGCGGCGCTGATCACGTTCCTGCTGTCCGACGTGGCGGGCAACGTCTCCGGCGCGGACTACGTGATCGACGGCGGGACGGTCAAGGTGCTGTGAACCGCGAGAGCCGGCTCGCGGGCGGTCGGTACGCCACGGTGAGCCGGCTCCTGAGCGGTCAGTACGCCACGGTGAACCGCGCCCCGCGGTGCCTCGGCCGCTCCGCCTCGTCCAGCAGGGCGACCGCGAAGTCCTGGTACGAGATCGCCGAGTTGCCGTCGGCGTCGACCAGCAGTTCGTCGGTGCCCGAGCGGTAGCGGCCCGTCCGTTCGCCGTCCTCCAGCAGGGCCGGCGGGCTGACGTACGTCCACTCGACGTCGGGGCCGGCGGCGCGGACGAGGGCGAACTGCTCCGTGCTCGCCTGGGCGATCGGCCGCCAGGCGTCGGGCACCCAAGCGGGGTCGTCGAGGACGGTACGGCCGTCGCCGCCCGGCACGGTCAGGCTGCCCGCGCCGCCGACGACCAGCAGCCGGGCGCCGGTTCCGGCGACGCCGGTGAGGAGCGCCTTGGTGGCGGTGACCAGGTCGTGTTCGCGGCCCGGCGCGGGCCGGACCGCGCTCACCACGATGTCCTGGCCGGCCGCCAGCCGTGCCACGTCGCCCGGATCGGCGGCGTCGCCGGTGCGGTGTGCGGCCGCCGCGGGCAGCCGGTCGAAGCGGGCCGCGTCCCGGACCACGGCGGTGACCTGGTGGCCGCGGGCCAGCGCCTCGGCCGCGATGGTGCTTCCCGCGTTGCCTGCCGCGCCGAAGATGGTGATGCGCATGGTCGTTCTCCTTGTGAATGCCGTTGAGGACGTTGAAGACGGTGAAGGCGGTGCAGAAGGGGATCAGCGGGTCGGGGCGGCGGCCTCGCGCCGGGCCGCCGACGGGCGGAGCTGGGCGGCGACGAGGGAGCCGAGGACGATCAGGCCGCCCAGCGACTGGAGGGCGGTGAGCCGCTCGCCGACGGCGATCAGGCCGATGGCCGTGGCGACGAGCGGGCTCAGCAGGCCGAGGAACGTCACGTCCGTGGCGGGCAGTTCGCGCAGGCCGCGGAACCACAGGGCGTAGGCGAGCGCGGTCCCGACGGCGGAGAGGTAGGCGTACCCCGCCAGGTTCCCGGCGGTCAGGCCGGCCGGAGGGAGGCCCTCGACGAGCAGGGCGACCGGGACGAGGAGCACGCCGCCGGCCACCAGTTGCCAGCCGGTGGTGGCGAGGAGGGGCGCCGGGGACGGCCAGCGCTTGCTGAGCACCACGCCCGTCGCCATGAGGAGGGCTCCGCCCAGGGCGGCGGCGACCCCGACCCCGTCCAGCCGCGCCTCGGCCCGGAGGACCAGCAGGCCGACGCCCGCGACGCCCGCGATTCCGGCGACGAGGGTGCGGGTGGTGAGCCGCTTGCCGAGGAGGCCGGTGGAGAGGAGGGCGGCTATCAGCGGCTGTACGGAGCCGACGGTGGCCGCGACGCCGCCGGGGAGGCGGTAGGCGGCGACGAAGAGGAGGGCGAAGAAGGCGCCGATGTTGAGCGTTCCGAGGACGAGCGCGCGCCACCACCAGTCGCCGCGCGGCAGCCGCCGGGTGAGCGCCACCAGGAACAGGCCGGCGGGCAGCGCCCGCAGGACCGCCGCCAGCAGCGGGCGGCCCGGGGGCAGCCATTCGGTGGTGACGTAGTAGGTGGTGCCCCAGAGGGCCGGCGCGAGCGCGGTGAGGAGGAGGACACGCAGTCGTTTGCTTAGCACGAAGGTAAATTAGCTCATCGCTAAGCTAAATTGATCGCCGGCGAGGGGTGATCTACCTCACCGCTAAGGCATTGCTAGGGTGGATGCGTGGCAGATCACGTCGACCTCGTGCTGGAACAGTGGGCCGCCCAGCGGCCCGACCTGGACGTCTCGCCCATGGCCGTGTTCGGCAGGCTGAGCCGGCTCACGCGGGTGGTCGACGCCGAGCTGGGGCGGACCTTCGCCGCTCACGGCCTCGACAGGGCCTCGTTCGACGTCCTCGCCACCCTGCGCCGCAGCGCGCCCCCGCACCGTCTGACGCCGACCGAGCTGATGCGGGCCGGAATGGTGACCTCCGGCGCGATCAGCCAGCGCCTCGACCGCCTGGAGGGGCGCGGCCTGGTGATCCGCACGCCCAACGAGGAGGACGGGCGGGGCGTCCGCGTCTCCCTGACGGACGAGGGGCGCGAGCTCATCGACCGGGCGCTGCCGGAACACCTCGCGACCGAACGGCGTTTGCTGGGGCCGCTGTCGGAGGAGAAGCGGGACCGGTTCGTCGAGACGTTGCGGGAACTCTTGGAGGAACTCGAGGGGCCGGCCGGACCGGTGGGGGCGGCGCGCTGACACAACTCGTCGCGGGCCGACGGGGCTTGCCGCGCCGGCTGAGTCGTCTGAGGGCTTGGGCCCGGGGGCGCCCCGGGCCTCTGCGCCGGCCTTGACCTTCAAGCCGCTCGAAGGCCGAGGATCCCCCACATGCATCCCACGGACACCCCGCGTCACTCGGAAGGCGATCCCGCGTCCCCCTCGCCTGAGCCGCCTGAGTTCCTTGAGCCCCCTGAGTCCCCCGAGCCCCTCCTGAGTATCGGAGCCTTCGCCCGCAGGGTCGGGCTGGCCCCCAGCGCCCTGCGCTTCTACGACGACTGCGGCCTGCTGCGCCCCGCCCACGTCGACGCCGCCACCGGCTACCGCTCCTACCGCCCGGACCAGGAGCGCCGCGCCCGGCTCGTCCGCCGGCTCAGAGACGCCGGCCTGCCGCTCGTCGACGCGGTGTCCGTGCTGGACGGCCCTCCGGACCAGGCCGCACGGATCCTCCGCGACCACCTGCGGACCACCCGCGCCGCCGCCGCGGCGGCCCGGACGGCGGTCGAGGACCTGCTGGGCACCCTGCCCACGGCCGGTGGCAGGGTGTCGGCGCGGCTGGGCGGCCCCGAACTGGCCGCGGCCGTACGGCAGGTGGCGCCCGCCGCCGCCGAGGGGTCCGGCCGGGAGGCGTTCCCGGCGCTGGGCCGGGTGCTGCTGGAGCTGGAGGGGGACGAGGTACGGCTGGTGGCCACCGACCGCTACCGCCTCGCCGTCCGGGTGCTGCGCGCGGAGGACGCCGACGACTGGGCCGGCCCCCGCCGCCACGTCCTCGTCGACGTCCCCGGCCTGCGACGGGCGGCGTCCTGGGCGCTGCGGTGGCCGGAGGTGACCGTGGTGCTCGACGGGCACGGCCTCAGGCTGCGCGCCGGCGACGAGACCCGGACCGTGGCCCCTTACACGGAAGGGGAGTTCCCCGCGTACCGGCCGATCCTGGACGAGCTGCCGGTCCCCCGGCACCGGGTGATCGTGGACCGCGCCGGCCTGTGCGGCGCGCTCGGTGCCGACCGGGTGGCCGGCGCCGGTCCCGTACTGCTGCGGGCGGAGGGGGACGAACTCGTCGTCACCGGCGACGGCGCCGACGGCGTCACCCTGCGCGCCGTGTGTACCGGGCCGCCGCTGCGCGTCGCCTTCGATCCGGCGGTGCTCCTGGCGGCCCTGGACGCGGGTGTCGGCCCCGACGCGCTGCTGGAGATCGCGTCGCCCACGGGCCCGGTCGTCGTGCGCTCGGCCGACCAGGGGAGCTTCACGACCCTCGTCATGCCGGTCCGCGACACCGCCGCCGCTCCGGACCGGCAGGGGTAAGCCGGCGGCGGTGGGGCGCTCAGGAGGCCCAGGGGAGCGCGCGCGAGCCCGGCTGGCCCGGTATGGACACCTGCCCGTCGGCGCGCATGGCGACGAGCGCCTCGGCGCCCGCGTCGTCCGCCGCGCGCACCTGGCGCACCACGCCGGGCGGCAGGACGGCCGCGCCGCCCGCGCGCACGGTCTCGGTGGTCCCGTCGGCGGTGAAGGAGAGTGCGCCGCTGAGCACCGTCCACACCTGCTCGCGGTCCATGGAGTGCTCCGGGCCCGCGGCGCCCGCCTCCATCCGCACGCGCCACGTGCTGAGTTCGGTGCTGCCCGCGCTGGGGGCGGCGAGGTGGGTCATGACGGCGTTGGGGGTGAAGGTCGTGCGGTCGACGGACGGGGTGATGACGTGCATCGTCGCTCCAAGGGCGGCTGCGGGATCGGCGGGCGTCGACGCGGAGTAAAGCTGCTTTACTCGCGCCGGACGCGAATGAGTAAAGCAGCTTTACTTTCCTGTGTCAGCATGTTTCCGTGACCGACGACCCGATCAGCCGTGCCGACGACCCCTTCCCCGGCCTCGAACTCACCTTCCTGCTCGGCATGGGCTTCCAGCTCCTGCTGGGGGAGTTCAACGCGCGCTTGGCGGAGGCCGGTTACGGTGACCTGCGGCCCGTGCACGGCATGGTGTTCCAGATCCTGCGCGGCGGGGGCGCCACCGCCAGTGAGCTGGCGGAACGGCTGGGGATGACGAAGCAGGCGGCCGGACAGCTCGTCGACCAGCTGGAGCGGGCGGGGTACGTCCGCAGGGAGGCGCACCCGGCGGGCGGGCGGCGGAGGCTCGTCGTCCTCACCGAGGCGGCCCATGCCCACCTGGCCGTCGCCGGGCGGGTCATGCACCGGCTGGAGGCCGAGCTCGGCGACCGGCCCGGCGGTCCTCACCTGCCCGTCCTTCACGCCGAACTCGCCCGGCTGGTCCGTGCCGTGGGCGGTGACGAACCGCCGCCCCTGCGGCCCGTGTGGTGAGCCCGTGCCCGTCAGCTGGGGGCGATCCAGGGCAGCTCGGCGGCGAGGTCCTGCCGCAGGCGGCGCAGGGGGCGGGCGCCGACCAGAGTCAGGACGGGCTCGCCGGCCCGGAACAGCGTCAGGGTCGGGGCCGACAGCACGCGGTGGGCCGCCGCCGTCGCGGGGTTGAAGTCCACGTCGAGCGAGACGACCTTCAGCCGGCCCGCCTCGGCCGCCGCCAGTTCGGCGAGGACCGGGGCGATCTGCCGGCAGGGGCCGCACCAGTCGGCGGTGAACTCCACGAGGACGGGCAGGTCGGAGGCGAGGACCTCGGCGGGAAAGGTGGCGTCGGTGACGGGAGTTACCGGGGTGGTGGCGGTGGTTGTGGTCATGAGAAGCCGTTCCTCCGTGAGGGAAGAGTAGTGAGGGATTCCGTGGGGGTGGGGAAGGGATCGTTCAGGCCCGCCCGGCGTCCCCCCGCGTCGCCCGGCGTGAGCGCGCAGCGCGGCGGCGGGCCGCCCGGGACGTCGGCCTCCGCTTGCAGCGCGGCGCGTTCCCGCCGGGCGCGGGCCAGTTGTGCGCTCACCTCGGCGCGGACCTGGGCCAGCCGCTCGATGCACTCGTCCAGCTCGGCGAGTTTGCGCCGGTAGACCTCCAGGGACGCCGGACAGGAGTCGCCCGCGGGGTGGCCGGCGCGCAGGCACTCGACGAACGGGCGGGTGTCCTCCAGGCCGAAGCCGAAGTCCTGGAGCGTACGGATCTGGCGCAGGAGCCGCAGGTCGGCCTCGTCGTAGTCGCGGTACCCGTTGCCCGCGCGGCGGGCGGGCAGGAGGCCGAGCGACTCGTAGTGCCGCAGGGCGCGCGTGCTGATGCCGGCCTGTTCGGCCAGTTCCCCTATCCGCATGGACCGACCGTAAACGTTGACGCGGACGTCAAGGCCAGCGTCGGGCACGGGGGAAGACGAAAATCTCCTTCCGTCCCGGAGGGACTGTTTAGGCTGCGGAAATGACCAGGGATCACGAGAACACCACGAGCCCTTCCGGCATCACGGAGACCGACCGTTTCGCAGACCTGCTGCCCGCGACCCGCCGGGCGCTCCTGCACCACGTGGCCACCACCCAGGTCCAGGGCCGGGCCCCGTCCCTGGTGGCGGCCCTGGTCCGGGACGGGCGGCCGGTGTGGGCCGCGGGCCGGGGGACGGTGGACGGGTGTGATCCGGATCCGGAGGCGACCCAGTACCGCATCGGGTCGATCACCAAGGCCCTGATCGCCGTGCTCGTCCTGCGCCTGCGCGACGAGGGCCTGCTCGACCTGGGCGACCCGCTCGGCCGTCACCTGGACACGCCGGCCGGCGGGGAGGCGACGGTCGCCCAACTCCTCGCGCACGGCTCCGGCCTGGCCGCGGAGTCGCGCGGCCCGTGGTGGGAGCGGACGGACGGGGAACTGCGCCCGACGCCGGAGGACCTGTTCGGCGAGCGCCCGCAGCGGCACCGGGCGGGGGAGCTGTACCACTACTCCAACACCGGTTACGCCTTGCTCGGCGCGCTCGTCGAGAAGCTGCGGGGCGAGCCCTGGTACCCGGTCCTGCGCCGCGAGGTGCTGCTGCCGCTGGGCATGGAGCGGACGACGTACGGACCGGAGGCCCCCCACGCGGAGGGCTGGGCCGTGCACCCCTGGGCGGACGTCGTCCTTCCGGAACCGGCCGCGGAGACCGGCCTGATGGCGCCGGCGGGGCAGCTCTGGTCGACCGCCGCCGACCTGGGCCGGTTCGCCGCCTTCCTGATGGAGGGCGACGAGCGGGTGCTCTCCGCGGCGACCCTGGCGGAGATGCGGCGGCCCGCGGCCGAGCCGCAGAACGCGGACTGGAGCGCGTCCTACGGCCTCGGTCTCCAGCTGATCCGGATGGACGGCCGGGTCCTGGTCGGCCACGCCGGTTCCATGCCGGGCTTCGTCGGGGCCGTCCTCGCCTCCCCGGAGGAGGGCGTGGCGGCAGCCACCCTCGCCAACCAGACGTCCATGCCGGAGGTCGTGTCGCTCGCCGCCCGGCTCGTGCTGACCACCGCCGAGACGGAGCCCCGCATTCCGGAGCCGTGGCGCCCGGACGCCGACCCGGACCTCGCGCTGCTGGAGCTCACCGGCCCCTGGTACTGGGGGCCCCGGGCCATGGCCCTCCGACTGGGACCGGGCCGGACGCTCGACCTGGCGCCGCTCGCCGGCGGGGGCGTGCGCGCCTCGCGGTTCCGGCCGGAGGAGGACGGGACGTGGACCGGACTCGACCACTACTTCACGGGCGAGACGCTCCGGGTCGTCCGGCGGGCGGACGGCACGGTGAGCCACCTGGACATCGGCTCCTTCGTCTTCACCAGGGAGCCGTACGCGCCGGAGGACGCCGTTCCGGGCGGGGTGGCGGAGGACGGCTGGCGCTGAACGGCTGACCGGCCGCATGGCCGCACGGCCACCGGCTCGGAAAGGGGCTGGGCGGCCCGCGCCGATGGCTCGGTACGCCCCGGACGGCCCGCGCCCGCGGCCCGTTACGGCCTGCGCCGACGGCCTGGTACGCCCCGGGGCGGCCCGGCGTAGGGTCTGGGCAGAGACCGGCGGGCGCCGCGACCCGGCGCCACCACATCCTGGAAGGCACCGTGACCGCGAACACCGCACCGGACCTGCTCGACCTCGCGCCGCTGGGCGCGGACCACTTCGCCCGCATCGAGGACAAGATCGCCGCGCTGATGCGCACCCGCGAGACCGTCGTCACCATGCAGGGCGAGGCGCTGCTGCCGCTGGAGGCGTGCATCCGCTCGGCCGTGCGCCCCGGCAGCACCGCCCTCAACGTGATCACCGGGCCGTACGGCGAGACGTTCGGCGGGTGGCTGCGGTCCTGCGGCGCCGACGTGGTCACGGTGTCGGCGTCGTTCAGCGGCGCGGTGAGTCCGGAGCGGATCGCCGACGCGCTGCGCGCCCACCCGGAGATCGACTTCGTCAGCCTGGTGCACGCCGAGGCGGCCACCGGCAACACCAACCCGGTCGCCGAGATCGGCCGCGTGGTGCGGAAGCACGGCGCGCTGCTGATGCTGGACGCCGTCGCCTCCGTCGCCGCCGAGCCGCTGCTCACCGACGAGTGGGGCGTGGACCTGTGCGTCATCGGCGGGCAGAAGGCGATGGCCGGTCCGGCGGGCGTGTCCACGGTGTCGGTCAGCGCCCGCGCGTGGGAGCGGATCGCGGCCAACGAGCAGGCGCCCCGGCGCTCGTACCTGTCCCTGCTGGACTGGAAGGAGCGCTGGATCGACGGAGGGCGCGCGGTACTGCCGCACGCCCCCGCCCAGTTGGAGATGCTTGCCCTGGAGCAGGCGGCCGACCGGATCGCGGCCGACGGCCTGGACGCGGTGATCGGCCGCCACCTGGCCGCCCGGGGCGCCACCCGCACCGGCGTCCGCGCGCTGGGCGGGCTCACCCCGTACGTCATCCGGCCCGAGCACGCGGCGCCCGCCGCGACCACGCTGCGCGCGCCCGAGGGCGTCGACGCGCGGGAGATCGTCGCGGCGGCCCTGGCGGCCGACCCGTCCGTACCGCTCCAGGCGGGCGGTGGCGCGCTCGCCAAGGAGATGATCCGGGTGAACCACTACGGGACGGCCGCCGCCCGCGCCACCGTCCTGGACTCCCTGGCGGCCCTCGCGGCGGGCCTGCGGACGCTCGGCGTCCTGGTCGCGGACGACGACGAGGTGCTGGCCGCGGCGGGGGCGGAGTGGGACGGCCTCGTCCGGGGCTGACGTCCGGATGGTGAAGCGGCCGGTGCGCGGCGTGCGCGCCGGCCGCTTCGCTGTCCGGAGACACGTGTCAGGGCCCGTGTCAGGGGCGTGACAGCCGCGTGTCAGGGCCGGCCGCGACGGTAGGGGCATGAACGGTTCGGCGATCGCGGTCTCGGGACTGCGCAAGACATACGGTGATCAAGTCGTCCTCGACGGCATCGGCTTCGACGTCCCCGCGGGGTCGGTCTTCTCCCTGCTCGGCCCGAACGGCGCGGGCAAGACGACGACCGTCAACATCCTGACGACGCTGGCGAGGGCTGACGCCGGAACGGTGCGCGTCGCCGGGCACGACGTCGCGACCGGGACCAGGGCCGTCCGCGCGGCCATCGGTGTCACCGGGCAGTTCGCGGCGGTGGACGAGCTGCTCACCGGCCGGGAGAACCTCCGGCTGATGGCCGACCTGAAGCGCGTCCGCTCCGCCGGCCGGGTGGTCGCGGGGCTGCTGGAGCGGTTCGACCTGGTGGAGTCGGCGGACAAGCCGGCGGCGGCGTACTCCGGCGGCATGCGCCGGAAGCTGGACCTGGCGATGACGCTGGTCGGCACCCCTCGGATCATCTTCCTGGACGAGCCGACGACGGGCCTCGACCCGCGCAGCCGCCGCACGATGTGGGACATCGTCCGCGCGCTGGTGGCCGACGGCACCACCATCTTCCTCACCACCCAGTACCTGGAGGAGGCCGACGAACTCGCCGACCGCGTCGCGGTGCTGAGCGGCGGTGCGATCGCCGCCGAGGGCAGCCCCGACGAACTGAAGCGGCTGGTCTCCGGCGGGTACGTGCGGCTGCGGTTCACCGACCCGGCCGCGTACCGGTCCGCCGCCGGTGCGCTGCGCGAGGTGACCGCGGACGACGAGACGCTGTCCCTGCGGATCCCCAGCGACGGCAGCCAGCGCGAACTCCGCGCCCTCCTCGACTGGCTCGACGCGTCCGGCGTCCAGGCCGACGAACTGACCGTCCACACCCCCGACCTCGACGACGTCTTCCTCTCCCTCACCGACCACGCTCACAAGGAGGCGATCGCGCCGTGACCACGCTCCCCGCGCCCCTGGCCGACTCGTTGATCATGCTGCGCCGCAACCTCAAGCACACGGTGCGGAATCCCGTCACGGTGTTCCAGGCGCTCCTCTTCCCCATCGTCATCATGCTGATGTTCGTCAAGGTGCTCGGCGGCGGCTTCGCCGTCGGCGAGAAGTACATCGACTACGTGACGCCGGGCCTGCTCGTCATGGCCGTCAGCTACGGGCTGGGGACCACGGCGGCGGCCGTCAACTCCGATATGACGAAGGGCGTCATCAACCGGTTCAAGGTCATGGACGTCTCCCGGGGCGCCGTACTGACCGGGCACGTCGTCATCACCGCGCTGCGCTGCCTCGTCGCCTGCGCGGCCATCGTCGGGGTCGCCTTCGCGATGGGCTTCGACCCGGGGGCGGGCGCCCTCGACTGGCTCGGCGTGGTGGGGATGATCCTGCTGCTCGGCGTCTCGGCCGGCTGGCTGACCGTCGCCCTGGGACTCGCCGCGAAGACCGTGGAGTCGGCGGGCATGGCCACCGTTCCGCTGATCATGCTGCCGTTCCTGAGCAGCGCGTTCGTGCCCGCGGACACGATGGGGACCGGCGTGCGGCAGTTCGTGGAGTACCAGCCCTTCACCCCGATCATCGAGACGCTGCGCGGGCTCCTGGCAGGACACCCGTCGGGCGGCGACGCGGCCGCGGCGGTGGCCTGGTGCGTGGGGTTCGCGGTGCTGGGGTACGCGTGGGCGGTCGCGACGTTCAAGAAGCGGGCGTGACGCAGCCCGTCCGGCGTTTGAGGGCCGGGGGCACCCGAGGGGTGCGCCTCTACGACAGCACCACCCTCACCAGCCGCTCCCAGTCCCCCTCCGCCCCCTCCCGAGCCGCCCCCGCGAAGGCCGCCTCACCGAGGCGCCCCCGCGCCACCCGCTCGATCCGGATCGCGTCCGGGTGGGAGCGGTCCGGCAGCCCCCGTACGGCCGCGCTCGCCCCGAGCAGCCGCACCGCCTGCGCGGGTTCGCCGCGGCGCAGCGCCAGGTCGGCGACCCCGACGAGCACCTGCGCGATCAGCGGCGCGTGCCCTGCCTCGGCCGCCGCCGCGCAGGCCGCCGCGCGGTGCGAACGGGACTCCTCGACGTCGTCGGTGAGGTAGGCGAGCAGATCGTGGCGTCCCGCGCGGACGTTCGGCTGCTCCGCCTCGTCGCCCCAGAGGGCCGTCGCGACGCCGAGCTGCCGGCGGGCCTCCTCGGTGTCGCCCCGCCAGCGGGCGAGTTCGGCCCGTACCAGGGCCAAGTCGATCAGCGCGTCCGGCCAGGTGACCCGCTCCGCGCGGCGCGTCGCCTCGGCGAGGGCCGCGGCGCTCGCCGCCTCGTCGCCGAGCAGCCGGTACAGGCGGGCCTGCCGGGCCCGCATCCGGATGACGTCCTCGGTGGCGCCGACCTCGGCGACGGCCGCGATCGCCTGCTCGTAGTGCTCGCACGCGGCGGCGAACTCGCCGCGTACCGCGATCCGTTCCGCCAGTTCGGTCAGGGCGATCGAGATCCCGTACCGCTCGCCCAGCGCCCGGAACTCGGCCACCGCGCCCTCCAGGTACGCGTCCGCCTCCCGCCCGCCGTGGCCGAGCATGGCCCGCATCTTGCCCAGGTGCCAGCGGCCCAGGGCGCGTACCCAGGGATCCTCGTCGTCGAGCAGCGGCTCGAACGCGGACAGGGCCGAGCCGGGCGCCCGCAGCATGCGCTCCAGCGGATCGACGAGCCTCAGCAGCGGGTAGCGGTGCCGCCGGTTCCGGCTGAGCCGGTGCACCTCGCGGATCCAGTGCTCCGCGTGGTGCTCGTCGCCCTGACCGCCGCTGACGAACAGCACCACCAGCCCGTACGCCATCGCCCGGACGTCGTCATCCGCCGTACCGGGCGCCGCGGCGGCGGCCGTGACCAGCTCGTGGCCCTCGGCCTTGTGCCCGCTGAGCCACCAGTACCAGCCCGCCCCCGCCGCGAGCCGCATCGCCGCCTGCGCCTCGCCGGCCGCGAGCGCGCCGCGCAGCGCCGCGACGATGTCGTCGTGCTCGGCGTCGAGCGTGGCCAGCCAGTCGAGCTGCTCGGCGCGGCGCAGGTGGGCGTCGGCGGTCTCGGTGAGCTCGGTGAAGTACGCCAGGTGCGCCCGGCGTGCCGCTTCCGTCTCGCCCGCCTCCGCCAGGCGCTGCGCGGCGTACTCCTTGATCGTGCCGAGCATGCGGTAGCGCGGGGCGCCGTCGTCCGCGGCGACCAGCAGGGACTTCTCGGTCAGGGTGGTGAGCAGGTCGAGGACGTCGTCGCGCGTGACGCCGTCCGCTTCGCTCGCGCAGACGTGTTCGGCCGCCTCCAGGCTCGCGCCGCCGGAGAACACCGCCAGCCTGCGCAGGACCGCCCGTTCGGCGTCGGTGAGCAGCTCCCAGCTCCAGTCGACGACCGCCCGCAGCGTGCGGTGGCGCGGCAGCGCGGTCCGGCTGCCGCCGGTCAGCAGGCGGAAGCGGTCGTCGAGGCGGGCGGCGAGCTGGTCGACGGAGAGCGTCCGGAGGCGGGCCGCGGCCAGTTCGATCGCCAGCGGCATCCCGTCCAGCGCCCGGCAGACGCGCGCCAAGGTCGTCAGGGTGCGGTCGTCGGCCGTGAGGTCCCGGCGCACCGCCCCGGCCCGGTCGCGCAGCAGCCGGACGGCGGGGGACGACGCGATCACGCCCGGCTCCGCGTCCGCCTTCGGCAGGGCCAGCGGTTCGACGGGCCACAGCGCCTCGCCGGTGATGCCCAGCGGCTCCCGGCTGGTCGCCAGGATGCGCAGCCGCCGGCACTCGCCGAGCAGCCGGTGGGCGAAGACCGCCGCGGACTCGATGACGTGCTCGCAGTTGTCCAGGATCAGCAGGGCCTCGCGGTCCCGGACGGCGGCGACGAGCCGGTCCGCGGGCTCGGCGTTCGGGGCGCCGCCGAGGAGGGCGTCCCGGAGACCGAGCCCGGCGAGCGCCGAGTGCGCCACGTCGGCGACGTCGCCGTCCGGGCCGAGGGCGGCGAGCTCGACCAGCCAGACGCCGTCCGGCAGTTCGCCGAGCAGCGTCCGCGCGGTCTCCGCGGCCAGCCGGGTCTTGCCCGAGCCGCCCGGGCCGAGCACGGTGGTGAGCCGGTGCCCGGCGACGAGCTCCCGGACGGCGGCGATGTCGGCGTCCCGGCCGACGAAGGTGGTCAGCTCGGCGCGCAGGTTGGTCTTCGGGGGCTCCTCGCGGCGCACCACCTCGCCCCGCAGCAGCGCGACGTGCAGCGCGGCCAGTTCCGGGGAGGGGTCGGCGCCCAGCGCGTCGGCCAGGGCCTCCCGCGCCCGCTCGTACACCAGCAGCGCCTCGCTGTCGCGGCCGGCGGCGGCGAGGGCGCGCATCAGGGCGGCGGCGAACCGTTCCCGCAGCGGGTGCGCGGCCACCAGGTCGGTCAGCTCCCGGACCGACTCCGCGCCGCGCCCGAGGACGATCTCCGCGTCGAACCGGTCCTCCAGGGCGGCCAGGCGCAGCGCCTCCAGCCGGCCGGCGGCGGCGTCGAACGCGGCGCTGTCCCGCAGGGGGACGTCCTGCAGGGCGGCGCCGCGCCACAGGCCGAGGGCCTCGCTCAGCAGCCGGGCCCGTTCGGAGGCGTCCGCCGTACGGGCCTCCGCCGTGCGCCCGTCCGCTGTGCGGGGCGGTTTCGTACGGGTGTGCGCGGCGGTGACGAGGCGTTCGAACCGCACGGCGTCGACGGCGTCGGGGTCCACGGCCAGCCGGTAGCCGTCCGTCCGGCCTTCGACCGCGTCGCCGTCCGGCAGCGCCTTCCGCAGCCGGGAGGCCAGGCGCTGCAGGGCGTTCGCCGCGTCGGCGGGCGGGTTCTCCCCCCAGATCCAGTCGACGAGCGACGCCTTCGGGACCACCCGGCCCGGTGTGAGCGCGAGGGCGGCGAGCAGCGCGCGCAGCCGCGCGCCCGGCACGTCGACCAAGTCGCCGTCGTTCGCGCGTACCTCGAACGGACCCAGCATCCCGATCTGCACGCGCTGATTTTGCCATGGGCGTCCGGCGGGCTCGCCGGGCCCGATCCGCCTCGGCCGCCCACTCGATCCGCCGCGTTAGAATCGGAACTCTCATCCCGCTTCCGTCCCGCTCCTTCTCGAGGCCCTCACCATGTCGCGGAATCCCGCTCCGACGCCCTCCGGCAGCCGGCCGGGCCCGCTCCGGGCGGACGCGCGCCGCAACCGCCAGCTGGTGCTCCAGGCGGCCCGATCCGCCTTCCAGGAGGCCGGGTTGAGCGTCCCGCTGGGGGAGATCGCGCGCCGGGCCGGGGTCGGTACGGGCACCGTGTACCGGCATTTCCCTTCCAAGGAAGCGCTGTTCAGGGCGACGGTCGTGGACCGTGTACGGCTCTTCACGGACACCGCACGGGAGTTGGCCGACGCGGCCGACCCCGGCCCGGTGTTCTTCCGGTACCTGGCGTCGGTGGTCCGGCTGTCGGCGCGGAACAAGGGCCTCTGTGACGCCCTGGAGGCGAGCGCGGAGGGCCGGTTCGACCCGTCGCCGGGCGTGGAGCGGGACTTCCGCGAGGCGCTGTCCGTCCTGCTGCACCGGGCCCAACTGGCCGGTGCCGTACGGCGGGACGTCACGCTGGACGACGTGCTGGTCCTGCTGCTCGGCTGCCTCTCGATGGAGCAGCGGCGGGGCTCCCACGGCGAGCCGGGGCGGATGACGGCCCTGATGTGCGACGCTCTGCGGCCGGGCCGGAACGTGACGAAACTCCCCGTCCAGGCGCCACCACGGCGTAACGAAACGGGTTGCCCGGTGTGCGGGACCGCGCTGCCCGCCGCCCGCACCGGACGGCCCGCCCGGTACTGCGGCGGGGCGTGCCGGCAGAAGGCGCACCGGCGGCGGGCGGGGCAGCGGGTGCGGGGGCGGGAGGGGGAGCTGTAGAGCCCGCGGACCCTGCGGACCCGCGGACCCGCCGGGTCCGGAGGGCTCAGAGGTGGTACTTGAACCCGAGGTGCGACGCCTCGAAGCCGAGCCGCTCGTAGAAGCGGTGCGCCTCCACCCGGGTCGCGTCCGAGGTGAGCTGGAGCAGCACGCACCCCTGGCGGCGGGCTTCCTCGATGGCCCACCGCATGAACCGGCCCCCGATGCCGTTCCCCCGCTCGTCGGCGTGGACGCGGACCGCCTCGACGAGCGCGCGCTTGGAGCCGCGCCGGGAGAGGCCGGGGATGACGGTGAGCTGGAGCGTGCCTATGGTGCGGCCGTCCCGGACGGCGACGGTCAGGTGCTGATGGGGGTCGGCGTCCAGGGTGCGGAACGCCTCCAGGTAGGGGGTCAGGTCGTCGGGTGACTCCCGTCGGGAGCCGAGCGGGTCGTCGGCCAGCATGGCCACGATGGCGGGGATGTCGTCGACGGTCGCGCGCCGGAACTCGATGTCGCTCATGATCGCGACCTTATGTGCCGGCATGGCGTCGCCACGAGGGTCGGGGCGAGGGCGCGAGGGCTGTCGCGGGGGTTGTCACGGGGGGGGGCGCCATGGAGATGGTCACGAGGGTCGGCACAAGGGCCGTCACGAGACCGGAGCGAGCGACTCCACCGCGGCGACGAGCGGGGCGAGTTCGGGCCGGGCGGCGGCCTCCCGGAGCGCTGCGCGCAGGGCGGTGTCATTGGTCGGACGGGCCTCGGCCAGCAGCGCGAGCCCTGCCTCGGTGACGTCCGTGTAGATGCCGCGGCGGTCGGTGAGACACAGGTAGCGGGTGAGCAGGCCGCGGTCCTCCAGCCGGTTGACCAGGCGCGTCGTGGCGCTCTGGCTGAGCACCACCGCGTCGGCGACCTCGTTCATGCGCAGGTGACCGCCCTCACCGCTGTGCTGCCGACTGAGCACGTCCATGACGGAGAACTCCCGGACGCTCAGGCCGTGCGCGGCCTGGAGCGCACGCTCGATGTGCGCCTCGATCCGGCCGTGCAGCGCGGAGAGGGCACACCAGCCCTGGGCCAGGCCGGCCAGTGCGGGGTCCAGCGTGCGAGTCATGGGGCCCTCCTTCGTTCGGTCGTCCGTCGGGCGGCGACGCTGCACACGGGTGCGGGGGCGGCCTCCGGGCCGTCATCACCAGGATACCGCCCCAGCGCAATAGTCGGCGCTTGCAAGTAACAGGCGTCTGCAATTATTGTGGACGCCGGTTGGGGCTGCGCGCATGGACCGGCGGGCACCCCGGCCGTACCCACGGACGCCGGGCCGGAACGGCCTGCCCGGTCCGGCGCCCGTAGCGGCGGACCGGGGCGCGCGCCGCATGCACGCCCGTCCCCGCGCTCCGGGCCGACGACGCCCCGGACGGACCCCCGCGTTCCCGCCCCTCCGAGAGCCTCCCCGACCCAAGGACCCCCTCATGCCCCTCGCCCTGCTGGCGCTCGCCATAGGCGCCTTCGGTATCGGCACCACCGAATTCGTGACCTCGGGCCTGCTTCCCGAGGTGGCGGAGGAATTCCACGTCTCCGTCCCCACCGCCGGCTGGCTCACCACCGGCTACGCGCTCGGCGTCGTCATCGGCGCCCCGATCCTCGCGATCCTCGGGAGCCGCGTCTCCCGCAAGAAGATGCTGATCTCCCTGATGGGCCTGTTCACCGCGGGCAACGCGCTGTCCGCCGTGGCCCCGGTCTTCGGCGTGATGCTCGCCGGCCGGATCGTGGCCTCCCTCGCGCACGGCGCGTTCTTCGGCATCGGCGCGATCGTCGCCGCGGGGCTCGTCGCCCCGCGGAAGAAGGCGGGCGCCATCTCGATGATGTTCTCGGGGCTGACGGTCTCCAACATCGTCGGCGTCCCGTTCGGGACCCTGCTCGGCCAGAGCGCGGGCTGGCGCGTCACCTTCGCCGCCATCGCCGTCCTCGGACTGCTCGCCATGCTGGGCATCGCCACCCTCGTGCCGCGGCTGCCCCACCCCGAGCGCACCCCGGTCTCCGGCGAGCTCGCCGCCTTCCGCAACCCGCAGGTGCTGCTCGCCATGGCCATGACCGTCCTCGGCTTCGGCGGCGTCTTCACCCTCAGCACCTACATGGCGCCCGTCCTCACGGACGTCGTCGGGTACGCGCCGTCCTCCGTGACCTGGCTGCTGGTCCTCTTCGGCTTCGGGATGTTCGGCGGCAACCTCATCGGCGGCCGGTTCGCCGACCGCGCCCTGATGCCCATGCTCTTCACGGCCCTCGGCGGACTCACCCTGGCCCTCGCTCTGCTGCCGCTCGCCGCGGAGAACAAGGTCACCACGGCCATCGCCCTGCCGCTGATCGGCGGGTTCGGCTTCGCGACCGTGCCGCCGCTCCAGAAGCGGGTGCTCGACCAGGCCGCCGCCGCCCCGACCCTGGCCTCCGCCGGCAACATCGGCGCCTTCAACCTGGGCAACGCCATCGCCGCCTGGCTCGGCGGCCTGATCATCTCCGCCGGGTTCGGCTACACGACGCCGACCTGGGCCGGCGCGGCGATGACCGCCGGTGCCCTGGTGCTCGCCCTCGTCTCGGCGGGCCTGGAGCGGCGGACGACGGACGCGAGCCGCGTCGCCGGCCGGACGGTCGGGGACTCCTCCGACGTCTCCGACGCCCGGACGGCCGTGGCGGCAGGACGCTGACGGGGCGGGGCAGGGCGGGGCGCCCCGGGGGATATTCCCTCGGAGGGCGCCCCGCCGCCTGCCTACGCTTCCCGCCATGAGCAGACTGCACTTGTTCGACCTCGACGGCACTCTCGTGCACGGCTCCGCGGCGGCGATCGAGATATCCCGGCAACTCGGCTGCGAACGGGAGATCGACGCGCTGGAACGGGACTTCTTCGACGGGCTGATCGACCCGGCCGGCTTCGCGGCGGCCGCCTGCGCGTTGTGGGGCGAGGCGCTGACGGACGCCGTGGTGGCCGCGGCCTTCGAGAACGCGCCCTGGCTGGAAGGGATCAAGGACGTCTGGGCGGACATCGAGGCCCGGGGCGAGCGCTGCGCGGTCATCTCGCTGTCTCCCCAGTTCTTCGTGGAACGCCTCACCGGCTGGGGCGCCCACGCCACCCGCGGTTCACGGTGGCCGGCGATCCCGTTCCGTGAACCGGTGGATCCGGCGGGCATCCTCAGCGCCGAGGCGAAGGTGCGGATCGCGGACGAGCTCTGCGCCGCGTACGGGCTCACGCGCGCCGACTGCGTCGCGTACGGCGACTCGATGTCCGACGCCCGGCTCTTCGCCGCCGTCCCCGTGTCCGTCGCCGTGAACGCCGACCACCACGTCCGTGACGTCGCCTCGCTCGCGTACAACGGCCTTGACCTCAGGGAGGCTTACGCGCTGGTCGGGGACGGGCGCGGGTAACCGCGGCCGGCCAGGCCGCCGGGTGCCGCCCGTGCGTCGCGCACCCGGCGCCGTGCGTCGCCCATTCGTCGTCCAACCGTCGCCCAACCGTCCGTTCGAACCGGGAACCATAACCGCAATCGACCGCCCGCCGCGCGGAGTTCCGCGAAACGGCCGGAGCCCGGGCGCGGGCTGGCATGCTACCCGGCACCGAACACCCCATCACCCCAAGGGGATCGCGGGCACCGCCCGGCTCGGCCGGGCGGCGCGGACCGACGAGAGATGGTCGAGGCGAGAGACGAATGGACGCTCCGAGCCGCCCGTCGCCCGAAGGCGGCGCACCCGGCAGGCGAGGCGACTGGGGCTGGTTCACCCCACCCGGCAGCCCCTCGACGACCCACCGCCCGGAGCACGGGGAACCCCCACTTCCGGGCAACTCCCCTGCCCCGGCCAACTCCTCCGCCCCGGCCAACTCCTCCGCGCATGGTGGCTCCCCCGCGCCGGCCAACTCGCCCGCCCCGGGCGTTTCCCCCGCCCCGGACGGCTCTCGCCGCCCCGACGCCACCACCGCCATCCGCGGCGCCTTACGCGCCGGCCGCCGCCGGGCCACCCCCGAGCCGGGCGGCCCGGGCGGCCCGGACGGACACGGCCGCACCGCCTCCGACGGTCGGCACCGCGACGTACGGCCCGCCCAGGGGACTCCGGGCGGACACGGCCGCACCATTCCCGGCCATCCGCACCGCGAAGGTGGTCCTGCCCCCGACGCTCCGGGCGGACACGACCGGGCCGCCCCTGACGGTCCGCACCGCGACGGCGGGAAGGACGCCCGGAGCGTGCGCGACGGTGCCGGTGCCGGTGCTGTCGGCGCAGATGGGGTCCGGCCCGGCCGGGCCGACGCGTCCGGCGCCCGGCCCGGGTCGTCTGCCGGACACTTCCACGACGTCGGCCCCGGCGGAGGTACCGGCCAGGGCGCCGGCACCGGACGCCGGACGGCGGCGGACGACGGCCCGCAACGCCCCGGCGGGCACCCGCAACCGCACCCCCACGACCGGCTTCCCCCTGCACCGCCCGAGCTGCCGCCCGCCACGGCCACCCCGCCGCCCGCCACGGCCGGCCGCGCCGACGCCGCCCCCGACGGCGAACTCATCCGCCGCACCCTGGCCGAGATCGAGCCGATCGCCGACACGGTCGTCTCGCACTTCTACGCGCTGCTCTTCCTCCACCACCCCCCACTGCGTGACCTGTTCCCCCCGGCCATGGACGCCCAACGCGACCGCCTCTTCAAGGCCCTGCTCACGGCGGCCCGTTACGTCGACGACGTGGCGGCCCTCACCGCGTACCTCTCCCCGCTGGGGCGCGGGCACCGCAAGTACGGCACCCGGCCCGAGCACTACCCCGCCGTGGGCGAGAGCCTCATCGGCGCTCTCGCCCGCTATGCCACCCGCACCTGGGGTCCGGCGACGGAGGCCGCCTGGGTGCGGGTCTACACGGTGATCTCCCAGATCATGATCGACGCCGCCGCCGAGGACGAACCGGGCTCACCCCCCTGGTGGCACGCGGAGATCGTCGGGCACGAACTCCGCACACCGGACATCGCCGTGCTCACCCTGCGCCCCGACCAGCCGTACCCCTTCCTCGCCGGCCAGTACACCAGCGTCGAAACCCCCTGGTGGCCGCGTGTGTGGCGGCACTACTCCTTCTCCTCCGCCCCCCGTCCGGACGGACTGCTCTCCCTCCACGTCAAGGCCGTCCCCGCCGGCTGGGTGTCCGGTGCGCTGGTCCATCGCGCCCGCCCCGGGGACGTCCTGCGACTCGGTCCTCCCGCCGGTTCCATGATTGTGGACCACACCACTGACAACGGGCTGTTGTGCCTCGGCGGCGGCACCGGCATCGCCCCGATCAAGGCGCTCGTCGAGGACGTCGCGGAGCACGGCGGCCGCCGGCCCGTCGAGGTGTTCTACGGCGCCCGGCACGACGGCGGCCTCTACGACATGGACACCATGCGGGAACTGGAACGCACCCACCCCTGGCTGTCCGTACGCCCGGTGGTGTCCGACGGCCCGACGAGCGCCCTCAGCGGCCAACTCCCGCACGTGGTGCGCGCGTACGGGCCGTGGAACGCGTACGACGCCTACCTCTCCGGGCCGCCGGCGATGATCCGCAGCGGTCTGGACACCCTGGTGGGGGCCGGCATCCCGACCCACCGAATACGCCATGACGGGATCGACGGACTTCTTGCGGAGGCGAGAGGCTGATGCGGACGGACGAGCGGGCGGCGACGGACGAGCTCGTGGTGACGGGCGAGCTCCCGGTGGTGAACAAGCTCGTGGTGGCGGACGCGCCGGTGCTGCCGGAACCACCTGCTCCGCGCCCGGGCAGTGCGGGGGAGCACGCCCTGCAGAAGCGGTTCGGCACCGTCGACCGCGCCGACCGCTTCTACGCCGAGCAGACGCTCGCCCACGTCAACTCCGCCATGCGGGAGTTCCTGGCCCGGCAGGAGATGTTCTTCCTGGCGACCGCCGACGCGAGCGGCGCCTGCGACAACAGCTTCCGGGCCGGGCCGCCCGGATTCCTCAGGGCGCTGGACGAGCGCACCCTCGCCTACCCCGAGTACCGGGGCAACGGGGTCCTCGCGAGCCTGGGCAACATCGAGGAGAACCCCCGGGTCGGCATTCTGCTCGTCGACTTCTTCCGCGACCGCGTCGGCCTCCACGTCAACGGGCGCGCCAGGGTCGTCGAGGACGCCGAGATGCGGACCGCCCACCCCGGCCTGCCGGTTGAGGACGCGCCCGGCCGCCGTACGCCGGTCTGGGTGGAGGTCACCGTGGAGGAGGCGTACGTGCACTGCGGCAAGTACATCCCCTGGCTGAGCCGGGTCGGCGACGGGCGGCTCGGCGAGGACGGGGCCGGTCCGGCGGTCGGCGGCCGCCGGAGGGGCGGCGACTACTTCGGGGCCGCCGCCGGCCGTCCCTGAGGGGCGAGTGGGGGTGGGGCGCTATCCGAGATCGTCGGCGAGCAGCGCCCGTACCCCCTCGACGTTCTCGCGCAGATAGGCGCGGAGCGAAGGCGGCACGACCTCCACCGAGGCGATGCCCTCGCGGGTGAACGGCACCCGGACCACCTCGTAGGTGCCGCGCGGTTCGTCGACCTCGGGGCCGTGCCGCAGGGCGAGGTCCATCGAGGCCAGGCGGCAGACGAAGAAGTGCTGGACCTTGACGCCGCCGGGCACGGTCCGGTCTTCCGGGTCGGCGGGGTCGGGGACGTGGAGGACGGTGTCGACGAACGCGGGCACGACGTCGACGACCTTCGCGCCCAGTTCCTCGTCGACCTCCCGGTGCAGGGCGGCGATCACGGTCTCGTCACCGGCTTCGACGCCCCCGCCCGGAGTGATCCAGTAGGGGGCCTCCCCGGGCTTGGTGCGCTTGATGAGGATGAGGTGCAGCTCGCCGGAGCCCGAGCCCGGCTCGTCTGCCAGCAGGATGGCGCGGGCGGTGCGTTTGACCACCGGTCGTACGGTCATAAGCGACATCTGCCGCGTCAAGGCCGTCGCGAAACCCCTTGCTCACCAGGAAACGGCGGCGCGCAGCAGCCACTCGTGTGCCCGGGCCAGATGCGGGTGGGCCAGGGTGCCGGTCCGGACGACGAGGAAGTACGTGCGCAGCGGCGGCACCGGCGGGTTGAGCAGGGCGACGACCTCTCCGGTGTCCAGCGCGTCCTCGCACAGATAGCGGGGGAGGACCGCGATGCCCGCCCCCGCGACGACGCAGGACAGCACCGCCCGGAGATCGGGGGCGATGACGGCGCCGGTGGCGACGGGCTTGCTGTCGAAGACGGCGGACCAGTAGCGGCTGACGAACGGCAGGCTCTCGTCCACCTCCACCACCGGCAGGTGTTGCAGGACGGCCACCCCCTTGTCGCGGACGACGGCCGCGCCGCCGAGCCGGGCCGCCCAGCGCGGTGCCGCGATCAGGACGTGCTCCTCGTCGCACAGCGGCGTGGCGGTCAGCAGCCGGCCCCGGGGGCGGGACGTGGTGACGGCGAGCTCGTGGTGGCCGGCGGCCAGCCCTTCGAAGAGCGGTTCCGACATGCCCTGGGCGGCGCGCACGGTGAGCCCCTGGATGATCAGCGGGCTCAGTGCGGGCAGCACGCGCAGCGCGGTGAACTCCGGCGGGCCCGCCAGGTGGAGGGTGCGGTGCGGCCACTGCTCGTCGAGCCCCGATTCGGTGATCTCCAGCAGGGCGTCGACGTGTGGCACGATCCGGTGCGCCAGTTCGTCGCCGAGCGTCGTGGGGGTGACGCCGCGCGCCTGGCGGAGGAAGAGGGGATGGCCGAGTTGGCGTTCCAGCGTGCGGATGTGCCCGGTGACCGCCGGCTGGGAGAGGCCCAGGAGGGCGGCGGCGCGGGTGAAGGAGCCCGCCCGGTGGACGGTGACGAAGGTGCGCAACAGGGTCAGATCCATGCTGTCTCCCCGGGAGGTCCGCCACCGACCGTAGAGGAACTATAAATAAGTCGATAGGGCTGTGTCGTCGGGGTGATTGGACACTGACGTAGGGTCAACTAGCCTTGGTCGCGCGGTTCTTCTTCACGCGGACCGCGGCGGCTCAAGCCATGAGGGGGGAGGCTTGAGCCGCCTTCGCGCTGCCGCGGGCCTGGTTCACGGTGTCCGGGCCGGCCGGGCTCCGAGTCGTCACGTCGCCAAATCACGTGCCGCCGCCTCGGTTTACCCCTGTCACTTTGTCGACGATGGAGGCGTTCCGGCGTCGGCCGCCCGGTTGTCTTGTCGATGTTTCCCCGGGCCGCCGCCCTCCCCTGACCCGGTCCCGCCCGGTCCGGCCGTGCACGCGCGGGACGCGACGCGTCGTGCTGACAAGGTGTGCGTCGGGGTGCGCCCATGGCAGTCTGGGGCGCATGGATGAGTTCTCCGCCGGCGCGTCCCCGAACCCTCCGTACCCATGGCGGTCACCGGCCCTGCCCGGTGAACCGCCGTACTACACCACGGACACGTGCGCCGGCTGCGGCGCCATCGTGCACGGCATCCACGGCCGCTGGACCTGCGCCGCCTGCGGGGCGTGCAGCCCGTACCAGGAGCCTCCGGAGGGCTGGTCCACGGAGATCACCCCGGAGGAGCTGGCCGCCAACACGGTCGGGTACGACCCGCCGCCGGCCGGCCGGTGATGCGACTTCCGCCCACCACTCCGCCCCCCCCGCCCTTTCGTACGTGCAGCATCGGTCATCGTCGCGGTGCTTGCCGCGTCAGTCCTTGTCGTCCGGCAGGATCACATGCATCGCCCAGGCCACGATCGAAATGATCACGCCGCCCACCAGCGCCGGTCCGAAGCCCCCCACGTGGAACGCGAGATCGAACTTCCCGGCCAGCCAACTGGTCAGCAGCAGCATCAACGCGTTGATCACCAGAGTGATCAGGCCGAGCGTGAGGATGAAGAGCGGGAACGACAGCAGTTTGACGACCGGCTTGACGAAAAAGTTGACCAGGCCGAACAGGAGCGCCACGACGAGCAGCGTGATCGCCTTGGCGGCGGTCGTCTCACCGGCCAGGGTGATGCCCTTGAGCAGCCAGATCGCCACTGCGAGGGCCGCCGCATTGGCGATCGTCTTGACTACGAAATTCTTCATACGTGAGATCGTGGCAGACGGGACCGACAGGTGGGATCGGCGATCGGCGGCATGGCCGGCGCCCGGAGGAGGAGACGGCGAATGAAGGCGTTCCGGCTGGATGAGCTGGAGGCGGAGCGGGCCGCGAACGAAGGGGCGTACCTGCAGTTCCTCAAGGAACGGAACATGTCGGTCGGCCTCTACGCGCTCGACGCGGGGGACGTGGACCCGCAGGGCCCGCACGGCCAGGACGAGGTGTACGTGGTGGTGAGCGGCCGGGCGTCGATCACCGTGGGGGACGAGACGACGGAGGTCGCCCGGGGCAGCGTCGTCTACGTTCCGGCCGGGGTGACGCACCGGTTCCACCACATCAGCGAGGACCTTCGGGTCCTGGTCGTCTTCTCCCCGCCGGAGAGCTGACCCGGCCCGTCGCCCGGGGATCCGACCCGGCCCTGTCGTCCGGGAGCCGGTCGTCGGCGCGGGAGCGGGTCCGGGCCGGGTCCGCGGGAGCCGGCCCGGCCGAGGGCCCGCGGGTCCCGGGATCTCAGGGTCGCCGGCGC
The DNA here is from genome assembly GCF_044333095.1 of Streptomyces sp. NPDC021100. NCBI lineage: Bacteria > Bacillati > Actinomycetota > Actinomycetes > Kitasatosporales > Streptomycetaceae > Streptomyces > Streptomyces sp. NPDC021100. The sequence goes on from NZ_JBIRQH010000003.1 coordinate 359,798, forward strand.
CCATCCCGTAGGGGAAGGTTCAGGGATGTACGGGGGTCGCGGCGGCCCCGTTCGCACCCCGGTCCGCCCTAGCATCGAAGCAGGCCGGGGCGACCGCTCCGGACGGCCGGTGACACCGGTGGCACACGACCCGCCCGCCGCTCGCGCCGCGGACGGCGGAGTGGCACAGGCGGCCGTGATCCGACAACGACGCGCAAAGCGGAGAGCAGGGAACGACATGGGTCAGAAGGGGATACTCGCAGGACTGCCGTGGTGGGTGAAGTGGATCGCCCTGCCGGTGCTCGTGTGCGTGGTGTTCGGCAGCCTGATCATCAGCGTGCTGGGGATCGTCATCGACGTCCTGTTCAAGGCGCTGCTGCTGGTCGCGCTGATCGGTGGCCTGGTCTTCGTCGTCAAGAAGTTCACAGGGTCCTCGTCGTCGAAGGGCGGCGACTGGTAGGCCCGTCGCGCCGGCGAATTCGTCAACTCAACGAATCGGAACGCGGGGAGTAACTTCGGCCGTCAGCCGGTACGGCCGGTTCACCCCGGCACCGAGTGTGCGAGGAGGGGCGGGATTTCCGCCCCTCCGGCATGTCCCGGCACGATTCCAACCGGTTTGCGCGGGACAGGAGTAGGGCGGGCCCGGCCCGCCCGTTTCCCCGTCGCCCCAGCGTCGTTCCCCCGTCTTCCGCCGTCGCGCCGTCGGCCGCGCCCGCCGCCGGTACGCCGCCCGTCAGCCGCCTGGCCGCTGCTCATCAGGTGCCCGTCAGGTGCCCGTCCACCGTCCCGCCTCGGCGGTGGGCGCCTCCGCACTTTGGCCAGTTCTCTGCTTATGTCCGCCCGGAATCCGGCGGAACGACTCCATGCCGTAGTCGAGTCGCTACTCTCCAGAGTCGAAGAGCCGTAAGCTCCCTCTCAATCTCTATCGGTAACTGAAAAATCACTCCTTGTGATCCGCAGGGCGTTGTTGTCAGACTATGGCGTCATGAGTAGGGCCATGAGGATCCAATCCCGGCCAAACCGACAAAGACGGGGCATTGGGCGATGCGCGACACAGTTCAGGCAGAAGTGATCATGACGTTCCTCGTCTCCGAGGAGCTGTCCTTCCGTATCCCGGTGGAGCTGGCCTATGACAGCAGCGATCCCTACGCGGTGAAGTTCACCTTTCACCTGCCCGGCGACGCCCCGGTGACCTGGGCTTTCGCAAGGGAGTTGCTGCTCGACGGGTTGAGCCAGCCCTCCGGCGAAGGCGATGTGCACATCGCCCCCGCCTCCGCGCAGCACCTCTCGGACGTGTTCATCCGTCTGCAAGTGGGCGGCGAAGGCGCGCTGTTCCGGGCCGGGGCGGCGCCCCTCGTGGCCTTCCTGGACCGGACGGACCGCGTCGCCCCGCTGGGCGAGGAGCGCTCGGTCGCCGATTTCGACTACGACCTGGCCGCGGCGCTCGAGAGCATCCTCGCCGGCAACACCGAGGGGCAGAACGCCGGTTAACGTGCCGGTGCGCCGCCACCGCCCCCGGCCGGGCCCCCGGCGGGCCGCTCGACCGGCACCCGCTCGGTGCGCGGGACGGGACCGCCCGGCGCGGCGGCCGTACCCCGGTCGGGGAGCCCGGCCCCGCCGTCGTCGGCGCCCCCTGCGGCCCCCGGTGCCCGGCCGCCCCTTCCGCCGGGTCCGCTGGTTCCACTGGCCCCGCGGGTGCCGTCGATGCCGCCGGCGCCAGGGCCGCCGTCGAGACCGCCGCTCATGGACGACAGGAGCTGCCGCGCCAGGCCCAGGCCCGTACCGCCCAGGGTCAGCGCCTTGGCGAACGCCTCCGACAGGCCGTCCGCGCCGTTCAGCACCACCATGTGATCCACGCTTCCGAACGCCTGGGCGCCGGCCCCGACGATCTCGGGCCACTTCTCGGCCAGTTGCTGGGCGACCACCGCGTCCTGGTTCTCCGCCAGCGCCGCCGCCCTCGCCTTGATCGCCTCCGCCTCCGCCAGCCCCTTGGCCCGGGCCGCCTCCGCGTCCGCGAGGCCCCGGGCCCTGGCCGCCTCGGCCTCCGCCAGCCCGCGCGCCCGGGTGGCCTCCGCCTCGGCGAGCCCCTGCGCCTTGGCCGCCTCGGCCCCCGCCAGGCCCTGGGCCTTGGCCGCCTCGGCCTCGGCCACGCCCTGCGCCTGCCCGGACGCGGCCTCCGCCTCACCGGTGGCCCGCGTCGAGGCCGCCTCGGCCAGGCCGCGCGCCTTGGTGGCCTCCGCCTCGGCCGCGGCCTCCGTCTTCACGCGCGTCGCGTCGGCCGCGGCGGCCAGCTCCGTCTCCCGGGCCAGCGCCTGCGCCGCCGAGATCCGGGCGTCCCGCTCGGCCTCCGCCAGGGTGCGCGTCTTGTACGCGGCGGCGTCGGCCGGCTTCCGGACGTCCGCCTGGAGCTGCTGCTCCCGGCGCCGCGCCGCCAGCTCCGCCACCCGCGTCTCCTGGACCACGACCTCCTGCTGTGCCGCCGCCTCGGCCAGCGGACCGGCCTGCCGCGCCTTGGCCGCGGCGCCGTCCCGCTCGGCCTGGTAGCCGGCCTGGAGTATCTCGCTGTCCCGGGTGGCCTCGGCCATCCGCGCGGCCGCTGCCTGCTCGGCCTCGGTGGCCAGCCGGTCCGCCTCGGCCTGGGCGATCCGGGCGTCCCGGTGCACGGCCGCGGCGTGCGGCGCGGAGAGGTTCTTGATGTAGCCGGTCGGGTCCTGGATCTCGTGGATCTGCAGGGAGTCGATGATCAGGCCGAGCTTCTCCATCTCGGTGCCGGAGGCCGCCCGGGTCTCGCCCGTCAGCCGCTCCCGGTCGCGGATCATGTCCTCCACGGTCAGCCCGCCGACGATCGACCGCAGGTGTCCGGCGAACACGTTGTGCACCCGCTCGGACATGAACTTCTGCTGGTCCAGGAAGCGGCGGGCGGCGTTGGCGATCGAGACGAAGTCGTCGCCGACCTTGAAGATGACCACGCCATGGACCTTGAGCGGTATGCCCTGGTTCGTCACGCAATCCACGTTCAACTGCGCCTCGTTGAGGTCCAGGGACAGCTTGCGCACCACCTGCACCCCGGGCAGCACCAGCGTGCCCCGCCCGGTGACGATCCGGAAGCCCATCCCCTCCCCGAGGCCCTCCGTGCGGTGCTTCGAGCCGGAGATGACCAGCGCCTCGTTGGGCTCCGCGACGCGCCACATCAACTTGAACAGCCCTACCGCGAGGGCGACGGCCACCACGACGGCCCCCGCCACGATCCCGATGAACATGTCCCGTTTCCCCCTTTTGCGTTGCGGCCCGGTGGGCGCGTCGTGACCCGTCGGGCGCTGGTCACCGTCGGGCGGGTCACCCGTAGGCGGATGTCACATAGACCGTGCGGGGCGGCTGGTACTCCACGACCACCACGAGCGTCCCCCGCGTGATGCGCTCGCCCGGTTCCACCGCGTACGCCAGGAACGCCTCGGCGCCCCCGCGCACACGGAGCATCACCTCGCCGACCAGCCCGGGGCCGATCGCCCCCGTCACCCGGCCCGTCTCCCCGATCACGGCACCCCCCGTCCGGCCACCCCACCGACAAACACCTGCGAGCGGGCGCCCGCCGGCGCCCGTACCGCCCGGGCCCCGCCGCGCTAGCGCTTCGCCCGGCGGCGCCGGCCGCCACCGGACCGCGCACCGGTGCCGCCCCCGGGCCCGGTGTCCGCTCCCTCACCCTCAGTGTGCCGGTCGGCACTGACAACGAGCGCCGCCAGCAGTGTCGTCACCGGCACCGAGAGCACGAGCCCGATGCTGCCGACCAGCGTCCGTACGATCTCCTCCGCGACGATCTCGCTCGTGGCCACCGTTCCCACGCCGCTGTCGGCGATCGAGAACAACAGGAGCAACGGCAGTGACGCACCGGCGTACGCCATCACGAGCGTGTTGACGACAGAGGCGATATGGTCCCGCCCGATGCGCATCGCCGCACCGTACAATTTGCGCCAACTCGCCGAGGGATCCGCCTCCTTCAGCTCCCACACCGCCGAGGTCTGCGTGACCGTCACGTCGTCGAGGACGCCCAGCGAGCCGATGATGATCCCCGCCAGCAGCAGGCCCTGGGTCTCGATGCCCGGGAAGAGCCCGTGGACGAGTGCGGTCTGGTCGTCGGTGTTCCCCGTCAGCCGCGCCCAGTCGATGAACCACGACCCCAGCAGCCCGATGACCAGCAGCGAGGTGAGCGTCCCCAGGACCGCCACCGACGTGCGGGCGTTGAGGCCGTGGCACAGGTACAGCGCGATCAGCATGATCGCGCTGCCGCCGACCACCGCGACCAGCAGTGGGTCCGAACCCTGGAGCACCGCGGGGAGGATGAACAGCGTCAGCACGCCGAAGCTGATGACGAGGGCCACCAGTGCGAAGACGCCGCGCAGCCGTCCGATGGCCACCACCGCCACGGCGAACAGCCCGGCCAGCAGGCCGACCGGGAGGTCGCGGTCCACGTCCATGACCGAGTAGCGCAGGTTCTCGGGGGCCTTGGGGGCGTAGGCGAGGATGACCCGCTGCCCCACCGTGTACTGCCGGGACGCCCCGGGGTGCACGATCTCGGTGAACGTACGGCCCTTGTCGGGCCCCGAGGAGACTTCGATGACGGCCGACCGGCAAGGGCCTTCGGCCGGGGCCGGACCACCCGGCGCCCCTGCTCCCTGCGGCGGCGGAGCCTGACCGCCCCCCGGCGCCCCGGCGGCTCCCGCGCCCCCGGCGCACGCCACCTCCTCCTGTTTCACCACCCGCCCCGACTCCGTATGCCGGTCCAGCCCGAGCCCGCTGTGCGAGTGCGGCGGCGCGCCCCCCGGCCACAGCACCACCAGCCCCACCAGCACCGCCGCCGTGAACGGGATCAGCACCGCCGCGATCACCTTGCGCAGCCGGTGGGAGACGGGAGCGGCGGGGCCGTGGCTGTGACTGTGGCCATGATGGCCATGCCCGTGACCGTGCTGGCCATGACCGTGCCCCGCGTCCACCCCGAACCCGAACCCCTTCCGCCGCCTCCGCGCCCGTCCCCGCCCCCGCCCCCGCCCGCGACCATGGCCGGATCCATGCGGGGACGAGGGCGGCCGGGGCGGGGGAACGGCGTCGCTGGCGGTCATCGCCCGATCATCGCAAGCCCCTCTGGCACTCCGGCGCCGGAAGGCGCTAGCGTTGTGTCACCTTTGCAATCGCGGGAGCTCGGAGCACCGGGCTGAGAGGGCGCTGACCTCCGTACGAACGGTACGGAAGCCGCTGCGTCGACCGCTGAACCTGTTACCGGGTAATGCCGGCGTAGGGAGTTACGGTCATATGACCTCGCAGGACGCACGCACGTCTGCCGACCCGTCCACCACGCGACCGACGGCCGAGGCCACGGAACGCACCGGACAGATCGGACGGATCGGCTGGCACAAGGACTACGTCACCGGCTCCCGCCCCGACCTCCGGGTCCCGGTGCGCCGGGTGCACCTGACCAACGGACAGGACGTACAGCTGTACGACACCTCGGGCCCCTACACGGACCCGGACGTCACCACGGACGTCCGCCGGGGCCTGCCGCCGCTGCGCGAGAACTGGATCATCGGCCGCGGTGACACCGAGGAGTACGCGGGCCGCCCGATGCGCCCGGAGGACGACGGCATCAAGCACACGTCGCCGCGCGGCGGCCTGAAGAACCTCGACGCGGTCTTCCCCGGCCGCCCCCGCCAGCCCCGCAGGGGCCGGTCCGGCACCGCCGTGACGCAGCTCGCCTACGCGCGCCGCGGTGAGATCACCGAGGAGATGGAGTACGTCGCCCTCCGGGAGAACGTCTCCCCGGAGACCGTCCGCGAGGAGATCGCGGCCGGCCGGGCCGTCCTCCCGGCCAATGTGAACCACCCGGAGATCGAGCCGATGATCATCGGCAAGAAGTTCCTGGTCAAGGTGAACGCCAACATCGGCAACTCGGCCGTCACCTCCTCCATCGAGGAGGAGGTCGAGAAGATGACCTGGGCCACCCGCTGGGGCGCCGACACGGTGATGGACCTCTCCACCGGCCGCAACATCCACACCACCCGCGAGTGGGTGCTGCGCAACTCCCCCGTCCCCATCGGCACCGTGCCGCTCTACCAGGCGCTGGAGAAGGTGGACGGCAAGGCCGAGGAGCTCAGCTGGGAGATCTACAAGGACACGGTCATCGAGCAGGCCGAGCAGGGCGTGGACTACATGACCGTCCACGCCGGCGTACTCCTGCGCTACGTCCCGCTGACCGCGCGCCGGAAGACCGGCATCGTCTCCCGGGGCGGTTCGATCATGGCCGCCTGGTGCCTGGCGCACCACAAGGAATCGTTCCTCTACGAGAACTTCGAGGAGCTCTGCGAGATCCTCGCGGCCTACGACGTCACGTACTCCCTCGGTGACGGGCTCCGCCCGGGTTCGATCGCGGACGCGAACGACGAGGCGCAATTCGCCGAACTGCGCACGCTGGGCGAGCTCAATGCGATCGCGAAGCGGCACAACGTCCAGACGATGATCGAGGGCCCGGGCCATGTCCCGATGCACAAGATCAAGGAGAACATCGACCTCCAGCAGGAGATCTGCGAGGAGGCGCCGTTCTACACCCTCGGCCCCCTGACGACGGACGTCGCGCCCGCGTACGACCACATCACGTCGGGCATCGGCGCCGCGATGATCGCCTGGTGGGGCACGGCGATGCTCTGCTACGTCACCCCCAAGGAGCACCTGGGGCTGCCGGACCGCGACGACGTCAAGACCGGCGTCATCACGTACAAGATCGCCGCACACGCCGCCGACCTGGCCAAGGGCCACCCCGGCGCCCAGGAATGGGACGACGCGCTCTCCGACGCGCGGTTCGAGTTCCGCTGGGAGGACCAGTTCAACCTGGCCCTCGACCCGGACACCGCCCGCGCCTTCCACGACGAGACGCTGCCCGCCGAACCGGCGAAGACCGCGCACTTCTGCTCCATGTGCGGGCCCAAGTTCTGCTCGATGAAGATCTCTCAGGACATCCGCCGCGAGCACGGCGGTGACCTGGGCGCTACGGACATCGAGGCGGGGATGCGGGCCAAGTCGGAGGAGTTCGCCGCGTCCGGGAACAGGGTGTACCTTCCGCTCGCCGACTGACGGCGGGTGCGCCGGCCGGTGACGGGACCGGGGGAGCTCCGCTCGTGGGGCTGCCCCGGGCCGGCGGATTGTCCGGTTCCGTTGTTCGCCGTGAGACTGGCCGGATGAATGACATATCCCTGGGCAAGGGCGCCAACCGCGTGGTGCCCGTGACCGCTGTGCACGCCGTGCTCAGCTGGAAAGCCGTGCCGGGAGCGCCGGACGTCGATGCCACCGCCCTGCTCCTCACCGCCGGCGGAACGGTGCGCGGCGACGGCGACTTCGTCTTCTACAACCAGCCGCGGCACGCCTCGGGCGCCGTCGCGCACCGCGGAAAGCGGACGGAGGCGGAGGGGCTGGTCACCGATACCGTCCTGGTCGACCGGAGCGGTCTGGAGGCCGACGTCGAACGGGTCGTCCTCTGCGCCGCGGCGGACGGGGGGACGTTCGGCGAGGTGAGCGGGCTGACGCTGGAGCTGCTGGACGCCGTGACGGGTGCGGTGCTGGCCCGGTACGAGATGTCCGTCGGGCCGGAAACCGCGCTCGTGTGCGGGGAGTTGTATGTGCGGGACGGCCGCTGGAAGTTCCGTGCGGTCGGCCAGGGGTACGACACCGGGCTGGCCGGACTCGCCACCGACTTCGGCGTGGTGGTGGCGGGGGAAGCGGCGCCGGTGGCTCCCGTCGAGGAGTCTCTCCCCCTCGAACTGCGCGAACGGCTGGAGCTGCGCAAAGAACAGGTGTCCGTCAGCCTCAGGAAGCGGGGCGCCGACGGACTTCGGGCGCGCGTGATCCTGGTGCTCGACGCGTCCGGTTCGATGAGCGAGCTGTACGACGACGGTGTGGTCGCCGGTGTGGTGGAGCGGATGGCGGCCGTCGCCGCGCAGTTGGACGACGACGGCACGCTGGAGGCGTGGGTCTTCGCCGACCGCCCGGCCCGGCTGCCCGATCTGCGGCCGGCCGACCTGCCGGAGTGGATCTCCCTGCATGTGCGGCTCGACGACCCCTGGGAGCACGGGCTGGAGGAGCGCCGCGCCGGGCAGACCGACATGGGCCGCATCGGCTGGGGGAACAACGAGCCGAAAGTGATCGCCAAGGTCCGGAAGGACGTCCGGACGAACCCGTCCGCCGACCCGACCCTCGTCCTGTTCTTCTCCGACGGCGGTGTGTACGAGGACGAGCGGATCGAAGGGCAGCTCCGGGCCGCCGTGAAGGAGCCCGTCTTCTGGCAGTTCGTGGGGCTCGGGCGGGCCGACTACGGGGTGCTGGAACGGTTCGACACCCTGCCGGACCGTTCCCTCGACAACGTCGGGTTCTTCGCCGTGGACGACATCACCACCGTTTCCGACCAGGAGCTCTACGACCGGCTGCTGTCCCAGTTCCCCGCCTGGGTCGCCGCGGCCCGGCAGGCCGGTGTCCTCGGACCGGACGCCTCCCGTCCCGCGCCGTGAGCCGACACGGGCCTCACTCCCGGCCGTTGGGCTTCCCGAGCTCCGGACCGGTGTAGTCCGGGCTGGTGAAGCGGGGCCGGAGGTGGGGACCCGGCTGCTCCTCGTGGCTGGAGAAGCCCGGGCTGGAGAAGCCCAGCCGCGAGGTGCGGCCCCGCTCCTCCCGCGGTCCCGGCACGTACGAGGAGTCGGGCGCCACGGGTGCGTCGGCCAGGGCCTGGCGCAGGAAGGGCAGGAGGCCGCGGTGCAGCAGGGCTTCGTGCCAGGCGTCCCGGGCCCGGTCGGCGTCCAGTTCGAGCCGGGGGACACGGGAGGGGCCGGCGGCGGACTTCACGGTTCCGGGGGCGCCCGGACGTCCGTTGCGCAACGCCATGAGCAGCAGTGCGCCCATGGCGATCAGCGCGCCGGCGGCCGTGAGGCCGGCGAACCACCAGCCCGCCGTCACCATCGGCCGGGCCACCGAGCTCTCGGTCCCGATCACCTCGAGCACATAGCCGATGAGGAGGAACAGGAAGGCGGCTATCCCGGCGAGGACCGGTGCCAGGACGGTGAGCACCGCCCCCGCGCCCGCCCCGGAGGCGCCCGGGCCGTCGGAGCCGGTGCCCTCCTGCCGGCCGCGTCCGCGGGAACCGGCCGCGGCGGAACGGTGGTGCGTTCTGCGCAGTTCCTCGCGCGCCCTGACGTAATTCCGGTATTCCGGCAGCGCGCTCGCCGAAATGGCGGTCATGGCCCGGACGGCCGAAGTCCGCAGCTGTTCGGTGTCGAGTCGCCGTCCTTCCGCGGCGATCAGTGCGCTGATCTCCGGATCCCGGTCCGCCGAGCGCAGTGCCAGGTCCAGGACCCGCTCGAATTCCGGGCGGTCCTCGGCCAGCAGATGCGGAGCGCTGTTCATGTGCATCCCCCGATGCTCCGTAGGAAGCCCTTGGCGCCGACGGCGCCTGCATGGGGCGGAAACGGAGGAGAGCCTGCTACGGATAAGCCGATGGTAGAGCCGCACCGGCGCGGGGTGACAGTGCGTTTCGCGAATTCCCCCGCGGCGGTGGGAATCCCAACCTGCCCATGAACCGGTCGGATAATCCTCAGTCCGCGAGCGGCAGTTGCACCACCAGCAGCTTTCCGGCCATGGTGACGCCGCCGTCCATGGCGAGGGCCAGACCGTCCGCGTACAGGTGCGGGCCCTCCACGACGGGGGTGCTGTCCTCGCCGTCGGAGTCCTCGCCGGGCACGTCGCCGAGGAGGTACGGGATGGGGCTGTGGCCGTGCACCACGCGGCTGCCGCCGTAGGTCTCCAGCAGTTCGCGGGCGGCCGTGGAGCCGGCCTCGTCGCGGAAGGCGAAGCGCTTGGTGAACTTGCGGAACAGGTCCCAGCACTCGTCGGGGTCGTTGCGCTGGAGGGCCTCGGTCACCGCGTCGTTGACGGCCTCGATCGAGTCGCCGTACTCCAGGTAGGCGGTGGTGTCGGAGTGGACGAGCAGGTGGCCGTCCTCCTCCGCCATCGCGTCGAGCCGCGACATCCACTGGAGGTGGTGGTCCTCCAGCCGCTCCATGTCGGTGCGCTGGCCGCCGTTGAGCAGCCAGGCGGCCTGGAACGAGGCCGTTCCGGCGCCCGAGTTGACGGGGGTGTCGCCGAACCGCTTGGCGCCGATGAGCAGCAGCTCGTGGTTGCCCATGAGCGCCTTGCAGTAGCCGCCGGCCGCCGCGGCCTCGGCGGAGAGCCGCATGACCAGGTCGATGACGCCGACGCCGTCGGGGCCCCGGTCGGTGAAGTCGCCGAGGAACCACAGACGGGTGTTGCCGGCCGCCCAGTTGCCGTGCGCGTCGACGATGCCCTGGGCGGCGAGCGCCGCGTACAGCTCGTCCAGGTAGCCGTGGACGTCGCCGACGACGTACAGCGGGCCCGGGCCGCCCGGGACGGGGTGCTGCTGCGGGGCGGTGATCGGGGTGAGCTCGACGGTCGGGACGTCGTGGGGCGCCTCGCCGTACGGCCGGGGCTGCCGGGGCTCGATGACCGGCAGGTCGCGCGCGGTGGGCGTGTAGCCGTCGAGGAGCCCGGGGTCGTCCGTGGCCGGGTGGTGGCCTTGATCGTTTCCGAGGTGGTGCCCGTGGTCCTCCGCGGGGTGCTCCCCGAGGTGGTGCCCGTGGTCCTCCCCGAGGTGCGGAGGGGGCAGCGGATGGGTGTATCCGGGCAGGGCGTACCCCGGGTAGGGCGACATCGCCTCCGCGGTCCGTCCCGCAGGTCCCTGTCCGGCCCCCTGAGCCATCGACCCCTCCACCGTCGCGCCGCAGTGCACCTTGTGGACCCTGCCTGGTCATGGCGGCCCGTGGTGTCGTGCGCCCATCATAGGAATGACCGTCGCGGCTTGTGACGCACCAGGGGCCGTCAATCGGGGACGGAACCCGGGAGGGCCGGTGTTTTGCCGGGTATTGGCGGTTTTGCTCCCCCTTGTCGAGGTGCTCGTGTGTGGTGGCCCATAGGAGGAGTGCGGTTGACGGGGGGTGGGTGGGGGTCCCCGGTCCCGCCCCTTCACCGTTTCTTGCGGGGGCGAGCCCCCGCACCCCCGAAGCGTGCTGCACGCTCCCCAGAGGGGGTGCCCCCAGTCCTCAAACGCCGGACGGGCTGACAAGTCAGCCCGTCCGGCGTTTGAGGACTGGGGGCGAAGCCGCGATCACGGGGGTCTGGGGCGCAGCCCCAGGAAGATCAGCCCCCGCCCGGCCCCCGCGGCGCGCCCACCGTGCCGCGCGGCGGGCGGCGCTCCGACGAGGTCCGGATGATCAGCTCGGTGGATATGACCTGCTCCACCGGCCGCCCGTGGTCCAGCCCTTCGATCGCGTCGATCAGCAGCTGCACCACCGCCGTGCCGATCCGCCGCGGCTTGAGCGACAGGGTGGTGATCGGCGGCTCGGTGGTGGCGTAGACCGTGGACTCGCTGCAGCAGACGAGCAGCAGGTCGTCGGGGACGCGCAGGCCGTAGCGGCGGGCGGCGGCCAGCAGGTCGGTGCCGTTGGGGTCGAAGAGGCCGTACACCGCGTCGGGGCGGTCCGGGCGGGCGAGCAGCCGGTCGGCCGCGACCGCGCCGGCGCACGGGTCGTGCGCGGGGTACTCCTCGTACACCGGGTCCTGTCCGCTCCGCTCGCACCAGTCCAGGTAGGCGTGGGTGGAGAGGCGGGTGTACGTGTCGGTGGACGTGCCGGTGAGCAGCCCGATGCGGCGGGCGCCGGCGGCGGCGAGGTGGTCCAGGATGCCCAGGACGGCGGCCTCGTGGTCGTTGTCCACCCAGGCCGTCACGGGCAGCGTGCCGGCGGGGCGGCCGTCGGAGACGACGGGGATGCCCTGCCGGACCAGCTCCGAGACGACGGGGTCGTGGTCGGACGGGTCGATCACCACCGTGCCGTCCAGGGCCACGTTGGACCAGACGTCGTGGCGCGACGTCGCCGGGAGGATCACCAGGGCGTAGCCGCGGGCGAGCGCGGCGGAGGTGGCGGCCCTGGCCATCTCGGCGAAGTAGGCGAACTCGGTGAAGGTGAAAGGTTCATCCCCGTAGGTGGTCACGGTCAGACCGATGAGGCCCGATTTGCCCGTGCGGAGGGTGCGGGCGGCCGCGGACGGCCGGTAGCCGAGCCGGTCGGCCACCTCGCGGACGTGGCGGCGGGTCGCGTCCGGCAGCCGGCCCTTGCCGTTGAGCGCGTCGGAGACGGTCGTGATCGAGACACCGGCGGCGGCGGCCACATCACGGATGCCCGCCCGTCCCTGCCGGGTGCCTCGCCGGGCGGTCTCCGTCCGGCTCACCTGGTGCTTCCCTGCTGCTGTCATGGCGAGCCGATAGTAGGGCTCGGCCGGTGCCCGGTCGGGGGCCCACATTTTGGAGTTGACAGGTACGTTTCTGCATGCCGGAACCTGCTCAATGACCATGGAAGTACAGGCGGTTGTCCCGGCTCACAGTGAACCGTTGGCCCCTGGCATATCTACGTCTGATGAAGGTGCCAGGTCTCGAAGAGGTCTCAACTCACCTTCACGGGGGACGCGCGCCAGGGCGCTCGCCACGGCGCACGCCAGTCGGACTGGCGCGCCCGGAAGTCTGGACGCCACCCGGGGCAATCCTCATAAGGTGTGCAGTATTCACGTGCACGCGGCGGTGCCACGTGGGTGCCGCCGGCCTGTGCGCCGGTCTACGCGCCCCCGTGACCGCGTGTGTCACGTGTTCTGACAAGTGCGGATTCCCGGGTGGCCGGATGCGCACGGGATGCGGAGGAGGACCCGCGGTGACCGAGAAGACCCCCAGGCTGCGTCCGGCCCTGGACGATGTCCCCACCTACAAGCCCGGCCGCCCGGCCGCGAAGGACGGACCGGTCGCCTACAAGCTGTCCGCCAACGAGAACCCGTACCCGCCGCTGCCCGGCGTGCTGGAGGGCGCGGTGGCGGCCGTCGGGCAGCTCAACCGCTACCCGGACATGGCGTGCGCGGGGCTGATGGCCGAACTCGCGGACCGTTTCGACGTGCCGATCTCCCACCTGGCGACCGGCACCGGCTCGGTGGGCGTCGCCCAGCAGCTCGTCCAGGCCACGGCCGGCCCCGGCGATGAAGTGATCTTCCCCTGGCGCTCGTTCGAGGCGTACCCGATCGTCGTCCAGGTGGCCGGCGCGACCCCGGTGCCGGTGCCGCTGACCGCGGACGACCGGCACGACCTGGACGCGATGGCCGCCGCGATCACCGAGCGGACCCGGCTGATCTTCGTCTGCAACCCCAACAACCCCACCGGAACGGTGGTGCACACCGCGGAGCTGGAAGCCTTCCTGGACCGGGTGCCCTCCGACGTCCTGGTGGTGCTGGACGAGGCGTACATCGAGTTCATCCGGGACGCGGACGTGCCCAACGGCATCGACCTCTACCGGAACCGGCCCAACGTCTGCGTGCTGCGGACCTTCTCGAAGGCGTACGGGCTGGCCGGGCTGCGGGTCGGCTTCGCCATCGCGCACGAGCCGGTCGCGGCGGCGCTGCGGAAGACCGCGGTGCCGTTCGGTGTGCTGCAGGTGGCGCAGGAGGCCGCCATCCTCTCGCTGCGCAGCGAGAAGGAGCTGTGGGAGCGGGTGGACGCGCTGGTGGCCGAGCGGACCCGGGTGGTCGAGGGGCTGCTGGCGCAGGGGTGGCCGCTGTCGGACACCCAGGCGAACTTCGTCTGGCTGCGGCTGGGCGAGCACACCGAGGCGTTCGCGGCGGCCTGTGAGCGGGCGGGCGTGATCGTGCGGCCGTTCGCGCCGGACGGGGTGCGGATCACGATCGGCGAGACCGACGCCAACACGATCTTCCTGAGGGTGGCGGGGGAGTTCCGCAAGGAGATGTCGCTCTAGGAGATGTGCTTCTAGGACGGCGATCGCATTCGACGGACGAAGCGCCGCGGACCCCCTCGGGGGTGCGCGGCGCTTTCGTGTGTCCCCTGTGGTCCTTGAGTCTTCTGAGACCTCTGAGGCGAGATCCGCAGTGTGGGGAGCTCCCGGCGCCGATCGCAAGGGCCGAAGGGGGTACCCCCGTTGCTTGTCCGAAAATCCCATGCGCCATAATTGCTTGTGAATGTGAACGCGTTCACAAGCTCGTCCTTTATGTGGCCTTTCACCCGGTCATAGCGGGACGAAACACCGGCGGGGAGCGTCGGTGAAGCGTCGGTACAGGGTGCCGGCGACGTAAGACGCAAGGAGGGACCGAGTGAATCTGGCTCTGGCGCCGGAGACGCTGGCGCGCTGGCAGTTCGGCATCACGACCGTCTATCACTTCCTCTTCGTGCCCCTCACGATCAGCCTGGCGGCGATCACCGCGGGCCTGGAGACGGCCTGGGTCCGTACGGGCAAGGAGAAGTACTTCCACGCCACCAAGTTCTGGGGGAAGCTCTTCCTGATCAACATCGCGATGGGGGTGGTCACCGGCATCGTGCAGGAGTTCCAGTTCGGCATGAACTGGTCGGACTACTCCCGCTTCGTCGGTGACGTCTTCGGGGCGCCGCTCGCGATGGAGGCGCTGCTGGCGTTCTTCTTCGAGTCCACCTTCATCGGGCTGTGGATCTTCGGCTGGGACAAGCTGCCCAAGAAGATCCACTGCGCCTGCATCTGGATCGTCGCCCTCGGCACGGTCCTGTCCTCGTACTTCATCCTGGCCGCCAACTCCTGGATGCAGCACCCGATCGGCTACGCGGTCGACAAGGCGACCGGGAAGGCGCGGCTCACCGACATCTGGGCCGTGCTCACCCAGAACACCACCCTGGTGGTGGTCTTCCACACCCTGACCGCCGCGTTCCTCACCGGTGCCGCGTTCATCGTCGGCATCTCCTCGTTCCACCTGTGGCGCGCCAAGCGCAAGCGGCTCAAGGGCGAGGAGCTGGGCGAGAAGCAGCGGAAGCAGCTGCCCGCGATGCTCGCCTCGCTCCGCGTCGGCCTCGTCGTGGCCGTGATCGCCGGCATGGGCACCGCGATCAGCGGTGACGAGCTCGGCAAGGTCATGTTCGAGCAGCAGCCGATGAAGATGGCCGCCGCCGAGGCCCTGTGGGAGAGTCAGTCGCCCGCGCCCTTCTCGGTCTTCGCCGTCGGCGATGTGTCCAAGGGGCACAACAGCGTCGAGATCGAGATACCCGGTCTGCTCTCCTTCCTCGCCCACAACAACTTCACCGAGACCGTCCCCGGCATCAAGGACACCGCCGCCAAGGAGGCGGCGCTCTACGGCGGCAGTCCGGACGACTACATCCCCAGCATCTTCATGACCTTCTGGGGCTTCCGCCTCATGATCGGGTTCGGGATGACGTCCTTCGCCGCCGGTCTCGTCGGACTCTGGACCACGCGCAAGAAGTTCTGGCTGGCCCCCGAGTACCGCTCCGGCGAGGACGAGATCCCGCGGCTGATGCTCACCAAGCGCCGTGAGATGAACCCCTTCCTCACCAAGTGGTCCTGGCGGATCGGCATCCTGACCATGGGCTTCCCGCTGATCGCCAACTCCTTCGGCTGGATCTTCACCGAGATGGGCCGCCAGCCCTGGGCCGTCTACGGCCTGATGAAGACCGGCGACGCGGTGTCGCCGGGCGTCGGCCAGGGCGAGGTGCTCACCTCCGTGGTGGTCTTCACCGCGCTGTACGCGGTGCTCGCCGTGGTCGAGGTCAAGCTCCTCACCAAGTACGCCAAGGCCGGGCCCGACACGGACGAGAAGCCCCCGGCCAAGGACCCCCGGCTGCGGTTCCCGTCCGGCGGGCCGGGCGCGGGCGGGTCCGCGGCGGCGGCCGAGGCCGCCGAGGAAGCCGACAAGCCGATGACCTTCGCCTACTGACGCGGCCGGCGGAGAACGGAGAACCGACCATGCACCTCCACGACTTCTGGTTCCTGCTGATCGCCGTCCTGTGGACGGGGTACTTCTTCCTCGAAGGCTTCGACTTCGGCATCGGCGTGCTCACCAAGGCGCTGGCCAGGGACCGCACCGAACGGCGCGTCCTGATCAACACCATCGGTCCGGTGTGGGACGCCAACGAGGTGTGGCTGATCACCGCGGCGGGCGCCACCTTCGCGGCCTTCCCCGACTGGTACGCCACCCTCTTCAGCGGCTTCTACCTGCCGCTGCTCGCCGTCCTGGTCTGCCTGATCGTGCGCGGCGTCGCCTTCGAGTACCGCCACAAGCGCACCGGTGAGCGCTGGCAGCGCAACTGGGAACACGCCATCTTCTGGTGCTCGTTGATCCCCGCCTTCCTCTGGGGTGTCGCCTTCGCCAACATCGTGCGCGGGGTGCCGATCGGGCCCGACAAGAACTTCACGGGCGGCCTGCTCGACCTCCTGAGCCCTTACGCCCTGCTCGGCGGCCTCCTCACGCTCGTCCTCTTCACCTTCCACGGGGCGCTGTTCGCCGCGCTGAAGACGGTCGGCGACATCCGGCACCGGGCGCGGACCTTCGCCGGCGTCTCCGGCCTGGCCGCGGGCGCCCTCGCGGTGGCCTTCCTGGCCTGGACCCAGGCCGAGTCGGGCAACGGCCGCAGCCTGCCCGCGCTCGTCGTGGCCGTGGCGGCCCTGGCCGCCGCGCTGGTGATGAACCGGCTCGGCCGGGAGGGCTGGGCGTTCGCCCTGTCCGGCCTGGCCGTCGTGGCCGCCTTCGCCATGATCTTCCTCGCCCTCTTCCCGGACGTCATGCCCTCCTCCACCGACGCCCGGTGGAGCCTCACCGTCACCAACGCCGCCTCCAGCCCCTACACGTTGAAGATCATGACCTGGGTCGCGGGCTTCATGACGCCCGTGGTGGTGGCCTACCAGGCGTGGACGTACTGGGTGTTCCGCAAGCGGATCGGCACCCAGCACATCCCCGCGGCGCACTAGAGCACCAGAGGACCGGCAGCCCATGAAGCCCGTCGACCCCCGCCTCCTCCGCCACGCGTCCGCCACCCGCCGCTTCCTGGCCGCCTCCGTGCTGCTCGGACTCGTCGGGGCGGGCCTGGTCATCGCCCAGGCCATGCTGATCGCGGACACCGTCACGGGCGCCTTCCGGCACGGCCGCTCGCCCGGTGACCTGGCCGTACCCCTCGCCCTGCTGGCCGCCACCGCGGCCGGCCGGGCCCTGGTCGCCTGGCTCACCGAGCTCGCCGCGCACCGGGCGAGCGCCGCCGTCAAGTCCCGGCTGCGCACCCGGCTGCTCGATCACGCCGCCCGGCTCGGCCCCGGCGCGGTGAACACCGGCGAGCTGACCACCCTGGCCACCCGGGGCGTCGACGCGCTCGACGACTACTTCGCCCGCTACCTCCCCCAGCTCGGCCTCGCGGCCGTGGTGCCCGTCGCCGTCGTCGCCCGTATCGCGGGCGCCGACTGGCTCTCGGCCCTGATCATCGTCCTCACCCTCCCCCTCGTCCCGCTGTTCATGGTCCTCATCGGCTGGGTCACCCAGTCCCGGATGGACCGCCAGTGGCGGCTGCTGGAGCGGCTCTCCGGACACTTCCTCGACGTCGTCGCCGGGCTCCCCACCCTCAAGGTCTTCGGCCGGGCCAAGGCCCAGGCCGCGTCGATCCGCGCGATCACCTCCGACTACCGGCGCGCGACCCTGCGCACCCTGCGCATCGCCTTCCTCTCCTCCTTCGCCCTGGAACTGCTGTCCACCCTCTCGGTCGCCCTGGTCGCCGTCGGCATCGGCATGCGGCTCGTCCACGGCGAACTCGACCTCTACACCGGTCTGGTGGTGCTCGTCCTCGCCCCCGAGGCGTACCTCCCGCTGCGCCAGGTGGGCACCCACTACCACGCGGCGGCGGAGGGCCTGGCCGCCGCGGACCGGGTCTTCGCCGTCCTGGAGACCGCGCCGCCCGTGGCGGGCACCCGGCCCGCGCCCGACGCCCGCGGCGCCGTGCTCACCGTCGACCGGCTGGTGGTCCGGCACCCCGGCCGGGAACGGCCTTCCCTGGCCGAGACCACGTTCGAGGTGCGGCCCGGCGAGACGGTGGCCCTGACGGGCCCCAGCGGCGTCGGCAAGTCGACCCTGCTGAACGTGCTCCTCGGCTTCGCCCGCCCCACGAGCGGGCGGGTGTCGGTCGGCGGTACGGATCTGTCATCGCTCTCCCCCGAAAGCTGGCGGGACCAGGTGGCCTGGGTCCCGCAACGGCCTCATCTCTTCGCCGGCACGGTCGCCGAGAACGTCCGGCTGGCGCGGCCGGACGCCACCGACGCACAGGTGCGCGAAGCACTCCGTGCGGCCGGTGCCCTCGACTTCGTCTCCATGCTGCACCACGGCACTGACACTCGCCTCGGCGAGGACGGTGCCGGCCTGTCGGCCGGCCAGCGTCAACGCCTCGCGCTGGCACGGGCGTTCCTCGCCGACCGGCCCGTCCTGCTCCTCGACGAGCCGACCGCGAACCTCGACGGCGAGACGGAGGCGGCCGTCGTCGAGGCCGTCCGCCGCCTCGCCGCCGGCCGGACCGTGCTCCTGGTCGTCCACCGGCCCGCGCTGCTGGCGGTGGCGGACCGGGTGGTGCGGCTGGAACGCGACGGCGCGGAGGGGGAGGGTGAGGGCCAGGCGGTCTCCGAGCGTCAGGCGGTCTCCCAGGGGTCGACCGCCTACGAGGAGCAGACCGCCTACAAGGCCTCGATCGCCCGCGAGGGACGGACCGTCCGCGAGGAGCCGGCGAAAAACGTTTCTCCGCCCACGTCCCCGCCCCCATCCCTGCTCCAGACGACAGCCCCCTCCCCAGCCCCCTCCCCCCTCGCCCGAGTCCGCGCCGAAGGCCGCCCCTTCCGGTCCCGCTTCCTCCTCGCCCTGCTCCTCGGCAGCCTGGCCCTCGGCAGCGCGACCGGCCTGATGG
This sequence comes from Streptomyces sp. NPDC021100, assembly GCF_044333095.1. NCBI lineage: Bacteria > Bacillati > Actinomycetota > Actinomycetes > Kitasatosporales > Streptomycetaceae > Streptomyces > Streptomyces sp. NPDC021100. Next base: position 378,612 of record NZ_JBIRQH010000003.1, read on the forward strand.
CGGTCTCCGGCTGGCTGATCTCGCGCGCCTCCCAACAACCGCCCGTTCTCTACCTGATGGTCGCCGTCACCGCGACCCGCACCTTCGGCATCGGCCGTTCCGTCTTCCGTTACGCCGAGCGCCTGGTCTCGCACGACGCCGTGCTGCGCGCCCTCGCCGGCCTGCGGGTCTCCGTCTACCGGCGGCTGGAGCGGCTGGCCCCCGCCGGGCTGCGGGACGTCCGCCGCGGCGATCTGCTGTCCCGGCTGGTCTCCGACGTGGACGCGCTCCAGGACTACTTCCTGCGCTGGCTGCTGCCCCTCGGCTCGGCCGTGCTCGTCGGAGCGGCCTCCGTGGGGCTCACCGCCTGGCTGCTGCCGGAGGCGGGCGCGGTGCTCGCCGCCGGCCTGCTGACGGCGGGGGCCGCCGTGCCGCTGCTGTCGGCCGCCGTGGCGCGCCGCGCGGAGCGGCGGCTGGCGCCGGCACGCGGAGAGCTGTCCTCGCATGTGGTCGACCTGCTGGCCGGTACGGCCGAACTGACGGTCGCGGGCGCCCTGCCCGCCCGGCTGGCGCGACTGCGCCGGGCGGACGGCGTCCTCACGGGCATCGCCCGCCGGGCCTCCGCCGCCACCGCGCTCGGCGCCGGGCTGACGGCCCTGGCCTGCGGTCTCACCGTGGCGGGCGCGGCCTGGGCGGGTGTGGCGGCCGTGCACGACGGCCGGCTGGACGGCGTCCGGCTGGCCGTCGTCGTCCTGCTGCCGCTCGCCGCGTTCGAGGCGGTGACGGGGCTGCCGCTCGCCGTACAGCACCGGCAGCGCGTCCGCCGGTCCGCGGAGCGGGTGTACGAGGTCCTGGACGCGCCGGAACCCGTACGGGACGGTACGGAACCGGCCCCTCCGTCCCCCTTCCCGCTGCGGCTGACCGGGCTCACCGCGGCGTACCCCGGCAGCTCCGCCCCCGCCCTGCGGGGCGTCGGCCTGGAGCTGACCGCCGGGCGGCGGGTGGCCGTCGTCGGCCGGTCGGGGGCGGGCAAGACGACGCTCGCCCAGGTGCTGCTGCGCTTCCTGGACGCCGCCGACGGCACGTACACCCTCGCGGGCCGGGACGCGTCGCGGATGGACGGCGACGGCGTGCGGCGGCTGGTGGGGTTGTGCGCCCAGGACGCGCACGTCTTCGACAGCTCTCTCCGCGAGAACCTGCGCCTCGCACGCCCCGGCGCAAGCGACGCACAGCTGCGCCGGGCGCTGGCCGACGCGCGCCTGCTGGAGTGGGTCGACTCCCTGCCTCAGGGACTCGACACGCCGGTCGGCGAGCACGGCGCCCGGCTCTCCGGCGGGCAGCGGCAGCGGCTGGCGCTGGCCCGGGCGCTGCTCGCCGACTTCCCCGTGCTGGTGCTGGACGAGCCGGCCGAACACCTCGACCTGGCGACGGCCGACGCGCTCACCGCCGACCTGCTGGCGGCGACGGAGGGCCGCACCACGCTGCTGATCACGCACCGGCTGGCGGGGCTGGAGACGGTGGACGAGGTGATCGTCCTGGACGGCGGCCGGATCGTGGAGCGGGGCGGGTACCGGGAACTGGCGGAGGCGGACGGAACGTTCCGTTCGATGCTGGAGCGGGAACGGGCCGAGCACGACATGGTGCATCCGCCGCTTTCTCTGGCAAAAGGTACTTATTAGGCTCTGCCTATGCCCGCCACCGAGGACCCCGCCGAGGACTCCGCCACCGAGGAACCCCTCGGCACCCCGCCCCCGACCCCGCCGTTCGGGCCGATGGACCCGGTGGCCGTCGCCACGGAGGCCACCCGCGGCCTCCAGGGCATGTCCACCGAGCTCACCGGCCGGGTCCCGCAGCTGCTGGAGGCCATGCGGTCGGTGGGCACGGGCCTGGAACTGCACTCCACCCTCGACCGGATCGCCCGGACCGCCGCCGAACTCGCCGGCGCCCGCTACGCGGCCATCGCCGTCAACGGCGCGGCCGACCCGTCGGGCGAGGGCCTGGCCGACTTCGTCACCTACGGCGTCCCCGACGCGGACACCGCCGATCAGGACGTTCGCGACGGCGAACCCTCCGCCGACCGCGAGGTGCTCGACGCCCTGCTGCGCCACGCCGGCCGCCGGACGGCGGAGGGTTCCCCGGACGGCGCGCCGGGCGACGTCCTCGGCGTCCCGATCCGCGTACAGGGGGAGGTGTTCGGCAACCTCTACCTGGCCGGGAAGCTCGGCGGCGGCGTGTTCGGCGTCGCCGACCTGCACATGGTGAAGATCCTTGCCACGGAGGCCGGCATCGCGATCGGGAACGCGCGGGTCTATGAACAGGGCCGGCAGCGGATGCGCTGGATCGACGGCTCGGTCGCCGTCACCACCGCGCTGCTCTCCGGCGGCGACGCCGAGGACGCCCTCGCCGTCGTCGCCGAACAGGCCCGCCGGCTCGCGGAGGCGGACGCGGGGATCGTGCTGCTGCCGGACGGCGAGGGCGGGCTGGAGATAGTGGTCGTCTCCGCCGACGACCCGACGGGACTGCTGGGGACGGTGATGCCGCCGCATAGCCCTGTGGTGTCCCAGCTCCTCGCCGGGGAGCCGGTATTCATCGACGACTCCGCCACCGACCCCCGCATGATCACGGCGGTGGCGCCGCGCTTCGGCCCGAGCATGCTGCTTCCGCTGCGGAGCGGCGGGCGGGTGCTCGGCACCCTGGCCATCCCGCGCCGCCGGGGCGCCCGGCGGTACACGGCCACCGAACGCACCCTGGCCGCCCAGTTCGCCGCCCAGGCCGCGCTCGCGCTCGTCCTGGCCGAGGCGCAGCGCGACCGGGAGCGGCTCGCGGTCTACGAGGACCGCGACCGGATCGCCCGTGACCTGCACGATCTCGTCATCCAGCGGCTGTTCGCCACCGGCCTGCTGCTGGAGAGCGCGCAGCGCAGGGCCGTGGTGCCGGAGGTGCGGACGACCGTGGGGCAGGCCGTGGACGAGCTGGACCGGACCATCCAGGAGATCCGGACGGCGATCTTCGCCCTCCAGCAGGGCCCGGCCGAGGCACCCGCCGGACTGCGGACCCGCGTCCTGCGGGAGATCGGCACGGCCGCCGTCCCGCTGGGCTTCCAGCCGTCCGTGAACTTCGTCGGCCCGGTGGACGCGCTGGTCGGCGAGGGCACGGGCAAGAACCTCATCGCCGCGCTGCGGGAAGCGCTGTCCAACGCCTTCCGGCACGCGCACGCCTCGCGCATCGAGGTCGTCGTCGACGCGACGGCCCGGCTGCCGGACGGCCGCGACGCCGTCCGCCTCACCGTCGCCGACGACGGCATCGGCCTCCCGGAGGGCGGCCGGCGCAGCGGCCTGCGCAACCTCGCCAAGCGGGCGGAGTCACTGGGGGGCTCGTGCGTGTGCGGGCCGGGGCTGGGCGAGGAGGGCGGGGGGACGCGGGTGGTGTGGGAGGCGCCGCTTTAGGGAGGGGCGGCCGGGGTGGGGCTTGCGCGCGGGGTACGGCCGCGCCTCCCTCCGGCTCGCCGGCCGCTGTTCCGTGCGGCGGGCGCGGTACGGCGGGGCCGGACCAGCGGCGCCGTCGACGCTGCCGAGCCCGTCCGGGCCCGTCCGAGCCCGTCCGGGCGTCGCCTGAACGGTCCCCCTGCGGAAGCGGAGATACCGGATCCCGGGTCACGATCGCGTCCATGCGCCGACTTCAGCGTTCCCATACCGGCGGCGGCCGGCAGCCTTCCCCCGTCGGTGGTGGCCGGAAGTCGTCCCCGGCCGGCGGTGATCGGGCGCCTTCCCCCGCCGAGGGCGACCGGAAGCCGTCCCCCACCGTCGGCGGCCGGCAGCCGTCCGGAACCTGCGGTGGCGGCCGGCCGCGGTCCCGTCCCGGTGGCGGCCGCGGTGACGACGGCGAACGGCCGCGCCCGCGCCGCGCCGGGCGCCGTCTCCGCCGTGACGGCTGTCTGGTCCTCTGCGCGCTGGCCGTCACGGTGTCGCCGGTGCTCGGCTCCCGGCCGCCCGACTCGTACGCGGCCCCGGGCCGGCTCGCCCGCGCCACTTCGGACGTGTACCGGCTGACCAGGGAGGAAGCCCGGGTCAGGGAGCGTTACGAGCGCACGGAGCCGGCCGCGCGGGAGCGGCGGCGGGAGGCGGACCGGCTCGTGGAACGGCTGAACGGCCTCCGGTTCGTCTCCGGGGTGCTGCGGGAGGACGCCGGCGCCGCCGCCCGGGCGCAGTACCGCACCGGCGGCTTCACCGCCCGGGAGAGCCCCCGGCTGCTGGACGACCCGCTGGAACTGCTCTCCGTCCAGGAGGACGACACCGGACGCCGCGAGTGGCTCGCCCGGCGGCTCGGTGAGACGGACGACCGGAGCCGGGCGCTCGCCGCCGAGGCGCGGGCGACGGCGCTGGCCTGGCAGGCGCTGGACCGGGACGCCGCCCACCTGCGGACCACCCTCGACGCCATGGCCGACCGGCTGACCGAAGCCCGCGGCCGGCTCGACGCGCTGGCCGCCGCCGAGGTCGCCGAGGGCCGTTGCCGGACGGCCGACCGCGACGCGCTCGAACCGGACGAGGGCGAACGGCCGGGCGGCGACCCGTCCCGCCACGGCTGGACGCGCCCGGTACTCGACTACCGGCTCTCCGCCGGCTACGGCGGCTCCGGCGCGAACTGGTCCGGAACGCACACCGGCCAGGACTTCGCCGTACCCACCGGCACACCCGTGCGCTCGGTCGGGCCGGGCACGGTGGTCTCCGCCGGCTGCGGCGGCGCTTTCGGCATCAGCCTGGTCATCCGGCATCCGGGGGGCTGGTACTCGCAGTACGCGCACCTGGCCGCGCCGTTCGTGGCGCCGGGGCGGCGGGTGCGGCCGGGGGAGTGGATCGGGCTGTCGGGGACGACGGGGAATTCCACCGGGCCCCATCTGCACTTCGAGGTGCGGACGACGCCGGAGTTCGGGTCCGCGGTGGATCCGGTGGAGTGGTTGCGGCGGCGGGGGGTTGGGGTCTGAGGGGCCCCCGGTCCCTCCCCTTCGCCGATTCCTGGGGCTGCGCCCCAGACCCCCTTTTCGCGGCTTCGCCGCTCGTCCTCAAACTCCCCCAGAGGGGGGACCCCCAACGGGCTGAATAGGGCGCCCACTCCAGCCCGTCCGGCGTTTGAGGACAACCGCGCGCAGCGCGGTTTCGGGGGTGCGGGGGCTCGCCCCCGCAGGAAACGGTGAAAGGGAGGGACCGGGGCATCCCTCCGCCGAAGGCGGCACCGCCCCGCCCGTAGACCGACGGTTACCAACCGTAGTCGGATCTCATGGTTCGGACGATGCTCCGGAACCCGCGCCCGTCGGCTCCAGTCATCCGACGGAACGTCAAACTGGCTGCTCAAGGCCCTGATTGAGGCCGAAAATCAACCTCCGCTTATCACATTGCCATGCTCAGGCCATGGTGTATGGTTCCGACCGCTGTCACCCAGAGTGCTGCTTTGGCCAGTGGTCCCCTCGCCGGACGATCACGCCCGCACCCCGGAGGGCAGTGCGCGACTCCCCCACAGCGGCGCCCGCGTGACCCCGGATCCGATCGGCCGGAACCGGATCTCGCACGCCGCGGAAAGGTTTGCTCATGTCCGGAAAACGGGCCCTGAAGAGACGTGTCCTGAGACCCGTCCCGCTGACCGCCCTCGCGGGCGTCGGTGCCTGCCTGGCCGTCGCCGCCGTCGTACCGTCCGCGTTCGCCTCGGGCACCACGAGTGCCGCGAGCGTCGCGAGCCGTTCGGCCGCCGCCCCGAGCGGCACGTGCACGATCCGCTCCGCGGACAAGCGCGCGGAGGCACCGCTCAGTTGCCTCGGCGTAACAGCCGCCCTCGACCACCTGCCGGCCGTCGGCGAGCAGGCCACCCTCACCGTGGACGTCAAGGCCCAGACGAGCGTCAAGAACGCCGGGCTGTCCGTCCAACTACCGCCCGGGCTGCGAATATCCGACAAGGATGCCGGGCTCGCCGCCCCCACCTCGGACGCCTTCGGCCAGCGCACCGGCCGGAAGCTCGCCCTGGCCCCCGGCACCCGCACCGTGAAGCTCAAGGTCAAGGCCGTCGCCGCCGGGCCCGCGCAAATCCAGGCGGACATCAGCGACATCGACCATCCGGACCCGCGCCGCTCCGGACACGACTCGGTCGAACTGACCGTCGGCGCCACCAAGAACTCCACCGACAAGGGCGTCGCGGTCTCCAAGGGCCGCGCGGCAAAGGTTCCCAGCCCCGGGGCCGGTACCCGCAAGCCGCGCCAGGTCGCCCCGAAGTCCCCCGCCCCCGCCCGCTCCTCGGCGGCCCCCGCCCCGTCCGCGCGGGCCCAGGTCTGCGTCGGCGGCACCTTCCGCAACCGCTTCCAGTCCGCCGAGGGCGGCGACTGGAACGCCAAGGCCAGCCGGGACGAACCGGTCAGCAACGCCAACGTCATCCTGTGGGGCAAGCCGACCGCCGGCGGCGGCACGCGCCAGCTCGCCACGGGGATGACCGGCAACGGCGACGGCAAGTTCAACCTCTGCTACACCCCGAGCACCTCCGTCACCTCGGCCGCCTGGGTGGAGTTCCGGACGCAGGCCGGTCGGATGTGGTCGGTGGTGGACGCCAACGGCGGTCTCTACGCGACCTCTTCGTACGCGCTGAACAACATCTCGGGCAGCACCAGCCTGGGCAACGTGTACGCCAACGCCGGGCAGAGCCGGGCGTGGCACGTCCTGGACACCCTCAACAAGCTCTGGTGGAACCGCGGTTCCACGACCGACTGCTGGGCCTCCAGTGAGCAGGGCGGCCGCTGCTCCCCGATCACCGTCCAGTGGTACCCCGGCTCCACCGACGGCACGTACTGGAACGGCGGCGAGGACAAGATCCACCTCGCGGACAACGACCCGGACTCCGAGCACACCACCGTCCACGAAGCGGGCCACGCCCTCCAGGGCAAGCTCTACCGGGGCTGGTGGCCGCAGGTGAGCAACTGCTCGCCCCACTACGTCGATCGCACCTCCTCCACCAGCTGCGCCTGGACCGAGGGCTACGCCAACGCGGTGGCGTTCCACACCTTCGGCGACACCACCTACTACTGGGGCAACGGCGCTTCGCTGGACCTCGCCAACGACCGCTCCACCCGCGGCATCGACCAGGGCGACGCCTGCGAGGCCCGCGTCGCGACCACGCTGGTCGACCTGTGGTCCCAGGTCGACGGCGGCTGGACGAAGAGCAACACCATGATGTCCCGGGACACGCAGTCCAGCTTCCGCGAGTACTTCGTCACCGACCGGCCCGCCTACGGCCTGGACACGGGCGCGACGGCGCGCGGCATCATCTGGAAGCACACCATCTGGTACTGACCGGCATGCGGTGAGCGCCGAGTGCGGCGCTCACCGGCACGCCACCCGCACGATCCGCTCGATCACCGCCGCCACTCCGTCCTCGTTGTTGGCGGCGGTGCGGTGCGTCGTGGCGGCCAGGACCTCGGGGTGGGCGTTGGCCATGGCGTAGGAGGTGCCGGCCCAGCCGAGCATCTCCAGGTCGTTGGGCATGTCGCCGAAGGCCACCACCTCCTCGGGCGTGATGCCGTGGTCCGCGCAGTAGCCGGCGAGGGTGCTGGCCTTGCTGACGCCGAGGCCGCTGACCTCCAGCAGCGCGGTGGGGCTGGAGCGGGTGATCGAACCGTGTTCGCCGGCCGCGGTGCGGGCCAGGGCGAGGAACGCGTCGGGGGCGAGCTCCGGGTGGTGGGCGAGCAGCTTGAGGATGGGCCCGCTGGGCTCCCCGCTCTCTCCCCCCTCACGCGTGCCGGAGCCCTCGGCCAGGAACTCCTCCGCCGGGCCGACCGTCGCGTCCGGGTCGAGCTGGTACGGCGGGTACTCCCGCTCGTAGTGGAAGCCCGTGGTGCACTCGACGGCGAACGAGGTGCCCGGCACGGCGGCGCGCACCAGCCGTACGACGGCCAGGGCGTCCGCCCGTTCCAGCGGTCTGACCTCGACGAACCGGCCGCCGCCCCGGAGGTCCACGACGGCGGCGCCGTTCGCGCAGATCGCCAGGCCGTGACCGTGCACATGCGCGCTCGCGACGTCCATCCAGCGTGCCGGGCGGCCGGTGACGAAGAAGACCTCGATTCCGGCCGCCTCGGCGGCGGCCAGCGCGGCCACGGTCCGCTCGGACACCGTCTTGTCGTCCCGCAGCAGGGTGCCGTCGAGGTCGGTGGCGATCAGCCGGGGTATCGGGGCGGTCCGGCCGGCGGCCGGGGTCTCGGGCTGCTCGGTAGCTGAAGTCACGGTTCCCATTGTCGGATACCGGACGCTTCGCGGCGCACGGGTGTGCGCGGTGGCGCGCCGTTGAGCCAGGGCCCCGGGGGACTGTGGTGCCTGTGTGGCCTGTATCAACCAGTGGGACGTGGTCCGAGCGGGGAGGCGAGACGTAGGCTCCGAAGCATGAGTCTGCGCCTGAGCACCGTGATCCTCCCCGTCGACCGCTGGCACCAGGGAGGGCGCGCGAAGTGGCAGCGCGCCGAGGAGCTCGGCTTCCACACGGCGTACACCTACGACCACCTCTCGTGGCGCGCCTTCCGCGACGGCCCGTGGTTCGGTGCCCTGCCCACCCTCACCGCCGCCGCCACGGCGACCGAGCGGCTCCGCCTGGGCACCCTCGTGACCTCGCCGAACTTCCGCCACCCGGTGACGCTCGCCAAGGAGCTGATCTCCCTCGACGACGTCTCCGGCGGCCGGATCACCCTGGGCATCGGCGCGGGCGGCAACGGCTTCGACGCGACCGCGCTCGGGCAGGAGGCGTGGACGCCGAAGGAGCGGGCGGACCGGTTCGCCGAGTTCGTACCGCTGCTCGACCGCCTGCTCACCGAGGGTGCCGTCACCCACGAGGGCGCCTTCTACTCGGCCGTCGAGGCCCGGAACGTCCCCGGCTGCGCGCAGTCCCCCCGGCTGCCCTTCGCCGTCGCGGCGACCGGCCCGCGCGGACTGAAGCTGGCGGCACGGTACGGGCAGGCGTGGGTGACCACGGGCGACCCGAAGCTGTACGAGTCGGGCACGCCCGCCCAGTCGGACGCGGCGCTGCGCGCGCAGGCGGCGAAGCTCGGGGCGGCGTGCGAGGAGATCGGCCGGAAGCCCGCCGAGCTGGACAGGATCCTCCTCACCGGCTTCACCCCGGACCGCTCCTCGATGCTCGACTCGGTCGACGCCTTCGTGGACTTCGCGGGCCGGCAGCGGGAGGTTGGTTTCACCGAGATCGTGCTGCACTGGCCGATCCCCGACTCCGACTTCGCCGCCGACCAGGCCGTCTTCGAGCGCATCGTGACCGAGGGGCCGGCGCAGCTCGGCTGAGCACCGGCCGGCCGCTGACGGTGGGTGGCTGGCGACGGCCGGCAGCGGCGTACCGCGGTGTGCGCGCCGTGTGCCCGGAGCTACCCCTCGTATCCGACCGAGTTCGGAGCGTCCGGTCGGGCGCAAGAGGCGAGGCGAGAGGGAGAATCGTGACAGAAGGGTCTTTTCCGGCGTGACGGAGGCGCCGGCGCGGTCGTGCGCGCCGGCCTGGTGGAGGAGCCTCCCCCCGGGCGCCGGCGCGAGGACTGGGAGGCCGCCGTGCGGAAGACGACGCGAGCCACACGATTCGCCCCCGACCGCGGGCTGACCACCCGCATGGTGGGCACGATGTTCTTCATCGGGCTGCTGTACGTGGTGGTCGTCGGCGTGCTGGTCGTGCTGCTGCGCGGGGCGTGGCCGATCGTGCTGATCCTGGCCGGCGGGCTGTTCGTCGCCCAGTTCTGGTTCAGCGACCGGATCGCCGAGTTCGGGATGGGGGCGCGCGAGGTGACCCCGCGCGAGGCCCCCGAGCTGCACGGCGCGGTCGACCGGCTGTGCGCCCTGGCAGACATGCCCAAGCCGCGGGTGGCCGTCGCCGACACCGACGTGCCGAACGCCTTCGCCACCGGCCGCAACCGGAACAACGCCCTGGTCTGCGCCACGACCGGGCTGCTGCGCCGGCTGGAGCCCGAGGAACTGGAGGGCGTCCTGGCGCACGAGCTCAGCCATGTCGCGCACCGCGACGTCGCGGTGATGACCATCGCCTCCTTCCTGGGCGTCCTGGCCGGGATCATCACCCGCGTCGGCCTGTGGGGCGGCCTGCGCAGGGTGGGCGGACGGGACGCCAACACGGCCCTCCTGATGGTGGTCGTCCCGCTGGTCAGCGCCGTCGTCTACGCCGTGAGCTTCCTGCTCACCCGGATGCTGTCGCGCTACCGCGAGCTGTCCGCCGACCGGGCCGCCGCCCTGCTGACCGGCCGGCCGTCGGCGCTCGCGTCCGCGCTCACCAAGGTCACCGGGCAGCTCGCCCGGATCCCCACCCGCGACCTGCGGCAGGCCGAGCCGTTCAACGCCTTCTGGTTCGCCCCGGCCCTCTCCCGCGAGACCCTGAGCGGTCTGCTCTCCTCGCACCCCCCGCTGGAACGGCGGCTGGACCAGCTCGGCAGGATCGCGGCGGCCCTCGGACGGGCGGGGTGACGGCGACCCATGGGCCTCCTGGACGTGATCCTCGGGCGGAGCAAGCCCGTCCGCCCCGACCTCGACCGCCTCTTCGCCCTGCCGTCCGCCGCACTCACGCTCCGGGCCGGCGCCGGGCTGGAGCCGACCGGGCGCGGCTCGGTCTGCTTCGCCAGCGTGGAGGGCGGGGCCTTCGACGCGCTGCGCGAGGACGTCCGGCGGCTGCTCGACGCGGACACCGCGCGCGGCGGGACGCCCGTCGAGTTCCTGCGGGACCCCTACGGGTACACCTGGCTGCTCGCCCAGGAGCCGGCCGACGATGTCCCGGCCCTGGTCAACGACCTGCACGCGGTGAACACACTGCTGGAGGACGCCGGGTTCGGGCCCCAGCTGCTCTGCTCGCTGCTGGGCTTCCGGGACGGGCGCGGCCGTCCGCTCGCCCTCGTCTACCTCTACAAGCGCGGCACGTTCTACCCGTTCGCGCCCGTCGAGGGCGCCCAGGAGCGACGCGATCACGAACTGGAGCTGCAGACGCGAGCGCTGCTCGCCGACGACCTGCGGATCGAGGACGATCTGAGCCGCTGGTTCCCCGTGTGGGGCGCGCCGGGTCTGTAGCGGGTCTATGCCTGGTCTGCTCGGTCTGCTCGGTCTGCTCGGTCTGCCCGGTCCCCCCGATGCCGCTCGGCCAGGCCGTCCATCGCCCGCGCCCGCACCTCCCGTTCCGCCGCCGCGGCCACGAAGGCGCTCACGCCGTCCGGGCCGACCAGGTCCCGTACGGCGTCCACGGTGGCGGCGGGCAGCTCCACCGCGGCCCTCGCCTCGTCCGCCGCCACGGCGGGCGTGCCGCCGTTGACCTCCCCGAGGTGCCGGCGCAGGTTGCGCACGGCCAGCAGCCGCATCGCCCGGGCGAGTTCGGCGTCCACGGTCTGCTGGGCGAGCGGCCGCAGCCGGCGCACGAGGGCGGCGGCCCGGTCCGCCTCCTCCTCGGACGGCGCGTGATCCAGGTACGGCCGGAAGACGTGCTCGGTGGTGAAGTCGAGGAAGCGGCCGGCGAGGTGCTCGACCTGGGCGCGTACCTCCCGCAGGTGGGTGAGGATGGCCCGCAGGGGGACGCCGGCGGCGTGGAGTTCGACGGCGACGGCGAGCAGCTGCGGGCTCGGGACCAGGAAGGCGTCCGGGGCGCCCGGGACCGGTTCGAGGACGCCCAGCTCCACGGCGTCCTCGACGGCGGAGCCGTCCGGCACGCCCCCGAACCGTTCGACCAGGTCGGCGCGGGTGACCCGGCCGGTCCGCTCGTCCGACCACGGCCCGTCCACCTCCGCGACGAGCCCGAGGATCCCGCCGAGTCCCCGCCCGGCGTCCCAGGCGTCGAGCAGTTCCTTGATGCTGGCGAGGGTGTAGCCGCGTTCGAGCAGGTCACCGATCCGCCGGAGCCGCTCCAGGTGGGCGTCGCCGTAGACGTTCGCCCGGCCGCGCCGCTCGGGCCTGGGGAGGAGGCCCCGGTCCTGGTAGGCGCGGATCGTGCGGACCGTGGCGCCGCTGAGATGGGCCAGGTCCTCGATCCGGTACGCCGGCGGTTCGCTCACGGGGTACTCCTCACAGACACCGACCGTCACTCTACGACGCGACCGCGCCGCCCGGCGCCCGCCCCCGGCCCGCCGCCGGCGAGGCCGCCAGGTAGGCGACGGCCCTGCTCAACGACCCCTCCTGGGACGGGTGGTAGGAGCGTCTGAGGTAGCGCGGTATGGCCGCGCCCAGCTCGCTCCAGGTGGGCAGCAGCCCCTTGTCGACGGCCCGCTTGTGGTGCCGCAGCGTGTAGCGGAGCCGCTTGGCGAGCCGGGGGTCGTGCCGGATCAGGTAGGCCGCGCCGCGTCCCCACAGGTACGTCAGGATGGGCGCGGTGATCACCATGCCGAGCACGCGGCGGGCGTAGCGGCCGGGCTCGTCGCCGCCGCAGTGCTGGTACATGTCGAAGGCCACCGACCGGTGTTCGACCTCCTCGGCGCCGTGCCAGCGCAGCAGGTCGAGCATCACCGGGTCGGGCCGGGCGGCGTCGAGCGTGTCGGCCCGCAGCACCCAGTCGCCGAGGACGGCGGTGAACTGCTCCACCGCCGCGATCACCGACAGCCGGAACCGCAGCCACTCCCGCTCGGAGAGCGGCAGCCCGAACGGCGGCCGCTCGCCGAGCAGCACGTCGAAGAGGAAGTCGACCTGCCTGGTGTACGGGCCGGTGTCCAGCTTCTGGTGGGCCAGGTGGTCGAGGACGTAGGAGTGCTGGACGCTGTGGGTGGCCTCCTGGCCCATGAACCCCTTGACGTCCTTCAGTAGTTCGGGGTCTCCGACCAGCGGCAGGGCCTCCTTGAAGACCTTGACGAACCACCGCTCGCCCGCGGGCAGCAGCAGGTGCAGCACGTTGATGACGTGGGTGGCCGTCGGCTCGTCGGGGATCCAGTGCAGCGGCGTCTCGCGCCAGTCGAAGGAGACGCGCCGGGGGGTTATGGGGTGGTGGTCGGTGGTCATGCGGGGGTCCTCCTCCGAGGGCTGAGAGGGCTGCGGGGGCCGCGGGGGCCGCGGGGGCCGCGAAAGCTTCCGGGTGTCCGGCTCAGAGCCGGGGTTCGGCGCGTGCGACGACCCGCCGCAGGCGGGGCGCGAAGCGGCCGAGGAGGCGGAGACCGTGCGCCTCGGGGGTGACGGGGACGACGGGCAGGTCGTCGTGGACGGCCCGCAGGATCGCGTCCGCGACCCGCTCCGGCGGGTAGTTGCGCCGCCCGTACAGCCGGGTGGTCCGCTCCCGCAGCCGCCGCTGCTCCTCCTCCGGGACGCCGGTGAAGAGGGTGGCGGACGTGATGCCCGTGGCGACGAAGCCGGGGCAGACGGCGGTGACGCCGATGTCCCGGTCGCCGAGCTCGGCGCGCAGGCACTCGGAGAGCATCAGCACCGCCGCCTTGGAGGTGCTGTAGGCGGACAGCGTCCGGGAGGGCTGGAAGGCGGCGGCGGACGCGGTGTTGACGATGTGGCCGCCCTCGCCGCGCTCGGCCATCTGCCGGCCGAAGAGGCGGCAGCCGTGCAGGACGCCCCACAGGTTGACGTCCAGGGTCTTCCGCCACGCCTCCGGCGGCGTGTCGAGGAACGGCCCGGCGACGCCGATCCCCGCGTTGTTGACGAGGACGTCCACGACGCCGTGGGCCTCGGCCGTGCGGGCGGCCAGCTTCTCCATCGCCGCCTCGTCGGAGACGTCGACGCACTCGGCCCAGGCCCCGGGCGCGCCGAGCAGCCGGGCGAGCTCGGCGGTGCGCGCCGCGCCCTCCGCGTCCCGGTCCACCGCGACGATCCGGGCGCCCGCCTCGGCGAAGGCGAAGGCGGTGGCCCGGCCGATGCCGCTCGCGGCACCCGTCACCAGGACGAGCCGGCCGGCGAAGCGCTGCGCGTACCGCTCCGGCCGGGTCTTGCCGGCCCCGGGAAGGGGCCGCCGGACGGGGGCGGTCGACGGGCCGTCCGCCTGCCGGACGACGAAATCGGTGATCCAGTCGGCCAGTTGCCCGGGCCGCGTGCGCGGCACCCAGTGACCCGCGCGCACGGTGCGCCGCACCAGGCCGGGCGCCCAGCGCTCCAGGCCGTCGTAGAGCCGCGCGGAGAGGAACGCGTCGCCGGTGGGCGTGATCAGCTGCACGGGGGCGTGCGCGTACGCGTCGGGGCGCGGGCGGCGCGTCCGCTCCCGGACGTTGTCGCGGTAGAGCCAGGCGCCGTGCGCGGCGTCGGTGGGCAGGGACGCGGTCGGGTACGGGCCCTTCGGCACCTTCTCCGACCGCTCCAGGACGTCCGGCCACCGCCGGCCGAGCGGCCCGCGCCAGGCGGCCTCCGGCAGGACGGGCGTGTGCAGCGCGTACACGTACCAGGACCGGGCGCCCTGCCCGAGCAACTGGGCGGCGCGGCGCGGGGTGGGCCGGGCGGCGCGTTCCTTGATCCAGTGACCGAAGTGGTCGAGCGAGGGTCCGGAGATGGAGGTGAAGGAGGCGACGCGTCCCTCGGTGCGGCGGACGGTGGCGAACTCCCAGCCCTGGACGGATCCCCAGTCGTGCCCGACCAGGTGCACGGGGGCGTCAGGGCTCACCGCGTCCACGACGGCGAGGAAGTCGGCGGTCAGTTTTTCCAGGGTGAAGCCGCCGCGCAGCGGGCTGGGCGCCGTCGACCGGCCGCAGCCGCGGACGTCGTAGAGCACGACGTGGAAACGTTTCTTCAGGCGCTGTGCGACCGGTGCCCAGACCTCCTTGCTGTCCGGGTAGCCGTGGAGGAGGACGACGGTGGGGTCGGCGGCGTCGCCCAGTTCGGCGACGCAGAGCTCGACCCCGGCCGACCGCACCCTCCGCTCCCGCGCCCCGTCGAGTTCCGTGGCGTCGAACTCCGTGCCGCCGTGCTCCGCGCCGAAGGCGTTCATCGTCCGGTTCCCTTCTGTCCGTCCCGTATCACTGCTGCCTGTCGCCGCCGGCGGACATGTGGAAGATCGTCGTCCAGCCAGAACGCGCTCTCCTCCGGATCCCGCGAGTCGGTCACCACCAGCAACTCCTCGAACTTCACGCCCGTCCCGCGGAATCCGAGGTGCGGCTCGACCGCCCACAGCCCGGGGGTGGGCGGGTGGTCGGAGAAGCGGTACGGGCTCCAGAGCGGCGACCAGCCCTCCCGGTGGCCGTGGAGGGCGTCGGAGGCCAGCCCCTTCAGCGCCTGGGTGCCGAAGCCGAGGACCCGCGGCGACCGGCGCCGGTCGCGGACCCGGCCGACCTTGTGGGCGATCACCCCGAAGGGGTAGGCGCGGTGCCGGTTGGCGTAGCCCTGGCGCATCATGAGCCGGTCGACGTCCTCGTAGACCGTGCGCAGCGGGCGGCGCTCGCGGACGCCGCGCAGGACGAGGTCGCGGTGGTCGAGGAGGTCGTCGAGCATCCGGGCGTGCAGCGGGTCCGGGCCGAGGCAGCCGGAGTAGCCGACGTCGGCGGTGAAGCCCCGGTACACCGGCGCCAGGTCCAGGACGAACGGCATCCCGGGCGCCAGCCGCCGCCCCGACGGGAAGAACTGGGTGGGCACCCGGAAGCCGGTGAAGGCCGTGCGGTCGCCGAACCAGGCGAAGGGCAGGTGGAACCAGTCGCGCACCCCGCGCCGCCGCAGCCACTCCCGTTGCAGCCGGGCGGCGTCGCGCTCGGTCATCCCGGGAGCGAGCTGCGCGGCGACGGCCTCGGCGCAGGCGTAGGCGAGGCGCTGCACCTCCCGGAAGCCGGCCAGGTCCTGTGTGACGTGCGGTGACGCTCCGGTCTTCATGGCGCAACCGTCCCTGCCGGTGCGGAAGTTGACATCGATGAATGTGACAATATTCGGAGGCGGCGTCAAGGGGTGGGGCACAAGGTGCCCCCGGCACCTCGATGCGTGCCCCTGATGTCCGGTTCCGTACTTCCGGCCCATCCCCTACGGGACGGTCAGACCCGAGGACTACACCGAAGCCGTCATCGAGACTGACGCCCGATGTGGTCCGCGCCACTACCGTCGATGACGTGACAGTGATCGCCACCGAAAGCCTCAGCAAGCGGTACCCCAAGGTGACCGCGCTCGACCGGCTCTCCGTCGACATCACTCCGGGCGTGACCGGTCTGGTGGGTGCCAACGGGGCCGGCAAGTCGACGCTGATCAAGATCCTGCTGGGTCTCTCCCCGGCCACCGAGGGCCGCGCGCAGGTGCTGGGCCTGGACGTGGCCACCGAGGGCGCGGCCATCCGGGAGCGGGTCGGCTACATGCCGGAGCACGACTGCCTGCCGCCCGACGTCTCGGCCACCGAGTTCGTCGTGCACATGGCGCGGATGTCCGGACTGCCGCTGTCCGCCGCCCGCGAGCGCACCGCGGACACCCTGCGCCACGTGGGCCTCTACGAGGAGCGCTACCGCCCGATGGGCGGCTACTCCACGGGCATGAAACAGCGGGTGAAGCTGGCCCAGGCCCTCGTCCACGACCCGCGCCTGGTGCTGCTGGACGAGCCGACGAACGGCCTCGACCCGGTCGGCCGCGACGAGATGCTGGCCCTCATCCGCCGGGTGCACACCGACTTCGGCATCTCGGTGCTGGTCACCTCCCACCTGCTCGGCGAGCTGGAGCGCACCTGCGACCACGTCGTCGTCATCGACGGCGGCCGGCTGCTGCGCTCCTCCGCCACCAGCGACTTCACCCAGGCCACCGGCTCCCTCGCGGTCGAGGTCACCGACACCGACGCCCATCCGGACGGCACGTCCGCCCTCGGCACGGCCCTCGCGGCCGCCGGGCTCGCGGTCCGGGCGGCCGGCGGCGAGGGCGGGTACGGGGTGGCGGGCGGCGGGCACGTCCTGCTCGTCGACCTCGCCGGCGACGAGACGTACGACGTCGTGCGCGACGCCGTGGCCGGGCTCGGGCTGGGCCTGGTGCGGATGGAGCAGCGCAGGCACCGCATCGCGGAGGTGTTCCAGGCGGACGCCGACGACAGGACGAATGACCGCAGCGCGCAGAAACGGGGCACCACCCATGCCGCCTGAGACCACGGCCACGCCCACCCAGGACGTGATCCACAACATCGGCTACCGGCCGTACACCGGCCCCCGCCTGGGCCGCGGCTACGCCCGCCGCGCGCTCTGGTCGCAGAGCCTGCGCGGCGCGTACGGGCTGGGCCGCTCGGCCAAGTCCAAGGTGCTGCCGATGACGCTGTTCGCCGTGATGTGCGCGCCGGCCGCGATCATCGTCGCGGTCGCGATCACCACGAAGATGGACAAGCTGCCGGTGGAGTACACGCGGTACGCGATCCTCCTCCAGGCCGTCGTGGGCCTCTACCTCGCCTCCCAGGCACCGCAGGCGGTCTCCCGGGACCTGCGCTTCCGGACGGTCCCGCTCTACTTCTCCCGCCCGGTGGAACGCGTCGACTACGTGCTCGCCAAGTACGCCGCGCTCGCCTCGGCGGTGTTCCTGCTCACCGCGGCGCCCCTGCTGATCCTCTACGTGGGCGCCCTGCTCGCGAAGCTCGACTTCGCCGCCCAGACGAAAGCCTTCGCCCAAGGACTGGTCTCCGTGGCCCTGCTGTCCCTCCTCTTCGCCGGCCTCGGCCTGGTCGTCGCCGCGCTCACACCGCGCCGCGGCTTCGGCGTCGCCGCCGTGATCGCCGTCCTGACCATCTCCTACGGTGCCGTGAGCACCGTCCAGGGCATCGCCTACGCCCGGGACAACACCGACGTCATCGGCTGGCTGGGCCTGTTCTCGCCGATCACCCTGATCGACGGCGTGCAGACGGCGTTCCTCGACGCCACCTCCAGCTTCCCCGGCTCGCACGGCCCGGGCACCGGCGCGGGAGCCGTCTACCTGCTCGCCGTCCTGGCGCTGATCGCCGGCTCGTACGCCGTCCTCATGCGCCGCTACCGGAAGGCGGGCCTGTGACCTCCCACCCGTCGCCCGGCCACCAACCCTCAAGGAATGGGCTGCGCCCATGAGTGTCATCCAGATCGACAACGTCTCCCGCTGGTTCGGCAACGTGGTCGCCGTCAACGACGTCTCCATGACCATCGGCCCCGGCGTCACCGGCCTGCTCGGCCCCAACGGCGCCGGAAAATCCACGCTCATCAACATGATGGGCGGCTTCCTCGCCCCCTCCACCGGCACGGTCACCCTCGACTCCGCGGTCATCTGGGGCAACGAGCAGATCTACCGGCACATCGGCGTCGTCCCCGAGCGTGAGGCGATGTACGACTTCCTCACCGGGCTGGAGTTCGTCCGCGCCAACGCCGAGCTCCACGGACTGCCCGCCGCGGCGGCTCAACGGGCGCTGGCCACGGTCGAGATGGAGTACGCCCAGGACCGGAAGATCTCCACGTACAGCAAGGGCATGCGACAGCGCGTCAAGATGGCGTCCGCCCTGGTCCACGACCCGTCCGTGCTGCTCCTCGACGAGCCGTTCAACGGCATGGACCCCCGCCAGCGCATGCAACTCATGGACCTGCTGCGACGGATGGGGGCCGAGGGGCGCTCGGTGCTGTTCTCCTCGCACATCCTGGAGGAGGTCGAGCAGCTCGCGGCGCACATCGAGGTCGTGGTGGCCGGACGGCACGCCGCGTCCGGCGACTTCCGCAAGATCCGCCGGCTGATGACCAACCGGCCGCACCGCTACCTCGTCCGCTCCAGCGACGACCGCGCCCTGGCCGCCGCCCTCATCGCCGACCCGTCGACGTCCGGCATCGAGGTGGACGTCCAGGAGGGCGCGCTGCGCGTCCAGGCCGTGGACTTCGGCCGGTTCACCACCCTGCTCCCGGCCGTGGCCCGCGCGCACGGCATCCGCCTCCTCACGGTCTCGCCCTCCGACGAGTCCCTGGAATCGGTCTTCTCGTACCTCGTCGCGGCCTGACCATCCTTGAAAGGAGGCGCCGACCCCATGCACTCCCTCTACCACCCGACCGTCGCCCGGCTCACCTACCGGGGACTCCTCGGCCGCCGCAGGGCCGCCGTCCTCTTCACCCTCCCCGCCCTGCTGCTGATCATCTCTGCGGCGGTCCGCCTGCTGACCGGCGCCGACGACGACACGGCCACCAAGGTCCTGGGCGGCTTCGCGCTGGCCACCATGGTCCCGCTGATCGGCGTCATCGCCGGAACGGGCGCCATCGGCCCGGAGATCGACGACGGCTCGGTCGTCTACCTCCTCGCCAAGCCGGTGAAGCGGCCGACGATCATCTTCACCAAACTCCTCGTGGCGACCGGCGTCACCGTCGTCTTCTCGGCCGTCCCGACCCTGATCGCCGGCCTGCTCCTGAACGGCGACAGCCAGCGGATCGCTCTCGCGTACACCGTCGCCGCGGCCGTCGCCTCGGTCGCCTACAGCGCGTTGTTCCTGCTGCTGGGAACGGTGACCCGGCACGCGGTGGTCGCGGGCCTCGTCTACGCCCTGATCTGGGAATCCCTCTTCGGCAGCCTCGTCCCCGGGGCGCGCACGCTCAGTGTCCAGCAGTGGGCGCTGTCCCTGGCCGAGCGGATCGCGGCGCCCGGCGCCGTCTCCTCGGACGTGGGCCTGCCGGTGGCGGTGGTACTCCTCGCGGGGGTGACGGTCGCGGCCACGTGGTACGCGGGGGAGAAGCTGCGGAAGCTGACGCTGGCGGGGGAGGAGTAGGGGGCCACGGTCCCTCCCCCTGAAGGGATCCCCCCCCCCACTTCGGACGGGCTGACCAGTCAGCCCGTCCGGCGTTCGGGGACTGGGGGCACCCCCCTTCGGGGGAGCGTGCAGCGCGCTTCGGGGGTGCGGGGGGCGGAGCTCCTGCGAGAAGCCGGGGGCACCTCCCAGCGGTGGCCGGGGGAGAAAGGGCGGGACTGGGGCGCTCTCACACGTGCGGTGTCAACGCCCGGGCCACCGTGACCTGTTCCTCCTCCAGCCGGGACCCCCCGTCCTCGACGGTCCACAGCGAGTTCTGGAGCGCACGCGCCAGCGTCCACCGCGCCGCCCGGCTCCGGTCCAGGCTCAGCACGTCCGTCATCAGGTCGAACCGCCGCCGTACCGCGCGCTCCACGTCCCCGGTGGCGACCAGGTCCTCCCACCGGTTGTCGAACGCGGGCATCAGATCGAAGCAGGGGTCGCCGACGAGCGGCACGGGGTCGATCGCCAGCCAGGCCCCGCGCCCGGCGGCGTCCGAGCCCGGCAGCGGGGCCAGCACGTTCTCGTAGTGCAGGTCCCAGTGCAGCAGCCGGTCACCGGGCTCCCCGGCCACCTCCCGCACGGCCTCGGCGCACCCGGCGAGCCACCGCCGCTCGTCCTCGTCGACGAGGGCGGCCAGAGCCTGCGGCACGGCGTCGAGCATCTCCCGCACCACATCCCGCAGGTGCCGCAAGCCGTCCGGGGCGGGCACGGTATGCAGCTGGGCCAGCAACCCGGTGAGCGCCAGCAGAGCGGCCTCGGCGTCCGGCACGTCGACCAACGAGCGGGTGGCGTCGAGCCGTTCGAGCAGCAGGGTGCTCGTCGCGGGATCGTCTTCCAGGAGCCGGACCGCGCCCCGCCCGGACCAGGCGCGCAGCGCCAGCGGCTCGCCGGCCCGTTCCTCGTCGACGGGCTGGAGCTTGAGCGCCGCCGGGGTGCCGTCCTCCCGGCGTACGGGCAGGACCAGCGCCACGTAGCCGTGGGCCGGCTCCCCGTCGGGCCGCAGGTTCCAGCGGTCCAGGAAGCCGGCCGCGAGGGCGGGCAGCCCGGCGATCCATTCGGCGGCGTGCTCCGGGTTGTGTTCCTCGTGGTGCTCGGCGAGCTGCGGGGGGACGGTGATCGGGGGCGGGGTGGCCACGGGGCGCACGCTCCTCACGGGTGACAACGGGTCTCACCCACCCCCAACGTCTCAGATCTTCCGATCGCGCCCGGCTCCGAGACCCAGGAACACCAGAGCCAGGCAGGCGGCGAGCAGCACGCCGATCGGCAAGTCCCAGCCACCCGTGGCCTGATGGACCGCGCCGACGGCGAACGGGCCGACGGACGCGAGCAGATAGCCCCACGTCTGGGCCATGCCGGAGAGCCGGGCCGCGGTGTGCGCGTCACGGCTGCGCAGCACCATCAGCGTCAGCGCCAGGCCCAGCGTGCCGCCCTGGGCGACGCCCATCATGGTCGCCCACAGCCAGGCGCCCGCGACGGGCGCGAGCAGCAGGCCGGTCGTGCCGCCGGCCATCAGCAGGACGACGCCGACGGCCAGCAGGCGCTGGTCGCGCAGCCGCCCGGCGAGGACGGGCACGACGAACGAACCGGCCATCTGCACCAGGGTGTAGAAGGCGTAGACGAGGCCCGCCTCGCCCTTGTCCATGCCGTGGTCGGTGAAGACGGTCGGCATCCAGGCGATGCACACGTACGCGACCAGCGACTGGGTGCCCATGAGCAGGGTGACCTGCCAGGCCAGCCCCGAGCGCAGCAGGTTCGGGCCCTCGGCGGCGGTCCCGCCGGGCGCGGGGGCGGTGACGTGGTGGCCGCCGCGCCGGGCGATCAGCGCCTGCGGGATCCACACCACGACGGCGACGGCGGCGAGCAGCGCCCAGGAGGCGAGCGAGCCGCGCCAGCCGCCGAGGGCGTTCTCCAGCGGGACCGCGCAGGCGGCCGAGACGGTGGCGCCGAGGATCATCGCCGTCGAGTAGAGGGCGGTCATGCTCGCGGCCCGGTCCGGGAAGTCCCGCTTGATCAGGCCGGGCATCAGGACGTTGAGGAAGGCGATCGCCGTGCCGACCAGCGCGCCGCCCACGAACAGCGCCACCACCGGCGGCGCGACGCGCACCAGGATGCCGCCGCAGAGCAGGACGAGCGCGGCGCACAGCACCGGCTCGGTGCCGAAGCGCCGGGCCAGCCGCGGGGCGGCGATCGAACCGAGCCCCATGAAGACCAGCGGAATGGTCGTGACCAGGCTGCTCGCGGTCGCGTTCAGACCGAAGTGGTCGTTGATCTCGCCGACGAGCGGGGAGACGCCGGCGAGGGCGGCCCGCATGTTCAGCGACGCCAGGACGATGCCCGCGAGGACCAGCGCGGGGTGCGCCCGCAGGGTGCGGACGGCGGCGGGGGCGGGGGCCGCCGAGGAGGGTTCCTCGGCGGCTATGAGGGGTGTCTGGGGCCTCGATTCGGACATGTGCGTGCCTTTCGGTGGAGCTCGGGGGTGGCTGGTGTGGCGGGTGTGACGGGAGCCGTCACGGCCGCCGGTCGGCCAGCAGTGCCTCGACCGCCTGCTTGGGGCGTTCGAGCAGGGCCCGCGCGGCACGGTCGGCCGCGTCCGGGTCACCGGAGGCGATGGCCTCCATGAGGGCGCGGTGGTCGCCGTGGAGGACGCGCGGCATGTCCCGGTCGCCGAGCGCCGTGAGCAGCGCCTCGCGCACGGAACTGCTGAACCAGGTGTACGTCGCGGTCAGCGCGGTGTTGTGCGCCGCCTCCACGACGGCCTTGTGGAACTCGATGTCGTGGTGCGCGTACAGCTCCACGTTGTCGGCGTCCGGCTGCCCGTGGGCGTCCTCCAGCTCCGTCTGGGCGTCCAGGGCGGCGCGCATCCGCTCCAGATCGGCGGGCTCGTGCCGGGTGGCGGCCAGCCGGGCGGCCTCCGCCTCCAGCGCGATCCGCAGCTCCAGGACGTCGCGTACGCCGGCGCGCTGCACGCCCCGCATGATCTCCGCCGGGTCGGCGGTGGACACGACGAACGTCCCCTCGCCCTGCCGGGAGCGCAGCATCCCCGCGTGCACCAGGACGCGGACGGCCTCGCGGACGGTGTTCCGTCCGACCTGGAGCTGCTCGGCGAGGGCGTGCTCGGTGGGGATGCGCTCGCCCACCGTCCACTCGCCGGCTGCCACCTGGGTGCGGAGCTGCTCCACGACGGTGTCGACGAGGGACTGGCGTCCTGCTGCTTGTAGTGCCACGGCCGCCTCCGGCTGGGGTTCGTCTACGGTTTACCGGTATCCCGGTTGCCCAGTCATCCTACAACCTGAGGATCCCCCGGCCCCAAGCCGCGCTCCGCGCGGTTGTCCCAAGCGCCGGAGGGGCGGGAATCAGCCCGTCCGGCGCTTGAGGACGAGCGGCGAAGCCGCGAAAAGGGGGTCTGGGGCGCAGCCCCATGAATCGGCGAAGGGGAGGGACCGGGGCAACCTCACAACCCCAGCCGCGCCAGCTCCCTCCGCGAGCTGATCCCGAGCTTCGGGTAGACGTTCGACAAGTGATACCCGGCCGTCCGCGGACTGATGAACAGCCGCGCCCCGATGTCGCGATTGCTCAGACCCTCCGCCGCCAGCCGCGCCACCTGCGCCTCCTGCGGTGTGAGCCGGTCGAGCAGACCGGGCGCGGCGGCCGGTGCGCCCAGGCTCTCCCCGGTGGCGCGCAACTCCGCCCGGGCCCGCCCCGCCCAGGGAACGGCGCCCAGCCGGTCGAAGACGTCGAGCGCGGACCGCAGCAGGGGGCGGGCCTCGGACGTCTGCCGCCGCCGGCGCAGGTGCTCGCCGTAGAGCAGCTCGGTACGGGCCCGCTCGAAGCCGGAACCCCCCTCGCGGTGCAGCCGCACGGCATGGGCGAAGTGCTCTCCCGCCACGGCCGGCTCGGGGGAGAGCAGCGCCCGGCAGCGTTCGGCGACCGCCTCCGTCCACGGCCGCGGGTAGGCCGCCGCGTGCCGTTCGTACCAGGTCAGGGCCGACCGCCCGCCGTCCGGGCGGTCCAGGCGGGCCGCGGCCTCGACGAGGTCGGGCAGGCTGCCGATGACGCCCTGCCGGTCGGGTCCGGAGGCGACGGCGGAGAGCCGGTCGAAGGCCGCCTCGGTGCGGCCGAGGCCCAGGTCGAGCAGGGCGAGGGCGCAGGCGGCGTGCACCGTGCCGGGGGCCACGCCCCGCGCCAGGGCCTCGGCGGTCAGCTCGCGGCAGCCCTCCTCGTCGCCCCGGACGGCGGCGAGCTGGGCGAGGACGGTCGCCAGGTGGACGCGGACGCGGGCGTGCCCGGTGTCCTCGGCGACGCGCATCCCCTCGGTGGCCGTGGCCAGCGCCTCCCGGTGCAGGCCGAGGAGCAGCTGGATCCGGGCGAGGAGCATCTGCACCAGGGCCAGGGTGCCGATCGCGCCGCTCTCCCGGCACCGCCGCTCCAGCGCGACGGCCAGGTCCCGCGCGGCCGGCAGGTCGCCCGCGAACAGGTGCCACCAGCCGAGGCGCACCGCCTCCCGCAGGTCCGCCGCCGACTCCCCGTCGGCGCCGATGAGCTGCCGGACGGCGTCGGCGGCGGCGCCCGGGTCGCCGGGACCGCAGCGGTGCTGTCCGGCGGCGAGCCGGGCGAGCGCGGCGATCCGCCCGGCCTCGGACAGACCCAGCTCGGCCGCCTGCGCGGCGGTGCGGTCGAGGGCGTCCTGGTCACCGGCGTGCCAGGCGGCCTGCGCGGCCTGGAAGAGCAGCGGCCCGACGAGCTCGGCGGCGGGGCCGGCGAGTTGGGTGGCAGGGGCGGCGAGTTGGGCGGCGGATCCGACGGGTGCAGGGACGGTCCTGGCGGGATCCGAGGCGCGCCCGTCGGGGCCCGGGACTCCCCCGGCGGGGTCCGAGGCGCGCCCGTCGAGGTCCGAGGCGACCCCGGCGAGGTCCGAGGCGACCCCGGCGAGTTCAGGGGCGCATCCGTCGGGGTCCGAGGCGACCCGGTCGGGGCCCGGGGCAACCCCGTCAGGGTCCGAGGCGCGCCCGTCGAGGCCCGGAACGCCCCCGGTGGAGCCCGAGGCGCCCCCGGCGGAGCCAGGAACGCCCCCGACGAGGCCAGGAACGCCCCCGACGAGACCCGGGACGACCCCGACCAGGCCCGGGACGACCCCGGCGAGCAGGGCGTACGCGTCCCGGGAGCGGCCCTGTTCGTCGAGTGCCTCGGCCTTGATCCGTACGGCGTCGGCCAGCGCGCCGGGACCGTCCGCCAGTGCCATGGCCCGGCCCGCGAGCTCCTCCGCGTGGGCCGGCCGCCCGGCGTCCGCGGCGGCCCGTGCGGCGGCCGTGAGCCGGCGGCTTCGCGCGGCGGCGTCCGGGGTGAGCTCGGCCGCCCGCTCGTACGCCGCCGCGACGGCGCGCGAACTGCCGCGCGCGCGGGCGCGTTCGGCGCTCTCCTCCAGCAGCCGGGCGGTCTCCGGATCCGGTCCGGTGCCCGCGGCGGCGAGGTGCCAGGCCCGCTGGTCCGCCTGGTCCGGGCGGCCGGCGAGCGCGTCGGCCAGCGCGCGGTGCGCGGCGAGCCGGCGGCTCGCGGGCGCGTCCTGGTAGACGGCGGTCCGCACGAGGGGGTGCCGGAAGGCGAGCCGGCCGTCCGCGAGGCCCAGCAGCCGGGCGCGTTCGGCCGGTTCGAGGTCGTCCAGGGAGGCGTCGAAACGTTCCGCCGCGCCGAGGACCGTCGCGAGGTCGGCGCCGCCGGCCGCGGCGGCGACGAGGAGCAGGGCCCGGGTGGGTTCCGGCAGCGCCGTGACGGCCGTGGTGAACGCGCGCAGCAGC
The DNA here is from genome assembly GCF_044333095.1 of Streptomyces sp. NPDC021100. Taxonomy (NCBI): domain Bacteria; kingdom Bacillati; phylum Actinomycetota; class Actinomycetes; order Kitasatosporales; family Streptomycetaceae; genus Streptomyces; species Streptomyces sp. NPDC021100. Next base: position 404,018 of record NZ_JBIRQH010000003.1, read on the forward strand.
CTGCTGTGCGGGGGCAGCGCGGCCATGCCGTACGGCGAGGTGTACCGTTCCGCCTCGCCCTGGACGGTGGGGAGTTCGCGCAGGGCGAGGGGGTTGCCCGCGGCCTCCTTGAGGACGAGTTCGCGCGCGTGCCGGGGCAGCCCGGCGGCCGACTCGTCCAGCAGTGCCCCGGCGGACTCCGCGTCCAGCCCGCCCAGCCGCAGCTCCGGGACGCCGGGGGCGGGGAAGGCGGGCGCGTCGTCCTCACGGACGGCCAGCAGGACGGCGATGGGCTCGGCGCCGAGCCGCCGGACGGCGAACAGCAGGGCGTCCGCCGACTCCCGGTCCACCCAGTGCGCGTCGTCGACGACGCACAGCAACGGCCGTTCCTCCGCGAGGCCGTCGAGGAGGGTGAGCACCGCGAGGCCGACGAGGAAACGGTCGCCCCCCGTGCCGTCGGAGGCCATGCCGAAGGCGGAACGCAGCGCCTCCGCCTGGGCCGCGGGCAGCCCGGCGACGCGGTCGAGCACTCCGGACAGCATCAAGTGCAGCCCGGCGTACGGAAGTTCGCCCTCCGCCTCGACGCCGGTGCCGCTCAGCACCCGCATCCCGGCCTCCCGCGCGGCGCGGGCGGCGTGGTCGAGGAGCACGGACTTGCCGATGCCGGCCTCGCCGCGGAGCAGCAGGGCGCCGCTGCGCCCCTGGCGGGCGTCGGCGAGGAGCCGGTCGAGCGCGTGGAGTTCACCGGAGCGTCCATGAAGCATGACGGTCACAGTAACCGCTGGTCAGAGCCGTGCGAAGGGGAAGCGACGGGGGAGTGTCAGGCCGCGTAGGGCACCTCGTCGCGGGCCTGCCGCAGGGCGCGGCCCCACCAGACGAGCTGGTCGAGCATCCGCTTGGCCGCGCCGTTGACCACGGCCGCGTCCAGCGGCTCGCCCTCCTGGTCGAAGCGCTCCCAGGCCATGTGGAAGCTGACCGTGTCCCGGACGGTGACGGCGTGCAGCTCGGCGAAGACCTGCCGCAGGTGCTCCACGGCGCGCAGGCCGCCGCTCACCCCGCCGTAGGAGACGAAGGCGACGGGCTTGGCCTGCCACTGCGGGAAGTGCCAGTCGATGGCGGCCTTGAGGGAGGCGGGGTACGAGTGGTTGTACTCGGGCGTGATCACCACGAAGGCGTCGGCGGCGGCGAGCCGCGGGGTGACCGCGGCGACCTCGGGGGTGGGCTCGCCGGACAGGGTGTTCGGAATGCCGGCGTCCGCCAGGTCGATCACGTCCACGTCGAACCCGGCGTGAGCGCCGGCCTCACGGACGAACCAGTCGGCCACGGTCGGGCCGAACCGGCCCTCGCGGGTGGAACCGACGATGACGGCGAGGCGGAGGGGAGCGGTGTTCATGGCGGTACTTCCTTGTGGAGGCGAAGGACGGGAACGCACGGGCCGGCGGCCCCCGTCGAGGGACGGCGGGGGACCGCCCCCCGGACGGGAGCGGCCGGCCCGTCCGGCTGACGTCGAGAACGCTACGAGCCCGGCCCCTGCCCCCACATCTGTCGGATGACCAGGTCTCGATGACCGGGTGACCGGGTCGCCGAACCCGGTCGCCCGGCAGATGTGGCGGCCGGGCCCGTGGACCTAGCGTCACCGCCATGAAAGCCGCCGTCATGAAAGCCGCCACCGCGAACACCACCGCCCCGACCACCCCCACCCCGGTCACCCCCGCCCCGACCCCCACCCCCGAGGGCCCCCGCCGCCCGGCCGTGACCCTGGCGCTGGTCCTGCTCGGGATGCTGACCCTGGCCATGTCGATGTCCGGCACCACCGTGGCGCTCCCGGACATCGGCGCGGACCTCGGGGCGTCCGGCGCGAGCCTGCAGTGGGCGGTCACCGGCTACTTCCTGACGGCGTCCAGCTTCATGCTGGTCACCGGCGCGCTCTCCGACCTCCTCGGCCGCCGCCGCGTCTACCGCGCCGGAGCCGCCCTGTTCACCGCCGGCCTGCTGCTGAGCGCCACCGCCACCGACGTCCTGGTGCTGGACGCGGCCCGCGCGGTCGCCGGCCTCGGCGCCGCCGGGGTGATGGCGAGCGGCGGCGCGCTGCTGGCCACCACCTTCTCCGGAACCGCCCGCACCAAGGCGTACGCCGCCCTCGGCACCACCGGCGGCATCGGCCTGGCCGCCGGCCCGACGATCTCCGGGGCCCTGGTCGGCGGCCTCGGCTGGCGCGCCGGCTTCCTGGTCTTCGCCGCGGTGGGCGCGGTGCTGCTGGCCGGCACCTTCCTCGTCGTCGAGTCACGGGCGGCCGTCCGGCCGCGCCTGGACGTGCCCGGTGCCGTGACCTTCATCGCCGCGCTCGCCCTGGTGATGACCGGCGTCACCCAGGGCCCGCAGAACGGTTGGACGCACCCGCTGGTGCTGGCCGCCTTCGGCGCCGGCGCGCTCCTGCTCGTCCTCTTCGCGGTCCTCCAGCGCCGCTCGGCCCACCCCGTCCTCGACCTGACCCTGGTCCGCGACCGCCGCTACCTCGCCTGGACGCTCGCCGGACTGACCGGAGCCGTCGGCTTCGCCGGCTCGCTGACCTACCTGCCCACCTACTTCCAGGGCGTGAACGGCGTCCCGGCGGGCGAGGCCGGTACGACGATGCTGCTGCTGACCGCCCCCGTCCTCGTCGCGCCGCTGGTCAGCGGGCAGTTGGTGAACCGGGGCGTGCCCGCCCGTCTGGTGATCACCGTCGCCATCGCGCTGGTCGCCGCCGGCAACGCCTGGCTGACCGTCCTCGCCCCGGGCGGCGGCATCGCCCCGCTGGCCGGTCCGCTGCTGACGATCGGCACCGGCACCGGACTGGCCAACGGCATCATCGACGGCCAGGCCATGAGCCTCGTCGACCCGGAGCGCTCCGGCACGGCGGCGGGCTTCCTCAACACCGTCCGCGGCGGCGGCCAGGCCATGATGATCGCCGCGCTGGGCGCGGTGATGCTCAGCCTCCTCCAGAGCCGCCTCGGCTCCGCCGGCCTCGCCGCCCGCGTCGCCTCCGGCCACCTCACCGGCCCGGACCACGCCCATCTCGCCCAGCAGTTCACCGGTGTCTGGCACACGGTCCTCTGGGGCATCGCCGGCCTCACCGCCCTCCTCTGCGTCACGGTGACCACCCTGCTCCGCGCCCCGCGGCCGGCCACCACGCGGTGAGCCCCTCCCCCCACCCGGACCCGGCACCGCGAACGGGCCCGGAAGGCACACGCCTCCCGGGCCCGCGATCCTGTGCGGCGGAAGGGGTACGGCTCTCGCCGAGCGCCCCGCTACAGCGCGTCGAACGGGGGTACGACGCGCACGATGAAGATCGGCGGATCACGTGGTGCCACCAGAAAGTAAAAACCAGCCACCAGCGGCGTCCATGCGGCGGAGGCCACCGGGACGGGCCCGTCGCCGAGATCGCTGACGTCGATACCCGTACAGGCGAGGTCGACGAGCCGGCCGGCCAGTCGCTCCACCTCCGCCACCACGCGCGCGGGGATTCCACTCGCGACACGGCCGTGGCCGGGGTCGTACTCCCAGCGCCAGTCCCCGCTCACCGGGGCGGCAGACCGATGGCCGCGTGGGCTCCGTCCAGAATCCGCCCGATCGCGGAGGCAGCCGCCCGTGCCTGGGCGGCATCGCCCGACTGCGCGGCGTCTTCCCGGCGGCGGAGGTCTGCGGCGAGGTCGGGCCGGCGCTGGATGTGAACATAAACCGCCCACTGGGCGATGAAGCGCTGGAGCGGCGCCGGGTCGGAGCCTTGCCGGGACTGGTCCGCGGCTTGGCCGAGTTCCCTGGTGAAAGCCGGCAGTGCGGCAGGCGCGATCTGGCTGACGGCCTGCCGCAGCGCGGTGACTGTGGCAGGGGGTTGTGGGATGAGCGGTTGCCCGGCGGCGGCGGAGGTGGTCACGGTCATGGGCGCGAGTCTGATCCCGGCCTCAGCGTATCGGGCACGAGGGTGTTTCCCGCCGCTCGAAGGAGTGAGGAAGAAGCGGTTCGGCGTCCCCGGTCACCCGGCTCGGCCCCGCGGTGCCCGAGGCCGTCCGCTGTCCGGGCCGCGGCCCCTCGACTACCGTCGAATGATGGAACAGGAGGAACCCGAGGCACCCGGGGGAGGCCGTCCGTCGGTTGCGGCCCGGGCGCGCCGGTACGGGCGGGAGACCGTCCGGGCCCGGGACGCCGTCCTCGCCGCCGTCCGCTCCTGGGTCCGCGGCTCTCCCGGCACCCACATCTGGCTGCTCGTCATCGGCGTCACCAGCCTCGTCATCGCGGCGGCCAGCGAGGGACTGGAGACCTTCCTCCTCCACCGCACCAGCAGCAACATCCACGAGCTGAACAAGCACCCGCTCCAGTCCCTGCTCATCAGCGGCTTCTGGATCGAGACGCCCTCGTCGTTCCTGCTCTACGCCGTCCTCTTCGAGCTGGTCCACGCCAACGTGGAGCGCTGGGCCGGGACCTGGCGGTGGCTGTTCACCGTCGGTGTCGCACACATCGCGGCCACCCTGATCAGCCAGGAGGTGCTGCTCGTCGCCATCGAGCACCATGCGGCGCCGCGTGCGATGCGGCACGTGGTGGACATCGGGGTGTCGTACGGGCTGGCCGCGGCGGCCGGGCTGCTCACGTACCGGTTTCCGCGGCCCTGGCGGTGGGGGTGGCTGGTGGCGCTGGTTCTGTTCTTCGCGACGCCGCTGGTCGCCGGTGGCACCTTCACCGATGTCGGGCACGCCATCGCGGTGGCCGTCGGCCTCGCATGCGGGCTGCTTGTACGCGGCCGGCCGACGTGGGACGGTACGGCGCCGGCTCGCGCCGTCCGGGCCCTGCGTGGCAGCGGGGGGTGAGCGGGGCTCCGCGCGGTTCCAGCCCGTCCGGCGTTTGAGGACCTCGCGGCGGAGCCGCGATGCGGGGGGGCTGGGGGCTCGCCCCCAGGAATCGGCGAAGGGGTGGGACCGGGGCACCACCCGCCGCAGGCGTACCCCCGCCTCACCCGAAGAGCCGCTCCACAACGACGGCAATACCGTCCGCGTCATTCCCCGCCGTCACCTCATCGGCGACAGCCTTGAGCTCCGCATGCGCGCCCGCCATGGCCACGCCGTACCCCGCCCAGGAGAACATCGGCACATCGTTCGGCATGTCGCCGAAGGCGATCGTCTCCGCGGCCTTCACCCCGAGCCGCCGCGCGGCCAGCGACAGCCCGGTCGCCTTGCTCAGCCCGAGCGGGAGCAGCTCGACGATGCCCTCACCGGCCATCGTGACGTCCACGAGCCCGCCCGCGGCGGCCCGGGCGGCCTCCGCGAGGGCGTCGTCGTCGAGCCGCGGGTGCTGGAGGTAGAGCTTGTTGAGCGGCTCGGCCCACAGTTCCGCCTGGTCGGTGACCGGGACGGGCGGGCGCGGCCCTTCCTGGAGCCGGTAGCCGGCGGTGACCAGCAGGTCGCCGTCGAGGCCGTCCCGGGAGGCGGCGAGGTGCAGCGGGCCGGTCTCCGCCTCGATCTTCTCCACGGCGAGGGCGGCCACCTGCCGGTCCAGGGTCACCGACGTGAGCAGCCGGTGCTCGCCCGCGTGGTAGACCTGCGCGCCCTGTCCGCACACCGCGAGGCCCCGGTAGTCCAGCGCGTCGAGTATGTGCTTCGTCCACGCGACCGGGCGGCCGGTGACGACGATGTGCGCGGCCCCGGCCGCCGCCGCGCGGGCGAGGGCGGCGCGGGTGCGCTCGGAGACGGTCTCGTCGGACCGCAGCAGCGTGCCGTCGAGGTCGGTGGCGACGAGACGGTACGGGGGCGGGGGCGGGGACGTCACTTGGCGACCGGCTCCAGGACCTCGCGTCCGCCCAGGTACGGCCGGAGCACCTCGGGCACCCGGACCGTGCCGTCGGCCTGCTGGTGGTTCTCCAGCAGCGCGACGATCGTGCGCGGCACCGCGCACAGCGTGCCGTTCAGCGTGGCGAGCGGGCGGACGTTCTTGCCGTCGCGCATCCGCACGGACAGCCGGCGGGCCTGGAACTCGTCGCAGTTGGACGTCGAGGTCAGCTCGCGGTACTTGCCCTGGGTGGGGATCCACGCCTCGCAGTCGAACTTGCGGGAGGCCGAGGCGCCGAGGTCACCGGTGGCCGTGTCGATCACCTGGAACGGCAGCTCCAGGCTGGTCAGCCACTGCTTCTCCCACTCCAGCAGCCGGGCGTGCTCGGCCTCGGCCTCCTCCGGGGCGATGTACGAGAACATCTCCACCTTGTCGAACTGGTGGACGCGGAAGATGCCCCGGGTGTCCTTGCCGTACGTACCGGCCTCGCGGCGGAAGCAGGGCGAGAAGCCGGCGTACCGCAGCGGGAGCTGCGAAGCGTCGATGATCTCGTCCATGTGGTAGGCGGCGAGCGGCACCTCGGACGTACCGACGAGGTAGAGCTCGTCCTTGTCCAGGTGGTAGACGTCCTGCGCGGCCTGGCCCAGGAAGCCGGTGCCCTCCATGGCGCGCGGCTTGACCAGCGCGGGGGTGAGCATCGGGGTGAAGCCGGCCGCGGTGGCCTGCGCGATGGCGGCGTTGACGAGGGCGAGCTCCAGGAGCGCGCCGACGCCGGTGAGGTAGTAGAAGCGCGAGCCGGACACCTTGGCGCCGCGCTCGACGTCGATCGCACCGAGCGTCTGGCCGAGCTCCAGGTGGTCCTTGGGCTCGAAGCCCTCGGCGGCGAAGTCGCGGGGGGTGCCGACGGTCTCCAGGACGACGAAGTCGTCCTCGCCGCCGCGCGGTACGTCGGGGTGGACGAGGTTGCCGATGCCCAGCAGGAGGCGCTGGGCCTCCGCCGCGGCCTCGTCCTGCTCGGCGTCGGCGGCCTTGACGGCCGCGGACAGCTCGCCGGCCTTCTTCAGCAGCCCGGCCTTCTCGTCGCCGGTGGCCTTGGGGATCAGCTTGCCGAGCGCCTTCTGCTCGGCGCGGAGTTCGTCGAAGCGGACGCCGGACGACCTGCGCCGCTCGTCGGCGGAGAGCAGCGCGTCGACGATGTCGACGTCCTCTCCACGGGCGCGCTGGGAGGCGCGCACACGGTCGGGGTCCTCACGAAGCAGGCGAAGGTCAATCACCCCCCCAGGCTACCGTTGACCGTCACGATCACTCGACGCGATATTCCTCTTCGGGAGGTTTTGCCCCATTCCGGGTGGTTTTCCCGGCTTTCCGAGGCCGGGTGCGGGCCGGAGGAGAAAGGGTGGAAAACCCTGGGGGCACACGGGGTGAATTCGGTGATCCGCCGCGAAATGGCGAGAGGTCGACGAATCGTCCCATGGTGGCGGGAAGGCGTCCGCGGGCCTTTGGTTGTCCACAGGAGTGGGTGATTCCGGTTTGTTGTCCACAGGGTGTGCGCGAAATCTGTGGACGCCGGAAGCGGATCTTCCGGCTGTTTTCGTTATCGGCCACGGTTTGGCGGCTTTCTGGCGGATAAACCTTGGCCCAACACTCTTTCGAGTGGAGATTTCCCGCTCTTAAGGGTTGTTCGAGGCTTTTCGGCTGACCCCGCGATGGTGGACGATCCCACCAGTCGACGGCCGGTCCTGTGGACGATCCGGTGGATTGCTAGAGAGATTTGTCGACGTTGACCGATTCGTACCGCCCGGTCGGGCCTCGCTCTGTCGACTTATCCCCAGGAGTGGACCGCCCTGTGGATAACTCTGTGGACGATCCGACGGCGTACCTCGGGGCAGGGCTCGGGCGGGCTCAGGCCCGCCCGTCCTGGCAGCGCGCCAGCCACTCCGCCGCCGCCACGAAATCGGCGTCCGACGTCCCCGGCCGCGGCGCACCCCCGGCCGGCGCCCCCGGCTCGCCGCCGTCCGCGCTCGCGCGCGGATACGACCCGAGGAACCGGACGTTCGGGCAGATCCGCTTCAGTCCCATCAGCGTCTCGGCCACCCGCCGGTCGGTGATGTGCCCCTCGCAGTCGATGGAGAAGCAGTACCGCCCCATGCCCTCGCCCGTCGGCCGCGACTCGATCCACGTCAGGTTGACGCCCCGCGCCGAGAACTCCTGCAGCAGTTCCATCAGCGCACCCGGGTGGTCGTCCCGCAGCCATACGACCATGGACGTCCGGTCGGCGCCCGTCCGGGCCGCCGGCCGCGCCGGCCGTCCCGCCAGCACGAACCGCGTCTCCGCGTTCCGCGCGTCGTGGATGTCGGTGACCAGCGGCTCCAGGCCGTACGTCGCGGCGGCGAACTCCCCGGCGAACGCCGCGTCGTAGCGGCCCTCCCGCACCAGCCGTGCCCCGTCAGCGTTGGACGCCGCCGACTCCCAGCGCGCGTCCGGCAGTTGCGCCGCGAGCCACTTGCGCACCTGCGGCTGGGCGACCGGGTGCCCGGTCACCGTCTTGATGTCGGAGAGCTTCGTCCCCGGGCGGACGAGCAGGGCGAACGCGATCCGCAGCAGCACCTCGCGGTAAATCATCAGCGGGGCGCCGGTGGCCAGTTCGTCCAGGGTCGCGGTGACGCCGCCCTCCACCGAGTTCTCGATGGGCACCAGCGCCGCCGCCGCCTCGCCGCCGCGCACGGCGTCCAGCGCGGCCGGGACGGAGACCTTGGGCACGAGCTCACGCGTCGCCGCCTCCGGGAGGGTGCGCAGCGCGGCCTCGGTGAAGGTGCCTTCGGGACCGAGGTAGGTGTAGCGGCTGGCCGACATCACGCGGTACTCCTCCGAACGGTCCGCTGCGGAGAGCGGGCTGCCGCCACGATACCGAGCGGGGCGGGAGCGGTCCCCTGCCCACCAGGGGACCCCTCATCCACCAGGGGACCCCTCATCCACCAGGGGTTCCCTGCCCATCAAGAGACCCCCGCCCATCAGGAGATCCCCATCCACCAGGAGATCCCCGCTCATCAGGAGCCTCCTGCCAACCAGGAGACCCCCGCCCTTCCGCGGCCCCCGCTCACTACCAGCCCCGGCTACCCCTCCAGCAGCCGCTGCCCCACGTACTCGCCCTCGGCGCAGCCGCCCGGCACCGCGAACAGCCCGCTCGCCTCGTGCCGCAGGAAGCGTGACAGCCCGTCCCCCCGGTCCAGCTTCCGCTGCACCGGCACGAACCCCTTCATCGGGTCCGCCTGCCAGGCGACGAACAGCAGCCCGGCGTCCGGGGCGCCGTCGTCGCGGAAGCCGTCGTGGTACGAGAAGGCGCGGCGCAGCATCGTCGCGCCGCGGTTGGCGGAGGGCGCGGCGACGCGGACGTGGGCGTCGCCGGCGATGGCCAGCGCGCCGTCCGGCCCGATCTTCTCCAGGTCGACGGGGGTCGTCTCACTGCCGCCGGACAGCGGGGCGCCGTCCGACTTGCGGCGGCCTATCACCCGCTCCTGCCGCTCCAGCGGCAGGTTGTCCCAGGTGTCCAGCAGCATCCGGATGCGCCGCACGACCGCGTACGACCCGCCCGCCATCCAGGCGTCGGGGCCCTTGCGGTCGCGCGGGACGAAGATCTTCTCCTCGAAGCCGGCGTCCGTGGGCTTGGGGTTGTTGGTGCCGTCGACCTGGCCCATCAGGTTGCGCTGGGTCATCGGGCGCGGGGTGGCACCGGGGGTGCGGTTGAAGCCGCTCATCTCCCAGCGCGGCCGGACGGCGTCGCCGGCCTGCTTGCGGAGCAGCCGCAGCGCGTGGAACGCCACGAGCGCGTCGTCGGCGCCGATCTGCACCCAGAGGTCGCCGTCGCCGCGCTTGGGGTCGAGGGCGTCCTGGGTGAAGGCGGGCAGCGGTTCGAGGGCGGCGGGCCGCCGGTCGGCCAGGCCCGTGCGGTCGAAGAAGGTGCGGCCGAAGCCGAAGGTGACGGTCAGCGAGGACGGTCCGGCGTCCAGCGCGATGCCGGTGTCGTCGCCCTTCGGCGCCCGCCCCTCCGCCAGTTCGGCCGCCGTCGCCGACCAGCGTCTGAGCAGGGCGGCGGCGGCCTTGCGGTCCGCGCCCGGCGCGAGGTCGAAGGCCAGCAGGTGGCCGTGGGCCTGCGCGGGGTCGGCGATGCCCGCCTGGTGGTCGCCGTGGAAGGGGACGGACGCGGAGCCGACGCCGGACAGCGGGTCCGGGTCCTTGCGGACCGCCTCCGCGACCGAGGCGCCGCCCAGCCCGCCGACGACGAGCCCGCCGGCCCCCACCGCGCCGGCGGTGCCGAGCAGCCGCCGCCGGGACAGCCCGTCCGGCTTGCCCTGGGGATCCGCCTTCTCGCCGGCCTTGCCGGCTCTGGCGGCCTTGGCGGTCTTGCCGGTCCGCTGCGTCTTGGTCTTGCCGGAAGTCTCAGCCATCAGCCTCAGCCATCTCAGCCATCACAGTCTCAGCCATCAGTCGATCTTCACGTCGTGGATCTCGGTGACCTGGTCGATCTCGGAGGTCCGTACGGTCAGGGTGAGCTGCCACCGACCCGCCATGGGCAGCTGGAATCCGGAGGCACGCGACCGGCCGGCCGACAGGCGCTTCAGCGGCGCCCGCAGCGGGCCGATGCCCTTCTCCTTTTCGGTGAACGAAACCGCCACCTCGGGGACGTCCGCCGGCCGCCCGGCGGGGTCCGTGAGCGTGACGTCGACGGTGTTGGCGCCGGAGCGCCCCGGGGCGACGGTGATACGGGCCGTGCCGCGCCCGTCCTTCCCCCCGGTGTCGTACGTGATCTTCGCCTCGACCGGCCCGGCGGCGGACGCCGACGGCCCGCCGGCCGCGCGGCCGGCCCTCTCCTGCTCGGTCTCGGCCCGGCCGGGCTGGGTGGTGGTGAGGACGGTGGTGACGGCGAGCACCACCACGGCCACCGCCGCCTCGGCGAGCACGGTACGGCGCAGGCCGGACCGGCCCTCGTCCGCGGCGCGCTCCCGGCGCCCGGCGGCCTTGGCCATCGCGGCCCGCTGCCGGGCGAGTTGGGCCGCCCGCTCGGGCGACGCGCCGGCGGCCCCTTTCCCACCGGACTTCTCGCCGGACTTCTCGCCGAACTTCTCGCCGGGCTTCCCGGCTACGGCCTTGGGCCGCGGCCCGCGGCCCGGCGCCCGGTCGGTGAGCCGCGCCGTCCAGCGCCGCGAGAACGCCGCCAGGACGACCAGCACCCCCACCAGCCCCACCTTGACCAGCAGCCACCGCCCGTACTCCGTACCGGTCAGCGCGGCCCAGCCGCCGACCTGCCGCCACGCCTGGTAGATCCCGGTGGCGACCAGGACGCAGACGGCGGTGAAGGCCAGCCGGGAGAACCGGCGGGCCGCGCCGCCGGGCAGCGGCTCCTCCGCCCCCAGCGCGGCGAGCAGCGCGGCCAGTCCGCCGAGCCACACACCGACGCCGAGCAGGTGGAGGACGTCGACGGGCATGGCCACCCAGGGCTGGAGGCCGGCCGAGGCGTGCTCGGCCGCCGCCCAGGTCGCCGCGAGCCCCGCGGCCACCAGCCCGCCGCCGGCGCCCAGCCCCCAGGCGTACGCCCGGCGCCCGCCGCCCGGCCGGGCGCGTTCACCGGAAGCCCCCGGCCCGGCGTACTCGCCGAAGACCACGGCCAGCACCACCGCCGCCGCGCTGAGCAGCAGCAGCCGGGTCAGCAGGGCCGCGCCCGGCCGGCTCGACAGCGCGTCCCCGAGCAGCGACAGGTCGAGGACGGCACCGGGCCCCCGGCCGCTCGTGTACGCGCCGCGCAGCACCAGCAGCGCCGCCGTCGCCAGGAACAGCGCCACCCAGCCGCCGACCGCGACCCGCCGCACCCCGCGCCCGGTGTGGCACACGGCGGCGAACACACAGCCGCCGACGAGCAGCGCGAAGCCCGCGTACGCGGCGTACCGGGCGGTGTCGTAGAGCGTCCCGACCACCGGGTCCGTCCCCTTGACCGCCGCCTTCACCGTGGTCGCCGAGGGTGCGCCGACGGAGAAGGTGAAGGCCCCGGCCACCGGGTGACTGTCGGCGGAGACCGCCTGCCAGGCCACGGTGTACGTCCCGTTCGCGATCCCGGCCCGCAGGGTGACGGCCGCTGTCTCCGACCGGCCGTCGACGTGCGCGGGCCGCCCGTCGTCGACGCGTGCGCCCTTGGGGTCGAGGACCCGCACCGAGTCGGCGCCGAGCAGCACTCCCTCGGAGAAGGTCAGCCGGACCTGGCGCGGCGCCTCCGGCACCACCGAGCCCTGGCGGGGGTCGGTGGCGGTGAGCGCGGCGTGCGCCGACGCGGTGCCGGCGGCTGTCAGGACGCAGAGCAGGGCTGCGGCGAGCGCGCCCAGCAGGCCGCCGAACCGGCGAACGGTGGTGCTCATGCCGCGTCAGTCCTCGGGCCGGTACGACGCGTCCTCGACCGGCACCTGGATCTTCACCGGCGCGGACGTGGCGAAGTGCAGCGTGAACTCGATCTTCTCGCCCACCTTGGGCCGGTGGTCGAGCTTGCCCAGCATCAGGTGGCTGCCGCCGTGCGCGAGGGACAGGCTGCCCTTCGCCGGGACGTCCAGCTTCTCGGCGTGCTTCATCCGCGAGCCGTCGGTGGTGTGCAGGGTGACGTCGCGGGAGAGCGGGGTGGTGACCTCGGTGAGCTGGTCGGTCGAGTCGCCGTCGTTCTTGACGGTGAAGTACGCCGCGGCCATGTCGTCCATGGCCGGCCGGGGCATGTAGGCGCCGCTGACGGACAGTTCGGGGCGGTCGGAGGAACCGGTTCCGGTGCTGGCGATGGCCACCAGCGCGCCGGCCAGCAGCAGCGGGACGGCCGCCACCGCGGCGAGGGCGGACTTGCGCATCAGGGGTTCTCCCCCTTGACGATCTTCGGGAGCCCCTTGGCGTACTGGTCCGCGGTGGTCTCGGCCGTGTAGAGCCAGTGGCCCTTGTCGTCCTTGGGCGAGAAGCCGACGACCTGGGCGCCGTGGCTGACGGTGACCGAGCCGTCCTTCTCCTTCTTCGGCTTGTCGACCAGGATGCCCAGCGGCTTGGCCGCCGCCTGGATGGTGTCGAACGAGCCGGTCAGGCCGACGATGTCCTGCCCGCCCTGGGCGTCCAGCCACTTCCGCATCCGGGCCGGGGTGTCCCGCTCGGGGTCGGTGGTGACGAAGACGATCCGCAGCTTCTCGCGGTCGGCCTGCGGCAGCTTCTTGGCGGCGGCGGCCATGTCGGAGACCACGGTCGAGCAGACGTCGGGGCAGTAGGTGTAGCCGAAGTAGAGCAGCACGGGCCGGCCCGCGGTCTCCTTGACGAGCTGGTACTGCTTCTCGGAGGTGTCCTTCAGGACCAGGTCCGGCTTGGCCTTGGCGTCGTCCAGCGTGATCGGGGACTTCTTCGGCTCGACGCCGGACACGTCGGCGATCGGCTTGTCCTCCGCCTTGTCGTCGGAACCGCCGCAGGCCGACAGGGTGAGCGCGGCGGCGAGGGCCAGCACCGTGCTCGCGGTCTTGGTACGCATGCGCATGGAGTGCTTCTCCAGGTGTGGGTTCGGGGATGGGGGCCGGCGGCCGCCCGGTGCGGCGCCGGCCCTGGCCGTTCCGTGCGTCAGGCCGCCGGGCGGCGGCGTCCGGCGAGCACGCCGAAGGCGGCGCCCGCCACACCGACGACGATGCCGACGACGCCGAGGACGCGGGCGGTCGTGTCGGTGGAGTCGCCGTCACCGTCGCCGGAGTCGACGGCCGCGGTCGCGGTGCCCTGGTTGTTCTTGCCGTCGTCCGCGGGCTTCCCGGCGGCCGGCTTGTCGACGAGCTTCAGGACGGGGGCGGGGTGCTCGGGCTCCTCGCCGCCCGGCTTCGACGGGTCGATCCAGCGCACCACGTCGTCGTCGGAGTACGTCTGGAGCGCCTTGAAGACCAGCTGGTCGGCGTCGGTGGGCAACTGCCCGACCGACAGCGGGAACTGCTGGAAGTTCCCGGGCTCGATCTTGCCGCCGGTCCACACGACCTTGCTGACGGCCTCGTCGATGGACTTGCCGTGCATCCGCACCGGCTTGTCCAGCTTGGTCTTCTCGACCTTCACGTCCCAGCCCGGCACCGCCTGTGGCATCACGGAGACGAGTGGGTGCTGGGGATCGAGGGCCAGCTCGACCTTGACCGTCGAGGCGTTGTCCTTCTCGTTCGGCACCTTGATCGAGATCGTGCTGTAGCCGCCCTTCTCGGCGGTCCCGGGCTGGACGCTGACGTGCGCCGAGGCGGGCCCGGCGAGGAACAGCACCCCGGCCGCGGCGGCGGTGCCGACGGCGGCGAGACGGCCGATGCGGGTGCCGATCCGGGTGCGGGCAGCGGTCATCGTGGTCTTGGTGTTCATGCGGAAACACTCCCTGTGCAGGAGGGGGCGGATGAGGTGGCACGCGTACGGCCGCCACGCTTCCGCCCTCCCGCCGTACGGCGGAGTGCGACGCGTGCTCAGGCCGCGAGGGCGTACCGCGGCGGGCCCCGCCTGACCACGACGTGCTGGAGCTCCGGCTCGCGCGCCGGACGCTCGTCGTCCCCGCCCGTCCGCCGCGCGCGGACCACCGGCTGCCGGAGGACACCGGCCAGGTAGGCGCGGACGAGCCCCGCCGCCGCGCGCAGCGCGCGGACCAGCGCGGCCTCCACGACGACGCGCGCGGGCCGCTCCGAGAGCCGCACCAGGCGCCACAGCGCCGCCTCGCCGCGCCACAGCAGCCAGCCGACGGCCAAAGCCGCGAGCAGATGGCCGAGCAGCATCGTCGGCGAGGGCATCAGGACGTGCGCGACGGCGTCCCACGGGCCGTCGCCGCCGTGGACGTTTTCCGTGACCGGGGCCGGGGCGCCGAGCCCGGCGTCGGTGAGGATCCGGCGCGCCTCGGCCGCGGAGGCCGGGGGCCGCTGGTTGCACAGCAGCCGGCCGGCGAAGGAGACCAGGGGCCCGTCGTGACCGGTGCGCGGGGACGCCTCGGGGCCGCGCTGGCCCACGGCGAACAGCGCATGCAGCGCCACCTGGCCCACCGCCAGGCAGGCCGCGATCCCCGGCAGCGAGCGCTCCCGCCCGGCCAGCGGCGCGACGAGCCCGAACACCACCGCGAAGCCCGCCGCCAGCGTCCACACCGGGACGGGCGCGCAGGACGCCAGCGCGTGCCCGGCCGCGGACAGCAGAACGCAGACCGCGGTGAACACCGCGGCCCGGAGCAGTCGCAGATCGGCGCCGGCGCGCGCGACGGGGTGAGGCATGGCCGCGCCATCATCCCACCGGACGCACGCCCTCCCCACGGCAGGGTCCACCGCATACCCCAATGCGCCGTCCCGTCGCATCCGCCGAATGAGCGGACTCACACGCCCGGCAGGCTTACCACGTGTCGCGCACGGCTATAGGTATCGGTATGTCGAGCCGCGGCCAGGAGGCTGAGCATGAGCATCTGGTGGTCACTCCATTTGCGGCGCGAGGCTGCGAGCGTTCCGCTCGCCCGGCGGCTGCTGGTCGGTGCGATGGAGACGGCCGGGGTCGACCCCGAGACGGCCTACGACCTGGCGGTGGCCCTCAGCGAGGCGTGTGCCAACGCCGTCGAGCACGGCGGTGACGCGTCCACCGGCTACCGGGTGACGGCCCGCATCGACGGGGACACCTGCCGCATCGAGGTCACCGACTCGGGCCCGGGCTTCGCCCCCTCCGAGGGCTCCGCGAGTCCTACGAGCCCCACGGGCCTCAGGGCGCCCCGCCGCCTCCCGCACCGCGCCGAAGCGCGAACCCCTGCTCCCGCTCCCGCCCACGACGAGCACGGCCGGGGCCTGTTCCTCATCGAGTCCCTCACCGACCACGTCCACGTCCGCAACCGCCCGGGGCGGCAGGGGGCGGTCGTCACCTTCGACAAGATCCTCAAATGGCGCGAGGACGCGCTGCTGAAGGCGTCCTGACCGCTGTCCTGGCCGCTGCCTGGCTCGCTGGGAGCCGTACGGGCGGGGGCGCCGACCCCATCGAACCGGCGGGCGCGCGACGGTCGACGCAGGCCGCGCACCGCGGAGCGGAGACGGATCCGTACATCCGGGGCGCACGCCGGATGCGGGCGGCGCCGCGCCGCGTGCCCGGGGGAGAGGGGCCCGGGCGTCAGCGACCCCGGCGGCGGGCGTTGAGCCGGGCGGCCCGGCGCGTCAGGTGGTCGCGCTCGGCGAGGGTGGGCGCCTTGAGGGCCGCCTCGGCGTAGAGCCGGGCCGCCGTCGTCAGGTCGCCGTCGCGCTCGTGGAGGTACGCCGCCACCGCGGTGTACCGGGGGATGGGGTCTCCCCTGCTCGAGCGAAGCCGAGAGCTCGGGGAAGAGGCGTCCAGCGCCGCGAGCGCCGCCAGGCCGGCGCGCGGCCCGTCGGCCTCCCCGACGGCCACCGCGCGGTTGAGCCGGACGACCGGGCTGTCGGTCAGGCGCACGAGCTCGTCGTACCACTCGACGATCTGCGGCCAGTCGGTCTCCCCGGCGGTGGGCGCGTCCGCGTGCAGCGCGGCGATGGCGGCCTGGGCCTGGAACTCGCCCAGCCGGTCGCGGGCCAGGGCCGCCCGCAGGATCCCGACGCCCTCGGTGATCAGCGCGGTGTCCCACCGGCCGCGGTCCTGCTCGGCGAGCGGCACCAGACTCCCGTCGGGCGCGGTCCGGGCGGCGCGCCGGGCGTGGTGGAGCAGCATGAGGGCCAGCAGCCCGGCCACTTCCGGATGGTCGACGACGGCCGCGAGCTGCCGGGTGAGCCGGATCGCCTCGGCGGCGAGGTCGACGTCGCCGGAGTAGCCCTCGTTGAAGACCAGGTAGAGGACGCGCAGCACGGTGGCGACGTCACCGGGCCGGTCGAAGCGCACGCCGGAGACCGTGCGCTTGGCGCGGCTGATCCTCTGCGCCATCGTCGCCTCGGGCACCAGATAGGCGCGGGCGATCTGCCGCGTGGTCAGTCCGCCGACGGCGCGCAGCGTGAGCGCGACCGCGGACGACGGCGTCAGCGACGGGTGCGCGCACAGGAAGTAGAGCCGGAGCGTGTCGTCCACCGCGGGCGCGGGCCCGGGCGGCGGTTCCTCCTCGACGCGGTCCTCCCGCCGCCGCCGGGCGGCGTCCGCCCGGGTCGCGTCGAGGAACTTCCGCCACGCCACGGTGACCAGCCACCCCTGCGGATCCCGCGGAGGATCGTCCGGCCACACCCGGAGCGCCTCGACCAGCGCGTCCTGCACGGCGTCCTCGGCCGCCGCGAAGTCGGCTCCGCGGCGGACGAGGACGGCGAGGATGCGCGGGGTGAGGCTCCTGAGCAGGGCCTCGTCCATCAATGGCACTCGGTGATGGTGGGCTCCGCCGCCATAAACGGTCGCACCTCCAGCCACTCGTGAATCGGCTTCCCGCCGGCCCCCGGCGCGGCCGACAACTCCCCGGCCAGCTCGACGGCCCGCTCGTGGCTGTCGACGTCGATGATCATCCAGCCGGCGATCAGATCCTTGGTCTCGGCGAACGGCCCGTCGGTCACCGGCGGCCGCCCCTCCCCGTCGTAACGGACCCACTCCCCCTCGGGCGCGAGCGCGTTCCCGTCGACGAACTCCCCGGTCTCCTCCAGCCGAGCCGCGAAGTCGTGCATGAACCGCACGTGCGCCGAGATCTCCTCCGGCGTCCACTGATCCATGGGCACGTTGTTCACCGGAGCCGGGGCGCCGCGGTAGTGCTTCAGCAGCAGGTACTTGGCCATCGTGGGTTCTCCCTCGGTGCTGGTGCGGCCCATTGTGGCCGCGTTCATACCGGGGACGGAGCCGGACGCGGGATCTCGACATGGGCGGCCAGAGTTTTTTCGGGGGATCTGGCGGGCGGCTTCGGGCGGCCGCCCGGCCTGACCGGAAGCACTCCACGCAAGCCTGCTTGGTATCGGCGGTCCCTGGCGGACGACCGGTTCCCGTAACCCTCTCAACGCTTCGTTGATCTTCACATACAGTGCGTGATGTGGCCCTCAACGTCTTCTGAGCAAGCTGAACGGCGGGGGTCCGCACCTCATGTCCCAAGACACACAGGGATCCGGGCTCACTCCTTCCGAGCCTGACCCTCGGGGGGAATCCGTGGATATAAGCATCGAGACGGGCTACGTGCGGCAAGGCGCGGGAGGAACCGGATCCGCCGCGCACTCGGCGCTGGAGAACCTCCGCCGGTCTCTCGACTCGAGTGGCACCGCTGCGGACGGGGGCCACGGTTGGGCGTCTGCAACGGCCTTGAGGCAATGCGCGGCCGCTTGGGAAAACCACATGGTCGACTTGGCCCGGCAGATGTACACCATGGCGGACCACCTTCACGGCTCGGCGAACGCCTACGACGCCACTGATGGACAGGCGACAGAGGCTCTGTCCAGGCTTCATCACGGGCTCTCGGAATTCGAGAGGAGATGAGGCATGGTCTCCTACCAAGACCTGCACGATTGCCGCGTCCACCAGTGGAAGAAGGCGGCTGACGACTGGGTCGCACTCTCCAGGCGTTCCGAAACCGCTGCCGAGGACATCCGCGCACAAGGCAAGAAGCCGCTCGACGAACATTGGGCCGACGCCACGGGCAAGAAGGCGGGGAAGCGTCTGGAGGACATCGCCAATCGCCTTGAGGCGGGCGGCGACATCACCAAGGGCGTGGCCATGGTGCTCGACGGTCTGACCCACTCGATGGAGTGGGCCCAGCGCACACTGCACCATGCGGTCGAGCTTGCGAATGAGTACGGGTTGCATATCCAGGACGGCCGTGCCGTCGGCCTCTTTACCGGTGTCGGAGCCCCTGCCGCGGGCCCCGATGTGCCCCAGGATGTGCGCGACGCCTGCACCAAGGAGTCGGCACACGTAGCCGAGGTCAACGGCCTCATCGAAGAAGCACTGCGCCAGGCCGCGCAGGCGGACGAGAAGGCGGCCGGGGAGCTGGTCAAGCTCGCGAAGGCGGTCGGTGTCAGCAATACCAGTGAGGCGCACAACGAGATAGAGGTCGAGACCTCCCACGTCGAACTCGACATGCTCAAGGGAGATATACCGGACGGCAAGAACCCCCAACTCGTCCGCGCCTGGTGGAGCGGGCTGACGTCAAAGCAACAGCAGGACCTGATGCGGGCGGTGCCCGTGACCCTCGCGGACCTCGGCGGTCTGCCAAAGGGCGTCTACGCGGAACTACAGGGACGCGATGGCAAGATCGACCGGGTAGAGATGGTGCGGTACGCCTTGGACCACTGGGACAAGAAAGACGACCTGGACTACGGAGACGCCCAGGGCAACTGCACCAACTTCGTTTCGTCGGCGCTGGAAGCCGGTGGCATGGAGGAAAAGGTCGACGACTGGTGGGGCCTGCAGGGCAGCAACACCTGGGGCCGACAAAAAGATGCCACTGGTTTCGACTGGGTGGACAAGAGGGTTTTCCACTCCGACTCATGGGCCCGGGCCGAAGCTCTGCAGAACTTCCTCCTGCGCAACGGGAGTGAGGAAGTCTCCAGGTCAGAGGCGCGTCCCGGCGACATCGTCTTCTACGAACAGGTGGCCCCTGGCACCAGCACCGACCAGGGAGAGACCCACCACGCCGCCGTAGTCACCGCGGTGACGCCTGACGGCGATATCAAACTCACCCAGCACACCAGCAACTTGCAGAACGTGAGCCTGGACAGCCGGCTGCATGTCGCCGACAGGAACGACGGGGAGCAGCGCATCCGCATCGTTCGGCCGAAACCGGATTGGTACTGATGACTAGTTCTTCCGCTCCCGGGACATCCGAGGCTCGGCCGCGCAAACGTCCGGTTGCTCCCGGCGCGGCGATCTCTGCGCTGTTGGTACCCGTCATGACCGTGGCGGGCGTCGTCAGCTGCCTGAAGGTGCAGGACATCCAGAACGACTGGTCCTGGCAGCAGCAGCGCTCGTGCCGGCACACACCCTTTCCCGTGGCGGAGTACGTCGCAGCATGGCTGGGGGTGGCTCTCGGAGTGGCAGCCGTGGTCGTCTGTGTGCTGGTAGCCAGGCGGATCCACCGTCGTGACGACGTTCCGTTCTGGCGAAGGTGGCATGGGCTGCTCGCCTTTGTGTGCGCCTGCCCCAACCTGGTGGCGATCCCGATGGAGCTGATCATGTTGTACGAGGCGTACACCACCGCCGGATCGGGCGTGTTCCTGGGAGACTGCGGGTAAGGGCCGCAGCTCCCGTCGTGATGGGAATGCTCACGCCAAGCCGTAGTCACGGCGGTGGGGGGGGGGGGGGGGGGGGCCCCCCCCCCCCCCCCCCCCCCCCCCCCCCCCCCCCCCCCCCCCCCCCCCCCCCCCCCCCCCCCCCCCCCCCCCGCGGCCGCCGG